>NZ_VISR01000003.1 GCF_007827595.1 Streptomyces sp. BK340
CGAGGACTTCCGCCCGGCACGCCGAGAGCACGCACCAGACGCCGCGAGGCCGCCCTTCGGGCGACGACGGGAATTTGACGACAGGACCTAGGGGCCGGCACCGAAGGCACGGGCGACGGCGAGGCTGTCCTCGTAGACATGGTGGCGCACGACCAGGCCGTCCCGGACGGTGAGGTGCGGGGCGAACCGGGCGGTGTAGGAGCGGCCGGTCGGTTCGGCCGTCTGCCGGATGGCGCCGAGGACGACCGCGTCGTCGCCGTCGACCAGGATGCGCTCGATCCGGGTGTCCGCCTTCTCCGGGATGTGGTGGGCGGCCAGCTCGCGGTAGTGGGCGACGGCGTCGGCACGGGTGGAGCGGTGCCGGATCCACGGGGTGTCGGCGCGGCCGTGCTCCTCCTCCGGCCAGCTCAGCTTCCAGTCGCTGTGCTCCGCGTACAGCTCGCCGATCCGCTCGGGGTCGCCCCGGCCGATCCGGCGGAGCAGTTCCTCCACGACGGAGCGGGTCGGGGTGGTGCAGGTGGGAAGCATGAGCGCCGAGCCCCTTTCTCGTCTTCTCGTCTTCTCTTCTCCGGGCCGGCCGCGGCGGGCGCGTGGTGATCACCCGGGATCACTGTGCCCCAGCCGTCCGGGGCGGCGCGATGACCCGCGGGGTAATCACCCGCCCGGGCGAATCGGCCTGCGGTACGGATGATCCGGGCGGCCGCGGGTGTTGTAGCCGGTCGCAGTGAGTCGTTGGACCGACCGAGGAGACGGTTGCCATGCCGCTTGAGGGCGAGTACGAACCCAGCCCGACGCAGTGGGTGCGCGAGCAGGTCGAGCTCTACGAGAGTTCGGGCGGGACGAAGGGCACGACGCTGATGGACACCGGGATGCCGGTGATCATCCTGACCACCCGGGGCGGCAGGAGCGGAAAGATCCGCAAGACGCCGCTGATGCGGGTGGAGCACGAGGGACGCTACGCCGCGGTCGCCTCCCTCGGCGGCGCGCCCAAGCACCCCGTCTGGTACTTCAACGTGAAGGCCGACCCCCATGTGGAGCTGCAGGACGGTGCGACCAGGCAGGACATGAGGGCCCGTGAGGTCACCGGCGCGGAGAAGGCCGAGTGGTGGGAGCGGGCCGTGGCCGCGTACCCGCCCTACGCCGACTACCAGAAGAAGACCTCGCGGGAGATCCCGGTGTTCGTCCTGGAGCGGTTCGGCGGGAGCTGATTCAGGCCGGGAAACGGCCCGTTCCAGAAAAATCTGTGTCCGGGAGGCATGAACCGGCTTCCGGCCGGGCAGTCGTGCGTCAGGGCCCCGCCGCGTTCCCCCGTCGCGGCGGGGCCCTTCTGTGCGTGTCGGCGAGAGGCCGTCGGACGCCGGCAGCGCCGATCGCGACGAGACGGCAACATCCCGCGTGACCTGGCCGATCACCATCTCAGCGCCGCGTCGCGCAGCCGCGCCCCTGTCCGGGCGGATCACACCGTGCCGGCGGACGAAAACGGGGAACGCGTCTGACGAGACGGGGAACGCGTCTGACGAGGAGGAGCCGACGCAGCGAGGAGGAGACATGCGTGGCGACGGCAACAGGTCGTACGGCCACAGGACGTTCACCCGGTCCAAGAGCCACTTCACGGACCGGATCACCTCCGACGGCAGGGACGGATGGCCGGTGGAAGCGGGACGGTACCGCCTGGTGGTCTCCCGTGCCTGTCCATGGGCCGGCCGGGCGGTGATATCGCGGCGGCTGCTGGGGCTGGAGGACGTGCTGTCGATGGCCGTCGCCGACCCGATCCAGGACGACCGCAGCTGGCGCTTCACCCTGGACCCCGGCGGCCGCGACCCGGTGCTCGGCATCCGGTTGCTCAGCGAGGCCTACGACAGGCGGGAGACGGACGCTCCGGGCGGGGTGAGCGTGCCCTCCGTCGTGGACGTGCCCAGCGGGCAACTGGTCACCAACGACTTCCAGCGCATCACCCTGGACCTGGCCACCGAGTGGACGGCCCTGCACCGCGCGGGCGCACCGGACCTGTACCCGGCCGGCCTGCGCGAGGAGATCGACGAGGTGATGGCGGAGGTGTACGAGGACGTGAACAACGGCGTCTACCGCGCCGGATTCGCCACCCACCAGGCGCAGTACGAGGAGGCGTGCGCGGCGCTCTTCCGGCGGCTGGAACTGCTTGCCGCGCGGCTGGCCGGGCAGCGCTACCTGGTCGGCGACACCATCACGGAGGCGGACATCCGGCTGTTCACCACACTGGTCCGATTCGACGCCGTCTACCACGGCCACTTCAAGTGCAACCGCTGGAAGCTGGCGGAGAACCCGGTGCTGTGGGCATACGCCCGGGACCTCTTCCAGACACCGGGCTTCGGCGACACCGTCGACTTCGACCACATCAAGCGGCACTACTACCAGGTGCACACCGGCATCAATCCCACCGGCATCGTGCCGCTCGGCCCGGATCTGGCCGGCTGGCTGACCCCGCACCACCGGGAGCGGCTCGGCGGCCGGCCGTTCGGGGACGGGACGCCGCCGGGCCCGGTGCCCCCGGGTGAACGGGTGGCGCCACGAGGACGCCCCGCATGAGGGCCGCGAGGAAGGAGTCACCAGCACCATGACGAAGAACAAGAAGAAGAAACTCCCGCTCGTCTACCAGCCGCTCGGCTTCGTGCTCAGCTGGGCGGGCGGGGCGCTTGCGGGGATCGCCTTCCGCAAGGCGTGGATGGCGATCCGCCATGAGGAGGACGCCCCCGACGCACTGGACCAGGACCGCGGCTGGGGCGAGATCCTGCTCGCGGCGGCGGTCCAGGGCGCCATCTTCGCGGTGGTGCGCAGCGCCGTCGACCGCGGCGGCGCCAAGGCCATCGAGCGGTCGACGGGTGCGTGGCCGGTCACCGACAAGGGCGGCCGGGACTGAGCCGGGGCCGCACGGCGCGCTCAGCCCTGCTTGGGTGCCGTGGGCCGGACCAGACGCAGGGTGAAGGAGTGGCCGGCGGGGTCGGCGTAGCCGCGTGTCTCGTGCGGCCCCGCCGGGTCCCCCGTGTCGACCGGCCGGCCACCGAGTCCGACGATACGGCGCTCGACCTCGTCCAGATCCTCCACCAGGAAGTCCAGGTGGGCCTGGAGGGAGTTCTCCGGGCGCGGCCAGCTGGGCGGCGTCGCGTTGACGTCACGCCGGAAGGCGAGCCGGACTCCGTCGGCACCGCGGATCTCCACCAGGTTGGCGGAGGCGTCCGTCTGGACACCCTCCAGCAACTCCAGGTAGAAGGCGGCGAGCCGCTCGGGCTCCGCGCAGTCGAGCACCACGACGCACGCCTTGACCATTGTCATGTTTCCTCCCAGGGGCTGTCCTCTCCCCTGCGGATGTCCCCGGACGCCGGTTTCAGTCGGCGACCAGCCACACTCCCTCGCGCATCAGCTCCCGCCCCTGCAGCTCGTTCTCCTCGCGCCAGGCCTGGACACGCTGCGGGAGGACGTTGAAGTACAGGTAGCGGGTGGTGAGTCGGCGCGGGTCGAAGCCGGTCTTGCCGGCGAAGATCTCGGCGTCCTCCTCGGGCAGGTCCTCGGGGGTCACGGCCCGGACGACGCCCTCGATGATGACGACGTCCCGGGTCGGTCCGATGCCGATCCTGGCCTTGCCGGTGGCCACGAGGTTTCGGCCGGTGGGGCTCGCGGCCGGGGTGGCGATCAGCAGTGTGGCGCCGTCCCAGACGAACGACAGCGGGACCAGATAGGGCGCGCCGCCGTCCTCGCCCGCCGTGGCGACCCAGGCGTCCTCGTCGTGCTCCAGCCGGTGGAGAGTGTCCTTCTTGCGCTGTTCCGCGGTGCGGGCGGGCGGCGGGGTCATGTCGTACGGCCTCCTCGGGACGGGCTTGTGCTCGTATGACGTGTGAACGGCGTCCAGTGTGACCGTCAGCCTTCCGTCTGCGCACGGAAGTGATCAAGGCGTGTCTGTGCCGCCGTCAGCAGCAGCTCCAGTGCGGCCGGGTAGGAACTGGTCCGCATGGAGGCGACGAGGTGGCGGGCGGTGGCCGCGATGTTCGGGTGGGTGTCGGCCGGCAGCCGGGCGTAGGTGTCCTGCCACACCTCGGCCTCCGCCTGCTGGGCGGCCCGGGGCAGGGCGGTGACGGCGGAGTCCAGGGCGCCGAAGGCGAGGGCCTGGTCGACGAAGGCGTGGTAGATCCGTACCGCCTCCGGATCCGGGAACCCGGCCCGGCGCAGCACGCCGATCATGCTCTCGACCGCCTGGATCTCGTGCACCCGGCCGGTCACCCGGTGGGCGCTGAGCATCGCCGCCCGGGGGTGGGCGAGGGCGCCCGCGTGCATGCGCAGGCCGAGGTCGCGCAGGTCTGCGCGCCAGTCGCCGGTGGGCCGCCAGACCCGCAGGGTACGGCCGATCAGCTCGTCGGCGATGGCGAGCATCAGGTCGTCGGTGTGCCGGAAGTACCGGTACAGGGAGCTGGGGTCGGCGCCCAGGGCGCGCCCGAGGCGCCGGACGGAGAGGGCGTCGGCGCCGTGCTCCTCGATCAGCCGGAGCGCGGTCTCGACGATCAGATCGGCGGAGAGCACGACGCCCTGTTTGGTGGGGCGCCTGCGCTGCCGGCCGGCGGCCGGGACGACACGGTCGGTCATGGGAGCCCTCCCTGGTGTGTGCCCGGCACCTTATGACAACACCGTTGACCTGTGAAGTCCACGGGCGGTTTCATCTGCGGTCACCGGGGCCGACCAGGCCCCCCGGTGCGAGCGGAGAACCGGCGATGAGCGAGACCCCCTTCGGTGTGGATCCACCCGCGCAGCCCGAGCTGCGCAAGTCCCTGAGCGTGCTGGACGGCGTCGCCGTCGCCGCCTCCAGTACGGCCGCGACCACCAGCATCGGCATCGGCCTCGGCGTGACGGCCGGTGTGGTCGGCCTGCATCTGCCGGCCATCATGCTGCTGGCCTTCGTGCCGATCCTCGGCATCGCCGGTGCCTACTCCCGGCTGAACCGGGTGGAGCCCAACGCGGGCAACGGCTACGTGTGGGTGGGCCGCAGCCTCAGCCCCTGGCTCGGCTTCATGGTGGGCTGGGTGAACTTCGTGGCGAGCGTGGCGTTCCTCGCGTACACCACGGCGGTCACCGGTTCCGCGATGCTGCAGCTGGCCGGGGACGCGGGCCTGCACCGGATCGGCTCGCTCGCCCTGGACCCGGACTCGACCGCGCAGACCACGGCGGTGGGCATCCTGGTCCTCGTCGTGGTGACCGTCACCGCCGTGACCGGCGTCCGCACCGCGGCCCGGCTGCAGACCTGGCTGCTGGTCTTCGAGTACACCGTGCTGCTGGGCTTCTGCGGATACGGCATCGTGGCCGGCCCGCACCCCTTCCGGCTGTCCTGGTTCAACCCGTTCGAGATCCCCTCGGCGACCGGACTGGCGCAGGGTCTGCTGCTGTCGGTGTTCTGCTACTGGGGCTTCGACGCCGCGTTCACCGTCAACGAGGAGGTACGCGACCCCCGGGACGCCTCCAGGGCCGGGACCATCACCCTGGTGACCATGCTCGGGCTCTTCCTGCTCGGCTCGATCGCCTTCCAACGGGTGCTGTCCGAAGGCGAGTTGGCCGGACACGGAGCACAGGGCCTGGCGTACTTCGGTGACCGGCTGGCCGCTCAGCCGCTGGCCGCACTGCCCCTGGTGGCGCTCATGTTCTCGGCGGTGGCCTCGCTGCAGGCCGGGGTCATCCCCACGGCCCGCGGCATGTTCGCGATGAGCCGGGACCGTACCCTCGGACCGGTGTGGTCCAAGGTCAGCCCCCGGTACGGGACGCCGGCGGTCGGCACGCTGCTGATCGGGGCCCTGGCCACGGCGGTCGCGGTGCTCGCGCTGGTGATCCCGCGCCTGTCCGACATGATCAACGCGACGGTGAACGCCGTCGGCATCGTCGTCGCCCTGTCCTACGCGCTCACCGCGCTCGCCGCCGCCGCGCGCTTCCGGTCCCTGCTGCGCGAGGACTGGCGCCAGGGGGTACGGGCGGTGGTGCTGCCCACGCTGAGCGCCCTCGCCCTGCTGGGTCTCGGCGGCTACCTCGGCTGGTCCTTCTACACCTCCGCCGACCACTTCGAGGTCAGTGCGGACAACGGCTGGTTCCTGCTGCTCATGCCGCTGCTGATGATCGCGTCCGGGTTCGTCGTCGCCGCGTGGGCGAAGTGGGTGCGCCGATCACCGTACTTCCGTACCGGCGTCGGTACCGACGCCGACTCCCAGCGGCTTCTGACCACCGCCAACTGACCTACCAGGAAAGGCATCATGCACGCTGATCTGCTCTTCACCGGCGGCCCCGTCCTCACTCCGGACGGCCGCACCGCAACCGCCGTGGCGGTCACCGGGGGCCGCATCACCGCCGTCGGGCACGACGAGGTGCGCGAGCTGGCCGGGCCGCGCACGGAGGTGGTCGACCTGGCCGGGCGGCTGCTGCTGCCGGGCTTCCAGGACGCGCACGTCCACCCCGTGCCGGCCGGCCTCGAACTGTCCCAGTGCGACCTGAGCGGCAGGACGACCGCCGAGGACACCGTGGCCGCCGTGCGCGCGTACGCCGCGGCCCACCCCGAGCGGGAGTGGATCCTCGGGGGCGGCTGGTCGATGGAGGCGTTCGAGGGCGGTACGCCGACGAAGGAGCTGCTGGACGCCGCCGTCCCGGACCGGCCGGTGTACCTGCCCAACCGGGACCACCACGGCGCCTGGGTGAACAGCCGCGCGCTGGAGCTGGCCGGCATCGACAGGAACACCCCCGACCCGGCCGACGGACGGATCGAGCGGGACGCCTCGGGCGAGCCGAGCGGCACGCTGCAGGAGGGTGCGATGCAGCTGGTCGGCCGGCTGACCCCGCCCGCCACCGCGGCGGACCGGCTGGCCGCACTGCTGCACGCCCAGCGGCATCTGCACGCGCTCGGCATCACCGCCTGGCAGGACGCGCTGGTCGGGGACTTCCTCGGCATGGACGATCCGGCCGGGGCCTATCTGACGGCGGCCCGGGACGGCTCGCTGACGGCCCGGGTTACCGGCGCCCTGTGGTGGGACCGGGAGCGCGGGGGCGAGCAGATCCCCGAACTCGTCGAGAAGCGGGCCGCGTCGAGCCACGGCCGGTTCCGCGCGGGCACCGTGAAGCTGATGCTGGACGGGGTCGCCGAGAACCACACGGCCGCGCTGCTCGACCCCTACCTGGACCGGTGCGGCTGCGCGACCGCCAACCGCGGCAAGAGCTTCATCGATCCGGCCCGACTGCCGAGGTACGTGACCGAGCTGGACGCGCTCGGCTTCCAGTGCCACTTCCACGCGCTGGGCGACCGGGCCGTACGGGACGCGCTGGACGCCGTCGAGGCGGCGCGCGCCGCCAACGGGCCGAGCGACACCCGGCCGCACCTGGCGCACTTGCAGGTGGTGCACCCGGACGACGTGCCGCGCTTCGCCCGGCTCGGCGCCACCGCCAACATCCAGCCGTTGTGGGCCGCGCACGAACCGCAGATGGACGAGCTCACCATCCCGTTCCTCGGGCCCGAACGGGCCGCGTGGC
This sequence comes from Streptomyces sp. BK340, assembly GCF_007827595.1. GTDB lineage: Bacteria > Actinomycetota > Actinomycetes > Streptomycetales > Streptomycetaceae > Streptomyces. The sequence goes on from NZ_VISR01000003.1 coordinate 7,522, forward strand.
AGTACCCGTTCGGGGCCCTGCTGCGCTCCGGGGCGCGGCTGGCGGCGGGCAGTGACTGGCCGGTGAGCAGTCCCGATCCGCTCCAGGGCATCCATGTCGCGGTCAACCGCGTGGAACCGGACGGCACCGGGCCGGTGTTCCTGCCGGACGAGCGGATCAGCCTTGCGGACGCGCTCACGGCGTACACGGCCGGGTCGGCGTACGTGAACCATCTGGACGACACCGGCCGGGTGGCCGTCGGGGCACTCGCCGACCTGGTGGTGCTGGACCGGGATCCGCTCGCCGGGCCGCCGGAGGCGATCGCGGAGACGAGCGTGGCGCTCACCTACGTGGAAGGCGAACGGGTGTACACGTCCGGTGCGTGAGGTGCTCCGTTTGTCACCGGCGCTCAAGCACCGCACGGACAACTGTCCCTGAGTGATGAGCCCGCGGGAGTTACCCGCGGGTATCGTCACCAGAGTGCCGAAGAGAGCCGCGGCGGCGGGCATGGACACGGGCGGCCCCTTCAAGGCGTTGCCCCCGGGCCTGCCGGACCGCCTCAGACCGTATGTCCCCGAGATCACCGAGGAGGTGGTCCGCGCGATCGGGACCGGGATCCCCGAGTACGCGCGCCCGATGGACGACACGTACATGCAGGCCGTGAACCGGGGTGTGGACCACGCGCTACGCGGACTGCTGGAGCGGATGGCCCAGCCGGACACCGACTGGGAGCCGGTGCGGGAGACGTACGAGCGCATCGGCCGCGGGGAGGCCGAGGAGGGCCGCAGCCTCGACTCGTTCCAGTCGGCGCTGCGGCTCGGCGCCCGGGTGACCTGGCGCCGGGTCAACGCCCTGGTGGACGGCGGGCTGCTGCCCCGCAATGTGCTGGGTGCCTTCGGCGAGGCACTGTTCCTGCACCTGGACGAGATGGCGGCCGCGGCGACCGCGGCCTACACCGAGGCCCGGCTGCACGCGGCCGGTGAACTCCAGCAGCGGCGGGCCCGGTTGGCCGATCTGCTGACCGCGGATCCCCCGGCCTCGGCCGGGGCGATCAACGATCTCGCGCACGCCGCGCGCTGGACGATGCCGCGGGCGGTGGCGGTGGTGGCCGTGGACCCCGGCCCCGGGGCGGGGCCGATCGTGCCGCCGGAGTTCCTCACCCGGTTCGACGTCCAGCCCGCGCTGCTGGTGGTGCCCGACCCGGAGGGGCCGGGCCGGGCGCGGGCGGTGGCCGGGGCGCTGCAGGGGCTGCGCGCGGCGATGGGGCCCACGGTGGCGCTGCACGAGGGTGCGCGCTCGCTGCGCTGGGCCACCGAGGCGCTGGACCTCGTACGGCGCGGTGTGCTCTCCGGCACGGATCCGGCCGGCGGTGTGGTGCGCTGCCAGGACCACCTGTCCACGCTGCTGCTCCTGCGCGACGACGCGCTGCTGGACGCGATGGCCGAGCGGTGGCTGCGTCCGCTGGAGCAGGTGCGCCCGCCGCAGCGGGAGCGGCTCGCGGAGACCCTGCTGGGCTGGCTGCAGTCCGGCCGCGGGGTCGCGGAGGTGGCCGTGCGTCTGGCGGTGCACCCGCAGACGGTCCGCTACCGGATGCGGCAGCTCGACGAGTTGTTCGGTGAGCTGCTGCACGACCCCGCGGCCCGCTTCGAGATCCAGCTGGCGTTACGGGCCCGGGAGCTGCGCAGGGGTGCCGCGGCCGGGGTGTGGACCCCCGAGTGACTTCTTGGACAGGTGTCCGGCTATCCTGGACACCTGTCCAAGTAGATGAGGGGGCCGCCGGTCATGGAGATCGTGGCGAACGTGCTGGTCGGCCTGGTGGCCGCGCTGCACGCGTACATCCTGGTGCTGGAAATGTTCCTGTGGCAGAAGAAACCGGGGCGCGGGCTGCACGGGTTCGATCCGGACATGGCCCGGGCGACCGCGCCGCTGGCCGCCAACCAGGGCCTCTACAACGGCTTTCTGGCCGCGGGCCTGGTGTGGGGGCTGATCGCCGACGATCCGACCGGGTTCCGGGTGCAGGTCTTCTTTCTGTCGTGTGTCGTGGTGGCGGGCGTGTTCGGCGCCGTCACGGCCAACCGCCGCATCCTGTTCGCCCAGGCGCTGCCCGGCGCGCTGGCCCTGGCTGCCGTGCTCGTCGCGCGATGACCCCGGCGCCCCAGGAGGACCCGCGGGCCGCGCGCACCCGCGCCCGGCTGCGCGCGGCCCTGCTCGCGGAGTGCGCCGAGCGCCCGCTGGAGGAGGTGGGGGTGGCCGCGCTGGTGCGCCGGGCCGGGGTGGGCCGGGCCACGTTCTACGTCCACTACGACGGGCTGGAGGCGCTGGCGGTCGACACGTGCGCGGACGTAGTACGGCAGGCGGTGGACGCGCTGCACGCCTGGCGGGGGCGGCCCGACCCGGTCAACTCACCGCCCGCCCTACGGGAGTTCTTCGCGGGCCTCGCCCCGCACGCGGCCCTGTACCGGTCGTTGCTCGCGCCGGGCGGCGGCGGGCCGCTCGGCCGGGTGCTGCACCGGGATCTGCGGGCCCGCAGCCTCGCCGAGCGCGAGCTGGCGGGTGCGGCGGACGCCCCGCTGGTCGCCTCCGCGGTCGCGGCGACCTTCGCGGGGGTCCTCGCGGACTGGCTGCACGGGCTGTTGACGGCCGGGCCGGAGGAAGTCGCGGACCAGGTCTGGCAGTTGCTGGTCGCGCTCCACCGGAGCCGGTGACGGGTCACTTGCAGGCGGTACCGTTCCTCGTCCGCGGCCAGGCCTCCACTCCGCCGGAGGTACGGACGTAGGCCGTGTCCTTGTCGTCGGTGAGCCACAGGCGCCGGTCGCGGTGGTGGTACCCGGTGTCACGAGCGCCCGCAGGCATGCTCACTTGCTCGCGGTACGACGCCGTGAGCAGGCCGGCACGGCGAAGGACCCCCTCGGGGTCGCGGGCGTACTGGCGGCCGTCCAGGTCGAGGAAGTGCGCCGACTGCCAGTCGCAGTGTTCCGGGCCGCCCGAACCGCTGAGCCGGCTCACCGGCACCCGCCGGCCGCTGCGGTCCGTCCAGACCTCCCAGCCCTGGGCGGCCGCGAACTTCGCCGGGAGTTCGGCCGGATCGCAGGAGGCGTTCGTCTCCGGGCCCCAACCGGGCCGGTTCTTCTGGTCCTCGGCCACCACGACGGCCACTTTGGTGCGCCCCTTGACGTCGAAGGAGTACAGCACGCGGTCCGCCTCCTTGCGCTCCACCCGGTAGCCGTGGTCGGGCTGGACCGGCTGGAACATGTCGAAGTAGAGCTTCAGACCCTCCTCGGGTGTGCGTCCGCCGTCCGACGCGGACCACCCGTCGGGGCCGCCACCGTCGAAGATCTCCCCGTCGCACTCCAGCGCCCGGCCCGCGGCTCCGGAGGCCAGGCGGAGGGACCGGGGGCTGCCGTCGTCCACTGCCCTGGTGCCAACGTGGAGCGGACCGCTGTAGGGGGTCGCCGGTGGGGTGCCGTCGACCACCACCCGCACTCCGGTGCCGTCGTCGCACCCCACCGCCGTCACGGCTGCGAGTACCGCCACGGCCACAAGTCCCCTGCGCATGCCCGCCCCTGTCGACTGGACTGTCGTTACGCTCCTCCGACGCGGGGACGGGCCGGAACGTTCGGAGCCCGGCGAGCCTGCCGGACCATCCGGCGACGGCATGGCACGCGCTGTCCCCGCCGCCCTGGAACCCTGCCGTCCACATCACGGAAGGACACGCGGCGACAAACTCGAAGACATATGTCAATCGAACATGCTCAAATTCCTTCTATCGAGGGTAACTTGACGGTCGAGAGACGGTTTCCAGGCGCGCGTGGGAGGTGATGCCGTCGTGCAGGAGGGGCCCACGCCGTTCACTCGGCATCTGCGCATACGCGAGGACCGCGGGCACACGGTGCTGGAGTTCCGCGGCGAGATCGACATCGCGGCGGCGACGGAGATCGCTCCCGCCCTGGACCGGATCACCGACCGGCCCGGGGTCCGGATCGTGATCGACCTGCGGTCCGTGGAGTTCTTCGACTGCTCGGGTTTGCGCCTGCTCTACCGGGCCCGCAGCCGGGTGCTGGAGCGGGGCGGGCGGCTGCAGCTGGTGTGCACCCACCCGCTGATCCTGCGCGTCTTCCGGGTCACCGGGCTGTCCCGGCTGCTGCCGCCGCAGGCGACACTGGAGGCGGCTCTGGAACGACCCGAGGCCGCCTCCGGCTCGCTGTGACGACGGCCGCTTCCCGGCTAGGCGCCTCGCGGCTCCTCGAAGAGGGCGCTCACGGACTCACCGTTGTGAATGCGGCGTACGGCCTCGGCGAGGGCGGGGCCGATGGACAGCACGCGCAGCTTGCCGGTGTGCTCGTCCAGAGGTACGGGGACGGTGTTGGTGCACACGATCTCCAGCACGTCGGGCTGCTCGCTCAGCCGCTTGAGCGCACCGGCCGCGAACAGACCGTGCGTACAGGCCACCCGGATCGAGCGCGGACCCAACTCGCGTAGCCTCTCGAGGAGTTCGATGACGGTGCTGCCCTTGGCGATCTCGTCGTCCAGGACGATGACGTCCCGGTCGGCCACGTCCCCGATCACGGCGCTGATGCTCACCCGGTCGTCGGCGAACCGCTGCTTGGCCCCGGCCGCCACCTGCGCGCCGATCAGCCGGGCGAAGGCGGCGGCCTCCTTGGCGTTGCCGAGGTCCGGGGAGACGACCGTGGTGCGCGAGAGGTCGTACTGCCGAAAGTGCGCGGCCAGTTCGCGCAGTGCGTGCAGATGGTCCACCGGCACCGAGAAGAAGCCGTGCACCTGCGGTGCGTGCAGGGTCATGGCGAGGACCCGGCCGGCGCCCGCCGCCACCAGCAGGTCGGCGACCAGCCGTCCGCCGAGCGAGATGCGGGGCGCGTCCTTCTTGTCGGAGCGGGCGTAGGAGTAGTGGGGCATGACGACGGTGATCCGGCCGGCCGAGGCACCCCGGGCCGCGTCGCACATCAGCAGCAGCTCCACCAGGTGCTCCTGGACGGGTCTGACCAGCGGCTGGATCAGGAAGACGTCCCGTTCCCGGCAGTTGGCCTGAAGCTGCACCTCCAGACAGTCGTTGGCGAAGCGGCTGACCCGGGTCGGGCTGAGCGGCACGCCCAGGTGGGCGCAGACCTCCTGAGCCAGTTCGGGATGGGCACTGCCACTGAAGACGGCGATGTCTCGCACGATCCGCTCCTCGCATGATCAGCACGGGCTGCGTCGATCATGCTACTGGCGACGCGAGTCGGCCCGGCACGCACGTCATTCGGTGCCATTCCGTCAACGCAGCGGTCTGGAACCGTATGTGGTGGGAATCCAGTGAGGAGGAAGGAGGACTGTCGACATGACGACTTCCGAAACGCGGCTCCCCCGACGCATGCCAGGCTGGGCACAGGCGCTCACGGCGTTCGTGCTGGTACTCGCCGTGCTGTTCGCGGGGATCAGGCTGGCCGTGCTCCCGAGCGTCAAAGACCTGTTCGGCACCGAGTCGCACGACCGTTCCGGCCCCGCACTCCTCAAGTCCATTCGGGACATGAGCCGTTACGACGCCGCCTCCGGCACGTTCCAGGTCGTCGTGGACCTGGAGAAGAACGCCAAGTACCTGCCCGACGCTCTCCACGGCAGCCGCACCCTGTACGTCGGCGCGGGCACCGTGGAGGCGTACGTCGACCTCGGCCGGGTCGGCGAGAAGGACGTGTCGGTGAACGACGACCGCACCTCGGCCACGCTCCGGCTGCCGCACGCCCGGCTCGGCAGGCCGGCCCTGGACCCCGACCACTCCTACGCCGTGTCCAAGCAGCGCGGTCTGTTCGACCGGCTCGGCGACCTGTTCTCGGACAACCCCAACAGCGAGCAGGCGGTGCAGAGGCTGGCGGTGCTGCACATCGGCGATGCCGCGCGCAGCAGCGGGTTGACGGCGCGGGCCGAGACCAACACCACCGGCATGCTGCAGGGCCTGCTGCGCTCTCTCGGCTTCACGGAGGTGCGCGTCCTGTACGGATCCTGATCCGCTCCCGCCGATCAGCCGCCCAGCACGCCCGGCAGGGTCAGCACGCCCAGCGCGGTGGCGCCGACCAGCAGCCAGGCCACGTAGTCGCCGATGTGGCCCGACTGCAGGCGGCGCAGGGGCAGCGCCCAGTCCGGGGTGGCCAGCCGGCGCGGGTGGGTCACGGCGAGGGCGGCGAGGCCCACGGCGAGCAGGGTGGAGACCAGGCCCAGCAGGATGCCGTGCGGCGTCCAGTGGACGGAGGCATGCGCGCCGCCCGACCCGGCCTCGTTGACCGAGCGGGCCACCACTGCCGCGAGGCCGGGGGCCACGCCGACGGCGAAGGCGCCGGCGAGCAGCACGGCGGGCACCGCGGTCATGGAGTCGGGGATGCGGCTGAGTCTCCTGCCGGTCTCAGGCCGCTCCTCTGACCCACTGGTCTCGTACGCGGCGTCCTCCGGGCGCGGCCCGAGCCCCAGGAACACCCGGGCGGTCACCCGCAGGACGGCGCCCGCGGTCACCGCGGAGGCGAGCAGGTACACCAGGGTGAGCGGGCCGCCGGCCGCCTCCTCGGTGATCGCCTTGCCGAGACCCGTCCCGAAGGGCGGCAGGCCTGCCAGCGCGAGCCCGCCGATCGCGAACATCACCCCGAACGCGCGCATCCCGCGCGCCCTGCCGTGCAGCGCGTGCTCGTCCACGCTGCCGAACCGGTCCAGGAGAGCGCCGGTGCAGGCGAACAGCGCCGCCTTGACTCCGGCGTGCCCGAGGAGGTACAGGGCGATCCCGTCGTCGCCCTCGGGGGTGAGCACGCCGAGGCCGACGAGGAACAGGCCGGTGTGCGCGACCGTGGAGTAGGCGAGCAGCCGCTTGATGTGCCGTTGGTACCAGCACATGACGGCGCCGATCGCGGCGGTGAGGACGCCCAGGGTCACCAGGGCCCGGGTCAGGTCGGCCGCGGGGACGCCGCCGGGTCCGGCGAAGACGGTGCCGTAGACGCGCCAGATGCCGTAGGCGCCGAGTTCGACCATGACGCCGGACAGCAGCATGCACACCGGGGTGGGGGCGACCGCGTGCGCGTCGGGGAGCCAGAAGTGGAACGGCACGGCGGCCGCCTTCACCAGCAGTCCGGTCATGACCAGCACGAAGGCGGCGAGGACGAGGGCGTCCGGCCCGCCCTGCGCGGCCGCGCCGTCCAGGCCGCGCCCGATCTTCGTCATGGCCAGTTCGCCGGTGCGGGCGTACAGCAGGCCGATGCCCGACAGCATCGCGTACGCACCGAGGGAGTTGACGACCCCGAAGGTCAGCGCGCCCTGCACGGCCTTCGCCTCGTCGATCCGGTAGCCGGTCAGCGCATAGGCGGCGACGCTCATCAGCTCGAAGAACACGAACGCGTTGAACAGGTCGCCCGCGAGCGCGAAGCCGCACATCGCCCCCTGGAAGACCAGCATCAGCGCGGGGTACGAGCCGGCGTGGCCGCGCGGCGGCTCGTCGAAGTAGCGCCAGGAGTACGCGAGGGCGGACAGGGTCAGCAGCGAGACGAGCGCGGCCATGGCCAGCGCCGGACCGTCCCCGACCAGCACGATGCCGACGCTCTCCCCGTCGACGGGTTGCCAGCCGCCGACCCATTCCACCAACGGGGGTGAGGAGTTGAGGAGCAGCACGAGCGCGAGGGCGGCCGTGGCGCCGGAAACGGCACACCCGGTGGTCTCGGCCACGACCCTGGACAGCCGGCGGCCCGTGGCCACCAGCAGGGCGGCCCCGAGCAGCGGCACCGCGAAGAGCAGCGGGAGCAGGTGGTGCATCAGCCGCGCAACTCCCTCAGCTCGTCCGGGTCGAGGGTGCCGTGCCGCTTGGCGACCTGCAGGACCAGGGCGAGCAGCAGCGCGGTGACAGTGGCGCCGACGACGATGTCGGTGAGGGTGAGGGCCTGCACGACCGGGTCGACGACCGGCCGGGACCCCGGTGCGAGGTCGGAGAAGACCGGCGCGGTCGCCCCGTCGCGGTAGCCGACGGCCAGCAGCAGGACGTACGTGGACGACTGGCACACGGCCAGGCAGCCCACGGTGTGGATCAGGTTGCGGCTGGTGGCGAGGCCGTAGCAGCCGGTCAGGAAGACGTAGGCGGCGATCAGGTAGGGAAGGACATGCATCACGGCGTACTCAACTCCCGTGTTCCTCCTCGATATCGACGGCCTGGTCCAGGAAACTCGCGAGCAGGAGGACGACCGCACTGGTGACCTCCATGCCGACGGCCGCGTTCAGCAGGGGGACGGTGCCGCCGGAGGACAGTGTGTTGGAGGTGCCGTACGGCAGCAGTGTGTTGGCCAGGAACGCGGTGCCCGCGAGGAGGCCGGCGAGGCCGAGGACGGCGTAGGCGGAGACGGCGAGCGCGTCGCAGACGGCGAACACGCCGAGGGGGCGGACGCGTTCCAGGGCGTGGTAGTCGGCACCGAGGTACAGCAGGTGCAGGGCGGTCGCGGCGACGACCCCGCCCTGGAAGCCGCCGCCGGGGCTGAGCTGGCCGTGGGCGATGACGTAGAGACCGGTCAGGAGGGCGACGGGCAGCACGATCAGGGCGTAGCGGCGGACGGGCAGGGCCACTTCGGCGGGTTGCGGCTGCGCCCGGTGCTCGTCGCGGGCCTCGCGCAGGAGCACCAAGCAGCCCAGCACGGCGGCGAACAGGATGCTCGTCTCGCCGAGGGTGTCGTAGGCGCGCTGGTCGAAGTTGACGGAGGCGATGGTGTTGGCGGTGTGCCGGGCGAGGGAGGCGCGGACGGCCCGCTCGCCGTACGGGTGCCACCGGCCGCCGAAGGCGGGCAGGTCCAGGCAGGCGGCGACGAGCAGGGCGGCCACCCCCGCGCCGCCGACAGCGAGCAGCCACAGCCGCAGCCGCCGGCTCACCGCGCGCGGTCCTTCGTCCGGGCCTGCCGTCTGACCTTGCGTACCGACAGCATGATGAGCAGCGGGGTGAGCGCGGAGCCCACGGCCAGTTGCGACAGGCCGACGTCCGGTGCCTGGAGCACGGTGAACAGGACGGCCAGGACGACCCCGAGCACGGACAGCACCAAGGCCTGCCGGGCCGGTTCGCGCTGGGCCACGGCGGCGGTGGCGGAGGCGGCCACGAGCAGCAGGGCCACGACGATCACGGCATCAGCCATGCCGCACCTCGCTCCCACCCCGCACGGCTCCGGCGTCAGGCACCGCCCACCGCCCGGAAGCCGCCCGCCAGGGCCCGCGACGCGATGACGTTGCCGCCGATCAACAGGACGCCGATCAGCAGCAGTTTCACCATCGCCCGGCTCGGGCCGGTGGCCACGCACACCGCCACCACGACCGTCGTGGCCAGGCCGACGGCCGCCCAGGTCAGTGCCCAGGCGCGCGGCGGCTCGGCCGCCAGGTCGTCGGCGAGCAGTCGGGCGAAGACGAGGGTCCCGACCGGGCCCAGCAGGGCCATGAGCAGGGCGAGGTCGACGTAGGAGGGGCGGCCGTAGCCCTGGGCGAGCAGCAGCAGGGCCGGGCAGACCGCGGAGGTGGCCAGGTTCTGGGCCATGACCCGGCGGGGCAGCGGGCCGGTGGCCACCCCCCACAGGGCGGCTGCCCCTGCCCCGCCCAGCTCGACCGTCGCCGCGAGGATCCAGCCGTTCACCACCAGGTCACCGCCCGCCGCCCGGCCCGGGCCGCCAAGGCCCCCACGGCGGCGGCGCTCGCGCCGACGATCCGCTCCAAGGCGTCGACCGACGAGACGAGCACCAGCCACAGCAGGGCGAGTCCGGCCCACCAGGCCAGGAGTTCGCCCACGACGAGAAGCGTGGTACGCCGCGCCATCCGCCACCTCCTCGCTCCGCTCTGCCCGACTGCGCGGGCCTGTGTCCGCCCAGCCGCTCGGGGCATCCAAGCACCGCCGGGCCGGGGGCGGGGCGGCGGCGCGCGGACCCGGGTCCCGAGTGCCCCGAGAGCGTGAACCGAATCCGCCGACGCGCATCCGGCGCAGTCCGGGCGGCGGCATCCCGGGCCGTTGTATGGGTAACCGCCTTACAACAGCGGGAAGTTGAAGACCGGAGGATCTCATGGCCCGTACCGCCCTGCGCCTGCCCGGGTTACTGCGCGCCCCGAAGAAGCGGGAGCGGGCCGAGGAGGCTCGCCCTCCAGCCGGGCGGCACGCGCTCATGCTCCCCGTGCGACTGCTGGTGATGCTGGTCGCTTTCGCATTCATGGTGGCCTTCGCCGCGGTCCTGGCCCGGCTCACGCTTCAGCCGTCCCCGGCGTCGGTGCCCCTGACGCACAGCAATCTGCACCCGGGCCGCTCGCTGCGGGCGTACGCGGATCACGCACAGGTACGGGACGCCGTCCGGCAGATCGGCGGGAACGTGCTGCTCGGTGTGCCGTTCGGGGTACTGGTGCCGGTCCTCGCGCCGCGCGCGCGAGGGGTGCTCCAGGTGCTGGCGTTCACCGCGCTCGTGATGCTGATGGTGGAGCTGGTCCAGGGGGCGCTGGTCACCGGGCGGGCCTTCGACATCGACGACGTCATCCTCAACTCCGCGGGAGCTCTGATCGGGTGGCTGCTCCTCGGGCGGCGGCTCGGGCGTGCGGTGCATGCGCGCGTGCGCAGGACGTCGGCCGAGTGATCGTCAGCGAGAGGTCCGTACCAAGGTATTGACGCTCACTTATCTCACTTCTTAAATCAAGAGGCATCACGTATGCCTGTCCACGTATCACACACCCCCCACATGAACGGAGAGTCATGGCCTCCCCACGCCTGCTCCGCAGATGTCTGTTCGCCGCTCTGTCCGCCGCGCTGGTCGGCTCGGCCGCCGTCGGTCCGGCCCGGGCGCAGGCCGCGGCCCCGGCGGCCGCGGCCGTGACCACCTTCTCCGACAGCTTCGACGGGCCCGCGGGCGCCGCGGTCGACTCCTCGAAGTGGACGCTGGAGACCGGCGACAACGTCAACAATCACGAGCGGCAGTACTACACCTCCGGGACCAGGAACGCGGCACTGGACGGCCAGGGCCATCTGGTGATCACGGCCCGCAAGGAGAACCCGGCCGGCTACCAGTGCTGGTACGGCAGCTGCCAGTACACCTCCGCGCGGATGAACACCGCCGGGAGGTTCAACGCGCAGTACGGCCATGTCGAGGCCCGGATGAAGATCCCGCGCGGGCAGGGCATGTGGCCCGCGTTCTGGATGCTCGGCACTCCGGTGAACTGGCCGGACTCGGGAGAGATCGACGTGATGGAGAACGTCGGCTTCGAGCCCTCGACCGTGCACGGCACCATCCACGGCCCGGGCTACTCCGGTTCGGGCGGTATCGGCGCCGGCTACACCCTGCCGAACGGGCAGGCCTTCGCCGACGCGTTCCACACCTTCGCCGTCGACTGGGCGCCCGACTCGATCACCTGGTCCGTGGACGGGAACGTCTACCAGCGGCGCACGCCCGCCGACCTGGGCGGGAAGACCTGGGTGTTCAACAAGCCGTTCTTCCTGATCCTGAACCTTGCGGTCGGGGGCTACTGGCCCGGCGACCCGGACAGCTCCACGCAGTTCCCGCAGCAGCTGGTCGTCGACTCGGTGTCGGTGACGACGAGCGACAGCGCGGCCGGTGTCCCGATCCGGGGACTGGCGGGCAAGTGTGTGGACGTGGCCGGCGCGAACTCCGCCAACGGCACCCCGGTCCAGCTCTACGACTGCAACGGCACGGGCGCCCAGCAGTGGACCGTCGGCTCGGACGGCACGATCCGGGCGCTCGGGAAGTGCCTGGACGTCACCGGCAACGGTACGGCGGACGGCTCGACCGTCCAGCTGTGGGACTGCACGGGCGGCCCCAACCAGAAGTGGGCCGTCTCGGCCGCGCACGACGTCGTCAATCCGCAGGCGGACAAGTGCCTCGACGTGACCGGGAACAACTCGGCCAACGGCACCCGGCTGCAGATCTGGACGTGCACCGGCGGCGGCAACCAGAAGTGGACGGTCGGCTGAGCCGCATCCGGATCAGATGGGTGTCCAGTGGTACTGGCCGCCGCCCACCCAGCGGACCGAGTCCGGATCGTTCAGGTCGTGGATCGTGATGCCGTGGGCGGCGGCGACCTCCAGCACGTCGGTCGCGGTCCTGGCCCGGCCGACCACCTCGCCGTCGATCTCCACCACCCGGAAGGGCGGCTCCCCCGGCCTGCCCGCGCACACGCCGTGCACCAGGACCCGCGGATGGGAGATGTAGGGCACTGCTTGTTCGGTCATGCAATAGAGCGTAGAACGCAACCGGGGCCGACGACTCGTCCGAGCCGCCGTCCAGGCCCTCGGCCCTTCGGGGCCGGGCCGGCGGGCGTGCGGAGCGGGTCAGGCTGGGGAACCCTGGAGGGGCATCGCGCGCTGGAGGTGACCATGGATCCCGTCGCGGCCCTCGACCGGATCGCCTTCCTGCTGGAGCGGTCACTGGCGCCCACCTACCGGGTGCGGGCCTTCCGGACCGCCGCCCGGGTGCTGTCCCAGCTGCCCGAGGACGAGGTCGCCGCGCGTGCGGCGGCCGGGACGCTGGAGTCGCTGAAGGGAGTCGGGCCGAAGACCGCGCAGGTGGTGCGGGAGGCACTGGCCGGTGAGGTGCCCGGCTATCTGCGCAGGGTGGAGGAGGAGAACGGCGGACCGCTCACCGCCGAGGGCGGCGGCGCCGAGCTGCGAGCGCTGCTGCGCGGTGACTGCCACACGCATTCGGACTGGTCGGACGGCGGCAGCCCGATCGAGGAGATGGGACGTGCGGCGGCCCGGCTGGGCCACGAGTGGACGGCCCTGACCGACCACTCCCCCCGGCTGACCGTGGCCCGGGGCCTCAGTCCGGAGCGGCTGCGCGAGCAGCTGGAGGTCGTGGCGGAGCTGAACGCGCGGTGGGCGCCGTTCCGGCTGCTCACCGGCATCGAGTGCGACATCCTGGAGGACGGCTCGCTGGACCAGGAGCCCGGGCTGCTGGAGCGCCTGGACGTCGTGGTCGTGTCCGTGCACTCCAAGCTGCGGATGGACGCCCGCTCGATGACCCGCCGCATGGTGGCCGCCGTACGCGATCCGCACGCGGACGTCCTCGGCCACTGCACGGGACGGCTGGTCACGGGCCGTGGCCGGCCGGAGTCGGAGTTCGACGCGGACGAGGTGTTCGCCGCCTGCGCCGAGTCGGGTACGGCCGTGGAGATCAACAGCCGTCCCGAGCGGCTGGACCCGCCGCGGCGGCTGCTGCGCCGGGCCGTGACGGCCGGGGTGCTGTTCTCGATCGACACCGACGCGCACGCGCCCGGCCAGCTGGACTGGCAGATCCTCGGCTGCGCCCGGGCCGAGGAGTGCGGGGTGCCCGCCGAACGGGTGGTGACGGCCTGGCCGGCCGAGGATCTGCTGGCCTGGACCCGCGAGGGCCGTACGCCCGCCCGGGCGTCCTGAGAAAGCCCGGCCGCGACGGGGGAATCACGGCCGGGGCGGCCAGGTGGTGGGGACGGACGGCGGTCGCCTCTCGGCGAAGGGCACCACAGGGCTTCAGCCGGACGATCGTCCCTGCGGGCGGATGGTGAGGCCCGGGGACACTGTCCCGTCCGCACCCACGGCTGGTTCGACGGGCAACCGTCTCGTGGTGTTCCAGCCGGGGTCCGAGAGGTGTGTCACGAGGGTCAGCGCGGTGTCCGTTCCTCCAGCGCGGCCCGCCAGGCGGGGTGCCGGTCCTCGGTCGCCTGTTCGACGCGGCGGCCGCCGCGCGCGAAGAAGTCGGCCAGGGGCAGGATCGCCGCGCCGACGGTGACCGCGTCGGGACCGAGCCGGCCGAGATCGATGGTGACCTGGTCCGCCGGGTACCGCAGGGCGTACGTCGACGCGTGGCGGCGTACGGCGGGCAGGAATCGGGTGCCGAGCTGGAGTCCGGCCCAGCCGCCGATGAGGATGCGCTCGGGCTGGAAGAGGTTGATCAGGTCGGACAGGCCGGCACCCAGGTACTCGGCGGTCTCCTCCAGGACGGCGAGCGCGACCGGGTCGGGGTCCCTGCCCTCGGTCGGGTAGGCGGCGGCGAGCATCGCGGTGAGCGCGGTCTCCTCGTCGGCGCCCTCGGGCGGCCGTCCGCCCTCCTCGCTCCAGCGGGCGAGCAGCGACTCGGCACCGGCGTAGGCCTCCAGGCAGCCCGGCGCACCGCACCGGCAGCGGCGCCCACGGACCCGTACGGTCAGATGGCCCCATTCGACGGCCCGCCCGTACTCCACCTCGGGGGTGACCAGGCAGGCGCCGACGCCGGAGCCGAAGAGCACGACCACCGCGTTGCGGGCGCCGCGCCCGCCGCCGAACCACATCTCGGCCTGGCCCAGGGTCTTGGCACCGTTGTCGATGAAGTACCGCACGGTGTCCGGCAGTCGGGAGGTCGAGCGGAGCAGCCGCTCCAGCGGCACCGCGTCCCAGCCGATGGTCTGCCCGTGCACGACGGCGCCCTGGTCAGGCGTGTGCTCGACGATGCCCGGGACGCCGACGCCGACGCCGAGCAGTCGCTCGGGCGCGGCTCCCTCGGCCCCGAGGACCTCGGCGATGCCGTCACGGATGTGCCCGACGATCACGTCGACGTCGTAGCCCTGCTGAGCGAGCGGGCGTTCGGTGCGGGCGAGTTCGGTGAGGGCCAGGTCGAACAGCTCGACGCGGACGCGGGTCTCGCCGACGTCGACGCCGATCATCTGGCCGCTGTGCGGGGAGACGCGCAGCAGGGTGCGGGGGCGGCCGCCGTCGGAGTCGACGCTGCCGGCCTCCTCGACCAGTCCGTCGGCGACCAGGTCCGCGACCACGTTGCTGACCGAGCCGGAGCTCAGCCCGGTGACCGGGCCCAGTTCGAAGCGGCTGAGCGGGCCGTCGAAGTAGAGCCGTTGCAGCACGGCCGTGCGATTGCCCCGTCTGAGGTCGCGTACCGTTCGCCCGTTCCGCCCCGCCATGTGGCTCCCTTCGAACCATGTCCCGACCTGCAACATACCCCTCGGAACAGGCTGCACGCGACTTTCGAACAACCCTTATTTCATGTGATGAGCTAAGTGTCGGCCGCTTTGCTCCCGTCCAGCGCGGCGACGAGCCCGGGAGCGGCGGTGTCCTGGGCCCAGCGGGAGTGCCCCTCGTCGGCCGCTCGCGGGACCGTCTCGACCAGCATGATCAGGTACAGGTACGCGCGGTAGAGGCCGAGCCGGAGGCGTCCCGCGCTGAACACCGCGCCGGAGTGCAGCAGCCGGGTCTCGTGGCGCGGGCCCGCTGCCGCCGGCGCGGTCTTCAGGACGCAGCGGGTGCCGTCGGTGAGCCGCGGTTCCTCGACGGTGTTGAAGGTGCCGCCGCCCAGCGGGCGCACCGCGGCCGGCCGGCCGGGGTCGACGCCCGCCGCGGCCAGGACCCGCCGGGCCCGCTCCTCCGGCTCCCGCATCGTGCGTCCCCTTCCCCTGGCGGTCAGCCCGCCGCGTACACGTCCTCGACGTAACGCCCGTCCGCCATCAACGAGTCGAGCCACCGCCCGGCGGCCGCCTCGTCGGCGCCGGGCGTCCGTTCCCGGTACAGGGTACGGAACACCTCGCGAACTCCGGGTGCCATGCGGGAGCCGTCGCCGCAGACATGGACCCGGGCCCCTGCGCGAAGCAGTTCCCAGACCTCGTCGGCCTCGGCGGCGATGCGGTGCTGCACGAACGGCGCGCCGTTCTCGGGGGCGGCGCTGAAGGCCGGGCGCAGGCGGACGGCTCCGGCGGCTTCGGCGGCCCGGAGTTCACCGGCGTGCAGGAAGTCGGCGTCGGGGGCGTCGCAGCCGAAGTAGAGCAGCGCCGACGGGAGTTCGGCGCCGGCGGCACGGGCCGCGCTGCGGTCGGCGACGACTCCGCGGAACGGGGCGAGGCCGGTACCCGCGGCGATCATCACGACGGGTGCGCCGGCGTCGGTCCGGAACACCTCCCGGCAGGGCTGGACGCGGGCGTACACGGTGTCACCGGGCCGCAGGGCGGCGAGGTACCCGGAGCAGGTGCCCCGGTAGCGGTCCCTGCCCATGGGGATCCCCCCGGTGGAGCGCAGCCGGGAGTGCGAGCGTGCGGGGGCGTCCAGCACGGAGACCATCAGGTCGGCGTGGCGCGGGTCGGCCGCCGGGGACGAGGAGATGGAGTAGTGGCGCGGACGCAGCGGGGTCAGCAGGTCGAGGAGGTGCGGCCAGTCCAGTGCGCCGCGCAGGGCGGGGTGGTCCTCGGCGATCTCCACCAGGGTGCGCGGATCGTCGCCGGCCAGGGCCGCGAGGGCGGCGCGCTCGGGCGGGCAGGGGTTGGCCCCGGCGAGCAGGGCCAGCCGGCGTGCGGTCGGCCGCTCCTGCAACTCGACGTGGTGCGTGAGCAGTTGCCGTACGGTGAGCGGACGGTCCACGGCGAGGCCGTCGCGGCGCGGGCGGGTGGCCCGGATGTCCAGGACGGCGTCGAGGTCGACGCCGAACGCGGCGGCGGCACGCTCCACGAGGCCGGGGGCGTTGACGGGGAGCACGGTCAGGTGGTCGGCGGTGCGGTAGGCGACGCCGTCGGGCAGGGCGATGCGCAGGAACCGCTTGGCGCGCGGGTGTCCGGGCGCGGTGAGGTCGTACGCCTCGGTGACGGTCATGGGGACCAGCCCGTGCCGCTCGGCCACGGCGTCCAGCCGACCGCCGGTGACGGTGCGGACCTCGTACGCCGTGACGGGCTCCTCCTCGGGGCCGGTGACGGCGTCCGGGTCGCCGTACTCCTGGAGCAGGGCGGTCCGCAGCCGGGCGGTGAAGTCGCGGACGGTGCCGCTCAGGTCGCCGGAGGCGTCGGCGGCGGCGCGGCCGGTCCACGCGTTTGCCGCTGACCTGGCTGTTCCTCTTGGATGGTCCGGACGTCGGGAGGTGCGGATGGACCTGGGCCGGAGCGAGGCCGTGGTGTGGCGCAACCGTGCGCTGACCCTCTTCGACCGGGTCTCCGTACCGGTCGCGGTCTGCGACGTGCACGGCCGGGTCGGACTCGCCAACCCGGCGATGGCCGCCGAGTGCGGTACGACCCCGGGGCGACTGCGGGGCCGGGACGTGCTGGAGCTGTTCCGGCCGCAGGAGGCCACTCAGGTCGACCGGATCGCCGAGGCGCTGCGGCTGCGGCACCGCTCGCGCTATCAGGTGTCGGTCTGCTGGCGCTCCCCCGGCGGGGCCGAGCGGTACGGCGAACTGACGGCGGACCCGGTGAGCGACAGCGTGGACGAGACGCCCGCCCTGCTCGTGATGCTGCGCGTCCAGGGCGAGCGCGAGGCCCGGCGCGAGCCGGAGCCGCCGCCGGTCACCCCGGTGGAAGGCCAGGTACTGGCTCTTCTGGCCGGGGGTGCCACCACGACCCGGGCGGCGCGTGAACTGGGCCTGAGCAGGGACGGCCTCACCTATCACCTGCGCCGGCTGTCGGCCCGCTGGGGCGCGGCCAACCGCACCGAACTGGTCGCCCGCGCCTACGCCTCGGGGGTGCTCGCACCGGGCGTGTGGCCGCCGGAGGCGACGGCCGCCGAGGCGGAGTAGGACATGACACCGGCCGCCCGGAAAAACCGTTCGCCGGCCCTCCCCTTGGCTGCCTAGGCTAGCCATGAACCTAGAGCCTCTAGGTTCATGGCATCGGACCTGGAAGGCCTCCCCCATGAAGTCCCTCACCGAGCAGGACATCCGCAACTCGTTCGTCAACTGCTCCAAGGGCGACGCCAAGCGCCTGGCGATCCCGCGCGACCTCGGTGAACAGCCGTGGGACGACCTGGACTTCCTCGGCTGGCGCGATCCCGGTGCGCCCGACCGCAGCTATCTGGTCACCGGACGGGAGGGCAGACTCGTCGGTGTCGCGCTGCGTTTTCCGGCCTCGCGGCGCGGGTTCCTGCAGCGCAGCATGTGTTCCGTGTGCCTCACGACGCATCCCGGCGGCGGGGTGTCGCTGATGACCGCCCGGAAGGCCGGCGCGGCGGGACGGGAGGGCAATTCGGTCGGGCTGTACATGTGCACCGACCTGGCGTGCTCGCTGTACGTACGCGGGAAGAAGGTGCCGGAGTCCGGGAGCCGGTTCGAGGAGAGCCTGACCCTGGAGGAGCAGATCGCCCGCACCACGGGCAATCTGTCCGCCTTCCTCGACAAGCTCTACGTCTGACGTTCCCGGAACCCGCCCCGCCTGACGTCGGCAGGCTCGGCGCCCGACGCTTCCCGGCCCCGTTCAGCCACCCGGGGTGAGCACGATCTTGCCCCGGTTGTCGCGGCTCTCCAGCCGCTCGTGCGCGACGCGCGCCTCGGACAGGGGCAGCACGGTCTCGACCGGCACCCGGTAGGCACCCGCGGCCACCCGCTCGGCCAGCTCGCGCAGGTCGGGGCGCGGATCCCAGCCGTGGATCTGCAGGTTGGTGAGCTGGAAGCCGAGGATCGCGATGTTCTTCGGGTAGAAGTCGCGGGTGTCGACGGTGCTGGACTCCAGGGCGACGTTGGCCAGGGAGACCACCCGGCCGCCGTGCGCCGTCTCGCGCAGACTCCGTCCGAAGGCCCGGCCGCCCACGGTGTCCAGGACGACGTCGGCGCCGCGCCCGCCGGTGAGCCGCAGCACCTCCTCGACCTCGGCCGCGTCGGCGTGCCGGGATGTGTCGACGACCTCGGCCGCCCCGAAGCCTCCTGCCCAGGCGGCCTTCTCGGCCGATCCGGCGAGGGCGACCACCCGGGCGCCGGTCTCGGCGGCGATCTGCACCGCCGCGGTGCCGACGCCGCTCGCGGCGGCCTTGACCACGACCGTGTCCCCCTTGGCGACCCGGGCCAGTCGGCGCAGGCAGTACCAGGCGGAGAGCCAGGCGACGGGCAGGGTCGCCGCCTCGGTCGGGTCCAGCCCGTCGGGCAGTGCCGTGACGCGCGTGGCGGACACGGCGGCCAACTCGGCGTAGAACCCGGGTGAGTCGATGCCGTCGAGTGCCATCACCCGCTGTCCGACCTCGAACCCGCTCACCCCCTCCCCGAGCGCCGCCACCGTCCCGGCGGCCTCCGCGCCGGGGATCAGCGGGGGCCGCCCGGCCCGGTGGTAGGCACCGGCCCGGACCAGGGCGTCCGCGCGGTTCACCCCCGCGGCCTCGATCCGCACCAGCACCTGCCCGGGTCCGGCCACCGGGTCCGGCACCTCCACCGGCACCAGCACCTCGGGCCCGCCGAACTCCTCGATCCGCACCGCACGCATCCCGTACCGCCTCACTCGCGAAACAGCTCTCTGACACCACATGAACAAGTGTCACGATGCGACACCTGTTCATGTGGTGTCAAGTCACCTCATGAAGCAGTGTCGCGAGGTAAGCTGCACGCATGACCCAGCCATCCGACCCGGCTCTCGCCTTCCCCTTCCTGGGCGGCCGCTGCTGCCTGGACTTCGTCGCCACACTCGGCAAACGGCACGCGACGCCCCTGGAGCGGATTCCCGATCCCGGGGCCCTGGGCCGTTGGATCACGGAGGCGGGCCTGGCCGCGGAGGACGGCCCGCTCGCGGCCACCTCGCGGGAGCTGGCCGAGGCCCGCACCCTGCGGGAAGCCGTGTACCGCGTCGTACGGTCGGCGATGGCCGGGCAGGAGCCGGACGCGGACGACGTGCAGCTGGTCAACGAGGCGGCGGCCCGGCCGGATCTCGCGCCCCAGCTGGGCCCCCGGCCCTGGACGGCGCGGCACCCGGTGCGCGCCGCCCTGGCGACCGTGGCCCGGGACGCCGTCCGGCTGGTCGGCGGCCCGCTCCTGGACCGCGTCAAGGAGTGCGGGAACCCCGACTGCTCGCTGCTGTTCCTCGACGACTCCCAGGCCCGGCGGCGCCGCTGGTGCTCGATGGAACGGTGCGGCAACCTCGCGAAGGTCGCCGGCTACCGGTCGCGCAACCGGGCCGCCTCGACGCGCTGACCCACGCCCGCATGGCCGACGCCGAGCCGGTCATGCGGGAAGACGCCGTGCACCCTCGGGTAGTGGACCTCCAGCGCGAGGCGTAAAGGTCGTCGCGGACAGATCCGGCCCTCGGCCGAGCACGTTCGGCCCACCGCCGGAATGGGAACAGGCCAAGGGATGCACGACGTACGCAAATGGAGCGAGCCACTCCTGCGCCTGGTGGGACGCCGCGGTGAACCGGTGGTCGTACAGACGCTGCGGTCGGCCGCCGCGGCCACGATCGCCTACGTCATCGCGCTGCGCCTGAGCCCCGAGCCGGCCCCGCTGACCGCGCCCCTGACCGCCCTGCTGGTCGTCCAGGTCACCTTCTACGCCACGCTCACCAACGGCATCCGCCGGGTGAACTCGGTGGTGGCCGGGGTGCTGGTCGCCATCGCCTTCAGCCTGCTGGTGGGGCTCACCTGGTGGAGCCTCGCGCTGCTGATCGTCGCCTCACTGGCCGTGGGGCACCTGGTGCGCGTCGACGAGTACGTGGCCGAGGTGGCGATCAGCGCCATGCTGGTGCTCGGGGTGACCACCGTCGGCTTCACCGCCTGGGCGCGCATCGTGGAGACGCTGATCGGCGCGGTCGTCGGCATGGCCTGCAACCTGCTGCTCCCGCCCCCGGTCTGGGTGGACGAGGCCGGCCAGTCGATCGAGGGCCTGGCACGCCGGGTACGGCAGTTGATGCTGCGGATGGGTGAGGAGGCCGCGGGCCGCACCCCCTGGCAGCAGGCGGCCGAGCGGCTGCACGAGGCACGCCGGCTGGACCATGACATCGTCCGGGTGGACGCGGCGCTGCGGCAGGCCGAGGACAGCCTGCGGCTCAATCCGCGCGTCAAGGAGGGCCTGCTGCACCGGGTGGTGCTGCGCACCGGACTGGACACGCTGGAGATCTGCACGGTCGTGCTGCGGGTGCTGGCCCGCACCTTCACGGACCTGGCGAAGACCCGCGGCTCCGAGGAACTGTTCCCGCCCCGGGTCGGGGCGACCGTGGAACAGCTGCTGTCCGAGATCGCCGACGCGGTGGTCAGCTTCGCGGTGCTGGTGACCACCCATCTGAGCGAGAACGCCGAGTCGGCGGAGGCGCGCCTGTCGGCCGAGCTGACCACGGCGGCCGGCACCCGCGACCGGCTGGCCGAGCTGCTCCGGGAGGAGATCGGCGAGGACCCGGCGAACTGGCACCTGATGGGTGCCGTACTGACCGAGGTGAACCGGATCATCGACGAACTCGACACCGAGCACCGCACCCGCCGCCTGCTGGAGGACCTGGACCGGGTGTCCCGGGAGCAGCGGGCCAAGCTGCCGAGGATGAACCGGCTGCGCGAGCGCCTCGGCGTCCAGGAGGAGCTGTGGCGGAACCGTACGGGGGTCAGCGGGCGTTCTCGGTGAGGGAGCGCCGGGGCGGGGCCGGCACCGAAGGGCGAGGGAGCGGATCTGTGGCCGACACCGGGGTACGCATCGACGGGAACACACTGCGGCTGCCCGGTGGGGTGGCGGTGCGGTTCATCCGCACGCTGCGGCTGCCGGAGACGGGCACGCATCCGCTGCCGCCGGGGCTCGGCGAGTTCCCGGTCAGACGGGTGTCCGACTACGCCGACCGGGTCCCCGCGCAGTGGCGGGCGCGCGGTGGCGTGATGCTGCCCGTGTATCTGCGCGAGGCGATGTGGCTGAGTTTCGCCGGCACGCAGGAGCCGGCCGCCCTCCAGGTCGGCGTGGGCAAGGTGTGCGCCGTCTCCGGCAAGCCGTGGCGCGACCGTCTCTCCCGTGACCCGCAGAACTACGTGGTGCTGCCCCGCCAGCCCTGGCTGGACGGCATCAACTCGGGCAAGGGGACGGTCCGCCAGTTCGTCGCCGTACCGCTCGGTCTCGGCGCGACCGTGGAGGGGCAGGTCACCGGCGAGGAGGTGTGGGGCGGCGTACAGCTGCAGTCGTTCCCGCTGACGGACGGTGCCCTGGGTGAGTGGCGGCGCCTGGAGCGGGAGCGGAAGGCGCGGGCGGCCGGGAAGTTCCACGGCTACGGCGCGCCGCACCCCATGGCCGCCGCCGCACCCGGCGGACCCCTGCCGCCTCCCTCCGCCCCGGGCGCCGTGGCCGCCCCCGGCGGGCCGGCCGCGGCGCCCCCGCGGCGCGCGGCGGCGATGGGCCTGGGGGTCGGCGGCTCGATGCGCCAGGAGGTCTACGAGGACGACCGGCCGCTCACGGACTGGTGCGGGACTCCCTCGGGGCGGGTGTTCGTCCACCTGGTCACGCCTCCGGAGTGGCGCCGCATCACGGGCGAGGCGCCGCCGCCGTCACCGGTGGACCGGGCGGCCTACACGAGCGCCGGCCTGCCCTGGTTCGACTACTACGACGAGGACGCCGAGGACCTCGCTCCCACGGAGACCCTGGAGGGGGTCAAGCCGGTCGGCGACTGGCTCGGGGACGACCTGGAGCCCTGGCAGGAGCCGCACCCGGACCAGGTGGCACCGCTGAAGGACGCGCCGGGCAAGGCGATCGAGGACGGGGAGTGGTAGCCGGGACAGGCATTGCATCCCGCGCAACACGTGTTGCCGTTCTTGCCTTTCGCGCCGGATCCACGCCAAGGTGGCTGTCACGAGCGGGGCAACCGATGACCTGAGGTGCGGGATGGACAGGGACGCGCGAGCGGCGCGACGGGCGTCCCTCCTGCCCGAGCGCGGCCGGGAGCCCGGGGGCAGCTGGACCAGGCGCCGGTTCGTCGGAGTGGTGGCGGGCGCGGCCGCCGTGGTGGCGGTGCCCGCACCTGCGGCCCCGCCTGCGGACGGCGCACCGGCGGCGGCCGAGGGACCGGCGACGCGGCCGGCGGCCCGGCCGGGTCGGAAGGACCCCCTCCCCCACCCGCTCTACCTCGGCACCTACACCTCCGTCGAGGGCGGCGGCACCGGGATCGGACTGGCCGCCTACGATCCGGCGTCGGGCCGGATCACCGGCTCGGGGACGATTCCCCACGTGCCCGACCCGTCGTATCTGGCGCTGCACCCGGACGGCCGCACGCTGTACGCGGTCGACGAGCGCCAGGACGGCGCGGTCACCGCCGTACGCGTCGCCGACCGGCGGATCCTCGGCAGCCGGAGCACCGGCGGGGCGGGCCCCTGCCATCTGTCGGTCCACCCGGGCGGCCGCTGGCTGCTGAGCGCCAACTACGCGTCGGGCAGCGTGGCCGTGCACCCGATCGATTCCTCGGGCGCCCTCGGTGAGCGCACCGACCTGGTCACGCACACCACCCCGGCACCCGGCCCCGGCCAGCAGGGCCCGCACGCGCACCAGTTCCTCACGAGCCCCGACGGCGGTCATGTCCTCGCCGTCGATCTCGGCACCGACACCGTCTACACCTACCGCCTCGACCCGGCGAAGGGCACGCTCACCGAGGCGGCCCAGGCGCACGCCCGGCCGGGCGCGGGCCCGCGCCATCTGACCTTCCATCCCGGTGGCCGGTACGCCTATCTGGCCAACGAGGTGGACGACACCGTCACCGTCTGCGCTTACGACCCGGCCACCGGGCGCCTCACCATCGGCGCCCCGCAGCCCACGGGCTCCGGCTCCGGCACCAACTACCCGGCGCAGATCCTGGTGACCTCGAACGGCTCGTACGCCTTCCTGGCCAACCGCGGCCACAACAGCATCGCGCGCTACGCCGTCGAGGCGGAGGGCGCCCGGCTGCGGCTGCTCGGCACGGTGCCGGTGGCCGGGGACTTCCCCCGCCAGATCGCCTTCTCGCCGGACGGCCGGTTGCTGTTCGCGGCGAACCAGCGCTCCGGCACGGTCAGCGTCTTCCAGGTGGACGTCGAGAGCGGCGAACTGCAGCTGACGGGGGAGCCGTTCGCGTCGCCGGTCGCTGTCTGCGCGTTGCCGCTGTAGCGCCGTCGAGGGAACGCACCGCAACCGTCCGGCGCCTGCCGAGCGGCCGCCGGACGCGGCGGACCTCCCCTCACGCGCGGGCCGTTCGCCTCACCTGTCGCCCTCCGCACGCTGCCGCTGCAGTGCACGCGGGCAGGCCGCGGCGCTCGCCTGGGCCAGTAGGGCGTGCATGCGTTCGGTGAGCTGGGTGACGTCGTCGGCGGGCGTGTGGAACGTCAGGCGCACATCGCCGTGGGAGCGGGTGCGTTCGACGCGCAGGGTGAGGCCGTGCCGGTCCACGGCGAGGGGCGTCACCCGGGTCGCGGCGTGCAGGCTCTCGGGCCGCACGAGCCGGGTGAGCCGTTCGACGGCGTCCGGGTGTGCGTCGGCGAGGTGGGTCAGCAGCCGGGCCTCGGCGAGTGCCAGCGGGTCGGGCCGGGCGGCGGCGAACTCGTCCAGGTCGACGAGGACGGCACCGGACGGCTGCCGCAGCACCGCCCGCGTGGGCCGCAAGAGCAGCGAGCCGTCGTCGGCGGGCGCGAACCAGCCGGCCAGCCACAGCCTGGCCCGGATGCGCTGCCGTACCGGGACGGGGGCCACGTCGGCGAACTCCAGCACGGCCGACGGCTCCCCGCGCGGGGCGCACAGCGCGGCCGCGAGCAGGGCGCCGTCCTCGGGCACGTCGAGCAGCACCCCGCCGTCCTCCGTCACGGAGTGCGCGCCGACGTACTCCTCGCGGGCGCCGTCCGCGGTCACCCGGCACGACCACGCGGCGGCGAGCACCGACCGCGCCCGCTCCGCCGCGCCGGGTCCGGCCGCCCAGTCCTGCGTGTCACCCATCCCGAGACCTCCTTAGGTAAGCCTTGCCTAACCTATCGGAGATCCGGGTGCGCGCCAACCACGCCCGGCAAGGGCGGGGAGTTACGCGAGGACACCCAGCAGGGCACGCGCACACAGGTCGCGCACCTGTTCCCGGGTCAGCCCGCCGTCGCGCAGCCACTCCAGACAGACGGCCGTGGTGAAGGCGAGCCAGCCGCGCACGGCCAAGCGCATGTGCGGGGCACTGTCGAGGACGGGACCGAACTCCGGGTCCGCGGCCAGCGCGGCGAGGATCTGCTGCTCCTGGGCGGCGAGGGCCCGCTGGTAGACGCGGCGCACGGCCTGGTCACCGGCCGCGTCGGCGCGATGGAAGGCGCGGAAGCCGTGGGCGTGGGCCTCGACGTGGCCGAGATAGATGTCGAGGCCGGCGGCCAGCTGCTCGCGCACCGGCACGCCGGGGACCGCCGCCGTCATGCGCAGCATCCGCTCGCTCTCGCGCTCCACGACCGCCGCGAAGAAGTCCCGCTTGGTCGGGAAGTAGTGGTACAGCAGCCCGCGGGAGACTCCGGCGATCTCGGCGACCTGCTCGATCCACACGTCGTCGTAGGGGCTCTCCGAGAACAGGCACGCCCCGACCGACAACAGCTGCTCACGGCGTTCCTCGGTGCTGAGTCTGCGCCGGGCTCGCTCCCCCTGATTCGCGGCCATGCCGTCACCTTACTTGACGCGGGTTCAACAAGCGGACCACACTGAAACGCGTTATTGAACTCACGTACAACACGCACGCGTCACAGGTTCGACCATCCGCTGGATCAAGGGAGATCGCGTCATGGCGGGGACGAGGGAGGCCGGGCTGCCCAAGGGGTTCCGGGGAGCCGAGCAGGGCTGGCCGGAGCTGCACCGCATCCCGCATCCGCCGCGCCGGCTGCCGCTGGCCGGTGATGTGCTGGGCGTCGACCGGCGCCGGCCGGTGCAGGACTCGATGCGGTTCGGGCGGGAACTGGGCCCGGTCTTCCGGCGCCGGGCGTTCGGGAACGAGTTCGTGTTCCTGTGGGGCTCACGCCTGGTCGCCGATCTCGCCGACGAGTCCCGGTTCGCCAAGCACGTGGGCCTCGGGATCGCCAATCTGCGCCCGGTCGCCGGCGACGGCCTGTTCACGGCGTACAACCACGAGCCGAACTGGCAGCTGGCCCACGACGTCCTCGCGCCCGGCTTCACCCGGGAGGCCATGGAGGGCTACCACGGCATGATGCTGGCGGTCGCCGAGCGGCTGACCGGCCACTGGGACCGGGAGCTGGCGGCCGGGCGGGCGGTGGACGTGCCAGGCGACATGACCAAGCTGACCCTGGAGACGATCTCGCGCACCGGGTTCGGGCACGACTTCGGCTCCTTCGAGCGGGACCGGCCGCACCCCTTCGTGTCGGCGATGGTGGGCACGCTCAGCTATGCCCAGCGGCTGAACAGCGTGCCCGGGCCGCTGGCGCCGCTGCTGCTGCGCGGCGCCTCCCGGCGCAACGCGGCCGACATCGCCCATCTCGACCGCACGGTCGACGAGCTGGTGGCGGCCCGGCGCCGCACCGGCGGCGGGGACGGGGACCTGCTGGACCGCATGCTGGCGACGGCCCACCCCGAGACCGGGGAGCGGCTGTCGCCGGAGAACGTCCGCAAGCAGGTGATCACGTTCCTGGTGGCGGGCCACGAGACCACCTCGGGCGCGCTCTCCTTCGCCCTGTACTACCTGGCCCGGCACCCGGAGGTCGCCGCCCGCGCCCGCGCCGAGGTGGACCGCGTCTGGGGCGACACCCCGGAACCCGGCTACGACCAGGTCGCCAAGCTGCGCTACGTCCGCCGGGTGCTGGACGAGTCCCTGCGGCTGTGGCCGACCGCGCCGGGCTACGCCCGGGAGGCCCGCCAGGACACGGTGCTGGCCGGCGAGCACCCCATGCGGCGCGGCGCCTGGGCGCTGGTGCTGCTGCCGATGCTGCACCGCGACCCGGAGGTGTGGGGCGAGGACCCCGAGCGGTTCGACCCGGACCGGTTCGACGCCGCCGCCGTACGCGCCCGTCCCCCGCACACCTTCAAGCCGTTCGGGACCGGCGCGCGGGCCTGCATCGGCCGCCAGTTCGCCCTGCACGAGGCGACTCTCGTCCTCGGTCTGCTGCTGCGCCGCTACGAGCTCCGGCCGGACCCGGACTACCGGCTCCGCGTCACCGAGCGTCTGACACTGATGCCGGAGGGCCTGCGGATGCACCTGGAGCGGCGCACCGCCCCGGTGCCGGCCGCACCGGTCACGGTCCCGGACGACGGCTCGGGGTCAGCCGGCCGCTGCCCAGTGCACGGGGCGGGCCAGTGACTCCGGCAGCCTGGTGCCCACGCTCCCCCGGGCCGCGTTCAGCTGCGGCTGGGTGAGGAAGAAAGCGCCGGTGAGGTCCGCGTCGGTCAGGTCGGCGTCGCGCAGGTCGGCGCCGATCATGTCGGCTCCGCGCAGGTCGGCGCCGGTGAGGTCCGCGGCGATCAAGTAGGCACCGCGCAGACTGGCACCGCGCAGGTCGGCGCCCCTGAGCCGGGCCCCGATGAGGTCGGCGCCGCGCCGGTCCTTCCCCTTGCCCTTCCTGCCCTTGCTCCCCTTGGCGTCGGTGACGCTCGCCCGGACCAGTTCGCTGGTCCGCAGCAGGAGCACGTTGACCTCCTGCCGGTGGGCGGCCACGTCCAGCGCGGCCAGCTCCTCGGGGCCCTGCCGGGTGAGCCGCTCGGTCTCCTCCAGCGCCCGGCGCAGACCGGCGTGGACGGGCCGGGCGGCGTCGAGGCCCAGTGCCTCGGCCAGGTACCAGAGCAGTTCGTGCAGCTGGCGCACGACCGGGAACACGTCGAACATCCGGCGGGCGTGCTCCTTCGGGCCCGTACGCCAGTCCTGCCCGCCGAAGGTGATCTGCGAGACCTTCTGCCCCGCGCCGAAACAGTCGTAGACCGTGCAGCCGGTGAAGCCCTTGTCCCGCAGGTCCGCATGGATGCCGCAGCGGTGGTCGCCCCGGAGGTTGGGGCAGGGCTTGCCCGCGGGCTTGTCGAGGGCGAAGTCCGCGGAGGCCGCGAAGGGCAGGGCGACGCAGCACAGCCCGAAGCACTGGGCGCAGTCGCCGCGCAGGGCGGAGCGGTCGGTGGTCTGATCCGGCATGCCGTCCAGCCTACTGACCTGCGGAACCGTCCTGACCACGGCGGTACGGTCAGCCCTCCAGCTCGGGCAGGTCCAGCGCGGCGATGCGGTCGGGGTCGGCGAGGATGTACAGGCCGGTGATCCGTCCGTCCACGATCGTGAACGCCGTGACCGACACCGGCCGCCCCTCGGGCGCGGTGACCAGGCCCACCGCACCGTTGACCAGCGCCGGGCGGGCGTGAACCGCCAACCGGGAGAACATCGAGGCCTGTTCGGCGACCGTCCACGCCCCGTGCACGGTCTTGGAGGCGGCCGCACCGCGCACCAGGGACCCGGCGTCGGCGCGCAGCGTAGCGTCCGGGTGGAGCAGGGCGAGGAGCGCGTCGAAGTCGCCGCCGCGCGAGGCCGCCAGCCAGGCGTCGACCACCTGCCGCTGCCTGCCGAGATCCGGGTCGACCGCGGGGGCCGCCCCCTGCACCCGGCGGCGGGCCCGGCTGGCCAGCTGCCGGGTCGCCGCCGGGGTGCGCTCCACGATCGCCGCGATGTCGTCGAAGGGCACCGCGAACATGTCGTGCAGGACGAACGCCAGCCGCTCGGCCGGGTCCAGGGTCTCCAGGACGACGAGCAGGGCGAGCCCGACCGAGTCCGCCTCCAGCACCTCCGCCTCCGGATCCACCTGGGACAGCGGGCGGACCATCGGGTCGGGGACGAACGTGTCGTCCATCGGCTCCTCGCGGCGGGCGGAGCGCGAGCGCAGCATGTCCAGGCAGACCCGGCCGACGACCGTGGTCAGCCAGCCGCCGAGGTTCCTGATCTCCTGCGTGTCGCTGCGGCCGAGCCGCAGCCACGCCTCCTGGACCGCGTCCTCGGCCTCGGCGAGCGAGCCGAGCATCCGGTAGGCCACCGCGCGCAGTTGCCCGCGGTGCTCCTCGAAGCGGTCGGCCAGGAGGTCGGTGCCGTTCATGGGGTCCCCGTTCGGTGGTGGTTCGCCGGCTCGGCTATCGGTGGAACAGTTCGAAGGCCACCGCCGGCTTCCCGCCGAAGCGTTCCCCGGTGGCGGTGGTCGTCTCGGTCAGGAATTCGCGGACGTACGTCTCCGGGTCCTGTTCGGTCAACGCCTCTATGTAGGTGCGGTGTTCCAGCAGGGAGCCCATCGCGCGCTCCAGGCCGGCCGTCGCGTCCACGGCGTGCGTGGGGCTGCTGGAACCGGCGACGGCGACCCAGCGGACGCCGTTCCAGGGCTCCAGTCCCTGCTCGGCGAGTTCCGGGAAGATCCAGCGGTTGCCGGCGTCCGCGGCCGCGTCCAGGGTGGCACGGCCCACGGCGACGTGATCGGGGGTGTTCCAGGCGACACCGCCCCATGTGTCGCGGTGGTTCAGGGTGACGACGAGTTCCGGGCGGTGACGGCGGATCGCGGCGGCTATGTCGCGGCGCAGCGCCTGGCCGTACTCGATGACACCGTCCCGGTGGCCGAGGAACTCCACGGTGGTGACGCCTACGACGGCCGCGCTCGCCCGCTGCTCGCGTTCGCGCAACGGACCGCAGGTCGCGGGGTCGAGGGTGTCGATGCCCGCCTCGCCACTGCTGGCCAGGACATAGGCGACCGACCGGCCGGCGTCGGTCCAGGCGGCGACCGCGGCCGAGCACCCGTACTCCAGGTCGTCGGGGTGCGCGACCACCGCGAGGGCGCGCTGCCAGTCGTCGGGCAAAGGCTGGAGCTGGGTGATCTTCGGCTCGCTCATGGGCGCAGACTATGCGGCCGAGCCCATGCCGCAACTCCTTTTTCAGCGTGGGTTTCTCGCGGTCGGTACGGCGGCGGTGTGCGGATCGGCGGACGCTCCACCGGTGTTCAGCAGGACGGCCACGGGGGCCGGGCCGGGGCCCGGTGCGGTACGGCGCTCTCCGGCGCCCGTGCCGCACCCTGCCTCACACCTCGTCGCGGGTCAGCGCGAGCAGCCGGTCCAGGACCCGGGGTGCTCCGGCGCGCAGGCCGTCGTGCTCGAACTCGTCGGTCACCCAGGTGCGCAGCCCTCGGACGGCGCGGGCGGTCTGCAGGGAGTGGGCGGTGTCCACGTACATGTCGTCGTGGTAGACCGCCGCGGCGACCGGGACCTCGTTGACGGCGAGGCGGGCGGGGTCGTACAGCGGCTGCCAGTCGGTGCGGGCGGCGAGCAGTTCGGCGGTCTCGCGCAGCGGGCGCAGGGCCGGGTCGGTGTCGAACATCCAGGGGTGGACCGTCTCGCCCGTGAACAGCACCGGGGCGTCGCCGGCGATCGCCTTGGCCGCGTCGAACTGCGGGAACTCCGTGCGGACCCGCTCGGCGGCCCAGGCGGTGGGGCGGGCGTCCTGGCCGTAGATCGCCTCGTGGACGAGCGCGTACAGCGGGTGCCCGGCATACGACAGCAGGCCCTGGACCTCTTCCTGGAAGGCGTCGGACAGGTCGAAGCCGCCGGGGGTGCGGACGAAGGCGTCCTCCAGGAGGTAGTGCAGCCGGTGGCTGCCGTCGCTCGTGCCGAGCATCAGGCCCAGGGACTGGAACGCCTCGACCGTGAGGCGGTAGCCGCCCGGCAGCACGACGTCGTGGGTGAGGAGGTGGTCGGCGATCCGGCGGGCCCGCTCCACGTCCTGGGGGTAACGGGCGTAGTGCGCGGCGACCTTGCGCTCGATGCGCGGGTAGGCGGCCCGGTAGACGTCGTCGGCGTGGGCGTGGAGGGAGGGCAGTCCGCCGGTGATGACGGCGGCGCTGAGCCCCTCGGGGGCCGTGGAGAGGTACGACACCGCGCAGAAGCCGCCGAAGCTCTGGCCGAGCACGGTCCAGGGGGCGCCGCCCGTCACCTCGGTGCGGATGGCCTCGCAGTCGCGGACGATCGAGTCGGCGCGGAAGCGGGTGAGGTAACCGGCCTGCTCGGCGGATCCGCCGCGCAGCGGGAGCGTCTGCCGGGTGGCGGGGGCGGAGCGGCCGGTGCCGCGCTGGTCGAGCAGGAGGACCCGGTAGTCCTCGAGGGCGCGGTCGAGCCAGGCCTGCCGTCCGGCGAAACGGTTCGCCCCGAAGCCGGGCCCGCCCTGCAGATACACCAGCCAGGGCAGATCCTGGCCCGCCTTGTCACTGGCGACGGCCTCCCGGGCGTACAGCTCGATGGTCTCGCCGTCCGGATCGCCGTGGTCGAGGGGCACGGTGAAGTGACGGTCGGTGAGGACGACGCCGGGCTGGCGGTAACTGATGCTCAACGGGTCTCCCGGGACGGATGGGTCGGACGCGTCCCAGTTCAGCACATGGACGGCGGTGAGCCGAGCCCCGGGATCATGGTTCGTTACTGAACTTCCGGTCAGCGGGCGGCCAGGCTCGAGCGGCGCACCACCAGCTCCGGCTGGAGCACCACGCGCCGGTGTTCATGGGCGCCGGCTCCGCCCTCGGTCTCGGTCTCCTCCAGCAGCAGCTCGGCGGCGAGTGCGCCCATGGTGACGGCGGGCTGCCGTACTGAGGTCAGCGGTACGGCGGCCGCGGCGGCGAACTCGATGTCGTCGTAGCCGACGATCGCGAGGTCGTCCGGAACGGTGACGCCCGCCGCGTACATGGCCTGCAGGACTCCGAGCGCGAGCAGGTCGTTGGCGCAGAAGACGGCCGTGGGGCGGTCGGCGAGGCCGAGCAGGCGGGCGCCCGCGTCCCGGCCGGCGGCCACGTCGAGACGCTCGGTGGGCAGCTCGCGCAGCGCGTCCGGGCCGAGTCCGGCCTCGGCGAGGGCGTTCAGCGCGCCGGTGCGGCGGTCGCGGACCTGGTTGAGTCCGGGCGGGCCGCTGACGTAGGCGACGGAGCGGTGCCCGGCGTCGACCAGGTGCCGGACGGCGAGGGCGCCGCCCGCCACGTCGTCCACGGAGACCGAGCACTCGGTGGTGCCCTCGGCGACCCGGTCGACCAGCACGAACGGGATGCCGTGCCGGCGGAAGGTCGCGATGTTGCGGCCGGTGGCGTCGGCCGGGGTGAGCAGCACCCCGCGCACCCGCTGCTCGGCGAAGAGGGAGAGGTACTCGGCCTCCTCGGCCGCGTTCTGCGCGCTGTTGCAGACCATCACGCCGACCCCGGCCTCGCGTGCGGCCCGCTCGGCCCCGCGTGCGACGTCGACGAAGAAGGGGTTGCCCATGTCCAGGACGAGCAGGCCCATGATCCGGCTGCGGCCCGCGCGCAGCTGGCGTGCGGACTCGCTGCGGACGTAGCCGAGGCGGTCGATCGCGGACAGCACCCGGGCCCGGGTTTCGCTGGCGACGGTGTCCGGGCGGTTGATGACGTTCGACACCGTGCCCACCGACACTCCGGCGGCGCGGGCGACGTCCTTGATACCCACCGACTGGGCCATCGGGCGGGGACCTCCAGGAGAACGAGGGGCGGCGGGAAGGCCTTCACATTACCGTCATCGCCGCCCAGAACAGACCGGTCACGCGGGGAGTGCGAAGTCCACGACATGCAGCGGCGAGGGGGTGGTGCCGCTCGACTTCTCCTGGTACATGAAGGACAGCACGTTGTCGGCCTGCACGCGCATCTCGTCGATCACGACCTCCCCGAACGCGTTCAGGTCACGGCCGTCGTACAGCAGCGCCCAGTCCGTGTACCCGGAGGACTTCGAGGCACCGGCGATCCGGCCGTACGGGAGGATCGCGTAGGCGTTGTCGTGTCTGTCCAGGACCAGCTTGGTGCGCTGGCTGGAGTTCAGTGCGACGGGGATCTCGGTCTTCTGCCAGCTGCCTGCGGAGTTCTTGCGGAGATGGAAGGCGCGGCCGCCCGCGGTGCGGTCGGCGGCGTAGTCCGTGGTGCACGGGCCGAAGCGGCCGGGGACGTGGCTGATGATCGCGTGCGGCAGGCCGGACGAGTCGGTGGTCTGGCTCTCCTGGTTCATCAGGCAGTGGTCCGGGTCCAGGGCGTCGACGACGAGTCCGGCGTCGCCGACGGCGACCGTGTCCGGGGTGCCGGTGGTGCCCACGACCGTGCCCGCGTCGTTGCGCCAGGTGCGGCCCCGGTCGGTCGAGTGGACGTAGCCGGTGTCGTGGTTCGGGATGCCGCCGCTGTGGCACATCACGGCCGCGTTCTGCTCGCGCCAGGTGAAGAAGACGTGCAGCCGGCCGCTCGCGTCGTAGTCGATGCCGTGCAGGTACATGTTGCGGGCGGTGCTGGAGCCGTGCGGGCTGGAGTAGGTGCCGGTGGAGCTGGTCCACTCACCCAGCGCGGTCCAGGCCGAACCGTCGTACTCGGCGAGGGCGTTGCAGCCGTTGCCGGAGACACCCACCCGGTAGCCGAGCTGGAGCCTGCCCTCGGGCGTGCAGACGAACTGGGGGTAGGTGAACTGCGGGGTGAGCGCGAGTCCGTCGAGGGTCGTCCGTACGGCGCCGAAGACGGACGAGGCCCAGAGCGTGGACGCGGGGTCGTCGAGGAGCCCGGCGACCGACTTGACGTAGAAGAAACCGTCGCTGTGCGAGTCCATGACGAGGTGGAGACGGCCGTCGGTCCTGGAGACACCCATGGAGATGACGTTGTGGGAGTCGTCGCTCTTGAGGGTGTGGGACAGGGTGACGGCCGACCATGTCGAGCCGCCGAGGACGCGGCGGGCGACGACGGCGTTGCGGGTCGAGGTGTACCAGGCGGCGTACTGGTGCCCCTGGTAGGTCAGCAGACCGTTCTTCTGGAAGGAGTTGTTGTTGACCAGGCCGTCGTAGGAGACGAAGTAGACTGCCCGGCCGTCGAGCCGTGTGGTGCCCTTCTTGGTGACGGACGGGCCGGGGGCCGCCGCGGCGGCCGGGCGGGCGGACGCCGGCACGGTGCGTCTTCTCATCAGCGAGTGCACACGCCGCTGCATCAACAGCCCCTCGGTGACTAGAAGTTGAACTGGTCGATGTTCTTCGCGTCGAACACGGTCGGCTTGCCCAGGTTGATCACGCCGTCCTTGCCGATGGTGTACGTGGTGTCGCCGGCCTTGAAGGTCTCGCCCTCCTTGCCGGTGATCTGCCCGGACACCAGGGCGACGGCGGTGCGGGCGGCGAGGTCGCCGAGCTTGGCCGGGTCCCACAGCTCGAAGGCGTCGACGGTGCCGTTCTTGACGTACTTGCGCATGTCGTCGGGCGTGCCGAGGCCCGTCAGCCTGACCTTGCCCTTGTACTTGGAGCCGGACAGGTACTGCGCGGCCGCCTTGATGCCGACGGTGGTCGGGGAGATGATCCCCTTCAGGTTCGGGTGCTCCTGGAGCAGGCCCTGGGTCTGCTGGAAGGACTGCTGGGCGTCGTCGTTGCCGTAGGCGATCTTGACCAGCCTGATGTTCTTGTACTTGGGGTCCTTCAGCTCGTCCTTCATGTAGCCGATCCAGGTGTTCTGGTTCGTCGCGGTCTGTGCGGCGGACAGGACCGCGATCTCGCCCTCGTAGCCGATCTGCTCGGCCAGCAACTGCACCTCGGTGCGGCCCAGGTCCTCGGCGGACGCCTGCGAGACGAAGGCGTTGCGGCAGCCGGGGTCGGTGTCGGAGTCGTAGCTGACGACCTTGATGCCGTTGCTCATGGCCTGCTTGAGCGCGGTGCACAGCGCCCCCGGGTCCTGCGCGGACACGGCGATCGCGTTCACCTGCTGCTGGGTGAGGGTGTTGACGTAACTCACCTGTCCGGCGGTGTCGGTGGCGCTGCTGGGGCCCACCTCCTTGTACCTGGAGCCGAGTTCGGCGAGGGCCTTCTCGCCGCCCTTGTCGGAGGTGGTGAAGTACGGGTTGTTGACCTGCTTGGGCAGGAAGCCGACGGTCAGCCCCTTCTTGGTGACCGCGTTCGGGTCGGCCTTGCCGGCGGAGGCGGCCGAGGCGTTGTCGTCCTTGACGTCCTTCTTGGTGGTGCCGCCGCAGGCGGTGAGGGCGAGAGCGAGAGAGGTGAGCGCGGCGAGGGCGGCGCCGGAGCGGCGGAGGGCTGCTGTGCGCATGGCGGGGTCCTTTGGTACGAGGGTGAGTGGACGCGCCCCAAGGGGCGCGGGGAACTGCGCGACCGGCCGCAGACGGCCCGCAGCTTTCGAACGGCCTATCCAGCGGAGCGAGTCGCCCTCGCGATGGCCACCTGGCGTGCGACCCGCGGGCCGAGCACGGATACGACGAGCAGAACACCGGTGACGACGGTCTGCGACTGCGCGGAGACGTTCGACAGGCTCATCACGTTCTGCAGCGCCCCGAGCAGGAAGACACCCGCGATCGCACCGCCCAACGTGCCCTTGCCTCCGTCGAAGTCGACCCCGCCGAGCAACACCGCGGCGACGACGGAGAGTTCGAGCCCGGTGGCGTTGTCGTAACGGGCGCTGGCGTAGTGCAGGGTCCAGAAGATCCCGGTGAGCGAGGCCATCAACCCGGTCACCGTGAAGAGGGTCAGCCTGTGCCTCTTGACCCGGATGCCGGCGAACCAAGCCGCCTCCTCGTTCGCGCCGATCGCGAACAGCGACCGCCCGAACGGGGTCGCGTGCAGGACGACCACTGCGATGGCGAGCAGCACGACGAAGGGCAGGAAGGCCCGTGGGATGAACGTGTTCCCGATCCGCCCCGCAGCGAAGTCCAGATACCGCGTGGGAAAGTCGGTCACCGCGTCCGAGCCGAGCACGATCTGCGCTATGCCCCGGTAGGCGGCGAGCGTGCCGATGGTGACGGCGAGGGAGGGCAGCCCGAGCCGGGTGACGAGCAGACCGTTGCCCAGCCCGCACACCACGCCGAGCAGCAGACAGACCGGGATGATCGTCTCGATGGCCATGCCTTCGTTCCACAGTCTGCCCATCACCGCACCCGACAGGCCGGCCGTCGAGGCCACGGACAGGTCGATCTCTCCGGCCACCACCAGGAGGGTCATCGGCAGGGCGATCAGGGCGACGGGCAGCGTGTTGCCGATCAGGAACGACAGGTTGAGGCCGTTGCCGAAGCCGTCGACCGTGCCGAACGACACCAGCGACAGGAGGGCCAGGAGCGCGCCGACCACGGTGTCCCAGCGGACCGCGCGTGTCAGGGACTCAGGCATGGCGGGCCTTCCTCTTCTTCAGGGCGGCAGCCACCCGCAGCGCGACGATCCGGTCGACGGCGATGGCGAGGAGCAGCAGGACGCCGTTGATGGCGAGCACCCAGACCGAGCTGACCCCGAGGGCGGGCAGCACGCTGTTGACGGAGGTGAGCAGGAGTCCGCCGAGGGCGGCGCCGTAGACGCTGCCGGAGCCGCCGGTGAAGGCGACGCCGCCGACCACGACCGCGCTGACGACGGTGAGTTCGTAGCCGTTGCCGGTGCCGGAGTCGACGTTGCCGAACCGGGCCAGGTACAGGGCTCCGGCGAGTCCGGCCAGTGCGCCACAGAGGGTGTAGGCGGCCAGGATCCGCTTGCGGACGGGGATGCCGGCGAGGCGGGCGGCCTCCGGGTCGGAGCCGAGGGCGTACAGTTCACGCCCGCTGCCGAAGTGTCTGAGGTAGTAGGCGGTGGTGACGAGTACGGCGAGGGCGATCAGGGCCGGCCACGGGATCGCCGAGAGTCCACCGGAGCCGAAGTCGACGAATCCGCCGGGGAGATCGGCCGCGGTGATCTGCCGGGAGCCCACCCAGACCGAGTCGATGCCGCGGATGATGTAGAGGGTGCCGAGGGTGACGACGAGCGCGGGCACCTGGCCGAGGCTGACGAGCAGGCCGTTGAGGAGACCGCAGCCGACGCCGAGCAGGACGGCGAGGGCGATCGCGACGACGGGGTTCCCGCCTCCGTGGAGGTAGGTGCCGGCCGCGAAGGCGCTGATGCCGAGGGTGGAGCCGACGGACAGGTCGACGTTCCTCGTGATCACCACCAGGGACTGGCCGGTGGCGACCAGCACCAGGATCGTGGCGTTGAGCAGCAGGTCCTTGACGCCCTGCTCGGACAGGAACTCGCTGTTGCCCGCCTGGGTCACCGCGATCATCACCAGGAAGACGACCAGGATGGCGAGTTCGCGCATCTTGAGGACGCGGTCGACCAGGCGGGTACCACCGGACCCCGGCACCTCGGCGGGCGGTGCGTGGTCGGGTGCGGTCACCGTCATGCGGCGGCCCTCCCGGTGGCTGCGGCCATCACGGTTTCCTCGGTGGCTTCGGAGCGGGGGATCTCGGCGGTGATCCGGCCCTCGTGCATCACCAGCACGCGGTCGGCCATGCCGAGGACCTCGGGCAGATCCGAGGAGATCATCAGGACGGCGACCCCGTCGGCGGCGAGCTGCGACAGCAGCCGGTGGACCTCGGCCTTGGTGCCGACGTCGATGCCGCGGGTGGGCTCGTCCACGATCAGGACCTTCGGGCCGGTGGCCAGCCACTTGGCGAGGACGACCTTCTGCTGGTTGCCGCCGGAGAGGGCGGAGACGGCGTCGGTGATCCGGGCGTACTTCACCCGGAGCCTCACCGCCCAGTCGAGGGACCGGCTGCGCTCGGCGCCCCGGTCCACCAGCCCGGCCTTCACCGTCGTACTCAGCCCGGTCAGGCCGATGTTGCGTTCGATCGACATGCCCATCACCAGGCCCTGCGCGCGCCGGTCCTCGGGGACCAGGGCGAGTCCGGCGGCCATCGCGGTGGAGGGCGCGCCGCTGGTGAGCCCGCGGCCGTCGACCTCGACCTCCCCCGCGTCCCAGCGGTCGACGCCGAAGATTGCGCGGGCGACCTCGGTGCGACCGGCGCCGACGAGCCCGGCGAGGCCGACGATCTCACCGCGCCGGACCTCGAAGGAGACGTCGGTGAAGACGCCCTCCCGGGTCAGCCGGCGCACGCTCAGGGCGACTTCGCCGGGTGCGACGTCCTGCTTCGGGTACAGATCGTCGAGGTCGCGGCCCACCATGCGGCGGACCAGGTCGTCCTCGGTCATGCCGTCGAGGAGCTCTCCGGCGATCCACGCCCCGTCCCGCAGCGTCGTCACCCGCCGGCAGATCTGGAAGATCTCCTCCAGCCGGTGGGAGATGAACAGGACGGCGGCGCCCTGCTCGCGCAGGGCGCCCACGACACCGAAGAGGCGGGCGACCTCACTGCCGGTCAGGGCGGCCGTGGGCTCGTCCATGATCAGGACACGGGCGTCGAAGGAGAGGGCCTTGGCGATCTCCACGATCTGCTGGTCGGCGATCGACAGACCACGGGCCGGGCGGTCGGGGTCGAGATCCACGCCGAGCCGCCGCATCAGGGCCGCGGTGGCCGCGCGCGTGGCCTTGTGGTCGATCCGGCCGAGGGCGCGGCGGGGCTGCCGGCGCATGAAGATGTTCTCGGCGATCGACAGGTCGGGGAAGAGGGTCGGTTCCTGGTAGATCACGGCGATACCGGCGTCGCGGGCGTCACCGGGTCCGTGGAAGACGACGGGCTCGCCGTCGAGCAGCACCTGACCGGCGTCCGGTCGGTGCACGCCGGCGAGCGTCTTGATCAGGGTCGACTTGCCCGCGCCGTTCTCCCCGGCGAGGGCGTGCACCTCGCCGGGGAACAGTTCCAGGGAGACGCCGCGCAGGGCGCGTACGGCGCCGAAGGACTTGGACACGTCCCGCAGGGCCAGCACCGGGGCCGGTCCCGGGTCGGGCGGGTGGGTCATGGATGGCTCCTCGACGACGCCCGCGGCGGTCCCCACGACGTCGTGAAAGGTTTCAACTCGATGGCCGGGACGTTAGGCATCCCGGCCATGTCACGTCAATGGGTCCGTGTCGAAAAGATTTCGATAGCCGAAGTTCACGACCGGAACACGGGAAACAGGGCCGACCGGAGCGCTTGACACCCCTCGGGAGGGCTCATAGCTTGCCGTTCTGAATCGTTTCACATGTTCCGTCGTTCGACCGGACCCCACAGGAGCCCTTCAGTGACCGACCTCGCCGCGGTGAAGGCCGCGCTCAAGACCCAGGCCGTCGAGACACCGTCATGGGCGTACGGGAACTCGGGGACCCGGTTCAAGGTGTTCACCCGGCCGGGCGTGCCACGCGATCCGCACGAGAAGCTGGCGGACGCGGCACAGGTGCACGCGCTCACCGGCGTGGCCCCGACCGTCGCCCTGCACATCCCCTGGGACGAGGTCGAGGACTACGCGGCCCTGGCGAAGTTCGCCGGGGAGCATGGCCTGAGGCTCGGCGCGATCAACTCCAACACCTTCCAGGACGACGACTACAGGCTGGGAAGCATCTGTCATCCGGATGCGGCGGTGCGCCGCAAGGCCGTCGGTCATCTGCTGGAGTGCGTCGACATCATGGACGCGACGGGCTCCGCCGATCTCAAGCTGTGGTTCGCCGACGGTACCAACTATCCAGGGCAGGACGACGTACGGGCGCGGCAGGACCGGCTCACGGAGGGGCTCTCCGAGGTGTACGCACGACTCGGGGACGGGCAGCGGATGTTGCTGGAGTACAAGCTCTTCGAGCCGGCGTTCTACACGACCGACGTCCCGGACTGGGGTACGGCGTACGCCCACTGTCTGAAACTCGGGCCCAAGGCACAGGTCGTGGTGGACACGGGGCACCATGCGCCCGGGACCAACATCGAGTTCATCGTGGCCACGCTGCTCAGGGAGGGGAAGCTCGGGGGGTTCGACTTCAACTCGCGGTTCTACGCGGACGACGACCTGATGGTGGGGGCCGCTGACCCCTTCCAGTTGTTCCGGATCATGTACGAGGTCGTGCGTGGGGGTGGGTTCACCTCCGAAGTCGCGTTCATGCTCGACCAGTGCCACAACATCGAGGCGAAGATCCCGGCGATCATCCGGTCGGTGATGAATGTGCAGGAGGCCACGGCGAAGGCTCTGCTCGTCGACCGGTCGGCGTTGGCCGCGGCGCAGGTCTCCGGTGATGTGCTGGGCGCCAATGCCGTGTTGATGGACGCGTACAACACGGATGTGCGGCCGTTGCTCGGCGAGGTCCGGGAAGAGATGGGGTTGGACGCGGATCCCTTGGCCGCGTATGCGCGGTCGGGGTGGGCGGAGAGGATCGTTGCCGAGCGGGTTGGTGGGGAGCAGGCGGGGTGGGGGGCCTGAGCGCAAGCGTCTGCCGGGTTCTGTTCATTGCGGGGTGCGGGTCCGTTGTGGCTGGTCGCGCACTTCCCCGCGCCCCCAGGGAAATGCACTCGCCCTCTTTCGGACAAGGACTGGAAGTTCATGGCACCGCACCACGAAGCTGCTGCTCTCCTCGCCCGGTCTCACCGGCTCGGCTCCGATCCCCGAAACACCAACTACGCCGGCGGGAACGCCTCCGCCAAGGGCACCGGCACCGACCCGGTGACCGGCGGTGACGTCGAGCTGATGTGGGTGAAGGGGTCCGGTGGTGACCTCGGCACGCTCACCGACGCGGGGCTCGCCGTGCTGCGGCTGGACCGGCTGCGGGCACTCGCCGGTGTCTACCCGGGTGTCGGGCGCGAGGACGAGATGGTCGCCGCCTTCGACTACTGCCTGCACGGCAAGGGCGGGGCGGCTCCCTCCATCGACACCGCCATGCACGGACTCGTGGACGCCCCGCACGTCGACCATCTGCACCCGGATTCCGGCATCGCGCTCGCCTGCGCCGCCGACGGGGAGAAGCTGACCGCCGAGTGCTTCGGGGACAGCGTGGTGTGGGTGCCGTGGCGGCGGCCCGGGTTCCAGCTGGGGCTGGACATCGCCGCGATCAAGGAGGCCAACCCGCAGGCCGTCGGATGCGTCCTCGGCGGGCACGGGATCACCGCCTGGGGATCGACGTCCGAGGAGTGCGAGCGGAACTCGCTGTACATCATCCGCACCGCCGAGGCCTTCCTGGCGGAGAGGGGGAAGGCCGAGCCGTTCGGAGCGGTGATCGAGGGGTACGAGGCGCTGCCCGAGCGCGAGCGGCGGGAGCGGGCCGCCGCCCTCGCGCCGTACGTGCGGTCCATCGCCTCCCAGGACAGGCCGCAGGCCGGGCACTTCGACGACTCCGAGGTCGTTCTCGACTTCCTGTCGCGGGCCGGGCATCCCCGGCTCGCGACACTGGGCACCTCCTGCCCCGACCACTTCCTGCGCACCAAGGTACGGCCGCTCGTGCTGGACCTGCCGCCGAGCGCGCCCCTGGAGGAGGCCGTCGCCCGGCTGCGGGAACTGCACGCCGCCTACCGGGCGGAGTACGCCGCCTACTACCGGCGGCACGCGCTGCCCGACTCCCCCGCCATGCGTGGGGCCGACCCGGCGATCGTGCTGATTCCCGGCGTGGGCATGTTCTCCTTCGGCAGGGACAAGCAGACCGCCCGGGTGGCCGGTGAGTTCTACGTCAACGCGGTCAACGTGATGCGTGGGGCCGAGGCCGTGTCCACGTACGCGCCGATCGAGGAGTCGGAGAAGTTCCGCATCGAATACTGGGCGCTCGAAGAGGCCAAGCTCCGGCGGATGCCGAAGCCCAGGCCGCTGGCCACCCGGGTGGCCCTCGTGACCGGTGCGGGCAGCGGGATCGGGAAGGCGATCGCGCACCGGCTCGTGGCCGAGGGGGCGTGTGTGGTCGTCGCCGATCTCGACGGCGTGAACGCGTCCGCCGTGGCGGCGGAGCTGGGCGGCCCCGACAGGGCCGTCGCCGTCACCGCGGACGTGACGGACGAGGCACAGATCGCCGGTGCGTTCGAGGCCGCCGCGCTCGCCTTCGGCGGCGTCGACCTGGTGGTGAACAACGCCGGCATCTCCATCTCCAAGCCGCTGCTGGAGACTTCGGCCGGGGACTGGGACCTCCAGCACGACATCATGGCCCGTGGTTCCTTCCTCGTGTCGCGGGAGGCGGCCCGCATGATGATCGCGCAGGGGCTGGGCGGGGACATCGTCTACATCGCCTCGAAGAACGCCGTCTTCGCCGGCCCGAACAACATCGCCTACTCCGCCACCAAGGCCGACCAGGCTCATCAGGTACGGCTGCTGGCTGCCGAGCTGGGTGAGCACGGGATCCGGGTGAACGGGGTCAACCCGGACGGTGTGGTGCGGGGGTCCGGGATCTTCGCGGGCGGCTGGGGTGCTCAGCGGGCCGCCGTGTACGGGGTGCCGGAGGAGAAGCTGGGCGAGTTCTACGCACAGCGGACCATCCTGAAGCGGGAGGTGCTGCCCGAGCATGTGGCGAACGCGGTGTTCGCGCTCACCGGCGGGGACCTCACGCACACCACCGGGCTGCACATCCCGGTCGACGCGGGTGTGGCGGCCGCGTTCCTTCGGTGAGCGCGGGCGTGAAGTCGTACGCCGCCGTCGATCTGGGCGCGTCCAGCGGGCGAGTGATGGTCGGGCGGGTCGGGTACGACACGCTGGAGCTGAGCGAGGCGCACCGCTTCCCGAACCGGCCGGTGCGGGTCCCGGAGGGGCTGCGCTGGGACGTCCTCGCGCTGTACGCAGGTGTGCTGGACGGGCTGCGGGCGGCCGGTGCCCACTGCGGTGGACGACCCGACTCCGTCGGCATCGACAGCTGGGCCGTTGACCACGGTCTGCTGGACGCCGACGGGGCCCTGCTGGGCAACCCGGTGCACTACCGCGACGCCCGCACCGAGGGTGTCGCGCAGAAGGTGTGGGCGAGCGTGCCGGCCGCCGAGCTGTACGCGGCGACCGGGTTGCAGTACGCCCCCTTCAACACGCTGTACCAGCTCGCGGCGGCCCGCTCGACCGCCCGGTTCGCCCACGCGAGGCGGCTGTTGCTCATCCCGGACCTGCTGACGTACTGGCTGACCGGCGAGCAGGGCACCGAGCTGACCAACGCCTCCACCACCCAGCTGATCGATCCCCGGACGCGCTCGTGGTCGTACGACGTCGCCGAGCGGCTGGGGATCGACCTCGGGCTGTTCGCGCCGCTGCGGCAGCCGGGCGACCCGGCGGGTGTGCTGCGGGCGGCGGTGCTGGCGGAGACGGGGCTCACGGGTCCGGTGCCGGTGACGGCCGTCGGGTCGCACGACACCGCTTCGGCGGTGGCCGCGGTGCCGGCAGCCGGTGAACGCTTCGCCTACATCTGCACCGGCACCTGGTCCCTGGCCGGCCTGGAGCTGGACGCGCCGGTGCTCACCGAGGAGAGCCGGGCCGCGAACTTCACCAATGAGCTGGGGCTCGACGGCACGGTGCGCTATCTGCGCAACATCATGGGGCTGTGGCTGCTCCAGGAGTGCGTACGGGCCTGGGGCGAGCCCGGTCTGGGGCTGCTGCTGCGCGAGGCCGCCGGCGTGCCGGCACTGCGGTCGGTCGTCGACGCGGGGGACGAGGCGTTCCTGGCTCCGGGGCGGATGCCGGAGCGGATCGCCGAGGCGTGCCGGGCCTCGGGACAGCCGGTGCCCGGCACACGGGCCGAGATCACGCGGTGCATCCTCGACTCGCTGGCCCTCGCCCACCGCAGGGCCGTCGAGGACGCGCAGCGGCTGGCCGACCATCCGGTGGACGTCGTGTACGTCGTCGGGGGCGGAACGCGTAATGCGCTGCTGTGTCAGCTGACGGCCGACGCGTGCGGGTTGCCCGTGGTGGCGGGCGCCACGGAGGCGGCGGCCCTCGGCAACGTCCTCGTACAGGCCCGCGCCCACGGGCTGGTCGGTGACCTCGGCGGCATGCGCCGGCTGCTCGTCCGTACCCAGTCGCTGACCCGGTACGCGCCCCGGGGCGACACCGCGCGCTGGCGGGAGGCCCAGGCCCGGCTCGCCACGCGGTGAGTCGCCCTCTGCCCCCGGCGGTGTCCGCCCATTACCCTGCACTCGTCCGATGACCGACCCCGAGGAGCCGCGATGCGTGTCGCCCTGTTCCTGACCTGTGTCAACGACACGCTCTATCCGGACACCGGCCGAGCGGTGGTGAAGCTGCTGACCAGGCTGGGTGTCGAGGTCGACTTCCCGATGGCGCAGACGTGTTGCGGGCAGGCGCA
Organism: Streptomyces sp. BK340; assembly: GCF_007827595.1. Lineage (GTDB taxonomy): Bacteria > Actinomycetota > Actinomycetes > Streptomycetales > Streptomycetaceae > Streptomyces. The sequence goes on from NZ_VISR01000003.1 coordinate 51,017, forward strand.
CTACAACACCGGTTACCGGCATGAGGCGGAACCCCTGGCCCGGCATTTCTCCGATGTCTTCGGGGAGTACGAGGCCGTCGTGACCCCGTCCGGGTCGTGCGGGGCGATGGTGCGGGAGCTGTATCCGAGGATGGGCGAGCGGGCGCGGGCCGAGGGGCGCGGGGACGGCCTCGCCCGGACGCTGGCGCCCGTGGTCCCCAGGACCTTCGAGCTGACCGAGTTCCTGGTGGACGTGCTGGGCGTGACGGACGTGGGCGCGTACTACCCGCACAAGGTCACCTACCATCCGACCTGTCACGGCCTGCGCGGTCTCGGGCTCGGCGACCGGCCCCGGCGGCTCCTGCAGGCCGTCGGGGGGCTGGAGTTGGCCGAGCTGCCGGGGGCCGAGGAGTGCTGCGGGTTCGGCGGGACCTTCGCGTTGAAGAACGCCGAGGTCTCGGCGGCGATGGGCGCCGACAAGGTCCGCAACGCGGAGTCGACCGGCGCCGAGGTGCTGTGCGCGGCCGACAACTCGTGCCTGATGCACATCGGCGGGACCATGACCCGGCTCCAGGTGGGCATGCGGCCGGTGCACATCGCGGAGATCCTGGCGAGCACGGAGGAGGAACCGGCGGTATGAGCGGGACGTTCGTCGGCATGCCGGCCTTTCCGGAGGCGGCGCACGATGCCGTCGGCAACCAGACCCTGCGCGGCAATCTCCGCCACGCCACGCACACCATCCGCGCCAAACGGGCCAGGGCGGTCGCCGAGTTGTCCGACTGGGCGGAGCTGCGGGAGGCGGGCCGGGCCGTCAAGGACCACACCCTGCGCCATCTGGACCGCTATCTGGTGCAGTTGGAGGAGGCGGTCACGGCCGCCGGGGGTACGGTCCACTGGGCGGCGGACGCCGACGAGGCGAACCGGATCGTCGCCGAACTCGTCCTGGCCACCGGCGAGTCGGAGGTCGTCAAGGTCAAGTCCATGGCCACGCAGGAGATCGGTCTCAACGAGGCTCTGGAGGCGGAGGGCATCCGCGCCTACGAGACCGATCTCGCCGAGCTGATCGTGCAGTTGGGCAAGGACCGGCCCTCGCACATCCTGGTCCCGGCCATCCACCGCAACCGGGGCGAGATCCGGGACATCTTCCGCAGGGAGATGGGCGAGTGGGGCCGCCCCGCCCCCGAAGGCCTCACCGACACACCCGCCGAACTCGCCGAGGCCGCGCGGCTGCACCTGCGGGAGAAGTTCCTGCGCGCCGAGGTCGGCATCTCCGGCGCCAACTTCATGGTCGCGGAGACCGGAACGCTGGTGGTCGTGGAGTCCGAGGGCAACGGCCGGATGTGCCTCACCCTCCCGGAGACGCTGATCTCGGTCGTCGGCATCGAGAAGATCGTCCCCACCTGGCGCGACCTGGAGATCTTCCTGCAGACCCTCCCCCGCTCCTCCACGGCCGAGCGCATGAACCCGTACACGAGCATGTGGACGGGCACGACGGACGAGGACGGACCGCGGACCTTCCACCTGGTCCTGCTCGACAACGGCCGCACCGACACCCTCGCCGACCGGGTCGGCCGCCAGGCGCTTCGCTGCATCCGCTGCTCGGCCTGCCTGAACGTGTGCCCGGTGTACGAGCGGGCGGGCGGGCACGCGTACGGGTCGGTCTACCCGGGCCCGATCGGGGCGATCCTGAGCCCCCAGCTCCGGGGCACGGCGAGCGAGATCGACGCCTCGCTGCCGTACGCGTCCTCGCTGTGCGGCGCCTGCTACGAGGTCTGCCCCGTCGCCATCGACATCCCCGAGGTGCTGGTGCATCTGCGGGAGCGGGTCGTGGAGGGCGGTCCGGCGGTCCGGGAGGGCAACAGGGTGGTCCTGAAGCCCGCGAAGGGGCACGCGGCCGAGCGGGCGGCCATGCGGGCGGCCCGCTGGGCGTTCGCACATCCGGGGGCGTTGCGGGCGGGGCAGCGGATCGCTTCGCGGACCCGCCGTTTCCACCCACGATCACTCCCCGGCCCCGGCAAGGCCTGGAGCGCCTCCCGCGACCTGCCACCGGTGCCCGCGGAACCGTTCCGGGACTGGTGGCAGCGCACGGACGGCGGAAAGAAGGGCGCGAAGTGAGCAGCAGAGAGCGGATCCTGGGCCGCGTACGGCGCGCCCTGGCGGACGTGCCACCGGACGACACGCCGTACGAGCGGGCAGTTTCCCGGGAGTATCTGCGGGAGCACGGCGAGCGCACCGTCGAGGAGACGGTGAACCTGCTCGCGGAGAACCTGGCGGACTACCGGGCGATCGTGCACCGCACCACTGACGAGGAACTCCCGGACCTCATCATGCGGTTGCTCGCCCAGCGCGGGTCGCGGTACGTGCTCGTCCCCCCTGGGCTCCCGCCGGAGTGGATGTCGGCCGCCGGTCCCACTCGGGTCCACGACCGTGCGGTGAGCACGCCTCACGAGTTGGACGGGGTGGAGAGCGTGGTCACGGGCTGCGCGGTCGCGATCGCCGAGACCGGCACGATCGTCCTGGACGGCGGTCCCGATCAGGGCCGGCGCCGGATCAGCCTGATCCCCGACCACCACATCTGCGTCGTCCGCGTCCCCGAGCAGGTCGTTCCCTCTGTCCCCCGGGCCCTCGACCGTCTTGATCCGGCCCGCCCGTTGACCTGGATCTCCGGCCCGTCGGCCACGAGCGACATCGAACTGGACCGGGTCGAGGGTGTGCACGGCCCCCGCACCCTGGAGGTCGTCCTCCTGGGCTGACACTCCGCCGCCCTCTCCTTGGCGCGCCGGCGCGAGCGGTCCCGCTAGCGTGAGGGAATGATCCGGTTCGAGCAGGTCACCAAGCGGTATCCGGACGGTACGACGGCGGTGGACGGCCTCTCCTTCGAGGTGTCCGAAGGCGAACTCGTGACGCTCGTGGGTCCCTCGGGCTGCGGCAAGACGACGACCATGATGATGGTGAACCGGCTGATCGAGCCGACCTCCGGCCGGATCTTCGTGAACGGTGAGGACGTCGCGCGGGTGGATCCGGTGCGGCTGCGCCGCCGGATCGGCTATGTCATCCAGCAGGTGGGCCTCTTCCCGCACCGCACGGTGCTGGACAACACGGCGACCGTGCCGGCGCTGCTCGGCTGGAAGCGGGCGAAGGCGCGGGCCCGGGCGGCAGAGCTGCTCGATCTGGTGGGCCTCGACCCGAAGACGTACGGGCCGCGCTATCCGGAGCAGCTCTCCGGCGGCCAGCGGCAGCGCGTGGGCGTGGCGCGGGCGCTCGCGGCCGATCCGCCGGTGCTGCTGATGGACGAGCCGTTCGGCGCGGTGGACCCCGTGGTGCGGGAGCAGTTGCAGGACGAGTTCCTGCGGATGCAGGCCGCGGTGCGCAAGACGGTGCTGCTGGTCACGCACGACATCGAGGAGGCGGTCCGGCTCGGTGACCGTATCGCCGTGTACGGACAGGGGCGCATCGAGCAGTTCGACACGCCGGGTGCGGTGCTCGGCTCGCCCGCCACGCCGTACGTCGCCTCCTTCGTGGGCACGGACCGGGGGCTGAAGCGGCTGTCGGTCACCGAGATCGAGCCGGACGATCTCGAACAGCCGCCGGTGGCCCGGCCGGCCGAGTCCGCCGAGCGTGCCGTGCAGCGGCTGCGGGCCGAGGGTGCCCGGTGGGCGGTGGTCCTCGACGCGCACGGCGATCTGCACGGCTGGGTCGGCATCGACGAGCTGGCCGCGGGCGGCACGGTCGGGGACCGCGCGCACCGGATGACGGCATGGGTGCCGGTGGGTGCCCCGCTGAAGCAGGCGTTCGGGGTGATGCTCCAGTACGACGCCGGGTGGGTCGCCGTGCTGGACGGGGCCCGCTTCCTGGGCGTGCTGACCCCGGCGAAGCTGCACGAGGCGCTGCGCCGCTCGGTGGACGCGGACGCCCGGGGTGTCGCGCGGGGGCAGGTGGCGTTCGACTCGGTCTCGGACGCGTGAGGCGGGCCGTCACTTCAGCAGGCCCTTGTCCTGCAGGTAGGTCCGGGCCACCTCGGCAGGCAGCCGGCGCCAGCTGTCGACCTGCCGGTTCATGTCCGCCAGGTCCGCGGTCGTGAGGACGTCGTTGAGCCTGCCCAGCGCCTTGGCCACGCCCGCGCTGCCCGCGCGGGCGCGGTTGACGACCGGGACGACGTGGTCGGCGTTCTGCAGGTGCTTGTCGTCGGCGAGCAGGACCAGGCCGAACCGGTCGAGGGTGGCGTCGGTCGAGGTGGTCAGCACCATCTGGTCGCGGCCGTCCTGCACGGCCCGCTTGGCCTGGGTGGTGCCGACGCCCTTCGGGTCGACCCCGGTGATGTCGATGCCGTAGACCTTCTTCAGCCCCGGCTCGCAGTAAGGACGTTGGACGCACTCGTCACCGGCGGCGAGCCGTACCTTCAGCTTCGAGGCGCCGAGGTCGCTGAGGGTCTTGAGGTGGTGCCGGCGGGCGTAGTCGGCGGTCACCGCGAAGGCGTTCTGGTCCACCGCGCGACCGGGCGGAAGGACGGTGAGTCCGCGGGGTGCGGCGAGGTTCCGCAGGGCCTTCATCGTGGCGTCGAGGTCGGGTGAGCCGACGGGTTTCGCGTCGGCGCCGTGGGTCTTGGCGTTCAGCCAGTCGGCGAGGGTGGCCGCGTACTCGGGCACGACGTCGATCTGACCGGCCTCCAGGGCCGGTTCGTACAGCTCCCGGTTGGCGACCGTGATGATCGAGGTCTTGTAACCGGCCTGGTTCAGCAGCTGGGCGTACAGCTGGGCGAGCAGGTCGCTCTCGGTGAAGCCGGCCGTGCCGATGGTCAGGTGGTGGCTGTCACCGGGCGATGCGGTGACCGCGCCGCGGTTCTCCAGGGAGGGGCCGGTGGAGCAGGCGGTCAGGGCGAGGAGCCCGGCCGCCGTGATCGCGGTGCGGCCTCTCATCGGCCGCCCCTGGCCCAGGCCGGTGCCAGGCGTTCGGAGACCTCGAAGACGGCCTCGACGACCAGCGCGAACACGGCGACGAGGAGGGCCCCGGCGACCACCATGGGCGTGCTGGCCAGGTTGAAGCCGGCCGTGATGATCCGGCCCAGTCCGCCGCCGCCCGCGAGTGCGGCGATGGTGACGGTGGCGACGAGCTGGACGGCGGCGATCCGCACCCCGTTGAGGACCATCGGGAGCGAAAGGGGCAGCTCCACGTGAAACAGCGTCTGCCGCCCGGTCATCCCCATGCCCCGCGCCGCCTGTACGACGCTCCGGTCGACCTCGCGCATGCCGACGTAGGCGTTGGTGAGCAGGGGCGGCACGGCGAACAGCACCAGGGCGACCACGGTCGGCCCCTCGCCCCACTTCCCGACCGGGGTCAGCAGGAGCAGGACCAGCACCGCGAAGGTGGGGACGGCCCGGCCGACGTTGGAGATGTTGACGGCGAGCGCGCCGCCCCTGCCCAGGTGGCCGAGGACCAGCGCGACGGGCAGCGCGATCAGGCAGCTGATGACCAGGCAGACGACGGTGAGCACCAGATGCTGGAGCAGCCGGTGCCGGACGCCGTCGTCGCCGGACCAGTGGGCGGGGTCGGCCAGCCAGTCCCAGGCGGCACCGAGGGTGTTCATCCGCGGGCCGCCCTCGCCCAGGGGGTGATCAGCCACTGCACGCCGAGCAGGAGGAGGTCGGCGGTGACGGCGATCAGTACGCACAGCACGGACGCGGTGAGCACCTGGGCCTTGAAGTAGGTGTTCATGCCCGAGTAGATCAGGTTGCCGAGGCCGCCGAAGCCGACGATCGCGCCGACCGTGACCAGGGAGACCGCCGAGACGGTCGCGATGCGCAGCCCGGCCATCGCGGCGGGCAGGGCCAGGGGCAGCTCGACGGTGAGCAGCAGCCGGATCGGACCGTAGCCGAGGCCGCGCGCCGCCTGCCGGGTCTCCTCGGGGACCGCGCGCAGCCCGGCCAGGATGTTGCGCACCAGCAGGGTGAGCGAGTAGAGCACAAGTCCCGCGACGACCAGGGTGGCCGAGAGGCCGTAGAGGGGCAGGAGCAGGGAGAACATCGCCAGGGACGGGATGGTGTAGAGGATCGTGGTCACGCCGAGGACCGGACCGGCCGCCAAGGCCCAGCGGCGGGCCAGTACCGCGAGCGGCAGGGCGATGACGAGCCCGATGAGGACCGACACCGACGTCAGCCGGAGGTGCTGGACGACCGCGTCGAGGAGGATCTGGCGGCGGGTGGTCAGATAGGCGCCGCAGATCCACTCGTTGCGCGCGAGGCAGTCGTCCGGGGGCGCGGTCACGCATCCATTGCACCGGGCGGGCGAGCGGGGCGGCGCGTTGTGGTGGCCCGTACGGGGTGGGGCCGTCCGGTGCGGGCTACCGCATCGCGGCGGCGTCCATGAGCGCGGTCACCGTCGCGGTGACGAGTCCGTCGTCCAGTCGTTCCACGCGGGCTCCGGCGCGGGCGCTGGCCCCGTCGAAGATCAGCATCAGCTGGCGGGCGAGCAGCTCGGGGTCCCGGGCGCCGCCTTCCTCCGCCTGCGTGCGGAACATCTCCGCGAGATGCTCCTTGGCCGCGCGGGCGACCTGGCTCGCCGGGTGCTCCGGGTCCTTCAGCTCGACCAGTACGGCCAGGTAGGGGCAGCCGCAGTAGTCGGGTTCGGCGGAGGCCTTCTCGACCTGTTCGAAGACGTACAGGATGCGCTCGCGCGGTGTCCCGGCCACCGGGTCGGGGGGCATCAGCAGGGCCTGGTAGCGGGGCAGGCGTCGCTCGAGGCTGGCGGCCAGCATCTCGTCCTTGCTCTCGAAGAGCTGGTACATCGACCGCTTCGAGACGCCGGCCGTACGGCACAGCGCCTCGACGCCGACGGAGACACCGTCGCGGTAGAAGAGCCGGTCGGCCGCGTCGAGCAGCCGGTCTCGGGAGGACGCCTTGTCCGTGGTGGGCATACGGCGAGGTTACCGCGTCCGGGACGAAAGGAAACCGATCGGTATACATCCCGCCGGACGCCCGAGGAATTCCGTGACAAGGTAGGTGAACAAGCGCTTAGATAGTTCCCTGACGCAGACCGGACGCAGATACCGAACCAGCCGGAGGCCCCGTTGTTCTCATCCGTCGACGATGTCTCCGCGCGACTCGCCGAGACCGGGTACCTCGCCTCGCCCGCCGTCGCCACGACCGTCTTCCTCGCCGCCCGGCTGGGCAAGCCGCTGCTGGTGGAGGGCCCCGCAGGCGTCGGCAAGACCGAGCTGGCCAAGGCCGTCGCCCAGGTCACGGAGGCCCGGCTGGTACGGCTGCAGTGCTACGAGGGCGTGGACGAGTCCCGGGCGCTGTACGAGTGGAACCACGCCAAGCAGCTGCTGCGCATCAGCGCGGGCCGCGACGAGAGCTGGGACGAGACCCGCACCGACATCTTCAGCGAGGAGTTCCTCCTCCCCCGCCCGCTGCTCACCGCGATCCGCGGCGACGAGCCGACCGTGCTGCTGATCGACGAGACCGACAAGGCCGACGTGGAGATGGAAGGCCTGCTGCTGGAAGTGCTCAGCGACTTCCAGGTCACGGTCCCCGAGCTGGGCACCATCGCCGCGACCCGCCGCCCCTTCGTCGTACTCACCTCCAACGCGGGCCGCGAACTGTCCGAGGCGCTGCGCCGCCGCTGTCTGTTCCTGCACATCGGGTTCCCCGAGGAGGAGCTGGAGCGGCGGATCGTCCGGCTGAAGGTGCCCGGGCTCGACGCGGCGCTGGCCGAGTCGGTGGTGCGGGTGGTCGGGGCGCTGCGCGCGATGGACCTGCGCAAGGTGCCGTCGGTCGCGGAGACCATCGACTGGGCGCGCACCCTCCTGGCCCTGGGCGCCGGCACCCTGGACGAGACCGTCGTGCGCGACACCCTGGGTGTGATCCTCAAGCACCAGGACGACGTGCAGAAGGCCGCGGCCAAGCTGGACCTGGAAGCGCTGTGAGCGGTGTCGAGGAGCGGGTCACCGGTCTGGTCGGGGCCCTGCGCGCGCACGGCGTCCGGATCGGCACCGGCGAGACCGTCGACGCGGCCCTCGCCGTGGAGGCCCTCGGGTTCGCCGACCGGGACCTGCTGCGGGAGGGCCTGGCCGCGACCCTGCTGCACGGTCCGGGGCAGCGGGCGGTGTTCGATCCGGTCTTCGACCTGTACTTCCCGCGCGGCGTCGGCGGTCCGGGCACGGAACAGGCGGGCCGGGACGAGCTGCGCGACCGGCTCGCCGAGGCGCTGGCCGCCGACGACCGGTCGCTGATGGCCGGGCTGGCGGCCGAGGCGGTGGACGGCATGGGCGGGTACGGGAACGCGCCCGGGTCGGACGGCTGGTCGGCGTACCAGACCCTGGACCGGCTCCGCCCGCAGACCCTGCTGGCCCGGGTGCGGGCCGACATCAGGGGCCGGGACGGGGGCGCGGGGTTCGCGGACCGGCTGCTGGACGACGAGATCCGGCGCCGTATCGAGGCGTTCCGGCAGCTGGTCGCGGTGGAGGCGCGGCGCCGGGTCGCCGAGCTGCGCGGACGGGACGAGATCGCCCGGCGGGCCGTGGCGCCGACCGCCGACCGTCTGGACTTCCTGTACGCCGGCCGGGACCAACTGGCCGAGCTGCGCCGGACGGTGCAGCCGCTGGCACGCAAGCTCGCGACCCGGCTGGCCGCACGCCGGCGCCGTGCCGCGCGCGGCACGATCGACCTGCGCCGCACCGTGCGCTCCTCGCTGTCCACGGGCGGGGTGCCGATGCGGCCGGTGCTGCGCCGACGCCGTCCGGCCCGGCCAGAACTGGTGCTGCTGTGCGATGTGTCGGGGTCGGTGTCCGGGTTCTCGGACTTCACGATGCTGCTGGTGCAGGCGCTGCACGACCAGTTCAGCAAGGTACGGGTGTTCGCCTTCGTCAACCGCCTCGACGAGGTGACCGGTCTGCTCGACCACGGCCGCGCCGACCCGGAAGGGCTCGGCGCCCGGATCCGTGCGGAGGCCACACTCACCGGCTGGCACGGCAGCAGTGACTACGGCGTCGCCCTGGGCGAGTTCACCGAGCGGTACGGCGCCGCCGTCGGCCCGCGCACCACCGTCTTCGTCCTCGGTGACGCGCGCACCAACATGAGCGACCCGAACCTGCCCGCCGTCCGCGAACTCGCCCGGAGCGCCCGGCGCGTCTACTGGCTGAACCCCGAGCCGCGCGCCCAGTGGGGTACCGGCGACTCGGCGGCGCCCGCCTACGCCGAGCTGGTGGAGATGCACGAGTGCCGCACGGCCCGGCAGCTCGGCGCGCTGATCGGGCGGCTGCTGCCGGTGTGACGCGGACCGGCCGGGCATGATCGACTGGGCCTCGCCGCCCGCCGTACGCTCGGCAGCCGCTCGCCATCGGCCGGCGATCGGTCCACCAGCTCCCAGCACCGTCCGGCATCCGCCCGGCAGACGAGGACGTACGACATGAGCCACCAGCCCGTGCAGCTCGGCACCTTCCCGACGCCCGTCGAACCGGCGCCCCGGCTCGCCGCCGCACTCGGGCTCGGTCCGGACGACCTGTGGGTCAAGCGGGACGACCTGACCGGCCTGGGCGGTGGCGGGAACAAGATCCGCAAGCTGGAGTGGCTCGCGGGCGCGGCCCTGGCCGAGGGCGCGGACACGCTCGTGACCACGGGCGCCGCGCAGAGCAACCACGCCCGGCTGACGGCCGCCGCTGCCGCCCGGCTGGGCCTGGACGCCGTCCTCGTACTGCGCGGCTCGCCGGGGCCGTCCCGGTCCGGGAACCTCGCCCTGGACGGCCTGTTGGGAGCCCGGCTCGCCTGGGCGGGCGACGTGGACCAGGCCGGACTGAACGCCGCGGCGGCCGAGGTGTGCGCGCGGCTGCGGGCCGGCGGTGCCCGCCCCGCGCTGATCCCGTTCGGCGGGTCCAGCACGCTGGGCGCACGGGGCTACGTGCGGTGCGGCGAGGAGCTGCACGCGCAGGTGCCCGGCCTGCGGACGGCGGTGGTCGCGCTCGGCTCGGGCGGCACGATGGCGGGGCTGGTCGCCGCCCTCGGCACGGAGTCGGTGCTCGGTGTCGACGTGGGCGCGCTGGCGGACCCGGCCGCCGCGGTCGAGGAGTTCGCGGCCCCGCTGACCGCGCAGAAGGTCGTGGCGGACCGGCTGCGGGTGCGCCGGGACCAGGTGGGCAGCGGGTACGCGGCGCTGACCGGTCCGGTGGCTCAGGCGCTCCGGCTCGCCGCCCGCACCGAGGGGATCGTCCTCGACCCGACCTACACCGGCCGGGCCCTGGCCGGGCTGGCGGCCGCCGTGCGGGACGGTGACGTACGGCCGGGCGAGAAGACCGTGTTCGTGCACACCGGCGGGCTGCCCGGCCTGTTCGGGCACGCGGACGCCGTCGCGTACGCCGAGGAGGGGGCCGTCACCCACCCCCGCTGAGACACCGGTCCCCTACACGCACCCGCGCTCGTCCTTCCCCCGGACTACGGCGCTTCCCCGATGTCCGGCCGGCGTGCCTCGCTCTAGCCTGCGGGTACGGAACGAGGGGGGAGAACATGAAGGCAGTGGTCCAGGACCGGTACGGCTCACCGGACGTGCTGGAACTGCGGGACGTGGACAAGCCGGTGCCCGGTGACGACGAGGTGCTGGTGCGGGTGCGGGCCGCCGGGTTGAACGCGTACGACTGGCACCTCATGCGCGGTGACCCGTACGTCGCCCGGCTGGCGCTCGGACCGCGGGCGCCCCGGGCCCGGATCCGGGGCCGGGACTTCGCGGGCGAGGTGGCGGCGGTCGGCCGGAACGTACGGGATCTCGGTCTGGGCGACGAGGTGTTCGGCGAGGTCGACGGCACGTTCGCGGAGTACGTGTGCGTCCCGGACGCCTGGGTGGAGCGCAAACCCGCCGCCCTGACCTTCGCACAGGCGGCGACCCTGCCGCTGGCCGGGAACACCGCCCTGCGTGGTCTGCGGGACGTGGCGGGGCTGCGGTCGGGGCAGCATGTGCTGATCAACGGCGCCTCCGGCGGGGTCGGCACGTTCGCCGTGCAGATCGCCAAGGCGTTCGGCGCGGAGGTGACCGGCGTGTGCAGCACGCGCAACGCCGAGCTGGTCCGCTCGCTGGGCGCGGACCACGTCGTCGACTACACGCGGGAGGACTTCACGCGCAGCGGGCGGCGGTACGACGTCGTCCTCGACCTCGCGGCCAGCCAGGGGATCGCCGGCCTCCGGCGCGCCCTCACGCCCACCGGGACGCTCGTGCTCGGCAGCGGGGGCAGCCCGGGGCAGTTCCTCGGGGCTCCCGTCCTCATCCTCCAGGGGCTCGCGCTCTCCCCGTTCGTCCGTCAGCGGCTGCGCCCGCTCGTCGGCCCGGCACCGAGCAAGGCGGTGCTGGCGGAGCTGCGCGAGCTGGCCGACTCCGGCAGGCTCGCCCCGGTGATCGACCGGACGTACCCGCTGGGCGAGGCGCCCGAGGCCGTCCGGTACCTGGAGGAGGAGCACGCGCGCGGGAAGGTCGTCGTCACGGTCTGACGGGGCGGCCTCGACGCACGGGTGCCACGGCACACGGATGCCCCGCGGTGACGGGCCCACCGCGGGGCACGTGCGGGACGGGTCAGGTCCCCTTCGCCCTCGCGTAGTCCGTCGCCGTGGGTCCCGCGAAGTCGTACACCACGACCTGCTCGTCGCCCACGACCCACGCGTCGTGCCCGGGCGGGCACATGAAGACGTCACCGGGGCCCACCTCACCCTCACCGCCGTCGTCCATGCGGATGTGCAGGCGGCCCTGAACGACATAGGCGCTGTGGGGGAACTGACAGCTTTCGGTGCCCGCGATCGGTGCCACGGACTCGGACCAGCGCCAGCCCGGTTCGAACGTGCCGACGGCGAAGTCGAGCCCGGTCAGGTGGACGGCTTCGAGATGGCCCCGGGGAAAGTCACGCCGTTCGTCGGGCTTGTCTACCGTCTTCACTTCCAACATGACGGTGTCCTCCCTTCCTGCCGCTCACCACGGCCGGGGCGGGTCGCCGTCCCCGGCGGCACCGGCGTTCCGGCGGCGGCCGCACCCCACGACACCATCGTGTGCCCGTCAACTGGGAGCCGCCATTCGGGCGGAGGGCGGAGCGCGGGAAGACAACGTTGTCTCCCTCGGGTCGGCACTTCCGCCCCCACCGTCTCCCCATACGCGTCAGCCCCGCACGGCGCCCTGCGCAGGCACCCCGCCCCCGTCGCCGGTCCGCTCGACGCGCCCCACGGTGAACACCGCGCAGACGTAGGCGAGATCGAGGACGAGGCAGCCGATGTAGAGGTAGTACATGAGGGCGTTGTCGTAGCGTGGATCCCCGTCGGGGTCGGTGAGCATCGAGAGCGAGGCGCAGGCGGTGCCCAGCAGCTTGGTCACGGCGATTCCCACCGACTGGCCGCGCGTGCCCAGGCGTGCGGCCGCCATCGCCAGGAACATCCCGGACATGGCCAGGTTGCTGCCGAACGCGGTGAGCGCACCGACCCCCTCGTCGAACTGCTCGGACGCGTAGTTCATGCCCGGGTAGGCGAGGGCGAGCAGGACGGCCAGCGCGGGCAGGAACAACCGGTCCGGCAGGTAGGGGAATTCGGACCGACCGAAGCGTACGACGGTGTAGCCGATGGCGAGGTCGAAGCAGAACCAGACGATGTTGATCACGTGCATGACCCCGGACGGCGGCCGCACGAACGCGAACATGAACTCCCAGCTGATGTTCGTCGCGAACGCGACGACAGGCATCCCGAACGTGCGCTCCCGCAGCCCCGTGCGGATCAGCAGCACGTACGCGACACTCCAGAAGAGCCCGGTTCCGAGCAGAAATCCCGTGTGCACGAGCTGCATCAGCATCCTCCGCCGACGGACCGTCATGCCTGCCGGTGCCCACTCTGACACGGTGACAGCCACCGGCGCAGGACGGCCGGTCGCAGTCCGGCGTCGAAGACGTCCCGGTCCGGGGAGTTCCTCGCCCATGTGGACCGGGGGCGGAAGTTCATCGGGCGGTACAACGGGCTGCCGGACGTGGTCCCGGATGCCGTGTCGGCCCGGGCGTTCCTTCAGGCGTGCGCCGAGAAGGAGGCGGCCGACGCCGTCCGTATCCGCGGGATCCGGTACGGCGGCACGCTCGTCGGGCGGTGATCCTGCGCCGGATGGACGTGCCGCAGGGCACCGCCGGGGCGGGCTGTCGGCTGGAGCCGGCGGCCGTGGGCCGGGGCCTGGTGACCCGGGCGGCCCGGGTGCTCATCGACCGGGCGGTCCGGGAGCGGGGCATCCACCGCGTCGAGTGGTGGGTGTCGCCGGAGAACGCGCCCGGCAACGCGGTGACCCGGGCGGCCCGGGTGCTCATCGACCGGGCGGTCCGGGAGCGGGGCATCCACCGCGTCGAGTGGTGGGTGTCGCCGGAGAACGCGCCCGGCAACGCGGTGGCCCGGCGGCTCGGCATGCACAAGGACGCCGTCCTCAGGGAGAGTTACCTCTACCGGGGTGAGCGGCACGACGTGGAGATCCGGTCACTGCCGGCACCGGGGCGGCCGTCCGGTGCCGGCGAGTGAGCTACCAGGTCCGTCCCGACCGCAGCAGCAGCTCGCGGACGCGGACCACGTCGGGGTTGTCCGAGGCGCCGGGACGCTGGACGAGGAAGCCCGTGTTGATCGGCGGGTCCTCCGGTGCCAGCAGTTCCACGAGCGCGCCCGACGCCAGCTCGTCGGCGCACAGATAGCGGGGCAGCACGCTGAACCCCGCTCCCGCGAGCACCGCCGCCAGCACCCCGCGCAGGTCGGGCACGGTCACGGCGGCGGTGCAGGAGAGGCGTCGGCCGAACACGTGCCGCCAGTAGCGGCGGGCGATCGGCAGATCCTCGGCGTAGGTGATCAGGGGTACGGAGTGCAGGGCGGCCGGTCCTTCGGCAGGCAGCCGGTCCGTCAGCCGCTCGGCCCAGACGGGCGCGGCGACCAGGACGAACTCCTCGTCGGCCAGCGGCACGGCGTGGAGCGTGCGGCCGCGCGGGCGGGCGGTGGCGATGACCAGGTCGTGGCGGCCCGCGCGCAGCTCGTCCAGCAGCGGTTCGGTCAGCCCGGTGGCCACCCGCAGCCGTACGCCCTCGGCGACGAGGGGGGCCAGCGCGGGCAGGACGGTCGTGCACAGGAACTCGGCGGGCCCGGCGAGGTGAACGGGCTCCGGACGTGCTCCCTCGCGCGGCTCGGGACCGGCGACGGCGGCCAGCTCGTCCAGTGGTGCGGCGATCCGGGCGGCCAGTTCCTCGGCCACCTGAGTCGGCGCCACCCCGCGCGGCAGCCGTTCGAACAGTTCCCGGCCGGTCTGCCGTTCCAGTGTGCGCATCTGCGTCGTCACCGTCGGCTGTGACAGGCCCAGCAGACGGGCGGCGCCGGTGAAGGAGCCGGAGCGGTAGACCGCGAGGAAGGTGCGCAGCAGGTTCAGGTCGAGAGCGGGGATGTCCACGAGGCCGAGTATTCACCGGATCGCGGCCCGCCTGACCCATAGGGGATCCTATGTCTGCCATTCGCCGCTTCATTGGTTTCCTATGGGTGGTGTCGCCTACGTTTGCGGCACGAGCGCACGTTCCACAAGCGCACTGTTCAGGGAGCACAACACCCATGTCGAAGATCCTTTTCGTACTGACCGGCGCCACCCACTGGACGCTCGCCGACGGCACCCGGCACCCGACCGGCTTCTGGGCCGAGGAGGTCGTGGTCCCGTACCTCGCCCTCAGGGCCGCCGGCCACGAGGTCGTCGTCGCGACGCCGGGCGCGGTGGTGCCCACGGTCGACCGGGCGAGCCTCGCGCCCGAGTTCAACGGCGGTCCGGAAGGGGCCGACAGGGTGGCGCGCGCCCTGGAGGAGATGACCGAGCTGCGGGCACCGGTGAAGCTGGCGGAGGTCGGTCTCGACGACTTCGCCGCCGTGTTCTACCCCGGTGGGCACGGGCCCATGGAGGACCTGTCCGCGGACGCCGACTCGGGCCGCCTGCTGACCGCGGCCCTCGATTCGGGCAAGCCGCTGGCGGTGGTCTGCCACGGTCCGGCCGCGCTGCTCGCGGCGGTGCGGGCGGACGGCTCGAACGCCTTCGCCGGCTACCGGGTGGCGGCCTTCACCAATGCGGAGGAGACGCAGGGCGGGCTCGCCGAGCGGGCCGCCTGGCTGCTCCAGGACCGGCTGACCGAGGCGGGTGTCGAGGTCCAGGTGGCCGAGCCGTGGGCACCGCACGTGGTCGTCGACCGCAACCTGGTCACCGGTCAGAACCCGGCCTCCTCGGCGCCGGTCGCCGAGGAGCTGCTGAAGAAGCTGGGCTGAGACAGCCGGCTGACGCAGCCGGGCCGATGCCGCGGCACTGCCGAGCGGCGGCCGACCACATGTGCGGAAAATTGGTCGGCCGTCGCCTGCAACCTCGCCCGGGGTCGGACGTCTGTCGGGGTGGAGGCCTCCACTTCGACCAATGTCCGAGCGACCCGAGCAACCGAAGGAACACATGTCCGCACACCGTGTCCCCCGCCCTCGCCGCATCCGCAGGCTGCGTACCGCCCTGGGGGTCTCCGCCGTGGGCGCGGCCCTGGCCGTAGGCGGCACCGTGACCGCCCAGGCGGTCCAGGCCGGCGCCGCTGCCGGATCCCACGTCTCGACGGGCCGTGCCACGCCGTCACCCGTGCCGTCCCCGGTCCGTACGGCGACGCCCACGCCGGTGCCGTCGGCCCCCCGCACGGGCACTCCGACCCCGGTTCCGTCCGCCCCCCGCACAGGCACTCCCACTCCGGTGCCGTCCACCACGCACCCGGGGACGCCGCACCCCGTGCCGGCCACCCCCTCACCGGTCCCGTCCACGGCGGCCCCGGCGCCGGTGCCCCGCCCCGCCGACGCCCACGGCCACCGGACCGCGTCGCCGAGTCCGGTCCCCGCGACAGGGCACGCGGCGCCTGCGCCGGTTCCGCAGCACCACTGAGGCAGGCCGGGTGTGCGGGGAGGCGCCCGGTGCGGCTCCCCGCACACCCGGTCGGGAGATCCATGACGACAGCGACACCACCGGCGGCGGCCCTGCCCTGGGACCGGGCCGGCACTGCGGAGTCCGCACCGGCCTGGCGCAGGTTCACGCATGCGCTGCGGGCCCGCGTCCTCACGCGCGTACGCGCCGGTACGACGGCGGCCCCGCAACCCCGCGACAGCGGTGACGGCACCGGGGCACAGGGAGTGCCCCTCCCCGAACGGCCTCCCGGGATCGAGGAGTTGTACCACCATCGCCGGCTGTCCCTGGTGCGCCTGGCGGTGCTGCTGGTGGACGACCTGCCGACGGCAGAGGACGTCGTACAGGACGCCTTCACGGCGCTGTTCCGCCGCCACGGACACCGGCTCGGCTCGCTGGACGACCCGGAGGCCTATCTGCGGACCAGTGTCGTCAACGCGGCCCGGTCGGTGCTGCGGCGGCGCAGGACCGTACGGGCGCACGCCCCCGAACCGGAGCAGCATGCCCCCGCGCCGGAGGAGGACGTCCTGCTCCACGAGGACCACCGTGAGGTGCTGGCGGCCCTGCGGACGCTGACCCCGCGTCAGCGTGAGGTGCTGGTCCTGCGCTACTGGTCGCACCTGTCCGAGGCCGAGATCGCGGCGACGCTCGGTCTGTCGCGCGGCACCGTCAAGTCCACCGCCAGCAGGGCCCTGGTCGCCCTCGGCCGACGTCTGGAGGGTCTGCGATGAACGAGTCAGGCACCGGGACCGCGCCGACGCCGGTCGAGGAGCTGCTGCGGGCCGCCCTGGCCGCCCGGGCACAGTCCGTCGGCCCGGCCGATCTGCGGCCGCTGCGCCCGCCGACCGGAGCGGCCCGCTCCCGCCGGGTGCCCGTTCGCCGGGTCACGGTGGCCCTGCTGGCCCTGGCCGCGGTGGCGGCCCTGGTGTTCTTCACCGTCCGCGGCGGCCCGGCCCACCCGGCCGAACCGGCCCGCTCCCCCCGGCCGACGATCGGCACCCCCTCCCCGGAGCCCAGCCCCGTCCGCCCGTCCACGGCCGTTCCGACCCCCGCCTCCCCGACGCCGTAGTCCGTCGCTCGATCGACTTGACCAAGCCGGCCCGGGTTTCCCCGCCCCCTGCACCCCTCGCGCCTCACCCGTCCACACGCTCGGCAACGAAGACGACCTGACGCTAAGTTGGGCGGCATGAGCAACCTTGACCGCGCTCCCGTGCCGAGCGTGTGCGGCGGCCGCGGATTCGTCGTCGCCGAACCCGTCCGCGAGCTGCTGAGCCCCCGCCTGGTGAAACTCGGGGAGTCGACCGAGGTCCGCCGACTGCTGCCGAACCTCGGCCGACGCATGATCGGCGCATGGGCCTTCGTCGACCACTACGGCCCCGACGACATCGCCGACGAGCCCGGCATGCAGGTCCCGCCGCATCCGCACATCGGGTTGCAGACGGTCAGCTGGCTGCACGAGGGCGAAGTGCTGCACCGGGACTCCACCGGCAGCCTCCAGACGATCCGGCCCAAGCAGCTGGGCCTGATGACCTCGGGCCGGGCCATCAGCCACTCCGAGGAGAGCCCCAGGTCGCACGCCCGCTTCCTGCACGGCGCCCAGTTGTGGGTCGCGCTCCCGGACGAGCACCGCCACACCGACCCCAGGTTCGAGTACCACTCGGAACTGCCCACGGTCACCGCGCCCGGTCTGACCGCGACCGTGATCCTCGGCGACCTCGACGGATCGTCCTCGCCCGGTACGACGTTCACCCCGATCGTCGGCGCCGACCTCGCCCTCAGCCGGGGCGCCGACCTCCGCCTCCCCCTCGTACCGGACTTCGAGTACGGCGTGCTGGCCATGTCCGGCGAGGTGCACGTGGACGGGGTGCCGGTACTGCCCGGCTCACTGCTCTACCTCGGCTGCGGCCGCACCGAACTCCCGCTGCGCGCCGAGTCGGACGCCGGGATCATGCTGCTGGGCGGCGAGCCGTTCGCCGAGGAGCTGATCATGTGGTGGAACTTCGTCGGGCGTACGCAGGAGGAGATCGAGCAGGCCCGTGAGGAATGGATGAGCGGGTCGGGATTCGGTGAGGTCAAGGGCTATGACGGGGACCCGCTGCCGGCGCCGGAGCTGCCGCCGGTGCCGCTGAAGGCGCGGGGTCGAGTGCGCTGAACAGCGTCCGGAGCCAGAAGGGTGGCTCGCTCGAATTTCGACTTCTCGACGTGACCGAGCATGAGCGCAGCGCAATCGATGTGACGTGAAGTCCTCTTGAGTCGGCCCGCAGCCGGCAAAAGACTGCTGCGGTAGCGAGGCCGCGTGCGTCCCGGGAACCCGCGGCGCAGCAGACACGATCACCATGTGAGGAGAACGTCGATGTCCGACGCCGGCCGTCGAGACGACGGCCACTCGATCACGCTGACCGATGGAACCGCCACCCGAACCCGGGAGGCGGCCTCCGTCGATCTGGTGCCGGTCCAGGATTTGCACCGCCGCTGCTCACTGGGCAGCCGAGCCCTGCGATACCACGCGGGCAAGTCCGGACTCTCACCCACCGAATGGCGTCAGCTGTCCAGCCCGGAGCGCGGCACCACACTGGTGACCGCTCCGGCCGAGCGCGCGGACCACATCATCGCCATGACGAACGTCATGCGCACCGATCAGCGAGGGGTGGGGGAACTCGCGATCCTGGTCGAGGACGCGTGGCAGGCCAGGGGCCTTGGCACCGCGTTGGCCGAACATGCGGCGACCGTCGCCCGCCGCGAGGGACACCACTCGCTGGCCGCCACGGTGGCGGCGAGCAACGAGCCGATGCTCCACGTCCTGGAGAAACTGGACGCGAGGCCGGTCGGAGCCACCGGTTCCGTGCTCGATCTCCGCATCCCGCTCTAGGCCCAATGCCGCTGTTCTACGCTGTGGCCTCGGGTTTTCGCACGGTCGGGGCGATCTTGGATGCGGGAACGACGGTGACCGCGTCGGCCGGCGAGGCGGGGCTGACCTCCCGACGCGTGGCGACCTCCCTCGGTCCTCTCAGGGGCTCGCGAGACGGACCTCTACAGTGCCGTCAGGAGCGACCCGGCAGTCGAATCGCGGTTGGGGTGCCGTCGCCGGACCCTGGATGTTGGCACCGTCCGAGAGCCGGAACCGGCTTCCGTGCCACGGGCATTCGATGCAGCCCTCCAGGATCTTGCCCTCGTGGAGCGGCCCGTCCATGTGGCTGCACCGGTCGGCCAGCGCGTTCAGCACCCCGTCTTCGCCCCGTACAACGACCACCGCCACCTCGTCGGCCGTCCGCCGTACGGGCTCACCCACGGGAAAGTCGTCCAGCTTCCCGACGCGGTGCCAGCCGGGCTCGACGAGCACGGGCACGGCTTCTGCGTGGTTGACGCCCGCGGCCTGCCGATAGGCGAGGTGACCGCCCAGTACGCCTCCGGCCGTGGCGATGGTCAGCCCCCCGAAGCCGAGCAGGCGGCCGAGCGCATGGCGCCCCTTCGTCCGCGCCGCCAGTGAGGCGGCGTACGCGGTGACCGCGGCGATGTTCGCCGCTGCGTGCACCAGGCCCACACGAGCCTGCCGGGGGCGCTGCTCCGCCCAGTCGACCCAGCCGGCCAGAGCCGCGGGTCCCGCGGCGACGAGGCCGACCGTCACCAGACGGCGTGCCGCACGACTCTCACCCGGGAACAGGTCCAGGATCGCGGCGGAGCTCCATGAGCCGATGGGCAGTTGCACCAGAACGGGGTGGAGCGGGTGGCCGAGCCAGAGACCTCGCAGCACATCCCTGCCCTGGCCCAGGGGAAGTCCACGGACGGCCTCGCGTACGGTCCCGGCGATGCCGTCGAGCGATTCCTGGCCTTCGAGGGCGTCCATGACTGTCGTGAGCGCAACGCCTCGCGCTCGCCGTGTTCCGGTCGTCGGTTTCGTGAACCTCATGCACCCCGACTTTCCCCTCTCATTGAGGACAAACCGGATCATCGCTGAGACGACTGCAGCTCGGCAGTCAGGACCGGAGACCGATCATGAGCGAGCATGCCGGCGAGGAGTGCACGTGCACGTTCCGGGCCACTGACGGATGCCGGGCCGTCCTTCGCTCGAGGTTCGACGCCGTAGCCGTCCGCCCAGGGCAGGTGCGCGGCATGGTGAACCTGCTGGTGCGCGATCCACCGGGTGATCCAGAAGAGGCCCAGGGTCGCAGGGGATCCGTTGTCCGGAAGAAGTTTGGCGCGGCCGCTCGGGGTCACGCGTCCTGTGGGTCCCGAATCACGGCGGAGACAGACGCCCGCTTTTCTGCGTTCGTCCCGCGCAACGACTGCGAAGCCCGACGAAAAGGGGAGTGTCATGACGGAGATCCACGCCACCACCACCGACTCGGGCGCTCCAGTGGAGAGCGACGAACACTCACTGACCCTGGGACCCGGGGGGCCGATCCTCCTGCAGGACGCCTATCTGATCGAGCAGATGGCGCAGTTCAACCGAGAGCGGATTCCCGAGCGCCAGCCACATGCGAAAGGGAGCGGCGCCTTCGGCCGCTTCGAGGTGACCCACGACGTCAGCGCCTACACCAAGGCGGCCCTCTTCCAGCCGGGCGCCCGCACCGACCTGCTGGTGCGCTTCTCAACCGTGGCCGGCGAACGCGGCAGCCCGGACACCTGGCGCGACCCGCGCGGCTTCGCTGTGAAGTTCTACACCCGCGAAGGCAACTACGACATGGTCGGCAACAACACGCCGGTGTTCTTCGTGAAGGACCCGATGAAGTTCCAGCACTTCATCCGCTCGCAGAAGCGCCGCGCCGACAACAACCTGCGCGACCATGACATGCAGTGGGACTTCTGGACGCTCTCTCCGGAGTCCGCGCACCAGGTCACCTGGCTGATGGGCGACCGCGGTATCCCGCGCAGCTGGCGCCACATGAACGGCTACACCTCCCACACCTACATGTGGATCAACGCCTCCGGCGAGCGGTTCTGGGTGAAGTACCACTTCAAGACCGACCAGGGCATCGAGTGCTTCACTCAGCACGAGGCCGACCAGATGGCCGCGATCGACACGGATTACCACACCCGGGATCTCTTCGAGCACATTCGTGACGGCGCCTTCCCCAGCTGGACCCTGCATGTGCAGGTCATGCCGTACGAGGAGGCGGCGGGCTACCGGTTCAACCCCTTCGACCTCACCAAGGTGTGGCCGCACGGGGACTACCCGCTCATCCCGGTCGGCCGGATGACGCTCGACCGCAACCCCACCGACAACCACGCCGAGATCGAGCAGGCGGCCTTCCAACCGAACAACATGGTCCCCGGCATCGGGCCGAGCCCGGACCGGATGCTGCTCGCCCGTCTCTTCTCGTACGCGGACGCGCACCGCCACCGCATCGGCGCGAACTACCAGCAGCTCCCGGTGAACGCCCCGGTCGCCGACGTCCGTTCCTACTCCAAGGACGGGGCGATGGCGTACCGGAAGACCGCCGATCCGGTCTACGCCCCGAACTCCAAGGGCGGCCCGGCGGCCGACTCCGCCCGGTACTCCCCGCCGAGCTGGGAAGCGGACGGCGAGATCGTCCGCGCGGCCTACGTCAGCCACCCCGAGGACGACGACTGGGGGCAGCCCGGCACGCTGGTGCGCGAAGTCATGGACGACGCGGCCCGTGACCGACTGGTCGACAACGTCGTGGGACACCTCCTCAACGGGGTCAGTGAGCCCGTCCTCGGACGTGCCTTCAAGTACTGGTCGAACATCGACGAAACCATCGGCAAACGCGTCGCCGACGGCGTGCGAGCGGAGTCCCACGAAAAGGACCCGAAGGCGGCGGAACAGGGTAATCCCCGAGAGTGAGAGCGAGAATCTCATGAAGACCCCCGGTGAAAACGACACACCTCCAGTCGACGACGAGACGCGGCAACGGTCTGCGGAGCAGCGGAACATCACCGCACCCACGCCGCGAGACGTCCGGGAAAAGGCCGAGGCCGAGGGTGATGACGAGCCCGAATCCCCTACCGGAGACGGAATCTGACCGCGGTCGCAGTGCCGGCGACCTTTCCTATGCGCGACTCGCCCCGAAGTGCCGGGCGGTGTCGAAGTCCGTGGGCCGGTCCCTCCGTGGGCCGGTCCGGTGGGACCAGCAGATGGAGGCCGCGCGACCCCGTCGTCATCAGCGCGGGCCACAGGCCGAGCTCGGTGAGCAGGTCCCCCGGGTCGCCGCGCGTCCTCGAAGCCGTCGCGCGAGTCGTCGGACGGGCATGACCAGCCGTCGGTCCCCGAGGTGGCTCGGCATCAGAGGCGCGATATCGCGGTAGGTCGGTGAACGGGCGGTCCCGTCTTGCGGGGACGGGCTCATGACGGACCTCCGGGATGGTGCGTCGTTTCCTCCGGGGCGGGCCGCCGGCCACCACGGAAATTCACTTCCATCGCCTGGACAATCCGGGCACCCATGTTGCACTCCATCATTTCCAGCGCGGCGGCCTCCAGATGCGGGTGGATCGAGGCGACGGCATCGCGCGGCACCGTGACGTCCAGATGGCGGATGTGCGCGTCGAGGGCGGAGTACAGGACGCACTGCTCGGTGACCTGCCCGGCCAGTACCACCGTTCCGACGTCCAGTTGCCACAGCAGGTACGACATGGGCGTGTCGTGGAAGACCGAGTGCCGGGTCTTGACCACGAAGAGGGAGTCGTCGTCCGGCCGGATCGGCTCGACCAGGCCGGCGTGCGGGCGGGACAGCGCCGCCTCGACCAGTTCGCCGTGATGGGAGCGCCAGAGGCCGAAGTTGTCGTTCGCGTAGATCACCGGTACGCACGCGTCCCGGGCCCGGCCGATCAGCTCCGCCAGGACCGGTACCACCCGCTCGGCCGCGGGCAGCAGCAGCTCGGCGTCCTCATGCTCGTACGTGTTGATCATGTCGATCACGACGAGCGCGCTGCCGCCGGTCTCTCCCGGTCCGGACACGGTGTCCACCACCTCGTGCGGTCAGTCCCGCAGCCGCGGCAGGACCTTGGTGCGGTAGAAGTCGAAGAAGCCCTGCTGATCCTTGCCGATCTGGTTTACGTACACGGTGTCGAACCCCGCGTCGACGAACGCCGACAGCGCCCCGACATGGGCATCCGGATCGTCGCCGCAGGTCACGGCCTGCGCCACCTGCTCCTCGGTGACCAGCTGGGACGCCTGGGCGAAGTGGGCCGGGGTGGGCAGGACCTGCAGGAGTTCGCCGGGCAGCTGCTCGGTGGCCCACAGCCGGTGCGCGGTGCGGACCGCCGC
The DNA here is from genome assembly GCF_007827595.1 of Streptomyces sp. BK340. Lineage (GTDB taxonomy): Bacteria > Actinomycetota > Actinomycetes > Streptomycetales > Streptomycetaceae > Streptomyces. The sequence continues at coordinate 74,142 of NZ_VISR01000003.1, forward strand.
CCGTTCGTCCGTGCCCCAGCACACCTTGAGGCCGCCGTACACCGGCTTGGTGCCCCCGCAACCGCGCCGGAACCGCTCCACCAGGGGCTCGTCCGGCATCATCGTGATCAGCCCGTCGCCGATGCGCGCGGCGACCTCGGCGGCCTGCGGGCCGAAGGCCGAGACGTCGATCGGCACCGGTTCGTCGGGCAGCGTGTACAGACGGGCGTTCTCCACGGTGTAGTGCCTGCCGTGGTGGCTGGTCTGCTCCCCGGTGAACAGCTGCCGGATGATCTGGAGCGCCTCCTCCAGCATCTCCAGGCGTACCGGCGCCTCGGGCCAGACGGTCCCGAGGATGTGTTCATTGAGCGCCTCGCCGGTGCCCACGCCCAGGCGGAAGCGCCCGCCCAGCTGTACCGCGCTGGTCGCGGCCGCCTGGGCGATCACTGCCGGGTGCGTGCGCACCAGCGGACTGGTCACCGCTGTCTCCACCGGCAGCGACACCGCCTGGGACAGCGCGCCGATCACCGACCACACGAACGGGCTCTGGCCTTGGCCGTCGTGCCAGGGATGGTAGTGATCGGATATCCACAGCGACTCGAAACCGGCTTGCTCGGCCATCCGCGCCTGGTCGACGAGTTCCGCCGGGGTGTGCTCCTCGCACGACAGGAAGTATCCGAAGCCCGCCATCGTCTCTCCTGAACCGCGTCTGTGAAGGGGGTCCGCTGTCGAGTACCCAGTGGCCACCGGTCTGTGCACGGCGTGTCGCCCGGATCAGGAGGAGTACCGGGCGGGCGGGTCCTCGGCCCTGGGGCCGAGGGCTCAGATGCCGTTGCCGGAGGACCTCGCCGGCAGCCATGGTTCGTACCAGCCCGGATATCCGGCGACGATCTTGCTCGCTGCCGCCGGTCCCCAGGTCCCCTGCCGGTAGCGCTCGGGGTCGCCGGGCGCCTCCAGCAGTGGCTGGACGATTCGCCAGGTCTCCTCCACCGAGTCCTCACGGGTGAACAGGCTCGCGTTGCCCTGCATCGCATCACTGAGCAGACGTTCGTACGGCTGGGGTGCCTCCCCGAGCGCGGACTCGAAGAGGAGGTCGAGGTCCACCAGCTGCGTGTCCTGCTTGCCGGGCTGCTTGGCCTGGATGCGGAAGTTCACGCCGGGGCTCGGATCGATCCGCAGGATCCACTGGCCGGGCTCGGGTGCGAACTGCTCCGCGAACGCAAGCCGCGGCGGGCGCTTGAAGACGATCCGGATCTCGGTCACTCGCTCGGGGAGCGACTTGCCGGCGCGGATGAAGAACGGCACCCCGGACCAGCGCCAGTTCTCGACCTCCAGTCGCAACCCGACGAAGGTCTCGGTGCGCGAGTGCGGCTGCACGCCGGGGACCTCCAGGTACCCCTCGTACTGCCCGCGGACGTAGTGGGCCGGGTCGGCGTCGGGGATCGCCCGGAACACATCGACCCGGCGGTCCCGGAGCGCGTCCGCATCGGCGGCTGACGGCGGCTCGGACGCCACCAGGGCGAGCAGCTGCAGGAGATGGTTCTGCACGACGTCGCGGAGCGCGCCGACGGGGTCGTAGAAATGGCCGCGGTCCTCGACCCCGAAGTCCTCGGCCATGGTGATCTGCACGCAGGCGATGTGGTCGCGGTTCCACACCGGCTCGAACACGGAGTTGGCGAACCGCAGGAACTGGATGTCCATCGCCGGCTCCTTGCCGAGGAAGTGGTCGATCCTCAGCAGCTGGTCCTCGTCGAGGAGCTGACGCAGCTCGGCGTTGAGCGCGCGCGCCGACGCGAGGTCGTGCCCGAACGGTTTCTCCACGACGACCCGGGCGCCCTTGGTCAGCCCGACGCCTGCCAGCCCCTCGGCCACCCGGGCGAACAGCGACGGCGGGATCTCCAGATAGAACACCGGGTGCCGCTTGCCGTCGACCGCCCGGGCAAGGCGATGGTAGGTCTCCGGGTCGGCGTAATCGCCCTGCACATAGCTGAGTCGGGCGGCGAACCGGGCCAGGACGCTCTCGTCCAGCGGCTCGCCCGCTGCCTTGATCGCCGCGCGGGCGTGGTCACGCAGCGCGTCGTCCGACCAGCCGTCGCGCGCCACTCCGACGATCGGGCAGGTCAGCAGCTTGCGTCGCTCGAGCCGATAGAGCGAGCGGAACGTCATCTTACGAGCGAGGTCGCCACTGATCCCGAAAATGACCAGCACGTCGGCGGGAACGTTCGACGAGTTCGAAGCCACCTCATCCTCCTTACGGAGCCGACACCGCAATGGGGTCGGTCATCATGGTCCTGCCGGCGGCCGGGCGCCGGCGCGAGCAGGACCCCGGCCGGCCGCCGCCGCGTCCGCGAGGACGAGCGAAGCCGCCGCCTCGACCCGGGCGGCGGGAATCGACCGGTCTCCCGCGACGAGCCTCGAGAGCGGTTCGCGGTTGTCCGCACCGGTGACGAACCAGAGCACCTGCTGGGCGCGAGCCGGCGCGGGACGGGTGAGTGTCATGCGCCGGTGGCCCATGTACGGCGCCGTCAGGGCCGCCGGCCGGTCCGGGACTTCGAGCACCGGGTCCCGCGGCACCCGCGAGACGGTGTGCCCGTCCGGACCGAGGCCCAGGTGGACGAGGTCGAATCGCTCGGGCAGCGACCCCCCGTAGGCGGCGGCCGCCGCGTCGAGGCCGGCGTCGTTCACGGGCATCACGATGACCTCGGCCGGGGCCGTACCGAGGCTCTCCCGCCGGTGGGTGAGGTTACGGTCCGGGTCGCCGTCGGGCGCGACCCGCTCGTCGACCCGGAACACCCCCGCCTGTTCCCAGGGGCGGTCCTCATGGGCGAGCCGCGCGAACATCGCCCAGGGTGTGTGCCCCCCGCTGACGGCGAAGGTGAATCGGCCGCGGGCCCGCACGCAGGCCCGGGCCGGCCGCGCCACGAACGCCGCCGCGGTGCCGGCGACCGCATCGGGGTCGGCGACGACCTCGAGCTCGTGATGCACAGCGGTCAGCCCTTCTTTTCGGCGTGCCCGCCGAACTCGGAGCGCATCGCCGAGAGGATCTTGTCGGTGAACTCCCCGGCCTGCCTGGACTCGAAGCGCTCGTAGAGCGAGGTGGTGATGACCGGTACCGGGACGCCCTCGTCCACCGCGGCGAGGACGGTCCAGCGGCCTTCCCCGGAGTCGGAGACCCGCCCGGCGAAGTCGTCGAGGGAGGGTGAACTGGCGAAGGCGTCGGCGATCAGGTCGACCAGCCACGAGCCGACGACCGAGCCGCGCCGCCAGACCTCGGCCACCTCACCGACGTCGATGTCGTACTGGTAGGCCCACGGATCGCGCAGCGGCGTCGTCTCCGCGTCGACCTCCTGCCGGCTCTTGCCCGCGTTCGCGCGCTTGATGACGCTGAGACCCTCGGCGATCGCGGCCATCATCCCGTACTCGACCCCGTTGTGGACCATCTTCACGAAGTGTCCGGCGCCGTTCGGCCCGCAGTGCAGGTACCCGTGCGGGGCGGTGCCGTCGGTCCGGGTGCGGCTCGGCGTCGGCTCGGCGCTGCCCTCGCCGGGAGCGATCGTCTTGAAGATCGGGTCGAGATGGGCCACGACCTCGTCCTCGCCGCCGATCATCAGGCAGTAGCCGCGCTCCAGCCCCCAGACCCCACCGCTGGTCCCGCAGTCGACATAGTGCAGTGACTTGTCGGCAAGACGCCTGGCGCGCGTGATGTCGTCGCGGTAGTAGGAATTGCCGCCGTCGATGAGGATGTCGCCGGGCTCCAGCAACGGCTCGAGCTGGTCGAGGATGGAGTCGACGATCGCAGCGGGAACCATGAGCCACAGGGCCCGTGGCTTGTCGAGTTTCGCAACGAGATCCCCGAGTGAGTCCGCGCCCGTCGCGCCCTCGCCGGCCAGTTCGGCGACGGCGGCCGCGTTGACGTCGGACACGACGCAGTGGTGGCCGTCCCGCATCAGCCGGCGCACCAGGTTCGCCCCCATCCGGCCGAGCCCGATCATCCCGAGTTGCATGGGCTTGTCTGTCGCCATGTGGTGCCTCCTAGTCCTTGAGCGTGCGGTGCTCCCTTTCGGCGGCCACGCACTCGCGGGCGACCTGGGTGACCTTCTCGGGAGTGAAGCCGAATTTGGTCAGCAGCATCTTGAGCGGCGCCGATGCCCCGAACGTGTGCATGCCGACGACGGCGCCGCCGTCGCCGACGTAACGGTCCCAGCCGAGCGTCGCCGCCTGCTCGACGGCGACCCGGGCCCTGACCCCGGGCGGGATGACCGAGTCGCGGTACTCCTTGGGCTGGCGGTCGAACAATTCCCAGCAGGGCATGCTGACCACGCGAGCCGACAGGCCTTCGGCGGCGAGCTCGTCAAGGGCCGCGAGCGCGAGTTGCACCTCCGACCCGGTGGCCAGCAGGACGACGTCGGGCTTGCCGTCCCCCGCGTCGACCAGAACATAGGCTCCCCTGGCCACCCCGGATGCGGCCCCCATCTCGGAGCGGTCGAGGGTCGGCAGTGCCTGACGGGAAAGGACCAGCACCGCCGGCTCGTGCTTCAGCGCGGCGACGACCCGCCAGGTCTCGACGACCTCGTTCGCGTCGGCCGGGCGGAACACCAGCAGCCCCGGCATCGCGCGCAGCGACGCGAGTTGCTCGACCGGCTGGTGGGTGGGACCGTCCTCGCCGACCCCGATCGAGTCGTGGGTGAAGATGTGCACGACCGGGATCTCCATCAGCGCCGAAAGCCGGATCGCGCCGCGTGCGTAGTCCGAGAAGATCAGGAACCCCGACCAGTACGGGCGCAGCTTGGTCAGCGCCATCCCGTTCGTGATCGCGGTGGCGGCGTGCTCGCGGATCCCGTAGTGGAGGTTGCGCCCCGAGCGGTCATCGGCCTGGAAGTCGCCGGCGCCGGGGAACTTGAGGTCGGTCTTGGTCGACGGCGACAGGTCCGCCGACCCGCCGAGCACCCACGGCACGGCTTGGGCAAGCGCGTTGAGCACCTGGCCGCTGGAGTCACGGCCGGCGAGTCCCTTCGGGTCGGCCGGGAAGGTCGGCAGCGCCGACTCCCAGCCCTCCGGCAGGTCACGCCGCTGGATACGGTCCAGCTCGTCGGCGAGTTCGGGATGGGTGGTTCGGTAGGCCTCGATCCGAGCCTCCCAGCTCGTCCGGGCTGCGCGACCGCGCGCGCCGATCCCTGCGGCGAAGTGCTCGTGGACGCCGTCGGGAACGAAGAAGTCCTTGTCCTCCGGCATCCCGAGGAATCGCTTGGTCGACTTGACGCCCTCCACGCCGAACGGCGCGCCGTGCGCCTTCGGGGTGTCCTCGACCGGTGACCCGTAGCCGATGTGACTGTGCACCACGATGAGCGTCGGGCGCTCGTGCTCGGACTTGAAGGTGTGCAGCGCGCGGGCCACGGCCTCCAGGTCGTTGGCGTCGGCCACGGTGGTGACGTTCCAGCCGTAGCCGATGAACCGGGCCGCCACATCCTCGGTGAACGCGATGTCGGTGTGTCCCTCGATCGTCACCCGGTTGGAGTCGTAGATCCAGCAGAGGTTCGACAGCCGCTGGTGGGCCGCGAGCGAGGCAGCCTCCGAGGAGACCCCCTCCATCATGCAGCCGTCGCCCCCCATCGCGTACACGTCGAAGTCGAAGACGGTGAAGTCGTCGCGGTTGTACCGGGCGGCGAGCCACTGCCCGGCGATCGCCATCCCGACCGAGGTCGCAACACCCTGGCCGAGCGGGCCGGTCGTGGTCTCCACGCCGCTGGTCCACCGGTACTCCGGGTGCCCGGGGCAGTGCGAGCCGAGCTGGCGGAACGTCCTGAGGTCGTCGAGACTCACGGCGGGCCGGCCGAGGACCTCGTAGTCGGGGTCGACGGCCTGCACGCCGGTGAGGTGGAGCAGCGACCAGAGCAGCGCGGAAGCGTGTCCTTCCGACAGCACGAAGCGGTCGCGGTTGGGCCAGATCGGGTTGGCCGGGTCGAAGCGCAGGAAGCGTTGCCAGAGCGTGTACGCGACCGGGGCGATGCCCATCGGTGTCCCCGGATGGCCGGAGTCGGCCGCCTGGATGGCGTCCATGCACAGTGTGCGGATCGTGTTGACGGAGAGGGTGTCCAGGTCGTTGCTGCTCAATGCGAGCCTCCCTGAAGGTGCTTCCCCTGCGCTCGCACCCGAGCACGGCAGACTAGGGGTGAGCTTTCCCGGCCGGGGCGAAGAGCGCCGCGCCGACAATGCCCGCATCGTTCAACAGCTGCGCCGGCACGATCTCGGTCCTGAGCTGGATGTGCGGCAGGAACTTGTCGGCCTTCTTGCTGACGCCGCCGCCGATGACGATCAGGTCGGGCCACAGCAGCCGCTGCACGAGATCGAGATACGTCTCCAGGCGGTGCGCCCATTTCTTCCAGGACAGGTCGTCGTGCTCGCGCACCGACTCGGCGGCCCAGTCCTCGGCATCCCCGTGGTGCAGCGGCAGGTGTCCCAACTCGCTGTTGGGCACGAGGTATCCGTCGGAGAAGACGGCGCTGCCGATACCGGTGCCGAGCGTCACCATCACGACGACGCCCTTGCGTCCCTTGCCGGCGCCGAAACGCATCTCGGCGATCCCGGCCGCGTCGGCGTCGTTCACCACCCTCACGTCGCGGCCGGTCGCTCGCGCGAAGAGCTGGGCCGCGTCCGTCTCCATCCAGGCCGGATCGATATTGGCCGTCGTCTGGACTTTGCCGCCCCGGATGACGGCCGGGAGCGTCAGCCCGACCGGTCCTGGGACGCCGATCTGGGAGATCACCTGCACGACCACGTCCGCGACTGCCTCCGGGGTCGCCGGATGCGGGGTCGGTATCCGGACCCGCTCACCGATGAGGCTGCCGAGCTCGAGGTCGACCGGCGCTCCCTTGATACCGGTTCCGCCGATGTCGATCCCCAGCACCTGGGCCGTCCTGTCCAGACTTTCCTGCGCCACTGCCCGCTCCCCTCAGGGGCCGGCCCAAAAAGTGTTGCGCGAATTTTGGACACCAAACCCCGCAAGGATTACCCAACACAATTCTCGAGAATATCACATATATATCATATTCGCCACATCGCCAATATCGGATTACATCAAAACTTGAGGGGTATATCCATGAATTGCGCGCCCGCAAGGGCACGGGTTCCGGGTGTATTCGACGAGCGCGCACACCGCGTCCGAGTGACCCGCGCAGCGGCTTGCGCGGGTCGCTCGGCGATGGAGCAGGGGTGCGCGGTTCTCAGGGTCACCTGACGTACGCCATGCGGTCGACCCACTGGGACAGGGTGAGGGGGGTGGTGCGGACGGCACCGGGCGGGTGCGAGCGGCGCTCCGGGCACAGCCGAGGGGCCAGGGCCTCGCGCAGCGAGGACAGGTGCGCGGCTACCGCGGCGTGACAGTGGTACTCGTCCCTGCAAGCGGTGCAGATGCCCAGGTGCTCGACGACCGCGGCGGCCCGCTCGGAGGGGAGGAGTTCGAGCGCGTGCTCGGCCAGCGCGTCACGGAATGCGCGGCACTCGTCGGTGGAACTGGCGGTGGCCATGTCGGATCCTCTCCGTACTGCCACGCCCGGCCGCCGAGGCATTCCACAAGGTCCAGACAGTTCAGGGGGCCGCGCGAAGCATCGATACAGCCCTTGTGGCGCAGATCCACGATGACTGAAGACCACCCTCGGGCGCGTCGTCCCCCCGCAGTGATTTCCGGGTACGGCCGCCGCAGTACCCGGCGGGCAGGGCTGCTCCGTACGGCCGGAAGGGGGCGCTTGACCGGGTCCTTGTCACACAGGGAGGGACTCACACGGAGAGCGACGACGGGCTGCGATCCGTCGTCGCGTTGACCAGGCCGCACTGATAGGCGATGACGACGAGCTGGGCCCGGTCGCGAACGGCGAGCTTGCTCATGGCGCGGTTGACGTGCGTTTTGACAGTCAACGGGCTGACGAACAGGTGTTCGGAAATCTCGTCGTTCGACAATCCGAGCGCGACGAGCCCTGTCACGTCCCGCTCCCGCGGGGTGAGGCAGGCCAACTGCTCGTGCGGCACGCCCGCGCAGGGCTCGGGCTGCGCCAGGAAGCGTGTGATCAAAGCACGCGTGGCAGCCGGTGACAGCAGCGACTCACCGGCTGCCACCGTACGGACGGCGTCGAGGAGCTCGTCCGGTCGCGCCCCCTTGCCCAGAAAGCCGCTCGCCCCGCCCCGCAGGGCCTCTGCGACGTACGCGTCGTTCTCGAAGGTGGTCAGGATGAGCACCTTCACGGCAGCGAGGTCTTCGGCCTCGCTGATGGCCCGTGTCGCGTCCAGGCCGTCCATGCCGGGCATCCTGATGTCCATCAGGACCACGTCCGGGCGCTGCGCACGCGCCAGCTCCACGGCTTCGTGGCCGTCGGACGCCTCGCCCACGACCTCCATGTCCTCCGTGGAGTCAAAAAGGATCTTGAAGGTGCCCCGCAGCAACGCCTGGTCATCGGCGAGCAGAACGCGGATCGTCATGTCCGGCCTTCCGGTAGTGCAGGTGATGCCACGCTGCCCGTTGCCGCGGCAGAGCGCAGGGGCAGTTCGGCGATCACGGTGAATCCGCCCTCGGGCCGCGCTTGTGCGGTGAGTGTCCCGTCCACGCTGGCCGCCCGTTCCCGCATGCCGATCAGCCCATGGCCGGTACCCTGCCGCGGTCCCTGCGGGAACGCGCGACCGTCGTCCTCGATGGTGATGGTCAGCCACCGAGGGGTGTAGCTCAGGCACAACCGGGCCTTGTCCGCACTGCCGTGCTTGCGCACATTGGTCAGCGCCTCCTGGACGATGCGGTAGGCGGCCAGATCGACCGCTGGAGTCAGTGGCCGGGGCGTCCCCTGGCGGGTGCACAGGACGTCGAGGCCGACGCGCTCGAATGAGGCGAGCAGGGCTGGTATCCGGGCCAGGCCCGGGACGGGATCGCGCGGTACGTCGCAGTCGTCGGACTGCCGCAGCAGGCCCACCGTGACACGCAGCTCGTCCAGCGCCGACCGGCTGGTCTCCCGGATGTCCTTGAGGGCGGCGAGGACCTGTTCGGGTCGATGCCTCCCCACATGGGCCGCCACACCGGCCTGGGCGTTGATCAGCGCGATGTGATGGGCGACGACGTCGTGCAGCTCACGGGCGATCCGGACGCGCTCGGCGGCCACTCGCTGCCGCGCCTCCTGTTCCCGGGTCCGCTCCGCGTGCTCCGCCCGCTCCTCCACGGCCGTGACATAGGCGCGACGCGAACGCACTCCGTCCCCGATCGCCGCCGGCAGGGCCGTCCAGGCCAGCATCGCGGCGTTGTCCGGTTGCAGCCAGGAACGTGGTGAGTGCACGACGGCGGCGCCGACCAGTACGGCGGCCGAAGCCGATGCCACGCTCAGGGCCGTGCGGCGGTCCGTCGACGCGGCCACCGAGTACACGGACACGATGACCGGGCTCGTCACCAGCGGGCTCTCCCGGAACCCGAGCAGCTGGAACGCCGCCCCGCATCCGACCGCACAGGCCACCACGGCGAAGGGGTAGCGGCGGCGCCACAGCAGCGCGAAGCAGCCGACAGCGGCCAGCATGACAGCGGGCCACCGCAGTGCGAAGCGGTGCTCGTGCGGGTTGATCGAGGCGGCCATGACGGACAGCACGAACAGCCCCGACGCCGCCAGCACGTCACGGGTCACACTTCGGGGTCCACGAGCGCGGCCGCTGATCACTGCCATGGCATCACCGTAGGGATGCCGCTCGCGCGACGCCGAGCCGGCGAACGAGGTCCGCACCCTGAATCCCGGTCCCCAGCAGCCCAGTCAGCCCCTCGAAGGAACTGATCTCTTCGAGTGACGAGCCGTCGTCCGGTCCCGCACCCCGCCGCACCACTACGCCAACCCGGCACCTTGTCGAGGACGTGCGCCGAGGAGTCCTGCGGGAGAGCCGGGTCCCGCGTACCGTCGAGCGACCGGCCGAGCCCCGCGCCACGACATCGGGCCCGACCTGGCTGGAGCCGGCCATCTCCGATGCTGTCGCCGGAGCAGGAGCACGCCCATGCGCCTTTACGCCCAGACCCCGGCACGTCTGAGCCGTCAGGTGCTCGCGGATCTGATCGCCGTGGCTCTGATCGCGGCAGCGGTGAAGTTCGCCCTGACCGTCCACGACGCGATCAGCCGGCTGGCCGGGCCGGGGCTGGAGGCGCAGAGGGCAGGTGACAACCTCGCCACCGGCCTCGACGACGCCGCCGAAGCGGCCTCGAGAGTGCCGTTCGTCGGGGGCGCCCTGAAGAAGCCTCTCCAGTCCGCCGCCGGCGCCGGCACCGGTCTCTCCGACGCCGGACGGTCACTGCAGCACGTCGTGGGCCAGGTGGCCGACCTGACCGCACTCGCCCTGATCGTCCTGCCTGTGGCGTTCGTACTGGTGCTGTGGCTTCCCCCGCGCCTGCTCTGGATCCGGCGCAGCGCCGCCACCCGCCGCCTCCTCGACAGCCCCGGAGGCGCTGACCTGCTCGCCCTGCGCGCCCTCACCGGACCGCAGAGCCACCTCGCCGCGGTCCCCACCCCACCGGGCGGCCTCGCCGACGCCTGGCGCCGCGGTGACCGGCAAGCCATCTCCGACTTGTCCGAGGCCGCCCTCAGGCGGGCGGGCCTGCGGCCCTGACAGGCGGAGCGGGGAAGAGCCGGGGCGCCGTTGTCAGTGCCGGCTGACACCATCCGACCATGAGTGGCGAGTCTTTCGACTGGTATGAGTTCCGCGGACGTTGGCAGGCGGAGTGGGTCCCGCGTGCGGACGCGGACGAGGACGACGTGCAGACCCGCGCCCCCCTGGGCAGGCCCGGGGCGGACGAGGCGGTGATCGCCGCGACCGAGGAGCGGCTGGGGCGAAGGCTGCCGCCCTCGTACCGGGATTTCCTGGCCGTGAGCGACGGGTGGCACGTGGACGAGACGGCCGGGGTCTATCAGCTCGGCGGCGCCGCGGACATCGACTGGTTCCGGGACCCCTACGACATGACCCCGCTGTACGAGCAGAACCTGGGCGACAACCCGCGCGACGAGGACGTCCTGCTGGCCGGCATGTGGCAACGGGCGCTACGGCTGGAGACGGACTCCGACATGTCGTCCGCCCTGCTGGACCCGGGCGACAGCGACCAGAACGGCGAATGGGCGCTCTACGTCCACAAGGGCTGGAGCGGTGAATTTCCGGACCGCTATCCGTCGTTCCGCGCGTACATGCAGGCCAGGTACCGCGGCTTCCACTCCGATCGGGCGCAGGTGCCGTCCGAACCCTCACCACACGGTCCTGGACCCGCGCGCCACGCGCGGGCGAGGGGTTCGCCTACGCCGGCTTCGTGCGGCACCGGCACTGAACGGGGGCGGGCCCGTCCCCGCCGGTGGAAGGCGGGCCGGCCGCCTCTCGCGGGCCCTGTGGCGCGGGTGCGTGCTGCCGGTGGGCGAGGGCGTCGATGCCGACACGTTCGGTCATGGTGTTGAGTTCCGCCGCGCCGAGGGGTACGCAGGCGGCATGGCCGGTAACAAAGTGGCGAAGCTGCCGCGCGAGATGTACGAGAAGGAACTGCTGCGCCTGCAGACGGAGCTGGTCAAGCTCCAGGAGTGGGTGCGGACGGAGGGCGCCCGCCTGGTCGTGGTCTTCGAGGGGCGGGACGCGGCGGGCAAGGGCAGCACCATCAAACGGGTCACCGAGTACCTCAATCCGCGGGTGGCACGGATCGCGGCTCTGCCCAAGCCCACCGAGCGCGAGCGCACCCAGTGGTACTTCCAGCGGTACGTCGAGTACCTTCCCGCAGCCGGGGAGATCGTGCTGTTCGACCGCAGCTGGTACAACCGGGCCGGGGTCGAGCACGTGATGGGTTTCTGCACCAAGGAGGAGCACCAGCTCTTCCTGCGCCAGTGCCCGATCTTCGAGCGGATGCTGGTGGAGGACGGGATCCTGCTGCGCAAGTACTGGTTCTCGGTGAGCGACACCGAGCAGCAGGAGCGTTTCCGGCGCCGGCTGGACGATCCCCTGCGGCGCTGGAAGCTGTCGCCGATGGACCTGGAATCGATCACCCGCTGGGAGGCGTACTCTCGGGCCAAGGACGACATGCTGGTGCACACCGACATCCGCGAGGCGCCGTGGCACGTCGTGGAGAGCGACGACAAGCGGCGGGCGCGGCTGAACATGATCGCCCATCTGCTGGGCTCCCTGCCGTACCAGGAGGTCCCGCCGCCGGTACTGGAGCTCCCGGACCGGCCGCCGTCCACCGGCTACGAGCGACCGCCGCGCGATCTTCAGACCTACGTCCCCGACCACGCGGCAAGCCTCTGAGCGGCCGCTCGCACGGCCTGCGGCGGCGCGCGTCGGTGATGCAACACGGGCCGCCGAGCTGTGCTACGCTTTTCGAGTTGCAGTTGTGGTACCCATGAACCTATGTGCGCCTGACGGGAATGTTCTGTTCAGGCGCTTATTTGTTTTTTCCGGCATCTCCGGATGGGGCCTCTGCCTACTGAAGGAGAAGGTCATGGCACAGGGAACCGTGAAGTGGTTCAACTCTGAAAAGGGTTTCGGATTCATCGCCCAGGACGGCGGCGGTCCGGACGTTTTCGCCCACTACTCGAACATCGCGACCCAGGGCTTCCGTGAGCTCCAGGAGGGCCAGCGGGTCTCGTTCGACGTCACGCAGGGCCAGAAGGGCCCGCAGGCGGAGAACATCGTCCCCGCCTGATCGCCGGACGCGTATCCGCTCACCGCGGTCCGCACCGTCATGGTGCGGACCGCGGTTTGTGCTGTTTCCAGGAAGGCAGATAACCGCATGTCCCGCAGGTCCCAGAAGCCGAACCGACGCGACTCGTCGCCCCGGCCGTCCGCGTCGTCGCCGAAGGAATTCCGGCTGCCGGAAAGCACCACACCCGCGCTTCCCGCAGTCGAGGACTTCGCCGGTCTGGACATGCCCGCGGCGCTGCTGAAGACCCTCACCGCGCAGGGCGTGACCGCCCCTTTCCCCATCCAGGCCGCCACGCTGCCCAACTCGCTCGCCGGCCGTGACCTGCTGGGACGGGGGCGCACCGGCTCCGGCAAGACCCTCGCGTTCGGCCTGGCCCTCCTGGCCCGCACGGCCGGACTGCGTGCGGAGCCCAAGGCGCCTCTCGCCCTCGTGCTGGTGCCCACCCGTGAACTCGCCCAGCAGGTGGCGGACGCGCTGACGCCCTACGCGACGGCGGTGAACCTGCGGCTGGCCACCGTGGTCGGCGGGCTGTCCATCACCAAGCAGGCCGCTGCGCTCCGGCGCGGTGCCGAGGTGCTCGTGGCGACGCCGGGCAGGCTCAACGACCTCGTGGAACGCGGGGACTGTGTGCTCGGCCACGTACGCATCACGGTGCTGGACGAAGCCGACCAGATGACCGACATGGGCTTCCTGCCGCAGATCACCAAGCTGATCCAGCAGGTGCGGCCCGACGGACAGCGCATGCTGTTCTCGGCCACCCTGGACCGCAACATCGACCGCCTGGTGCAGCGGTTCCTGACCGACCCCGTGGTGCATTCCGTGGACCCGTCCGCGGGAGCGGTGACGACCATGGAGCACCACGTGCTCCACGTCCAGGACGAGACCGACAAGAAGGCCGTCACCACGCGCATCGCGGCCCGTGACGGCCGGGTCATCCTCTTCCTCGACACCAAGAGGTCCGCCGACCGGCTCGCCAAGCGGCTGCTGGCCGTCGGTGTCCGCGCGGCGGCACTGCACGGCGGCCGCTCCCAGCCGCAGCGCAACCGCACCCTGGAACAGTTCAAGAACGGCCAGGTCACCGCCCTGGTGGCGACGAACGTCGCGGCCCGGGGCATACACGTCGACGACCTCGATCTCGTCGTGAACGTCGATCCCCCGACCGACCACAAGGACTACCTCCACCGGGGCGGCCGCACGGCCCGCGCCGGCGGTTCCGGAAGCGTGGTCACGCTGGTGCTGCCCGACCAGAAGCGGGACGTCACCCGGCTCATGTCGGACGCGGGCATCCGTCCCCGGACGGCCCGCGTCACGTCGAGCGACACGGCGCTGACGACCATCACCGGCGCCCGTGAGCCGTCCGGCGTGGCCGTCACCATCGAGGTTCCCCAGCCGGCGACGCCTACGGCGTCCCGCCCGGACCGCGGGGCCGACACCAAGCCGGGCGCGCGATCCGGCCGCCGACGCCGAAGCGGCGGCGGGGCCAAGGCCGCGACGGGTGCTGCCGCCGGGGCCGGGGGCCGGGGCTCCGAGCGCCGGGCGGGATCGGGCGGTGCCGCCGGCGCGGGCGGGCGCGGCTCCGACCGCCGGTCCGCGGCCGGTGCGGCGACCGGCGCCGCCTCCGGCAAGGCCGTCCGCGGATCCGGCCGGCGTGCGGCGGGCGGCGGAGCCGCGGGCGGCACGGCCGGGACCGGAGGCCGCAGCTCGGACCGCCGAGGCGGCCGCCGCACCTCTGCCACGCGTGCCGCGTCGGGCAACGCCGGCTCGGGTGACGACTTTTCGTAAGCGTTCGTGAGCTGCCTCGCGAGTCCGCGGACCGCGAGGCAGCCACGTGCACGACCGGTGGATCAGCCCTGGACGACGAACGTCCTGGCCTTACCGGAGCGGCTGGCGCAGGACTGCTTCTCCTTCGCGGTCATCTTCCGGGACTTGACGACCACCGCGTTGCTCTGGCCGTCCGTTCCGTTCGGGGCGGGCCCGGTGACGACGTCGGGCACGAACCAGAAGTAATGGCCCCACTTCCGGTCGTCGTAGTGGGTCTGCCATGTGCCGGAGACGGTCTGCATCACCTGTGCGCGGGAGATCCAGCCGACTTCACCGGGCTTCACCGTCATGTTGACGGAGCTGGCCTCCGAGTGGGTGCTCGACCAGGTGTGGCTGTAGGTCGCCGTCACGCTGAGGTCGATGATTCCCGCTATCTTGCCGCCGGCGGTCACGGACACGCCCGCCGAGTCCGTGGAACCGACCGTGTCGGACCACGTCATCGACTGGGTGGCGGCCGAGGTGCTGCAGTTGTAGAGCGAGTCGGAGACCCGGTGGAAGTCTCCGAGATACGCGTCGCCCAACTGCGGTTCGTTGAAGGTGCACTTCCCCTCCCCCGAGTCGCAGTCGGCTATGAGCTGTGCCCGGGTGGGCTGGTCGTCGGCCGAGGCAGGGGCGGCCATCGCCGCGACCATGCCCAGGGCAGCCGCCGAGAGCGCCAGCAGGTGTCCGCCGTGGCGCATCCTGCGGTTGTTCGCCATACATGTGCCTTTCTTCGTGCATGGGGGGGGTCGGCAATCGCACGCAGAGCGACCGAAGTTGCCGCGATCACCGCCTGTCGCGATCCAGAGGGGCGCGACAACTGACTTGTCTACAGCACCAGTTGCCCGTTAGGAAAATTCGTCGTCCCGATCGGACGGCTGACGGGCCGAAGCTGCCAGGAGCCGCGGTCAGCGGCGGGCAGTGGCACGGCCGCGGGAGCGGTGGACGACGTAGGGCCGGGCCGCTTGGCCGAGGGGCAGCGCGAAGGCGTGGACGAGGCGACCGAACGGCCACAGCGCGAAGAGGGCCAGGGCGAGCAGCGCGTGCACCTGGTGGACGAACGGTGCGTGCGCCATTGCGGTGAGTCGGGGTCGAGGGTGAACAGGCTGCGGAACCAGACGGCGACCCCGAGCCGGTAGTCGTAGGGGTTGGTCGCGGACGAGACGGTGGCGGTGAGCCCGGCGAGCAGGACGAGGGCCAGGAGCGGGTGGGTCAAGCCGTCGCTGCGGCTGGTCGCGCGGCGCACGGCGGGCACGCGCAGTCGGCGGTCCAGCAGCACGCCGAGGCCGGTGACGGCGGCGACGCCTGCCGTGCCGCCCATGGTCAGGGCCACGGCGTGGTACTGCTCCTCGCCGATCCCGAGGAGCCGGGTGAGTGCCTAAGGGGACGAGCAGGCCGATGACGTGGCCGCCGATGACGAGGAACAGCGCGTAGTGGAAGAGCGGGCCACCGATGCTCAGCAGCCGGGACTCGTGCAGCTGGCTGGAGCGGGTGGTGAAGCCACCCGGACAACCGCCGCGGGGTCGTGCTGTGCCTCACCGACGCGGGCCAGGAACTCGTGGAGAGCGTCCTCGGCCACCGTCGAACCGAAATCCGCTCGCTGGTCGAACGTCTGCCCGCGCAGGAGCACGCCGGTCTCGTACCTGCGCTCAGGGCGCTGACCGCAGCCGCAGCCGAACTGGACCTCGCAGTGGACCCGGTCGGCGAAGCCGGGCGCCTGGGCGGTGTGGTCGACGATCCGATCAACCCCGCCCCATGGATTCAGACCAGTTCGGGTTGTGGATCCGGTTGCGGCACCGGCGCGGCTTCCGGTTCCCACGCCCTGGTGGTTCGTACGTAGCCGTAGATCACCGAGCCCATCGCCAGAACGAGAAGCGGTCCGGACAGGTACGGGTGCTCGGCCATGTCCGTCGGCAGGAATCGATAGGACAGCAGGAGCACGGCGAAGACGGTTGTGCCGTACACGACCAGCCGGATTCCCGACCGGTCCCGGCCCTGGTCGAGCATGCGCAGAGCCGCCTCGATCGTGAGCGTGAACACCACACCGGCGATGAGGTCGGCGCCGTAGTGGTAGCCGAAGCCCAGCGTCGCGGTGAGCGTGGCGATCAGCCAGAACGCGCCTGCGAAGCGCAGAATCCGAGGGCCCTTGCGGGAATGGATGAAGATCGCGGTGGCCCACGCCGTGTGCAGGCTGGGCATGCAGTTGCGGGGGGTGATCGAGTCGTACGGCACCGGGTGCGGGGTACCGATCGCCGGTGGCGTGTTCGGCCACAGGTCGGCCACCGCCCACTGCACGCCGCCGGTGCCGGAGGCGCCCGGGCCGTAGGCGAAGACCGGTCCGACCACGGGAAAGAGCATGTAGACGGCCGGGCCGAGGAGGCCGATCACCAGAAAGGTGCGCAGCAGATGGTGACTCGGAAAGCGGCGCTCGGTCGCCACGTTGCGCAGCTGGTACAGCGCGACGACGACCGCGGCCACCGCGAGCTGGGCGTAGACCCACTCGAGGAGATGGGTGCCGACCGGGTCGGTGGCCCTGACCATCCGGCCCACCAGCCATGACGGGTTGCCCAGCGCGTGGTCGGCGGTCGCCACGTACGGGTCGAGCACCAGGGGGCGGGTCTTCGCCGTGATGAGCAGCCAGGTGTCGCCGGTCTTGCGGGCGGCCACCAGCAGCAGGCCCAGCCCGACACCCTTCAGCAGCAGGGCACGCTCCCGGCCGGTGCGGCGCGTGACAGCGACGACCGCGCAGCCCAACATCACCCACAACGCGCCACTGCCGAACGACTGGCCGTCGGGCGTCCTGGCGTCGACCGCCCACCGCACCAGTACGAAGACGACGTCGATGCCGATCGCGGCACCGGCCGCGATGAACCGCTGCCGCCAGGTGAGCACCACCATCATCAACGCGAGACCGGCGTACAGCGGCCCCGACTTGGGGGCTGTCACGACCCCTTTGACCTGGTTGGTGATCGGCCCCGGCAGGCCGTAGTGACGCGCGGCGATCTCCAGCGCGACCAGGAGTCCGAGGGCCGCCACACCCGCCGCCGCCCACAGCATCGCCCGCGGTTGACGCCACCCGGCGAACAGGGTTCTGCCGTCTATTCGCGAGAGGACCCGCGAGGATCTAGGTATCAATTGTTCGGCCGATTGTTAGATGTTGGTCATAGAGGTCGAGAGCCGATCATGCCATCGGAGCGGTGCCGGTGGCTGCGCCGGTTCCGGGCAGGGCGAAGGTCAGCCGAAACGTTGCCCTCGTCGGCCGACGGCCGACGGGCATGGGGGCGTGAGCGGTTTCACAGGTGGTCCGAAGGCCGAGGGCGAGGCGGCACTTCCGAGGCGCGGGGTCGGGCCGGGATCGTACGCCGAGGTCAGATGCCGCCGCCGAGGCCCGGGGCCTCCCTGATGTCCTCGGTCATGCGGTGGGACACGGGCCGGTCGACGGCCCTGTCCAGGGGAACGAGCCTGTCCCGGAAGGGGCCGCGGCGGGCGACGATTCCGAGCAGGACGGCGTCCTCGTCTGACAGGTCGTCGTGGGAGCGGGGAGCCCAGCAGGGGTGGCGGGCTTCGTGGTCCTTCAGGGCGGCCGGTCCCGCGTCGGTCAGCGAGCTGGAGCGGTACGGCTCCGGGTTCAGCCGCCACATGCCGACCACCAGGAGCAGCAGAGTGGCCCCGATCGGGACCAGACAGCTCCCGGGTTCCGGTACGGCGAGGCCGGTGGCGACTGCGCCGAGGATCCAGGCGAGGTTCAGGATGCCGACGAGGTGACCACGGGCCCGCTCGGCCGCGCCGTGCAGGGTGGGGCTGCCGATCAGGCCTTGGCCGGCCAGGCGGTCGCCGACGGCATTGATGACGGCGCTTTTGTCGAACCGGTGCATCCGCTCCCAGGACTCGCGGCGCGGCGCGAGGCCCATCACCTTGACGACCTCGGCCTCGATGTCGTCGCGCGGAACGGGGTCGGTGATGGTGAGGACCTCGTCCTTCGCCTCCAGACGGCCGGACAGCGCCATGGCGGCCAGCGCCGTCCGGGCGACCTGCCTGTGCCGGAAGCCGAGGTATGCCACCTCGTAGAGGGTCAGTTCCTCATCGGGCGGGCGGAGCGTGACCGGCGCGTTCACGATGCGTCGGTACCTGCGGCGGAAGCGTACGGAGAAGGCGGCGACGAGGGCGTACGCGGCAGTCAGCGGGACGATCCACCACACGGGGCCTCCAGCACGCGTCGCCGGCCCCCGGCCGGGCTCCGGCGCCTGTCCGGACGGGCGTGGTCCTTACATGCCCGCGCGCCGCACTCCTCATCCCGGCCGCGGGCTCCCGAACGTTCCGGGACTCCTCAGGATCCACTCGGCCCCGAGCGCCGGTGACGCGGCGCTCCGCGAGCCCGGACGACCGTGCATGCTCGGTCAGCATGCACCAGGTCCTCGTCGCCCGGGCCGGCTCCCGCGGATCGGGTGGTGAGCTTCGGTGTCAGCCGACGTTGACCGCGCTCCAGGCGGCGGCCACGGTGGCGTACTCGGGGCTGGTGGCGCCGTAGAGGTCCTTCGCCGCGTTCAGGGTCGCGGTGCGGGCGCCCTTGTAGTCCGTGGTGGAGGTCATGTAGACGGTCAGCGCCCGGTACCAGATGGCGGAGGCCTTCTTGTTGCCGATGCCGGTGACGGTGGAGCCGTTGTACGTCGGGCTGTTGTAGGTGATGCCGTTGATCGTCTTCGTGCCGCTGCCCTCACTGGCGAGGTAGAACCAGTGGTTGCCGACGCCCGAGGAGTTGTGCACGTCGAGCCGGCCGACCGACTTCGACCAGTAGTCGGCGGAGCGGCCGTCCAGGGACGGCTTGTCGAAGCGGCGCAGCCACGGCGGGGTGGACTGGTCGCTGAAGAGGTAGTCGGGGGTGTCGACCGGGTTGTTGGCGTACCACTCGACCATGGTGCCGAGGATGTCGCTGGTGGCCTCGTTCAGGCCGCCGGACTCACCGCTGTAGCGCAGGTTGGCGGTGGCCGAGGTGACGCCGTGGGTCATCTCGTGGCCCATGGTGTCGAGGTCGACCTGCTCGGGGTCGGTGGTGCCGTCGCCGTCGCCGGTCATCATGCAGAAGCAGGCGTCCGACCACTGGGCGTTGTCCCAGTTGGTGCCGACGTGGACGAAGACGGTGGCACCGCGACCGTCGTTCTTGATGCCGTTGCGGCCGAAGGTCGACTTGTAGTAGTCGAAGGTCTCCGCGGTGTTGACGTGCGCGTCGACGGCGGCGGTGGCGCGGTCGGCGGAGAACTTCCTGCCGTCGCCCCAGATGTTGTCGGCGTCGGTGAACAGGGTGCCGGAGGTGCTCTTCAGGGACGAGGACGCGATGTTGTGCGCGTCCTTGGTGATGTGCCCGCGCACCGGGTCGATCAGGGCGAAGGTGCCGTCGGCCTGCTGGGTGGTGTCGATGCCGACGTCGCCGGTGTACTCGGAGTGGCCGGTGCCGGTGGCCTCGTGCTCGACGTCGTAGTTCTCGATCGCCGCGCCGGTGGCGGCGTCGGTGACGAAGACCTCTCCGTGCGGCTGGCCCTTGTCGCCCAGGCCCTGCACGGTGGTGCGCCAGGCCAGGCGGGGGGTGCCGTCGGCGGCCCACACGATCAGTTCGGGGGTCGTCCTGGCGTTGCGCACCAGCCCGTGCGAACGCTTCAGGGCGCGGGCCGCGGTGCCCCTGGCGTCGACGGCGGGAGTGAGGGACTTGAGCGCCACCTTGTGGGCCTTGGCGCGACTGGACCCCTTGAGCGAGCCGTCGGCCTTCTGGTGGACGACGAAGTCGCCGCCGACGACGGGGAGGCCGTGGTAGGTCCGTTCGAAGCGGACGTGCTGGGTGCCGTCGGCGTCGATCACGACGTCCTTGACGTGGAGTCTCTGGCCCGCGCCGAAACCAAAGGTGTCGGCGTGCCGGGTCACGTTCGCCTTGGCCTGGGATATCGCCGTGTCGCGGACGGATATTCCGCCCCGCACGGCGTCGGTCTGCGAGTACGCAGGTACGGCCGTCGCGCCGGTGGTGATGACGCCGGCTGCGACCATCGCGGAAAGGGCAAGCAGAGGACGGGGCATGACGGGGTGATTCCTTCGCTCGTCGTGGGGTGACGACGTCTTCGGACGTTGGCTCGTCGTGGGGTGACGACGTCCTGGGACGTTGACGCGAAGTGTTCACCAGGTGACATGTTCCTGACGTGACTCCATCTGGGATATAGCCCCGGCGCTATAGGGCACGGGGAACCGTGGCCCGGCCGGTCAGGCGCCCTCGCCGAGGGCGAACTCCTCGCCCCCGTCCTGCCACCAGGCCAGGTACTGGGGCCGCTGCCGCACCAGCGACAGATAGGCGGCCAGGACACGCTCGCCGGCCGCGTCGGCGAGTTCGGGCGGAACCGACTCCGTGTTCCAGGCCAGCAGCAGCCGCCGGTGGAACGGGACGTCCACGAGCGGCCGCTGCACGGTGCCCTGGGCCGGGACGTCGGCGGTCGGCCACACCCCGCAGACGGCACGGCGGCCGGCGACCAGGATCTGCGCCACGGACAGATCCGGCGTCACATGGGCGATGCGCGGCGTGAATCCCGCCGACCGGCAGGTGAGATGAAGGTACGCGTGCACACCGCTCTCGTCGGCCTCCGGCATGACCCACTCCTCGCCCGCCAGCTCATGGAGACTCACCCTCTCCTGGCGTGCCAGCGGGTGGTCCTCGGCGAGCAGGACGAAGACCGGCTCGCGCAGCAGCGTGCGCGTCGCCACCGACTCGCCGACCGGCAGGGGGAAACCCGGGAACTCGCCGAACACCGCGAGGTCGCATTTCGACTGGCTCAGCGACTTCACCAGGGTGTGCACGGAGCGGCGGGCATCTATGGTGAGCCGGCGTTCCGGTACGAGTTCGAAGAGGGCGGAGACCAGCAGGGACACCAGAGGGCCGGCGGTTCCGCCGGCCCTCAGCGGCGCGGCGGCCTTTCGGTCCGCCTCGGCAGCCGATCGCGCGTACTCACGCAGCCGGTCGAAACCGACGACGAGGTCCCGGGCACAGCGCAGGACGTACTGTCCGTTCTCGGTCGGTTTCACGCCGTCGGCGCTGCGGATGAAGAGCGGGCCCCCCAGCTCCTGTTCGATCCGTTTCAGCTGAGCGCTCGTGGCCGGCTGGGAGAGCTGCAGCCGCGCGGCGGCCCTGCGGATGCTGCCGGCCTCGGCGACGGTGAGCAGGATACGGAGGTGCCGGAACTCGAGGTGCATGAACATTCCCCGCTCAGCGCGGGGGACCCATGCACCCCCCTTGACCAGCAGAACCAGCTGCCCGACGGCATGGTGACCAAGAGTCCGACGGACCGGCGAGGGCGGCAACCATGGGTTGGTAAAACATCCGTGCGAACGTCATGGCGCTGCACCGGCATTCACCATGCCGGTCCCATATGTCGGCGTGATTCACCGAGTTGCCCTCGGACGAAGGCGTCGGGTCAGGCGGAGCGCTGCGGCAGGCAGGTGCCGACCCGGGCGCGCACCGCCTCGACCTCCTCCCACTGTTCGGGTGTTCAGGAGCGCCGGCGCGGCGGGGAAGACGCCTGTCGGCTTCGAGAGCCTCGGCGTCATCGGCGTCATCGGTGTCATCGGGGGCCGAGACGGCAGGGGCGGTTCGTCCGCCACGTCCCCGAAGTGACCGACGCGCCGGGCGGCCAGGCACAGAGACGCACGCCGGGACGGGGGCGCGGCGGACGATCGTCCGGCCGTGGCCCTGACAGAGGCAGCGGGCCGGACGGTGACCGGACCGGGAGCGAGCCGCGCCTGCCCCGGCCTGTACACGAGGAGACGTGGCCGCGGACAGCGGGACCCGATGGTCCGTGGCCGCTCCTGGCCGGTCACAGGACAGCATCCCGGTGCCGCAGTCGGCGACGCCTGGGCCGATCGGTCCTACGATCACAGCCGACCGGCCCCTGACGGCGGCTCCGTACAGGGCCGAACGGCCCCTCGACGCAGGGGACTTCAGTCCGGGCGTGCGTCGCTCCGCCCCGGTGTCCGGCGGCCTCCGCATCGAGGCCGGCGGACGATCCGAGCGGGCCCGGTCGCTCCGTCGGGACCCGAGTCCCCGCGCTGCGGCGGAGGACGGGCCGGAAGGTGGCCGGGACAGCACCGTTCGGCCCCGGGACCGGGCCGGTGACGGCGCCCAGCGTGCGTGCCCAGGGAGAACGACAGGACCGCACGCCCATCGCAGCGGCGCGCAGGCGAGGGCCGGCCGCTGGCCGCCCGCAGGCTGTTGACCCGCCGACGCACGGCGTGCGGTCCCCGGAGCCGCGTACCTGGCGTGCCGCATGAGGCCGGCCGCCCCGCCCGGCGTGCCGCATGAGCCCGCCCCGCCCGGTGCGGCGTGATCGCCGTCCTCGCCCTGACCCGGTTCCGGCCGTACCGGAACGGCCTGCCGCGACCTGGCCGCCAGGTCGCACAGAATCGGGACGTTCGACTCAGTAAAACCGGAAACGCCAGAATTAGGATTCTCTGAGAAGCACGGAAAGGGCAGGCAGAGAGCGAGGCTTCACACCATGGCGACGACAGACCGGGGCCGGCCGCTCCCCAAGGACATGCCGAGACCCGGCGAAGGTCTCGACGCCTCCCGCGTGCCCGGCCACTTGCTCCTCGCGGGCCTGGGCAAACGCGTCCTGCGCCCCGGCGGCCTGGAGATGACCCGCTCGATGCTCGACGCGCTCGCCATCGGTCCCGACGACCGCGTGGTGGAGCTCGCCGCGGGCCTGGGAGCGACCGCCCGGCTCACGCTCGCTCGCGCTCCCGCCGCCTTCACCGCCGTCGACCGCGACGCGGCCGCCGTGACGTGCCTGGGTGCCCTCACGGCTGCCGGACCCACCGTGGTCCGCGTGGTGCGGGCGGATGCGGCGGACACCGGCCTGCCGAGCGCAAGCGCCACCGTGGTGTACGGCGAGGCCATGCTGACCATGCAGCCCGAACCCGCCAAGCGACGCGTCGTACGGGAAGCGCGCCGTCTCCTTGTCGACCCGTCCGGTCGATACGCCCTCCACGAGATGTGCCTCCTGCCCGACGACATCGATCCGGGGCTCGCCCGGCAGATCGCCGCCGAGCTGCGCGAGGCCGTCCATGTCGGTGCCCGGCCGCTCACCCCGGCCGGCTGGACCGATCTGCTCGCCGCCGAGGGTTTCACCGTCACTGCCCGCACAACGGCACCGATGGCCCTGCTCGAACCGCGCCGAGTCCTCGCCGACGAAGGACTGATCCGTGCCCTGGGCATCGCCGGCCGCGCCCTGCGGCACCCGGCGGCGCGGCGGCGTGTGTTGTACATGCGCAGCGTCCTGAACCGTCACCGGGACCACCTGGGCGCGATCAGCCTGGTCGCCGTGCCTGCCTCTTCCGCTCAGTGAGCAGCAAGGAGAAGCCCGGGACCGCCGCCACCCTGAACCAGGACCTGGCCGCCGAGCTGCCCCTGTCCGCGGACGGCACGCTCAGCCGCGTCCTGTACCGCGACGACGGGCTGCGCGTGGTCGGCTTCGCGTTCGCCGCCCGTCACAGGCGTGTGGACCGGTGCACCCGACGGCGGAACGGCGACCGTCGGCGCCGTGTCACCGACGGCGTCCGCTCGCGTCGGCACGATGGCGACGAAGCACCCGCCCGGACGCTGCCGCGACGGCGAGAAACAGCACGACGATCGTGGTCGGCACGCCGGCGACCACCCATCCGGCCGCGCCCTGCCCAGGCCTCACGACCACCATGGCTGCCGCCGCGGCCACGGCGGCCGCCGGCCCGAAGCCGACGAGCACGGCAACGACGGCCGTTCGGACGGGTTCGGTGTCAGCCGGTTGCCGATCGTCGCCCAACTCCGCCCACTGGTACGCGGCCTCGCGCGACTCGCGGCTGCGCTGCCAGGACGCCCGGACCCGAAGGCCCAGCGTGACGACGGCGCCGGCCACGGCCGCGCCGGAGGGTATCCACCATGCTTCCGAGACGAGCAGCAGCACGGCGACGACCCCGACCGTGGCCCAGCCGCCGAGGCAGGCCGCAGCCGCCCTGCGGCAGGACAGCGGCCGGTCGGCTCCCGCCCTCAGGTCGGCCAGCGCCGGCAGATACCAGACGCAGCCTGCCGCGGCCACCGTGGCGGCCCCCAGTGCGAGTACGGCTTGGGCCATGGTCTACTTCGCCACCTCGAGCGCGGCGATCTCAGGGTGGTGCAGGTCGAACGCGGGAGACTCGCTGCGGATCTGCGGGAGGGAGACGAAGTTGTGGCGGGGCGGCGGGCAGGAGGTCGCCCACTCCAGCGAACGGCCGTAACCCCACGGGTCGTCGGCCTCCACCCGCTCACCGTACTTGGCCGTCTTCCAGACGTTGTAGAAGAACGGCAGGATGGACAGGCCGAGCAGGAACGACCCGATCGTCGAGACGGTGTTGAGCACCGTGAAGCCGTCGGCGGCCAGATAGTCGGCGTACCGGCGGGGCATGCCCTCGGCGCCCAGCCAGTGCTGGACCAGGAACGTGGTGTGGAAGCCGGCCGTGAGGGTCCAGAACGTGATCTTCCCGAGGCGTTCGTCGAGCATCTTGCCGGTGAACTTGGGCCACCAGAAGTGGAATCCGGCGAACATCGCGTACACGACGGTTCCGAAGACGGTGTAGTGGAAGTGCGCCACGACGAAGTACGAGTCGGAGAGGTGGAAGTCCATCGGCGGGGAGGCGAGTATCACCCCGGTCAGGCCGCCGAAGAGGAACGTGATCAGGAAGCCGGTGGTCCACAGCATCGGAGTCTCGAAGGACAGCGAGCCCTTCCACATCGTGCCGATCCAGTTGAAGAACTTCACCCCGGTCGGCACGGCGATCAAGAACGTCATGAAGGAGAAGAAGGGCAGCAGCACGCCGCCCGTGACGTACATGTGGTGCGCCCAGACCGTGACCGACAGACCGGCGATGGAGATCGTCGCGGCGATCAGTCCCATGTAACCGAACATCGGCTTGCGGGCGAAGACGGGGACGACCTCGGAGACGATGCCGAAGAACGGCAGTGCCAGGATGTAGACCTCGGGATGGCCGAAGAACCAGAACAGGTGCTGCCACAGCAGCGCCCCGCCGTTGGCCGCGTCGAAGACGTGGGAGCCGAACTTGCGGTCCATCTCGAGCGCGAACAGCGCGGCCGCCAGGACCGGGAAGACGATCAGGACCAGCAGAGCGGTCAGCAGCACGTTCCAGGTGAAGATCGGCATCCGGAACATGGTCATGCCCGGGGCACGCATGCAGATGATCGTGGTGATGAAGTTGACCGCGCCGAGGATCGATCCGAAGCCCGACAGCGCCACACCCATGATCCACAGGTCGGCGCCGAGCCCCGGTGAGTGGACGGCGTCCGAGAGCGGGGCGTAGAGGAACCAGCCGAAGTCGGCGGCGCCTCCAGGAGTCAGGAAGCCGAAGGCCGCGATCGCGGAGCCGAACAGGAAGAGCCAGTAGGCGAGCATGTTCAGCCGTGGGAAGGCGACATCCGGGGCGCCGATCTGAAGCGGCATGATCCAGTTGGCGAAGCCGGTGAACAGCGGCATCGCGAACATCAGCAGCATGATCGAGCCGTGCATGGTGAATGCCTGGTTGAACTGCTCACCGGACATGATCTGCAGGCCGGGCCTGGCCAGTTCCGCGCGCATCAGCAGCGCCATCACGCCACCCACCATGAAGAAGGCGAACGCGGTGACCAGGTACATGGTCCCGATCCTCTTGTGGTCGGTGGTCGTCAGCCACTCCGCCCACGACGGCCGTCCGGCCGAGGCCCGCTCCGTTCGCCCGGTGGTCCCTGCGGCTGTCGAGAACACCGATGTGTCTCTCGGCCGCGCGGCCGTCATCTGCTGTTCCTGCGTCTCGTCCACCGGACGGTGCCCTTCCCTCGTGTCATGGAGACAGCGAGCCGGGAAGTGCCGTGGATGCGGGTGTGGACCTGGCTCCTCTCCCGGCCGCCGCATCATGATCGCCGGAGGGGCACCTGGCCCGGATAGGGCCGAACAGTCCCCGATCGTCCGCCCGACGGGGTCCAAGGGTCCCCCCCTCGCTCCCCTCGCTCCCGTCGCTCCCGTCGCCCAGGGCGTCGAGCGGCGAGAGTCACGGTCCGGCGTGTCCTGGCGAGCGGCTGGAGAGATGCGAGCCGTACAGCGTGCGGCCGCCGATGAGTTCACGTCCGGAGACCAGTTCAGGCTCGATCCGTACGAAGACTTCCTCGGGCGAGGGAACCCAGGAACGTGGGCCGGTCCGTTCCAGGCGGTCGATCTCGGCCCGGTCCGTGACGATTTCCGCGCGGCCCGTCACGACGACGCTCCAGCCGGAGTGCGTGTCCGCGTCGGCCGCGTCCGCCTCGAAGGCGACGACCACACCGTCGACCGCGTGGGCCAGGTCCGAGACCGCCGACGTACGCAGCAGCACCGCTCCGTCGTGGTCCAGGCTGAAGTTGACGGGCAGGACCGCGGGCAGCGCCTGCCGCGTGTGGACGACGCGGCCGATCGGTGCAGTCGCCAGCAGCCACAGGCACTCGTCACGATCAAGTTCGCGGAAGCCATCGTTCGGGTACATGAGTCAGCCCGTCTTTCGCCCGGTGGAGGGGGGATTACCAGCCATGCTGAGTCCGGGGGCGGCCATGCGGTGAGGGTCCACCGGCCCCGTCGTGACCGGAGACCGGCCCGATGACGCGGCGGTGCGGCGGTGCGGCGGCACGCACCGGTGTCGTCGACGAGGGTGCAGCAGCGCGGCCGACCCTGCGCGGGGCGGACGGTGATCAGGCCGTTCGGGTTCTCCTCCGCACGTCTTGTTCCGTGTACTCCGCGAGTCGTAGCAAGACGGCCCCGCAGATGGATTCGCCGGTCTCCATGGATACGAAATGGTCGTACCTTCCCGGAAGTTGACGGAAAGGAACGACCATCGTGCGGATAGGACGCATTGCGCCCTTGCTCGCCGTGGGGGTCACGGCAACGCTGGTCCCCGCCCTCGCCCCGGCTCAGGCATCCGCGGCGGAACCGCTGAAGAGATTCGAGAGCCAGAGGCCCGCGTGGCACAGATGCGACACGTCGCTTCCTGCCGCGTACCAGTGCGCGACGATCAAGGTCCCGCTGGACTACAGCCGCCCCGGCGGCGAGACGATCAAGCTGGCCGTCTCACGCCTGAGGACCAGCGTCCCGGGCAAGCGGCACGGCGCGCTCCTCCTCAACCCCGGTGGACCGGGCGGCGAGGGCCTGGACATGCCGGTCATGATGAAGGACGTGATGCCGAGGAAGGTCCGCGAGCAGTACGACCTCATCGGGTTCGACCCGCGTGGCGTGGGCCACAGCAGCCCGGTCACCTGCGGCCTCACGGACAAGGAGCAGAACACCGAACATCCCTACCATCCGCAGACGTTCAGCAATGACGTCAAGTGGGCCCGGACCGTCGCCGACAAGTGCCGTGCCAGGAACGGCGACCGGCTTCCGTACATCACCACCCGCAACACCGCCCGCGACATGGACGTCATCCGCGGCGTTCTGGGCGAGAAGAAGGTCTCCTACCTCGGCTACTCCTACGGCACGTACCTGGGCGCGGTCTACGCGCAGATGTTCCCCGAGCGGACCGATCGCTTCGTGCTGGACAGCGCGGTCGACCCCGCACGGGTCTGGCGCGGCATGATCCAGGTCTGGGCGGAGGGCACCGAGCCGGCGTTCACCCGCTGGACGAAGTGGACCGCGCAGCACAACCGCACCTACCGGCTCGGCGACACCCCGGCCAAGGTGAGGAAGAGCTTCTGGGACCTGGTCGCCCGGGCCGACCGCACGCCCATCGACAACGGTGGTGAGAAGGTCACCGGGGACGACATCCGGTCCTCTCTGCGCTCCGCGTTCTTCACCCCCAAGTACGCGGCCGAGGCGGTCGTCGACCTCAAGAGGGCCGCCGGCGGCCACGCGGTCTCCCACCGCTCCCCCGCGCCGCACGATCAGCGGGTACCGCGCCGGTCCGGGGCTGCCGCCGCGCAGCCGCCGGCCGACAACGGCGCCGCCGCCTTCTGGACCGTGGTCTGCGGCGACACCTCGGCCTGGCCGCGCGACCCCGAGCAGTACCGGCGTGACGCGGTCCAGGACAAGGCCAAGTACCCGCTCTACGGCGACTTCGGCTCCAACATCACGCCCTGCGCGTTCTGGGACAAGCCGGCCGAGCCCGTCACGGCGGTGGACAACAGCGTCGGCATACTCACCGTGCAGAACCAGTGGGACTCCCAGACGCCCCTGGTCAGCGGTCTCGGCATGCACCGCGCACTGAAGGGCTCGCGGATGGTGTACGTCAAGGGCGGCGAGGGCCACGGCGTCTACGCGAGCGACCCGGGCTCGTGCGCCGAGCGCGCCGTCAACGCCTATCTGAGCAGCGGAAAGCTGCCGGCACAGGACGTCACCTGCAAGCCGTCCGGCCGACAGGGCCCCGGCGTGAACCAGCGCATCGTCCCGATGCCGCGGAACACACCGCAGGGACCCCGCTTCTGACGCACCTCGCTGAGGCGTGTGCCGCCCTACCTCGCCTGGTGGACACCGGCCCGGGCGGCGCACCGTGACGGCCGACGGCCGGGCGCCGGGATCTGCGTGAAGCAGGGCCCGGCGCGCAGCCGGTGGTGGGTCTGCCGTACGACCGGCTGCCGGTGGCCGTACGGGGTTCGGGCCGCCCGGCCCGTGGGCGAACCGGTGGGCAGGGCACGGCCGACCGCCTCCAGAGCGAGGGCGCGGGACGCCACGTCGGGCACAGGACGCGGGAGGCACACTCCAGCAGCAGGGTCGCCACGGTCAGTTCCAGGTGGAGGCCGGGCAGCGCGTGCGCCGCGGTGCTGGGGCGCGGGCCGGTGCAGGCCACGGTGAGCCGGGCGTGCGCCCAGTCGACGAGGGCGGCCGTCATCTGCCGCCCGTCGGGGTCTCCGGCCGTCTGGAGCACGGCGGGCAGGCCCAGGCACCGCCTCCCCTCCGCGCCGTGGAGTAGGCCCGGCCTTCCTACATCGAAGCGGCAGCCACCCCCGGCACCGAGCGGCAGCCGTCCCCGGCACCGAAGCAGCACGCACCAACCCCGGGCACCTGAGCAGCCGCCGGCCCCTGCGCCGGAGCACTCCCTTCACCGGGCACCGAAGCAACTCCCGGGCAAACGCCGGCTCCGTGCCCACCCCGGACGCCGCCCCTCGCCCCGGCACCGACGCCGTAGCAGCCGCCGGATCGGCCCCCACCCAGGCACTGTTCCCTCGCCCAGGCACTGTTCCCTCGTCGGTCGCCTCCACCGCGGCGCCCTCGGCGGAAGACCCTTCCCGCACCGGGACCGGCGTCTCACCCGAGCCCCAGCCCCCTCTCCCCCACCCTCGCCCGGCGCCCGGCGCCCGCGACGAGGGCCCGGGCGGCGCCTGCCGGGCCCACTCGGCCCTGATGATCCTCTTCGGTCCGGGCGCCGAGTTCGGCCGTCTGCCGGCCGGGGTCGTCGACCGCGCCCGTCGCCGAGGCTCCGCACCTCGTTCCTATCAGGCCACGTAGCAACATTCTATTGACATGACATTTGTGGGACGGCATCGTACTGGCCTTAGAGCGCGCGTTTAAAGCGCTTCAAGCACTCGTCCGCCCCCACCGCCTCCGGGACGGTCGGAGCGAAGGGAACCAGCCTGATGCCATTCGAAGTGCTGACCATGGGCCGCGTGGGAGTGGATGTGTATCCGCTTCGGACAGGTGTGGGGTTGGCGGAGGTCACGTCGTTCGGGAAGTACCTGGGTGGCAGCCCGACGAACGTGGCCGTGGCCGCCGCGCGGTACGGGCACAGCTCGGCTGTGATCACGAAGACGGGGCGGGATCCGTTCGGTGCGTTCGTGCGGGCCGCGCTGGAGGGGTACGGCGTGGACGGCCGGTTCGTCGGTACGTCGGAGGTCGCACCGACGCCGGTGACGTTCTGCGAGATCTTCCCGCCGGACGACTTTCCGTTGTACTTCTACCGGCTGCCCAAGGCGCCCGACCTGGACATCCGGCCGGGTGAGCTGGATCTGGAGGCGGTGCGGGGCGCGCGGATCTTCTGGATCACCGGGACGGGCCTGAGCGAGGAGCCGAGTCGTTCGGCAACCCTGGCCGCGCTCGCGCATCGGGCCGAGGCCGGGACGACGGTCTTCGACCTCGACTGGCGGCCGATGTTCTGGAAGGACCCGGCCGAGGCCCGTTCGTACTACGGGGAGGCCCTGCGGCACACCACCGTCGCCGTCGGCAACCTCGACGAGTGCGAGGTGGCGACCGGTGAGCGCGAGCCGTACGCGGCCGCGAAGGCACTGCTCGCCGCGGGGGTGGAGCTGGCCGTGGTGAAGCAGGGCCCGAAGGGTGTCCTCGCTATGGACCGGGACGGCACGGCGGTCGAGATCGCGCCGGTGCCGGTGGACGTGGTGAACGGCCTGGGCGCGGGTGACGCTTTCGGCGGCGCGCTGTGTCACGGGCTGCTGTCCGGCTGGGACACCCGGCGCACGGTCTCCTTCGCCAACGCCGCCGGCGCCGTCGTCGCGGGCCGGCTGTCCTGCTCGGACGCCATGCCGACCGAGGCCGAGGTCGACGCCAAGCTCCGCGAGGCATCCCTCGTCCCCACCTCCACCGAACGAGAGGCGTGAGCACGTGTCGTCCCACGACGTGAGCCGGATCGTGTCCGCCCGGGTCGGTGACCCCGGTGCCATAGCGGCAGCGGCCGTTCGCCGCGTCCGGGCGACCTCGCCGCTGGGTGAGCACGGCAAGGCGATGATCATCGCCGCGGACCATCCGGCACGGGGCGCCAACGGCGTGGGCGGTGAGCCCACCGCCATGGCGGACCGCTTCGAGCTGCTGGAACGGCTGTGCACCGCCCTGGAGCGCCCGGGCGTGACGGGGGTGCTGGGCACTGCCGACATCCTGGAGGACCTGCTGCTCCTCGGCGTCCTCGACGGCAAGAGCGTGTTCGGCTCGATGAACCGGGCCGGCCTCGCGGGGTCGGTGTTCGAGATCGACGACCGGTTCACCGGCTACGACGCCGAGACCATCGCCGCCATGGGCTTCGACGGCGGCAAGATGCTCACGCGCATCGCCCTGGACGATCCGGCCACTCCGAACGCCCTGATGGACACCGCCCGCGCCATGAACGAGCTGAACGACCAGCAACTCATCGCCATGGTCGAGCCGTTCATCTCGTCCTGGCAGGACGGGAAGATCCGCAACGACCTCTCCCCGGACGCCGTCATCAAGTCGATCACGATCGCGTCGGGGCTGGGCCGGCGTACCGCCTACACCTGGCTGAAGCTGCCCGTCGTCGACGACATGGAACGCGTACTCGCCTCCTCCACGCTGCCCACGCTGCTCCTCGGCGGCGAGGTCACCGACCCTGCCGCGGCCTTCGCCTCCTGGGGGCGGGCCCTCGAACTCCCCGCCGCGCAGGGCCTGGTCGTCGGCCGCTCCCTGCTCTACCCCTCGGACGGCGATGTCGCCGGCGCCGTCGACCGGGCGGTGAGCCTGCTGTGACGAGCACGAGCAAGTACCACCTGCCGAAGGGAACTTCGGCCGACGGACCCTACGGCCTCCTGGTCACGCCCGAGTCGGCGGGCCGGGGACACCCCGGCCTCAGGATCCTCACCCTGAGGCCGGGCGAGGCGCACACCCTGTCCACCGGCGACTCGGAGTTCCTGGGGCTGCCTTCGACCTGGGACTCCCAGGACACCGACGACCGGCCGCCCTTCGGAGAGAACGAATGAACACCGTACGACTGACCACTGCCCAGGCTCTCGTCCGCTTCCTGGCCAACCAGTACAGCGAGCGGGACGGGCAGGAGCAACGGCTGATCCCCGGTGTGTGGGGGATCTTCGGGCACGGCAACGTCGCCGGGATCGGGCAGGCGCTCCTTCAGGCGGCCGTCACGCAGGAAGCCGATCTTCCCTACTACCTGGCGCGCAACGAGCAGGGCATGGTGCACGCCTCGGTGGCGTACGCCAAGATGCGCGACCGGCTGGCGACCTTCGCCTGCACCGCCTCCACCGGCCCCGGCTCCACGAACATGATCACCGGTGCGGCCCTCGCGACGACCAACCGCGTTCCGGTGCTGCTGCTGCCGTCCGACATGTTCGCCACCCGCGCCGCCGAACCGGTCCTGCAGCAACTGGAGGACACCCGCGGCGGGGACGTCACCGTCAACGACGCCTTCCGCGCCGTGTCCAAGTACTTCGACCGCATCTCCCGGCCCGAGCAGCTCATCCCGGCCGCACTGGCCGCGATGCGCGTGCTCACCGACCCGGTCGAGACCGGCGCGGTCACGTTGGCACTGCCGCAGGACGTGCAGGCCGAGGCCCACGACTGGCCGCTCTCCTTCTTCCGGCGCCGGGTCTGGCACGCAGGCCGCCCGGTGCCGGAACCCAGCGCGGTCGAGCGGGCCGCACGGCTGCTGCGCAACGCCGAGAAGCCTCTCATCGTCGCGGGTGGCGGCGCCGTGTACTCCGGTGCCGAGACCGAACTGCGGGCGTTCGCCGAGGCAACGGGCATCCCGGTCGCCGACACGCACGCCGGCAAGGGCGCCGTGCCCTGGGATCACCCCTGCGCCGTCGGAGGCATCGGTTCCACCGGCTCCTACGCGGCCAACGAGCTGGCCCGCGAGGCCGACGTCGTCCTCGGCATCGGCACCCGCTACAGCGACTTCACCACCGCCAGCCACACCCTCTTCGCCGACCCCGACGTCACCTTCGTCAACCTCAACGTCGCCCGCCTCGACGCCGTCAAGCACTCCGCCGAACCGCTGGTCGCCGATGCCCGCCTCGGCATCCAGGCACTCGCGGGAGCGCTGACGGACTGGGAGGTGTCCGCGGACTACCGGGCTCACACCCGCCGACTCGTCCGCCGCACGCGGGAGATCGAGGAAGAGTGCTTCGCTGCGGACCGCAACTCCGGTGAACTGCCCGCTCAGACCCAGATCCTGGGCGCGCTCAACGACGTCCTGGGCGACCGCGACGTGGTCGTCAACGCGGCCGGCTCCATGCCCGGCGATCTGCAGCAGCTGTGGCGGGCCCGCGACCCGAAGGCCTACCACGTCGAATACGCCTACTCCTGCATGGGCTACGAGGTGGCCGCCGGCGTCGGCGCCAAGATGGCCGACCCCTCCCGCGAGGTGGTCGTCCTGGTCGGCGACGGCTCCTACCTCATGATGGCCCAGGAGATCGTCACCATGGTCTCCGAAGGGCTCAAGGTCATCATCGTCCTCGTCCAGAACCACGGCTTCGCCTCCATCGGCGCCCTCTCCGAATCACTCGGCTCCCAGCGATTCGGCACCAGATACCGCTACCGCAACGACGACTCGGGCCTCCTCGACGGCGGCGTCCTGCCCCTCGACCTCGCCGCCAACGCCTCCAGCCTGGGTGCGGACGTCCTGCACGCCACCAGCGTCGAGGAGTTCCGCTCGGCGATGGAGAAGGCCAAGGCCGCCGACCGCACCACCGTCGTCCACGTCGAGACCGACCTCCACGGACCCAACCCGCCCGCGCACGGCTGGTGGGACGTCCCCGTCAGCGAAGTATCCGCCCTCGACTCCACCCGCGCCGCCTACGAGACGTACGGCGTCCACAAGCGGACCCAGCGCCACTACCTGTAAGGCACCCGCTCCCGTGAACACCCTTCCCCACTGGATCAACGGCTCCCCCACTGAGGGCTCCGCCATCGCCGCGCAGCCGGTTCTCAACCCCGCCACCGGGCAAGAACAGGCCGGGTGGTGCTCGGGGGCGCACTCGACGTGGACACCGCCGTCCAGGCCGCCACCGCCGCCTTCGAGAGCTGGTCGGAATCCTCGCTGACCCAGCGCACCCAGGTGATGTTCGCCTTCCGCCGGCTCCTCGTCGAACACGAGGAAGAACTGGCCAGGATCATCTCCGCCGAACACGGCAAGACCGTCGACGACGCACGCGGCGAAATCGTCCGTGGCCGCGAGGTCGTCGAGTTCACCTGCAGCCTCGGCGCTTCGGCGGGCAAGCGCGTCCAGGCCCTCGGCGGCGCCAAGAACCACGCCGTGGTCCTCCCCGACGCCGACCTGGAGTTCGCCGCGAACCACATCACCGCGGGCGCCTACGGTTCGGCCGGCGAGCGCTGCATGGCGGTGCCGCGAGGGTCGGCGAGTCCGGCCAGCGCCTTCGCCGCCGCCACGCGCGGCCCGTCGTTGAGGTGGGGGTCGACGGCGAGGGTGTGCAGGGCGTCGGCGCGACGAGGGTGAGGAACCTCTCCAGCTCAGGACGTGTCGGGTACCTCGGCAACGGTCCCGTGCGCCGCGGCCTGTTCGACAGTCAGAAACTCCACCGGCACAAGCGGACCGTAGTCGGCCGCGGGAACGCCCGGCATGCCTTCCGCGAACTCCTGCGGATCTCACAGCCGGCGCGCCGGCCACCCGTGATCAATCTCAGCGGCACTTTCTGTACCGCAACTGCCCGCACCCGTACCCGGACCGCCATAGTAGCCATGTACAGTATCTTCATGAGCGAGACTTCCGAAGGGGCCACCCCCGGTTTCCTGGTGTGGCGGCTGTCGATGAAGTGGCGGGTCGCCGTCGACCGGGCGGTGGCCCCTCTTGGCCTCACCCACGCCCAGTACTCGCTGGTGGCGTCGCTGTACGGCATGCAGCGCTCCGGCGAGCGGCCCAGTCAGCGACGGCTCGCCGACCACACCGGCCTGGAGGCGCTGTACGTCTCCAAGCTGGCCCGCAGCCTGGAGTCGGCCGGGCTGCTGGAGCGCGCCAAGGACCCGCGCGACCCGCGGGCGGTGCAGCTCGCGCTCACCGAGGAGGGCCTGGAGACCACCCGGCGGGCGATCGACGTCGTCCAGGGCCTGCTGGCCCAGCTGCTGCAGCCGCTCGGCGGTCCGGACAGCGCCCGGACCCGGGAGCTGGCCCGCGACCTGACCGCCCTGCTGGACGCCCCTCTGGACCCGGCCGCCCTCGCCCCACAGTAGTGGAATATTGAACTACCGCGTGCCGTTGTGGCCGTCGAAGGAGGTCACGAGTGGAGACGCAAGTGGAGACCACGTACTACGACCACGGCACCCCCGCCGAGCGCTGGGAGCGCGCGCAGCAGTTCTTCGCCGCCCAGGACTACGCGGGCGCCGCACGGGTGCTGGCCGGCCTGGTCGAGGAGGTGCCGGAGCAGACCGGCCCCCGGCTGCTGCTGGCCCGCGCCTACTACCACTCGGCCCAACTGCGACGGGCGGAGGCCGAGTTGCGGCTCATCGTGGAGCGCGACCCGGTGGAGCACTACGCCCGGCTGATGCTGGGCCGCACACTCCAGCGCCAGGCCCGGCACGACGAGGCGGACCAGCACCTGCGGATCGCCTCGGCGCTCGCGGGAGACTTCCCGCAGGAGTGACACGACGTACGAAGGGCCCGGTTCCCGAGGGAATCGGGCCCTTCGCACGTCTCGGACCGGCCGCCCTGTCCTGTACGTCACCGGTGCTCTCGCGAGGTCACAGCGGGGCCGTCGCGTTCAGGATCAGGAACAGGGTGACGGCCGAGTTCGCCGAGGACATCGCCGACACCAGGGTGCCTGCGGCGGCGCCCCAGGCGGCCAGGCCGACCGAGGTGAACGCCGAGGGCCAGGAGCGGGCCACGGGGGCGGGCGCCAGCAGGGCGGCCACCCGGCGCGGCACGGGACCGGTCGCGGCGAGCGCGGCGAGGGTGGGCGCCGGGGTGCCGTGGGACAGCAGCGCCGCCCTGCCGATCGCCCGGGCGACCGTACGCCGGTCGCCGACCGCGCGGGCCGCCTCCTCGTCCGCCCAGCGCTCGGCCGTGTAGACGACGGCGGTGCACAGCGGGCGCAGGAACGGGTTGGCCCGGGCTGCCAGCTGGGCGGCGAGCAGATGGCGGTGGTGGCGGGCAGCCAGGTGGGCGCGTTCGTGGGCGAACAGGGCGCGCCGTTCGGCGGGGGCGAGCCCGTCCAGCAGCGCGGTGGTGACGACGACCCGTCCCCGGCCGCCGGGCAGGGCGTAGGCGTACGGCGCGCTGTCGGGCAGGACGGCCACGGTCGGTCCGGGCAGGGCGGCCAGGGCGCGGTGGGCCCGGCGGGTGACCCGGTGATGGCGCCACAGGGTGCGGGCGCAGGCGGTGGCGACCACCGCGAGGGCGGGGATGGCGGCGCGGCCCGCGACCTCGTCGTGCGGGACGGCGGCCCGTACCTCGGGGTCGGACCAGCCGTCCGGGAGGGGGTTGCCGGGCAGTTGGGCGGTGCCCACGACCATCAGCAGGGCCAGACAGAGCGTGCTGCACACGGCCATCACCACGGCGACCGTGGTGAGCAGCCGGGTGGCGGTGCGCGGGTGCAGGTGCACCTCGGCGAGCCGGGCGACCGGCCAGGCGGACAGCGGCAGCACCAGCGGCAGGAAGACGAAGACCCCCATGGGCGGTCAGTCTTCCGTACCGCCGTCGCCGGTGCGCGGGGTGTTCCCGTTGTTCACCGAGCCCGGCCCGGCGGACTCCAGCAGCGCCCGCAGCACCTGTTCGTCGCCGGGCGGCAGGGCGGTGACGAAGCTCGCCAGGAC
This sequence comes from Streptomyces sp. BK340, assembly GCF_007827595.1. Taxonomy (GTDB): domain Bacteria; phylum Actinomycetota; class Actinomycetes; order Streptomycetales; family Streptomycetaceae; genus Streptomyces. Next base: position 111,093 of record NZ_VISR01000003.1, read on the forward strand.
CGCCTCGCGGTCCTGTTCGCCGTCCAGCAGACGACGCATGCGCAGCGCGGCGAGCCGGGCCACGTCGGCGGTGGGCGTCCACAGGAAGGAACGGCCCTGCCGTTCGCGGGCGACGACGTCCTTGGCGAGCAGCCGGGTGAGGATGGTGACGACGGTGGTGTAGGCGAGGTCGCCGCCGAGGCGCTCCTGCACCCAGGCGGCGCCGACCGGCCCGTCCGCCTCGCGCAGCGCGCCGAGGACCTGGCCCTCCAGTTCGCCCTGCCCGCGCCGCCGGACCCGGCCGCCGTCCCGCACCATGTCCCGCACTCCCCTGTTTCGTCGCCCGGTTCGCCTCCGGGGCGCCGGAGTCGGTGCCGAGAGCCCGATGGTGCTCACTTCCCGCACCGGCATCGGCGTGTCGGACCACGCTACTTCACGCCGGCCGTGCCCCGTACGTGCGGCGACCGCGGCGGTGCGCGATCTCGCCGAGGACGATGTCGACGGCGATGAATCCGGCCAGCGGTATGCCGAGCAGCGGCACGAAGTAGCCGAGTACGGCGATCACGGCGAGGGCCGGTACCAGGAGGTACGGCGGCACCTGTGCCCAGGCGCCGCGCGGGACGGGCCGGCCGAAGGCGGAACCGCGGCCGCGCTGCCACCACATGCGGTAACCCCACACGACGAGCAGGATCAGGGCGAGCGCGAGCAGGGCGAGGGCGATCTGGTTGGCGATGCCGAAGAGGACGCCGGTGTGCAGGTCGATTCCCCAGCGGGTGAGCTTGGCGAGCACCGGGTAGTCGGCGAACCGCAGTTCGTCGGTCACCTTGCCGGTCGCCGGGTCGACGGCGACGGAGTCCTGCTTCTCCGGCCAGCTGCGCTGGACCTGCCTGACGACGTAGGCGCTGTTCGCGTCGGCGGGCGGCACGATCTCCACGGGGTCGCCGAGCCCCTCGGCCCAGGCCGCCGCGAGCACCTTGTCGAGGCCGGCCCCGTGCCCGGCGTCCCCGCCGGTGCCGGCCGCCGTACCGTGGCCCGCGTGTTCTCCGCCGGCCGCGGCCGCGGAGACGGACGGGGTGGCCTGGCCCAGCGAGGTGCGCAGTTCGTCGATGTTGGCGCCGGCGTATGTCGACCAGGTCAGGCCGGTCGCCGACAGGAACAGGAACCCGGCGGCGGTCCACACGCCGACCGTGCCGTGCAGGCCGAGGGTGCGGCGCCGTCCGCTGGTCCCGCGCACCTTGCGCAGGGCGCGGCGCCGGGAGAACCAGAGCACCAGGCCGCCGCCCGCGATCACCCACAGCCAGCTGGCCGCGAGCTCGCTGTAGAGCCGGCCGGTGTCGCCGAGGTGCAGGTCGCGGTGGAGTTCGTCGATCCAGGTGCGCAGCGGCAGCGCGCCGGTCGAGCCGTACTGTTCGAGAGCACCGCGGACCTTCCCGGTGGCGGGGTCCACGAACACGGCGAGGGTGTGGTCGGGGGCGACGCCCTTGACGCCGGAGAGCAGCACCCGGGTGGTCGTGCCGGGCTCGGGCGCCGGTCGTATCGCCGAGACGGTTCCCTCGGGGTGAGCCTTGCGGGCGGCGGCGACCTGGGCGGAGAGGGCGAGTTCGCGGTCCCCGGCGGGAACGGTCAGTTCATGGTCGTACACGAACTTCTCGGCCTGGAACGAGCCCGCGTACAGCAGGCCGGTGACGGCGGCGACCAGCAGGAACGGGGCGACGAGCAGGCCGGCGTAGAAGTGCAGGCGCAGCACGAGGGGGCGCAGCGGGGCCCAGCGGCCCGGGGAGGGGGCCGGGGCGGGCGGTCTGGGTGTCTCGTCGGTGGCGGGCGAGGCGGCGGTGGACATCGGCTGGCTTCTCCGGGGGACTCGGGTCGGAAGCGGGGCGGTCCAGTAGTCGGATCGCGAAGGACCCGGGTTCCCCGGAGTGTTGGTGTCCTGTGCCACAGGGTGCGGCAGGTGGGCATGGCATCCTGACGCGATGGCACCTCCCAGTGATCGCGCCCTTCTCGCCGAGCGGGTCGAGGAACTCCTCGCGGCCGGCGGCCCCTTGCCCATCGTCGCGGCCGGACTGCCGGTCCTGCGCCAGGGCACCGAACCGTACGACGGTCAGCTCGGTCCCGCTCTGCTGGACCGCTTCGTGGAGGCCCTGCGCGTCACCATGCACGCGGCACCGGGCGTGGGCCTGGCCGCGCCGCAGGTCGGCGTACCGCTGCGGATCGCGGTGATCGAGGACCCGGCACCGGTGCCGGAGGAGGTGGCGCTGGCCCGGGGCCGGGTGCCGCAGCCGTTCCGGGTCCTGGTCAACCCGTCGTACGAGCCGGCCGGCACCGCCCGTGCCGCGTTCTTCGAAGGCTGTCTGAGCGTGCCGGGCTGGCAGGCCGTGGTGGCCCGGCACGCCGAGGTGCGGCTGCGGGGCCAGGACGAGCACGGCCGTGAACTGGACGAGGTGTTCACGGGCTGGCCCGCCCGTATCGTCCAGCACGAGACGGACCACCTCGACGGCCTGCTCTATCTCGACCGTGCCGAACTGCGTTCCCTGTCCACGAACGAGGCGGTGGCTGCCCGCTGGGGACAGCCCACCCCGCATCCGGCGGCCGAGGCGCTGGGCTTCGAACTGCCCTGAGCGGGACGTCAGTTGTCCCGGTAGGCCTCCATCAGCCGCAGCCACACCTCGCTGAGTGTCGGATACGACGGCACGGCGTGCCACAGCCGGCCGACCGGGACCCGGCCCGCCACCGCGACGGTCGCCGAGTGGATCAGTTCGCCGACGCCGGGACCGACGAAGGTGACACCGCGCAGGATCTCCTCGTCCAGGTCGACCACCATGCGGGCGCGGCCCTTGTAGCCGTCGCCGTACAGGCCGGCGCCGGCGACGGAGGAGAACTCGACGTCGACGGCGCGGACGCGGTGGCCGGCCTGCTCCGCCTCGGCGAGGGAGAGGCCGACGGCGGCGGCCTCCGGGTCGGTGAAGACGACCTGGGGCACGGCGTAGCGGTCGGCGGTCGCGGCGTGCGCGCCCCAGGGCTCGTCCAGCAGGGGCTCGCCCGCGGCCCGGGCTGCGATGGCGGCGCCCGCGATACGGGCCTGGTACTTGCCCTGGTGGGTGAGGAGGGCACGGTGGTTGACGTCGCCGACCGCGTACAGCCAGTCGGTGCCGTCGACGCGGAGGCTGTCGTCGACGTCCAGCCAGGAGCCCGGCTGCAGGCCGACGGTGTCGAGGCCGATGTCGTCGGTGTGCGGGACCCGGCCGGTGGCGAAGAGGATCTCGTCGGCCTCGAGGCGGTCGCCAGCGTGGGTGACGGCCACGACGGTGCCGTTCTCGCGGGCGACGGACTCGACCGAGGTGCCGGTGCGGACGTCGACGCCCGCCTCGGCGAGGGCCTCGGCGACCAGTTCCCCGGCGAACGGCTCCATCCGGTTGAGCAGGCCCTTGCCGCGGACCAGGAGCGTGACCTGTGAGCCGAGCGCCTGCCAGGCCGTGGCCATCTCGGTGGCTACGACACCGCCGCCGACCACGATGAGCCGGCCGGGCGCGGCCTCGGCGCTGGTGGCCTCGCGGCTGGTCCAGGGCCTGACCTCGGCCAGTCCCGGCAGGTCGGGCAGCTGGGCGCGGGTGCCGGTGCTGACGGCCACGGCGTGCCGTGCGGTGAGGGTCGTGACGGTGCCGTCGGGTCCGGTCACGGTGACCGTGCGGGGGCCGGCGAGGCGGCCCTGGCCGCGGTACAGGCCGGCGCCGATGCCGTCCAGCCAGCGGACCTGGCCGTCGTCCTTCCAGTGCGAGGTGTACTCGTCCCGGCGGGCCAGGACTGCGGGTGTGCCGAGGGGACCCTGGACCGCCTCGGCCAGTCCGGGCAGGCGGCGGGCGTCCGCCTGGGCGATGACCGGCCTGAGCAGCGCTTTGCTGGGCATGCAGGCCCAGTACGAGCACTCGCCGCCGACCAACTCGCTCTCCACGACCGCGGTGGTGAGGCCGGCCGCACGGGTGCGGTCGGCGACGTTCTCCCCCACGGGCCCGGCCCCGAGCACCACGACGTCGTACGCGATGGATTCCGTTTCCGTCATGGGGTCAGTCTGGTGCGTGGTCGGCTCGGGGGCCACACGGGTAGGCGCACGGGAGACGGCAGTGCACGCACGGGACACAGCCGTGCACGCACGGACCAGGCATGGAACGCGCCCGGGACAGGGATGGAATAGGCAACCGCGTCGCCGTGTTTCCGCCGTCGGCACAAGCCCCCACACCAGGAAGAGGGAATCACGCCATGAGCAGCACCGTGGAGCTGACCAAGGAGAACTTCGACCAGACCGTCACCGAGAACGAGTTCGTCCTCATCGACTTCTGGGCCTCCTGGTGCGGGCCGTGCCGTCAGTTCGCGCCCGTCTACGAGAAGGCCGCCGAGGACAACCCCGACCTGGTGTTCGGCAAGGTCGACACCGAGGCCCAGCCTGAGCTGGCCCAGGCCTTCGGCATCCAGTCGATCCCGACGCTGATGATCGTCCGGGACCAGGTCGCGATCTTCGCCCAGCCGGGCGCCCTGCCCGAGGCCGCCCTCACGGACGTCATCGGACAGGCCCGGAAGGTGGACATGGACGAGGTCCGCAAGACCATCGCCGCCCAGCAGGCGCAGGGCGAGTGACGCCCAGGCGGTTGCTCTGTCGTTGACCGCGAGCAGGCATCGCGGTCACGCCTGTCCGGGACCCTGACCGCAGCCGGAATCCGGCTCAGCTGGACGCGCGCCGGACGAGCGAGGCACCCAGCACCCTGCGCACCTCGGGTTCGCCGCCGGGGTCGCGCACCGCGCGGTCGACCAGTTCCGCGAGTTCACGGCCGGAGGGCAGCTCGATGTGGACGGTGCTGAGCCGGGGCCGCAGCAGCCGGCCGAGCATCAGGTCGTCGGCGCCGACGACTGCGATGTCCTCGGGGATGCGCACGCCCCGGTCCTGCAGGGCGCACATCAGGAGCATGGCGTACTCGTCGTTGTAGGCGAACACCGCGTCCAGCCCCAACTCGGGCCAGCGCGCGGCGAGTTCGGCGGCGGCCTGCTCCGTGTAGGCGAGCGGCAGCGCGGTCACGGTCGCATCCGTGCCGTGCAGGGCCTGGTGCACACCGGCGAGCCGGGGCCGGGAGAAGGACTCCAGGCCCGGCTCCTCGGGGACGATCACACCGATACGGCGCCGGCCGCGGGCGTACAGATGCGTGCCGGCGCAGTGGCCGACGGCATCGTGGTCCATGAGCAGGGCGTGCGCGCCGGCGACGCGTTCGGGGCCGAGGGTCACCACGGCGCGGGCGCCGGACCGCTTGAGCACCTCGACACCCTGCGGACCGAGCCCCGCGCCCGGCACCAGAACGGCGACGGGACGCAACTCGGCCCAGGCGCGGGCGGCTTCGTCGCCCTGGAGGCCGACCGTGCCGTACTGCACGACCGTGTAGTCGAGACGGCCGAGGGCCGACTGGAGATCACTGAGGAAGCGGCTGTAGAGGGGGCCCACCGGGATCGCCGGGGCGGGCATCAGGACCATACGGCTGTGTCCGGCGCGCAGGCTGCGGGCGGCGGCGTGGGGCACGTACCCCAGCTCCCGCGCGGCCTCGCGGACGCGGCGGCGCGTCGGCTCGCTGATCCGTACGGCGCTGGTGTTGTTGAGGACGTAGGAGACGGTCGCGCGCGAGACGCCGGCCAGCCGGGCCACATCGGCACTCGTGGGGACGGAGTGCGGTGCGGGCGCAGCGGACGGGGACGTGTTCGGTATCTGCACCATGACAGACCGCATCTTGGCAGAGGAGCGCCGGGCGGGGGCGGGCGGGGGAAGGTGGTTCACCGCTGAACAAAAGCCCCGTCGGGCAATCGCAGGTCGACCAGCCGTGAACACGCTCGCACCTCATCGGCGAACGTGTTCGCTAGGAACTTGTTCGTGACGAACATGTTCGTTATCGTCGAGGTATGACAGCTTCCTCCCGCTCCCGTCGCGAGCGTCCCGCCAAGCCCGCCCTCACCCGGGAGGGCATCGTCGCCGCGGCGGTGGCCGTCCTGCGCGCCGAAGGGCTGCGGAAGGTGACCATGCGGCGGCTGGCGCAGGAGCTCGACACCGGCCCCGCCTCGCTGTACGTCTACGTCCGCAACACCGACGAACTGCACGCCGCCGTCCTGGACGAGCTGCTCGGCACGGTCGGGCCCGCCCCGCAGGAGGGCACCTGGCGTGAGCGGCTCGAAGGCGTGCTCACCGCCTGCACGCGGATGCTGCTGGAGCATCCGAGTCTGGCCCGTTCGGCGCTGACCGCCCGGCCGAGCGGCCCGCACTACCTGAATCTGATCGAGACGCTGCTCGCCCTGCTCGACGAGGGCGGTGTGCCGCGCGACCGGGCGGCCTGGGGCGTCGACCTGCTGCTGCAGCACGCCACCGCGACCGCCGCCGAGCACGCCGGGGAGGAGTCCCCGGGCGACTGGCAGGCGCTGGACAGCGCCTTGCGCGGGGCGTCCGCGGACACCCACCCGCACATCGCCGCGGCCGGCGACGCCCTGCTGTCAGGTGCCCCGGAGGCCCGGCTGTCCTGGGCCCTCCAGGCGCTGGTCAACGGCATCGAGCGCACCGCCGTACCCGGCTGATCCCCTCACCTCCCGCGATCCCCTCACCTGCCAGGAGGCCACCATGACCACCCCTGCCCACCTGCTCCCCCACCACCCCGTCGCCATAGTCGGCGCCGGACTCGGCGGGCTCGCACTCGCCCGGGTGCTGCACGTGCACGGCATCGAGGCCGCCGTGTTCGACCTGGAACCCTCGCCGGCCGCGCGGACACAGGGCGGCATGCTCGACATCCACGACGATTCCGGTCAGGAGGCGCTGCGCGCGGCCCGGCTGCACGAGGAGTTCCTCGCCCGCGTCCACGTCGGCGGCGAGGCCATGCGGGTGCTCGACCAGGACGGGACCGTCCGCCTGGAGGAGCCCGACGACGGCACCCGCGGGCGCCCCGAGATCGACCGCGGTGACCTGCGCGACCTGCTGCTGGACTCCCTGCCGCAGGGCACGGTCCGCTGGGGCGTGAAGGTGACCGGCGCACGCCCGCTCGGCGCCGGCCGGCACGAGGTGACGCTCGCGGACGGCAGCGCCTTCACCACGGACCTGCTGGTCGGCGCGGACGGCGCCTGGTCCCGCATCCGCCCGCTGCTCTCGTCCGCGCAGCCCGCCTACACCGGTGTGTCGTTCGTCGAGGCGGACCTGCTGGAGGCGGATGTGCGCCACCCCCGGAGCGCCCGGCTGGTCGGCGGCGGCATGCTGTTCGCGCTCGGCGCGGGCCGGGGCTTCCTCGCGCACCGCGAGTCCGACGGCAGCCTGCACGTCTACGCCGCCGTCGAGGCGCCGGAGGACTGGCCGGACGGCATCGACTTCACCGACGACGAGGCGGCCAGGGCGGCGGTGCTCAAGGAGTTCGACGGCTGGGACGACGGCCTGAAGGCACTGGTCGAGGACGCGGACGGTGCGCTGGTGCCGCGGCGGATCCACGCCCTGCCGGTCGGTCACCGCTGGGACCGGGTCCCCGGGGTCACCCTGCTCGGCGACGCCGCGCACCTGATGTCGCCGTTCGCGGGCGAGGGCGCCAACCTCGCGCTGCTCGACGGCGCCGAACTGGGCCTCGCGCTCGCCGCGCACCCCGGGGACACCGAGGCGGCGCTGACCGCCTACGAGGAGAGGATGTTCCCGCGCGCCGAGTTCTCCGCGTCGGAGTCCGCACGCAGCGCCGCGATGCTGTTCCGCGCCGACGCACCGCGGGGGCTGCTCGACATGTTCGCCGCCGACCACGGCTGAACACGGCTCAGCCGGAGCGCTCCGTGCACGTCACCCGGGCCACGAGGTCGTGCCAGCCGGACTCAAGCCGTTGCATCGGCATCCCGCACTGCCGGGTCAGATGGTGGATCAGCGCGGGGTCGAGATAGGCCATCAGCGTCTGGGAGAGGAGTTCGCAGTCGGCGGTGGGCACGATCTGCCTCAGCAGCATCGCGATGTGCGTGCGCAGGGCCTGGAACGAGGGGTGCGAGAACCGGCGGTCCGGCTCCGGCTGGGCGGCCAGCTGCAGGTCCAGCTGCTCGGCCGACCGGTAGAGCACGGCGACACCGAAGGCCCGCAGCCGTTCCAGGGGCGGCGCGCCGGGGCCCAGCGGCGCCGGCCCGCCGAGGAAGTCGGCCTGCAGCTGCCGCGCCGAGTGGTCGAGCAGCGCCATCAGCAGTCCGTTGCGGTCGCCGAAGCGGCGGAAGACCGTCCCCTTGCCCACCTGGGCCGCGGCGGCCACCGCCTCCATCGTCACCCCGGCCACTCCGTGCTCCGCGATCAGCCGGGCGGCGGCCTCCAGCAGCCGGGCGCGGTTGCGGGCCGCGTCGGCACGCAGGCACGGCTCCTCGGGGGCCGGCTCGACCTCCAGCAGCTGAGGGGTCTCGAGGGGCTCCTGGGACTTCGAGAAGGGCGGCATGGCGCTGGACATGAAGCCAGCGTAAAGCATCGGGAATGAAACTGGACCGCGGTCCGGTTAGCCTGATAGAAAGCTAAGCGGACCTCGGTCCGGATCGTGACAGCGATGTTTCACCCCCTTGGAGAACCGCCATGTCTGTTCGTATCCTCGCGCTCGTCGGCAGCCTTCGCGCCGGTTCGCACAACCGCCAGCTCGCCGAGGCGGCCGTCAAGCTCGCTCCGGAAGGTGCCGAGGTCGACCTGTTCGAGGGTCTGGCCGAGATCCCCTTCTACAACGAGGACATCGACGTCGAGGGCAGCGTCCCGGCCGCCGCCGCCAAGCTGCGCGAGGCCGCCCGGGCCGCCGACGCCTTCCTGCTCTTCTCCCCCGAGTACAACGGCACCATCCCGGCCGTCCTGAAGAACGCCATCGACTGGCTGTCCCGCCCCTACGGCGCCGGCGCCTTCGGCGGCAAGCCCGTCGCCGTCATCGGCACCGCCTTCGGCCAGTACGGCGGCGTGTGGGCGCAGGACGAGGCCCGCAAGGCCGTGGGCATCGCCGGCGGCAACGTGATCGAGGACATCAAGCTGTCCATCCCGGGCTCCGTGACCCGCTTCGCCGAGACCCACCCGGTCGACGACGCCGAGGTCGCCGCCCAGCTGACCGAGGTCGTCGCCCGCCTGCACGGCAACGTGGGCGTGGCTGCCTGACCCGCAGGCACCAGCGAGGGGCCGGAGCCGTGCTCCGGCCCCTTTCGCGTGCCGCCGGGGTCACGCCGACGCGAGCCGCTCCCCCAGCGGGCTGCGCCGGTACAGCACCCGGCGGCCGTCCCGGGTGCGGGTGACCAGGCCCGTGGCGTGCAGCACCCGCAGGTGCTGGGAGACGGCGCTCGGTGTCACGCCGAGGCGGCGGGCGAGCTCCACGGTCGGGAGGGGCTCCGCGAGCAGGCGCAGAAGGGTGGTCCTGGGCGCGCCGAGCAGCGAGCCGAGCGCCGAGGCGTCGGGGGCGGGCTCCGGCTCCCACAGGGTGGCGGCGCCCCGGCCCGGATAGTCCAGCATCGGGGGCTCCTCGGCGCTGATCGGCGGCGCCGGTTTGTGCGCGAACAGCGACGGGACCAGCCGCAGACCGCGCCCCGATCCGTCCACCTGGTGATGACCGATCATCTGGTCGATGGTCAGGACGCCGTCCCGCCAGCGCAGGTTCGGATGCAGCTCGGCGAAGAGCAGCCGCGCACCGCCCGTGGCCAGCTGCCGGGCCCGGTGGGTGATGTCCGCCTCCAGCACGAGCCGTATCCGCGGCCAGTGCGGCAGCAGCGCCGACTCCCAGTAGCGCCGCAGCGAGGAACAGATCCCGTCGACCAGTTCGAGAACGTCCGGGTCGCCGGGCGCCGCGGCCCGCCGCAGCGCGTCGGGGAGGACCCTCGGTGCATGGGCGGCGTACAGGTCACGTCGTACGACCTCCACGGGTGTGGCCCGTACGACGGCCAGCTCGTCCTCGATGGTGGGCGCGAACGACGTGGGCCTCGGTGTCAGGAAGTCGGGCAGCGCCAGGCTGTCGCCCACCAGAGCGGACAGCAGCCGCTGGTCGGCCGGTTCGAGCGTGCGCAGGACCGAGGTGCGCCACCGCACGTGGAGCGGGTAGAGGGCGGGGGCGCGCAGCGCGCGCAGGCTGCCCATCACCTCGGACAGCGGGGAGATCGCGAACCGGGTGTCGACGAGGTCGTCGACACCGAGCAGGAAGCTGATCATGTAGCCCCGGCCTACATCCTTTGGCAACGGCCCGTGCATGCCGTGGACTTCGGCACATGTCGGATCACAACGCACCGCAGCGTACCGCGCCCGTTCGCCGCTCCTCCCGGGTCATTGCGCTGCTGGCCGTCGCCTGCGGCGTCGGGGTCGGCAACGTCTACTTCCCACAGGCGATCGCCCCGCTCATGGCGGCGGGCCTCGGTGTCCCACCCGGCACCGCGGCCGGCGTGGTCACCGCGACCCAGTTCGGCTACGCCGCCGGCATCTTCCTGCTCGTCCCGCTCGGCGACCGGCTTCCGCCCCGCCCGCTGCTGGTCACCCTGCTCACACTGACCGGTCTCGGCCTGTGCGCCGCGGCCGGGGCGCCCGCGCCGGCGCCGCTGCTCGCGGCGAGCGTGCTGGTCGGGGCGACGACGGTGATCGCCCCGCTCGCCGGGGCGCTGGCGGCCGGGATGGTGCCCGGGGAACGCCGGGGCGTGGTCGGCGGCACACTGCTGAGCGGCTCGATCGCGGGCATGCTGCTCTCCCGCACGGCAGGCGGAGCCCTGGGCGAGCGGCTGGGCTGGCGTGTGCCGTACGTACTCGCGGCCCTGCTCACCCTCGTGGTCGCCCTGCTCCTCGCCCGCGCACTCCCCGACTCCGCCCCGCCCTCCCGGCAGCGGTATCCCCGGCTGCTCGCCGAGCCACTGCGCCTGCTGCGCACGGAACCGGCCCTGCGCCGCTCCTCCCTCTACCAGGCGACGGTGTTCGCCGGATTCTCCGCCGCCTGGACCGGTGTCGCGCTGCTCCTCACGGGCCCGGTGTACGGCCTGGGCACGGCAGCGGTCGGGCTGCTGGCGCTGGTCAACGCGGCGACCATGGTCGTCACGCCGTTCGCGGGACGCCTGGTGGACCGGCGGGGACCGGACGGGGTGAACATGGTGTGCTTCGTGATCGTCGCCTGCTCGGCGGGGGTGCTGGCCCTGGGCTCGCTCGGCGGTACCTCCGGCCTGGTCGCCCTGGTGGCGGGCACACTGCTGCTGGACGTCGGCATGCAGTCCGGCATGGTCGCCAACCAGGTCCGGATCTACGCCCTCGGCGGGGAGGTCCGCAGCCGCCTCAACACCGCGTACATGACGTGCGCCTACCTGGGTGGCAGCCTGGGGTCGTGGCTGGGCACGCGGGCCTACGGCCGGTTCGGCTGGGCCGGGGTGTGCGCCCTGGTCGCGCTGCTCACCGCGCTGGGGCTGCTACGGCACCTGGGCCGGTTCCGGGCACCCGCCGTCCGGCGGACAGGTTCCGCCGGACGGCGGCCTCCGGGCTCGTCGGGGTACGCGGATCATGACCGCAGGAGCCACCACCGAGCGGACGAGTCGTGCCACGGGTGGCCCGAGCCGCATGAGTCAGGTGAGGAGAAGCCATGCCCCAGGTCCCGCCCCCGCCCCCGTTCGACCCGGAACTCGCCGCCGCGCTGGAGCTGATCAAGGATCAGATCTCGCCCGGGCTCACCATGGAGGAGATCCCCGCCGTCCGACAGAGCGCGGGCATCGAGTTGTCGGGACAGCTCGACCTCACGCTGGGCGGGGCCTTCGAGACGGAGGACCGCACGGTGCCCGGCCCGGCGGGGGCCCCGGCGGTCTCCCTGCTCATCTGCCGCCCCACGTCCGCCGATCCGGCCACCCCGCTGCCGGTGATCTACCACGTGCACGGCGGCGGCATGGTCGTCGGCGACAACCGGGCCGGGGTGGACGGCCCGCTGGCCTGGGGCCGCGAGCTGGGCGCGGTCGTCGTGTCGGTCGAGTACCGCCTCGCGCCCGAGCACCCGCACCCGGCGCCGATCGAGGACGTCCACGCGGGCCTGCTGTGGACGGCCGCGCACGCCGAGGAGATCGGGGGCGACCCGGACCGGATCGTCATCGCGGGCGCGAGCGCCGGCGGCGGCCTGACCGCCGCGCTCGCCCTCCTGCTGCGCGACGGCCAGGGCCCGCCGGTCATCGGCCAGTTGCTGATGGGCCCGATGCTCGACGACCGCAACGAGACCGTCTCCAGCCACCAGATGGCGGGCCTCGGTCTCTGGGACCGGACCGCCAACGAGACCGGCTGGACCGCGCTCCTGGGCGAGCGCCGGGGCGGCCCCGGTGTCCCGCCCCACGCCGCCCCCGCCCGCGCGACCGACCTGTCCGGCCTGCCGCCGGCCTTCCTCGACGTCGGCTCCGCGGAGACCTTCCGGGACGAGGTCGTCGACTACGCCTCCCGCATCTGGCAGTCCGGCGGCACGGCCGAACTGCACGTGTGGCCGGGCGGCTACCACGGCTTCGACGGCCTCGCCCCGCAGGCGGCCGTGTCCCGGGCGGCCCGGGCGGCCCGACTGGACTGGCTGCGCCGCCTGCTGGCCGGCTGAGGGTCAGCCGCCGCTCTCCGCCGCCTTCTTGATCGCCTCCCGGATGCGGGCGTACGTGCCGCAGCGGCAGATGTTCTCGATGGCGTCGATGTCGGCGTCCGTGGGGCGGGGTGTCCGCTTCAGCAGGGCGGTGGCGGCCATGATCTGGCCCGGCTGGCAGAAGCCGCACTGGGCCACGTCGCAGTCCATCCAGGCCTGTTGGACCGGGTGCAGCCCGTCGCCGTCGGCCAGGCCCTCGATGGTGGTCACGGTGCGGTTCGCGCAGTCGGCGACCGGCACCACGCAGGGCTGGATCTCGGCGCCGTCGAGGTGGCTGGTGCAGGCGCGGCAGACGCCCACTCCGCAGCCGTACTTGGGGCCGGTGACGCCGAGCAGATCGCGCAGGACCCACAGCAGGGGCATGTCGGCGGGGGCCTGAACGGTCACCTGTCTGCCGTTGAGAGTGAAGGAGTACGAACGCATGGGTGCCTCGGAGGGTGTGTCGGCGGTCAGAAGGTGAGCGGGAAGCTGCGCGGTGCGGTGCCGGTCGCACGGGCGTAGGCGTTGGCGACCGCGCCGGACGCCGCGGGGACGCCGAGTTCACCGGCGCCGCCCGGCTCCCCGGCCGAGGGCAGGACATGGGCCTCGAAGACCAGCGGGGCATGGCGCTGGCGGGCGTAGCGGAAGTCGGCGAAGCTGCCCTCCCGTACGGCGCCCCGGTCGATGTGCAGGCCCGCCTGCAGGACCACGGAGATGCCGTCGATCGCGGTGCCCATCAACTGGGCCTCCAGGCCACGGGGGTTGACCGCGGTGCCCACGTCGGCCGCCATCACCACCTTGGTCACCCGGGGGTTCTTCGGGTCGGTCGCGTCGATCTCGGCGAGGCAGGCCACGCAGGAGCCGTACTCCTCGTGCACGGCGATGCCCTGGGCGCATCCCGCGGGCATGGTGCGGCCCCAGTGGCCGGCGTCCGCCGCCTTGTCGAGGACGGCCTTGACCGCCTTGTTCCGCAAGGTGGTCCGACGGAAGGCCACCGGGTCCTTGCCGAGTTCGCGGGCGATCTCGTCCACGACGATCTCCTCGGCGGTCCGGACGGTCCCGGAGTCCACCGACCGCCAGGCGCCGAGCGGCACGGCCAGTTCGATGCCGCCCGAATCACCGGACACCCGGCCGAAGTTGTACAGCCCCGTCCGGCTGGGCAGGGGGCCGGACGCGGCCCGCACACCCCCCTGCGCGGACAGGCCGGCGTCGTCGTACGACTCCGACACCGACGCCATCACCTGTTCGAAGGCCACCACCCTGCCGTCGGCCACACTGGCCCGGATCCGGTGCTGGCTGGCCGGGCGCATCCGGCCGTGCCTGATGTCGTCGCCGCGGCTCCACATCAGCTTCACCGGGCGGCGGACCGCCCTGGAGACCAGCGCCGCCTCGATCGCCGCGTCGTAGTTCAGCCGGCGGCCGAACGAGCCACCGGCGCGCACCACATGGACCTTGACCTTCGACGGGCGCAGCCCGACCGCCTGGGCTATCGCGTCCCGCGCGTCCATGGGGGTCTGGGAGGAGAACCACAGCTCCGCGCGGTCGGCGCGGACGTCCGCCACCGCCGTGAGCACCTCCATCGGGGCGTGGCCGACGAAGGCGAACGCGAACTCGGCCTCCACGGGGGTCGATCCGTGCGGCGGGGTGCCGAGCCGGGGCACGGCGGCCTTGAGCCGGGAGCGTATCTGCGCGTCCGACAGGGCGTGCAGCGGGCCGGGCGCCCAGGTGAGGCGGAGGGCGTCCCGGGCGGCGAAGGCGTGGTGGAAGGTGTCCGCGACAACGGCGACACCGCCGGGCAGCCGTACGACCGCGTGAACGCCCGGCAGGGCGCGGGCGGCCCGGTCGTCGACCGAGAGGAGCTTGCCCCGGATCGTCGGCGGCCGGGCCACCACCGTGGGCTTCGCCCCGGCCACCGCCACGTCCCCGGCGTACTTCGCCCGGCCGGTGACGATGTCCCGCGCGTCGATCCTGGTCGTCGGCCGGCCGATCACCCGGTGCCGGGACGCGGGTTTGGGCTTGTCCGGGACGGCGGGGTAGTGGATACGGGCCGCGCTCACGGTCAGCGAGCCGAAGGTGGCCGTGCGCCCGTCCGGGGCGACGACCATGGTGTCGCGGGTGCGCAGGGTCCGGGCGGGCAGGTGCCAGCGCCGGGCGGCTGCGGTCACCAGCTTCGCCCGGGCGGTGGCGGCGAGCTGCCGGGCCGGGCCGTACAGCGAGCTCACCGAACTGGAGCCGCCGGTGTACTGGTTGCCCTTGGTGCGGGCGTCGGCGAGCGGGATGCGCACATCGGTGAGGCGGGCGTCCAGCTCCTCGGCGATCATCATGGCGACCGCGGTGGTGATGCCCTGTCCGACCTCGGCGCGGGGCAGCCGTACGACGACGTGGTTGGTCTCCGTGACCTCCAGGACCAGCATCTCCTCGTCGGTACCTGTCACCAGGACGTGGGAGCCGGAGCCGGCCCGGCCGGACTCGGCGCCCTCCGCTCGCGAAGGGGTGCAGGCGAGCGGGGCGGCGACCGTGAGAGTGGCCGCGGCCACCGTGTACACCATGAATCCGCGGCGGGACGGGCCTGCGGAGGGCAGGGGCTCGGTGCGGTCCAAACGAGGGCTCCTGTCGGCACGTGGGGCGGTCGGGACGCGGCACGCGGGGGCGGCACCTGTCCTCGGGTCGGCTCACTCGAGAGGTAGGAGGGCCCTGGCCGCGCGCCGGTTGCCTGACGGATCCCGATCCGGTCCGCCGTCTCCGGACAGGCCGCCCGGCGACCGGACGCGGGCAGGTTCACGTCGGTGCTGTGAACTTGACTCGATGTCACCTGTGCGAAACCTGTACGGCACCGGCCACTCTGCGGTTACCGTTCAGTAGACATCGTGTCAGGAGGCTCCCGGAGGTGCTCCCGCAATGACGCCCGACCGTGCCGCAGGCCTTGCGGAGTCCGCCCGTGCGCTCGCCGCGGGGGAGGTGAGCTCCCGCACGCTGGTGGAGCGGGCCCTGGCCCGGATCGAGGCCACCCAGCCGACCCTGAACGCCTTCCGGATCGTGCGCACCGAGGCCGCGCTCGCCGAAGCGGACGCGGCCGACCGGGAGTTGGCCGCCGGAGTGCGGCGACCGCTGCTCGGGGTCCCGGTCGCGGTGAAGGACGACACGGACGTGGCAGGCGAGCCGACCGCGTTCGGCTGCCCCGGCGACTTCCCGCCGGTCGCGCGGGACGGGGAGGCGGTACGCCGGCTGCGGGCCGCCGGTGCGGTGATCGTCGGCAAGACGAACACCTGCGAGCTGGGACAGTGGCCGTTCACGGAGGGCCCGGCGTTCGGGGAGACCCGCAATCCCTGGCACACCGGTCACACCCCGGGCGGCTCGTCGGGCGGTTCCGCGGCCGCGGTCGCCGCCGGGCTGGTCCCGGCCGCGCTCGGCTCGGACGGTGCCGGTTCGGTGCGGATCCCGGCCTCCTGGACCCATCTGATCGGTATCAAGCCGCAGCGCGGGCGCATCTCGACCTGGCCGCGCGGCGAGGCCTTCCACGGCATCACCGTCAACGGCACCCTGGCCCGTACGGTCGCCGACGCGGCCCTGCTGCTGGACGCGGCGAGCGGCAACCACGAGCGGGACCCGCACCGGCCGCCCGCGCTCACGGTGTCGGACGCGGTCGGCCGCGACCCGGGCCGTCTGCGCATCGCCCTGTCGCTGAAGCCGCCGTTCACGGCGGTGCCCGCGCGGCTGCGCCCGGAGGTCCGGGCCCGGATCCTCGAACTCGCCGAGAAACTGAGCGCGTCGGGACACACGGTCGAGGAGGCCGACCCGCCCTACGGCCAGATCGGGCTGACCTTCGTGCCCCGCGCCACCGCCGGCATCGCCGACCATGTCCGCGAGACCCCCGACCCCGCCCTGCTCGACCCGCGCACCCGGGACGCGGCCCGGCTGGGCCGGCTGCTCGGCGGGGTTCCGCTGCGGGCGGCCCGCCGCGCCGAAGGGGTCCTGCACCGGCGGATCGGCGCGTTCTTCGGGTCGTACGACGTCGTCCTGTCCCCGACGACGGCCGCTCCCCCGCCCGCGATCGGCGCCCTGTACCGGCTCGGCGGGCTCGCCACGGACCGCGCGATGATCGCCGCCTGCCCCTATGCCTGGCCCTGGAACGTCCTCGGCTGGCCCGGTGTGAACGTGCCCGCCGGCTTCGTCGGCGCACTGCCCGTGGGCGCCCAGCTGCTCGGCCCGGCCAACAGCGAACTCCTGCTGGTCTCCCTGGCCGCCCAGCTGGAGGCGGAGCTGCGCTGGCACGAACGCTGGCCGCCGCAGAAGAAGGACGCCGCCGGCACGGCGGCGTGACCGCGCTCCGCCCGTACCCTGTGAGCATGGACGATGCGTCGATGGTCGGGCTCGTGGGACGGGTGACGGGGACGATCGGGCCGGGGCTGGTCGGCGAGGTGATCGTCCGGGTGCGCGGCGGCGCGGAGCACTTCCTCGCCTACGCGGCCGACGGCACCGGCCGGATCGAGCGCGGCACGGTGGTGATGGTGGTGGAGCACCTGCCGCCGAGGACGGTCTACGTCACTGCCGCGTACGACAGTTGAGCGGGCTCAGCCCCAGGTGAGGGGCGCGTGCGTCAAGATTGCAACAAGGATTCGTCAGCGTCTTCTCGGCGTGTCCACGCAGGCGCACACTCCCTTCGTTCGGTGCCGAAAGGGCACCATGCAAAGGGGGCGAATGCCGATGGTTGTCGGCGTCGTTGCGGGGGCGGTCGTCGTTGCCGTCCTCGTTCTGATCGGTCTGTTCAAGATGATGTGGCGGGTCGCCGAACCGAACGAGGCGCTCATCATCTCCGGGTCCACGCACCGCACCGAGGGGCTCGAGGAGGGCATGGGCTTCCGCATCGTCACCGGGCGCGGCACGCTGGTGCTGCCCGGGGTGCAGGCGGTGCGCAAGCTCTCCCTGGACCTGAACGAGACCGAGCTGCACGTGGACTGCGTGACGCACCAGGGCATTCCGCTGAAGGTCCGGGGCGTGGTCATCTTCAAGGTGGGCGACGACTTCGTGTCGATCGCCAACGCGGCCCGCCGTTTCCTTGACCAGCAGCGGATGATGTCGGAGCGGGTGCACAACGTCTTCGCCGGTCATCTCCGTTCCATCGTGGGCGGGTTGACGGTCGAGGACATGATCCGCGACCGGGAGAAGCTGACCGGGCAGACCCGGGCGGCCTGCGGTACGGAGATGGAGAAGCTCGGTCTGATCGTCGACTCGCTGCAGATCCACGAGATCGAGGACCCGACGGGGTACATCCAGAACCTGGCTTCCCCGCACGCCGCAGCCGTCCAGCGGGACGCGCGCATCGCGCAGGCGGAGGCGAACCGTCTCGCCACCGAGGCCGAGCAGCAGTCGTTCGCCCGGATGGCCGAGGCCACCCGGGACAGCGAGATCCTCCAGGCCGGCTACCAGGCCGAGCGCGACAAGGCGGCGGCACGCGCCCGCCAGGCCGGTCCGCTCGCCGATGCGGGTGCCCGGCAGGAGGTCGTGGTCCAGGAGACACGGGTCGCCGAGCTGGAGGCGCACCGGCGGGAGCAGCAGCTCCAGGCGGACGTCCGCAAGCCGGCCGACGCCAAGGCCTACGAGAAGCGCACGCTGGCCGAGGCCGAGCGGGACGCGCGGATCTCGGCGGCGCAGGCCCAGGCGAAGGAGACGGAACTGGCGGCCGCGGCCGAGGCGACCCGGGTCAAGACGGCCGCGGGCGCCGAGGCGGAGGCCACCCAGACCCGGGGTGCGGCCACGGCCGCGGCGACCCGGGCCACCGGTGAGGCGGAGGCCGCGGCCGCGCAGGCCAGGGGTCTGGCCGACGCGGAGGCGACCCGGGCCAAGGGTCTCGCGGAGGCGGAGACCATCAAGGCCCGGGCCGCCGCCCTCGCCGAGAACCAGGAGGCGGTCGTCGCCCAGCAGCTCGCCGAGAACTGGCCGGAGATCGTCCGGGCCGGCGCGTCCGCTTTCGGCAACGTGGACAACATGGTGCTGCTCAACGGCGCCGACGGCATGGCCGAGATGTTCGCCAAGGCGCTCACGATGGGCGGCACGGGTCTCGGGCTCGCCCGTCAGCTCCTCTCCTCCATGAACCAGAACGGGCAGGCGCAGAACGGCACCGTGCCGTCCCTCAACGGACACACGGCACCGCCGGTGCAGAAGGTGCCGGTGGAGCAGGACGAGGACTGAACACCGACCCGTCCGTCCGTTCCGGGGTCCTCGGCTTTCCGGGGGCCCCGGCGGGCCGTCCCGGGGCACCGCGAGAGCGGCGGACGACGCCTGGGGCAACCCCGACCGAACCCTTACCGCCCCCTTTCCGGTTGCGGCATCGCCACCACGTACGGTTTGCGTGACGGGTGCCGCAAGCCCCGGCTCGAGGAACTTCGACCAGGTGGGGGGCGTGGATGGCTGCCAGTCGACGTGCTGTGCTGACCGGCTTGGCGGGCGGCGTGCTCGCCGGCTGCGCAGGCCCGAAGAGCTCGACGGACATCCGTGTGCCGGCGTCGCCCACACCCTCGGCGACCGCCCCCGGAGCCCCCGCCACCGCCGCCCCCTCGGCCACGGCACCCGCCACCGCGCCCGAGGTCACCCGCGCCGAGATCGTCGCCCGCTACGGGCACTCCGCGCCGCACACCTGGGGGTTCGACGCGCCCGGGGTGACGCACGCACTGCCGGCCACGAAACGCGCGATCGCGCTGACCTTCGACGCCTGCGGCGGCCCGGGCGGCAGTGGCTACGACCGGGCGCTGATCGACTTCCTCCGCAGGCGGGAGATACCGGCGACCCTCTTCATCAACTCACGCTGGATCGACGTCAACCCGGCCGTCTTCCGCAGGCTGGCAGCCGAGCCGCTGTTCGAGATCGCCAACCACGGCACCCGGCACCGCCCGCTGTCCGTCACCGGACGCTCCGCCTACGGCATCCCCGGCACCCGCGGCGCCGGCGAGGTGTACGACGAGATCGCCGGCAACCGCGCCAGACTCACCCACCTGCTGGGCACCCCGCCGCGCTTCTTCCGCTCCGGCACGGCGTACTGCGACGACGTCGCGGCGCGGATCGTCGGCGACCTCGGCGAACGCTTCGTCAGCTTCTCCGTGAACGGGGACGGCGGCGCGACCTTCACGCCCGAACAGGTCCGTGCGACCGTCTCCTCCGCCCAGGCCGGTTCGATCGTCATCTGCCACATGAACCACCCCGAGGGCGGCACCGCCCGGGGCATCACCGCGGCCGTCCCCCGTCTCCTCTCGGCGGGCCACGACTTCGTCCGCCTCTCGGACGGACTGCACTGACCGGCCGCCCCACCGGGATGACATGCTTCTGACGTGAAGGACCGTCGGACAAAGGGGAGTTCAGGTGCCGGAGCCGGCTCGGACGCAGGCCCTCGTCGTTCTCGACCCGGTGGAACTGCCAGCCGTACATGAGCTGGCGGCCGCCCACGGCGTCGAGCTGCAGCAGGTGCCACGGCGCGGCATCGAACCCGTCACCACCGTCACCCTGGTCCTGATGGGCGCGGCGACCGCCGTCGGCGCCCTGCAGCACGCCCTGGAACAGCGCAGGGGCGGCCAGGTGATCGACCTCAGACCGGGCGCGCCGCGGGCGATCTACCGCACCCCGGACGTGGTCTACGGAACGGTGGTGCTCCTCGCGGCCGACGGCACGGTGACCGTGGAGGTCAAGGAGCCGGACGGCATGTTCGGCAAGGTGATCTCCGCGCTGCCGAACCTCCTCTCCGCCGGCGGGAATGGCACCGAGCAGGTCACGGCAACCGTCACGGCGAGGTTCGGCGCCGATGTGGAGGTCCGGCCCGCGGCCGGGCGGGCGACGCAGGGCGGTGACGCATGAGCGGGGAAACGGGCCGGGAGCGGCAGCAGGAGGCACAGGACTTCCTCGACCTGCTCAGAGCACAGACGCAGGCCGGGCAGGGCGGGTCCGACCCGTCGCCGGTGACCGGGGCCGCCGTGCGGGGTCTGACCGAACGGCTCCTGCGCGACAGCTTCAACGCCGAGCAGGGCAAGGACCCTCGGGTACGGGCGCAGGTGGAGCAGGAGGCGGCCCGCAATCTGCGCAGCCAGGACGACGTCTTCGCCGAGATGTTCGCGGGGATGCAGGACCACATCGAGCGGACGGCCAAGGCCCGGGTCCAGGGCGGCGGCCTGGACTTCGCGGCACTGCGCCCGCTCATCGGCCATCTGCGCACCGGGCAGCTCAACGCGGTGAGCATGCGGGTGCCGGGCCGCCACGGTGCCCATCTGGTGCTCGTCGAGGACCAGATGCCGCTCTTCTCCTCCAAACTCAGCAAGGCGGTCGCCTGGGCCTTCCCCTACGGACCGGCCGCCGCCGAGGGCCTGATCGACGTCCAGTGGAACCTGGCCGCCGCGGTCGAGCGGATCGAGACCGTGCCCGAGGTCGCCGAGCGCTTCACGGACATCGTCGTGGCCTACGCCGTCTCGGGCCGGGTGGGTGACGCGGGCCACCACCTGCTGCCGCCGGGCCCGTTCAACCTCGCCGGGATGCTGCGTGACGCCCTCGAGTACTTCGTCATGGGCCACGAGTACGCCCACATCCTCAGCGGCCACCTGAACTCCGCGGTCCGGCGCAGGGGTGTGCTGCCGGTCGAGGAGGCCGAGGTACTGGCGTATTCGTGGGGGCAGGAGTTCGACGCCGACCTGATCGGCATGGTCCTGTCCCTCAACGCCGGGATCGAGTACGACAACCGCGACCTGTGGGTGGGGTTCCTGGGCGTCAGTCTGTTCTTCGACGCCCTGGACGTGATGGACCGCGCCGTCGCCCTGCTGCAGACGGGCGACGAGCACGCCCGCCAACTGGGCTCCCACCCGCCGTCCGACGTGCGCAAGCAGCGCCTGAGCGCGGTCCTGCCGCAGATGGCCGATGCCGGCAGGGTACGGATGACGCTCGAACTGGCGGACATCCAGGGGCAGATCATCCGTGAGCTGTGGGCGCGCGCCCGCCCGGCCCTGCTGAGTATGCACCGGCGCGGCGTGCTGACGGCCCGGACCTGGCGGACCATCCCGAAGGAGACCGGGGACCCGGGGCCCGCGCCGGCCTGAGGGCTCCGGCCCGTGGCGGTCACGGGCCGCAACCGGAGGGCGGTTGCCCAACTGCTGGGCGTACGCCCTAAGGTGCCCCCGTGACTGCCTTTACCGACGAAGACATCCCCGGCCGCCACGGCCCCTCCGCCACCACCGAGGCCGACCCGCGCGAGGTCGGCAGGGTGCGCACCGAGTACTCCCCCGCCCACGACGGCGACCCCGACCCGGGCGAGATCGTGTGGACCTGGGTGCCGTTCGAGGAGAACGACGGCCGGGGCAAGGACCGCCCGGTGCTGGTCGTGGCCCGGGAGGCGGCGGGCACCTTCCTCGCCGTCCAGCTGTCCAGCAAGCGGCACGACGGCGACCGGGAGTGGGTGGCCATCGGCAGCGGGCCCTGGGACCGGTCGGGCCGCGACTCGTGGGTGGACGTGGACCGGGTGCTGAGGCTGCACGAGAAGGGCATGCGCCGGGAGGCGTGCGCGATCGACCGGATGCGGTTCAACCTCGTCCGCCAGCGGCTCCACGAGCGGTACGGCTGGACCTGACACCCGCTAGGTCCTGTCGTCAAATTCCCGTCGTCGCCCGAAGGGCGGCCTCGCGGCGTCTGGTGCGTGCTCTCGGCGTGCCGGGCGGAAGTCCTCGTACTGGACGTACTTGGGCTTTCGCCCGGTGCGGCGAGAGTGCGTGCCAGGCGTCGTGGGGCAGACGGGAATTTGACGACAGGGCCTAGGGCTGCGGCAGGTCCTGCGGAAACGCCCGTACGAAGGCCTCCCGGACCGTCGCTCCCGGCGTACGGTCCAGGACGCCGAACACCACGTGCTCGAACATCCGAGCGAACCTGCCGCCGGGCCCGAGCAGCGTACGGAAGGCGCCCGCGACCTGCGCCGGATCGTTCTGGAAGACACCGCACCCCCAGGCGCCCAGCACCAGCCGCCGGTATCCGTGCGCGGCCGCGGTCTCCAGGACCCGCTCGGCCCGCCGGGCCAGGGCGGCCGGCAGTTCACCGGCGCGCTCCGGTGCCGTACGCCGCAGAACGCCCGCGTTGGGGGCGGCGGCGGTCAGGAAGCCCGCCAGGTACGGCTCCGGCAGCAGGCGGCCCCGGTCGTCGCGGAACACCGGGACGGCCGGGGTGTGGATCACCCGGTCCGTGTAGAGCGGGTCGCGGTGGGCGCGGTGGTGGTCGTAGTACTCCCGGGCCTGAAGCAGGCAGGTGTACAGCGCGGAGGCGCGGCACAGGGCCTCTTCCTGGGCCTGGGCGCCGTTCAGATAGCCGCCGCCGGGATTGCGGGCCGAGGCGAAGTTCAGCACCGCGACCGGGGCGCCCGCGAGCCGACGGGCGGCTTCCAGACTGCTCTCGCCCGTGACCTGGAACAACGTCTCCGCATCCGCCGTCACGGACACCGGCACCGGCCCGGGGCCGTACATCCGCGTACCTGCCCGGGCGGCCTCGGTCGCCGCCGCCGTGGAGACCTCCCGGCCGTCCGGCAGGCGGTATCCCCCTGACGCCACGATCTGCTCGGTCTCCGCGGCGATGCCGCGCAGGCGCGCGCTCACGGCGCCACCCCCGTGGGCGCCGTGACCGCGGCCCGCGCAGCCTCCCCCGTCGTGCTCATACAGGCATCCTGGGTGATGCTGGTGATGCGGTGCAACGGAGTTTCCGGGTCCCGGAACGGCCTGGAAACGCCCAAGAAAAGGGAGATTACCGATCCCGGACGTGCCGATGGGCACCCTTGTGCGAATCGTTGCGAGGGTCTTGGGTGGGACGAGTGCCTGTCCGGCTCACCGCACGCCGGGCCGGTGGCATGGTGGAATCTCAGGAGGATCCCGACATGTCCGACTCAATGACCGATGGTGGCGACTGTACGGAGCACCGCACAGCCCTCACCGAAGCCGAGGTCGAAGCCCTCGTCCGAGGCATCTGTTTCAAGACAGGCCCGCCCCGCACGCTCGGGGTCGAAGTGGAATGGCTCGTCCACGAGCTGCGGCAGCCGCAGCTCCCGGTGACACCCGAACGACTCGAAGCGGCCTACGCCACCCTGCGGAGCGTGCCGCTGAAGTCGCCGCTGACGATCGAACCCGGCGGCCAGCTGGAGCTGAGCTCCCCGCCCGCCACCTCCTTGATGGAGTGCATAGACACCGTCTCGGCCGACCTGGACACGGTCCGCACGGTCCTCGCCGAGGACGGCCTGGGACTCGTCGGCGTCGGCCACGACCCCTGGCACCCACCCCGCCGCTTCCTGCGCGAACCGCGCTATGACGCCATGGAGGCCTGCCTCGACCGCACCGGCACGGCCGGCCGGCACATGATGTGCACCTCGGCCTCCGTCCAGGTGTGCGTGGACGCCGGCTACGAGGAGCCCGGGCCGCTCGGGCACGAGCGGCGCTGGCAGCTGGCGCACCTGCTGGGCGCGGTACTGGTGGCCGCGTTCGCGAACTCCCCGCTGATCGGCCGGCAGCCCACGGGCTGGCGGTCCACCCGGCAGCTGCTGTGGATGGAGATCGGCGTCGCAGGCCGGGCGGGCGGTCCCCCGCCGGACGGCGAGCCGCGGGACGCCTGGACCCGGCATGTGCTGGACGCCCCGGTGATGTGCGTCCGCAACGACGGCGGTCCGTGGGAGTTGCCCGAGGACCTGACCTTCCGCGAGTGGACCCGCTCGCGGACACCCCGGCCGCCCACCCGGGCGGATCTCGACTATCACCTCACCACCCTGTTCCCGCCGGTCCGGCCCCGCGGCCACCTGGAGCTGCGCATGATCGACGCGCAGCCCGGCGAGGACGGCTGGATCGTGCCGCTCGCGGTGGCGGCGGCGCTGTTCGACGACCCGGAAGCCACCGAGTCCGCGCACCGGGCGGTGAAACCCCTGGCGGCGCGGACGCTGAACCTGCCCGCCCCGCACAATCCGCTGTGGACCGACGCGGCCCGGTACGGGCTCGCCGACCCCGAGCTGCGCGAGGCCGCCGTCGCCTGTTTCGCGGCGGCGCTGGAGGCCCTGCCCCGGCTCGGTGCCACACCCGCGGTCATGGACGCCGTGGCGGCCCATCTCCACCGCTACGTCGTCCGGGGCCGCTGCCCGGCCGACGACCTGCTGGACCGCCTGCGCGACACGGACCGTCGTGCCCACGGGAGGAAGGACATCCGCACATGACCGCCCCGGAGACCGAGGTCACGGACACCGAGCACGACAGCGAGGCGCTGCGCGAGCGTGCGCTCGCCTCGCTCACCACCGCCCGCGCCCGCACGACGCTGCTGACCAGCTGCGTCGAGGACCCCGACCTCACCGCGCAGCACTCCCCGCTGATGTCGCCGCTGGTGTGGGACCTCGCCCACATCGGCAACCAGGAGGAGCTGTGGCTGCTGCGGGCGGTCGGCGGCCGGGAGGCGATGCGGCCCGAGATCGACGGCCTGTACGACGCGTTCGAACACCCGCGCTCCGAGCGGCCCTCGCTGCCGCTGCTGCCGCCAGCCGAGGCCCGCGGCTACGCGGCCGAGGTGCGCGGCCGGGCCCTGGACCTGCTGGGAGCCGCGGACTTCCACGGCAGCCGGCTGACCGAGGCCGGGTTCGCCTTCGGGATGATCGCGCAGCACGAACAGCAGCACGACGAGACGATGCTGATCACCCATCAGCTCCGCAGGGGCCCGCAGGCCCTGACCGCCCCCGACCCCGAGCCGGCCCCGCTGTTCACGGGCCCGGCCGAAGTCCTGGTCCCCGGCGGCCCGTTCACCATGGGCACCTCCACCGAGCCGTGGGCGCTGGACAACGAACGCCCGGCGCACCCGGTGGACCTGGCGCCGTACTGGATCGACACGACCCCGGTGACGAACGCGGCGTACCGGGCGTTCATCGAGGACGGCGGCTACGACACCGAGCGCTGGTGGACGCCCGAGGGCTGGGCGCACGTCCGCCGGCACTCCCTCACCGCCCCGCTGTTCTGGCGCCGCGACGGCGGCCAATGGCTCAGGCGCCGCTTCGGGGTCACCGAGGTCGTGCCGCCGGACGAGCCGGTGCTGCACGTGTGCTGGTACGAGGCGGACGCCTACGCCCGCTGGGCCGGGCGCCGGCTGCCCACCGAGGCCGAATGGGAGAAGGCCGCCCGGTACGACCCGGCCACGGGCCGCTCCACCCGCTACCCGTGGGGCGACGCCGACCCGGCGCCCGAGCACGCCAACCTGGGCCAGCGGCACCTCAGGCCCGCTCCCGCCGGCAGCTACCCGGCCGGTGAGTCCCCGCTCGGCGTCCGGCAGCTGATCGGGGACGTGTGGGAGTGGACGGCGAGCGACTTCCTGCCGTACCCGGGCTTCCAGGCGTTCCCGTACAAGGAGTACTCGGAGGTGTTCTTCGGCTCCGACCACAAGGTGCTGCGCGGCGGCTCGTTCGCCGTGGACCCGGTGGCCTGCCGTGGCACGTTCCGCAACTGGGACTACCCGATCCGGCGGCAGATCTTCTCCGGGTTCCGCACCGCCCGCTCGGAGGACGTCTGATGTGCCGTCATCTGGCCTATCTGGGCCCCGAGGAGCCGCTCGGCCGCCTTCTCGTGGAGCCCCCGCACAGCCTGTTCCGGCAGTCGTGGGCGCCCCGGCGGCAGCGGTACGGGACGGTCAACGCCGATGGTTTCGGGGTGGGCTGGTACGCCCCGGGCGATCCGGTTCCGGCCCGCTACCGGCGGTTCGGGCCGATCTGGGCGGACCCCTCCTTCACCGACCTGGCCCGGGTCGTGCGCGCCGGTGCCGTGCTGGCCGCCGTACGCGACGCGACCCGGGCGGGCGCGGACGGCGAGGCAGCGGCGGCGCCCTTCGCCGCCGACCGGTGGCTGTTCAGCCACAACGGCGCGGTCGCCGGCTGGCCGGACTCGGCCGCACCGCTGGTGTCCGTCCTGCCGCCGGTCGAGCTCCTGTCGCTGGAGGCGCGCACCGACTCGGCGTTCGTCTGGGCGCTGGTGCTGCACCGGCTGCGGCTCGGTGACGACCCGGCCGGCGCCCTCGGCTGGGCGGTTCGCGAGCTGGCCGAGGCGGCCCCCGCCTCCCGGCTGAACCTGCTGCTCACCGACGGCACCACCATCACCGCCACCGCCTGGGGCGACAGCCTCTGGTACCGCACGGAGCCCGGCACCGGCACGGTCGTCGCCTCCGAACCGTATGAGGACGACCCGCTCTGGCAGGAGGTCCCCGACCGCACCGTGCTCACGGCGAGCCGCACCGGCGTGCTGTTCGCCCCGCTCGAGGATCCGGCGTCAGTACCATCGAAGGAGCCCTGTACGTGAGTCCCCTGCACGTGACCCGCACCCTCCCCGAGGACGCGACGGACGCCGCGCTGCGCGCGGACGTCCTCGCCGGCCTGACGGTCAACCCCAAAACGCTGCCGCCCAAGTGGTTCTACGACGCCCGGGGCAGCGAGCTGTTCGAACAGATCACGGAACTGCCCGAGTACTACCCGACACGGGCCGAGCGCGAGATCCTCGTCGCCCGGTCCGGCGAGATAGCCGCCGCGAGCCACGCGCGCACCCTGGTCGAACTGGGCTCCGGATCCTCGGAGAAGACCCGCTATCTGCTCGACGCGCTCACCTCACTGGCGGCATACGTACCCGTCGACGTCAGCGAGAGCGCCCTCACCCAGGCCGGGCAGGCGCTCATCGAGGAACGCCCCGGGCTCGACGTGCACGCGCTGATCGCCGACTTCACCGCCCCGCTGGCGCTGCCCGAGAAGCCCGGACCCCGGCTGGTGGCGTTCCTCGGCGGAACGATCGGCAACCTGCTGCCCGCCGAGCGGGCGAAGTTCCTGGCCTCGGTGCGCGCCCTGCTCGCACCGGGCGACGCGCTGCTGCTCGGCACGGACCTGGTCAAGGACGAACAGGTGCTGGTCCGGGCGTACGACGACGCGGCCGGGGTGACGGCCGCGTTCAACAAGAACGTCCTGGCCGTCATGAACCGGGAGCTGGGCGCCGACTTCGATCCGGACGCCTTCGACCATCTGGCCCTGTGGGACAGCGAGCAGGAGTGGATCGAGATGCGGCTGCGCTCGCGCACCGAGCAGACCGTGAAGGTGCCCGCGCTGGACCTCGCCGTGCACTTCGCCGCGGGCGAGGAGCTGCGCACCGAGGTGTCCGCGAAGTTCCGCAAGGACGGGGTGAGCACTGAACTCGATGCGGTGGGACTGGAGTTGACCCACTGGTGGACGGACACCGAGAGCCGCTTCGCGCTGTCGCTCAGCGTGGCGCGGTAGGTCAGCCCAGGTTCGGAGCGAGAGCCTCGGTGATCTTCCGGTCGGCCCGGCGCGCCTCGGCCGCCGGGTCGGCCCCGCCGAGCACCTCGGTCATGTAGCCCTTGATCGGGTTGTCGGCCTCGACCGCGGCCCACTGCGGGCTTGCGGGGGTCGCCCGGCCGTGTGCGGCGCCCGCCGCCATGGCGGCGACCCCCTCCTCACCCGCGACCGCGCCCGCCAGGGTGGTCTTGTTGGGCACGTAGTTCATCGTGCGGGCGAGTTCGGTGTCCCACTTGGCACCCGTGAGCGCCCCGACGACTGCGGTCGCGGCGAACTGGTCGTCGGTGTTCCGCGGGACGACGAGGTCGGAGCCGCCGGTGAAGACCGTGCCGGGCCGGGCGGCGGTCCTGCCGGGCACCGGGAAGAAGCCGAGCTTGCCCTTGAGTCCGGGATTCTGCTGCACGACGGACTGGGCGAGCCCCGGTACGGCGATGATCTGCGCGACCTTGCCGCCGGCGAACACCCCCGCCTGGGGCGGGTGCTCCTCGTCCGCGTCCACGGGGCCCTCGCCGAGCGCCTGGAGCCGCCGGTAGAAGTCCATGCCGCGCAGGGCTGCCGGGGTGTCCAGGGTGCCGCGCCACTCGTAGTCCTTCTGCTCGGCCAGCTCGCCCCCCTCGTCCCAGATGAAGCCGGAGAGGGTGTACCAGTCCTGTCCGGCCAGGTAGATGCCCTGGTTGCCACCCGAGTCGAGCTTCCGGGTGTCGGTGAGCCACTCGTCACGGGTCTTCGGCGGGGCGGTGATGCCGGCCTGCGCGAAGAGGTCCTTGCGGTAGACGACGACCCGGTTGGCCGCGTACCAGGGCACGCCGTACTGCTTGTTGCCGTCCTTGCCCGGCTCGGCGAGGCCCGGCAGCCAGCGCTCCTTGCCCCAGTCGCGCATGGATTCCAGCGTGAGGTCGGCGAGCCGGCCGTCGTCGACGTACAGCGGGACCTGGGTGTTGCCCACCTCGATGACGTCGGGACCGTCCTTCGCGTCGCTCCTGAGTGCCTTCCGGACCTTCTCGACGATGCCGGTCCACTCCTGGATGCGGATGTCGAGCCGCAGGTCCGTGTGGGTGCGTTCGAAGTCCTCGGTGAAGCGCCGCAGGAACTCCTTCGAGGCGCTGTCCTTCATCAGCCACACGGTGACGGTGTGCCGGTCCTGGCCGCCCGGGAGGAGGCCGCAGCCGCTGGCGAGGGAGCCGGTGACGCAGAGGAGGGCGAGCAGACGACGTCTCACGAGGGGTCCTGTTCTGTCTGACGGACAGGGGAAGGGGCCCGACGTGGGGGGACGAGCCATGGCTCGCACGGGTGTCTGAATTTTGGTATGGACCAATGCCGGGGTCAAGACCTACCCGGGGGTACGGCCGCGACGCCTCGCGCTCCGCCTCCGCATACGGCACCGTGGAGTGACGCGTGACACACCCGTCACGGCGGCACAGCGAGGAGCACCGCATGACCAACCACACCTACCGGGTCTCGGAGATCGTCGGCACCTCCCCCGACGGCGTCGACAAGGCGATCCGCAACGGCATCGCCCGTGCGTCCCAGACCGTGCGCAACCTGGACTGGTTCGAGGTGACGCAGGTCAGGGGGCAGATCGAGGACGGGCAGATCGCGCACTGGCAGGTCGGTCTGAAGGTGGGCTTCCGCATCGAGGACGGGGAGTAGCCCCTCAGGTCCTGCCCTCCCGCTCCTGGGCGTCCTCGAGCGCGGCGGACTTCGCGGCCCAGCGGGCCCGTACGACGGCGAATCCGGCGCGCTCGGCGTCGTCGCACACGAGCTCGTCGTCGTCGACCAGGAACCGGATCTCGCGGTCACGGGCGAGCCGGCGCAGGATCTCCAGCTTGGTGAACCGGGCGGGCCTGCGGTCGGCGTTGCTCCGCATGTGGAGGCGCCCCTCGGGCAGCCCCTGGCCGGCGAGCCAGTCGAGCGTGTCGCGCCGGCATCGTTCGGGCCGCCCGGTGAGGTACACGATCTCGCACTCGCGGGCCTGCTCGAGGACGAGCGTCACGCCCTCGGCGAGCGGCGGATCCTGGGGCGCGGCCGCGAAGAAGCCGGCCCAGTTCCGCGGCCGGCCCTCCAGGAAGTGCTGCCGATGGGCGGTGTCGGCAAGGGTGTTGTCGAGGTCGAACACGGCCACCGGACGCGCACTGCTGTCTGTCACGGGGCCACCCTAGCCACCCTGCGTCAGCCCCCCCGGGGCCGGGCCGCCGCTCGCACCGGAGCTGCGGATCAGGAGCCGTACGAGGAATCCTGCGGGCTCCAGGGTGTTGAACCTCGTATGAGTTCCACGACCGCCGCGACCCGCTTCTCCGTCCTCGACCGTTCCCGCACCCGTGCGGGCAGGCCGCCCGGCGAGGCGCTGCGGGACACGGTCGCGCTGGCACGGGAGGCGGAGGCGCTCGGCTACCACCGGTTCTGGGTGTCGGAGCACCACGGTGTGCCCGGGGTCGCCGGGTCGGCGCCGACCGTGCTCGCCGCCGCCGTGGCCGCGGCGACCCGCACGGTCCGGGTCGGCACCGGCGGGGTGATGCTGCCCAACCACCGGCCCCTGGTCGTGGCCGAGCAGTTCGGCGTGCTCGAGTCGCTCTTCCCCGGCCGGATCGACATGGGGCTGGGCCGTTCCGTGGGCTTCACGGACGGAGTGCGCAGGGCCCTCGGGCGGGACAAGGACGACGCCGAGGACTTCGCGGCACAACTGGGCGAACTGCTCGGCTGGTTCGAGGGCACCTCGCCGACCGGGGTGCGCGCCCGCCCGGCGGAGGGCCTGCGGGTGCCGCCGTTCGTGCTGGCCATGGGCGAGGGCGCGCGGATCGCGGCCCGCGCCGGCCTGCCGATGGTCATCGGCGACCTGCGGGGCCGCGAGAAGCTGCTGCGCGGCATCGACCGGTACCGCTCCGAGTTCCGCCCCTCCGCGTGGGCGTCCGAGCCGTACGTGGTGATCTCCGGCACGATCGCGGTCGCCGGCACCCCGGAGGCCGCGCGGCGGCTGCTCGTCCCGGAGGCCTGGGCCATGGCGCACGCCCGGACCCACGGCACCTTCCCGCCCCTGGCCCCGGCCGAGGAGATCGAGGCCCGGGCGATGACCGAGAAGGAGCGGGACTTCTACGAGGCCGGTCTGGCCGGCCACCTCGCCGGCACCGGGGACCAGGTCGGGCACGA
The DNA here is from genome assembly GCF_007827595.1 of Streptomyces sp. BK340. GTDB lineage: Bacteria > Actinomycetota > Actinomycetes > Streptomycetales > Streptomycetaceae > Streptomyces. Next base: position 142,098 of record NZ_VISR01000003.1, read on the forward strand.
GCTGGAGACGGTACTGAAGGAGACCGGCGCGGACGAGGTCCTGGTCACGACCAGCTCGTACGACCGTACGGAGCTGCTGGACTCCTACCGCCGCCTGGCCGCCCTCTTCGCACCCCGCGGCTGAGCGGCTCAGCCCTGCACGTCGTCCGGCCGGTCCGCGCGCATCACGATGGCGCCGTCCGCCGCGTCCACCACGGCCCGGTCGCCCGCCACGAGTTGCCCGGACAGCAGCATGTCGGCAAGGCGGTCGTCCACCTCACGCTGGATGGTGCGGCGCAGCGGGCGGGCGCCGAAGTCGGGTTGGTAGCCGATGTTCGACAGGAGTTCGGCGGCCGTGTCGGTGACCTCCAAGGTGACGTCCTGGGCGCGCAGCCGGCGCCGGGTGTGCTCCAGCAGCAGGTCGACGATCTGGCGCAGCTGGGTGCGGTCCAGGCCGCGGAAGACGATGATCTCGTCGATGCGGTTGAGGAACTCGGGCCGGAAGTGCTGCTGGAGGGCGGGCATGACGGCGTCGCGGACCTTGGCGTAGTCCTCGGTGCCGGCGGCCAGGATGCGGTCGGCGCCGATGTTCGACGTCATGATGACCACGGTGTGCTTGAAGTCGACCGTGCGCCCCTGGGAGTCGGTGAGCCGGCCGTCGTCCAGGAGCTGCAGCAGGGTGTTGAAGACGTCCGGGTGCGCCTTCTCCACCTCGTCGAGCAGCAACACGGTGTACGGCTGCCTGCGCACCGCCTCGGTGAGCTGGCCGGCCTCCTCGTGGCCGACGTATCCGGGAGGCGCCCCGACCAGCCGGGAGACCGTGTGCCGCTCCTGGAACTCGCTCATGTCGAGCCGGATCATGCGGCTCTCGTCGCCGAAGAGGGCGGTGGCCAGGGCGCGGGCCAGCTCGGTCTTGCCGACTCCGGTCGGGCCGAGGAACAGGAAGCTGCCGATGGGCCGGTTGGGGTCGCTCATGCCGGCGCGGGCGCGGCGCACCGCGCGGGCGACGGCCGTGATCGCCTCGTCCTGGCCGACGACCCGCTCGTGCAGGTGCTCCTCCAGCTTCATCAGCCGTTCCCGCTCCTCCTCGGTGAGCTGGGAGACGGGGATGCCGGTGGTGCGGGAGACGACCTGGGCGACGTCCTCGGCGGTGACCTTCGGGACCTGTTCCTCCGCCTTGCCCGCGGCGGCCAGCTCGGCCTCGGTCTCCTTGATCCGGTCACGCAGGTCCTTGGCGCGCTCGTACTCCTCGTCGGCGACCGCCTGGTCCTTCTCCCGGTTCAGGGCCGCGATGCGGTCCTCGACGTCGCGGGTGTCGGCCAGCGGGGTCCGGGCGCGCAGCCGGACCCGGGCGGCGGCCTGGTCCATCAGGTCGATGGCCTTGTCGGGCAGGAAGCGGGAGGTGATGTACCGGTCGGACAGCTCGGCCGCGGCGACGACCGCCTCGTCGGTGATGCGGACCTGGTGGTGGGCCTCGTACCGGTCGCGCAGGCCACGCAGGATCTCGACGGTGTCGTCCACACCGGGCTCGCCGACCAGGATGGGCGCGAAGCGGCGCTCGAGGGCGGCGTCCTTCTCGATGTGCCTGCGGTACTCGTCCACGGTCGTCGCGCCGATCAGGTGCAACTCGCCGCGGGCCAGGGCGGGTTTGAGCATGTTGCCCGCGTCCATGGCGCCCTCGCCGCCGCCTCCGGCACCGACGACGGTGTGCAGCTCGTCGAGGAACAGCACCAGTTCGTCGGCGTGCTCTCGGACCTCCTCCAGCAGCTTCTTCAGCCGCTCCTCGAACTCGCCCCGGTACTTGGTGCCGGCCACCATCCCGGCCAGGTCCAGCGAGACCAGCCGCTTGCCTTCGAGGGTCTTCGGCACGTCCCCGGCGACGATGCGCTGGGCGATGCCCTCGACCACGGCCGTCTTGCCGACGCCGGGGTCACCGATCAGGACGGGATTGTTCTTGCTGCGCCGGGAGAGGACCTCGATGGTCTGTTCGACCTCCTCGTCACGCCCGATCACCGGGTCGAGGCGGCCCTGACGGGCGTCCTCGGTGAGGTCGCGGCCGTACTCGTCGACGGTCGGCGTACTGCTGGGCTTCTTCCGCTCGGCGGAGCCCTCGGAGGGCAGCCTGGCCGGCTCCCAGCCGCCTTCGCCGAGCGCCTGCCCGGCCGCCGACTCCGGGTTCGCGGCGAGCGCGCGCAGGATGTGACCGGGACCGATGTAGGAGTCGCCCTCGGCGCGGGAGATCTGGTAGGCGTCGAGCAGGGCGCGCTTGGCGGACGGGGTGAGGGTGTTCGGCTCGGTCTTCTCGCCGCCGTTCGCACCCGCGCCGAGCTGCTCGCGGATGCGGTCGGGGTCGGCGCCGGCCTCGGTGAGCAGGCGCCGGGTGGACTCGTTGCGGGTGGCGGCGGCCAGCAGATGCCGGGCGTCGAGTTCCTCGCTGCCCTCGATCGCGGCGATGTCCCTGGCCTCGGCCACCAGGTCCCGGGCCCGTTCGGACAGCAGACTTCCGATGTCGACGCGCTGCGGCCGGCGGGCGGACGCGGCCGGGCCGCCGCTGCCGAAGAACCGGGACATCAGCTCGTCGAACTCCTCGAACGGGCTGCGTCCGAATCCGAAACCGGGAGTGCTCATGAGGGCGGGCCTTTCTGCGGCGGCAGGCGTCCGTACCCCCCAAAATCACACATGAGGGACATCCGTGCACTCGCACCTCCACGGCGGGCCCATGCGCCGCGCTCTCACCCCGCGCGTCCCCGCCCGCCGAGATGCGGGCCACGCCCCGGCCGGAGACCCTGGAAGGCGGAGCGTCTATCCCTCAGGAGGGATGCCATGTCCATGCTGGACAAGATCAAGGGCATGCTCAAGGGCCACGAGGACGTGGCGGACAAGGGCATCGACAAGGGCGGCGACTACGTCGACGAGAAGACCCAGGGCACGTACCAGTCCCAGGTCGACACGGCCCAGCGGAAGCTGAAGGACGAGCTCGGCAGCCAGGAGCGGGACACCCCTCCGCATCCGTAGCCGGGACCCGGCGGGCTAGAATCGCGGGGTTTGTCCCCGCCCCGGCAGGCCCGTACGGAGTGTCCCCCCGATGCAGAGCCCCCATGATCCGTACGACCCCTACGTCCGTGTCCGCGGTGCCCGCGAGCACAACCTCAAGGGTGTCGACGTGGACGTCCCGCGGGACGTACTGGCCGTGTTCACCGGCGTGTCCGGCTCGGGCAAGTCGTCACTGGCGTTCGGCACCGTGTACGCCGAGGCGCAGCGACGCTACTTCGAGTCGGTCGCGCCGTACGCGCGCCGGCTGATCCACCAGGTCGGGGCGCCCAAGGTCGGCGAGATCACCGGGCTGCCGCCGGCCGTCTCCCTCCAGCAGCGGCGCTCGGCGCCCACCTCCCGCTCGTCCGTGGGCACGCTCACCAACCTCTCCAACTCCCTGCGCATGCTGTTCTCGCGCGCCGGTGACTACCCGCCCGGCGCCGAGCGGCTCGACTCGGACGCGTTCTCCCCGAACACGGCGGCCGGTGCCTGCCCGGAGTGCCACGGCCTCGGCCAGGTGCACCGCACCACCGAGGAGTTGCTGGTCCCCGACCCCTCGCTGTCGATCCGTGAGGGCGCGATCGCCGCGTGGCCCGGAGCCTGGCAGGGCAAGAACCTGCGCGACATCCTCGACACGCTCGGGTACGACGTGGACCGGCCCTGGCGCGAACTCCCCGCCGCGCAACGGGAGTGGATCCTCTTCACCGACGAGCAGCCCATCGTCACGGTCCACCCGGTGCGGGACGCCGACCGGATCCAACGGCCGTACCAGGGCACGTACATGAGCGCCCGCCGGTACGTCATGAAGACGTTCTCCGACACCAAGTCCCCGACGTTGCGGGCGAAGGCGGAGCGCTTCCTGACCAGTGCGCCCTGCCCGGTGTGCGGGGGCAGCAGGCTGCGGCCCGAGGCACTGGCGGTGACCTTCGGCGGCCGGACCATCGCCGAGCTGGCCGCGCTGCCCCTGACCGACCTGGCCGGACTGCTCGACGGGGCAACCGAGACGGCCCGGGTCCTCACCGACGACCTGAAGTCCCGGATCGCGCCGGTGGCCGAACTGGGCCTCGGCTATCTCAGCCTGGACCGGGCCACCCCCACCCTGTCCGCCGGAGAGCTGCAACGGCTGCGGCTCGCCACCCAGTTGCGCTCCGGGCTGTTCGGCGTGGTGTACGTGCTGGACGAGCCGTCGGCCGGACTGCACCCGGCGGACACCGAGGCCCTGCTCGCGGTGCTGGACCGGCTCAAGACGGCCGGGAACTCGGTGTTCGTGGTCGAACATCACCTGGAGGTGGTGCGCGGGGCGGACTGGCTGGTGGACGTGGGTCCCGGCGCGGGCGAGCACGGCGGACGGGTGCTGTACAGCGGCCCGGTGGCCGAGCTGGCCTCGGTCGAGGAGTCGGCCACGGCCCGCTACCTGTTCGACGAGGCCCCGGGCCCGGCGCGTGAGGTCCGCGAGCCGCACGGCTGGCTGAAGGTGGGTCCCGTGACCCGGCACAACCTGCGCGGGGTGACGGCCGAGTTCCCGCTGGGCACGTTCACCGCCGTGACCGGTGTGTCCGGCTCGGGGAAGTCCACGCTCATCGGCGAGCTGACGGAGGACCTGGCCGGGATCGGCCGTCTGGTCCGGGTGGACCAGCGGCCGATCGGGCGCACTCCGCGCTCCAACCTGGCCACCTACACCGGCCTGTTCGACGTCGTACGGAAGGTGTTCGCCGCCACCGACGCGGCGCGGGAGCGCGGCTACGGCGTCGGGCGGTTCTCCTTCAACGTGGCCGGAGGGCGCTGCGAGACCTGTCAGGGCGAGGGGTTCGTCAGCGTCGAGCTGCTGTTCCTGCCGAGCACGTACGCGCCCTGCCCGGACTGCGCGGGTGCCCGCTACAACCCCGAGACCCTGCGGGTGACGTACCGGGGACGGAACATCGCCGAGGTCCTGGACCTCACCGTCGAGGACGCGGCAGCGTTCTTCGCGGACACCCCGGGTGCGGCCCGCAGCCTGGGCACGCTGCTCGACGTGGGCCTCGGCTATCTGCGTCTGGGCCAGCCCGCCACCGAGCTGTCCGGCGGGGAGGCCCAGCGGATCAAGCTGGCGAGCGAGCTGCAGCGCGGCCGCCGCGCCCACACCCTGTACCTGCTGGACGAGCCGACGACCGGTCTGCACCCGGCCGACGTCGAGGTGCTGATGGACCGGCTGCACGGGCTGGTGGACGCCGGGCACACGGTGGTCGTGGTCGAGCACGACATGACCGTGGTCGCCGAGGCGGACTGGGTGATCGACCTCGGGCCGGGCGGCGGCGACCGGGGCGGCCACGTCGTGGCGGCCGGGCCGCCGCAGCGGGTGGCGCGGGCGGCGGGCAGCGCCACGGCGCCCTATCTGGCCCGGGTCATGCCCTGACGCGGCGCGGCCTGCGGCTCCAGCAGGACCACATGGGTCCAGGCGGCCTCGGAGGCGACCGGCTGGGCGGCACGCGCGAGGGACCGGCGGTCGGGCTGGGCGCCGGGCGGTATCACCGGCCGGACGTCCACCTCGGCCACCAGGCCCCGCGCGCGGGCGACCCGCCACAGGGAGGCCAGCAGGGTGTCCTCGCCGACGAACGCGGCCGCGGTGCTCGCGGCCCCCTCCCCGTCCTGGTGGTAGCGCAGCCGGACCGGCTGCACGGGCACGCCCGCGTCCAGCGCGGCCTGGAAGACGGCCCGGTGGAAGCGGCCGTGCGCCCGCCCGCACCAGGTGCTGCCCTCGGGGAAGGCGACCACGGCCGCGCCCTGACGCATGGCGTGCGCGATCCGGGCGACCGTGTCGGGCAGCGCGCGCAGCCGGTCGCGCTCGATGAAGACCGCCCCGCCCCGCGCGGCCAGCGCCCCTGCCACGGGCCAGCCGCGGATCTCGGTCTTGGCGAGCATCCGGGCAGGACGTACGGCGGCCAGCAGCGGGATGTCCAGCCACGAGACGTGGTTGGCGACGAGCAGCAGACCGCCGGCCGGTGCGGTGGTGCCGGTGAAGCGGACCCGGACCCCGATGGCCCGCACGATCGACCGGCACCACCACCTGACCCACTCGGCGGGGATCCTCCCACCGAGCGGGGACAGCACGATCCCGGCCAGCACCAGGACCGTGACCGCGACGAGCCGCAGCACGGCACGGGGTACGGCCGCGGCGGGTGCGGCCGGCTCCACGCAGGCGCCCGGGGTGCAGGGCGCGCTGGGCAGCCAGACGCTCATCAGGCCGGCACGAGGGAGAGGAAGTGCTTCAGATAGCGCGGGTTGACCCGGCGCATCGACAGCAGCACGTACAGGTCGGCGACCCCGAAGTCCGGGTCGTGCGCGGGCTCCCCGCACACCCAGGCACCGAGGCGGACGTAGCCGCGCAGCAGGGCCGGCAGTTCCATGCGGTCGGCCGGAACCTCGGCGTTGGGGACCCACGGCAGCAGCGGCCGTACCCGGAACTCCTCGGGCGCCAGGTGCTTGGCGCGCACCCGGTCCCAGGTGGCGGTGGCCAGCACGCCGCCGTCGCCGAGCGGCACGGAGCAGCAGCCCGCCAGCCACTCGTGGCCCCGGCCGACCATGTACCGGGCTATCCCGGCCCAGATCAGGCCGATGACCGTGCCGTCCCGGTGGTCGGGGTGCACGCAGGAGCGGCCGACCTCGACCAGTCCGGGCCGGATCCCGTCGAGCGGGGCGAGGTCGAACTCACCCTCCGAGTACAGCCGGCCGGCGACCGCGGCGCGCTCCGGCGGCAGCAGCCGGTAGGTGCCGACGACCTGCCCGGTCACGGTGTCGCGCACGAGCAGGTGGTCGCAGTACGCGTCGAACGGGTCGACGTCGAGGCCCGGCTGCGAGGTGGCCAGCAGGGCGCCCATCTCTCCGGCGAAGACGTCGTGCCGCAGCCGCTGCGCGGCACGGACGTCGGCCTCGTCACGGGCGAGGGTGACGGTGTAGCGGGTGGGTGCCGCGGGCTGCGGAGGACGGTCGAGCGTGGTGACGCCGGTCATGGCTCTCTCCATGGTCACGGGCCGGGGTCGGCAGGAGCGGCGGAGCGGCGGTCCGCTCTGCCGGTCCTGTTCTTCCGACGCCGGTTGGCGTACGCGTGACAGGTGGCCGGAGAGTGGGTGTGGGCTTGCTGAACGGCGTGGGTGAGGGAGCCGGTGAAAACCAGACGGGGCCGGAAGGAGCACCTCTCCCGACCCCGCCCGTCCGCCTACTGGTCGGCGAACGTCTTCTCGTACGGCTAGCGCCCGGCCACCTTCCGGGTGGCCCGCAGCCACTCCTTGTTCATGCTCGTGATGGACACCAGCGGGATCCCCTTGGGACAGGCGGTCGCGCACTCACCCGTCAGCGTGCAGCCCCCGAACCCCTCCGCGTCCATCTGCGCCACCATGTCCAGCACCCGCGTCTCCCGCTCGGGCGCTCCCTGGGGCAGCACGTTGAGGTGGTTGACCTTCGCGGAGGTGAACAGCATCGCCGCACCGTTCGGGCAGGCGGCCACGCACGCTCCGCAGCCGATGCACTCCGCGTGCTCGAACGCGAAGTCGGCGTCCGCCTTGGGTACGGGGGTGGCGTGGGCCTCGGGCGCGGCGCCGGTGGGGGCGGTGACGTAGCCGCCGGCCTGGATGATCCGGTCGAACGCCGACCGGTCCACGACCAGGTCCTTGATCACTGGGAAGGCCGAGGCGCGCCACGGCTCGATGTCGATCGTGTCGCCGTCCTCGAAGGACCGCATGTGCAGCTGGCAGGTGGTGGTGCGCTCGGGGCCGTGCGCGTCGCCGTTGATGACGAGCGAACAGGCGCCGCAGATGCCCTCGCGGCAGTCGTGGTCGAAGGCGACCGGGTCCTCGCCCTTGAGGATGAGCTCCTCGTTGAGGGTGTCGAGCATCTCCAGGAAGGACATGTCGGAGGAGATGCCGTCCACCTCGTACGTGGACATGGTGCCTTCGGCGTCGGCGTTCTTCTGCCGCCAGACGCGCAGGGTGAGCTTCATGCGTAGCTCCGCTGGGTGGGGTGGACGTACTCGAAGACCAGGTCTTCCTTGTGCAGGGTGGGCGCCTCGCCGGTGCCGGTGAACTCCCAGGCGGCCGCGTAGGAGAACTCCTCGTCCCGGCGCGCCGCCTCGCCGTCGGGCGTCTGCGACTCCTCGCGGAAGTGGCCGCCGCAGGACTCGGCGCGGTGCAGCGCGTCGAGGCACATCAGTTCGGCGAGCTCCAGGTAGTCGACGATGCGGTTGGCCTTCTCCAGCGACTGGTTGAACTCCTCGCCGGTGCCCGGAACCTTGATGCGCCGCCAGAACTCCGCACGGATCTGCGGGATCCGCTCCAGGGCCTTGCGCAGGCCCGCGTCCGTGCGGGCCATGCCGCAGAACTCCCACATGAGTTCGCCGACCTCGCGGTGGAAGGAGTCGGGGGTGCGGTCGCCGTCGACGGACAGGAGCAGGTCGATCCGGTCCTGGGTCTCGGCCAGCACCTCCTGGACGACGGGGTGTTCGGCCGTCACGGCCTCCTGGTGCGGGTTGCGGGCGAGGTAGTCGTTGATCGTCGACGGCAGGACGAAGTAGCCGTCGGCGAGACCCTGCATCAGGGCGGAGGCGCCGAGGCGGTTCGCGCCGTGGTCGGAGAAGTTGGCCTCGCCGATCGCGAACAGGCCGGGGACGGTCGTCTGCAGGTCGTAGTCGACCCACAGGCCGCCCATCGTGTAGTGCACGGCGGGGTAGATCCGCATCGGCACCTCGTACGGATCCTCGTCGGTGATCCGCTGGTACATGTCGAAGAGGTTGCCGTACTTCGCCTCGACCGCCTCGCGCCCCATCCGCTTGATCGCGTCCGCGAAGTCGAGGTAGACGCCCTGGCCGCCGGGGCCGACCCCCCTGCCCTCGTCGCAGACGTTCTTCGCGGCGCGGGATGCGATGTCGCGCGGGACCAGGTTGCCGAAGGAGGGGTAGATGCGCTCCAGGTAGTAGTCGCGCTCGTCCTCGGGGATCCGGTTCGCCGGCCGGTCGTCGCCCTTGGCCCTGGGCACCCAGATCCGGCCGTCGTTGCGCAGCGACTCGCTCATCAGGGTGAGCTTGGACTGGTGGTCGCCGGTGCGCGGGATGCAGGTGGGGTGGATCTGCGTGAAGCAGGGGTTGGCGAAGTAGGCACCGCGCCGGTGCGCCCGCCAGACCGCGGTCGCGTTGGAGTTCATGGCGTTCGTCGACAGGTAGAAGACGTTGCCGTAGCCGCCGCTCGCGAGTACGACGGCGTCGGCGAAGTACGTGTCGATCTTCCCGGTGACGAGGTCCCGCGCCACGATGCCGCGCGCCCGCCCGTCCACGACGATCAGGTCCAGCATCTCGGTGCGCGGATGCATCTCCACGTTCCCCGCGGCGATCTGCCGGGACAGCGCCTGGTAGGCACCCAGCAGCAGCTGCTGACCCGTCTGGCCGCGGGCGTAGAAGGTACGGGACACCTGGACGCCACCGAAGGAGCGGGTGTCGAGCAGGCCGCCGTACTCGCGGGCGAAGGGCACGCCCTGCGCCACGCACTGGTCGATGATCTCCACGGAGATCTGCGCGAGCCGGTGCACGTTGGACTCCCGGGCCCGGAAGTCGCCGCCCTTGACGGTGTCGTAGAACAGCCGGTGGATCGAGTCGCCGTCGTTGCGGTAGTTCTTCGCCGCGTTGATGCCGCCCTGCGCGGCGATCGAGTGGGCGCGGCGCGGCGAGTCCTGGTAGCAGAACTGGACGACGTGGTAGCCCTGTTCGGCGAGCGTGGCGCCCGCGGAGCCGCCGGCCAGGCCGGTGCCGACCACGATGACGGTGTGCTTGCGGCGGTTGGCGGGGTTGACCAGCCTGGCCTCGAAGCGGCGCTTGTCCCAGCGCTCACTGATCGGGCCGGAGGGGGCCTTGTCGTCCGCCACGGGGTCACCGGTGGCGTATTCGGTGTAGGTCATGTCAGCTCACCACTCCGGTCATGACGCCCACGGGTACGGCGATGAAGCCGGCCGTGAGCAGCAGCGCGAGGACGTCGGCGACGGTCTTCAGGGCGCGGTCGCGGGCCCGGCTGCCGACGCCGAGGGTCTGGGCGGCGCTCCAGAAGCCGTGCCGGATGTGCAGGCCGAGCGCGAGCATCGCGACGATGTAGATGACGTTGCCGTACCAGGTGGAGAAGGTGTCCACCACGTTCTGGTACGGGTGGCCCTCCTGGAAGCCGCCGGAGTGCACGGTGCCGGTGGTCAGGTCCAGGAGGTGCCAGACGATGAACAGGCCGAGGATGATCCCGCCCCAGCGCATGGTCCGCGTGGCGTAGCTGGCCCGCGGCTTTCTGTGCACGTACTTGCTGGGCCGTGCCTTGATGTCACGGCGGCTCAGCTGGTAGGCGGACGTGGCGTGGGCGACCACGGCGACGACGAGGACGATCCGGATGAGCCAGAGCGTCCACTCGTAGTGCATGAACGGTTCGCCGACGGTGCGCAGCCAGTGGGCGTAGTGGTTGAACTCGCCCGCCCCGAAGTAGATCTTCAGGTTCCCGATCATGTGGGCGACCAGGTACAGCAGCATGATCACACCGCTGACGGCCATCACCGTCTTCTTGCCGACGGTGCTGTCCCACACGGTGCGCGCCATGGACGGCCGTCGGTCCGTCCGCGTTGCCAGAGCCATGGGTCAGAACGCTAGGGCCGAAGGTCCCGATCGGTCCAAGACATGGTCCGGTTTGTTTCCATAGGCTGAGGCTATCCTTCCATCATGCAGTTCCAGCAGCTCCAGTACTTCGTGGCCGTGGCCGAGACCCGGCACTTCACCCGGGCCGCCGAGCTGGTCCATGTCGCCCAGCCGTCCCTGTCGCAGCAGATCAAGGCACTGGAGCGGGAGCTGGGCGCGGACCTGTTCCTGCGCGCCCGGGGCAACATCACGCTCACCGACGCGGGCGAGGCACTGCTGCCGCTGGCCCGGCGGATCCTCGCGGACGCCGACACGGCCCGGTACGAGGTGCAGGAGCTGGTGCAGCTGCGGCGGGGCCGGGTGCGCCTCGGCGCGACGCCGAGCCTGTGCACCGGCCTGCTGCCGGACGTCCTGCGCGCCTTCCACGACCGCTACCCCGGCATCCAGCTGCTGATCGAGGAGGGCGGCTCGCACGATCTGGTGCGGGAGCTCGCCCGCGGCGCCCTCGACCTCGCCCTGGTCGTCCTGCCGCTGCCGACGCCCGCGCCCGCGCTGACCACGGTGGAGCTGCTGCGGGAGGATCTGGTGGTGGTGTCCGCACCGGAGGCAAGGGCGCCGGGCGCCTCCGGTGCGGGCGGCCGGGTCGTGCGCATCGCGGACCTGGAGAGCGAGCGTCTGGTGATGTTCCGGCACGGCTACGACCTGCGCGAGCTGACCGTGGCCGCCTGCCGCGCCGAGGGCTTCGAGCCGGACTTCGCGGTCGAGGGCGGGGAGATGGACGCGGTGCTGGGCTTCGTAAGGGCGGGGCTGGGGGTGGCCGTCGTACCGCGCATGGTCGCCACGCGGTCGGGACGGGGACTGCGGGTGACTCCGCTCGCGCGGCCGGGCTTGCATCGGACGATCGCGCTGGCCCATCGCAGTGATGTGGCTCCGCCTCGGGCGGCGCGGGAGTTGCAGCGGATGCTGGTGGAGCGGTGACCTCGAGCGCGACGACGTCGACGACCCGTCAGAGACTCACTCCACGTCGGCGATGACCGAACCGACGCGTCCGGCCAGGTCCGGGTCGCGGCGGACCAGGTGGGTGGCGTAGCCGACGGCGGCGAGCAGAGCGGCCAGCGCCGCGAAGGGGAACCAGTTGTACGGTGCGGGCTGGCCCGGCTTGGCGAGGTAGTAGAGCGGGACCAGGATCGCCAGGGCGCCGATCGACGGGAGCACCAGGTGCCGTACGGTCCGGAACTCCTGTGGCCGGTAGCGGCGGTAGTACAGCGGCAGGGCGATGTTGGAGGCCAGGTAGACGAGCAGGATCAGGATGGTGCCCAAGGTCGAGGACTCGGTGAAGAAGACCACGGGGTCCATCGGGCCGCCGTCGGCTCCCACCAGGTGCCCGAGGCCCCAGCCGCCGATGATCAGCAGGGCGGTGACGGCGAAGGTGACGATCGCGTTGTTGGGCGTACGACGGAGGGGGTGGACGTAGCCGAAGAAGGACGGCAGCAGTCCCTCCCGTCCGGCGTTGAACACCAGCCGGGCCTGGGAGTTGATGCCCGCGATCAGCACACCGAGGGTGGAGGTCAGGCCTCCGACGTAGGCGAGGAAGGACAGTGCCCCGAGGGTGTCGTCGGCGACGTCGATGAAAGGGATGGGCGAGTCGCCGAGCCGCTGGACGTCGTAGCCGAAGCCGGTCACGGTGGCGTAGGAGAAGAGGATGTAGCTCACCGTCATGATCGCCACTGAGGAGAACACCGCACGGCCGACGTTGCGCCGCGGGTTCTCCGTCTCCTCGGCGAGCGCCGCCGAGTTCTCCCAGCCGACGAACAGGTAGACGGCGAGCGGAAAGCCCGCCGCCAGCCCCTTGAGACCGTGCGTGATGTGGCCGGGGACGAAGGGGGCGGCGGAGAGGCTGCCGCGGTGCTCGACGAGCGCCGCCACCGAGACCACGACGAGGACCAACATCTCCACGGCGAAGAAGTAGCCGGCCCACTTGGTGGAGACGACGATCCCGCGCAGCATCAGCACGACCGACAGCCCGGTCAGCAGCAGCGTCCAGATGATCCACGGGACGTCGAGGCCGGTGTAGTGGTGCAGGGTGATCTGCACGAACCCGCCGGAGATCGCGATGACGGAGGCCATCGCGATGATGTAGCCCAGCCCGGCCAGCAGGGCGGTGGTCACGGCGCTGACCGGCCCGAAGGTCTTGCCGACGAAGGTGATGAAGCTGCCCGCCGAGGGATGTGCCCGGGAGAACTCGGCGAGCGTGTTGCCGAGCAGCGCGACGGCGACGCCCGCGGCAGCGATGGTCAGCGGGGACGCGACGCCCGCGGTGGTGGCCAGGAACGCGAAACCGAAGAAGAAGCTCATGGCCGGGCCGACGTTGGCCATGGTGGCGGCGGCGATGTCCGCCATGCCGAGGACGCCGCCGCGCAGACGCTGCGGCGTGCCGCCGGCAGGGCCCGGTGTCGGCAGCGGGCCGACGGCTCCGGGGTCGGGCATGGCGCCTGCTCCTTCTGCGGGGGTGGTGTCGGTGCGATGGCTCTCGGTCACGTCGCCACGGACCGGGCGGTGTGGTGTGGCCCGGTGTCAGGCCGGTGTGGTGTCCCGGTGCGCCTTGACCGCGGCCACCGCCGGGGCCATGGCGCCGCGGGCCAGTTCGTCGAGCAGGTCGGCGTGGTGGCGGTTGCGCGCCCGGACGACCTCGGGTGCCGGAGCGGGCACCAGCAGGCACTGGCGGCCCAGCAGATCGGCGGCGAACTCGCGGATCCCGGGGCCGCCGAGCGCCTCCGCGAGGTCGAGGTGGAAGCGGGTTTCCAGTTCGAGCAGCCGTGCCGGTGCGTCGGTCCGGTCCATCTCGTCGACCAGCGCCCGCAGCCCGTCGAGCCGGCCGTCCGGAACCTCGCCCACGGCGTGGGAGACCAGACCGCACTCCAGGAGGACGTGGACGGCGTCCAGTGAAGCCGCCTCGTCGGGGTCGTGCAGCACGGCGACGACCGTGTCCCATTCCTGGGCGACGAACGTGCCGCCCGCTCTGCCCCGCCGACGGTCGAGCAGGCCGTCCTGGCACATGCCCTCCAGCGCGCGGCGCACGGTGATCTCACTGATCCCCAGTTCCTCGGCGAGCACGCCGGCGTCGGGCAGCCGGTCCCCCGGCGCCGCCGACCTCAGGCGGACCCGCAGGGCGATCCGTGAACGGACGAGTTCCGATCCCGTCAGGCCCCTGCCGGGCAGGACACGGGTGTCCAGTGCCCCGGCACCCGGCGCGGGCCGCGCGGGACCTGGCTGGCTGTAGGGACCGAACTTGCCCGCTGTGTTCACCACGACGACACCCTAACGGCGACCACGCTGCTGGTTCGTGCATGAGCTCCCCTGAGAGCCGGTATGCGAGGGACGGGGCGGTGGCGGCACCCGAGGATGCGGCTCAGCGCTGAACGGAAAATAGAGCACGGTGAACATTTAAACAAGACTGTTTTTTTAGATCGTACTGAACTAATTTTCGTGCCGCCCTGGTCCGCACCCCCTCCATGGATGGCGAGATGACCACAACCCTCCCTAAGAGCCCGCCCAGCGAGTCCGGTCTGAAGCCCGGCCTCAAGAGCCGCCACCTGTCGATGATCGCGATCGGCGGGGTCATCGGCGCCGGCCTGTTCGTCGGCTCCGGCTCCGGCATCGCCGCCGCGGGCCCCGGCATCCTCATCTCCTACGCGCTCGTCGGCGCCCTCGTCGTGCTCGTGATGCGCATGCTGGGCGAGATGGCCGCGGCGAACCCCACGTCCGGCTCGTTCTCGGCGTACGCCGACCGCGCCCTCGGCCGCTGGGCCGGCTTCACGATCGGCTGGCTGTACTGGTTCTTCTGGGTCGTGGTGCTCGCCGTCGAGGCGACCGCCGGGGCGAAGATCCTCGCGGGCTGGATCCCGGCCGTCCCGCAGTGGGGCTGGGCCCTGATCGTCATGGTCGTCCTCACCGCCACCAACCTGGCCTCGGTCGGCTCCTACGGCGAGTTCGAGTTCTGGTTCGCCGGCATCAAGGTCGTCGCCATCGCCGCGTTCATCGTGATCGGTGGCCTCGCCCTCTTCGGTCTGCTGCCCGGCTCGGACCACCCGGCATCCGGCTTCTCCAACCTCACCGCGCACGGCGGTTTCCTCCCCAACGGCCCCGGCGCGATCCTCACCGGCGTCCTGATGGTGGTCTTCTCGTTCATGGGCAGCGAGATCGTCACGCTGGCGGCGGGTGAGACCGCGGACCCCCGGGCCGCGGTCACCAAGGCGACCAACAGCGTGATCTGGCGGATCGCCGTCTTCTACCTGGGCTCGATCCTGATCGTCGTGTCTCTGCTGCGCTGGAACGACCCGGCGATCCTCAAGGACGGCTCGTACGTGGCCGCCCTCAGCTCCATCGGCATCCCGCACGCGGCACAGATCATGAACGCCATCGTGCTGACCTCCGTACTCTCCTGCCTCAACTC
This sequence comes from Streptomyces sp. BK340, assembly GCF_007827595.1. Lineage (GTDB taxonomy): Bacteria > Actinomycetota > Actinomycetes > Streptomycetales > Streptomycetaceae > Streptomyces. The sequence goes on from NZ_VISR01000003.1 coordinate 157,187, forward strand.
CGGCCTGTACACGGCGTCACGGATGGCGTTCTCGCTCGGTGGGCGCAATGACGCCCCGGCAGCCTTCGCGCGGACCACGGATCGCGGTGTTCCCCAGTCGGCCATCCTGGCCTCGGTGGTCTTCGGCTTCGTCGCGGTCGCCTTCAACTACCTGTGGCCGGACACGGTCTTCCAGTTCCTCCTCAACTCCTCCGGCGCGATCGCCCTGTTCGTCTGGCTGGTGATCTGCTTCTCCCAGCTGCGCATGCGCAGGATCATCCAGCGGGAGGCCCCGGAGAAGCTGACCGTCAAGATGTGGCTCTACCCGTACCTGACCTGGGCCACCATCGCCCTGATCACCTTCGTGCTGGGCTACATGCTCACCGACACGAGCGAGGGCGGCGGCCGCGACCAGGTGATCCTGTCCACTCTGGTGGCCGTGGGCGTGGTGGTCTTCGCACTGCTGCGGCAGCGGCTGGCCGGCAGGAACGAGGCACTGGACACGGTGTAGTCGATATCGCGCGGTGTGGACAGTCCGATCCGGTGACGGGTCGGACTGTCCTGTCCGGTGCGCCCCTGGCATGGAGTGCCATCCCATGCGGGGGGGGTGAGGATGCGACCGGGACGGCAGATGCGCGAGGTGACAGTGGTCGCACGACGCCCCATCAGGTCGGGTGCGCCACCCGCTCCCGCGGGCTCGTGGGGCCGCAGCCGCGCGGCCCCGGGCGAGCGGTGACGTCACCCGGGGGCGTCCCCGCAACCGGCCGCGCACTCCGGGCCCTGTCCACGGACGAGGGACGGCGAACACCCCGCCCTCGTGGTGCCGGGCGGCGACGCGCGACACATTGTCGCCGAGGACCGGACACACCACTGCCTGTGCTCGCTTCCGTCCCGCCGAGGCCCCGGCCGGGACGGGCTCACCCCGTCGCGTCCACCAGCGCCAGTTCGTGCAGCCTCTCCGGTGGGCCCGGCCTCGCGTAGTACCAGCCCTGGGCCGTGTCGCAGCCCAGTATGCGGAGTTGTTCGGCCTGGGCGCCGGTTTCCACGCCTTCCACGGTGACCGCGAGGTCGAGGCTGTGGGCCAGGGAGACGATGCCCTCGACGATCTTGAGGTCGACGGGGTCGGCCGGGAACTGCTGCATGCCCTGGGTGAAGGAGCGGTCCAGTTTGAGGATGCTCACCGGGAGGCGGCGCAGGTTGGCGAGGTTGGAGTAGCCGGTACCGAAGTCGTCGAGGGCGATGTCGACGCCCATCTCGGCGAGTCGGCGCAGGGGTTTGAGGAGGTCGTCGTCGGCGCCGATCAGCGCCGACTCGGTGACCTCCAGGCAGAGGGCGTCCGGGGCGACGCCCGCGCGTTCGAGGATCTCCACCGTGTCCTGGACCAGGCCGGGGTGGCTCAGCTGGCACGGGGAGAGGTTGACGTTGATGCGCAGCGGGCCGGCGGTCGTCTGCGCGCCGTATCGTTCTCGCCATTCGCGGGCCTGGCGGATGGACTCCTCCAGGACCCAGCGGCCGAGCGGGACGATCAGGCCCGTGTGCTCGGCGAGCGGGATGAAGCGGTCGGGGCCGAGGACGCCGTGCTGCGGGTGCAGCCAGCGGACCAGCGCCTCGGCGCCGCGGACGCTGCCGTCGCCGAGGTGGACCAGGGGCTGGTACTCGATGAAGAACTCGCCGCGCTCCAGGGCCGTGGGCAGTGCCGTGGTCAGGCCGTGGCGGGTGATCACCCGGGCGTCCGCCTCGGCGTCGGCCAGCTCGGAACGGTTGCCACCCGCCGACTTCGCCCGGTACATGGTGATGTCCGCGCTGCGCAGGATCTCCGCCGCGGTGCGCTCCCCCGCCGGGCCCTCCACGATGCCGAGGCTGCCGCGTACCAGCAGGTCACGGCCGTCGATGCTGATGGGTGTGACGAGCGCGTTCATGATGCGCTCGGCGAGTTCGTCCACTCCCCGCTCGGTGCCGGGGCCGGTGGTCAGCGCCACGAACTCGTCGCCGCCGAGCCGGGCGACCATCTCGCCGGGCGCGGTCGCGCAGGACTGCAGCCGATCGGCGACCTCCACCAGCAGCCGGTCACCGGCCGCGTGGCCGAGGCTGTCGTTGACGGTCTTGAAGCCGTCCAGGTCGAGGTAGCACAGGCCGAAGCGCTGGCCCTCGCCGGCGCCCAGCGCCTTCTCCAGGCGCTCGAAGAACAGGGTGCGGTTGGGCAGTCCGGTGAGCGCGTCGTGCGTGGCCTCGTAGCGCAGCCGGAGGTTGAGCAGGCGGCGCTCGGTGGTGTCCTCCATGAGGGCCAGCTGGTACTCCGGGTCGCCGTCGGCGTCGCGCAGCAGGGAGACCGTGAGGTTGGTCCACAGGACCGTGCCGTCGGGGCGGTTGAACGCCTTCTCGACGTGGTAGTGCTCGCGCTCGCCGCGGACGAGTTCGTCGTACAGCTTCCAGGTCTGGGGCGCGTCCTCGGGGTGCGTCCACTCCATGACGTTGCGGCCCCGCACGTTCGTCCCGGAGCCGCCGAACATGCGCAGCAGCGCCTCGTTGACCTGGAGCACGTTGCCCTCCAGGTCGGCGATGCCGATACCTATGGCCGCGCCCTCGAAGACCGCCCGGAAGCGGGCCTCGCTGGCGTGCAGCGCCTGGGCCACGATGCCCTGGGCCTGCAACGCGGCCTGGGCGATGGCCTCCTGCTCGGCGAGCGTGCGCTCGCGCAGGGCCTGCGCGTACCCGGCCGCCATCGCGTGCTGCAACCGCGAGGAGCGCATGCGCAGTTCGTCCTGGGGGCCGTCCTCGCCGCAGTAGAGGACCAGGTAGGCGTCGACGCAGTCCAGGGTGCGGGTGAGCGTCTCGGGGTCGGTGCAGTGCGCCTCGACCAGCGCGGCGCCGACCGCCTTGGCCTCCTCCGAGTCGAAGCTTCGGGCCCGCAGCAGGCCGCTCAACCGGCGTGCGAGCGGAAGGAGTTGTTCCGCAAACTCGGCGCGGGTCAGCGACGTGGAGGTGACCGGGAAGACCGCCCGGCTCCAGATCGTCGTCAGCCGGCGCAGTCTGTCCTCCGGCCCGTCCGGTTCCCCGCTCACGCCGTGCGCCCCACGCCGGCGAATCCGGAGAAGGCGTACGGATCCTCGTCCTCCGGTGCCGACTCCGAGCGCCAGTGCGGCATCGGCACAAGTCCGGGTTCCACCATGTCGTACCCCTCGAAGAACCGCGCGATCTCCTCGCGCGAGCGCATGATCAGCGGGTTGCGAATGTCCTTGTATACGTCCACCGCACCCCCGGCCCGCTCCGCGGGCAACGGGATTCCCTCGTACGAGGCATGGGTGAGGATCAGCAGGCTGCCGGGCGCGAGCGCCTCGCGCAGCTCGGCCACGGCACCGTACGGGTCGTCCACGTCTTCCACGAAGTGCAGTATGGCAACGAGAAGGAGGGCTACTGGCCGATTCAGGTCGATCAGGCCCTCCAGTTGGGGGCTGGAGAGGATCTCCTGGGGCTTGCGCAGGTCGGCGGCGATCACGTCGGCGTCGGCGTTGCCCGCCAGCACCGCCTGGCTGTGCGCCACCGCCACCGGATCGTGGTCCACGTAGACGACACGGGCGCCCGGTGCGGCCGCCTGGGCCACCTCGTGGACGTTGCCGAAGGTCGGGATGCCGGACCCGATGTCGAGGAACTGGGTGATGCCCTCGTCGGCCGCGAAACGCACGGCCCGGCGCATGAAGGCCCGGTTGGCCTGCATGATCTTCGGCAGGCCCGGCATGAACTCCATCGCCTTGCGGGCCGCCTCGCGGTCGACCTCGAAGTTGTGCGAACCGCCCAGGTAGAAGTCGTAGATACGCGAAACGCTCGGCACCGAGATGTCGATGCTCCGTGGGGCCCAGGCGGGACGCTCCATGTATCTCTCCAAGGCGTAGGCGACAGGTCGAGGCGATCCGGTGTTCGAGCTGAGGCTACTGATCGCCCGCCAAAGGAGCGACCTGAACCGGAAATTGACCGTCCGTTCCCGGTCACTGCCTGCGGCAAGTGCGCGCCCGACCCCGCCGTGTCACGGCCCCACGAAACAGCGGTCCGCCCCCTCCGTGCGGTGCGGAGGGGGCGGACCTTCGATCGGGCGCCGGGGGCGGGGCGATCGACCCTGGGGAGGTGATCTCTACTTGCCCGGCGCGCCGACCGGCTTGCCGTCGGGCGAGACGGCGTACCAAGTGCCGCCCACACCCTGACCGTTGGTGTCACCGGGAGCCTTGTCGCCGGAGAAGGTATAGATGGGCCAGCAGTTGACGGTCATCTGCTTCTCCCCGTCGGGGCGGGTGAAGCCCATCAGGCCCTTCTTCTGGACGCCCTTGGTGTCCTCGGGCTTGACCGGGGCGACCGCGGGCCACTTCTCCAGGCAGGCGCCGGCGCAGTTCGAGATGACCTTCGGCCACGCCTTGTCCTTCAGGAAGCGGTAGACCGTCATGCCGTTCTTGTCCACGATGACGTCGCCCAGCTTGGGGTCCTTGCGGACGGACAGACCGGGCAGGGAGGCCAGCGAGGCCTTCTTGCCGTTGGGCGCGAGGGCGAACCACTTGCCGCCCACACCCTGGCCGTTGACGTCACCGGAGTTGACGTCCTTGGCGTAACGGTAGGCGGGCCAGCCACCGATGGTCAGCTGCTTGGTGCCGTCGGCGCGGGTGACCTCGCCGAGCAGCGCCTTGTCGATGCCCTGGCCGGCGGTGGCGTCGTCGGCGGGCACCGGCGGCCAGGTGGTGGCGCAGTCGCCGTCACAGTTCGACTTGGGCGGATTGGCGGTGTCCTTGTCGAACCGGTAGAGGGTCAGGCCGGAGCCGTCGGTCAGCACATTGCCCAGTTCGGGGTTGCCCACGACGCTCAGCTTGCCCGCGGGCGCCGCCGGGCTCGGGGAGCTGGAGCTCTGGTTGCCGTCGGCGCCGTACCCGTTGCCGGCACCGGTGCCCGTGGCGGCTCCGCCTCCCGGGTTGCCGTAGTCACCAGCCGCAGCAGTGGCCCCGACATTCTGGGCCGCCGATGCCGGCGTGGTGCTGTTGTCCTGACCGCACGCCGTCGTCAGCGCCAGCACCGAAGCGGCCGTGGCCACCAGTGAGGCGGTCCGCCAGGAGGTCTTCATCGCCAACTCCCCAAATTTGCCTGGATATTGCAGCGCCCTGCTGCGCCGCCGCACGGCCATGGGTACGCGGCGAAGGGGTCGGAGTGTTCAACGGGGACGCGAAATTCTTTCGGGATCCTGTGACGAGCACCGTTCGCGGGTCGTCACGCAGGCGCACATATCGGCCAGTTGGTCAGCTTCGGACCTTCAAACCATTGATCATCATTTGTCACCCCTTCGGATCAAACGGGACGCACTCCCGAGTACGACGGCGCTCCGCGCCTCATGATCTCCGTCGTGCATGGACCCGAAGTGACCCGATGCGCGCCCGCCACCCGGGTGTTGGCCCTTCTGGCACTGACCTGGACCCTGGTGGGCTGCCCGGTCGGGACCGCGGCGGCCGACGCCTGCGCGTCCGCCTCGACGGGCCCGGACGGCACGGTGGCCGTGGCCGTGGCGGGCGGCGGCGACCACTGGCCGACGCCGCCGCCGTGCCCGAAGCCCACACCGCCGCCGTGCCCGCCCACACCGACGCCCACTCCCACGCCGACGCCGACCCCCACGCCCCCGCCGAGGCCGACCCCGTCACCGAAGCCCACGCCCCGGCCGACGCCCACTCCGAAAGCGCCGCCGAAACCGAGGCCGAAGCCGCCCGCCCCGGCACCACCCGCACCCCGGCCGACGCCGACCCCGACCCCGACGCCCCGGCCCGACCCGAAGCCGCGGCCCAAGCCGTCGCCCAAGGCCCGTCCGCGGCCCTCCGTGACCCCGGTGAGCTATCCGGCGTACCACCCCCGGTCCGCCGGCCACCAGGCGCCCGACCACACGTCGCCGGTCACCTACGTCCTGCTCATCACCGTTCCCGCGATCGTCGCCGTGGCGGCGTTGCGCCCGCGCTGACGCGCCGGCCGCTCACTTCTGGAGGCACCTGTTGTCGGATTGGCTTGTTCTCGTCCTCGCGATGCTGGGGGCCTGTGCCGTGGTGGTCGTCATCACCCTCGTACGGCACAAGAGGGCTCCCGACGACGAGGACCCCAGCGAGACCCCCGACGTCATCGAGTACATGACGATGTGGATCGGCGTCGTGTACGCCATCGTCCTCGGTCTCGCCATCGCGGGCGTGTGGGAGGCACGCAGCGCCGCCGAGGACCATGTGCAGGCCGAGGCCCAGGCGCTGCACGAGATCTCGGAGCGGGTGCGGGTCTATCCGCCGGACGTCCGTGACCGCATCCGCGGCGATGCCGACACCTATGTCCAGTACGTGGTGACCACCGAGTGGAAGTCGATGACCGACCACGGTCGCGTCACCGAGCGCGGTACGGAACTGCTGGCGGCGCTCCGCCACGACGTGACGGACTATCAGCCGAAGAACGACTTCGAGGCGCAGGCCTACCAGCCGCTGCTGGACCAGATGGCCGCCGCGGACCAGGCGCGCAACGCGCGCGCCGACTCGACCGGGGCGACGATGCCGGGCGTGGTGTGGTTCGGACTGATCACCGGCGCCGTCGTCACCGTCTGCATGGTCTTCGCGCTGCAGATCCGGCGTACCAGGCGCGAGTTGATCCTGGCCGGGGTCTTCTCCGCGACCATCGCCTTCATGCTCTTCCTCATCTGGGACTTCGACGCGCCCTACAGCCGGGGCATCGCGGCGAGCGCCGAGCCCTTCCTGAACCTGTTCCCGCACGTCAGGGGTTGACCGCGGACAGGTCTTCGCCCCGGCCCCCCGCAGGGAGCCGGGGCGAAGACCTGTCTTGCGCGCGCTCCGCGGACGGGTTCCGGGCCCCGGTCAGACCCACCTCTCCGGGCGGCGGCGCATCAAGGACATACCGCCTCCGAGTACCGCCGAGGCCACCAGACCGCCGCCGATGGCCATGTCGGTCGGCGTGGCGCCGCTGGTGACGCTGCCGCCCAGTCCGCCATGGACGGCGCCGAGCACGGTGAAGGCGTTGGGACGGGTCAGGGTGCGGCCGTTGCAGTTCACCGTGATGTCGTAGCGGCCGGGACGGGCGTTGCGGTCGACGGTGGCGATGCCGCGCGAGGTGTCGTCACTGATCGCCGTCAGCTGGGTGGTGCGGAAGGCGTCCGAGGACGCCGTACCACCGCGGCAGCCGTCCACGGTGATGGCGATCCGGCCGCCCGCGGCGATCATGCTGGGCGTGGCGAGGATGTTGCGGGGGTTGCCGTCGCCCCGGTCCCCGTGGTTGTCCCCGTGGTTGTCCCCGTGGCCGAACTCGTCACCGCGGCCGCCGAAGTCGTCACCTCTTCCGTTGTTGCCCCTGTCGAAGTTGTCGCACCGGCCGTTGCCACCCCGGCCGGAGTTGTCGCCCCGGCCGGAGTTGTCGCCCCGTCCGTTGTTGTTCCCCTGGCAGAAGTTGCCGTTGTTGTTCCCGAACCCGTTGCCGAACCCGTTCCCGATGTTGCCGTTGCCCGGGATGGTGATGACGGTGTTCGAGCCGCCTCCGCCGCCCATGCCGTCCGCTACGGCCACGGGGGCGGCCGGCCCCAGTACGGCGACCGCTGCGCACGCGGCCGCCAGGGCACGTTGGTTTCGCATGTGAACCTCCGCGGGAGGCACTCCGGGTCCCGTACCCGGACTATCGGCGAGAAGGCACCTCCCGGCAGAACCCTCCGACGCCCGGAACACGCCCGCACGTCGAGAATGGTCCGTCCTGGTGAGCGGACACGCCACGGGATAACCACACAATCGGATATTGCCGCAGGTCACAGACCGTCAGAAAAATCCTTTCGGCTGCAACTCGTATGGCGGACCAACAGGGTGACGGACCACCCGTTCGCCCGCCGCCCCGTCATCGCCCGCTCGTACGGGACTTAGCTTTTTCCCATGCGAATGTCTGCGTCCGTGCTGGCCGAGCTGGCCGAGGAGGAGGAGCTGCGACGGAAGCGCGCCCCGTGGGGCGTGATCGCGCTCGTCCTGCTGTCCGGCCTGGCGCTCATTCGGAATGGTTCCGGAGAATTCGACGTCGGGCCACCGCAACCGGCGTCGGCGGCGGCTGCGACGGCCGAGGGCGGTATCGCCCCGAGCCCGTTCGCGAGCGGCCCCGCCGCCCTGCCGTTCGCCGCCGCCGACCGGATCCGGATCCCCTCGATCCGGGTCGACGCGCCCCTCACGCCCGTCGGCCTGGACGCCCAGGGCTGGGTCGGCGCTCCCCCGCCCGAGGACCCCAACCTGGCGGGCTGGTTCACCGGTTCGGTCTCGCCCGGCGAGAAGGGCACCTCGGTCGTCGTCGGGCACGTCGACAACAAGCAGGGCCCCGCCGTGTTCTACGGCCTCGGGGCCCTGCAGAAGGGAAGCCGGGTCGACGTCGTACGCAAGGACGGGAGGACCGCGGTGTTCGATGTCTACGGAGTCGAGGTGTTCGCGAAGAACAGCTTCCCGAGCGACCGCGTGTACGGCTCCAAGGGCACGGCCGAACTGCGGGTGATCACCTGCGGCGGCGGCTTCTCGAAGCAGAACGGCTACGACGGGAACGTCGTCGTGTTCGCCCGCCTGGCCTCGGTCGAGTGAGCCGTGGTGGCCGGGCGGGCGAGTGCCCGGTCACGACGGGCGGCGGGGCGGCACGGTGAGGTGGTAGCCGGAGTCCAGCAGATAGGGCAGGTACTCGCGGATCGCGTGGACGCTCTGCGACCGGTCGCCCCCGGCGTCGTGGGAGAGCACCACGACGCCGGGAGCGGCGCCGCTCTCCACCCGGCCGACGATGGTGTCCGTGCCGGGCGTCTCCCAGTCGGTGGTGTCGACGGTCCAGGCCATCGGCTCCATGCCCATGTCGGCGCCCAGTTGGAAGGCCGCGCGGTTCCAGGCGCCGTAGGGTGCGCGGAACCACTGGGGCCGCTCCCCGTAGGCGTCCTCGATGACGTCGGTGGTCCGCTCCATCTCCGAGCGGATCTCCCGGCGGCTCAGGGTGGTCAGGAGCGGGTGCGTGTAGGTGTGGTTGCCGACGACATGCCCCTCCTCGGCCATCCGGGCCAGCAGTTCCTTGTTGTCGACGGCCATCTCCCCGCACACGAAGAACATGGCCCGCACGTCGTACTTGGCGAGGGTGTCGAGAATGTGCGGGGTGTAGCGGGGGTCGGGTCCGTCGTCGAAGGTCAGCATCATGTGCCGGCCGCGTCCGGAGATCTGCAGGATGGGCTCGTGGCGTTCCTTGAGCTTGCGTGGCGCGGCGCGCGGCGGGCCGTATCCGGTGAGCGGCTGGAGACGGAAGGCGGAGGGTTTGAGCGCCTGGAGAGCCGGTGCGCCGGCGACCGGTGCGGCGATGCGGGCCACCTCGTCGTCGCCCTCCGCCATGACGATTCCGGCGGTGCTCGCGGCTCCCAGAGCGACGGCCGAGGCGAGAAGCATCCGGCGCCGAGTGAACAACTGATCCTTCTGCATGACTCATCACTCGCCCCGCAGGCCTCCGGCGCACCACAGCGACACCGTCGCGGCGGCGGGAATCCACCCGGTCGGCGCAGCGCCGGTCGGACTTGTGAACCGCCGACCGGGTTTCTGATAATCGCTCAGTCCGTCGGGAAGTGACCGGTGTTGCAGATGGAGGTCGAGCCGGGTTGGTCGTGCACGGGGGAACGAGTGGAATGGCCCGCAGGCGGCTGGCGGTGGTGCTGCTGGGCGCCGCCCAGGTGCTGGTCGTCTTCGACACGACGGCCTTCGCGATCGCGCTGCCGTGGATTTCGGCCCGGTCGCACCTGTCCGTCGACGGGCTGACGTGGCTGATCACCGTGTACAGCGTGTGCTTCGCCGCGCTGCCGGTGCTCGCCGTGGCTCTCGGCGAGGCGTTCGGGCAGCGGCGGGTGCTGATGGGCGGACTCGTGCTGTCGAGTGCCGCCGCCGCGGCGTCCGGGGTGACACAGGGCGCCGGGGTGCTGCTGACCTCGCGGGCGGTACAGGGGGTGGCCGCGGCGGCGATCACGGCCGGTGCGGTGGCGCTGATCGAGTCCACGCATCCGGAGGGCCGGGGCCGTGACCGGGCACTGAGCGTGCACTTCGTGGTCGTCGCGGCTGCCGGACCGGCGGTGGTGCTGCCGTCCACCGTGCTGCTGGAGACGATGGAGTCGGGTGCCGGGGTCTTCTGGGCCCAGGCCGTCGTGGGCGTACTGCTCCTGGTGCTGGTCCCGCTGGCGCTCACCGAGTCCGCACCCGGCCCTGGGGCCCGGTCCCGGGTGGGCCGCGCCGCGGCGGCCGTCGTCCCGCTGGGCTTCCTCGCCTGGTTCGCCGGCTGGCTCGTGGACCACAGCGTGTCCCCGACCACGATCATCGCCCTCGCGGCGGCCGGTGCACTGACGCCGTCGTCGCTGAGCTGGCTCGGCCGGCGCGGGCAGGAGCCGTCCCTGCTCACCCGGCTGTACCAGGAGCGGGCCGCACTCGGCGCGTACACCGTGGTGGCGCTGCTGGCCGCCTGTCTCACCGGTGCCGGGCTGGTCCTCACGATCGCCCTGCAGACGGTGGGCGGTCTCTCGCCCGAGTCGGTGGGCTGGGCCCTGTTGCCCGCCGTCGTAGGGCTGGTGCTGGGCTGGCTGACCCTGCCCCTGTTCGCGGCACGCGCCGGCCTCGCCGCCACGGTGGCCGTGGCCTGTGGCGTGACGGCGGCCGGGTTCGTCCTGCTGAGCCGGGAGGGCGCCGGCTACCAGGTCGCCGACGTGCTGCCGCCGCTGCTGCTCATCGCCTACGGCTGCGGTGTGCTCGCTCTGCCGGTGAGCTTCGCCCGGTCCGGGAGCGGGGCGCTGCCCCGGGGGCTGAACTCCTCCAGGCAGTTGGGCGCCGGGCTGGGGGCATCACTGTTCAGCGGGGTCGTCACGGTCGTCCTGATAGATCTGCGCTCCATGACGTTCCACAGTGCCAAGGAATACAACGCCGCCCTGGCGGACCGTGTTCCCGAGTGCTTCGAGCTCGGCGTCGCGCTGGCCCTCACCGCCGCGGTGGTCGCGCTGCTGACCCTGCCCTGGCAGGGCGTACGGACCACCTCCCCCGATCCGGACGCTAGCGACGGCGCACCAGCGGGAACGGCAGGGTCTCCCGGATCGTCAGGCCCGTGAGGAACATGACGAGCCGGTCGACGCCGATGCCGAGCCCGCCGGTCGGCGGCATCGCGTAGTCGAGGGCGTCGAGGAAGTCCTCGTCCAGTTCCATCGCCTCGGGGTCCCCGCCCGCGGCCAGCAGGGACTGTGCGGTGAGCCGGCGGCGCTGTTCGACGGGGTCGGTCAGCTCGGAGTAGGCGGTGCCGAGTTCGATGCCGAAGGCGACGAGGTCCCAGCGTTCGGCGAGCCGCGGGTCGGCGCGGTGCTGCCGGGTGAGCGGGGAGACCTCGGTCGGGAAGTCCTTGTAGAAGGTGGGCAGCTGGGTGCGTTCCTCGATCAGCCGCCCGTACATCTCCAGGACCACGTCACCCGGTCCGTCGTCGGCGGTGTACGGCACACCGGTCCGGTCGCACAGCCGGTGCAGTCTGAGCAGTTCGGTGCCGGGGCCGATCTCCTCGCCCAGCACCTCGGACAGCGCCCCGTACACCGTCTTCACCGGCCACGGCCCCGAGATGTCGTACTCCCGGCCGTCCTTGCGGGCGACGGGGGAGCCGAGGGCGGCGGTGGCGGCGCCCTGGATCAGCTCGCGGGTCAGGTCGAGCATCACGTCGTAGTCGGCGTACGCCTGGTAGGCCTCCAGCATCGTGAACTCGGGGTTGTGCTTGTAGGAGACGCCCTCGTTGCGGAAGGTGCGGCCCAGCTCGAAGACCTTCTCCAGTCCGCCGACGCACAGCCGCTTCAGATACAGCTCGGGGGCGATGCGCAGGTAGAGGTCGAGGTCGTAGGCGTTGATGTGGGTGGTGAAGGGGCGGGCGTTGGCGCCGCCGTGGATCTGCTGCAGCATCGGGGTCTCGACCTCGATGAACCCGCGGCCCAGCAGGCCCTGGCGCAGGGCCTGTACGGCGGTGGAGCGGGCGCGGATCACCTGGCGGGCGTCGGGGCTGGTGACCAGGTCGAGGTAGCGGCGGCGGACCTTGGCCTCGGGGTCGGCGAGCCCGCGGCGCTTGTCGGGCAGCGGGCGCAGGCACTTGCCGGTCAGCTGCCAGGAGGTGACGAAGACGGTGGGCTCGCCCTTGTCGCTGCGGCCCGCGCGGCCGGTGGCGGTGATGTGGTCGCCGATGTCGGTGTCGGACCGGAAGCGGTCCAGGGCGGCTGCGGAACGGTCGCGGGTGAGGGCGAGCTGGTGGTCCCCCGACCAGTCGCGCAGGACGACGAAGACGATGCCGCCGAAGTCGCGGACCAGCATGACGCGGCCGGCCACGGTGACGTCCTGGCCCTGCGGGACGTCGGCCAGGGCGTGGGTGGGGGCGGGCACGCCGACCGGGTACGGGTCGGTCCCGGCGGCGCGCAGGCGGTCGAGCGTGCGGTGCCGGACGCGGACCTGGTCGGGCAGGCCCGCGGCCGGGGCGGCGGGCCCGGCCTCGTCCCCTCCTTCGAGGCCGAGCACCGTCAGGGACGGCAGGCCCTCGGTGGTGGCGGGCCGCTGTCCCGCCTTCGGGTGCCCCTTTCCCCAGAGTTTGCGCAGGGACGGTACGGAGACGAATCCCTCGGCGATGCCGGAGGCGAGGCCGATCCGGGCGAGGGAGGCGGTCTCGCCGTAGCAGATGAAGCGCGGGTACCACTCCGGCTGGTACTTGGCGTTGGAGCGGTAGAGGGCCTCCAGCTGCCACCAGCGGGAGAAGAACAGCAGCATCCGGCGCCAGAGTCTGAGGACGGGGCCGGCACCGATGCGGGCGCCCTCCTCGAAGACGGACCGGAAGACGGCGAAGTTCAGCGAGATCCGGTGCACGCCGAGTTTCGGGGCGGCCGCGCACAGTTCGGCGACCATGAACTCCATGACCCCGTTGGGGGCGGCCCGGTCACGGCGCATCAGGTCCAGGGAGACGCCGTCGCGGCCCCAGGGCACGAAGGAGAGCAGCGCGAGGAGCCGGCCGTCGTCGCTGAGGGCCTCGACGAGGAGGCAGTCGCCGTCGGCGGGGTCGCCCAGCCGGTCCAGGGCCATGGAGAAGCCGCGTTCGGTCTCGGTGTCCCGCCAGGCGTCGGCCTTGTCGACGATCTCCTCCATCTCCTGGTCGCTGAGAGTGGCGTGGCGGCGGATACGGGTGGTGGCGCCGGTGCGGCGGACGCGGTGCACGGCCTGGCGGGTGACCCGCATGTCCCGGCCGTCCAGGTCGAATCCGGGCACGTGCAGGATGGCCTCGTCGCCGAGCTGGAGGGCGCCGAGTCCGGCCCGGGCGTAGGCGCGGGCGCCGTCCTCGGAGGCGCCCATCACAGCGGGTGCCCAGGCGTGCCGGCGGGCCACGTCCAGCCAGGCCTCGATGGCGTGCGGCCAGGCTTCCGGGTCGCCGACGGGGTCGCCGCTGGCGAGGCAGACGCCGGCTTCGACGCGGTAGGTGACGGCGGCCTTGCCGCTGGAGGAGAAGACGACGGCCTTGTCGCGCCGGGTGGCGAAGTAACCGAGCGAGTCCCGGTTGCCGTAGACCCCGAGCAGGGCGCGGATGCGGGCCTCCTCGTCGTCGTGCAGGGCCGCCTCCAGGCGCTGTGAACGGAACAGCGCGGCGGCTGCGTTCAGCAGGGCGAGCGCGCCGAACAGGCCGAGCAGGAAGGTGACCCGGCGGGGCGGGCGGCCGTCGAAGGCGTTGTTGGGCACCAGTCCGCCGCACACCCGGTCGGCCGCCCAGGCCAGGTGCTGGCTCTGCGGGAGGGTGCCCGGGAACAGCGCGACCAGGCCCCAGCCGGCCAGGATCGCCACGGCGAGACCCGCCACCAGTACGCCGAGGGCCCGCCACACGGCACCGCGGCGGGAGGCGGCGTAGAACTCCTTGCGGGCCGTCACCAGCAGGATCAGCAGCAGGCCGCACAGCACGAGGGACGGCACCGACTCGACGTACTGGCCGAGGGCCACGCCGAGGATGTCGCCGCCCACGACCAGGCCCAGATAGACGACGACCAGCCACCAGGCGACCTTCTTGCGGGCGCCGGTGGCGGCGGCCAGCAGGAACAGGAAGACGGCGTAGGCGAGGTTGGCGCTGATGGGGACCAGGAACAGGTCGACGGTCAGCACGACCGGGCGCAGCAGGCGGCGCAGCGGGGCGAAGATCGCGAGCAGGGCGCACAGCAGGCCGAGGGCGGCGAAGAGGGCGGCGAAGGCCTCGGGCACCCGGCCGAGGCGTCCGGCGGCGGGCGGGCGTATCGGGCCCGTGGCGTCCCTCCGTGCGGCCGGCCCGGCGGTGGCAGTCATGGTTCCGACTCTAGGAAGGGGCGGCGCGGCGCGCCCGTCGAGCGGGGCCGGGCGTCGGCGGGAACCACCGGTTCCGATAACCTCGGAATGTGACGGAGCAGCACGCAGAGCACGCGCACCAGTTCGAGCGGGGCACGGACGGGCCCAAGGTCATCGTGGTCGGGGTGGACGGCTCCGACTCCTCGATGCGCGCAGCGGCCTACGCCGGCGGTCTGGCCCGGCGGCAGCACGCGCTGCTGGCGGTGGTGTACGTGCAGCCGGTGCTCGCCGCGGGGGCGGCGCTCGGGGCTCCGGTGGCGGAGACGACCGACGAGATCGCCGAGGACCTGATCGCCCAGATCCGGGAGGCGACGGAGCGCGTCAAGGGGATATTCGACGTGCGCTGGGAGTTCCACACCTTCCGTGGCGACGCCTACAACGGCCTGGTGAAGGCGGCGGACGAGCTGAAGGCGGACGCCGTCGTGGTGGGCGCCTCCGAGCAGGCGGGGCACCGGATCATCGGCTCGGTGGCGGTCCGGCTGGTGAAGGCGGGACGGTGGCCGGTGACGGTCGTACCGTAGTCGTCTCCTTGCGGAGCAGCGGCAGGGTAGCGAGGAGCAGGACGCCGGCCAGAGCGATGGCGGTGCGCGGGCCGGTGAGGCTCGCCAGCAGGCCCCACAGGGCGGTCAGCGCGGCCGTGGTGGCCTTCCCGGTGATGGACCAGGCGGACAGGGTGCGGGCGACCCGGTCGTTCGGGGTGCATTCCAGGCGGCGGGTGGCGTACACGGGGTTGTAGACGCCCGAGCTGGTGATCACCCCGAACTCGACGGCCATCACCAGGAGCAGTCCCGGCAGGCCGGGTCCGACGAAGGCCAGCCCGAGGGGCCAGACGGCGCGGAGGGCGCCCGCGGTGCGCAGCACCCGCCGCCGGCCGTAGCGGGTGACCAGCGGGCGGGCCAGCCTGGAGCCGAGGAGTCCGCCGAGGCAGGGCACGGCGAACGCGAGGCCGTACTGCCAGGGGGCGAAGCCGAGCGGGCCGAGCATGAGGACGGCCAGCGGTGGTACGGCGACCATGATCAGGGCGTTGACCGCGAGGTTGTTGAAGAACAGCGGCCGCAGGGCCGCACTGGTGAGGATGTACCGCCAGCCGTCGAGCAGGTCGGCGGCCCGCAGGCGCTCCACGCCGGTGCGCTCGGGGCGGGGCTCGCCGCCGCCCACGGCCCGGATGCCCAGCGCCGACAGCAGAAAGCTGACCGCGTTCGCCACGACCGTCGCGACCGGGCCGAACAGGCCGATCGCGGCACCGCCGAGGGGCGGTCCGAGGACGAGGGCGGTCCAGTTCGTGGACTCGAACCGGGAGTTCGCCGTGAGCAGCCGGTCGGCCGGGACGAGCGACTTCAGAAAGGCGCCGGAGGCCGCGTTGAAGGTGATGTCCGCCGCCGCGACGATCACCGACACCAGCAGCAGCTGCCCCAGGCCGAGGCCGCCGAGCGCGTAGGCGGCGGGGATGGTGAGCAGCGCGGCGAACCTGGCCAGGTCCATCGCCATCATCACCGGCCGCTTGCGCCGGAACTCCACCCACGGCCCGAGCGGCACCGCCGCCACGGCTCCCACGGCGGGCCCGGTCGCGGCGAGCAGTGCCACCTCGGCCGGTCCGGCGTGCAGCACGAGGACAGCGATCACCGAGAACGCGTCGAAGGCGAGATACGTGCCGATCGCACTCGCCGAGTACGCGGCCCACAGCCACCCGAACCGCCGTCCCATGCACAACCTCCCCGTCGACCCGGGACATGAAATCCGGCAGATGGCCGCCGACGCAAACAACTTCCGGATCAGGCGTCACAACCATCGGTTGTACGGTGGTGGAGTGGACCTCAAGGCAGTGCGCACCTTCGTCGCCGTGGCCGACTCGGGACAGTTCCAGGAGGCCGCCGCCGTGCTCGCGGTCACCCAGCAGGCCGTCTCCAAGCGCATCGCCGCGCTGGAGAAGGAGCTGGGCGTGCGGCTGTTCACCCGTACCGCCCGGGGCGCCGCCCTGACCGTCGACGGCCAGGCCTTCCTGCCGCACGCCCACGAGCTGCTGCTGGCCGAGGAGCGGGCCACCGCCGCCGTACGGCCGGGGCGGCGCGCTCTGCGGGTCGATGTGATCGGTCCGCGGCTCGCCCCGGCGGCGCTGCTGCGCGATTTCCACGAGGCGCACCCGGAGGTGGCCCTGGACGTCGTCACGCTCTTCGACGTGGACTCGGCGCTCACCGCCCTGCGCTCCGGGACGATCGACGCGTCCTTCCGTGCCGTCGCCATGCCCGGACGGCCGCTGCCCAGGGGCGTCGAGGCCGCGCGCGTCCACGACGAGCCGATCCAGCTGCTCACCGGCCCGGGACACGCCCTGGCCGGCCGCCGCTCGGTCTCGCCCGGGGAGCTGGCCGGGCACCGGATCTGGATGCCGGGCATCGTGGACGGCACCGAGTGGGCCGCCTACTACGCCTGCCTCGCGGCCGAGTTCGGGCTCACCATCGACTCCTCGGGACCCAACTTCACCGGGGCGGTGCAGGACGCGGTCGCCGGCGACAGCACCCTGGCGACCCTCGTCAGTGAGCAGATCCGGCTGGTCTGGCCCGCCGGCCACGATCTGCGCCGTATCCCGCTGGTCGACCCGACACCCGTCTATCCGCACTCCCTGGTGTGGATCAGCGCCAACCCGCACCCGGCGCTCGCCGCCCTGCGCACCCACCTCGCCGCCCGGCGCCCCGCCCGGCCGACGGGCCGGACCTGGACACCGGACTGGACGGAGCCCGCCGCGCCCGTGCGTGGCGTCTTCCGTACGGGACTGCCCTGAGCCATCATGATCCGCCGTCAGCCGTTTGCTGTCGGCGAAGAGGTGAGGCGCATGGCCAAGCTCCGTATGGGTGAGGGAATTCTCCGCCGCAAACCCATCGAGCACATCGAGGACACCGAGATCAGCGAGGGCCCCCGGCTGGACCGGTCGCTCGGGCTGATGCAGCTCACGGCGATCGGTATCGGCGGCATCATCGGGGCGGGCATCTTCACCCTGGCCGGCACGGTGGCCCACGAGACGGCCGGGCCCGCGGTGCTGGTGTCGTTCCTCATCGCCGGTCTGGCGAGCGCCTGCGCGGCGCTGTCGTACGCCGAGTTCGCCGGGCTGATCCCGAAGGCGGGGTCGGCGTACACGTACGGCTACGCGGTGCTCGGCGAGTTCGCGGGCTGGTTCATCGGCTGGGACCTGCTGCTGGAGTACACGGCGATCGTGGCCGTCGTCGCCATCGGCATCTCCGGATACTTCGGCTTCCTGGTCGAGGAGATGGGCGCCAACCTGCCCGCCTGGATGCTGGGCGCGCCCGGCACCGGGCACGGGCACCGGGTCGACCTGTTCGCGGCCGCGCTGTGTCTGCTGATCGCCTGGCTGCTCAACATGGGCATCCGCACGGCGGCCCGCTTCGAGACGTTCGTGGTCGCTCTGAAGGTGCTGGTGGTGCTGGTGGTGATCGCGGTGGGCGTGTTCCACATCAACACCGCGAACTACCACCCGTTCTTCCCGTTCGGCATCAGCGGGGCGTTCACCGGTGCGGCGACCGTGTTCTTCGCGGTGTTCGGCTACGACGCCATGTCGACCGCTGCGGAGGAGTCGAAGGACGCGCAGCGGCACATGCCCAGGGCGATCATCTACTCGCTGGCGATCTCGATGGTGCTGTACGTGGCGGCCTGCCTGGTGCTGACGGGCATGCAGAACTACACGGAGATCGACCCGGAGAGCGGCTTCTCGTCGGCGTTCAAGTCCGTGGGTCTCGACAAGCTCGCCGACGTGATCGCGGTGGGCGCGATCATCGGCATCCTCACGGTGATGTTCACGTTCATGCTGGGCGTGACCCGGGTGTGGTTCAGCATGAGCCGGGACGGGCTGCTGCCGATCTGGTTCGCCAAGACGCATCCGACGCGGCACGTGCCGACCCGTGTGACGTGGATCGTCGGGGCGGCCTCGGCCGTCATCGCCGGATTCCTGCCGATCGGCGAAGCGGCCGAGCTGACCAACATCGGCATCCTGCTGGCGTTCGTGGTGGTGTGCTCGGCGGTGATCGTGCTGCGCTACCGGCAGCCGGATCTGCCGCGCACCTTCCGGACCCCGTGGATGCCGTTCGTACCCGCGCTGGGTGTCGTCTTCTCGATCTGGCTGATCACGTTCCTGCAGTGGCAGACCTGGGTGCGGTTCGTGGTGTGGTTCGTGATCGGCTGCGTGGTCTACTTCGGCTACTCCTACCGCCGTTCCGCGCTGGCCCGGCCGCGGTCCGCCGAGTGATCACTCCCCCATGACCAGCCCGTCGTCGGCGGCCCCGCGGCTGAGGACGACCTCCCTGATCCGGTCGCGCACCCCCTCCAGCTCGGCGCCGTCGGAGATCGCCTGACCGAGGTCACGGACCCGGCCCGAGTCGAGGTCGTACATCTGCGGGATGAACTCGGCCTTGGCGACCCGCCAGCGGTCGCCGTGACGGGCGGGCGGGGCGAAGGTGAAGCGGCCGAGGGTGGAGTCGTTGCCGCGCGAGTCCTGCACGCCCCTGTCGTTGTACATCTCACCGGCGATCTGGTCGCCCAGGCCGTAGACCACCCAGGTGCCGTTGACCTTCTCGTACGCCTGCGGGACATGGGCGTGGGTGCCGAGGATCAGGTCGATGTCCGGGCGGCCCTTGGTCGTCGAGGCCGTCAGCTGCCGGGCGAGCGCGAGCTGCAGCCGGTCGGGGGCGTCCTGCCACTCGGTGCCCCAGTGCACGGAGACGACGACCACGTCGGCGCCCGCGGTCCGGGCGGCCCGGGCGTCGGCGATCATCCGGTTCCGGTCGATCAGGGCGACGGCCCAGGGCTGTCCGGGCGGCATCGGGCGGTCGTCGGTGCCGTAGGTGTACGACAGGTGCGCGACCCGGGCCCCGCCCGCCCGGAGCAGCGTGACCGAGCGGGCCTCGCCCTGGGTGCGGGCGGTCCCGGCGTGCCGGAGGCCGGCCCGGTCCATGGCGTCCAGGGTGCGCCGCAGGCCGGGGGCGCCGTCGTCCAGGGCGTGCTCGGAGGCGGTGGAGCAGCCGTCGTAGCCGGTCGCGGCGAGGCCCTGGGCGATCTGCGGCGGGGACTTGAAGACGGGGTAGCCGCTGAAGCCGCCGTCGGCGCCGTACACGGTCCCCATCTGACACAGCGCCAGATCGGCGCCGCTGACCACGGGCTCGACACCGGAGAGCATCGGGCGGAAGTCGTAGCCGGCGCCGCCGGCGTCGTAGCGCGCCCGATCGATGACGGAGGTGTGCGGCAGCACGTCGCCGGAGGCGACGAGGGTGAAGCCGCGGTCGGCGGACGGCGCCGGGCGGCCGCCGGCCGCGGGCTCCCGCCGCTCGTGGTTCTGACAGGCGGCAGCGGCGGCGAGGAGGGCGGTCAGGGCCAGCACCACCTGCTTTCTGCGTCCGATCATCAGCTCACCCCGGGATCGTCGTATCTGCAGACGCCGCACCTGTGGACGTCGTATTTACAGACAAGGTTTTTACGGGCATATGGGTATGAAGCCAGCCCGTCGCGCAAACGGTCCGGGTGCCTGAATTAGCCCATCCGGCGCCGCCCGGCGCGCTCCCGGACCACCCCTCGCCTACCGTTCGGCGACACGATCGACCGTCCGCCGCAGAGCCGTGTGCACCTCCTGTCCCGCCGCGGCACCCTGCGCTGCCATACGGCCATGACGGCCGGAACCGCACTCACCCACGGGACGACGACCGCCGAGCACGAGCTCGCCGCACTCCAGCGCGAGCACGGCGGCCCCCTGTTCGCACTGCTGCTCAGACTGAGCGACGGGGACCGGCAACGCGCCGAGGACCTCGTGCAGGAGACCCTGCTGCGCGCCTGGCAGCACCCCGAGGCTCTGCACGCCGAGAACTTCGACTCGGTACGGCCCTGGCTGCTGACCGTCGCCCGGCGCCTGGCGATCGACGCACGGCGGGCCCGGCAGGCGCGGCCGCCCGAGGTCGGCGACGAGGTGCCCGAGAACGCGCGGGTGACCGCGGACCACGCCGAGCGGGCCGCCGCGATGCTCGATGTCCGGGAGGCTGTGAAGACACTCACGCCGGAACACCGTGACGTCCTGATACTCGTGTACTTCCGCGGGGCCAGTGTGGCGGAAGCTGCGCAAACCCTCGGAATTCCACCCGGTACCGTGAAGTCCCGCGCGTACTACGCGCTGCGCGCCCTGCGCCGGGTCCTTCCGGGTTATGCGGCCGACCTGCGGTGAAACCGAAGACTGGGTCAAACCTCGGTAAAGCGCCTTGCTGCGACCCCCGTTCGGGCAATCAGCTGTCCTCATCCGTGTTCCGGACGGGGACCGCCCGCACTGGGTCCAGGGTCTCGGGCGACACGCACGCACCGGAGGAAGGCAGGAAGGGATGCTGCACAGAGGGCACGAGAGCACGGACGGCACCGGCGGCGGTGAACTGGCCGTTCCCATGGCCTGGTTGTACGCCGAGTACATCGCCGACGAGCTGCTGCGCACCGGCGACCTGATGCCGCCGACATCCTTCGAGTTCCGGGCCGGCCGGGACGCGCTGGCGCTGACCGTCTTCCTCTCCGACACCGACGGCGAGCTGTCCGGGATCCGGGTGATCTCGCAGCTGGAGACCTGGCTGTCGCTGACGGCGTACGACCAGCCGTGGCAGGAGTGGGTGCGCGAGCGCATGGCGCAGCTGGCCGGCGAGGAGGCCGGGGCCGCCACGCCGTCGCCGGACCTGGCACTGGCGGCCGAGGCCTGGCGCTGGCTGGAGGAGACCGAGCTGCTGGCGCCCGACCTGGACGCGGTGCCGGGCGGCGGTTCGGTGTTCGGCGAGGACGACGGGCCGAAGGTGTGGACCCCGGCCTGGCGGCTCGGACTGCCTCTCGGACACCTGGCGATCCATCTTTTCTGAGCCGTCTGGAATTCAGACCAATCCGCGGGCCGGGCGGCTCCGAATCTCTTGGTCACGATTCGGTGTGTGGCTTGAGTGATTCGGTTGTCCGCTGCGTACGGATGGGAGCAAGGAGTAACCCCACCCACACCCATAGGCACGAGGATTCGGCATGAGGTCCCTGGAAAGGCATCGCGACGTCGGCGCGTACGCGCTCGGCGTGCTGGACGAGGCGGAGGCCTTCCGCTTCGAGGACCACCTCATGGAGTGCCCTCAGTGCGCGGCACAGGTGACCGAATTCGGTCCCACGGCACGGCAGTTGATGCTGTACCGCCGCTCCACGCCGCGCTTCGTGCACCCCATGGCCCAGCCCGGTCCCCGACTGCTCGACCGGCTGATGGGCGAACTGGTACACCGGCACCGGGCACGGCGCCGTCGCTTCCTGTACGGCCTGGCCGCCTCGGTGGTGCTGGCCGTCGCCGGACCGGGGCTCATGGCCTACGCCGGACACGAGGAGCCCACCGCCCGGGTCACCGCGGCGACCGACCCGAAGACGGGCGTGTGGGCGCAGGTCACCACCGAGGACGGATATTCCGGCAGCCGGATGCGGCTGGAGGTGAAGGACGGCTCCGGGCCGCACTCCTGCCGGCTGGTCGTCATCGGCAACGACGGCTCGGAGCAGGTCGTCAGCGGCTGGAAGGTGGCCGCCCACGACACCGGCATGACCACGACCACGGCCGGCTCCACCATGCATCCCGACGAGATCGCCCGCTACGAGGTGCGCACCGCGGACGGACAGCCGCTGGTGTCGCTCGACGCCGGCTGAATGCCTCGTTGAAGCGTCAATCACGTTGCGTGGCAACGGATTTGCCACCTCACGGGCATGGGCGGAGACTGAGAACGAGGACGTGGAGCCACCGACGGTCCGCTCCGCGCCGCCCCTGGGAGATCGAGCGAAGGGGCTGAGCCGGTGGAGAACCAAGTGCTGATCTGCCTGTCCGAGGAGGGGGCGGAAGCCGAGCGCGTGGAGCAGCTGACCGGCTACATGCGTCGGGAACTGCTCTCGGCCGGTGTGACGGACGACGTCCGCGCGGTCCCCGCGGGAGAGACACCACCGGGCGCACGATGCGTGGACATCGCCCTGGTCGGCTCCTTGCTGGTAGGAGTGGGCAAATCCCTCACCGGGCTGGGCCAGGTGGTGAGCGTGCTCCGTGACTGGCTGGGCCGGTTCGGGGACACCCGCCCGTCGCTGACCCTGACGCTGGACGGGGACACCCTGGAGATCTCGGCGGCGACGGACGAGCAGGTGGCCGAGGCGGTGAACATCTTCCTCCGGAAACACTCCGCAGTGGGGACCTAGACATGGGCGAGTCCCGGCATGCGCTGATCATCGCCAATGACACGTACGAGGATCAGGGCCTCGAGCAGCTGAGAGCGCCCGGGCACGATGCCGAAGCCCTCTCCGAAGTCCTGGGCGATCCGCAGATCGGCGACTTCGACGTGGAGGTCATCAGGAACGCGTCGGCCCAGGACATGCGGACGAGCATCGAAGCCTTCTTCTCCGACCGCCGCCGTGACGACAAGCTGGTGCTGCACTTCTCCTGCCACGGGATCAAGAACGAGTCCGGCGATCTGTACTTCGCCGCCCGCGACACCCAGCCCAAGCTGCTCAACGCCACGGCGGTACCGGCCCAGTTCGTCTACGGGTGCATGTCCGGTACGCGGGCGGGCTGCACCGCGCTGTTCCTCGACTGCTGCTACGGAGGAGCCTTCTCCCGCGGGGCGTCCGTGCGCGCCTCACAGGACCTGCACGTCCTCGACGCCTTCACGGGCGAGAAGCCGAGCGGAGGGCGCGGCTGGGCGGTCATCACGGCGTCGAACTCCATGGAGTACGCCTTCGAGGACGCGAAGCTCACCGAGGGCAGCACCGCGAAACCGTCCGTGTTCACCCACGCGGTGGTGGAGGGCCTGGAGACCGGTGACGCCGACCTCAAAGGACGCGGCGAGGTCTGGCTGGACGATCTGTACGAGTACGTCTTCGACCGTGTGAAGGAGCGGAATCCGAATCAGACCCCGAGTAAGACCACCCAGATGCAGGGCAGCATGCAGCTGGCGCACAGCCGGCGCCGCCGTATCCGGGTCGATGCCGAGCCCCTGCCGCGTCGTGTGCAGGAGGCCCTTCGGAGCAGAAACGACTTCACTCGCCTCGGTGCCGTCGACGAGGTGAGATCCCGTATGGAGAGCCAGAACCTCTCCATGGCGGAAGGGGCACGCCAGGCTCTGGAGGCCGTGGCCCGCGACGACACCCATCAGGTGGCGGACAAGGCGCGCCGCGCCTTGAGCGATGCCTGCCTCAGACCCTCCCCGGCTCGCCTGGACTTCGGCCGGGTGCCCCGGGGCACCGCCGTGCCGCGGCAGTCCGTGGCCCTGCACGGCACCCCCCTTGCCCGCCACTGCGTGGCCCACGCCACGGGCAAGTGGCTGCAGGTCGAGGAGTCCACCGACGGCCTGACCGTCGGTGTCGACACGTCCGCCGAGGGACGCCTGGCCGGCGACATCGTGCTGAAGGGGGTCGCCGACGACGCCGTGGTCCACGTCGAGGCCGAGGTGGTGGCGCCGCAGCCCGACGAGCCCCCCGACACCAAGCCCCTCGACAGCGGGCAGAAGGGGCCGAGTGTGACACACCGGCCCGAGTCCAGACTCCTGCTCGCCCCCGCGCTGGCGGCGGTAGCCCTGGCCCTCGCCGTCACGTCGGTGATCATCTGGATCGTGGCCGTCGTGGCGACGGTGTACGCGGAGGAAGGCCTCAGGGTGGGGCCGGAGGAGACATTCGCGGGGTCCGCCGGCCATCACGGGGTGATCCCGGCCCTCATCACCGCCCTGATCACCGCGACGGCGGCGCTCGTCCTCGGTGCGTTCGCCCGGCGCGATCTCAGCGCGCGGCGCAAGCGCTACACCCCGGGCGCGAAGAGCGCCACGCGTTCCATGGCCTCGGCGGCGAAGCGCTGCGCGATGCCGGTCTTCGTCCTGACCGTACTCATGAGCATCGCCTACAACATCGTGACCAAACACCTGTGAACGCGCCGACTACTTCAGCAGCCGCGACATCCTCCGGTCCGCCAGCGGCTTGCCCCCCGTCTGGCAGGTCGGGCAGTACTGGAGCGAGGAGTCGCTGAAGGAGACCTCGCGGATGGTGTCGCCGCAGACCGGGCAGGGCTCGCCGGTGCGGCCGTGCACGCGCAGGCCGGTCTTCTTCTCCGCCTTCAGGCGTCCCGCGGCGTGGCCCCGGGAGCGCTCGACCGCCTCGGTGAGGGTGGTGCGCAGCGCCGCGTAGAGCCGCCCGGTCTCCTCGGCGGTCAGGGACGCGGCGAGTTTGAACGGGGACATCTTCGCCGCGTGGAGGATCTCGTCGCTGTAGGCATTGCCCACCCCGGCGATCAGGCTCTGGTCCCGCAGGGCACCCTTGATCTGGCGCCGTTCGTCCTTCAGCAGGGCGGCGAAGCGGTCCTCGCCGAAGTCGGCGGCGAGCGGGTCCGGGCCGAGGCGGGCCACGCCGGGCACCTCCCGCGGGTCACGGACGATGTACACGGCGAGCTTCTTCTGGGTGCCGGCCTCGGTGAGGTCGAAGCCCGCGCCGGTCTCCAGGGCGGCGCGCAGAGCGAGGGGACCCTTTCCGGGGCGCGGCAGGCCGTCCGGCAGCCGGTCCTTCCACTGCAGCCAGCCCGCGCGGGCCAGATGGGTGACGAAGTGCAGGCCGGAGCCGCCCTCGATGTCGAGGAACTTCCCGTGCCGGTGCACGGCGGTGACCTCGCTGCCCTCGAACGCGCCGACCGGAGGGTCGTACGTCTTCAGGACGCTGATCGCGACGGGCAGCACCCGTACGACCTCGTGGCCGACCAGGTTCTCGGTCAGGAAGTCCTTGAGGGCTTCCACCTCGGGGAGTTCCGGCATAGGTCCAGAGTGCCATCCGGGGCCCCTGTGGTCAGGTGTGCTCGCACGCCAGGAACTCGCACCACACGCACTTGCCGCCGCCGCGCGCCTCCACGCCCCAGACGTCGGCGAGCCGGTCGACGAGGAGCAGTCCGCGCCCGGAGACCCCGTCCACCCCGGCGTCGCGGCGGCGCGGCAGGGCGCTGGAGGAGTCCTCGACCTCGACGCGCAGCCGGCGGCCGCTGCCCTCGAGGACCCGCAGGGTGACGATCGCCGAGCCCTCGGTGTGCATCAGGGCATTGGTGATGAGTTCGCCGGCGACCAGCTCGATCTCGTCGGCCCGGTCCCGGGCGCCCCAGGAGCGGACCGCGGCACAGATCATGTGCCGGGCATGGCTGAGGGCCTCCGGGTCGCCGGGGGCCACGTGCTGCCGGAGCCGGCCGCCCGGCCGCGGCGCCTCGGGGACGCGGCGGCGCAGCAGGAGCAGGGCCACGTCGTCGTCGCCGCCCCGCTCCTCGGCCACCTCGATCAGCCGGGTGGCGAGATCGCGTACCTCGTCCGGGCCCTTGGCGATGAGGTCCGTGAGGGCGTCCAGACCGTCGTCGAGGTCGGAGCCGGGCTGCTCGACCAGCCCGTCGGTGCACAGCAGCAGGGTGTGGCCGGGATCGAGTTCGAGGGTGGAGACGGGGTACTCCAGCCGGCCGAACTCGGCGGAGAGGCCGAGCGGCAGCCCGCCCTCGACGGGGACTCGGCGGCAGCTGCCGTCGGTGTGCCGGACCAGCGGGTCGATGTGTCCGGCACGGACCACCTGGACGACCCCGGTGGACAGGTCCGCTTCCGCGTACAGGCAGGTGGCGAAGCGGTCGGTGTCGAGTTCGTGCAGGAACACGGAGGCGCGGGCCATCACGGTGGCCGGGGTGTGTCCCTCGGCGGCGTAGGCGCGCAGCACGATCCGCAGCTGGCCCATCACCGCCGCCGCGTGCGTGTCGTGGCCCTGTACGTCGCCGATCACCGCGCCGACCCGGCCGCCGGGCAGCGGGATGAGGTCGTACCAGTCCCCGCCGATGTCCCGGCCGAGGGCGCCCCCGGCGGTGGCGGCGCGGTAGCGGACGGCTACGTCGGCCCCGCGGACGCTCGGGATGGTACGGGGCAGCATGGCCTGCTGGAGGCCCTGGGCGAGGTCCTTCTCCTGCTCGTAGAGCATGGCCCGCTGCAGGCTCTGCGCGATGCTGCTGCCGAGGGCGACGAGGACGTTGCGCTCTTCGGGCGAGAAGCCGCTGCGGTCGTTGTAGAGCAGGCCCATCGCGCCGATCGGGCGGGCCTGGGCGATCAGCGGCAGATAGGCGGCGGAGGTGATGTGCATGTCCGTGATGTGCGGCCACAGGATGGGAAAGCGTTCGGAGAACTCCTCCGCCGACTCGATGAAGCACGGGCTGAGGGTCCGCACCGCCTCGCCCATCGGGTAGGGCTCGTCGATCCGGGTGATGCGGGTGCCGGGCACGTAGGTGCCCGTGGGGCCCTCGGCGACCAGCCGGATGCGGCCGGCCTCGACCAGACCGAGGACCATGCTGGTGGAGCCGAGCAGGGTCAGGCCCTGGACATCCGTGACGACGTCGATGACGTCCTGGACGGTACGGGCGTGGGCGAGGGCGGCCGTGGCGATCTGGACAACGTTTGTCTGGTCGCGCCGCGCGGCGTACTGCCCGGCCACGTCCCTGCGGACCACGCGTTCGCCCAGCTCGTCGGTGGCGTCCCGGATGATCCCGATGATCCGGCGCGGGCGGCCCGTGTCGTCACGTCGTATGTAACCCTGGGTGTGGGTCCAGCGCAGGGTGCCGTCGCGGCGCCGGACGCGGAAGTACGCGCCGTAGTTCTCCCGGCCGTCCTTGATGGCCTGGGCGACCAGGAGGTCGAGGCGGTGGCCCTCCGCGGCGGGCACCCGTACGGACAGGTGCTCGGGGTGACCGTCGTACTCGTCGGGGCGCAGGTCGAAGATCTCGTGCGCCTGGGCGTCCATGCTGAACAGACCGGTGTCCAGGTCCCAGTCGAAGCTGCCCATACGGTTGAGCGCCAGGATCGGATCCGGGTGGACGAGCCAGTCCTCCGGGAGTGACAGGGCACTCGCCGCCCGATCAGCCATGGGGCCACCTTGCCAGGGTTTGTCCGATTATTCGACCGCTGGCTCCCAGCTGCGGCGGTTACACACACGAGGACACGCGGTACCTGGAGTGACGAGCACCGCCGGGACACCGTCGTCGCGGCGGCCACAATGGAGGCAGGAGCGCACCGCCGTGGACTGGTTCACCGCACCCGAGTACTGGCTGAGCCGGCTGGTCTTCCAGCGGGCCCTGGCCGGCCTCTACCTCGTCGCGTTCCTGGTGGCCGCCCTGCAGTTCCGGGCCCTGCTCGGCGAGCGCGGCATGCTGCCGATCCCCCGCTACACGGCGCGCATCCCCTTCAGACGCGCCCCGAGCCTGTTCCAGCTGCACTATTCGGACCGCTTCTTCGCGACGTGCGCCTGGGCGGGCTGCGCGGTGTCGGCGGCCCTGCTGGCCGGCGCGGACTCGCTGCTGCCGCTGTGGAGCGGCATCCTGCTGTGGCTGGTGCCGTGGGCGCTGTACCTGTCGATCGTCAACGTGGGGCAGACGTGGTACGCGTTCGGCTGGGAGTCGCTGCTGCTGGAGGTCGGTTTCCTGGCCGCCTTCCTGGGCAACGACGAGGTCGCGCCGCCGGTCGTCGTCCTGTTCCTGCTGCGCTGGATCCTGTTCCGGGTCGAGTTCGGCGCCGGACTGATCAAGCTCCGGGGCGACGCGTGCTGGCGCGAGCTGACGTGCCTGTACTACCACCACGAGACGCAGCCGATGCCGGGCCCGCTGAGCTGGTTCTTCCATCACCTGCCGAAACCGCTGCACCGGGTGGAGGTCGCCGCGAACCACTTCACCCAGCTGGTCGTGCCCGTGCTGCTGTTCACCCCGCAGCCGATCGCCTCGGCCGCGGCCGCGCTGATGATCGTCACCCAGCTGTGGCTGGTGCTGTCGGGCAACTTCTCCTGGCTGAACTGGATCACCATCGTGGTGGCGCTGTCGGCGCTGCGGCTGCCCGCTACGGCACCGTCCGTGTCCGCGGCACCGCTCTGGTACGAGATCGTGGTGCTGGCGGTCGCGGCTCTGCTGGTCTTCCTGAGCTACCACCCGGTGACGAACATGATCTCCCGGCGCCAGGTCATGAACCGCTCCTTCGACCCTCTGCACCTGGTGAACACCTACGGCGCGTTCGGCAGCGTCAGCCGGATCCGCCACGAGGTGGTGGTCGAGGGCACGCTGGACGACATGCCGCGGGAGGACTCGGAGTGGCGGGAGTACGAGTTCAGGGGGAAACCCGGCGATCCCCGGCACTGGCCACGCCAGTTCGCGCCCTACCATCTGCGCCTGGACTGGCTGATGTGGTTCGCCGCGCTGTCCCCCGCCTACGCCGGCGACTGGTTCGGCGGCCTGGTGGAGCGGCTGCTGGAGAACGACCGCGACACCCTGAGGCTCCTGCGCCGCTCGCCCTTCCCGCCGGACACCCCGCCCCGCTTCGTCCGCGCCCGCCTCTTCCGCTACCGCTACACCACCTGGCAGGAGCTGCGGGAGACAGGAGCGTGCTGGGAGCGGGTGTACGTCCGGGACTGGCTGCCGCCGACGCGGCTGGCCCGGACGGCTCAGAGGTCGTAGACCCGGCCGGCGGTGCCCTCGTACAGGGCGGTCCGCTCGGCCGCGCCGAGACCTGACGTCAGCTCCCCCGTGATGTCGTGGACTTGCGTGTAGGTGGCGGCCAGCGTGCACACCGGCCAGTCGGAACCGGACATGAGCCGGTCGGGGCCGAAGGCCTCCAGAGCGGTCTCCGCGTACGGCCGCAGGTCGTCGGTCGCCCAGGAGGCGGGGTCGGCCTCCGTGACCAGACCGGAGAGTTTGGCGACGGTGTTGGGGAGGCCGGCCAGGGCGCGCACGGCCGTGGCCCAGGGCTCGAGTTCACCGGAGGCGATGGGCGGCTTTCCCAAGTGGTCCAGGACGAAGACGAGTTGAGGCAGGTACGCGGCCGCATCGGCGCAGGCCGGGAGCTGACGGGGCAGGACCACGAGGTCGTAGACCAGGCCCGCGTCGGCCACGGCGGCCAGGCCGCGCCGAACGTCGGCCCGCAGGAGCCACTGCGGGTCCGGTTCGCCCTGCACCTGGTGGCGGATGCCCTTCAGGTAGGCACCGCCGGGGAGTTCGCGCAGGCGGGCCAGTTCGTCGGCGAGGTCGGGGCGGGTGAGGTCGGCCCAGCCGACCACGCCCGCGACGAGGTCGTGTCCGGCCGCCAGGGCCAGCAGCTCGGGGGTCTCCTCGGGGACGGTGACCGTCTGGACCAGCACGGTGCGGTCCACTCCGGCCGCCCGTGCCTCCGGTTCCAGGTCGGCGAGGGTGAAGTTCCTTCTCAGCGGCTGGAGTTCGGGACCTCGGATCCAGTCCTGGTCGCGGACCGAGAGGTCCCAGACGTGGTGGTGGGCGTCGACGGTCACGGCAGCTCCCAGACGACGGGCAGCCCGGCTTCCGCACCGCCCTGCGAGTAGTCGTGCACGACGTCGAGCAGCTCGGCCATCCGGGCCTGCCAGGCGACGTTGACCGGCAGCTCTTCGAGTGCGGCCAGGAGCCGGCCGTAGTCCTCGCACTCCAGGACGTGGAAGAGATCGGTGTTGCTGCGCCAGATGGTCCAGGAGGTGGCTCCGGCGGCCCGGATGGCGTCGGTGAGTTCCTTCGGGACCTCTCGGTGGGCTGCCTCGTAGTCGGCGATGCGGTCGGTGCGGACCTTCGTGTGCAGGGCGACTCTCATGACGGCTCCTCGGGCGGCAGCAGACCGGTGTCACGCAGTTCCTGCCAGAAGGCGGACGGCACAGGCGTGGCGAACTGCTCGGCGCAGTCGTGCGCTTCGGCCGCGGAGCGGGCTCCGGCCAGGACGCTCGCGACGGCCGGGTGCGCGGCGCAGAAGGCCAGGGCGGCGGCGCGCAGGCTGATGCCGTGCCGGCCGGCGACCGCCTTCAGGCGCAGGGCGCGGTCCAGCATCTCCTGCGGTGCCCGGGTGTAGTTGTACGTCGACTCGGGGGTCGGATCCGCCAGCAGGCCCGAGTTGAAGGCGCCGCCGATGACGACCGACACCCCTCGCGACGCGGCCTCGGGCAGCAGCTCGGCCGCCGCGCTCCGGTCGAGCAGGGTGTACCGGCCCGCGCAGAGCACCACGTCCACGTCCGTGTCACGGACGAACCGGGTGAGCATCTCCGCCTGGTTCATGCCCGCGCCGATCGCGCCCACGACACCCTCCGAGCGGAGCTTCTCCAGGGCGGGATAGCCCTCACGGAAGGCCTGCTCGGCGTGGTCGTCGGGGTCGTGGAGGTAGACGACGTCCACCCGGTCGAGGCCGAGCCGGTCCAGGCTCGCCTCCAGGGTGCGGCGGATGCCGTCGGCGCCGAAGTCCCGGACGCGGCGGTGGTCGGCGGGGACGGCGAAGCCGTTCGCCAGGTCGTCTCCCGTGCCGTCGGCGGGTTCCAGGCGGCGGCCGACCTTCGTGGAGACCGTGTAGGCGGCGCGGTCGTACGCCCGCAGGGCCGCGCCCAGGCGCCGTTCGGACCGGCCGAGGCCGTAGTGGGGCGCGGTGTCGAAGTACCGGATGCCCCGCTCCCAGGCGGCCCGTACGGCCTCGTACGCCTGCTCGTCGTCCATCGGGGTGTACAGGTTGCCGATGCCGGCGGCGCCGAAGCCCAGCGGAGTGACCTCGACCCGGCTGCGGCCCAGGCGGTTCACCGGCCCGCCGGGCGCAGCCTGAGGCCCTGCATACCGCCGTCGACGGCGAGGGCGGTGCCGGTGGTGGCGCCGGACAGGGGGCTGGCCAAGTAGGCGATGGCGCCCGCGACCTCGGCCGCCGAGACGAGCCGTCCGGTGGGCTGGCGGGCCTCCAGGGCCGCGCGCTCGGCAGCGGGGTCGGGGGCCGCGTCGAGCAGTCGGCCGACCCATGGGGTGTCCGCGGTACCGGGGTTGACGCAGTTGACGCGGATGCCCTCGCGGACGTGGTCGGCGGCCATGGCCAGGGTCAGGGAGTACACGGCGCCTTTGGTGGCGCTGTAGAGGGCGCGCTGCGGCA
Source organism: Streptomyces sp. BK340 (assembly GCF_007827595.1). Lineage (GTDB taxonomy): Bacteria > Actinomycetota > Actinomycetes > Streptomycetales > Streptomycetaceae > Streptomyces. Next base: position 188,496 of record NZ_VISR01000003.1, read on the forward strand.
GGCCCGCGGTGGCGGCGACGGAGCAGGTGTTGACGATCGCCGCGTGCCGGGAGCGGCGCAGGTGCGGGAGGGCGGCGCGGGCGGTGCGGACCATGCCGAGGACGTTGACGTCGAAGACCCGCCGCCACTCCTCGTCGTCGTTGTCCTCGACGGTGCCCCGGGCGCCGATGCCGGCGTTGTTGACCAGGACGTCGAGGCCGCCGAGGGCCTCGGCGGCCTGCTGGACGGCGGTACGCACCGAGGTGTCGTCGCTGACGTCCGCCCGGTGGGCGAGGAGGGGCTTGTCCACCGAGGACGTGTCCAGGTCGAGCACGGCGACCTGGGCACCGCGTCCGGCGAGGAGATGGGCCGTGGCCCGGCCGATCCCGGAGGCACCGCCGGTGACCAGGGCTCTGAGACCCGCGAAGTCGCTCATGCCGCCCGTCCCTTCTGCGTGTCGGGGTCGGCGGCCCAGAAGGTGCCGCCGGGGTAGGTGTACCGCGCGATGGACTCGGGGCGCATGGCCGCCGAGAAACCGGGCGTGGTGGGGGCCGTGTAGTGGCCGTCACGGATCACCACGGGGGCGCGGAAGTGCTCGTGGAGGTGGTCGACGTACTCGATGACCCGGTCCTCGGTGGTGCCGGAGACCGCCAGGTAGTCGAACATCGAGAGGTGCTGGACGAGTTCGCACAGGCCGACCCCGCCGGCGTGCGGGCAGACGGGGACGCCGAACTTGGCGGCGAGCAGCAGGATCGCGAGGTTCTCGTTGACCCCGCCGACGCGGGCCGCGTCGATCTGCACGATGTCGAGGGCGCCGGCCTGGAGCATCTGCTTGAACACGATGCGGTTGTGGACGTGTTCGCCGGTGGCGACCTTGACAGGTGTCACCGCGCGGCGGATCGCCGCGTGGCCGAGGACGTCGTCGGGGCTGGTGGGCTCCTCGATCCAGTACGGGTCGAACTCGGCGAGCGCGTTGGTCCAGGCGATCGCCTCGTCCACGTTCCAGCGCTGGTTGGCGTCGACGGCCAGGCGCACGTCCGGTCCGACGACGGCGCGGGCGACCCGGCAGCGCCGTACGTCGTCCGCCAGATCGGCGCCCACCTTGAGCTTGATCTGCCGGAAGCCGTCGGCGACGGCCCGGGCCGCGAGCCGGGTGAGCTTGTCGTCGTCGTAGCCGAGCCAGCCGGGAGAGGTCGTGTAGGCGGGGTAGCCGCGCTCCAGCAGCCGGGCCCGGCGGTCGCAGGCGCCCTGGCTGCCGCGTCTGAGCAGGCCGAGGGCCTCCTCGGCGGTGAGTGCGTCGGTGATGTAGCGGAAGTCGATCTGGCTGATCAGCCACTCCGGTTCGGCGTCGGCGAGCAGCTGCCACAGGGGCTTGCCGGCCCGGCGGGCGGCGAGGTCCCAGACGGCGTTGACGACGGCCCCGATCGCCATGTGCATCACGCCCTTCTCGGGGCCGAGCCAGCGCAGCTGGCTGTCGGCGATCAGGTCCCGGAAGAGCGAGCCGGGGTCGGCACAGACCTGCTCGACCGGGCGGCCGAGCACATGGCCCCGCAGCGCGTCGATCGCGGCGACCTGGACGTCGTTGCCCCGCCCGATGGTGAAGGTGAACCCGTGCCCCTCGTGCCCGTCGGCGGCGTCCGTGCGCAGGACGACGTAGGCCGCCGAGTAGTCGGGGTCCGGGTTCATCGCGTCGGAGCCGTCCAGCTCGCGCGAGGTGGGGAAACGGATGTCGTGGGTGTCGACCGCGGTGATGCGGGCGGGGGCCTCGGACACTGAAGTCCTTTCGGTCGGGGGACGGTCGGGGCGGGGTCAGTCCTGGGCCCGGCCCGTCGTCACGCGGGCGATCATGAGGGCGACGAGGATGATCCCGCCGTAGATGGCCTGGATCCAGAACGAAGGCACCTGCGCGAGGGTCAGCAGGTTCTGTACGACGCCCAGCAGGAGGACGCCGGTGAGGGCGCCGGCCATGGTGCCCTTGCCGCCGTCGAGGCTGATGCCGCCGATCACGGCCGCCGCGAACACGGTGAAGATCATGTTGTTGCCCTGGTTGGCACTGATCGCGCCGACGTATCCGGTCTGCAGGAGGCCGCCGACGGAGGCGAGGGCGCCGGCGACGACGAACACCCCGAGCATCACGCGCTCGACCCGGATACCGGCCGCGCGGGCCGCGTCCGTGTTGCCGCCGATGGCGTACAGGGCCCGGCCGACGCGGTGGTAGCGCAGGAGGAGCCCGGTGACCGCGAAGGCGAGCGCCGCGAGCCACACGGACAGCGGGACGCGCAGGAAGGTCGTGGTGGCGAGGGTGAAGAACGCGTCGGGCATCCCGAACAGCGTCCTGCCCTTGGTGGCACCCACCAGCAGCCCGCGCAGGATGATCAGCATCGCCAGGGTGACGATGAAGGCGTTGAGCCGGAACTTCACCACGAGGATGCCGTTGAGGGCGCCGATCGCCGCGCCGACGACGAGGACCGCGACCAGGGCGAGCGCGGTGGGCCACTCGGTGCCCCAGCCGGACTGGGCCGGGGGCAGGACGAGCAGGGCGCCCACGGCGGGGGCGATGCCGACCACCGATTCGAGCGACAGGTCGAACTTGCCGGTGATCAGGACGAGCGACTCGGCGAGCACCACCATGGCGAGGGCCGCGGAGGCGCCGAGGATCGAGATGATGTTGCGCTCGGTGAGGAAGGAGTCGTTGACGAACGCGCCCAGCACCATCAGCAGCAACAGGGCGGGTACCAGGGCGAGTTCGCGGGCCCGACGGAGCAGGACGGCCTTGGCCGAGCGGGGGCCCTGGACCTTGACGGGCGTGAGCGGCGGGGCCTTGGTGTCAGCCATGGTCCACTCCTTCGATGGAGGCGATCAGCTCGTGGTCGTGCCAGCCCGCCGGATGCTCGGCGACGATCCGGCCGTGGAAGAGGACGAGGACGCGGTCGCAGCGTCGCAGGTCGTCGAGTTCGTCGGAGACGACGAGCACTGCGGTGCCGTCCTCGCGGGCACTGTCCATCCGGGCCAGCAGGGACTCCTTGGACTTCACGTCGACACCCGCGGTCGGGTTGATCAGGACGAGCAGCCGCGGGTCGGAGGCCAGGGCGCGGGCCATGACGACCTTCTGGGCGTTGCCGCCGGAGAGGTCGGAGACCGGCTGGTCGGGGCCCTCGGCGTGGATGTCGAGGCGTTCGATCAGGTCGGTGGCGACAGCGCGTCTGTGCCGGGTGCCGACGAAGCCGTGGCGGCCCAGGCGGCCGAGGACGCTCAGGGTCGCGTTGTCGCCGATGCTCATCCCGGTCACGAGTCCCTGTTCGTGCCGGTCCCGGGGCACGCAGCCGACACCGGCCCCGAGCGCGGCCCGGACGTCGCCGAAGGGGAGTCGCCTGCCGTCGAGCCGGGCCGTGCCGCCGGTCGGGGTGTGCAGTCCGGCGAGGGACTCGGCCAGCTCGGTCTTCCCGCTGCCGCTGGAGCCGGCGAGTCCGACGACCTCGCCGTGCCGGACGGTGAGGTCGATGTCCTGGTACGACTCCGACGTCAGCCCGCGCACTTCCAGGGCGGCCGGCGCGTCGTCGGCCACCGTGTCCCGCACGGTCGCCACCCGCTCGACGACGGCCTCCCCGGCCATGGCCTCCACCAGTGCAGCGCGCGGCAGTTCGGCCACGGGGGCGGTCGTGATCCAGCGGGCGTCGCGCAGGACGGTCACCGTCTGGCAGACCTCGTACACCTCCTGGAGATGGTGCGAGATGAACAGGAAGGTGACCCCGGAGTCCTGCAGGGCGCGCATCCGGCTGAACAGCCGCTCGATCTCCCGGTTGTCGAGCTGGGCGGTCGGCTCGTCCAGGACGATGAACCGCGCGCCGAAGCTCAACGCCCGGGCGATCTCCACCATTTGCCGGTCCTCGACCCTGAGGTCGGCGGTGCGGACCTCGGGGTCGACGTGCACGTCCCAGGTGGCGAGCAGGTCGGCGGCCGCATGCCTGAGCCGGCGCCAGCCGATGAAGCCCCGCTGCAGCGGCTGCCGGTTGATGCTGTGCCCGTCCGGGGGACCACCCCCGGACCCCCGGCCGCCCCTGGAGCTCAGCATGGTCGACTTGGCGGCGTGGATCTCCGCCATGAAGAGGTTTTCGGCGACTGTCAGTTGCGGCACGAGCGTGGGCTTCTGGTACACGCAGGCGACCTTGCGGCGCCAGGCGTCCCGGTCGGCGAGCGCGGGTGCGGGCTCGCCGTCGAAGCGTACGGTGCCCTCGTCCGGGGCCTGGAGTCCGGTGAGGACGTTGACGAGCGTGGACTTGCCCGCGCCGTTGCGGCCGACGAGGGCGTGGGACTCACCGGGGTGGACGGTGAGCCGGCCGTCGGCGAGGGCGACCGTGGGGCCGTACCGCTTGACGATGTCCGCGGCTTCGACGAGAGGTGCGCTCATTTGACCGTGTTGCCCCAGAGCTTGGGGTCGTCGACGTTCTCCTTGGTGACCAGGGGCGCGGGCAGCTGGTCCTCGAGGATGCCGCTGGGCAGCCTCACGATGGTCGAGCCGTGGTCGGTGGGACCGGGCTCGAACGTCTTCCCCGCCATCGCCGCCTTGATGTAGTACATGCCGTACCGGGCGTAGGCGTCGGCGGGCTGGGAGACGGTGGCGTCGATCCGGCCCCCGCGGATGGCGTCGAACTCCTGCGGGATGCCGTCGTTGGAGACGATGACGATGTGGCCCGTCCGGCCGGCCGTCTTCAGCATGTTCTTCGACTTCAGGGTCTGCAGGGTCGGCGCGAGGTCCACGCCACCGGCCTGCAGGTAGATGCCCTTGATGTCGGGGTTGGCATTGAGGAGCGTGTCCAGCTTGGCGGCCGCGGTGTCGGACTCCCACTTGGCGGGAATCTCCAGCACCTTCAGCTTCGGGTACTTCTTCTTCACACAGGCCCGGAAGGCCTCGGAGCGGTCGCGGCCGTTGACCGAGGCGAGATCGCCCATGATCTGCACGACCTTGCCGCTGGTGACGTGCTGCCCGAGGTAGTCGCAGGCCTTCTCGCCGTAGGCGACGTTGTCGGCGCGCACCACCATGGCGACCTTGCCCTTGTCGGGCGCGACGTCCACGGCGACGACCGGCACGCCCTTGCGTTCGGCCTGGTCGAGCCCGGCCTGGATGGCGGCACTGTCCAGGGGCGCGACCACCAGCCCCTTCACACCCTGGTTCAACTCGTTGTTGATGTCGGTGATCTGCTGTGAGGGATCGCTGTTGGAGTTGACCGTCTTCAGCGCGTCGACACCCTCGGACTTCGCCATCTTCGGCACGTAGTCGTTGTACGACTGCCAGAACGGCGAGGTCAGCAGGGGCAGGATCACCCCGACCCGGCCGGAGCCGCCTCCGCCTCCCGCGCCGGACGCGCCGGTGTCCTCGGTGCTGCCGCACGCGGTGAGCAGCAGCGAGGCGCAGGCGGCCAGGGCCGCCACGCCGGTGATCCGTGACCTGTTCTGCTTCCGCGCTGTTCTGACGGGCATCTCGCGGCTCCTCGTCGAGGGTGTTCGAGCAGATGCCTGGATACTTATCAGACCACTTGAGCGCCAGAACACCCTCTGGCGCCATATTTTCCGCTCTCTGCTCCGTAGTGGTCGGACCACTGTCCTGGCTAGACTGCGACGCACCCAGCGACGGGAGGAGCGGCGTGGACGAGGAAGCCCCACCGAAGGGCACGGTGACCGAGCGCGCCATCGAGCAGCTCAAGGCGATGATCGCCGAGGGCCGCCTGGAGCCGGGCGAGCGCCTGCCCACCGAACGCGACCTGGCGGCCCGGCTGGGCATCTCCCGCAGCTCGATGCGCGAGGCGATCCGCGCGCTGACGGTCATGGGTGTCCTGGAGGCCCGGCACGGCTCCGGCATCTACGTCACCGCACTGGAGGCCGGCGACCTGCTGGAGACCTTCGGCGTGGTCGCGGACCTGTCCCGGGGCCCACGACTGGTGGAACTCCTGGAGGTGCGCCGCATCCTCGAATCCACGGCGACCGCACTCGCCGCGGCCCGCATCACCGACGACCGGCTCGCCGAGGTGGAGAGACACCTGGCGGCGATGAACGCCACCGACGACCCCGAGGAGATCCTCGCCCACGACCTGGCCTTCCACCGCGAGATCGCGGCCGCCGCGGGCAACGACACGATGGCCGCCATCCTGGAGGGCCTGTCCTCCCGCACCTTCCGCGCCCGCGTGTGGCGCGGCTACCAGGAGGAGGGCGCCTTCACCCGGACCCGTCGCGAACACGCCGCCATCCACCGCGCCCTGGCCGCCCGCGACCCGGAGGCGGCGCGAGCGGCGGCGGCCGCGCATGTGGGTGAGGTGGAGGAGTGGTTGCGGGCGCAGATCAGTAGGTGACCGGGTCCCGGACGAGCCGCCGGACGTGACCTGCCACAGCAGCGCTCCGCTCGGATGCCTCCTCCACGGCGCGCACCTGCCAGGGCCCGGCGATCGAGCCGTCCGGTTCCCAGCCGAACCGGCGCAGCCGCAGGCTCTCGTCCACCCGGCCGGCGGTGTGCAGCAGCTGGACCGCCCGTGGCAGGGCAAGGGGGTAGCCGCAGTCGGCGGCCCGTTGGTACCAGTTCACGGCCTCGTCGACTCGGCCGAGGTCCAGGAGCACTCCGGCGCCCTTCCACCAGCAATTGGCGTCCCCGGCGGCGTGCGCGAGGTCCCGCAGCAGGTCGAGGGCGTCCTCGGACCGGCCGGCCCGCGCGAGCATGTCCGCGGCCTCGCGGGCCGCACAGGGGTCGCCCTGCTCGGCCGCGCGCCGGTACCAGGTGATCGCCTCGTCGATCCGGCCCGCCCCGGCCAGGACCTCGGCCACGGTCCGCGCCGTCTCCGTGTCCCCGGCATCCGCCCGGCGCCGCAGCCAGCCGACCGCCTCGTCCGTCCGGCCGGCCTCACCGAGCAACTCGACGGCGCGCTCCTGGGAAGGACGGCTTCCCGCGTCGGCGGCCTGCTGGTACCAGCTGATCGCCTCGTCCGTCCGGTCGGCCTCCTCCAGCATCCCGGCCACCGTGTCCGCCAACTCGGCGCGGGACAACGGAACGGACTCGTACCGGACGGAACGCAGCTGTTCGTGAGCCTCGGCTGCCCGGCCCTCCGCACACAGCAGAGCGGTGAGGGACCAGAGGGCGTCCTCGCTGCCCGCCGCCGCGGCCCGCCGGTACTCGTCCAGGGCTGCATCCGTGCGTCCCGCCTCCCGCAGCATGCTCGCCAGCGCCCACCGTGCGTCGACATCACCAGCGTCGGCGTCCTCCTGAAGCAGGTCGAGCGCTTCGTCGACGTCGCCCAGTTCGGCCAGTAGCTCGGCAGCGGTCTCCCTTGCCCGGTCGAGACCGGCCTCGGCGGCCCGCTGGTACCAGTCGATCGCTTCGCGCACCCGGCCGGCCTCCCTCAGCCTGGCCGCGGCGACCCGCACGGCCTCGCCGTCACCTTCGGCCGCCCGTGCCCCGAGCCTCGCCAGGACCTCGTCCAGCGGTGCATGCTCACCCGGTGCGCCCGAGGCGATCCACAGGTCGTCGTCAGTGACCGCCTCGACAGCGCGCCGGTACCAGTGCAGCGCCTCTTCCACGTGTCCGGCCGCGTTCAGCAGTCGGGCCACCGCCCACACCGCGCCGCTGTCTCCGCCATCGGCGGCGCGCTGGTACCAGTCCAGCGCTTCGTCGGTTCGACCAACCTCCGCCAGCAGCTCCGCGTGCGGCCGGAAGGCGTCCGTACAGCCGGCTTCTGCGGCACGCCGGAGCCATTCGAGAGCCTCACCGCGGCGCTCGACCTCCCGGAGTGCCTCACCCAGCTGCCGCATGGCCTGCGGGTCGCCCTGATCGGCGCCGGCGCGCAGCGGGGCGAGTGCGCCTTCCATGCCGTCCCCGGCTGCCGGCACGGCCGTCCCAGGCCTGGCGCGGTCGCCGCCCTGTCGGTCCCGGACAACCTCGTCCGCTCCCACCGGCGACGCCGGCATGCGAGCCGCTTCCCGTGCCGCATACGGGTCGCCGAGGGCGACGGCGCGCCGGTAGGCGTCGGCAGCCTCCTGGGTTCGGCCCGCCCTGGCCAGGAACCGCGCCATGAGACGCCAGGCCTGGCTGTCTCCGCCCTCCGCAACGGGCCTCAGCCAAGCAATCGCCTCGTCGGCCCGTCCCGCTCGGTCCAGCAGGTCGGCCACCGCCCGCACGGAGTTGCCGTCACCGGTGCCGGCAGCCCGCCGGTACCAGGCGATCGCCTCCTGAGGGCACCCTGCTTCCTCCAACAACTCCGCAACCGCGCCCACCGCGTGCTTGTCACCGGCTTCGGCCGCGCGCCTGTACCAGGAGAGGGCTTCACTCGTACGTCCGTTGTCGTGCAGCATCTCCGCAGCGGCCCGGACAGCGCGTAGCCCACCGCTGTCCGCCGCCCGCCGACAGCAGTCGAGGGCCTCGTCCATCCGCCCGGCCTCGTCCAGCAAGCCGGCCAGATCCAGCAGGGCATCGGCATCACCGACCGCTTCGTACAGCCGGGCGGCGATACGGAGCAGCCCTCTGTCGCGCGCCTCCCGCGCCGGCTTGAGCCGGTCGCCCGGGGCGGCGTGAGCGGCGAGGGCGTTCCAGAGCGCTACCGGGACGGGGGCGGTCCGCCGATGCCTGCGGCCGTGCTGGTCGAGGTAGTCCGCGAGCCGGAAACAGGGGTCTGGCGGCAGGCTCCGCCCGTCCCGGGGACGCATGCGGGCAAGAGGTCCACGCGTGCCGCGCAAGGGGCTGGTGACATCGGCGAGGGCCACCGCCAGCCAGTCGTCGCCGAGCAGGTCCCACTGGTCGTCGGTGAGATAGCCCTCGGCACCGGCTTCGAGCAGTTTCCGGGGCAGGGCGAGGCCGTGACCGAGGCGCCGGGCGTCCATCGCGGCCTCGATCAGGGCCCGCGCGGCGGCGGGTGCCGTGCGGTACCGCTCCAACAACGCGGGGGCGCCGGCCAGGAACTGGGTGATCTGCCCCTGCTCCGCGTGCTCCACAGCGTACTTCAGACGCGGGTCGAGCCGGGCGTGCCGGGCCGCAGACCGCAGGTCCGGCCCGCTGAAGGCCGCCGGGACCCTGAGGTCGTGGCCGGTCAGCAGCTCGCGGGCCTGGGCATGGAGGTCTTCGCCGGTCCGTGCGGGCGGCCGGGTGGTGAGCCTCGTCCAGTACTCCGGCCACATCGTGCCCAGAACCAGGACCGGCCCGCGGCGCGGGTCACGGAGCAGGCTCCGCAGGCCGGCGGCCACTCGTTCACCGAGGTCGGTGGCGGGGGTGAGGAGGTAGTGCTGAGCCTCGTTGAGCCAGACCACCGTGCGGGGCCCCAGCCGAGCCAGTTCGGCGAGGGCTGCCCCAGGACGCGTGGGGTCGATCGGGTGCCACAGGCGCCATCCGGCGGGCAGGGCGCGCAGGGCTTCCCAGCACGCCCGCGTCTTGCCCGTGGACGACTCGCCCACCAGCGTCACGAGACGGCTGTTGCCCGCTGCGGCATCCATCACGACGGTGTACAGCCGCTCGTCGTGGGCGCGTTCGACGTAGGCCGGAAGTCCTGGCAGCGCGGTGCCGCCACGCAGCGGGGCGAGGTCGATCGCCCGGTGCACCTCCAGCGCGAACGGGTCGGTCACCGCGCAGAGCGGCTTCCCGGGTTGCTCGTCCAGGTGCGCCTCGACCCACAGCGCGCCGATCCTGGTGGCCAGTTCGTCCCCGTCCCAGGAGGCGCGGCGACCGAGGACGACGGCCACGGCGACCGCATCGGCCTGGTTGGGCGGTGCCTCGGGTGAACTCAAGCAGCGTCGGACCGTGTCCCGCCCGGGTGCGCCGGTCAGGGAGTCGTCGATCGCGATGTCCTCGACGATCTCGTCCAGCGTCGGAGCACCCGCCGCCAGGTACACCCGGTAGAGCAGGTCCTTCAGATCGCTCAGCGGGCCCGGCCCCACCTGTGCGCGTTCCAGCCGCCGAGGCCGCCTCCTGGGCGCGCCCTCCCCGTCGCCACTCATCGCACCATGCTCTCGCACCGGGTCGCTCCCGCGTGGCCGACCGGCGCGAACGTCCGGTCCCACCGGCACTCGTCGCAACTCAGGTGACGCACCCGCGCGGTCCCCCAGGCTCGATCCCGACCGGTCGTTCCGAGCCGGACCGCGAACGCCTCTCCTGGAGGAACCATGTCGACTGACCGCATGTCCCGCAGCCACAGGTCCCGCGACGACGTGTCCGACGAGCACGCGTCCGGCGGCAGGGTCTCGTGTGCCGAACGCAGGACGCTGGCACGGGCCCTGCTCCTGGGCGTGGTCACGGGTCTGACCCGGACAGTCGCCGGGTGGCTGCTCGATCTGATCCGTTCGTGAGCGGGAGCGCCGCCCGGAGGAGCCCGAACCGGGGATCCGGCCCGGGCGTCGGCCGCCCGCCGCGGCTCAGGCCCGCCGCAGCCGCAAGGTCATCAGCTGGAACGGCCGCAGCCGTACGGTGATCCGGTCACCGTCCCGGGCCGGCGGCTCGCCCTCCCCGCCCGGTCGTTCCAACAGGTCCGTCACGGTGAGGCCGGTGAACGGGAAGGCGGCGGTCAGGGTTGCCCGGGCTCGGGCTCCATGGGCCTCGTGGAAGCGGATCACCACGTCGCCGGTGCCGTCGTCGGCCAGCTTCACGGCAGTGACGACGACCGCCTCGTTGTCCACGGTGACCAGCGGGGCGACCTCACCTGCACCGGTCGTGCGCCGCTCGGGCAGGTTGATCCGCCAGCCCTCGCGGACCGCGTCGGCGATGCGGGCGCCGGGGACCAGGGCGTGCCGGAAGCGGTGGAAGCCCTGGTCGGTCTCGGGGTCGGGGAAGCGCGGGGCGCGCAGGAGGGAGACCCGCACCGTGGTGGTCGTACCGCGGTCGCCGTCCGCGCGGACCGTCCGGGTCACGTCGTGGCCGTACGTCGAGTCGTTGACGACGGCGACGCCCCAGTCCGGTTCGGCGAGGTGGACGAAGCGGTGGTTGCAGGCCTCGAACTTGGCCGCTTCCCATGAGGTGTTGGTGTGGGTGGGGCGGTGGAAGTGCCCGAACTGCGTCTCCGACGCGTACCGTTCGGCGTGCAGGTCGAACGGGAACGCCAGCTTCAGGAACTTCTCCGTCTCGTGCCAGTCGACCTCGGTGTCCAGCACCAGGCGCCGCTCCCCCGGCGGCAGCGTGAGCGCCTGGGTGACGCGGGAGGCGCCGAAGGAGCGGACGATCCGCACGGATTCGCCGTCCTCGCCTGCCGTGACGGAGTCGGCGTCCGTGAGGTTCGTGACCGTGTTCCGGTAGAACTCGTCCACGTCCCACGCGTCCCACATGTTCGGGAAGTCGGGGTGGAGCTGGAGGAGGTTCGCGGTGGCGCCGGGGGCGACGGTCTCGCGGCCGGCCTCGATGTCGTACACGGAGACGACAAGGCCCTGGGCGTCGATCTCGATCCGCAGCAGGCCGTTGTCCAGGACGTGGCCGCCCTCCGGGCGCGGTGCGAGCGTGGTCGCGCCGTCCGTCCGCGGTGTCGCCGCGCCCCCGGCCGGGACCCCGGCACCGGGGTGCGGAGCCGCGTTGAACAGCAGGGGCGTCTCCCCCTCGCCCGCGAGTGCCCGCTGGGCCGCCTCGATGATGCCGTTCAGCTCCGTGGCGACCCGCTCGTACGTCGCCCGGGCCTCACGGTGCACCCAGGCGATGGACGAGCCGGGCAGGATGTCGTGGAACTGGTGCAGCAGGACCGTCTTCCAGATCCGGTCCAACTCCGCGTAGGGGTAGGGAAATCCACTGCGTACGGCTGCCGTGGCGGCCCAGAGTTCGGCCTCGTGCAGGAGGTGCTCGCTGCGCCGGTTGCCCTGCTTCGTCCTGGCCTGGCTGGTGAGGGTGGCGCGGTGCAGTTCGAGGTACAGCTCGCCGACCCAGACCGGGGGTTCGGGATATTCGGCCTCGGCCTTCTCGAAGAACGCCCTGGGTGTCTCCCAGACGACGGTCGCGGAACCTTCGAGGTCGCGCAGCCGCGCCGCCTTGGCGATCATCTCGCGGGTCGTGCCGCCGCCCCCGTCGCCCCAGCCGCTGGGCGCGAGCGAGTGCCGGGCCCTGCCCTTGTCCTTGAAGTTCCGTGCCGCGTGGGCGATCTCGCTGCCCCTCATCGAGCAGTTGTAGGTGTCGACGGGCGGGAAGTGGGTGAAGATCCGGGTCCCGTCGATGCCCTCCCACTGGAAGGTGTGGTGCGGGAACTTGTTCGTCTGCGACCAGGAGATCTTCTGGGTGAGCAGCCACTTGGAGCCGGCCGCCCTGATGATCTGCGGGAGCCCGGCGGCGAAGCCGAAGGTGTCGGGCAGCCAGGCCTCCTCGTTCTCGATGCCGAACTCGTCGAGGAAGAACCGTTTGCCGTGCACGAACTGACGGGCCATCGCCTCCGAGCCGGGCATGTTGGTGTCCGACTCCACCCACATCCCGCCGGCCGGTACGAACCGCCCCTCCGCCACGGCCTTCTTCACCCGCGCCCACACCTCGGGCCGGTGCTCCTTCACCCACGCCCACTGCTGTGCCTGCGACATGGCGAAGACGAACTCCGGCTCGTCCTCGATCAGCGCGGTCATGTTGGACGTCGTACGGGCCACCTTGCGCACGGTCTCGCGCAGCGGCCACAGCCAGGCCGAGTCGATGTGCGCGTGTCCGACCGCGCTGATCCGGTGCGCGGACGGCACGGCGGGGGCGGCCAGCACCTCGGCGAGCCGGGCCCGGGCCGCGGCCGCCGTGCCGCCCACGTCCTGCAGGTCGACGGCGTCCAGGGCCCGGTCCACGGCGCGCAGGACGTCCCAGCGGCGGGCGGAGTCCACCGGCAGCTCGGCCATCAGCTCGCCCAGCACCTCGAGGTCCAGCACCAGCTGCCAGACGGTCTCGTCGAGGACGGCGAGGTCCATACGGGTGAGCGTGTACTGCGGATCGTGCCCGGCGGTGTCCTTGTCGCCGAGCAGGGTGGGCCGGAAGGGGTGGTAGTCGAGGATGACCGGGTTGGAGGCGGCCTCGATGTGCAGGCGCACCTCCTCCCCGCCTTCGACGGGCGCGCCGATGCGCACCCACTGGTTGCGCGGGTTGAGGCCCTTCACCGGGGTGCCGTCGGGCCGGTAGACCAGGCCCTCGCACTGGAACCCGGGCATGTTCTCGTCGAAGCCGAGGTCGAGCAGGGCCTCGACGGTCCGGCCGGCCCAGGCCTCGGGCACGGTCCCGGTCACCCGGAACCAGCTGGTCCCCCAGGGAGCACCCCACCGGGCGCCCACCTCGATCGGCTCGGGCTCGGCCGCCAGTCCCTCCGCGACCGGCACGGGCTCTCCCGGCGCGTGCCAGACCGCGACCCGCAGCGGCACGGACTCGGGGTACACGGCGGGACGGATGCGTTCGTCGAGGACGCGCCGGAGGCGGGCTTCGACCAGGTTGCGGTCGTCATGCATGCGGGGTGCTCCCTGCTGGGTTCCGGGTGCTTACCAGGTGTGGGTGACGGTCACGGGAGTCGAGGCGTTGTACAGCTCCCCCACCGAGCGCAGTTCGAATCGTGCGGCCGTCTCTCCCGGTGCGGGTTGCAGGCCCGCGACGAAGTAGGCGCGCTGGCAGGTGCCGCCGAGGAAGCGGCGGGTGCCGTCGGGCAGGACGCGGTGGAGTTCGTAGTGGCGTGTGGCTGACGCGATCACTTCGTCGACGGGGGCGGGCGCGGCGCTCCAGGCGAAGCGGAGGTCGCCTCCGGACGCCGCGGTGATCCGCAGATCGGCGGGGGCGGCCGGGACCGGGGCGGTGTCGTGTACGGCCAGGCCGCCCAGTCGCCAGCGCACGGCGCCGCCGTCGGGTGCGGTGAGGCGGACGCCGAGGGCGTGGATCGTGCCGGTCGGCCCGGAGAGCCGTACGGTCGACGTCCGCCAGGTGTTGACCGAGTTCACAGCTGCCCCTCCCTCGGTGTCGACCGAGTTCACAGGCAGATAGGTGTACGGCGGTGTCGCACCGGCGCCGCTCGGTTCGGCGGTGGCGACGGCCAGCTCGACGTTCACGGTGCCGGCGTCGGTCCGGTGCGTCAGCTCGACAACCGTGCCGGCACCGACCGCCAACCGGGTCACGTAGAGGTCCACCACGACCGGTCGATCCGGTTCACCGGCGACCAGCACGCTGCTCCCGCCCCGCCACGCGTCCGCGAAGTCGAAGGACACCGCCGGCCGCCGCCCCGCGGTCCGCACGGCCCACCGCCGCGACGGCAGCCGGTCCTGCAGCCCGAGGTGGTTCCACGGCGCGTCGGAGGTGACGGTCCCCTCCTCGTACCACCGCAGCCCGTGCCCGGTGTTGAACACGCTCGCGAACGGCACCGACGACACCGTCGACCGGTCCGCCACCGACACCGCGGGTGCCCGCCACGGATCCGTCCCGTCCGGCCGCGTCGGATCGAGCGACCGCCCGGTCCAGAACCGGTCGTCGGCCGCGTGGAAGTCCCCCGGGGCGCGCTGCCCGGCGGGCAGGTGGTTGCGGGTCCACTCGGGCCGGTAGAAGCCGATCGAGGTGATGTGCGCCTTCCCGGTGGGCACGACGGCGTCCCAGTTCACCGACGAGTCCGACCCGTTCGACTCGACGTCGAGGCCCGCCCACAACTCGTAGCGGCTACGGCCCAGTCGGTCCGCCTTGGTCCCCGAGGAGGCCAGGGTCGCCGCACTCCACCGGAAGTCGACGAACATGTCGTCGGCGGCCTGGAAGAAGGCCTGGTTCTGGCTGTTCAGCGCGCCCTGCCAACTGACCGTCCCATTCACGGTCATCGCGTCGTACCAGGTGACCCGCTGTCCCTCGGCCGCCGCGAGCGCCTTCAGCTCCTTCACGAACCCGAGCATGGCGGTGCCGAGCGCGGTGTTCCCGCCGCCGGTCTCGGCGTTCACGAACCAGCCGTCGAAGCCGTGGGCGGCGGCCACCGCGACGAGCTGGGCGGCGAGCGGGTAGTGTCCGGAGGCGTCCTTCTGGACGAGGTCGCGGGTCCACTGGAGCTGACCGCCGTAGGCGGTGGGCGGCAGGAAGATGTTGCCGAGGACGGGCACGCCGTGCCGGTGGGCCGCGTCCACGATCGGCGCGTTCGGCGCCAGGATCAGCCCCTCGCCCGCCGAGCCGCCCCAGAACACCAGCTCGTCGAGGTAGGCCCAGTGGGTGAGGGCGTAGTAGTCGGCGGTGGCCGAACCCTGCGAAGGGTTGGAAGAGGTCGGCCCGAAGGAGACCAGGGACTGGATGCGGGCCTGTCCCGAGCGGGCGGTGGTGTTCACCGGGGTCGGGGTGAACCGGGCGGCGAGCGGCACGGACGCGGCGTTGAAGGCGAGATCGGGATCGTCGGCGGCGCGCCAGGCCTTCAGACTGCGCCAGGTGATACCCGCGCCGGGGCTGCCGGAGGGAAGGGAGTCCGGGTACCAGTACGAGGCGTACGGCGGGCCGGCCGCCGCCCTGGGACGCGGGACCGCGAGGGCGGGCGTGGGCAGCAGGGCCGCGGCGGCCCCTGCGACGAGGACGGTGCGTCTGGTGGGGTTCACGAGCAAGTTCCTCCTTGTGGGATGGGGAGTACCTGGTCGGGACTGACGACTTCGGTGATGCCGCGGGCGGCGAGGTGCTCCTTGTCGTCCGCGCGGGTGTCGAGGACGGTGGTGGGGCGGGCGCCGTCGGCGACGAGCCGGAAGAAGGCGTCGAAGACGGGCCCGCCCGGGGCGCAGCGGGAGCGGTGGGCCGGGTCGGCGGGCACGACGAGGGCGGTGGCGCGCACGGCGGGGGGCTCACGGTGGGCACGTGCCGCCTCGGCCAGCACGCGCGCGGTGTCCTTGGGCCGCCGGTCGTCGGTGAACAGCCCGAGCCCGTACTCGAGTTCGGGGAAGTCGGCCAGTTCGCGGGAGACGTCGTAGGAGCACCACCAGGTGACGCCCCACAGGTCGGGGCAGTCCAGGACGTTCGCCACGGTCGCCTCGGTGAAGGCGGCCGCGTGTTCGGCGGGGACGAGGGGCGCCGGTGCGCCGACCTCCTGGAGCCACACGGGCCGGTGCGGTTCCCGGGCCCAGGCCTTGCTCAGCTCGACCAGGTAGGCCGCGTGGTGCTCGGCCGGTACGGAGGTACGCCCGTGGCGCTGGACGGTGCCGTTGAACACCCAGGAGTGCACCGCGGTGACGGCGCCGAGGCGGGCCGAGTGGCCGGGGGTGAAGGGCTGGTCGTCCTGGTACCAGGCGGCGTCGTACGAGGCGTGCAGGTGCGGCCGGTCCGGGGCGCCCTCGGCGCATGCGGCGAGCAGCCGGGTGAGCCAGCGCTCGGCGTCCTCGGCCGTGATCCGGTCGGGGTCGGGGTGGGGTCCGGCGGCGAACTGGTTGACCTCGTTGCCGATGGTCATGCCGAGGAAGTGGGGCCGGTCGGCGAGCGCGGCGGCGAGGGTGCGCAGGTAGGCGGCCTGGCCGTCGACGACGTCCGGATCGGTGAAGAGATTGCGCCGGTGCCAGGTCCGGGTCCAGGCGGGCAGGAAGTCGAAGCTGCTCAAGTGCCCCTGCAGGCCGTCCACGTTGACGTCGAGGCCACGTTCGCCTGCCGCGTCGGCCAGTCGTACCAGGTCCTCCACGGCGCGCGGGCGGATCAGGGTGCGGTTCGGCTGGAAGTAGGGCCACAGCGGGAAGACGCGGATGTGGTCCAGGCCGAGGGCGGCGATCGCGTCGAGGTCGGCGCGTACGGAGTCGAGGTCGAAGTCGAGCCAGTGGTGGAACCACCCTTCGCTGGGCGTGTAGTTGACGCCGAAGCGCACGGCAGGAGGCATGCGATGTGTCCTTGCGGGGGTACGGGACTCGGCAGGGATGCGGGACTCGGCCGGGTACGGCGCTCAGCCCTTGACGGCGCCCTCGCCGACCCCGCGGAAGAAGTACCGCTGGAGGCAGGCGAACAGGGCGATGAGCGGGGCCACGGCGATGACGGTGCCGGCGGCGACCAGGCGCTCGTCGTTGGCGAAGGTGCCGTGCAGATAGTTGAGGCCGATGGTCAGGGTGAACTTGTCGGGGTCGCTGAGCACGATCAGCGGCCACAGGAAGTCGTCCCAGGCGCCCATGAAGGCGAAGATCGCGACGACGGCGAGAGTGCCCTTCACCGACGGCAGCGCGATGCGCCAGAACCGCTGCCAGACGTCGGCGCCGTCGACGTAGGCGGCCTCCTCGATCTCGTACGGCAGGTTGCGGAAGGCGTTGCGCATCAGCAGCACGTTCATCGCGCCGACGGAGCCGGGCAGCACGACCCCGATGAGCGTGTTGTTCAGGCCGAGTTCCCGCATGGTCGTGAACTGGGCGATGATGATGCCCTCCACGGGCACGAGCATCGCCAGCACGAAGACCAGGGTGGCCACGCCCCGGCCGCGGTAGCGCAGCCGGGCCAGGGCGTACCCGGCGAGTGCCGAGCCCACGCAGTTGGTCACCACGCTCGCGCTCGCGACCTTCAGCGAGTTCAGGGCGTAGTCCCACACGGGGATGGTGCGGGAGACCCGCTCGTAGTTGTGCAGGGTGGGACGGCCGGGCAGGAACTTCGGCGGCGAGCTGAAGATGTCCTCGGTGGGGCCCTTGAGGGACGTGGACAGCTGCCACAGGAACGGGCCGACGGTGAGCGCCAGCACGGCGAGCAGCAGCGCGTAGCGCAGGACCAGTTCCCCCACCCGGATGCGGCGGCCGTGCTCGTCGGTGACGCGCGGCTCGCGGACGACGGCGGGCTCCTGGCCGGGCCGCGCCTTCTCCAGGACGCTCATGTCTCCTCCCTCCGGTCGGCGCGCAGGACGAGCAGCATCAGGGCGACGGTGACGACGAACACGACGACGGAGAGGGCGGAGGCGTAGCCGACGCGGCCGGTCAGGCCGGTGCCGGTGCGCTGGACGAGCATGACGAGGGTGGTGTCCTCGCCGGCCGGGCCGCCGCTCGGACCTGCCATCAGGTACACCTCGGAGAACACCTTGAACGCGGCGACCGAGGAGAGCGCGGCGACCAGCACCATGGTGGAGCGCACGGCGGGCACGGTGACCGTGAGGAAGCGGCGGACCGGTCCGGCGCCGTCCACGGCGGCGGCCTCGTGCAGCTCGCGCGGTACGTTCGCCAGCGCGGCCAGATAGATGATCATGTAGTAGCCGAGGCCCTTCCACACCGTCACGGCCATGGCACTCAGCAGGAGCAGCCACTGGTCGCTGAGGAAGCCGACCCGCCCGATACCCACCGTCTCCAGCAGGGAGTTGACCAGGCCGCGTTCGTCCAGCAGCCACACCCAGATCAGCCCGACGACCACGATGGAGGCGACGACCGGGGTGTAGAAGGCGGACCGGAAGAAGGTGATGCCGGGGATGTTCTTCTGCACCAGCAGCGCGAGCAGCAGCGGCAGGATCACCAGGGCCGGTACGACCCCGACGACGTACAGCGTGCTGTTGCGCAGGCCGGTCCAGAACATGTCGTCGTGGAGCAGCTCGCGGAAGTTGGCGAGTCCGACGAAGCGGCCCGGGATCAGGGTGCGGCGGTCGGTGAAGGAGTTCACCACGGTGGACACGAACGGGTACAGCACGAAGGCACCCGTGATGAGCAGTCCCGGGGCGGCGAACAGCCAGGGGCTGGTGGGAAGCTGCCGCCGCACCCGGGACGGCGCGGTGGGAGTGGCCATACCGGTTCAGCCCTGCTGCTTCAGGAGCTGGTCGCAGGCCTTGACAGCGTTGTCAAGAGCTGACTTGGGGCTCTCCTTGCCCTGCAGGGCCTTGGCGACCTCGTTGCGCAGCGCGGTCTTCATCTGCTCGCTGAACAGCACCGGTGTGTAATTGACCGCGCTCTTCAGGGACTTGGCCGCTGCGATGCGGACGCGCGTCTCGTCGGTGCCGTCCTCCTCGGTGAAGTACGGGTCGTCGAGGGAGCCCGCGGTGCTCGGGAAGATGGCGACCTTCTTGGCGAAGGACATCTGGTTCCGCGCGTCGGTGACGAAGTGCGCGAAGGCGACCGCGGCGGGGGTGCGCTTGGTGCGGGAGTTGACCATCACGCCCATCACGTACATGTTGACGTGCCCGGTGCTGGTGATCTGGTCGGTGATCCCGATGTTCTTGTACAGGTTCGGCGCCTGCTTCTTGAAGTTGCCGAGGTCGAGCGCGCTGCCGGGGTTCATGGCGACGGCCTCGGTGAGGAACTTCTTGCCGGAGGACTCCGGAGTGGCGGTCAGGGCCTGCGGGTCGAGGGCCTTGGCGTCGTACAACTCCTTGTACTTGGTGAGGAGTTCGACTCCCTTGGTGTCGTTGAAGGCGAACCCGGTCCCCTCCTTGTTCATCAGCCGTACGCCGTACCTGCCGAAGTCCTCGACGGTGGGCACGTTGGCGAGGGTGGCGACCCTGCCGTCGCTCTTCCTCGCCATCTGCAGCGCGTCGGCGAAGAGTTCGCCGTAGGTCTTCGGCGGGGCGCTGGGGTCGAGTCCGGCCTTCTCGAACAGGGACTTGTTGTAGAAGAGCGGGCCGGTGTTCAGGTACCACGGGAAGGCGTACGTGCCGTTCAGGCCGGGGACCCGGTGGCTGGCCCAGGCTCCGTCCAGGTATTCGGACCTGTACTCGCCCGCGGCCTTGTCGAGGTCGAGGGCGAGGCCCGCCTCGGCGAGCGGGGCGACCAGGTCCGGGGAGACGTTGACGACGTCGGGCAGGGTGCCGCCGGCCGCGTCGGCGCTGATCTTGTCGGCGTAACCCTCGGCGGGCTGGTCGATCCACTTCACGTGGGTGCCGGGGTACTTCTTCTCGAAGTCCGCGATGAGGCCGTCGAAGTACGGCTTGAAGTTGGCGCGCAGGTTCCAGGTCTGGAAGGTGATGTCGCCCTCGACCCTGCCCGAGGCGTCGGTCGAGCCTCCGTCGTCCCCGCCCGAGCCGCAGGCACTGAGCGGCAGGACTAGGGCGACGGCAGCGGCGGCGAAGGTTCTGCGGGAGATGCGCACGGCGGCTGGGCTCCTTTGCAGTGGGATGCGGCGGGAAGCAGTGGATGCAGGGGATGAGGCAGAAGGTGCCGGGCCAGACTGTGCCCAGCGATTCCGTGAAGAGTCAATGGATTCGACCCAGCTAAAGTCATTAGTGGCTCAAAAGCCCTGCTCACAGCGACGCGTTGGTCCTATTGCCGCCGATCGCTAATGCGCTTTAGGGTAAGTGCGCTCAAGCGCATTAGCAGTTGTCCGGTACCGGCCGCACGGAATGGAGGGCCCAGCGTTGCCGGAGAAACGATCGCCCGCGCGCCGACCGACGATGAAGGACATCGCGCGCCGCGCCGGAGTCTCCGAGAGCGCGGTCTCCTTCGCCCTCAACGGCCGCCCCGGTGTCTCCGAGACCACCCGCGCCCGGGTCCGCCGGGTCGCCGAGCAGCTCGGCTGGCGTCCCAGCACGGCGGCCCGCGCCCTCTCCGGCGAGGGGGCGGCCACGGTCGGCTTCGTCCTGGCCCGCCCGGCGGACACCCTGGGCGTGGACTCCTTCTTCCTCCAGCTCGTCTCCGGCATCCAGGAAGTGCTCGCCGAGCGCCATCTGGGCCTGCTCTTCCAGGTGGCCCAGGACGTGGCCGACGAGTGCGCGGTCTACCGGCGCTGGTGGGCGGAGCACCGGGTGGACGGCGTCCTGGTGGTCGACCCGCGCGCCGAGGACCCTCGCCCCGACCTGCTGGACGAACTGGGCCTGCCCGCCGTGGTGATCGGCGGCGCACCCGACGTGCGCCACCCCGGGCTGTCCACGGTGTGGGCGGACGACGTCGGCGCGATGGCGTCGGTGGTCGACGAGCTGGCGGTGCTCGGCCACCGGCGGATCGTCCACATCGCGGGCCTGCCCACCCTGGCGCACACCCAGCGCCGTATCGCCACGCTGCGCGCGGAGGCGGGGCGCCGCGGCCTCACCGAGGTCCGCTCGGTGACCACCGACTACTCCGACACGGAGGGCGCCGCCGTGACCCGCCGGGTGCTCGGCGGCTCCCCTCCCCCGACCGCGCTGATCTACGACAACGACGTGATGGCCGTGGCCGGTCTCGCGGCGGCCGCCGACCTCGGTTTCCGTGTCCCGCAGGACGTGTCGGTCGTGTCCTGGGAGGACTCGGCGCTGTGCCGCATGGTCACGCCCCGGCTGTCCGCCCTGTCCCGGGACAGCGCCGAGTTCGGTCGCACGGCGGCACGCGAGCTGATGGCGCTGCTGGACGGGGAGGCGGCACGGGCGGTGGGAGTGCCGGTGCCGCGGCTCACGGGGCGGGGCAGCACGGGGAGCGCACGGTCGACATGAGAAGACAGTGCTTAACCGTTCAACAGCCCGGTTTCCTACGGTATCTAACCATTCGACACTTGCGGAACTCCGCGTTCGGAAAGATGCTGGAGATATCCGGGCCGGGCGTTTCGCCAGGAACCGCAGCACCGTGGTGGCGATCGGAATCCTGCCGCCGACCTCCTACTCCGCCCGGCCTCCGGCCGACGGCTCGGTGCGTGGTCGCCCTCGCGGTGACAGACACGCACGTGAAGGGGAGCCGTCATGAACGCACCGTCCGCGAGCGGGACGACCACGCCCCGCTACTGCGCCCAACCGCCCCAGACCCAGCCCGTGTTGCGCCCGGACCTCAGCCCGGGCCGATCGAGGGCCATCCTGCTGGTCCGCGCCAAGTGGGTCAACGGCACGGTCCTGCACTACGCCTTCCTCGACCAGGGCGGTGACATCGGAGGTCCGGAGCAGCTGGAGGAGGTCCGGCGCGCCTTCCAGACCTGGAAGAGCCTCGGGATCGGGCTGGACTTCAAGGAAGTCGCCGATCCCAGCGAGTCCGAGATCCGTATCGCGTTCCGGGAGCGCGACGGCTCCGCGTCGTACGTCGGCCGGGACAATCTGCTCATCGGCACGAACGAAGCCACCATGACCTTCGGCTGGGACCTGACCACCCCCTACGGCAGGGCCACCGCGCTGCACGAGACCGCGCACGCGGTCGGCTTCGCCCACGAGCACCAGAACCCGTTCGCGGGCATCGTGTGGAACGAGGCGAAGGTCTACGAGGACCTCGGTGGACCGCCCAACAACTGGCCCCACGAGGTCACGTTCGAGAACATCCTGCGCAAGCTGTCGAAGGACGAGGTCACGGGGTCCGACTGGGATGTCCACTCCATCATGGAGTACAGCTTCGGGCCCGGACTGATCGTGAGCCCGGAGGCCTACCGCAACGGCATCCCGGAGACACTGAGCCTGTCCGCGGTGGACAAGGAGCGCGTCCTGCAGTGGTACCCGCCGCTCGTCGCCCAGCCGGCCCGGCTCGAGGCGTTCCAGTCGACCCCGCTGCAGCTCACCACCGGCGAACAGGCCGACTTCGAGATCGTGCCGCCGGAGACCCGGAACTACGAGATCGGCACGTTCGGCAACAGCGATGTCGTCCTGGCCCTGTTCGAGCGCGTCGACGGCGAACTCAAGTACGTCGCCGCCGACGACGACAGCGGGCAGGACCGCAACGGACGCCTCGCGGTGAAACTCGTCAAGGACCACGCCTATGTGGCCCGGGCCCGTCTGTACTCCACCTGGGGCAGCGGCTCGATCGCGCTCATGTACTGGTGAGCTGCGGCTCCCTCAGAGAACGGTCGGCAGCGGTGGCGTGCCGGTGACCGACATGACGAGGGAGTAGAGGGCCGTGTCGGCGGCGATGAACAGGCGGTTCCGCTTGGCGCCGCCGAAGCGGATGTTGGCGACGACGTCGGGGACCAGCAGGCGGCCGAGAAGCGTGCCGTCCGGGTCGTAGCAGTGCACACCGCCCTCCATGGCAGCGGCCCAGAGCCGGCCCCCGTCGTCGAAGCGGATGTTGTCGAAGTTGCCGATCCGGCACTCCGCGAAGACCTCGCCCCCGGTGAGGGTGCCGTCGTCCTGGACGTCGAAGACGCGGATGTGGTTGGCCCTGCTGTCCGACACGTACAGCCGGCGCTCGTCAGGCGAGAAGACGAGGCCGTTGGGGCCGCGGAAGCCGTCGGCGACCAGCCGCACCTCGCCGGTGCCCGGGTCCACGCGGTACACGTTGCAGGCACCGATCTCGCTCTCGGCGCGGTGGCCCTCGTAGTCGCTGGTGATGCCGAAGTCGGGGTCGGAGAACCAGACCGAGCCGTCGGAGCGCACGGCGGCGTCGTTCGGGCTGTTGAGCCTCCTGCCCTCAAAGCGGTCGGCGATCACGGTGACCGAGCCGTCGTGTTCGGTGCGGGTGACGCGGCGGTTGCCCTGCTCGCAGGTGATCAGGCGGCCCTCGGTGTCCAGGGTGTTGCCGTTGGGGTGGCCGGCGGGCGAGCGGAAGACGCCGACCCTGCCGGTCGTCTCGTCCCAGCGCAGCAGTCGGTCGTTGGGGATGTCGCTCCAGACCAGGTACCGACCGGCCGGGACGTAGACGGGACCCTCGGCCCAGCGGCAGCCCTCGTAGAGGGTCTCCAGCTTCGAGTCGCCCGCCTGGCACCTGCCCGTGCGGAACCGGTCATCGAGGGTCTCGTACAACTGCGGGCGCTCGCCGGGCATGCCGTCAACCTCACTATCGCTTCGAATGTTGATCTGCAGTATCAGCACTATGCAGAATGAGGTTCGGCAGATCAAGTTCTTCACCGAAGGAGATACCGTGGACGACGTCGATCGGCAGTTGCTCGTCCTCCTCCAGGAGGACGCCACCAGGCCGTACGCGGCACTGGGTGAGACGGTCGGACTGTCCGCGGGGGCCACCCACGAACGCGTGCGCAAGCTCCGGGAGCGAGGGGTCATCCGCCGGACGGCGGCCGAGGTCGATCCCGCGGCGATCGGACGTAACGTGCTCGCCTTCGTCATGGTGGACTCGACCCGCTGGGTGGGCGACTCCGGCGACCGGTTCGCCGCCATTCCGGAGATGGAGGAGGCTCATGTGATCGCCGGAAGCTCCTCGGTCCTGGTCAAGGTCAGAACCTCCACCACACAGCAACTCCAGGACGTGCTGCGCCGCATCTACGCCATCGAGGGGGTCAGCGGCACGCAGGCCACCGTGGTGCTGGAGACCTTCTTCGAGCGCCCTGTCACCCCGTGACGCGAGAAGATACCGAGGACGCCGCGCACGGCCTCCTCGGCCGGACACGGTTCTCGTGCCGGGGTGGCAGGCACGCCAACGGGCCTACGGGCGATGCGACTTGACCCATTGATCGGATCACCACTCCGATGGCGGACTTCACCCCCTCGACGAGCGGCCCCCGACCGTGCACAGTTCTCCGTACGCACCCTGATTGATCTACGCACGCTCATCGATCGGCGCGCGCTGATTGATACCGACGAGTAGCCGAGGAGTGCCCGTGAGCAGCTGGGCCGGCCGGACCGCCGCCGAGATCGCCGCCGCCGTACGCGCGAAGGAGGTCACGCCACGGGAGGTGGTGGCGGAGCACCTCGCGCGAATCGAGCGGCTCGACGGCCGGATCGGGGCCTTCCGGAAGGTCCGCGCCGAGGCCGCGCTCGCGGAGGCGGACGCGGTGGCGTCCCGTGCCGATCTGGCCGAACTGCCGCTCGCCGGTGTGCCGGTGGCGGTGAAGGACAACCTGGCGGTACGCGGCGAGTCCCACCGCGACGGCTCGGCCGCGACCCCGGACACCCCGGCCGCCGAGGACCATGTGACGGTGGCCCGGCTGCGGGCGGCAGGTGCGGTGGTCGTGGGCCTGACGAACGTGCCCGAACTGTGCGTCTTCGGCACCACGGAGGGCGTGTTCGGCATCGCCCGCAATCCCTGGGACACCTCCCGCAGCGCGGGCGGGTCGTCCGGGGGCAGCGCGGCCGCGGTGGCGGCGGGCCTGGTGCCGATCGCGCTCGGCAACGACGGGATGGGCTCGCTGCGCATCCCGGCCGCCAACTGCGGGCTGGTCACACTGAAGCCGGGGCACGGGGTGGTGCCGGCCGGGATCGGCAACGGCGACTGGTTCGGGATGTCGGAGAACGGTCCGCTGGCCACGACGGTCGAGGATGTGCGGCTGATGCTGTCGGTCCTCGCGGACGCCGAGTTCGTCCGGCATGAGGAGCGGACGCCGCTCAGGATCGCCGTCGCCCTGCGCAGCCCGTTCGCCGGCGTGAGCGTGAGCAAGCCGTATACGACCGCGGTCCGGCAGGCGGCCGGGGTACTGGCCAAGGCCGGGCACCGGGTCCGGCGGGCCGAGCCGCCCTACCCGCTCTCCCTCGCCATCACCTCGCTCCAGCACTGGACGGCGGGTACGGCGGTGGACGCGGCGGGGCTCGACCCGGCTCGGCTGGCCCGGCGCACCCAGGTGCACGCGGCCGTGGGCCGCCGTTTCCTCGCCTCGGTGCGCACCGGCGACCAGCGCGAACGCCTCCGCGCCCGGCTGACCCCCTTCTTCACCGAACACGACGTGCTGCTCACCCCGGCCCTGGCCCGCCGCTCCCCCAAGGCCGCCCCCTGGCACAAGCGCGGCTGGCTGCGCAACATCGCGGCCAACTCCGCCTACTCCCCCTTCACGCCGCCCTGGAACCTGACGGGCTGGCCCGCGATGTCGATCCCCCTCGGCACCCTCCCCTCCGGCGCCCCCTGCGCCGTCCAGCTCGTGGGCCGCCCGGGCACGGAGGAAACCCTCCTGGATCTGGCGGCACAGCTGGAGAGCCTGCACCCGTGGCAGCGGACGGCACCCCTGGCAGCTCAGGCGTAGCGAACCTCACGCCCGTCACGCCGGTCCCGCGGGGTGACACCGCCCGGCCCGGGCTGCTCGTCGCAGTACGGGCCGTGCAGGTCGAGGCCGCCGACATCGGCGGTGATCACCGCACCGGGGGGCGAAGTACGCGGGGTCGAGCGTGCAGGAGACGCTCGTACCCGCCGCTGCGGGCGGCTCGGAACTCCTGGGTTCCTCCGCCGGGCGGATCCCCGCGAGCTCCTGACGGATGCCGTGGCCGTCCCGCCGCACCTCGACGACGGTCCGCGTGCCGAGCGCCGCTGCGGCGGCGCCGACCCGGCGCTCCGGACCGAGCAGCGCCCCGAAGTACCCGAGGCTGGCCGGTCCGCGCCCCCTCCAGGGCGTCCGGCACGTCGTCCGTGACGGAGAAGGCCAGGTCACCATGGATCTCGGCCGTGATCCGCGGGGTGTGGTCCGGGGCGAGGCGGGCCGCCGGATGGAGCCCTGCCGCCAGGACGCGGCACAGGACCCGGGTGGCCAGGCCGGGGTGATCACGGGAGACGCCGAAGGACATCGCAGGGTTCCGCCGTGCGTGCTCGTCGAACTCGACGATCTTGATGCCGGCGGCGCTGTACCTGTCCGGCATGAGGATCACTCCCCCGGCCGGTCGAGCGCCTTGTACATGATGTGCAGCCCTACCCTGCCCCGGCGGGGATGGTCGAACGCCTTCGGGACCGTGGCGAGGACGGTGAAGCCGAGCGACTGCCACAGGCCGACCGCGGGGTTCGTCTCCACCACGGCGTTGAAGACCATCGCGTGGTAGCCGTGGGCCTTCGCCTCGGTCAGGATGTGCTCGGCGAGGGCTCGGCCGATGCCCTGGCCGGTGCGGTCGGGGTCGACCATGAAGCCCGCGTTGGCGACGCCCGCGGCGGGGCCGCCGTAGTTCGGGGTGAGGTAGCCCGAGCCGACCACGGTGCCGGCGGGGTCCTCGGCCACGTAGACACGCTTGGCCGGGCCCATCCACAGGGCACGCGCCTCCTGCTCGGAGGTGCCGGGGTCCCAGGCGTAGGTCTCGGCGGCGGCGACGATCCGGTGCCAGAAAGGCCAGATGTGCGGCCAGTCCCCGGCCGCGGCTTCTCTGATCAGCATGGGCGTGAGTCTGCCACGCCCATGCGCGCGGCGATCGCGGCGAACCGGCCCGGCGGGTCAGTCGACGCTGGGCAGGATGTGGGGTTCGGCGAGGTCGTCCTCGTAACCCGCGAGGCGGATCGGAGCGGAGCGGGCCCACACGTCGAGGCTGCCCAGTTCTCCGGGCCGCCGGCGGCCGCGCTCCGTGCGTTCCTTGGGGCGTTCGTCGCGATTCGTCTTCTCCGGTGTCACCGCGCACTCCTTATGTGTCGGGTCACCCTCGGGGCATACCGGACAGCTTGCGCTCCGGTGCCAGTCGCCCGCTCGGGTCTGGATGGAAATCCGGTCGGACGCGGTGGCGCCGGTTCGGACGAGGGGTGTGGGTGGGACCCCGTACTGCTGTCCATGCCCTCCAGATTAACCAAATGAGCGGAGGTCCGCTCGATAGGGAGTGCAAACAAGGTGTAACTATCGGAAGTCGATTGCCCACCAATGACCCTCAATATGACGCTATTTGTCACATTGCGCATCACCCACCCGACGGTTTGATTCACCCACTCGGCGTACATGCGGCGCAGTTCAAGTGCCGTTGGCCGGGTCGCAAGCTCGCCATGATCTGCTGGCGGAGGGCAACGGCCGTCTCCCGGAAGGACTGACGCATGGAGCTGCGCAGCGTCGAGGAGCTGATGGATCTGCTGTACGCCGGCCGGCACCAGCACGCGCTGCGAACCGCCGCGCTGCTGCGCCGCAGCCGCCCCGCCGACAAGGAGCTCCAGGTGGCGGGGCTGGTCCACGGCATCGGACCGGTGCTGAGCCCGGGCGACGAGGCCGGGCGGCCCCACAGCGCGGCCACCGCGGTCCGCCCGCTGCTCGGCGAGCGGGTGTTCCGGCTGGTGCGCGGGTACCCCCACCCCACCGGCCCCGCCGACGACGATCTGCTGCGGCTGCGCCTGGCCGCCGAGGAGGGCCGCACCGCGGGCTTCGACGCCGGGGTGCTGGAGGACTGGCGCACCGTACTGGAGCTGGTCGCGGCCCGGCACTCACGACTCGGCGCGTAAGCGCTCCGCCGCGGGGCCACGATGGGCCGTGGTTGTCTGCTGCATCGTCGTGGCTGTCGCGCCCGAGCGGCGGAGCCGCACATCGACACAGCCCCGCGCCTCTTCGGGCGCGCGCCCCTGGTTTCTGACGGGCCGTCATGAGACGGTACGGCGATGACCTCGTCGTACGGGCTCAGGGGCAGGGCGGCTGTCGTCACCGGAGGGACGCGTGGGATCGGGCGTGCCGTCGCAGGGGCTCTCGCCGCGGCCGGAGCGCTGGTCTGCGTGACCGCGCGGGACGCGGGCGAGGTGCGGCGTACGGCCGCCGAGCTGGGCGGGATCGGGCTGGCCGGGAGCGTGGCCGATGCGGGGCATCCCGAGGAGCTGGCGGATCTCGTGCTGCGCGAGTTCGGGCGGCTGGACGTCCTCGTCAACAACGCGGCGACCAACCGGCCGTACGGGCCGCTGATGGAGGCCGGCGCCGAGGCCTGGCGGGAGGCGTTCGCGGTCAACGTCGAGGCGCCGCTGCGGCTGGTGCAGTGCGCCTGGCGGGGGTGGATGCGGGAGCACGGCGGAACCGTCGTCAACGTGTGCACGGAAGGTGCCGGGCATGTGGGGCCGCACATCGGCGCCTACGGCACCACCAAGGCGGCCCTGCTGCATCTCACCCGGCAGCTCGCGGGCGAACTGGCGCCCCGGGTGCGGGTCAACTCGGTCTCCCCCGGGCTCGTCCGCACCGAGATGGCGCGGTTCGTGTGGGAGCCGGACGAGGCGGAGGCGGCCGCGGGGCTGCCGCTCGGCCGGATCGGGGAGCCGGAGGATGCGGCACGGGCCGTGGTGTGGCTGGTCTCGGACGCGGCCGAATGGATCACCGGCGCCGATCTGCTGGTGGACGGCGGGACGCGAGTGCGGGCCGCTTCCGGGCCAGGGGCGTACGCCGTGCACGAACGTCTGCGCCGGGTGCCCGAGATCTAGCCGGCGACGCGAGCCGGCCCCCGAAGGGCCGCAGTCCCACTGGGGTCTGCAAGAGGAGTTCAACCACGAAGAACGCGTCGCCTGCGCCCCGGGCACCCCGGCACGACTCCTGGAGGCCGGATCACCGGCGGCCCGTCGGGCCACCGGCTCTCCGCCGCCGGTTCACCACTTGCCGGGCACGTAGTCCTTCAGGAAGACGCCGTACACGTCCTCGCCCTGCTCGCCGCGCACGACGGGGTCGTAGACACGGGCCGCACCGTCCACCAGGTCGAGCGGCGCGTGGAAGCCGGCCTCCGCCAGGCGCAGCTTGTCGTAGTGGGGACGCTCGTCGGTGATCCAGCCGGTGTCGACCGAGGTCATGAGGATGCCGTCGGTGTCGAACATCTCCTGGGCGCTGGTTCGCGTGACCATGTTCATGGCGGCCTTCGCGGCGTTGGTGTTCGGGTGCCCGGCGCCCTTGTAGCCGCGGCCGAAGACGCCTTCCATCGCCGAGACGTTGACGACGTAGGCACGGCCGCTGGCGGCCTTCTTCGCGGCGTCCGCCATCGCCGAGCGCAGGGCGCTGATCAGGATGAACGGCGACGTGTAGTTGCACAGCTGGGTCTCCAGCAGCTCGACCGGGGAGATCTGGTCGATGGTCTGCACCCAGGTGTTGGTCTCGACGACGTCGGGGACGAGACCGCCCGCGTCGATGGCGGTGCCGTCGAGGTGCCGGGCGACGCTGGCGTTGCCGGCGACGAGCGCGAGGTCGGCGACCTTCTGCGCGTCCAGGCCGCTGGTGCCCACGGGCAGCGCGGCGATCCCGTCCACGGCGCCGGAGTTGAAGGCGCCGATGACGTGGTGGGCGGGAAGCTCACCGGCGGGCAGCGGCGCGCTCTCGCCCTCGACCAGGGCGGCGTACGCGGTGGGCAGCCGGCGCACGGTCTGCGTCGCGTTGTTGATCAGGATGTCGAGCGGACCCGCCTCGGCGACCCGCTCGGCCAGGGCCACGGCCTGCGCCGGGTCGCGCAGGTCGATGCCGACGACCTCCAGCCGGTGCATCCAGTCCGCGGAGTCCTCCATCGCCTTGAACCGGCGGATGGCGTCCTTGGGGAAGCGTGTGGTGATGGTCGTGTGCGCGCCGTCGCGCAGCAGGCGCAGCGCGATGTACATGCCGATCTTGGCGCGGCCGCCGGTGAGCACGGCACGCTTGCCGGTCAGGTCGGCGCGGGCGTCGCGCCTGGCCCGGTTCAGACTCGCACAGTCCGGACAGAGCTGGTGGTAGAAGTAGTCGACTTCCACGTACCGCGTCTTGCAGGTGTAGCAGGAGCGCGGGCGCTGGAGTATCCCGGCGATCTTCCCGGCCTCGGTGACCGACGACGGCAGGATGCCCTCGGTCTCGTCGTCGATGCGCTGGGCGGAGCCGGTCGCGGTGGCCTCGGTGACCGCCTTGTCGTGCGCGGTCTTGGCGGCCCGGCGGTCCTGGCGGCGGCGCTGCTTGACCGTGCGGTAGATGCCGGCCGTGGCCCGGCGCACCGTGATGGCGTCGGGGTGGTCGACCTCCAGCTTGTCGAGCTCCTCGAGCACGCTGAGGCAGACAGCCAGGCGCTCGGGGTCGATGCCGGGGCCGTACACGACCTCGTCCGTGGTCGTCGAGCCGTCCTCTGTCACCGTCATCGCGCTGCCGCTTCCCTGATCACCCGCGCAGCGCTCCGACTCGCGCCCGCTTTCGAACGGGGAATTTTACGGAGCACAGGGCCAACCCACCAAACCGCTCCCACACTCCGGGCTCCACCGAGGCCGATGGGCGTACCGCAACAGCCTCAATCGGCCTCAACGGCCTCATCAGCCACAGCTGCCCCACCGGCCCAACCGGTCACCCGCCCGACGACGCATCCGCCCTGCGGGGCCGCCCGCACCACCCGGCGGCGAGAGCCGCATGGATGGTGCGGGCGGGAATCCGGACCCGGCCCGAGGCCGGGTGCCGTGCTCAGGCCTCGCAGACGGACAGCAACATCTCCACCTCGTCCGACACCGCCCGCGCGAACACGTCGAGGTCCGGCACGGCCCGCGCATCGGCGACGAGCCCGTAGTGCACGCGCCCGCGATACGTGGAGATCGCGACCGCCAGGGACTGGCCCGGGGCGAGCGGGGCGAAGGGGTAGACCTCGGCGAGCTGGTGCCCGCCGAGCTTCAGCCCGAGGCCGGGCAGCGGCACGCTCGTGACGAGGATGTCGAACCAGAGGCGCGCGGCCTGGCCGACGAGCGGCCCGCCGAGCCGGTGACCGAGCGCGGGCACGTGGTCGGCGAGCAGGGCGACGGCCCCGGCGCCCCGGTTCGGGCCCGCGTCCTTGTTGCGGACCATCGCCGTGCGCACGGTGTCGAGCCGACGGAGCGGATCGGGGTCGTCCACCGGGAGCCGTATCAGGTACCCGGAGAGCCGGTTGCCCTGTGGGTGGGCGGCGCGCGGGCGGCGCCGGGAGACGGGGATGAGGGCGCGGGGGGCGACACCCGCGCTGCCGTCGCCGCGTTCGTCCAGCCAGCGGCGCAGTGCCCCGGCGACGACGGCGATGAGCACGTCGTTGACGGTGCCGCCGGCGCTCTTGCGGACCCGGTGGACGTCGTCGATGTCCAGGACGACCCCGGCCGTGCGGCGGGTGCCGCTGGGGGCGGAGGTCAGCGCGGACGAGGGGCGCATCCCGAAGGTGGAGCGGGCCAGGGAGGCGCCGATGTCGAGGGCCCGGCCCACGTCGGACAGCGTGCCCCTGACCAGCTCGGGGACTCGTCCGGGCAGCCGGCGCACGTCGGAGAGCAGGCCGCGCGGCGGCTCGATGGCCCGGGGCCCGCGCTCGGGCAGGTCGACCGGGTCCAGGACGCCTGCGGCGAGCTTGAGCGCGCGCAGTCCGTCGGCGAGGGCGTGGTGGAACTTGAACAGCACGGCGAAGGACACACCGTCCTCGCCGGGCAGGACGTGCGCCTCCCACGGTGGCCGGCCGCGCTCCAGCGGGCGTTCCATCAGCCGTCCCGCGGCCTGCTGGAAGTCGGCGGTCGGGGCGTGCAGCCGTACGTGGTTGAGCGGGTCGAAGTCCGGGTCGGTCTCCCGGGCGGCGCCGCCGAAGGCGAGGGGCTGCCAGATGTCCCGGATGCGCATGCGCAGACCGGGCACGGCGGCGGCGCGCGCGGCGAGCAGGTCGGCGGCGTGGGCTCCGGCGGTGGGCGAGTGCGCGGTGAACACGCCGAGTGCGCCGAGGTGCATCGGGTGCCGTTCGGACTCCATGTTCCAGAACGCCAGGTCGAGGGGAGCGAGCAGGTCGGAAGTCACGGGCTGGCCTCGCACGTCGTCGACGGTTGGATATATGCAGTCAATCCCCGACCCCCGATTACGGTCAAGTACGATCAGGCTACGCTCAGTTAACAGCAGATTAAGTCCCGCCCCTGTGAGAGGGGCGGGACTCAGGAGACTCCTGAGGTCACCTCAGCACCGGTGGTGCTGCCTGGGGTGACGTACCCCACTCGGACGGGCGCGGGCCGACCGTGAACGCCAGGGAGCGCGTGGAGCGCAGCGCATCGGTCGTCAGATAGGTCCGTGTGTGCGGAGTCCCGTCGGCGCGGACGCCCTGGACGTAGCGGTCGCTCGCCGACGTGCCGGGCGCGGTGACCGTGAGCCGGCCGCCGGGCCAGAAGCGGCGGTTCAGGGTGAGGTCGACGCGGTCGAAGACCGGGGTGGACAGGCCCCAGGTGTCGTAACCGGGCTGGATCGGGAAGAGCCCGATCGAGGACAGCACGTTCCAGGCGGACATGGTGCCGAGGTCGTCGTTGCCGGTCATCCCCGTGGGTCCGTCGGTGAAGAGGGTCAGTGCCGCGTGGACGACGTCCGTCGTCTTCCAGGGCTGCCCGGTGGCCAGATAGGTGTAGGGCGCGATGAGGTCGGGCTCGTTCATCGGGTTGTACTTGTCGGCGTTGTAGTAGTTGTACGCGTCCCCGTGCACCCACACCTCGCGGGCGGTCTTCCCGGGATCGGCCAGCAGCCGGTCGTAGGCGAAGAAGGAGTCCAGGCGGTCGTTGGCCGCGCGGTCGCCGCCGATGAGACCGATCATGCCGGGCAGGTCCTGCGGGACGAGCCACTGGTACTGCCAGGCCGTGCCCTCGTGGAAGCCGATGCCGCGGGCCGGATCGGCCGAGCCGGTGAAGGCGCCGGAGGCGTCGCGGGCACGGAAGAAGCCGATGGAGGGGTCGAAGACGGTCCGGTAGTTCTGCGCCCTGGCGGCGTAGCGGGCCGCGTCTTCGGTGTGGCCGAGGCCGCGGGCCATCTGGGCGAGCACGGCGTCGGCGAGGGCGTACTCCAGGGTGACGGAGGCGCCGTGGTGGTAGTCGGAGTCGCCCATCTTCGCGAGCGGGTGGCTCTTGTCGTAGGGCGCGAACCCGTGTGCGATGTACTCGGCGTTGGCCTCCCGGCCGACCCCCGGGTAGCCGGCGGGCGGTACCCCGTCGGCATTCTTCCGCAGGGCCCGGTAGGCGCGTTCCTCGAACCCCTTGAGCAGGCCCATCTGGTAGGCGGTGGTGAGGAACGGGGTGACGGGGTCGCCGCTCATGGTGTTCGTCTCGACCGGGCCGTAGCCCCACTTCGGCAGCCAGCCGCCGTCCTCGTCGACCTTCACCACCGACAGGGCCATGTCGCGCGCCTCGCGGGGCGCGAGCAGGGCGAGGAGCTGGGCCTGGGTGCGGTAGGTGTCCCACAGCGACCAGTTCTGGTAGTACGTGAACCGTTCCGCCCGGTGGACCCGGCGGTCCCAGCCGGTGTAGCGGCCGTCCGCGTCGCTGCCGATGTTGGGCGCGAGGAACGAGCGGTACAGCGACGAGTAGAAGGTGCGGCGCAGGGTCGGGTCGCCGCCCTCGACCCGGACCGCGGCCAGCCGCCGCTCCCACTCCTCGCGGGCCCGGTCCCGTACGGCGTCGAAGGACCGGCCGCCCTCGGCGCGCAGGTTGACGGCGGCGCCGCGCGCGTCCACGTACGACAGGGCGGTGGTCGCCTCGACGGTACGGTCCTTCGTCGCGTCGAAGCGGACGTAGGCGCCGCCGCCTCCGGTCCGGGCGCCCGGGGTGACCGTGGCGCCGTTCCAGGTGCCGTACGCGGTGAAGGGCCGGCTGAAACGGGTGATCGTGTACACGGTGTAGGGGCCGGTGTCACGGCAGAATCCGTGACCGGTGATCTCGGTGCGTACGGTGCGGTCGTCGAGGATCTCGACAGCGCTGCCGACCGGCTTGTGCAGCGACTGGGCCGCGTTCAGCAGGACGTTGGCCTTGTCGGTGGCCGGGAAGGTGAAGCGCTGCACTCCGGTGCGCCTGCTCGCGGTCAGCTCGGCGCGGATGCCGGAGTCGAGGCCGACACGGTAGTAGCCGGGGCTCGCCTCCTCGTCGGTGTGCGAGAAGCGCGCCGCGTACTTGGCGTAGTCCGTCTGCGTGACCTCGCCCGTGGTGGGCAGCACGGGCAGGTCGCCGCCGATCCGGCAGCCGACGCCCGAGAGGTGGACCAGCGAGAAGCCGCGGACGGTGTTCTGCGTGTAGTCGTAGCCGGTGCTGTGCCCCGTGTCCGGGGAGAGCTGCACCATGCCGAAGGGCACGGCCGCGCCGGGAAAGGTGTTGCCCTCGTTCTGGCTCCCGATGAAGGGGTTGACCAGGTCGGCGAGGTGGCCGTCGGTCCGCTCGGCGGCCTGTGCGGCGGGGGTGGCGATCAGCGTGGACGCTGCCAGCACCCCAGCCAGGCACAGCCGCGTGCGCCGGGTCCCTCTCATGTCGGATGACCTCCGAAGGTTCGACATCGTTGCCTGCATCGTGAAGGCCGAACGAGGCGAACCCCGGCATTCCGGGAGGGTGATGACAAACGCGTCGCGGACGGCGGCCGTCTGACGGTGCGTCCGCCGAGGGCTCAGGAGGTCGAGGAGCAGGGATTCAGGAGACCCGCTGTCCCTTTCCCAGGGCGATCACCCCGCCCTTGGAGACGGTGTACAGCTCGGCGTCCCGCTCCGGGTTGACGCCGATCGTCGCGCCGGGCGGGACCTCCACGTTCTTGTCCAGGACGGCACCGCGGACGACCGCACCCCGGCCGATGCGCACGTTGTCGTGCAGCACCGAGCCCTGCACCACCGCGCCCGGGTCGACCCGGACCCCCGGCGACAGCACGGACCGGGTGACCTGACCGCGGATCAGGCAGCCCGCGCTGATGATGGACTCGCTCGCGATGCCGCCCGCGTTGAAGCGGGCCGGGGAGAGCTGGTTGGAGTGGGTGTAGACGGGCCACTGGCGGTTGTAGAGGTTGAAGGCGGGCCGCTCGGCGATCAGGTCCATGTGCGCCTCGTAGTAGGCGTCCAGGGTGCCCACGTCCCGCCAGTAGCCCTGGTCGCGGCTGGTCTCCCCGGGCACGTGGTTGGCGCTGAAGTCGTACAGCTGTGCCTCGCCACGGCCGGTGAGCTGGGGCAGGATCGAGCCGCCCATGTCGTGCACCGACTGGCTGTCCTCGGCGTCGCGTTGCAGCGCCTCGATGAGGGCCTTGGTGGAGAAGATGTAGTTGCCCATCGAGGCGAACACGCACTCGGGGTCGTCGGCCAGCCCGGGCGGGTCGGCGGGCTTCTCCAGGAAGCGCTCCACACCGATGCCGTCCGAGCCCGGCGTGATCACCCCGAAGGAGGAGGACTCCGAGCGCGGCACCCGGATGCCGGCCACCGTCACGCCCGCGCCTCCCTCGATGTGCTGCTGCAGCATCTGCCGCGGGTCCATGCGGTAGACGTGGTCGGCGCCGAACACCGCCACGTACTCGGGCTGTTCGTCGTACACGAGGTTCAGCGACTGCAGGATCGCGTCGGCGCTGCCCAGGTACCAGCGCGGGCCGAGGCGCTGCTGGGCCGGGACCGGGGTGACGTAGTTGCCGAGCAGGCTGGACATCCGCCAGGTGGTGGTGATGTGCCGGTCCAGGGAGTGGGACTTGTACTGGGTCAGCACGCAGATGCGCAGCACGTCGGCGTTGACGAGGTTGGACAGGACGAAGTCGACGAGCCGGTAGGTGCCGCCGAAGGTGACGGCCGGTTTGGCGCGGTCCGCGGTGAGCGGCATCAGCCGCTTGCCCTCTCCGCCCGCCAGAACGATTCCGAGAACCGAAGCTCCTCCCCCGCTCTCGGCATCGCTCGAGCGGGGGTACCCCCATCGACGCATGGCCGCTCCCCTCACCCTGGTTGAACCGTGGTTGCCCCGAGCAGACCGGACTACGCCTGCTTGAGGATCTCCTCGTACAGCCCGGCGGTGCGCCGGGCCACCGCGTCCCAGCCGAACTCGCCCACCGCGCGCTCCCGTCCGGCCTCGCCCATCCGCCGGGCCGTCTCCCGGTCGCCGAGGACGGCGTCCAGTGCCCGCGCGAGGCCCGCCTCGAAGTCGTCGTCCACGTCGACGAGGAGACCCGTCCTGCCGTCCTCGACGACCTCGGGGATACCGCCGACCCGCGAGGCCACCACGGGCGTGCCGCACGCCATGGCCTCCAGGTTGACGATGCCCAGCGGCTCGTACACCGAAGGGCAGACGAACACGGCGGCGTGCGTGAGGAGTTGGATCACATCCGCGCGCGGCAGCATCTGCGGGATCCAGAACACGCCCTCGCGGACCCGGCTCAGCTCCTCGTACAGCTCCCGGAACTCGCGGTCGATCTCCTGGGTGTCGGGCGCTCCCGCGCACAGCACGACCTGCGCGCGCGGGTCGATGTCCCGTACCGCGCGCAGCAGATGGGGTACGCCCTTCTGGCGGGTGATCCGGCCCACGAACAGGACGTACGGGCGTGCGGGGTCGAGGCCGGTGCGGGCGAGTGCGTCGGTGCCCCGGTTCGGCCGGTAGAGCGTCGTGTCGATGCCGTTGTGCACGACGTGGACCTTCGCCGGGTCCAGCGCCGGATAGCAGGCGAGGATGTCCTCCCGCATGGCCCCCGACACGGCGATCACCGCGTCCGCGGCCTCGACCACGGTGCGCTCGGCCCAGCTCGAAAGGGCGTACCCGCCTCCCAGTTGCTCGGCCTTCCAGGGACGCAGGGGCTCCAGCGAGTGGGCGGTCATCACGTGCGGGATGCCGTGGAGGAGCTTGGCGAAGTGGCCGGCGAGATTGGCGTACCAGGTGTGGGAGTGGACGAGCTCGCGGCCTTCGAGGGCGGCGGCGATGGAGAGGTCCACGGAGAAGGTGCGCAGTGCGTCGTTGGAGCCGTCGAGAACGGCCCAGGGGCGATGGCGTACGACACCGACGCCGCGCCCCTCGCCCCAGCAGTGCACCTCCAGGTCCACCAGGGAGGTCAACTCGCGGGCGAGGAACTCCACATGGACGCCTGCGCCGCCGTACACGTCCGGGGGGTACTCCCGGGTCAGCAGTCCCACACGCACCCGACAACCCCCTTGCCACGGCGGCACGTTCCTCTCATGGTCACCCAGAAGCGGCGTCCGGGGAAGAGCGCGGCGGGCGGGTGAAGCAGCAGTCGCCGCAGACTCCGCCGCCGGGGACGCGGTAGTACAGGCAGCAGCTGCGGCGGCGGAAGGCCGTGCCGGTGCGGGTGCCGGCGGTGCGCAGGAGGGGATGGGCGAAGAGTTCACCGGTGAGGTCTCGGGCCCGGTCCGCCACCTCGGTACGGCCCCTCGCCCGGGCCCAGCGGTCCAGTTCGCGGGCGGCTCCGGCGAGCGCCGAGGCGGCGTTGCCCCACAGCAGTCCGGCCGCGACACCGTAGCGGGACCTCAGGGTCTCCCCCAGGGGCTCGAGATGGCCGTGCAGCACGGTGTCCGCGAGCGTCGCCGCGTCCCCGGGCAGCGGGCGCACCCCGGTCAGCCACAGGTCGTCCGGAGCGGTGGCGGCGGCGTCCCAGCGCAGCAGCCGCGGGTCCAGGTCGGGCAGCAGGCCGTACAGGGACGCGCAGGCCAGGGCCGGGGACCAGAGGCGGGCGGCGAGGCCCTGCTGGCTGATGGAGGCGGCGACCCGCGGCTCGGCCGTACGCAGGCGCCGCCCCACTGTCTCGACACGGATTGTCAGCTGATCCCGACGGACATCCACATCCGATGTCCCGGCTTCATAGGTCTCCGCGAGTGCCGGCAGGGGCGCGGACGCCGTGCCGGGCGCCGGTGCGGCGGTGCGCAGGACGAAGAAGCCGCCGAGCGGGCGGAGGGCGGCGAGTTCGGGGTCGAGGTCCACGAGGAGCACTAGTACCAGGCTTGTTCGTGGCGCGGACCCTGGGGTGTCCACCCGTGGTCACCCCTCTTGGGGATGATCGCGCGGTCGGCGTACTCCATCGGTAGTAGGACTCATTGCGTGCTCAGGTACGACGACGGGAAGGGACCCGAGCGGGCAGAGTGTTGACCATGGAAGCCGACCGTACGCCGTGCCGGACCCGGGGGTCCCGGCTCACGCAGAGGAGCTGCAGATGAGCGCCCTGGCGTTGTCCGTGCTCCTGTCGTTCGTCTCCGCCGTCGCCTATGCCGGCGGAGCGATCGTGCAGGAGCAGGTCGCGGTGTCCTCCCCCGACGGTTCGTACCTGCCGCTGCGCCGGGCCGGCTGGTGGGCGGCGCTGACACTCAACGGGCTCGGCGGCGTGCTGCACGTCGTGGCGCTGGCCTACGGCCCGCTCAGCCTGGTGCAGCCGCTGGGCGCGCTGACCATCGTCTTCGCGCTGCCCATGGCGGCGCTCTTCGTCTCCCGCAGGGCCGGGGCGACCGCCTGGCGCGGCGCCGTCATGGCCACGGTGGGTCTCGCGGGCCTGCTGTCCCTGGTCGGCACGTCCGACGCGCACTCCCTCGACGCCGCCCAGCGGACGGCCGCCGCGCTGGTCACCGGCGGAGCGGTCGTGGCGCTGATGATCGCGGGCCGGGCCGTGCACCGGCACCCGGCCGTGCGCAGCGTGCTGCTGGCCACCGGCTCCGGCACAGCCTTCGGCATGTCGTCCGTGTTCACCAAGACCGTGGCGGTCGACTGGGACAGCGGGATCAGCCTCGGTGACCTGCCCTCCCTCGCGGTGATCGGGGCGTTCGCGACCGTCGGCATCCTGCTCTCCCAGGCCTCCTACCGGGGCGGCGGCCTCGCCGCGCCGCTGGCCACGCTGACGGTGGTCAACCCGGTGCTGGCCGCCGCGGTCGGCATCATGATGTTCGGCGAGACGTTCCGCTACGCCTCCACGGGCACCGTGCTCGCCCTGGGCTGCGGCGTGGTGGCCGCGGGTGGTCTCATCCTGCTGACGACGGAACGGCTCGAGACCGCCCCTGCGGCGGATCCGGTCACCGAGCCGGGGGCCGACGCCGCGGAGATGCTCGGGAGCGTGCCCCGGCAGCGGTCCCGGTCGGCGGCACGGGCGGCGCACGCGGGGGAGGACGTGGGCGATCCTGCCGCGGAGGACCTGCGCGTTCCCGGCAGCTCGCCCCCGGCGGACGTGCCCGCTCTCCCGGACCTAGGAGCCCTCGAGGACGTGCTGGTGGCGGCTCCGGACGACGGCCGCGAGGGCGGCATACCGGCCGTCTACGCCCTCCCCGCCGCGTACCTCCCGCTGTCCGCCGGCTTCCCTGTGCCCGCGCCCGACATGAGCCTGCACCGTCCGCGGGTCAGATCCTGACGCCACCGGCCCGGAGATAGGCGACCGGGTCGATGTCCGAGCCGAAGCCGGGCCCCGTCCGCACCTCGAAGTGCAGATGCGGGCCCGTGACGTTCCCGGTCGACCCGGACCGGCCGATGCGCTGGTCCGCGGACACGCTCTGCCCGGCTCGCACGGAGATGGCGGACAGGTGGGCGTACTGGGTGTAGCGCCCGTCGGCGTGCCGGATCACCACCTGGTAGCCGTAGGAGCCGCCCCAGCCCGCGGAGACCACGTGTCCGGCCGCGGCCGCGTGGACGGAGGTGCCGGTCGGCACCAGGAAGTCGACGCCGGTGTGGTAGCCCTTCGACCAGTGCGACCCGGCCACGCGGTAGCTGGTGCCGATGGCGGCGTGCACCGGGGCGACGAGGGAGTGGCCGGTGCCGTGGCCCGGGCGCTGGTGGGTCTTCTTCTCCGAAGGGGCTTTCCGCTTCGGGGACTTGGACTTGCCGTCGGTGTGCGTGTCGGGTGCCGGGGAGGCGGTGCCGCGCAGGCTGAGCCGCTGGCCCGGCAGGATCAGGTCGGGGTCGGGCCCTATGGCGGCGCGGTTGCCCGCGTACAGCCCGCGCCAGCCGCCCTGGACATGGTGCTCGCCGGCGATGCCGGAGAGCGTGTCGCCGTGCACCACCGTGTACATCTCGGCCTTGCCGGCCCGGGACTGCGGGGTCGTCTGCGGCTGCACGTCCGGCACGGAGCCGGCCCTGCCGGTCTTCGCCGGGCGGGTCGCGGCACCGTCCGGGTGGAGCTCGGGCGCGTGGCCGCCCCGGGTCAGCCCGGCCCGTACGGAGCACACCGGCCAGGCGCCGGGTCCCTGTCCGTCCAGGACCTTCTCGGCGACGGCGATCTGCTGGTCCCTGGTGGCGAGGTCGGCGCGCGGCGCGTACCGGGTGCCGCCGTAGGCCTCCCAGGTCGACACGGTGAACTGCAGCCCGCCGTAGTAACCGTTGCCGGTGTTGATGCTCCAGTTGCCGCTGGACTCGCAGGCGGCGACCTTGTTCCAGGTGGACGCGTCGGCCGCGTCGGCGGTACCCGCGGCGACCAGCGGGATGGCGAGACCGGCGCCGCCCGCCGTGACGGTGAGTGAGGCGCGGTTGATCCTGTTCGGCTGGTACCGGCGATGCCGGCCGCGTACGGCCATGTCCGAAATCCCCTCGGCATGCGTCAGGAGCGGCAAAAGTAAGCGCCGCGAACAGGCCATGACAAGACGGAAAATCAGCCGCATGCTGCTCCCAAGTGGCCGGGAACGGGCCTTCCTTGACGAGATCGGCCGCGAGCGGCGACGACACTGAGGAGACGGGCGCCTTCCGCGCGTAAACATGCGTGGCGGGTCGGATGTGCGCTCGCCGTAGCGGCACGTCAGGATGGGCGAGGGCCCGTACTGACGGAGCCGTAGTCACGAGGCAGTTAGGGAGCAGGCGGTATGAGCAGTTCAGCGCAGATCGGCGTCACGGGCCTCGCGGTCATGGGCCGCAACCTCGCCCGGAACTTCGCGCGCAACGGCTACACGGTCGCCGTGCACAACCGTACGGTGTCGCGGACGCAGGAGCTGGTGGAGGAGTTCGGGCACGAGGGCGACTTCATCGCGGCCGAGACCGCCAAGGACTTCGTGGCGGCCCTGGAGCGCCCGCGCCGACTGGTCATCATGGTCAAGGCGGGCGGTCCGACGGACGCGGTGATCGAGGAGTTCGCCCCGCTCCTGGAGCCCGGCGACATGATCATCGACGGGGGCAACGCGCACTTCGCGGACACCCGCCGCCGCGAGAAGGCACTGCGCGAGCAGGGCATCCACTTCGTCGGCATGGGCGTTTCCGGCGGCGAGGAGGGCGCGCTGCACGGGCCGAGCATCATGCCGGGCGGCCCGAAGGAGTCCTACGACTCGCTCGGCCCGATGCTGGAGAAGATCTCCGCCAAGGCGGCCGACGGCGCGCCGTGTGTCACGCACGTGGGCCCCGACGGCGCCGGTCACTTCGTGAAGATGGTCCACAACGGCATCGAGTACGCCGACATGCAGCTGATCGGCGAGGCCTACCAGTTGCTGCGGGACGTCGCCGGGTACTCCCCCGCGCAGATCGCGGACATCTTCCGCACCTGGAACACGGGCCGCCTGGACTCCTACCTGATCGAGATCACCGCCGAGGTGCTGTCCCACGTGGACGCGGCGACCGGCAAGCCGTTCGTGGACGTGGTGGTCGACCAGGCCGAGCAGAAGGGCACCGGCCGCTGGACGGTGCAGATCGCGCTGGACCTGGGCGTGCCGGTGTCCGGCATCGCCGAGGCCGTGTTCGCCCGGTCGCTGTCGGGTCACGCGGCGCTGCGGGACGCTTCGCAGGGCCTGGCCGGGCCGAAGCCCTCGCCGCTGAGCGAGTCGGAGGCGGCCGCGTTCGCCGACCGGGTGGAGCAGGCGCTGTACGCCTCGAAGATCGTGTCGTACACGCAGGGCTTCCACGAGATCGCCGCGGGCAGCGAGGAGTACGACTGGGACATCGACCTGGGCGCGGTCTCCTCGATCTGGCGCGGCGGGTGCATCATCCGGGCGGCCTTCCTGGACCGCATCCGTGCCGCGTACGACGCCCGGGCCGATCTGCCCAGTCTGCTGTCCGACGACACCTTCGCGCAGGAGATCGCCGCGGCGCAGGACGACTGGCGCGAGGTGCTGATCGCGGCGACCCGGCAGGGGGTGCCGACGCCCGGTTTCGCGGCGGCGCTGGCGTACTACGACGCGCTGCGCGCGGAACGCCTGCCGGCGGCTCTGACGCAGGGGCAGCGGGACTTCTTCGGGGCGCACACGTACCGGCGGGTGGACCAGGAGGGGTCGTTCCACACGCTGTGGGGCGGGGACCGGAGTGAGGTTTCCGCTTAGGACCGCCAAGGGTGCTACGGGCGCCTGGTGGGGGTGCGGGGTGCGGTCGGGCCGCGGGTGCGGGTGTTCCGTGGCCGGTCGCGCGGATCCCCGCGCCCCTTCGGCGCGCCGGCCCTGACCGGGATTTTCGGGTGAACCGGGATTTTCAGGTGAGAGGCGGACCCGGCTCCGGGCTCGGTTCGGGTTCCGGGCCAGGGGGGATCGGGGACGGCGAGGGTTCCGGAGGGCCCGGGGCCGGTGGCGGGGTGGGCACCGGCGGTGGTACGGGATCCGGAGCCGGGCCCGGTTCCGGAGGTGGGACCGGGGACGGGTAAGGGTCCGGTGGGGTGGGGCCCGGGGCCGGTGGTGGTCCCGGGGACGCTGGGTCGGGGTACGGGCTCGTCATCGGGGGCCTCCGAGCAGTCGCTGGCGTCGCCTGGACTTACTCCCCGCGTACCCGGGGCCCGCCCGGCCACTCACCCGACAGCGCCGGCCCCGGGGGGGCCGGACGGCCGGACGGCATCGGTGTGCTGCTCTGCTGCTGTGCTGCTGCTGTGCTCAGAAGCGTCCGGGGTGGGCCCGCAGCCAGTCCTTCGCGGCCTCCAGCAGCTCCGGGTCGGCGGCCGGTGCCACGTCCGGGTGCCGCTCGGCCCACTTCACGACGTACGGGCACAGCGGGGCGACCGGGATGCCCTCACGCTCGGACACCGCGTACAGCTCACGGGCCAGCGAGCCCGCGATGCCCTTGCCCTCGTGGGCCGGCTCCACGATGGTGTGGACCGGGACCAGGGCGCGCGCGGGCGACTCGAGGACGAAGTACTCGATATGGCCGACGACTTCGCCGTCACCGACGGCCTCCAGGCGGCCCGCCGCACGGTCGTCACGGATCTCGATGTCACTCATGGTCACGCACGCTCCTGGTCTGGTCCGCCGCTCAGGCCGAGACGGCCTGCGGGCTGCGCTCCTGGTCCGAGCCGGGCACCGGCTCGGACGGGTCGGCGCCGAGGGACACGATCCGGTTGCCGCCGTCGACGTGCACGACCTTCGGCTTCAGCTCCCGCGCCTCGGCGTCGGTGACCTGAGCGTAACTGATGATGATCACCAGGTCGCCGGGACGGACCAGGTGGGCGGCCGCGCCGTTGATCCCGATGACTCCCGAGCCGCGCTCGCCTTCGATGACGTACGTCTCCAGGCGGGCGCCGTTGGTGATGTCGACGATGTGGACCAGTTCGCCGGGCAGCAGGTCGGCGGCGTCGAGGAGGTCGGCGTCGATGGTCACCGATCCCACGTAGTGCAGGTCGGCCTGGGTGACGGTGGCGCGGTGGATCTTGGACTTGAACATGGTACGAAGCACGAAGACACTCCCGATTCGTCTGCTCCCTGCCCGCTTCTGCAGGTCAAGGGCGATACCCGGAGGCTACAACGTTTCGCATGTGCGGTC
This sequence comes from Streptomyces sp. BK340, assembly GCF_007827595.1. Taxonomy (GTDB): domain Bacteria; phylum Actinomycetota; class Actinomycetes; order Streptomycetales; family Streptomycetaceae; genus Streptomyces. The sequence continues at coordinate 232,059 of NZ_VISR01000003.1, forward strand.
AGCTGTCGCCAGGTGTTCGAGGACTCACACCGACCTGTTGCCGACTTTCCTGACGGCGCGCCAGTCCCATGGGCAGACGTGTGACGTGCGATCGCCCCCGAAACGTTCGACGATCACTGGTCTGAACGCCCAAGGGCGCGAGCCCAGTTCGATCAGCCTCTTGCGCAGCGATAGCCTGCGTCACCATGACGCGCACTTGGTTCCTGCCCCTGATGCTCGTGCTGGGCGGCTCAGCCGTTGCGACCGGTCTGGTCCTCAGGAAGGAACCCGGCTCAGCCTTGGCATTCCTGCTGGTGTTCGTGGTGCTCGCCTTCGTGAACTCTCCCCTGATCTTTCCGAGGTCGATCGGTGCGGTGGAGGCGCAACGCCGCAGCGCGGTCGACGGTCGGCCGGTCGTCTACTGGCGGCCGGGCTGCACGTACTGCCTGCGGCTACGCATGCGGTTGGGCCTCACCGCTCACCGGTTGCACTGGGTCGACATCTGGCGGGACCCGGCCGGGGCGGCAGCGGTGCGGGCAGCCAACGACGGCAACGAGACCGTGCCGACCGTCGTAGTGGGAGGCCGGCCCCACACCAACCCCGATCCCGCATGGGTGCGCGAACAGCTCTCCACCGCCCCCTGACCGGATCATCCGAACCGCAGCTCGCCTGGCATGTCATCCGTCGATGCCGCTCTTCGCCATGTGGCCCTTCCGAACCGGGCTGAACCGGGGCCGGGCTCACCGGGGCCGGCGGATCAAGCCGACGCGCCACCCCGCTGGGTGTCGGCGCGTTCCCACTCCAGCGCCCACTGCCTCGTCCGGTGCCGGTCCAGAAGAGCGCGTACGGCTCGTGCAGAGCCCCAGACCGCGCCTCCCGCGGCCATGACCGCGCCCGCGCCGGTGAGAGAGGACCTCAGCACCGCGTCGGATCGGCCCGGAGGCTGGGAGACCAGGTCCCCCCGGGAGCTGGTCCACAGCCGCACGTGTGTCCCCACAGGGGTGTGCGCGGGCACCGCGGCCCGGCCGGTGCGCGTCCGGCCGTCCGGCGTCGTCCAACGGACCGTCGCGCCGGCGTTGGTGGTCACGTCCGCGTGCGTGGGCGCCGATTCCCCGGCGCGCTCCAGGAGGACCGCCACGACCTGTCGGCGGCTGGAGCGGTCCTCCTCGAAGCCCTGGTCGGCGGCCACTGCGGCCACCGTGCCCGCGGTCGCGCCACCCAGCACGCCCGCGCCCCAAGCGACGAGCAGCAGCCACGCCTCGATCAGATCGCTGGTCCGCCGCAGCGGACTCCGCCGCCACCGCCACAGCCTCCTGCGGAGCGTCCCGCGCCGTCCCCACCTCATCGCCATGGACGGACACCCCCCCTTACGAGCACCAGCGCCCTTGCGTGGTGTTGTCCGGAACCGTAAGGAAGCCGGCCGCTGATCAAAAGACCTCGGCAGCGGTTGTCGCTGCGCGCTGCCCATCTCCGCGGTGAAGAGCACCGGGTCACTCTTACCCCGGTCGCCCGTGGGGGTCGTCCGCCGAGTGGGTCGGATGCCGTGGACCCGTCGCCCCTCTCCGCGAGGCTGGTGCCCGAACCGCCGACCGTGCATGATCGGTTCCCGGACTGATCATGCACGGCCGTGGCCGGTGCAACAGGGGGCTCCTATGAGGCATCGCTGGGTCAAGGTCGTCGCGATCACAGTGGTGGTGCCGGCTGTTCTCCTCACCGTCGCGGACCGGGTGGCCGTGCACTACGCCGACGAGGAGGCCACCCACCTCGCCGCAGAGAAGTACGGCTACCAGAACACCACTGACGGGTACCTCGACGTGTCCATCGAGGGCTTTCCCTTCCTGACCCAGGCGTTCGGCCAGAACTTCGACCACGTCAGCCTGAACGCAGAACAGTTCACCATCGACACCACGAACAATGCCCAGGGCGGCTACCTGCCCGTCAAGCAGCTCCAGCTCGACCTGCACGGCGTGCAGGTGACCTCCCTGACCGCGCACAGTGCCGAGGCGAACCTCGCCACGGGCGCCTTGACGCTCTCGTACGAGGCACTGTCCGGCGTGGTCACACGGCTGGCGGGCAGCGGCGGCCCCATCCGCATCTCCCGGGCCGCGGGTTCGGCGGGGCAGGCCGCTCGGGTGAGGATCACGGGCGTCGTCGGCGGCCGCGAGCTGAACAGCACGGGCACGCTGCTCGCCCAGGGAAATGAAATCTCCCTCAGCCTCCCCGGGGCCGAACAGCCGACGGCGACCTGGCGGGTCCAGCTTCCCGAGAACGTCGGCTTCACCGCGGCGCGCGCCACTTCGGACGGTGTGCAGATCAGCATGGTCGGTCACCTGGTGAACCTCGGCTCCTCACGCTTCACCGGGTGAGCCGACTCTGCTCCTCGGCCCTGTTCGGCCGACCCGCCACGACGCCGCAGCTCGGGTCTCGCGATCCAAGGGCGAGGGTGCCGTAGAGAGACGGCGGCACGGGCCAATTCCACCAGGACGACAGCCACATGCGCCGGCTCCCGGTGATCGCCACAGCCTGCGGGCATACGCCCACGCCGGGGCTAGCCGATCGCGTCAGCCGCAATGACCTGCTCCGTCCAGATGATCTTGCCGGTCTTCGTGTAACGAGTGCCCCACCGGCGGGCCATCTGGGCGACGATCAGCAGGCCCCGTCCCCCCTCGTCGGTGGTCCGCGCGTGACGGAGCCGAGGCGCGGTGCTGCTGGAGTCGGAGACCTCGCAGATCAGGCCGCGGTCCCGGATCAAGCGCAGGCAGACCGGTCCGGCCGCATGACGGATCGCGTTGGTCACCAGTTCACTGACGATGAGTTCCGTGGTGAACGTGAGATCGGGGATGCCCCACTCCGCCAGCTTCCGAGCCGCGAGGTCGCGGGCGTGTGCGACGGCAGCCGGATCGCTGGGCAGGTCCCAGGAGGCGACGCGGTCCGGGGCCAGGACACGGGTCCGGGCGAGGAGCAGGGCCGCGTCGTCGGCAGGCGGACCCGTCAGCAGGCTGTCGATCACTCGTTCGCCGGTCTCCGCCAGGGTGGGCAGGGGGGCCTCGAGGGCATCGCCCAGCCGGGAGAGCCCGACGTCGATGTCCCGGTCGACGGACTCGATGAGGCCGTCGGTGTAGAGGGCGAGAAGGCTGCCGTCTTCCAGTTCGGTCTCGATGGCCTCGAAGGGGAGGTAGCCGAGGCCGAGTGGTGGTCCGGCGGGCAGGTCCAGAATCTCAGCGGCGCCGTCGGGAGCGACGATCATCGGGGGGAGGTGACCTGCTCGGGCCATGGTGCACAGCCTGCTGACCGGGTCGTAGACGGCGTACAGGCAGGTGGCGCCCAGGAATGCGGTGCCCGTCGCCTCGCCCTCGGCCGCCAACGGAGCATCGATGTCGTGGGCCCCCATGAGGCCGATGACCAGGTCGTCCAGATGGGCCAGCAGTTCGTCCGGAGACAGGTCGAGGTTGGCGAGCGTGCGCACCGCGACGCGCAGGCGCCCCATGGTCGCCGCCGCGTTGATGCCGTGCCCGGCCACGTCCCCGACGACCAGGGCGACACGGGCTCCGGAGAGCGGGATCACGTCGAACCAGTCGCCGCCCACACCACTGGGGGCATCCGCCGGCAGGTACCACGACGCCACCGCGAGAGCGGACCCTCCCGTCAGGTCCTGCGGCAGCAGGTAGCGCTGCATGGAGCGGGCCGCGGTGCGCTCGCGGGTGAAACGGCGGGCGTTGTCGATGCACACCGCAGCTCGGGAGACGAGTTCCTCGGCAAGGCGGACGTCGTCGTCCTCGAAGGGGCCCAGCCGCCGCGACCGGGCGAACGTCGCCACCCCCAGGGTGACGCCGCGCGCCCGCACGGGCACCACCATCACCGAGCGGAAGTCGTAGTCCAGGAACGAGGCGCCCAGCGTTTCGTCCACCGTCACCCACGGACTGTTGGTGCGGTCAAGGACCCGTTCGACCAGGGCCCTGCTCTCCAGCAGACAGCGGGTCACGGGCGACGCGGGCGCACGTCGGACTGTTTCCCCCACGGCAAGGGACGCCTCGGGGCATCCCTCACGGACCGACCGCTGGGCCGCACGGCGGATGACGGGTGACGTACCGACCGGCCCGGGGGCCGGCTCCTCGCCCCTCGTGACCGAGTCCAGCAGGTCGACGGCGACGAAGTCCGCGACGGCCGGCACCGCGTCGTCGGCCAGTTCCTGCGCGGTCCGCGTGACGTCCAGGGTGCTGCCGATGCGGGCAGCGGCGTCATTGAGCAGGGCCAGGCGCTCCTGCGCCCGCCACCGCTCAGTGACATCGATGATCATGTACCAGACACCGACATTCCGGTCGTGGCGGTCCTTCATCGCGAAGAAAGAGGCGGAGATCGCCCGGCTTCGGTCGTGCACCGTGTAGCCGGCGCCGCGGTACTCGAAGTCCATCACCGGCGCGCCGGTCCGAAGAACCTCGCGCATCTTCTCCTCGAAGGCGTCGGCCTCGGCTTGCGGCAATACCTCCGCCATCCGCCGCCCCAGCCGCCGCTTCAGCGAGATCTGGCGGTCCAGCGGCTCGTTCACCCAGACGTACCGCAGATCCGTGTCGAGAACGGCGATGCCGACCGGCGCGTGGCTGAGGAAGGGGGTCAGCATCAGCTGGCTCACCCCGCCGCCCGGCATCCGCCAGAAGGCCCGTTTCGGAGGCCGGCCGACGAACCTGCCGAAGATCAGTGCCGCGAGCGTGGCGACCAGGACGCCCGGGATCATCTCGTAGATGCCCGACCAGAAGGGGCCGTGCAGCGGCTTGACCACACGCCACAGGAGCACCGTGACCGCGCCGGACACGATCCCGGCCATGGCCCCCGCCCAGGTCATGCGCGGCCAGTACAGCGAGAGCAGGACCACGGGGCCGAAAGCGGCCCCGATGCCCGCCCAGGCGTAGCCCACGATCCCCAGCAGCCCGCCGCCTCTCAGCGCGATCACGGAGGCCACGAGGGTCACGGCGACGACGGCGGAACGCCCCACCCACACCAGTACCTCGTCCGAGGCGCGCCGCTTGAGGAACGCGTGGTAGAAGTCCTCCGTGAGGGCGACGGACGACACGAGGAGCTGGCTGTCCGCGGTCGAGATGATCGCGGCGAGCACCGCGATCAGCATCACGCCCGCGCCCCACGGACTGAACAGGGTCCGGCTCAGAGTGATGTACACCGTCTGCGGGTCATGGAGCGGTGTGCCGAACTGCGCGATGCCCAGCAGGCCGACCACTGTGGCACCGGCCAGCACCACGACCACCCACCCGGTCTCGATACGACGGGCCGAGGGCACGGCACTGGTGCTGCGGATGCCCATGAAGCGGGCCAGGATGTGCGGCTGCCCGAAATAGCCGAGGCCCCACGAGAGCAACGAGATGATCGACACTGCGCCGAGCGACCCGCCGCCTCCCGACCAGTGTCCGTTCACGAAGTCGACTTTGGCGCCCATGTCCAGCAGGCTGGGTGTCCTGCTGTCGAGGGAGTCACGCAGCGCACCGAAGCCGCCGAGCGACGCGATACCCACGACGGGGAGGACGAGCAGGGCGAGGAACATCAGCGTGGCCTGCATGACGTGGGTCAGGCTCACGGCCAGGAAGCCGCCCAGGCATGAGTAGACGACGATCACCAGGGCGGTCAGGGCCACCCCGAGCCGGAAACCGGCGCCGAAGATGTGCCCGAAAAGCAGCCCGCCGGCCACCAGTCCACTGGCGACGTACACGGTGAAGAACACGAGGGTCACCACCGCCGAGACCATCCGGAGCATCCGTGTGCGGTCCTCGAACCGCTCCTCCAGGTAGGCCGACAGGCTCACCGCGTTCCCCGCGCGCTCGGTGTAGGTGCGCAGCCTCGGCGCGACGAACAGCCAGTTGAGGTACGTACCGAGCACCAGACCGACCGCGATCCAGCTTGCGCCGACACCGGCCGCGTACACCGCTCCGGGGAAGGCGAGGAACAGCCAGCCGGACATGTCGCTGGCCCCTGCGGACAGGGCGGCGACGAACGCGGGGAGCCTGCGGCCGCCCAGGGCGAAGTCGGCGAAGGTGCGCGTACGGCGGTAGGCCCAGACACCCGTTCCGATCATGACGGCCACGTACACGAGGAACGTGGCCACGATCGGCGCACTCAAGTCGGACATACTGCCTCGCCTGCGAGGTTCATGAGCACGGGTCTACAACCGCACGACTGACAGCCGTGATCCCTACTACACAAATGTACAGATTCCGGACGCCGTCGGCGGCCGCTGCCGCCCGCGCCGGTGCCGGCCCGGGCAACTCCGTCACGCCGAGGCCGAAGAGGACCGCCATCACAGCGATCAGGCACGGAAGTCTTCTCCCTCCGCCACGGGCAGCCCGATCAGGAGCAGTGTCACGTCATCGTCATGTGTGGCCGTGTCCGGCAGGAGGGTCTTGATCAGCAGGTCGGCTGTCCGGTCGAGGCTCTCCTGATCTGCGGGTGCTCCTTTCAGCGCCGAGTCGAGCGTGCGGGCGAGGGTGTCGATCTGGGTCTCGATGTCCGTGCCGGGCCTTTCGACCAGTCCATCGGTATAGAGGGCCAGCGTGGTGCCCGGTGCCACCGGTTGGGTCGCCTGCTGGAACGGCACTCCTGCGCCACACGGATCGTTGACGCCCAGCGGTACCCCGACCGGCGTCCGGAGCATCCGGGCGGGCCCGTCGGGAGGCAGGGCGATGACCGGGAGGTGTCCCGCCGAACAGAGGGTGACCTCGTGGCTGCTCTGGTCCACCACCAGGTAGACGCAGGTGACGAGCTGATCCGCCAGGTCGGCCACGAACGCGTCCAGCCCGGTCATCAGCCGGCTCGGCGGTACGTCTGTGCGGGCCAATGCATGGGAGGCAGCGCGCATCTGGCCCATGACGGCCGCCGCCTCCAGGCCGCGACCCATCACGTCACCCACGACGACGCCGGTGCGGTGAACATCCAGCGGAATGATGTCGAACCAGTCGCCGCCCACTCCTGGGTCCTGGACGGACGCCAGGTACCGGTGGGCGGCGGGCAGGTGGGGCAAGGGGGGAGGCGCGCCCATGAGGCTGTGCTGCAGGGTGTAGGCGATGCGTCGGTGCTCCTCGTAGCGCTCGGCGCGTTCGGCCTCGGCGTGTCTGCGTTCGGTGATGTCCCGCACGGTCAGGAACACCCGCGTCTCCTCTTCTGCCTGGAGACTGCTCACGCTCACTTCGACGGGGAACTCCGTGCCGTCGCTGCGCAGCCCGTAGAGGCCGTGGTCCAGGACGGTCGGCTTCGGATTCACCTGTCGCAGGTAGGCACGCAGCAGTGCACTGTGCCTACGACGCCGCGGGGCGGGCACCAGGTCGACGACCGGGGTGCCCACGAGGTCGGACGGCGAACGTCCGAGCAACTTCTGCACTTGCGCATTGGTCATGACGATGACGCCTTGGCCGTCCGTGATCAGCAGGGCGTCGGGAGCCGATTCCAGCAGCGCGAGGAAGCGCCGGCCGGCCCGTCGTACTTCGCGCTGGGCCGCGACTCGGTCGGTGACGTCGGTGATCACACCGCATACGGCGTAGGGAGTGCCGGAAGCGGTCTTGAGCGGGAACAGGCTGGTGAGGAAGTCCCGCGACCCGCCGGGCAGGGCGATCAGTTCCTCCTGCTGCGTGGGAGCACCCTCGGCCAACATGGCGAGGTCGGCGGCGCGTGCCTGACGCGCGAGGTCGGGCGGCATGACATCCCGGTCGCGGCGGCCCAGTACCCGTTCGCGGGACAGGCCCAGGCTCTCCTCGAAGGTCGTGTTGACCGCCAGGAAGCGACCGTCCAGATCCTTGATGAACATCACCGCGGGCGTGTGGTCCATGAACGCCTGCAGCAGTTCGTTCTGCCGCACCTGCCATTCGGCACGTGCATGCGCCAACTCGACACGGCGGCCCACGGCCAACGTCGCGAAGATGACCGTGGTGAACACGGCCACGTGCCCGCACACCAGCAGCGCGGTACCCAGACGCGTTCCGAACAGTCCCGTGTCCTCACCGGCCAGGACGAGCCCACCCAGCAGCGGCGGTACCACCAGGACGGTGGCGACCAGCCGGCGCCCGAGTGCTCCCGTGGTGCCCGCGTTCATCAGCAGTCCGGCAAGTCCACTGTCCGGCCGGGCGAGGAAGGCAGCGATGCCCAGCAGCACCAGAGCCGTCCCGGTGTACAGGGCCATCCCCTTGTACGCACCGAACCGCTCGAGTTCGGGCACGGCGTACGCGAACCCGTAAAGCCGCAGCATGCCCAGGGTGAGGACAACCAGGCCCGGGACCTGGCTCGTCCATGCGGGCAGACGTGACGCGCTCGCGCACAGGGCTGCCACGCCCCCCACCATCAGTGCAGCAGCTGTATTCGGTGCCATCCGGCCGGGCACCTCTGACGCCATCCGGGCGGTGTCGTCCTTGAAAAGGAGTTCATCGATGCCCAGGGCCACCCCGGTCACGTACTCCGCGGCGGTGAGTCCACCGATCACAACGGCCAGCGCCCCGGCCGCGCGCACCACGACGGTCACCCACGGAGTGACACGGCTGCGAGCCACCAAGAACAGGGAGACACCCAGCGCCAGCAGAGCCACGGCCGTGTTCGCGCTCATGGCCGCATCGCCACGTGGCACACGCCTGAGGACGTCGATACCGAAGACCCAGCCGGAGAAGCCTGCCGCCCCCAGCACAGCGGCCAGCAGGGCGGCACCCTGAGCCGCAACGCGGGCAGCATCCAGGGCGGACTGCTGGTACGGCAAGTCCGCGGCCTGCGCTGCGTCGAGTGCGCCAGGCAACTCGACCTTCTGCTCTTTTACCACCGAACACTCGCCCATGTGGACAAACAGCTAAATCCACTCTCATACCCTAAGTAATTTGCACCCACGGTGCCCTGGTCCGAGCGTCCCCGCCCTGCCTGATCATGCTGGGGTCCTCGCGCCGTCTTCCCTGTTCGTCGCCACGGTCCCACGAGGAGACGTCCCAAACCGCGGTTGGCCAGACGACAAAACGCCGCTGCCGGCACGTCCACCGGCCAGTAGCCGGTCCGTGCGAAAGATCGTCACGTGTGGCCGCTGGATCCGGTGTGCTCCGGGGACCGTCATGCTCGGTAGCGTGACCCTCTGCTGCGTGGAGTGTCCACGTGTCCGGCTGGCCCGTGCGACGGCTTCCGACGGAGAGTGATGAGGCTGCGATGAGTGAACTGACGAAGCCCGAGGTCGACGTTCCGGAGGGTGACGCTCCTACCGAGCTGACCATCCGGGACCTGATCGTCGGGGACGGAGCTGAGGTGAAGCCGGGCATGGTGGTCAGGGTCCACTATGTCGGGGTGACCTTCGAGTCCGGGAAGGAGTTCGATGCCTCCTGGGACCGGGGCCAGCCGTTCAAGTACGCCCTGGGCGGTGGCAAGGTCATCAAGGGCTTGGACCGGGGGGTGAGGGGGATGAAGGTCGGCGGTCGGCGCGAGATCATCGTTCCCCCGCGTCTCGGCTACGGCAATCAGTCGCCCTCGCCGTTGATCCCGGCGGGCTCGACCCTGGTCTTCGTGGTGGACCTGCTGGACTCGTATTCCAGCACTACCGGGTGGAGCAACGCCCAGCACCACTGACCGCTCCTCCCCCACGACGTGCTGCGTCGTCCCCCCGGGGTTGGCGCCGCTGTGCTCCTCGCTACCGCCGCCGCTTCCGCCTCCGCAGCGTCCGAACGGTTCCGCTGAGTCTGAACCCCGAGGCCGCGCTCGGCAGACGGCGGAGGTCCCCGGCGGAATCCAGCCTGTCGCACTGATCGACCTGACCTTGAAGTTCCTGCGCCCGATCACCGTCGAGACCGGCAAGGTCCGCGCCATCGGTACCGTCCTCAACAGCGGCCGCCGCACCGCGCTCGCCCAGGCGGAGCTCCGCGACTCCGACGACCTGCTCCTGGCCCACGCCACCAGCAGCTGCATGCTCTTCCCCGTCCCGGCCCGCTGATCACCATGCCCGGCGCGAGGAGAAGACCCCTCGGAGTCGGCCGGCCCGCCCGGGCCGCGTCGGCCAGGCGTCGTCAGCTGAAGTGGATGTCGCTGAGGTCGATCGAGACCATGACCTGATCAAGGATGGGACGGCCATCGGCGTCGCGGCGGTAGGCCCGGCGCTTCGTCGGCAGCACGATGCCGTCCGCCACCACGTAGTCGTGGACGTACTGCGCGGCGGCGAACCCGCCTGCCACATCGACGTGATAGTCGTGCCGGCGCAGCAGCCGGTCGGGGCCGAAGTAGAAGTCCTGGTGGGTGCTGTGGCTGGCGATCTCGGGCGGGAACGTGGCGCGCAGTCCCCGCCACAGTTCGCCGCCTTCCCGCCACGGTTCGATCTCGGTGACCGCGAAGCCGGGCATCGCCAGCAGGAACGGCGTGGTGAGGTAGGTCCACAGGGCGTAGCCGTTGAAGTAGGCGCGGTCCAGCGGGTCCCAGGGAGTCTCCATGGTGTGGCCGCTGAAGGACGACCGTGGGTCCTCGCGTTCGGCCACCACTCGCCCGTCGATCCTGTCGATGCTCACACGTCCGGGCGTGAAGTCGGACTTCTGGCCGGGGGCGCCGAAGGGTCTGACCGAGGCGTGCTCCTCGTGGAGGAGAACGGTCATCTCGCGCGGCGCGGGATCCTGCGGCAGGCCTTTCATGGCGAACAGCTGACCGCCGCTGACCAGGGTGGCTCGCGTCCGGGTCAGCCGGCGCCAGCGTGCACTCCCGCCGTGGGCTTCGATCGCCTCGGTGAGCAGTTCGTTCATGCAGGTCTCCCAAGGGGCAGCCCCCCTGCCGTGGCGATGTTCCTCCCCTCGGCGTGGAACGGCGCGTCCGGCACGGTCGCGCCGCAGGCTTCGACAAGGGGGCCCCGCCGCCCGGGGCCGGCTGCTTCAGGCCCATGCCCGGCCGAGCCGCCACGCCGCCGGCCTCGGGAGCCGGATTGCAGTACGGCGTACGGCGTGACGCCAGGACATCAGCCAAATACGATGGAATCGCGTGTCCGCTTTTGCGGCAAATGAGAGGCCATGCCATGGATGGAATCGCCGACATGGGAGGCACCCAGGGCTGGGGACGCGTTCATCCACCGGATCGCGAGGAGCTCGTCTTCGCGGAGGACTGGCAGCGCAAGGCGTTCGCGCTGGCGATTCTCTCCAGCCGCGTCGCCTGCGGCGGCGTCAACACGGACGCCTTCCGACATGCGTTGGAGCGCCTGGACCGCGCCGCCTACCTCGACGACGGTTACTACGGGCGATGGCTCAACGGCGGAGAACTGATGCTCACCGAACACTCCGTCCTGGCGCCCGGTGCGGTCGAGGCCCGTGCCCGCAACCTGAACGGCGAACACGTGGACGAGCCGCCGGTCCCTGAACCTTCCGTGCCCCCGTACACACCCACCGCCGAGGGCTCGCTGCGCTCCGTGCAGACCTCACCGGCCTTCCACGTGGGCGAGCGTGTGCGCGCCAGGAGCATGTCCGTGCCCGGGCACACTCGACTGCCGCGCTACGTCCGGGGACACAGCGGAGTCGTCGAGATCATCCAGCCCGCCCATGTGCTGCCGGACACCAATGCGCACTTCATGGGCGAGAACCCCCAACACGTCTACTCCGTGCGGTTCGACTCACGCGAACTGTGGGGCGTCGGCACCGAACCCTTCACCGTCACCGTGGACATGTACGAGAGCTATCTGGAGACCACCGCATGACCACCACCGGCGGCTCCGCCGAGAGCCCTTCCGTGGCGCTGCGCACCGAGGCGCTCGAACAACTGCTCACCGAGCGCGGCCTGATCGACCCGAAGGTCATGGACGCGATCATCACCCGCTACGAGACGAGCGTGGGCCCACTCAACGGTGCCAAGGTCGTCGCCAGGGCATGGACGGACCCCGACTACCGCCGGCGTCTGCTCGAGGACGGCACCGCCGCCATCAAGGAACTCGGCTTCTCCGGACAGCAGGGCGAGCACATCGTCGTGGTCGAGAACACCCCGACCACCCACAACGTCGTGGTGTGCACGCTGTGCTCGTGCTACCCCTGGCCGGTCCTCGGCCTGCCGCCCAGTTGGTACAAGGACCCCGCCTACCGCGCGCGCGTGGTCCGGGAGCCGCGCACGGTGCTGGCCGAGATGGGACTCACGCTCGACGACGACGTGGAGATCATCGTCCGGGACTCCACCAGTGAGGTGCGCTGGCTCGTACTGCCCGAGCGTCCACCCGGCACCGAGCGCCTCACGGAAGAAGAACTCGTGCCACTGATCACCAGGGACGCGATGGTCGGCGTAGCCGAGGTGGCGGCACCGTGAGCATGCCGCTGGACATCGAGGGCCCGGCAGCACCTCCCCGCTCCAACGGTGAGCTGGTGTTCGCCGAGCCGTGGGAGAGCCGTGCCTTCGGCATGGCCGTCACCCTGTACGAGGCGGGCGTCTTCAGCCGGCCGGAATTCCAGACCGCGCTGATCGCCCGGATCGCCGACTGGACAGCCTCACGGGAGCACGGCGAGCCGTACCCCTACTACCGACTGTGGCTGGGCGCCCTGGAGGACGTACTCGCCGGCCTCCGCGCCGTGTCCACGGACGAGGTCGTCGCCCGCGCCCAAGCCCTGGCACGACGTTCCCCGGGGCACGACCACCGCGACCACGCCCGGTGACTCCGACGCCTTCCGGGCGGACACAAGGTCGAGTGGCACGGGAGGCGACGGCGGGACAGGATGGCGGCAACTGCAGGATCGGCGGCAACCACAGGCCGGCGTCACCAGGGGGCCGGACGCAGAGCAGGACGGGTTACCGGCACAGTGATCGACACGAACGAGCTGGCCAAGCGGAACGCCGGGTTCGCCGACGGCGGATCGTTCGCCGGCCTCGAACTCATGCCCAGTGGCAGTCTGACGGTCATCGGATGCGTCGACCCTCGTGTCGACCCGTCCGACGTGCTCGGGCTCGAGCTCGGCGAGGCAGCGGTGATCCGCAACGTCGGAGGACGGGTCACGCCCGCGACACTCCGGACGCTGGGGATGCTCTCGAAGGTCGTGCAGGCTCGCACGGGCGGCCCTCGCCCGGGCGACGTCCACTATGCGGTCCTGCACCACACCGACTGCGGGATCACGGACCTGGCCGCGTTCCCCGAGTCGCTGGCCGGCTACTTCGACGTCCCGGCCGACGGCCTGGACGCCAAGGCGGTCACCGACCCGGTCGCCGCCGTCCGCGTCGACGTCGAAGTCCTCAAGCAGCAGCTTCCGGCCGGAGCCTTCGTCTCGGGGCTCGTGTACGACGTGGCCACCGGGCTCATCGACGTCGTCGTCCCGCCCGCGCGAGTGGAAGCATGACACCGCGCGGCGCCTGCGGCCGGTCCGGCCGGCGCGACCGCCGTGGGCCCGCGGCTCGTACCGGGATCTGCTCCCGCGGCCGGTCGCATCGGTGGAGAGGCGCTTTCCGGCATGTGTGACGATCACGGGCACTCGGCGGCCGAGGCGGCGTGGTCGGCGCCTCGCGTCGCGCAGGGACCGGCTGTCGACCCGGTGACGCTGCCCGCGGTCGACGAGGTCAGGGTCACGACGATGGTCGACAACACCTTCGACGCCCTGCTGGCCTCTGCCGAAGGCGTCACCCGGGCGTCGATGGGCGCCGGGCGCACCGCCGCGCGGCAGTTCGCCGGCGGCGAGGCCCTGGCGGGGCTGCGGGCCGAGCACGGCTTCTCCGCCCTGGTCACCGTCCGAAGCGGGAACGCGAGCAGCACGCTGCTGTTCGACACCGGCGCGTCGCCGGACGGGCTGGCGGTGAACGCCGAGCGTCTTGGCATCGATGTGGGCAGCCTGCAGGGCGTCGTGCTCAGCCACGGACACTTCGACCACACGGGCGGCTTCGACGGCCTGGCCCGGCTGCGCGGGCGCTCCGGCCTGCCGCTGACCGTCCACCCCGCGGTCTGGACCCGCCGCCGCCTGGAACTGCCCGCCGGCCAGGTTCTGGAGATGCCCACGCTGTCACGGGGTGCCCTGGAACGCGAAGGGTTCGAGGTGATCGAGCGGCGGCAGCCGTCGCTGCTGGCCGGCGGCATCCTGATCACCGGCGAGGTGGACCGCGTCACCGAGTTCGAGCACGGCATGCCGCGGGCGCACCAAGCCTGGGACGGCAGCGGCTGGCGACACGACCCCGCCGTCATCGACGACCAGGCACTCGTCGTCAACGTGCGCGACCGGGGACTTGTCGTCATCACCGGGTGCGGCCACGCCGGAGTGGTCAACATCGTCCGGCACGCCATGAGGCTGACCGGCGTCAGCAGACTGCTGGCCCTCATCGGCGGCTTCCACCTGAGCGGCCCCGCCTTCGAGCCGGTCATCGGCCCGACGGTGGCCGCGCTCACCGAACTCGCACCCGAGCTGATCGTCCCCGGTCACTGCACCGGCTGGCGCGCGCAGCACACCCTCGCCGCAGCCCTCCCGGACGCATGGGTGCAGGCCAGCGTCGGAACCACCTGCACACTCAGCGCCCCACAGGCGAGGGACGCCTGACTACGGCTCAGCAGTCCCGGCGGTCATGGGCAACATCTCGCTGCACCCGTCCGCCTGTCGTGCTTCCGCGGTGGTGAAGGCGGTGGCGATCAGGGCCAGGGCGACCGTGTACGTCACCATGACGAGCACGGCACGTCCGGGGAAGTCGGCCCCCGCGGCTCCCAGTCCGACGAGCAGGTCCGAGCCGAGGAACACCAGCCCGCCCCCGGCCGCCCTGCGCCCCAGCACTCGCGCGGTCAGTGCCATGGTGACCAGGGCCGATGCGTAGACGGCCACCGCGGTGCCCAGTACCGGCCCGAGGGCAGGAGCGAGAGCGGCGACCGCGGCGGCCCACACGGCGAGGTGGACGGCGCACAGCCGGCGGCGGGGACGCAGATACCGCAGGGCGCCCGCGCGCAGGAACGCGGCCGTCCAGCACAGCTGAGCGCCCAGGAAGAAGGCGATCCCGACGGCGAAGGCCACCCTGCCCGGCAGCATCAGCGCCACGTCCCCGGCGGCGGCGAACCCGAGGCCGGCCAGGACCGGAACGTGCCGCGTGCCGGTCATACGCCACAGGTGTACGGCGAGCACGGGTGCCAGCAGGGGTTTGGCGACCCACTCCAGGGGAGGCAGGCCCGCCGCGACTGCGGCGACGTCGAGAGCGGCCAGCGCGGCGAAGGCGACGATCAGCGGCGGCATGTCACGCGTCCGCCCCGGGTGCCCAGCCGGGCGGCCCGACCAGATACCCGGCCCGGTCGCGCCAGCGTCGCGCCGCACGGACGTCGCGCCAGACGGCCGCGAACTCGTGGAAGGCCACCCGCACCGGGTTGTAGGTGTCGATGTTCTTCGTCAGGCCGTACACCACCCGCTCGCCCTCCGGTTCGAACGTGCCGAAGAGCCGGTCCCAGACGATGAGGATGCCGCCGTAGTTGCGGTCCAGGTAGGCGTTGTTGGAACCGTGGTGGACGCGGTGGTGGGAGGGCGTGTTGAAGAACCACTCCACGGGCCGCCACAGCTTGTCCACCCGTTCGGTGTGCAGGAAGAACTGGTAGACGAGGCTGAATGCCTGCTGGAGCAGGATCATCCACGGCGGGATGCCGAGCAGTGCCAGCGGCAGCCAGAAGGGCAGGCCCGTCATCGGCGTCCAGCTCTGGCGCAGGGCGGTCGAGAGGTTGAAGCGGAGACTGGAGTGGTGGACCACATGGCTCGCCCACAACACCCGCACCCGGTGGTGGGCGCGGTGGAAGGCGTAGTACGCCAGGTCGTCGCCGAAGAACAGCAGCACCCACGTCCACGCGGAGGACGGCGGCAGATGCCACGGGGCGACGGCGAAGAGAGCCGAGTACAGCACGATCGTCACCGCCTTCCAGGGCATCGCGACGACCTGGCTGCCGGCACCCATGGACATGCTGGTGGCGGTGTCGCGCAGCTCGTACCCGCGCTCGTCGTCGTCCGGGAGGAAGCGGTAGGACAGTGCCTCGACGACGACCAGCAGAACGAACGCGGGTATCGCGAAGACAACGGCCGGGATCATGTCAGCGCACCGCCTTCCGCGGCGTCGCGGGCACGCTGCGGGACAGCAGCTCGCGCGCCAGCCGTTCGGCCGCCCCGGCCTCGCGTGCCGCGATGTGCGCCGCCAGCCGCTGGTGTGCCTCGACGTCGAGGAGTTCCGCGGTCCGCAGGTCGTCCGGTACGTCGGCGACCGGGAGTGTGCCGTCCACCAGGCTGTTGAAGGCCAGCAGGTAGGCGACGTTCCCGGAACCCTCCACGATCAGCCGCCACCAGGCGACGTCCGCGTCGGCCAGCTCGGTCAGGTCGGGCCCGGTGCGCGCGTACCGGCCCGCGGCCTCGACGATCTTCCCGGCGGTGTCCTCGGAGCACCTGATCGTGCACAGCCGGGCCGCGTCGGCGCCGATGCACGCCCGCATCTCCAGGGCGTCGCGGGCGAGGTCCTCCACCGAGGGCCCTGCGTCGGCCGCCGCGATGCCCATGGCGAGGTCGAGGCCAGCGGTGTGCCGCCAGTCCAGGACGAGCGTGCGGCCGCCGTGGCTGACCTCCAGCAGCCGTGCCTGCTGGAGCCGCTTGACGGCCTCCCGGACGGCATGTCTGTTCACCCCGAACTCGGCTGCCAAACCCCGTTCGGCGGTGAGCGCGGAACCGGCCGGCAGTTCACCGCCGAGGATCCTGTCACGCAGCACGGCGAAGAGCTGGTCGGAGACCGCCTCACGCCGGATGAGTCCATCAGTCATGGCGATCAGGGTGAATGCGACCGGCACACTGGTCAACTGGTTGGACCAGTATTTCTGCGGCGCTCCGCGCGCACGGAGCGCCGTCCTCGGACAGCCGGGGCCGCCGTGCTCCTCGCCGCCCTGAGCGGACCGGCCGGTCCCGGTCGCTGCGCGGTCGGCCATCCAGAAACGATAGAAAGGTGTTATGAGCGGAGTTTCAGGGCAATCAGGGCGGGATGTGCCTGATGCGTCCATGAGGGCTCGCCTCCGTCGGCCCCGTCGGCCGGGCGAGGCGTGGCGGTCGGGCTCACTGCTGAGTGTGCGCAGCGTCGCGGGCCAGGTCTTCCTGCTCCAGCTGGCCGTCGTGATGCTGCTCGTCGCCGCCGCCCTGGTGGCGCTCCTGGTGCAGGCTCAACGCGACGTGATGGCGGACGCCCGCCACCGGACGCTCACCGCGGCACAGACGTTCGCGCACTCCCCGGGCATCGTGGCGGCGCTGGACAGCGCGGATCCGACCGCCGCGCTGCAGCCGCACGTCCAGGCGGCCCGGAAGGCCGCAGGCGTCGACGCCGTCATCGTGTACGGGCTGAACGGGATCACCCTTGCCCACAGCGACCCGCGTCAGATCGGGAAACGCGTCATCGGGCCCTACGCGGCGGCGGCGACCGGCAAGCCGTTCACGAGTACGTTCAAGGGCTCACTGGGGCTCTCGGTGATCTCGGCGGTGCCCGTCAGGGGTCCCGACGGCTCGGTCATCGGGATCGTCTCCGTGCCCGTCACGGTCGAGACGGTGCAGCAGCGGGTGAACCGGCAGCTGCCGTTCCTCCTCGCCGGCGCCGCCACGGCCCTGGTGGTCGCCGCAGGCGGGTCGGGCCTGGTGAGCCGGCGGTTGCGGCGGCAGACCCACGGCCTGGGGCCGGCCGAGATGACCCGGATGTACGAGCACCACGACGCGGTGCTGCACGCGGTGCGGGAAGGAGTGCTGATCGTCGGCGGTGACGGCCGGCTGCTGCTGGCCAACGACGAGGCACGACGGCTGCTGGACCTGCCGGCGGACACGGAGGGGCGGCACATCACCGATCTGGGTCTCGACGAGGACCTCGCCGGGCTGCTGGCCTCCGACCGCCCCGCCACCGACGAGGTGTACCTGGCGGCCGACCGGCTGCTCGCGGTCAGCAAGCGGCTCACCGCACCCCACGGAACGGTCGGCAGCGTGGTCACGCTCCGGGACACCACCGAGCTGCGGGCCCTCTCCGGCCGGGCGGAGGTGGCGCGCGAACGACTGCAGTCGCTCTACGACGCCGGCCTGCGGATCGGCACCACACTCGATGTGAAACGCACGGCCGAAGAACTGGCCGAGGTGGCGGCGGCCCGGTTCGCCGACGTCGTCACCGTCGATCTGCTGGACCCGGTCCTGCACGGCGGGGAGACCTCCGGTGCGGCCGCCGAGATCACCGAACTGCGCCGCTGCGCCGTCGCCGGTCTCGACGCGGGCCACCTCCTGCGCCCGGTCCGCGAGCTGAACCGGCTCGTTCCCGGCCATCCCGTCGCCACGGCGATGGCCGAGGGCCGCCCGGTCCTGGTCGGGGACCTGAGCGTCTCCGACGCCTGGCGGGCCCAGCAGCCCGGACGTGCCCGGCAGGTCCTCGATCACGGCATCCACTCCGTGCTCGTGGTACCCCTGCGCGCCCGCGGCGTGGTGCTGGGCGTCGTGGACTTCTGGCGCGCGCAGGGCTCGCCGTTGTTCGAGGACGAGGACGTGTCCTTCGCCGAGGAGCTGGCCGCCCGGGCAGCGGTGTGCATCGACAACGCCCGCCGCTACACCCGCGAACACGCCATGGCCGTCACCTTGCAGCACAGCCTGCTGCCCCGCGCGCTTCCCGAGCAGCCCGCGCTCGACGTGGCCTACCGCTATCTGCCGGCCCAGGCCGGGGTGGGCGGGGACTGGTTCGATGTCATCCCGCTGTCCGGTACCCGGGTGGCGCTGGTCGTGGGCGATGTCGTCGGGCACGGTCTGCACGCCGCGGCGACGATGGGCCGGCTGCGCACCGCCGTGCACAACTTCGCCAGCCTGGACCTGCCCGTGGAGGAGCTGCTGGGCCGGCTGGACGAGTTGGTGGCGCAGATCGACGCCGAGGAGGTCGACGCAGCGGAGGACGGCCAAGGGCTGGTCACAGGGGCGACCTGCCAGTACGCCGTCTACGACCCCACGTCCGGGCATCTGGCCATCGCCACCGCCGGCCACCCGGGACCCGCGGTGGTCCGGCCCGACGGGACCGTCGACTTCCCTGAGCTGCCCGTCTCCCCGCCGCTGGGACTCGGGGCCGGCCTTCCTGTCGAGACCGCCGCACTCACCGTGCCCGAGGATGCGCGGCTGGTGCTCTACACCGACGGGCTGATCGAGGACCGCACCCGGGACCTGGACGCCGGACTGGAAGCCCTGCGCGACGCTCTGACAGGGCCCGGTCGCACACCGGAGGACACCTGCGCGGCGGTGATGGAGGCCATGCTGTCCGACCGGCCCCGGGACGACATCGCGCTGCTGGTGGCCCGCACACGCCGGCTCGGACCGGATCAGGTCGCCGAGTGGGAGGTGCCCCGCGACCCGGCGGCGGTGGCCCCCGTGCGCACCGCCTGTGCCCGCCGGCTGGCGGAGTGGGGGCTGGAGCAGGTCGGATTCACCGCCGAACTCATCCTCAGCGAGTTGATCACCAACGCCATCCGCTACGGAGCCGAGCCGATCTCCGTGCGGCTGCTGCGCACGAAGCCGGTCAGCAGCCCCGACGCGGGCAGCCTGATCTTCGAGGTCGCCGACGGCAGCAGCACCTCGCCGCGGCTGCGCCGGGCGAAGGTCACCGACGAAGGCGGCCGCGGACTCTTCCTGGTCGCCCGCTTCGCCGAACGCTGGGGGACCCGCTACACGAGCACCGGCAAGGTCATCTGGGCCGAGCAGTCCCTGCATCACGACGCCACGCCGGAGGCGGAAGGACTCGGCGAACTCCTGCTCGGCCAATGGGACGACACCGCGCTGTGAGGAGAACCGGTACGTCCCTCCCTCCACCGTCAGTCACGCCGCGTGCCGAGGCGGCCCCGGCGGGGCGCGGGGCATACGGAGAAGGCGACTGCCGGGAAAGGGACGGTGCTCGCGGGCCTTCGCGGCGGCACCGCGCCATCGAGGCGGCCGGGTACCCTGGCCTCGATGGCCACTTCGTCGGCGCCGAGGAGCCGAGGAGACCGGGAAGCGCGGCGGGAGGCCCGCCGCTCCGGACCCGGTGGCGCTGCCGGCAGCCGGCCGAGGCCACCACCTCATCCCCCACGTCCGGGAGCCGCCGTGACTACACCGTGTGCCCGAGCAGCGGCGCTCCTCGGCTGCTTCGCTCTCGTGGCACTGGGCCTGAGCGCTTGCGAGGACACACCGACCCCCGGCCTCGCGAAGCCGGCGATGGCCACGTCCGCCGCGAATATGGGCGGCATGCGCGCACTGATCGCAGCGGCGAAACAGGAGGGCACGCTCAGAACGATCGCGCTGCCGCACGACTGGGCCAACTACGGCGGCCTGATCGACGGCTTCGAGAAGAAGTACGGAATCAAGGTCACGGTCGAGAATCCGCTGGGCCACAGCGAGGACGAGATCGACGCCCTGCGCAAGCGGGGGAACGGGCCGACGGCACCCGACGTGATCGACGTGGGCGATACGTTCGCACGGAAGGCGGCGGCGCAGAACCTTCTCGCGCCGTACAAGGTGACCTCCTTCGATCTGGTTCCCGGCAACCAGAAGGACGCGAAGGCACGCTGGGCCGACAACTACGGGGGCTACATCTCCATCGGCTGCGACGCCAACCGTGTCCACCCCTGTCCGCAGACCTTCGCCGATCTGCTGAAGCCCGGTTACCGGGGCAAGGTCGCACTGGAAGGCGCCCCGCCCCGCTCGGCCACCGCCTTCGCCAGTGTCTACGCGGCCGCGCTGGCGAACAACGGGTCGTTCGACGACATCCAGCCGGGTCTCGACTTCTTCGCCGAACTCAAGGATCGCGGCAACTTCACCTCTGTCGATTCCGACTCGGCGACGGTCGCGAGCGGCCGGACGCCCATCAGCATCAACTGGGACTACATCAACCTCCACTACGCCGACGCGCTCCGGGACAAGGGCGTGAACTGGCAGGTCGCGATCCCCTTCGACGGCAGCTTCGCCCAGTACTTCGCGCTCGCGATCAACAAGAACGCCCCGCACCCGGCGGCCGCCCGCCTGTGGCACGAGTACCTCTTCAGCCCGGAGGGCCAGAACCTCCGGCTGCGCGCCTACGCCCGCCCGGTCCTCATGGACGCCATGAGGCAGGACGGCACCCTCGACAAGGCGGCCGCCGATCGACTGCCGACGGTCGAGGGAACGCCGCAGTTCCCGACGGACGCGCAACTGGAGAAGGCGAAGGAGACCGTCACCCGGGGTTGGGCCAAGTCCGTCTCCGGCCGACCGGGATGATCCCCGTCGCCCCGTCAGCTGTGCGGCGAACGGGCACCGGCACCGAGCGGGCCCGTCGTCGCTTCCCGCGCCGGCCGGGGCGGGGCACCGTGCGGTCGGCTGGTGGCCTCTGCCGCGTCCTCGCTGAGGCGGGCGGTGATGCCCGGGTGGCTGCCGCCTCTTCCCGAAGCCGGGCGTCACGTCCCGGGCCGCCCTGCGCGACGCGCTGGAGCAGCCGGGCCGGCCGTAACCCTCGTGGCGCGCCCTCTCCGCAGTCGCACTCACGCCGTCCCGTCGGACACGGGGTACGGGACGAAGGTGCTGGTGTTCTGGTCGATCCGCAGCGGGTGGCCGAGCGGCGGCGCGGCGCGTTGGGGGCCGGCGTCCACGACATCCACTCCCCCCGCGTCCCGAGCGCCGAGGAGGCCGCCCGAGCTGCTGCGCACCGGCCTGCAGGCCATTCCCGCCGATCGGCTCTGGGGCAACCCCGACTGCGGTCTGAAGACCCTCGGCTGGCCCGAGACCCGGTCCTCCCTGGCGAACCTGGTCGCCGCCGCCCGCACGGTCCGCGGGGAGCTGCCCGAGTCATGACGTGACCGGACGTTCCCTGGGGCCGGGGCGCCGCGGCGGCGTGAAGGCGTACAGGTCGAGGATGTCCGGACGCGGAGCCACTCCCGGGCCGCCGGCGTGTACCCAGGCGACGATGTCCTCGGTCGCGTCCGGGTCGTTGACGAGCCCCAGCCAGACCGGCCGCGCACCGGCGGCCCGGCCCGCGGCGGACGGCTGTACGACGATGACATTGGCCTGATCGCACACGTCGAGGCAGTCGGAGATGCGCACCGGCACCTCCGACCGCAGTCGCGCGGTCTGTGCCGCGTGATCCACTCCGGTCACCTTGGGACTGCCGCAGCAGCAGTCCCGGCACACGACGACCCGGCACGGCGCCGGCCGGCCCGCTTCCACGGCCTCGCCTGATGTCTCTTCCCACGGCGTTTCGGGCACGACGGCCACTCCCCTCCCGGGGAGATCCGCCCCGGAGTTGCTCGAGGAGGCGACCGCGTGAGTCTCCTGGCTCCCGGGTCGCCGCTCGCCCCGCCTGCCCGCCCACGGGGTGGCATGCCGGAACTCGCTCACCGGTCACAGTGGCGGGACCGCGCCGGATTCACACCGGCTTCCTCGGACCGCCGTCGCCTTATGTCGCGATCATCATCCCATCGTCGGTGCCGACTCGTCGCCCTCAGTCCATCGATCTCCAGGTGTTGTTGGTCGAGCCGCGTTGTGAACCCTCCTGTCTTTACATAACCATGTGTCACCGATCGCAACCTGGGACGAAGAGTGATCATCTTTGGAGACGAAGTGACGGTGGTGTGCAGCATGCGTGGCCGTGCCGGTGAATTGCACGTGTCGGAGCAGTGACCACCCGTTCCAGCCGAGGAGACAGAGCATTGAGCGCACGGGTGGCCGAGGAACTGACGTTCCAGGTACTGGGGACGGTCCGGGCCCATCGCGGTGAGAGCGCGATACCGGTCGGTCCTCCCCAGCAGGCTGCCGTGCTCTCGGTCCTGCTGCTGCGTGCCGGGCACTGTGCGTCCTTCGACGAACTCGCCGACGCTCTGTGGGAGAACGACCTCCCCAAGTCCGCGGCGACGACGATCCGTACCTATGTGTGGCGGCTGCGCCGGGTACTGGAGGCGGACCCCTCGGTTCCGGAGATTCTGACGTCCGTGGGCGACGGCTACCGGCTCGACGTGGCGGGCGGCGCGGTCGACGCATGGCACGCCGAGTCGCTGGCCCGGCAGACCGCCCGGCTCAAGAGCGAGGGCCGCACCAAGGAGGCCGAGGAAACCGCCGGCCGCGCCCTTGCCCTGTGGAAGGGCACCTCGTTGGCGGGCATCCCCGGCCCCTTCGCCGAACGCAGGCGCGACCGGCTGGAGGAACTCAAGGTCTCACTGCAGGAAGAGCGCCTCGCGCTTGCCATCCAGCTCCACCGCTTCCAGTTCTCGCTCCCCCAGCTGGCCGAGCTCACCGCCGAACATCCGCTGCGCGAACGGCCCTACGCCCTGCTGATGCGCGCCCTGTGCGCGACCGGACGGCAGTCCGAGGCGCTTGCCGTGTACGACCGCGTGCGCCGCCGCCTCGCCGAGGAGCTCGGCGTCGACCCGGGACGCGAGCTGGCCGTGGAGTACGCACGGATCCTCAACGGCGTGCCCGCAGTCGACGACGTTCCCGAGGAGGCAACCGGAACCCGGCCGCGTGCCGAGGCCGGTTCCGCTCCGCACGTCACGTCCGACCGGCCACAGGAGCGCGACACCGGGCCGGAGCCGACGCCGGCGTCCCGGCCGGCGGCGGACGGACCGCGCTCGGCCTTTCTGCCCGTCCCGGCCCAACTGCCCGCCGACGTACCGTCCTTCGTCGGCCGCGAGGCGCTCACCCGACAGATGTGCGAGCTGCTCACCGCCGCGGGCCAGCGCGCGCTGACCACGGTGGCCGTCACCGGTATGAGCGGGGTGGGCAAGACGACCCTCGCCCTGCACGTGGCGCACCGCGTCCGGGACCACTACCCGGACGGCCAGCTCTACGCGGATCTGCGCGGCAGCAGTGTCTCTCCGGCCGATCCGTTCGTCGTCCTGGGCAGTTTCCTCACCGCGCTCGGTGCACCGGCCGACGAGCTGCCCGAGGAAGTCGAGGACCGGGGGCGGCTGTTCAGGTCCCTGCTCGACCGCCGACGGATCCTGGTCGTCCTGGACAACGCACGTGACGAGATGCAGTTGCGTCCTCTGATGCCCGGCAACGCCGGCTGCGCGGTGATCGCCACCAGCCTGCCCCGGCTGTCCGGGCTGGACGCCACGGCCCACATCAGTGTGGACGTGCTCACCCGGCAGGAGGCGCTGGACCTGCTGGAGGCGGCGGTCGGCTCCGCACGTCTCGCCGCCGAGCCGGACGCCGCCGGTGCACTGGTCGCCGCATGCGGTCATCTGCCGCTGGCCACGCGGATCGTCGCGGCGCGCCTGGCGGCGCGTCCGGCCTGGTCCATCGCGTCCCTGGTCCGCAAGCTCGCCGACGAACGCGGTCGCATCGCCCATCTGCGTCTCGGCGATGTCGCCATCGACGCGGCCTTCGAACTGGGGTACCGGCAATTGTCCGCCGCTCAGGCCCGTGCCTTCCGGCTTCTGGCGCCGGTGACCGAGCCCGACATCGGGCTGCCTGCCGTGGCAGCGGTACTCGATCTGGACCAGGACAGCGCCGAGGAGGTCGTGGAGTCCCTGGTGGACGGGTCCATGGTGGTGTCGCCCGCGCCCGGCCGTTACCGCTATCACGAGTTGCTGGGGGCCTTCGCCCGTGCTCTGCCCGCGCCGCCGGACTCGGAGCCGGCCGCGGCGGCGATCCGTCGCCTGCTCGACTTCCTGCTGGCCAGCGCCTGCTCCGCGTTCCGCCACGTCGTTCCCGGTGACCCGGTCAGTGACTACCTCGGGCCGGTGCGTTCACCCGGCCTGCGCTTCGCCGACGCGCCCGCGGCCCGTGCCTGGGTGGCCGAGGAGGCCGACGGAATGCTGACGGCCCTGGCGCACACGGTGCACGATCCGGCCGCGCTGCGCATGGCGGCGGATCTGCTCATCGCGCTCAGCGCCTTCGGCCAGGAAGTGCCCTTGTACCGGCTGGAGACGGGGGCGCAGGCCCTGGCGGAGGCCGCCGCCGCGCACGGCGACCGGCGGACACTGGGCCGGGCCCGGTGGCTCAGCGGTGCCCTCGCGCTTCGGGCCGGTGATCCGGCCCGGGCCGGGCGGCTCGCCGCCGAGGCGGTGGCGGCCTGCCGTGACACGGGTGACAAGGTCATCCTGCGCCAGGCCCTCAACGACCTCGGGCTGGCGGCACAGTTCCTCGGCCGCCACGAGGACGCGCTCGCCCACTTAGAGGCGTCGCTGGAACTGGCCGAGGAACTCGGCCACCGTTCCGGGAAGGTGGCGACCACCCTGAACGCGGCGCTCACCCGGATCCGCAGCGGACAGGCCGCCGCCGCGGTCGCCCCGTGCGAGGAGGTGCTGACGGATCTGCGGTCCCGGGGTGACGACGCCGGCATGACCGCCTACGCGCTCTATGTGCTCGGGCTGGCCCAGCACGCTCAGCACCGGTGGGAGGCGGCAGCCGGGCGTTTCGGGGAGTGTCTCGCCGTGTGCCGTGACGCGGGCATCCGGGATCGCGCCGCGCATGCGGGCTATCGGCTCGCGGACTCGCTGAGCCGTCTGGGTGACCTGGACGGCGCCCTCCGGCACGCGGAGGAGGCGGTCACGATGTTGCAGGATGCCGGCGGGGACCGCGACCTGGCCGCGGCCCGGCTGGTGCTCGGCCGGCTGCTGACCGACCGTGGTGACGTCGACCGGGGCCGGTCACAGCTGGAGGAGGCCCACGAGACGTTCACCCGGCTGGGTCTGCCCGAGGCGCGGCAGACCGCCGACGCGCTCGCGGCACTGGGGGATTCCGTGACATCCAGCAGGCCTCGCGGGTGAGGGCCGGCCGGCTCCGGTCGACGGGCCGGCCGACCGTGAGTGAGGGGCCGGACCCTCACTCACACCCTTGCGGACGCCTCAGCTGTTGACCGTGCAGGTACTGCAGCTGGAGCCCGTGCTGTTCCAGGCGGCGACGTGGTGGCCGGTACGGGCCCCGGCGTCGGCCCCCGCGCTCGCGGCGGTGCCGATCATGCCGGTCAGAAGGCCGACGAGCCCGAGGGCGGCGGCGTACTGCCACCGGGTCGGCTTCCTCTTCTTCGTGCGCATCATGTCGCGTGTCTCTCACTCCGTGCGGCGGGGCCGCTTGTACCTGTCAGCGCACAGGGTGGCACGGTCACGTCAACAACTGATCAACGATTGATCGAAGTCGGTCACCGACCGGCTGTCGACGGCCTGTTGACACGTGCTGCCTAGCGTTCTCATCGGTCGGGCCTTCCGGCCACGTACAGAACCGAGAAATCGAAGGAGAGTGACATGACTCGCAACCACGCCGTCGGCATGCGTCCCCGTCTGGACAAGGTGAAGGTCAAGGCCGCCAAGGCCTGAGGCCCCGCATGATGCGCGGCTGCCGGGGAGTTCCGTCTCCCCGGCAGCCGCCGGTGCGCCGCCGCCCCTCCCCCCTCGTTCATCCGCACACCGCGTCGGCCCGCCGCCGCGTACGGCCCCGAGAGAGTGGCCCTTGACTGACTACGACCTCACCACCCGTCCTCCGGGGCCGGCAACCGCGTCCGTCCCCCTGCTGACCGTGGTCGACGAACGGCTGAAAACCACCAGCATCTGCTGGGCGCTGGCCACCGGCTCCCGCGACGACCCGGAGGGCCGCGGCGGGATCGCCCACCTCCTGGAACACCTGGTGATGTCCTGCCCTCTCGGCACCGGCGGGACGCACCTGTCGTTCAGCGAGTACGTGGAGCGCCGCGGCGGGCAGGCCAACGCCCAGACGGGCCTCGAAGTCATGCTGTACTACGCGCAGGTGCACGCCGACGACGCCGAGGACGTCGCCGCCGCTCTGCTGCGCGCCGTGCTCGAACCGGAGCTCGGCGACAGCACCCTGGACAGCGAACGAACCGTGGTACTGCAGGAATTGGCGGCAGCGGCCGCCGACCCCTCGGACGCCGTCCAGGACGCGGTCCTCGCCCAGCTCTTTCCCGGACATCCGCTGGGCCGCCCGGTCGGCGGCGAGCCGGACCAGCTGGGCAGGGTGACCACGAGCGACCTGGAGACCGTCCACCGCGAACGGTTCGTCCGGGCACCGGGTGTCCTGGTCGTCGTGGGACCGAGCGTCCCGCAGGTGCTGACCCGGGCCGCCGCCCGAGCGACCGGCCGGCCGGTGGCCCAGGCGCCGCACGTCCCCCTGGAGCCCGTCGGCGCCGGCGATCCGCTGCCCGATCCCGCCACCCACGACTTCACCTGGCTCTGCTTCGGCGCCCGCTCCCCCAGGGCCGGAGTCCCGGGGCGCGCCGCCCACGGTGTCCTCGCCCACCTTCTCGGCTCCAGTCCCTCGTCCCTGCTGTACCGCACCCTGCGCAGCGAGCACGGGCTGTCCTACTCGTTCCACGCGTGGGACCGCGGTTACCGGGAGGCGGGTGCCTGGCGGCTGCTGATCGGCGCGGAGGCGTCCGCCGCCGGCCGGGTACAGGTCGTCGTGGACGAGTTGCTGGCCGCCGTCGCCGAACAGGGCCCGTCACCCGACGACTTCGACGCCGCTTTGCGGCAGGCGGAGATGAGCCTCGTCCTGGAGTCGGAGACACCCCTGGAGTACGCCAAGCTGATCGCCGAGCGCAGCGTCTCGGCCGGACGTCCCTGGAGCCTCGAGGAGGAGATCACCGAGCTGCGCCGGGTGAGCGCCGAGGACGTCCGGCGGGCCGCCGCCGACGTCCGGCGGGATCTCCTGCTGACCGTCCGGTCGGTGGCCGCATGATGTACGCCGTCGAAAGCTATCTGGAGGCCGCGCGCGACGCCGGTCTGCTGCGCACCGTGTCCGGCCTGCCCGTTGTGGCGGGCGACTCCACCGATCCCCTGTCGGACGCCCGGCACCTGCTGGTGGAGTACGCGGACCCCGGGCTGCTGTCGGACTCCGGCACCGCCCCCTCCCTGTGGCGGGCCCTGCTCGCCGGCCACCCCGGCGCCTCGGTCGTCGTCGTACGCGCCGGTGCGCAGGTCCGGCTGCCGCGACCGTGGCACCGGGAGCTCACCTACGTACGGCTGCCGGCGGACGCCGACGTCCCGGTCGACCCGGCCGGCCCCCGTGTCACGCCGGCCGAGGAGGAACACCGGCCGCTGCTCGCGGACTGGCTGGTACGTGCCATCCTGCACGCCGCGCGCGAGCAGGGCCGGCCGGCTGATCCCGGGGCCGCGACCGCCGAGGCCGACGCCCTGCTCGACACTCCGTCCCGGCACTCCCTGCTGGTGTGGGAGCACGGTGTGCCCGTGGGGCACGCGACCGTCATCGGCCGGGCCTGGGACGAGATCTCGGCACGGTCCCACATGGAACTGGTGGACGTACTCGTCGAACCCGACGCGGACGCCTCCGCGGGCCGCGCCGCCCTGGTCGCCGCAGTCGCGCGTCTCGCCCGGACGGCACGGACGCCGTTGGTCGGGCACGTGGTGCACGGCCGCGACGGCAACGGCGACCGGGTCGTCGAAAGCCTTTGTGCGCAGGGCTGGACGGTGGACCACCGCTACTGGAGGGCCCGTACCGAGGACCTCGCCGTGACACTGAAGGGAGCGGGGCAGGCATGACCGTCACACGACTCGACCTCGCACTGCTGCACAAGCTGCTGCAGGTCCCGGAGCACGAGGGCGCGTACCGTCTGGTGCGCCGCGCCCAGCAGACCTCGGGCACGCTCTCCCAGTTGGTCGTCTCGCTGGCCGTCGCGGAAGGCGTCGAGGCCGGCAGCGGCAGCAGGGATCTGCTGGCCAGGGCGGCCTCCCGCGCGGCCCGGTACGCCGAGCTGCGTACGGCGCTGGACGGCTGCACCGGGGTGCGTACCGTCAAGGGGCCCTCCCTCGCCGCCCATTACCCGCCCGGCGTCCGGCGCCCGGTCGGTGACCTCGACCTCGTCGCGTCGGACGAGGAGCAGCTGTGGCGGGCCGCGGCCGTCCTGTGCTCGCTGGGCGGCGAGCCGGCGGAGTTGTCGCTGTTCACCGCCGACGGACGCCTGCACGTCATGCTCGCCGTGCTGTGGCCCTCCCCCGACGCGTTGCTGGAGGAGGAGATCCGGGTGGAGCTGTGCACAGCCGCGTTCTCCGGCGACTTCGCCACCGTGCCCGTCCGTCCGGACCTGCCCGCCGAGCAGTCTCTCGCCGACCTGCTGTCGGTGGCGGAAGAGCGCTTCCAGCGGGAGTTCCACGCCAAGGACGCGGTCGACCTGCTGATGCTGCTCGACAGCGGTGCGCCTGCGGCGACGGCAGCGGCGGCGGCCGGCCACCGGCTGGCGCCCGAACTGCTGGAACTGGTCGATCTGCTGAGCGACGCCGTCGTACACCCGGCAGCCGGGGAGCTTCGGCAGGCCCTGGCCGCCGGCGCGGCCGAGGAGTCCGCTCGCCGTGCCGCCGCGGCCCGGCCGGTACAGCAACAGCAGCGAACGGTGGCGGCACGGCTGGAAGCGGGGCAGCCGGTCTGGGGCATGCCTCTGACCCGTACGGCACACCCCGGGCAGCGGTGCCTCCTCGAACACCGGTCCGCGCTGTCCCTGGCCCGTACCCCGGTCGGTGACTTCCTGCTGGTGGCGGACGAAGTCGTGGATCCGGACGTGCATGCCGCGGCCCTCGCCGCGGCGACGGGCGAGGAGGCCGGCGCGTGACGAGCCCGGACGTACCCGCGATCGAAGTGAGCGCGCTCACCCGCGAGTTCGGCTCCCGACGCCGGTCCGGCGCGACGGTCTCCGCGCTGCGCGGCGTCGACCTGACGGTCCGCACCGGCGAGGTGCACGGCCTGCTCGGGCCGAACGGCGCCGGGAAGACGACCCTGTGCAAGATCCTCACCACCGTCCTGCTGCCCAGCGGCGGAACTGCCCGGGTGTGCGGGCACGACGTGGCCGCGGCGCCGCGGGCCGTCAAGCCGCTGATCGGCATCGTCTTCGGCGGCGACCGGGGCCTGTACGGCCGGATCACCCCCCGCCAGAACCTCACCCTGTGGGGCGCGCTCTACGGCCTGCACGGCCGTGAACTCGCCCGCCGGGTCGACGGACTGCTGGAACGGGTGGGCCTGAGCGAGCGGGCGGGAGACCGTGTCGACGGGTTCTCCCGGGGCATGAAGCAGCGCCTCCACCTCGCCCGCGGACTGGTCAGCGACCCCCGGGTCCTCATCCTCGACGAACCCACCACCGGTATGGACCCGCTGGCCGCCTTCGACTTCCGCACGCTGGTGCACGAGCTGCGCGCGGAGGGCCGTACCGTGCTCATCACCACGCACGACATGGCGGAGGCCGAAGCCGTCTGCGACCAGGTCACGCTGATCGACCGCGGTCAGGTGCTGGTGACCGACCGGCCGGAGGTACTGGCCCGGCAGATGTCCGCCTACGAGTGCGTGACGGCGGCCGGGGTGCCGGCCTCCGTCGCCGAGGAGCTGAAGCAGCTCACCGGCGTCTCCTCGGTCGACCGGACGCCCGACGGGCGGATCACCGTGGAGATCTCGGCCGCCGAGACCACCTCCGAGGTGCTGCGCAGGCTGGTCGCGGCCGGCGTCACCTCGCTGGCCACCGTCAGCCCCGGCCTGGCCGAGGTCTACCGGCACCTGGTGCGGGACCGCGGAATGCGGGTGGGCCGGTGACTCCCGCCCTGTTCTGGCAGGTGTTCCGCCTGCAGGTGCTGATGACCCTGCGGACCCCGGACACCCTCCACGTCTTCGTGACGGCGCCGCTGTACACCTGCGTCTTCCTCGCCATCACCGAACACGCCGACCGGCGCGACCTGGCCGGATTCGCCGTGCTGGCACCGGTGCTGATGTCGCTGTGGTCGATGGCGCTGATGGCGGGTGGAGAGCTGATCGGCCACGAGCGCGAGCGGGGCACGCTGGAGGCCGTGGTGGCCACACCGGCGCGCTACTCGGCGGTGGTCACGGCCCGGATCGCCGCGGTGACGGTGCTGAGCACGCTGAGCCTGGCCGAGGCCTGGCTCGTCGCCTGGGCCGGCTTCGGCCTGGTGGTGACGATCGCCCACCCGCTGCTCTTCGTGGTCGGCGTCCTGCTCACCGCGGCCGCCATGGCGGGCACCGCGAGCTGTGTGTCGGCCCTGTTCGTGCTGGCCCCCTCCGCCCGGATCCTGCAGAACACACTGAGTTTTCCCTTCTTCCTGCTCGGCGGGGTCCTGGTGCCCGTGAGCTACCTCCCGGACTGGCTGCGCCCGGCCAGCAAGGCCGTGTTCCTGACCTGGAGCGCGGACGTCCTGCGGGACGCCGTGAGTCCCGGTCCGGCCCGGGACACCACGGGCGGCCTGCTGGCCGTGCTGCTGCTGGGGCTGGCCGGCTACGCCGCCGGAACGCTGCTGATAGACCGAATTCTGCGCAGGGTCCGGGTCACCGGCACCCTGGCCCGGATGTGAGGCCGCATGGACATCACCACCTCCCGTGTGACCGGCGTGGGCCGGGTGGTCCGCGCGGCCGCGGCCAATGCCTTCGCCGACTTCCGCGCGACCTACACCTGGTACAGCTGGACGTTCGGCTGGCTGGGCCGGATGCTGTGCCAGGTCACCTTCTTCGCTCTGCTCGGCTCCTATCTGCACTCGCCCGGGCAGACCCGCTATCTCGTCCTCGGCAACTCGGTGATGACCTGCGTCATCGAGGCCATGACGGTGGTGGTGTCGACCAGCTGGGAGCGCGGGCACGGCACGCTGGCGCTGCTGGCCGCCGCGCCCAGCGAGATGGGGTGGGTCTTCCTCGGCCGCAGCCTGCAGTGGCCCGTGAGCGGCTGTGCGACCTCGCTCGTCGCGCTGGTGCTGCTGGATCCGCTGTTCGGCGTGCGGTTCGCGGCGGCACAGCTTCCGGTACTGGTGGCGCTGGTGCTGCTGACCGCGTTCAGCACGTACTGCTTCGGGCTGTTCCTCGGCGCTTTCGTGCTCGCCGCGCCGGCCGTCCGCAACATCGTGTTCAACACCGCCTTCCTCGTCACCATGGCGATCAGCGGCGTGCAGGTGCCGACCGGTTTCTGGCCGTTCGGCGTGCGCCTGCTGGCCGGTGCGCTGCCGGCCACGCACGGCGTGGCGGCGGTGCGCGCGCTCGCCGACGGGGCCGGCGCGGCCGCCGTCGCACGGCCGGCGGCCTGGGCCGCGCTCGCGGGCGCGCTGTGGCTGGCCGCCGCGCTGACCGCGTTCCGTGTCTCGGCACAGCTGGTCCGCCGCCACGACGGCTACGAGTTCACCGCATGAGCGACGAACCGTTCGAACAGAAAGGTCATCCCATGTCCCACCCGGCGGCGCCGGAGGAGCTGAGCGTCCTGGTCGTCAAGCCGGACGGCTACCGCTGCCCCCAGGTGCGCGAGTACGTCGACGAACTCCTCCAGGCCTCGCGGCTGACCGTCGAGCTGCGCTACGAGGTCTGTCTGGAGGACGAGGACGTCATGGACACCTGGCCCAAGTTCGCCGGGCCCAAGTACCCGATCACCGCCGAGTTGCTGAGGCTGTACCTGACCAGCGGACCGTGCGAGGTCATCGTGGTGCACGGGCCGGACGTGGTGCGCCGTTGCGCGCACCTGCGCGGCGAGGTGCGGGCACGGTTCGGTACCTCGGCGTTCGCCAACTGCGTGCACACCCCGACCGAGCCCCAGGAGATCGGCCCCAACGTCGAGAAGTACCTGGTCAGTCTGCCGACCGGGCAGCCGTTCACACGGCACCGCGACGACGGCGTCACGGAGGGGATCAGCGGCCGGCTGGCCGCCCTGCCGCGTTCCGTGCTGCTCGCGGAGGCGCGGGCCTTCTGGGGGACCGCGCAGAAGGAGGGCTGGCGCGCTGCCTGGCGCTCCCGTCCGGAAGGCGGCGGCTTCGGTGCCTGTCTGCTGCCCGGTGATCCGCACTCCGTGGACCACGGCATGTCCCTGATCGCCGACGCCCTGCCCGGACTGACGGTGCGCGAGGTGATCTCCGCCTATGTGGAGGCCGAGGTGGAGGGCTGGTCCTGCCTTCTGTCCGGTACGCGCGCCGAGGCCCGGGAACTGGCCCGCCTGCTGGCGGCGCAAGGCCTGTACGCCGAGGTCCGGGCTCTGACCCCCGCCCGGCGGAACTGAACCGCAGCGCCGGTCTCACCCCTTGCCGTCGCGCGGCCCGCGCGCCGCCCGCCTCCCCCTTCCCCGTCGAAGGAGCGTCAATGAGCCTGGAGAGCCTTCGTATGCCCCTGCCCCCTCATCTCGTAGCCCCGGACCTCGTGCCCGATCAGCAGGTCGACGACACCAGCGCCGTCTACTATCCGGTCTCCGACACCCGGATGGTGGCCGGCGAGGGCATCTACCTGTACGACTCCGAAGGCCGCGGCTACATCGACTGCGCGTCGGCGACCTTCAACCTCAGTCTCGGCTACCGTCACCCCGCGGTGGTGCGGGCCATCAAGGAACAGGCCGACCAGCTCATCCATGTCACGTCCGGGTTCCAGACGGCACCCATCAACGCTCTGGCCCACCGCCTGGTGAAGCTGGCCCCGAAGACCATCAGCAAGGCCCATCTGAAGGTGGACGGTGGTTCGGCCGCGAACGAGGGCGCGGTGAAGATGGCGCAACGCGCGACCGGACGCCGGGATGTGATCACCCTCTTCCGCAGCCACGTCGGCCAGACGGTGATGATGGCCAGCCTGTCCGGCAACGCCTTCCGCAAGCAGCCGCTGGCCCAGCTGTACCACGGCGGACTCCAGGTGCCGGACCCGTACTGCATGCGCTGCTTCTACGGCCAGGATCCGCGCA
The DNA here is from genome assembly GCF_007827595.1 of Streptomyces sp. BK340. Classification (GTDB taxonomy): domain Bacteria; phylum Actinomycetota; class Actinomycetes; order Streptomycetales; family Streptomycetaceae; genus Streptomyces. The sequence continues at coordinate 265,566 of NZ_VISR01000003.1, forward strand.
GTTGCGGACTGATGTGCGTGGACCGCATCAACGACTTCCTGGAGTACGCCAGCAGCGGCAGCGTGGCGGCGGTGCTCGTGGAGCCCATCTCGGGCAACGGCGGCAACATCGTGCCGCCGGACGGGTACTTCGCCGCGCTGCGCGACCTGTGCGACGCCCACGACATCAAGCTGATCTTCGACGAGGTGCAGACCGGCATCGGCCGCACGGGGCGCATGTTCGCCGCCGAGCACTTCAGCGTGGACCCCGACGCCATCACCGTGGCCAAGGGACTCGGCGGTTCCGGCACCCAGGTCGCGGCCATCCTCACCAGTGACGAGCTGGCGGGCCTGCCCACCAACGACCACTCCTTCACCTACGGGGCCAACCTGCTGGCCGCCGCCGCGGCGCTCGCCACCCTGGACGTCATCGACGACCCGGGCTTCCTCGCCAACGTGCGTGCCACCGGCGCGCACATCCTCGGCCGTCTGGAAGGCCTGCGCCGCACGCACCCGCACATCGCGGACGTGCGCGGGGTGGGTCTGATGATCGGCGTCGAGATCGTCGACGAGTCCGGACGCCCCAGCGCCGAACTCACCAACCGGCTGGCCGAACGTGCCCTGGACCACGGCCTGGTCCTGCGGACCTCACGCTACGGACACGGCAACGTGCTGAAGGTCCGCCCGCCCCTGATCCTCACCCTCGAGGAGGCCGACGTCATCTGCGACCGGTTCACCGAACTGCTGCTGGCGGAGGGAGTCTGATGTCTGACCGGCCGGCGATTCCGACGCCGCGACAGCCCGCCGCCGACAGCGACATCGCGTTCGTCGGAGGCGGCTTCCGCACCACCACGTTCCTCTCCTCCGCCCCCGGCCTGCTGCGCCGGCGGATCCGCGTCTACGAGCGCGGCACCACCGTGGGCCCCGGCGGCTTCGCCCGGTACAGGATCACCACCACCTCCATCGGCTCCCGCTTCTTCAAGCACCTGGACCCGAGCGGCCCGTTCGCGTCCCTGGCCCGCTCCCGCGCGCTGGCCGACGTCGTCCACGCCGAGCAGCCGGTGGCCATGGAGCGGCTGGCCACCGCCCTCACCGCACTCGGAGGCACGCTCGCGGACGCCCTCGGACCGGAGGGGGTGCGCCTGGGCAGCGCGGTCGTCGCGGTGCACGCCGACAGCCGGCAGCGGCGGGTGGTGCTGCAACTCTCCGACGGCAGCACGGAGTCGGCACGGCACGTGGTGCTCGCCACCGGGCGCACCGAACGGCCGCATCCGGAGCTGGCCCGCTGGCGGTCGAAGGTGCTGGCGTCGGGAACCGTGATCTCCGTCGGCCACCGCCAGGACGTCAAGGACAGGCTCCTCGCGGCCGCCGGCCGCCCGGTCGTCGTCGCCGGCTGCTCGCACAGCGCGATGTCCGCCCTGCAGACCCTGCTCGACGTGCGGGCGGAACTGCGCTCCGAGCACCCCGGCGCGCCGCTGCCCGCCCTCCGGGTCGTCAGGCGCGGTCCGGCCCGGCTCATGTACGACAGCGCGGATCTCGCCCGGCTCGGTCAGGTGCCGGGCCGGGAGCGCCCGTTCGACCCCGTCGCCGACGTGTGCCCGGCCACCGGCATCGTCTACCGGGACTCGGGGCTGCGTCACCAGTCACGTGCCCTGTACTGCGCCCTCTGGGCGGGCGAGGTGCCCGGCGCCGCGCTCGTGGACGCGCCCGTACTCGCCGACGCTGCCGACGGCTTCGACGAGGCCGCACTGATCGTCCAGGCGCTCGGCTACCACGGCCGGGCGCCGGACATCCACGTGGACGGCGTGCCGGCGCGCCCCGGGGACTCCCCCGCCCGGCTGCTCGCCGACGACGACGGAGCGCTGCTGCTGAGCGGGACCGCGCACCCCCTGCTGTCCGTGCTGCGGGTGGAACCCACCCCGCTCGACCGCAGGGACGACACCGCCTACGCGAGCGACCTGTACGAGCGGCTGGCGAGCCGCCTGGACCGACTGGTGGCACCGGTGGCGGAGGTGGGCGCATGAGCGGCGGACCGGTTCCGGACGCGCTGGCCGCGCTGATCGATGAGCGGCGAGGCGGCGTCCCGGCACGCCCGTACGTGGTCGGCGTCACCGGAGTCGACACCGCGGGCAAGTCGCGGATGGCCGAACGGCTGCGGGTCGCGCTGCAGGCCAGGGGCGTGCCCGCCGCGGTGGTGCACGTCGACGACTTCCACCGCCCGCGGGCCGAACGCTACGACCCCGCGCTGCCGGAGCCGCGCCAGTACTACGAGCGCAGCATCGACTTCACCCGGCTGGCCGCCGAAGTCCTGGCCCCCCTGCGGGCCGAGGGGAGGCTGCACCGCACCGTGGCGCGCCTGGACCTGCCCACGGACGAGTGGACCACGATCCGCTACGACATCGATCCCGGCGCTGTGGTGATCCTGGAGGGCGTCTTCCTGTACCGCGCCGAGACCAGGCCCCATGTCGACCTCTTCGTGCACCTGCACGTGGACGAGGACACGGTGCTGGAACGGGCCCGGTCGCGTGATCTGCCCGCCCAGGGCGAAGAGGTGATGCGGAAGTACCACGACAAGTACCTGCCCGCCCAGCGGGCCTACCTCGGCGAGCACGCACCGCGGACGCTCGCGGACGTGATCCTCGACAACTCCCGCTGGCAGGAGCCCGTCGTACTGTCCTGGCCCGGCGGGCCGCACGCCGTGCTGTTCGACCTGTGGAAGACACTGGTGCCGCTGCCGGACGAGCTGAAACGGCGCACGTTCGAGGCCACCGCCGTGGAGCTCGGTCAGCGGTCCGAGGATCTCGCGGACGCGTGGAAACGCACCAGGGAGGTGCGTGAGACCAGGCCGTTCGCCGACTACCTGGACTGGCTGCGCGACCATCTGGCGGGCACCTGGTCGCCTGCCCAGGCGGCCCGGGCGGCGGCCACCCGCCGCCGGCTGCACGGCGAGGCCTTCGCCACCCCGCTGCCGGGCGCCGTCCAGGCCGTGACGGTGGCGAGGCAGTTGGGCCTGCGCACGGCCCTGGTCTCCAACTGCACCTCCGACGTGCGGGAGATGGTGCGCGGGTCGGCCTTCGCCGACCGCTTCGACGAACTGCTGCTCTCCGCCGAAGCCGGCGTCATGAAACCGGATCCGGAGCTGTTCCGCACAGCCGCCGACCGGCTCGGTGTTCCGCCGTCGGCCTGTGTCTTCGTCGGTGACGGCACCGACGGGGAGCTCGCCGGTGCCGCCGCCGCGGGCATGACCGCCGTCCTGGTGGAGTGCGGTGAGCCGCGCTCGTGGGCCGGGCCCAGGATCGCCGCCCTGCCCGACCTGACCGACCTGCTCGTGACCGTCCTCGCCAAGGGGTGACCCCGCTCCCATGCACATCCATCACAAGGTCCTGCTCGTTCCCATGCAGCCGACGCCCAACGGCCGGCTGCACATCGGCCACGGCGGCGGCACCTATCTCCGGGCCGACGTCATCGCCCGGGCGCTGCGTGCCCAGGGCCACGAGGTCGCGGTCATCACCGGCAGCGACGCCTACGAGGACTGGGTGGTGGCCGCCGCCCACCGCGAGGGCCGCTCCCCGGAGGAGACCTACCGCGACCACCACGCGGGCATCGCGCGCGACCTCGCCCGCCTGTCCATCGGCTTGGACGTGTGGATCGATCCGGCGGGTCCCGAGCACCGCGACGCCTACCGGCGGCTGCACGAGGACGTCCTGACCCGGCTGCGGACCACCGGCGCCGCCCGCCCGGAGAGGGAGCGGATCCCCTACGCGCAGGACACGGGCCGGCCGCTCGTCGGCCCGTGGATCGCGGGCGACTGCCCGCACTGCGAACGCCCGTGCGGGGGCAGCACCTGCACCTACTGCGGCGAGTACTTCGTCCCCGAGCAGATCCTGCGGGCCCGGTCCCGGCTGACGGACAGCCCGGTCGAGTGGCGCACGGAGGAGAACTGGTTCGCGACGGCCGCCGATCCACAGGCCGTCGCCGACCGGCACCGGGCGGCCGGACTGCGGCCCGTGTTCCTCGCTCCGCTGCTGCGTGCCCTGGACAAGCACGGCGGCCGTGTCCGGCTGACCGGTCAGGGCGACTGGGGCATCCGGAGCGGGACTCTGCCTGCGGGGAAGGTCATCAGCAACGGCTACTTCCTCTACAGCGTCTACTGCGGTGAGGTGCACCAGACACTGACCGGTGCCGCCGTGAACCCGTTCGCCCCGGGCAGCGGCGTCACGACGGTCGGCCTGTTCGGCAGTGACAACTCCACTCCTGGGCTGCTCGTCCCCGACGTGCTGGCACAGGGTTCGCAGGGCACGCTGAGCCCCTTCGACGCCACGGTCGTCAACGGCATGCTGCACTTCGAGGGACACAAGTGCTCCACCAGCAAGCGGCACGGCATCTGGCTCTCCGAGCTGCTGGAGGGCACTTCCGTGACCTCCGACGAGCTGCGCTACGCCCTGCTCCACGCGCCGCTCGACCACGGCCCCGCCGAGACGTCGACCCAGGCGCTGACCGGGCACGTCAACGCCCTGCGTGACTGGGAGGCCAAGGTACTGCGCCCGGCCCTCGACCGGCTGCGCCGGCAGTCCGGTCCGGTGCGGCGGGCGGACCTGGCGCTCAAGGCCGCGGCCGACCAGTACGCGCTGCTCACGCCTTACTCACCCGATCTGACGGCCGCCGTGGGGGCGTTCGACGACTGGGCGCGCACTCCGCTCGACGCCGACGCGGAGTGGCTGGTCGGCGTGGCGCTGCTCGGCCGTCCGCTGCTGCCGGACCTGGCGGGCCTGGTCTGGGCACAGCTCGGCTTCACCGGCGAACCCGCGATGGGACAGGCGGAACGCCTCGAACCGCTCCCGCCGCAGTTCCCGGCCGCTGCTCCCGCACCGGCCCACGGGCCACTGGACGCGGCGGCACTGCAACCGTACGTCCACCTCCAGGAGCCGGACGGCGGGCCCGGCGCGGGCGGCTGACACGGCGGGGTCCAGGGCTGTGCGCAGCGCTCGTCACCGGCGGCGGCGCGGGGCGGACAGCGCGGCGGTGAAGTCGTCCAGGGCCGCGAGGCTGTGGGCGCTGACGACGGCGTCGCAGTAGGGCAGTGCCGCGGCCATGCCGGCCACGAGCGGACGGTAACGAGGGCTCGCCGTGCGCGGGTTGACCCAGACGACGCGGTAGGCGACCCGGGACAGCCGCGCCATGTGGGTGGCGAGGTCGGCGGGCGGGCCGGTGTCCCAGCCGTCGGAGACGATGGCGACCACGGCGCCGTGCGCCATGCCGCGCCGTCCGAACCGCTCGTTGAACTCCGCCAGACACTGCGCTATCCGGGTGCCCCCGGACCAGTCCGGGGCCGCCCGTCCGGCCCGTGCCAGGGCGTCGTCCGGCCCTGCCCGCCGGAGGACGGGTGTGAGGCGGGTGAGGCGGGTGGCGAAGGTGAAGACCTCGGCGCGGGCGGCGCGGGCGGCGCAGTAGAGCAGTTGCAGCATCGCGCGGGCATAGGGCTCCATCGAGCCGGAGATGTCGCAGAGCACGACCAGGTCCCGGGACCGGGTGCGGGGCACGAAGCGGCGTAGCCGCAGCGGGTGTCCGCCGGTGCGACGGCTTTCGGAGAGGGTGCGGCGCACGTCGATGCGCCGGCCGTGGTGTGCGGTGCGGTGCCGCCGGGACGGCCGGGTCGGGGTGCGGAGCACCAGGATGCGCATCACCTCGGAGAGGCGCGCCAGTTCCTCGGCCGACAGGTCCGCGAAGTCGCGGCTCGCGAGGCGGTCGAGCGGACTGGCGGCGAGGGGGACCGGAGCCTCCCGCTGCTGTGCGCCGGCCTCCCGGCTGCGTCCGTCCGCGGTGGCCTCGCGGGCCCCGGGGACGCGGCCGGGAAGGGTGCGCGGGAGGGAGCGGGCCGGGTCACCGGGCTGTCCGCGCTGTACCGCGCGGTCCGCCGGGCCGCCGAAGACCTCCCGGAAGACCGTGTCGAACGGCTCGATCTGCCCGGGGTCGGACACCAGGGTGGCGAGCGCACAGTGCCGCAGTTCGCGTGTGGTCGACGGTGTCAGCAGGGTCAGCGCCCGGGCGAAGGCCCGGGTGCGGTCGGGGCCCACCTCGATCCCCGCGTCGCGCAGGACGGCGGTGAACGAGGCGGCCAGTTCCGGCAGGTCAGGCATCGGTGCCCGCCTCCGCGTCGATCAGTTCCGCCAGTCCCGCCCGGCGCACGGCATCGAGGTCCTCGGCGTACTTCAGCACCGCCCCGAGGGTGCGGTCGGCGGCTTCGGCGTCGAGGACGGACAGGCCCAGTGTGCGCAGTGCGCCGGCCCAGTCGATCGCCTCGGCGATGCCGGGCGGCTTGGTCAGCTCCTGCCGGGCCCGCAGGCGCGCCACTGCGTGCGCCACGCGCGGGGCCAGCCACTCGGCCGACTCCGGCACCCGTCTGCGGATGATCGCGGCGACCCGCGCGGTGTCCGGGTAGTCGATCCAGTGGTAGAGGCAGCGGCGTTTGAGCGCGTCGTGCAGATCCCGGGTGCGGTTGGAGGTCAGTACGGCCACCGGGGGTACCGCGGCCGTCCGCGTGCCCAGTTCCGGGATGGTGACCGCGGCGTCGGCGAGCAGTTCCAGCAAGAACGCCTCGAACTCGTCGTCGGCACGGTCCACCTCGTCGATGAGGAGCACCGCCGGCCGTGGTCCCGGGTGGCAGATCGCGGCGAGCAGCGGCCGTGGCAGCAGGTAGTCCTCGGTGAACAGGTCGGCGTCCCGCAGGGGCTCCCCACGCGACTCGGCGAGCCGGATGGCCAGCAACTGCCGTGGGTAGTTCCACTCGTAGAGGGCCTCGGCCGAGGACAGTCCCTCGTAGCACTGCAGCCGGATCAGCGGGGTGTCCAGCACGGCGGCGAGCGCGCGGGCCGCCTCGGTCTTGCCGACGCCCGGCTCGCCCTCCAGCAGGATCGGCTGCCGCATGCGCACGGCCAGCAGCAGCGCCGTGGCCAGGGCGTCGTCGGCCAGGTAGCCGAGCGCGTCGAGCCCCGAGCGCAGGGCGGGGACATCGGGTACGAGGGGGTCGAGGTCAGGCATGCGCGTAACGGGAGGGGTCGTCGGCGAAGGCGTGCCGGCACCCCGGCCCGCAGAAGTACACCCGGCCGCCGGCCCGGTCGAGCGAGAGGGTGTCTGGCTTGACCGCCACGGTCATGCCGCACACGGGATCCACGCCCTCGGCCACGCCCTGCGGCGCCGCGGTGCCGATTCCGGGGCGCGCCACCCGGGCCGTCTGCGGCCGCAGGGCGATGATCTCGGCGTACACCGACAGCGCGATCTCCGCCGGTGTCCGTGCGCCGATGTCCAGACCGGCCGGGGTGTGGACGCGCGCGCGTTGTTCGTCGGTGACGTCCAGCCCGGCGAGCACCGCCGCGCCGCGCCTCGGACTGGCCACCAGCCCGATGTACGGGACCCCGGCGCGTGCGGCCCCGGTCAGCACGGTCTCCTCGTCGCGGCCGTGTGTGGCGATGACGACGACGTCCAGGTCGGGTGGCAGCGGCTCCCCGGGCGAGGCCGGCCGGGCGTCGAGGCCGAGCACACGGCCGACGTCGAGCAGGGCGCGGGCGATGGGGGCGTGTCCGTAGACGTACGCCAGCGCCGGGGGGAGGTTGGCCTCCAGGAAGATGTCGAGCGTTCCGCCCGACAGACAGGGATTGGCCACCGTGACCAGGCCTTCGACGGACTCCTGCGCGCCGTCGGTGCCGGTGTCCACGCCGGGCGTGATCCTCAGCAGCAGCGACTCGCCGGTCTGCAGCACCCGCAGCCCCTGCAGTTGCACCGTCGTCTCGGCGCAGCTGCCGCCCACGAAGCCCTCGACCGTGCCGTCGGGCAGCACCAGCGCGCTGTCCCCGGGCTTGGCGCTCGTGGGACGTTCCGCGTGGACGACGGTGGCCAGCACGAACGGTGTCCGGCCGTGCCGGAGCGCGTCCGCCCGGGTCAGCAGTTCGGGGTCGGTCATCGCGGGCGCCTCAGGTGATCGCAAGGTCGGTGCGCAGCGGCCGGCCCTGCGCGGCCCGCCACACCGCGGCGGGCGTCAGCGGCATGTCGACATGGCGTACGCCGAGCGGCTTCAGCGCGTCGACCACGGCGTTGACCACCGCGGCGGGCGAGCCCACCGTGGCGGACTCGCCGACGCCCTTGGCTCCGATGGGGTGGTGCGGGGAGGGGGTGACGGTCTCGCCGAGCTCCCACGAGGGGCATTCGACCGAGGTGGGCAGCAGGTAGTCCATGAACGACCCGCCGAGACAGTTGCCGTCCTCGTCGAAGGCGATCACCTGCATGAGCGCCATGCCGAGGCCGTCGGCGAGTCCGCCGTGCACCTGACCCTCGACGATCATGGGGTTGATCCGGTTGCCGCAGTCGTCCACGGCGACGAACCGGCGGACCTTCACCTGGCCGGTGCTCGCGTCCACGTCGACGACGCAGATGTACGCGCCGAAGGGGAAGGTGAGGTTCGGCGGGTTGTAGACGCAGCTGGCGTCCAGGTGGCCCTCGACGCCCTCGGGCAGTTCCAGGGTGGAGTGCGCGGCGAGCGCGATCTCGGTCATGGTCCGTCCCTGGTCGGGGTCGCCCGTGACGTACCAGCGGCCCTTCTCCCATTCCAGGTCGTCCGGGCTCACTTCGAGCATGGCTGAGGCGACGGTCTTCGCGCGTTCGCGCACCTTGCGGGCGACCATCGCGGCCGCCGCTCCGGACACCGGCGTCGAGCGGGATCCGTAGGTGCCGAGCCCGAACGGGGTCTGGTCGGTGTCGCCGTGCACCACCTCGACGTCCTCGGGAGGGATGCCCAGTTCCTCGGCGACGATCTGCGCGAACGTAGTCTCGTGGCCCTGGCCCTGGGTCTGCACGGAGATCCGCAGGACCGCCTTGCCGGTCGGGTGGACCCGCAGCTCGGCACCGTCGGCCATGCCCAGGCCCAGGATGTCCATGTGCCCCCGCGGGCCCGCGCCGACCGCCTCGGTGAAGAAGCTGACCCCGATGCCCATCAGCTCGCCGCGCTCGCGCTTCTCGGCCTGTTCCCGGCGCAGGTCCTCGTAGTGCGCGATGTCCATCGCCAGCCGCAGGGCGCGCGGGTAGTCACCGGAGTCGTACTCCCACCCCGTCTGCGTCCGGTACGGGAACTGCCCGGGCCGCAGCAGGTTGCGCATCCGCAACTCGCCCGGGTCCATGCCGAGTTCGGCGGCGAGCACGTCGACCATGCGCTCGACCAGGTACACGGCCTCGGTGACGCGGAACGAGCAGGCGTAGGCGACACCGCCGGGCGCCTTGTCGGTGTAGACACCGGTCACGGTGCAGTGCGCGGCGGCCAGGTCGTACGAGCCGGTGAACACCCCGAAGAAGCCGGCCGGGAACTGCGTCGGCTGCGCGGTGGCGTTGAACGCGCCGTGGTCGGCGATCACCCGGACGCGCAGGCCCAGGATCTTCCCGTCCTTCGTCGCCGCGATCTCCCCGTGCATGTGGTAGTCGCGGGCGAAGGACGTGCTCATCAGGTTCTCCGAGCGGTCCTCCACCCACTTGACCGGCTTGCCGGTGACGATCGAACCGACGACCGCGCACACGTAACCCGGGTAGATGCCGACCTTGTTGCCGAATCCGCCTCCGATGTCCGGGGAGATGATGCGTATCTTGTGCTCCGGGATGCCGGCCACCATCGCGTACAGCGTGCGGTGGGCGTGCGGGGCCTGCGTGGTGGACCAGACCGTCAGCTTCCCGGTGATGGCGTCCATGTCCGCGACGGTGCCGCAGGTCTCCAGCGGCGCCGGGTGCACCCTCGGATACAGCATGTCCTGCGCCACCACGACCTCGGCGCCCGCGAAGACCTCGTCGGTGCGCTCCTTGTCGCCCGCCGACCAGTCGAAGATGTGGTTGTCCCGCTGCCCCTCCTTGTCGTCGCGGATCACCGGTGCGTCCGGCTCCATCGCCCGCAGGGCGTCGACGACCGGCGGCAGCGGCTCGTACTCCACGTCGATCAGCTCGAGAGCGTCCCGCGCGGCGTAGCGGTCCTCGGCGACGACGAAGGCGACCTCCTGGCCCTGGAAACGCACCTTGTCGGTGGCGAGCACCGCCTGGGTGTCGTACGAGATCGTGGGCATCCAGGCCAGCCCGAGACCGGCCAGGGTCTCCCCGGTGATCACGGCCCTGACCTTCGGGTGCGCCTCGGCGGCGCTGGTGTCGATCGACACGATCCGGGCGTGCGCCAGCGGGCTGCGCAGTATGGCGCCGTGCAGCATGCCGGGCAGCCGTACGTCGTCGACGTAGGTCCCGTGGCCGCGGACGAACCGCGCGTCCTCCTTGCGGGGCATCCGGCCGAAACCGACCGGCCGTTCCTCGGTGGTCGTCATGCCCGCACCTCCTCGCGGCCCGGCGCCGGCTCCTCACGGCCGGGTGCCGGCTCGGTGCCCGCGTCGGCGCTCTTCCGCCCGCCGCCGTGCTCGGCGGCCCAGCGGACGGAGCGCACGATGTTCTCGTAACCGGTGCAGCGGCACACCTGTCCGGAGATCGCCTCGCGGATGTCCTCCTCGGAAGGATCGGCGTCGTGGTCGAGCAGCCAGCGGGCGGTCATCATCATTCCCGGCGTACAGAAGCCGCACTGCAGCCCGTGGCAGGCGATGAAGCCCTGTTGCACCGGGTCGAGTTCGGCCCCGTGCGCCAGGCCCTCGACGGTGCGCACCTCATGGCCGTCGGCCATCACCGCGAGCACGGTGCAGGACTTGACGGGCGTCCCGTCCAGCCAGACGGTGCACACCCCGCAGTTGGAGGTGTCGCAGCCCCAGTGGGTGCCGGTGAGTCCGAGTTCGTCGCGCAGAAGGTGCACGAGCAGCAGCCTGGGCTCCACGTCCCTCGTGTGCTGTTCGCCGTTCACGGTCACGGTGATCCGCATGTCACGCCTCCTGCCCCTGGGCACGTGCGGCGGCGGCGCGCAGCGCGCGCGTGGTCAGCTCCCCGGCCAGATGCCGCTTGTAGTCGACCGGGCCGCGCTGGTCGGCCGTCGGCCTGCACTCCTGCGCGGCGATCCGGCCCGCCTCGGCGAAGGCCTCGTCGTCCGGCCGTCCGCCGCGCAGGAAGTCCTCGGCCCGTTCGGCCACGAACCGTGGGGCCCCCACCGCGGTCAGGCCGATCCCGGCCTCGGTGACGGCCCCGCCGGAGATCTCCAGCACTGCTCCGGCGGCGACGACCGCCCAGTCGCCGACCCGGCGCTCGACCTTGCGGTAGGCGCTGGCGTGCGAGCGGATGGGCACGCGGATCTCCACGAGCAGCTCTGCCTCGTGCAGCGCGGTCTCGTACGGACCGAGGAAGAACTCCCTGATCGCGATGGTGCGTCTGCCGCCGGGCCCCTGGGCGACGAGGGTCGCCCGCAGTGCCGAGAACGCCGCGGACAGGTCCTCCGACGGGTCGGCCTGGCACAGCGAGCCACCCACGGTGCCGCGGTTGCGGACCAGCGGATCGGCGATGACCCGTTCCGCGTCCCGCAGGATGGGGAAGTGCTCGCCGACGACCGGTGAGGCGAGCAGCTCCGCGTGGCGGACCATGGCTCCGACGGCCAGGTCGTGCCCGTCCACCCGGATGAGCGCCAGCTCGGTCAGGCCGTTGATGTCGATCAGGGCTTCGGGCTGGGCCAGCCGCAGCTTCATCATCGGCAGCAGGCTGTGTCCGCCCGCCACCACCCGGGCCTCGGGGCCGTACCGTGCGAGCAGTTCGACGGCCTGCTCGAGGCTGGTGGCCTTCTCGTACTGGAATGCAGCCGGTACTTGCATCGGGCCCTCCTGGATCGCTGTGCCCGTTGCTGCAGTGATGCTGCGCTCTTCCGTACCGGTCATGCAATGGGTGGATAAGCATTCACTTATCAGGCCGGAGGCGGGAAAATCGGATGGTGACCGTCACGCAGCTCAGCAGCTTCGTGCTGGTTGCCCGGCTCGGTTCGGTGGGCGCCGCGGCGCGGGCTCTGGACGTGAGCGAGTCCGCCGTGTCGCAGGCGCTCGCCGCGCTGCGGACGCACTACGGCGATCCGCTCATCCGGCGCACCGGCGGCGGTGGGATGCGTCTGACACCCGCCGGGGCGCGACTGCTGCCGGTCGCGACGCGGATGGTCGCGCTGAGCGCGGATGCCGAGGCCGCGGTGCGGGCGGCCCGGGGTGCGCCCGACGAGCTGCGGGTCGTCGCCACGAGCACGCTGGCCGAGTTCGTGCTCCCGTCGCTCGTGGAGGCCTTCGCCAGTCGCTCGGGGCGCCGGACCGAGACCTCGTTCGGGGTGGCCTCCGGCAACGAGATCCGCGTACTGGTGGAGAACCGGCTGGCCGATGTCGCGCTCGGACCGTATCTGGGCGCGGCCCGCAGGGGCGAACTGGTCAGCGAGCCGCTGTTCCGCACCCAGCTGGTCGTGGTGACCGGCGCCAGGTCGCCGCGGCCGCCCGGTCCCCCGCCGCAGTGGTCGTGGCTGGTCGACTCCTCCGGGACCGATCCGGACGCGGACTCCGGGCGGCTGCTGCGCCGGCTCCAGGTCGGCGAGGGACATGTGTGGGTGTTCCCCAACCAGGCCGCGACCTGGGCGGCCGCCGCCGAGGGCGCGGGGGTGGCACCGGCGCCGGCGCATCTGGTGTCGCCCCGCATCCTCCGGGACGAGCTGCGCATCCTGGAGACCCCGGCCACGCCGTCGGACGCCACGTGGCACGCCACCGTCCTGCGGCCGGAGCAGCGTTCGCCGGCCACCGACGCGTTCCTGCACTTCCTGCACACGCCCGCGGCGACCCGCGTCATGCGCGCGCCCGGCGCGGGAGTCCCGCCCTCCCGGTTCCGGCCCCCGGTGTACGTCACGCTCTGGGGCGCGTGAGGGAGCAGACCGAGGCGCCGCACCCTGCGGAGCCCGGGTGAGCGAACGGGGCAGGCCCGCGACAGGCCCGGCTCCGGTACCGCCGCCGGATGATCACGGCGCCTACGCTCGGGTACATGGTTGAGCATCGCATGGTTGACGTGAACGGCGTTCGGCTGCACATCGCCGAGCAGGGCGACGGCCCCTTGGTCGTGCTGCTGCACGGCTTCCCCGAGTCATGGCACTCCTGGCACCACCAGTTCGGCCCCCTGGCCGCGGCGGGGTTCCGAGTCGTCGCCCCCGACCAGCGCGGATACGGACGCAGCGACCACCCCCACGATGTCGACGCCTACACCATCCTCCACCTGGTCGGCGATGTCGTCGGACTGATCCACGCCCTGGGTGAGGAGAAGGCGTATGTCGTCGGGCACGACTGGGGTGCGCCGGTCGCCTGGCACACCGCCCTGCTGCGGCCCGACATGGTGCTCGGAGTGGCCGGCCTGAGCGTGCCGCCGCCCTTCCGCGGGCCCCAGCCTCCGCTGGCCGCCATGGACCAGCTGTTCGGCGGCCGCTTCTACTGGAACTACTTCAACCGGCCCGGCGTCGCCGACGCCGAGCTCGCGAAGGACACCCGCACCGCTCTGCGGAGGATCTTCTACTGGGCTTCCGGCGACGCTCCCGGCGCCGGCGAGGGCCGGCAGCCTCTGGTGGACCCCGAGCGCGGCTGGCTCGCGGCCATGACCGACCCCGAGGAACTGCCCGAGTGGTTCACCGAGGACGACCTCGACGCCCTCACCGAGAGCTTCTCCCAGGGCTTCACCGGGGCGCTCAACTGGTACCGCAACCTCGACCGCAACTGGGAACTGACCGCTGCGTGGCACGGCGCCGTCGTCACCCCGCCCGCCCTGTACGTCTACGGCGACCGTGACATCGTCCCCGCCTTCCCCGGCACGCCCGAACTCATCGAGCGCCTGCCCGCCCTGATGCCCAACCTGCGGCGCGAGCCCCTCAAGCTGGCGGGCTGCGGCCACTGGACTCAGCAGGAACGCCCCGACGAGGTGAACGCGGCGCTCATCGACTTCCTCAGGGCGACTTCCTGAAGTCGGGCGTGGCCACCACGTTGGCCAGGGGCTCTCCGGCCGTGTACCGGGCCGGCTGGGCGCGGACCAGCGCCAGTGCCCGGGGGGCGGAACGGCGAGGTGGTGGCGGCCGCGTGGGGGCTGATCAGGGTGCGGGGAGTCGTCCACAGGGGACGCCCCGGCGGCAGCGGCTCCGGGTCCGTGACGTCGAGTGCCGCGCTCAACCGCCCGCTGCGCAGCTCGCCGACCAGTGCCGTGGTGTCCACGACCGGGCCACGGGCGATGTTGACCAGCAGGGCTCCGTCCCTCGTCCGCGCCAGGAAGCGTGCGCCGACCAGCCCTCGGGTCGCGTCCGTGAGCGCAGGCCATCCCGGAGGAAGACCGCCGAGGTCGGCCGGCGTGAACGGCAGCAGGAGTCGCTTTCACGCCGGTCGTCAGGGGAGAACGCCCCCCGAGGTCACCCCTCGTCACCCGCTCCACCGCGCTGCAACTCGGCGTCGGTGAGCCCCTCCAGCTCACCGTGGGTGTCCAGCCAGTACAGCAGGGCGACCGCGGGAAAGACCAGCACGAAGGCGACGAGGGTGACGAGCCCGAGCCAGCGCAGTGTGGTGTGCGCGCCCGCGCCCTCCGCGACGGTGAGTGAGGTCGGGATCAGGTAGGGGCGCTGGGCCATGCCCCAGGCGATGACGGCCGACGCCACCACCGCGACCGCCGTGACCCGGGACCAGTCCGCGGACGGGCGGGTGAGCAGCCACGCGGTCGCGAGGGTGGTCAGGACCGCCACGCTCACGAAGACGAGGCCCACCCCGTGGGTGAGCCCGTGCCACACGTAGGGGGCGTCCCCGTGCGTGACGAACAGGGTGATCACGGCGAGTACGGCGACGACCGCCAGTGCCGCCAGCGCCCGCCGCCGGAAGTAACCGTCGAGGTCCGGCACGGAGAAGCGCCGGGCGTCGCCGGCCAGGAACACGGCCCCGAGCAGCGCCGTGGTCGCGATGGCGAGCAGGCCGAACAGCAGTGAGGTGGGGTTGGCCCAGGCGTCCGTCGACGCCGTCGCGGCCGCGGTCACCCGGCCCGAGGCCACTCCCCCGGCCGCGGCGCCCAGGAAGAACGGCGTCAGCAGCGAGGCGACGGCGAACATCGCACCGTACAGGCGCCGGCCGGCCAGCCTCGTCAGGGGCTTGCGCAGGGCGAAGCCGGCCCCGCGGAGCACGGTGCCCACGGCGGCCAGTGCCAGCGGCAGCCACATCGCCGTGAACACCCGCTGGAAGAACACGGGAAAGCCCGTCCACATGATGACCAGCACGAAGATCAGCCAGACGTTGTTGACCTCCCACACCGGAGCCATCGCGTGGTCGATCAGCCATCGGGGGCGCTTGCCGCGTTCCGCTCCGCCGGCGGTCAGATCCCAGAAGCCCGCTCCGTAGTCGGTGCCGCCACCGCAGGCGTACGCGGCGACCGCGAGCAGCAGGACGACCGCGATGACTCCGGCGATCACGTCCGGCCCCCCTGGGACGAGCCGGTCGCTTCGCCTCCGGATCCGGGCGTGCCGGCGGACCCGACCGGGGAACGCGGCCCGTACGGCGTGTCCGTCTCCGGTGCCTCCCGCGGAGTCTGCGGTCCGCCCCGCTCGTCGGCGAGCCGCCAGCGTGCGCGCATCTTCAGCAGCACCGCCAGGAACGACCCGAAGACGAAGACGTACACCAGGACGACCAGCCCGAACATGATCCACAAGCTGGTGGAACGCGTCGACGTCACCGCTTCCGCGACACGCATGTTCTGGTAGACGATCCACGGCTGGCGTCCCACCTCGGTGGTGATCCAGCCGCATTCGACGGCGACGACGGAGGCCACGCCCGCGCACGCGGCGCCCCGGAAGAACCACGGGGAGGTGGGCAGCCGGCGGCGCCACAGCCACAGGACGCCGTACCAGAGGGCGAGCAGGATCAGCAGCGAGCCGATGAAGACCATGGTGTCGAACGCGAAGTGCGTGATGGTGGCCTCGGCAGGCGTCGGGCGGTCACCGGCCGGCACCGACGTGAGACCGGTGACCTTGGTGTCCGGGCGGAAACCGGCGAGGATCGAGTCGAGTTGGGGGATCTTGACACCGCCGGAGACCGCACCGTCGGGGTGCAGCCGGCCGTAGAGGTACTCCGGGACATGGGTGTCGGTGTTCCAGACGATCTCCATCGCGGCGAACTTCACCGGCTGCTTGTGGAACACCTGCCGGGCGATGGAGTCCCCGAGCATGAACTGCACCGGTGTGAGCACCGCGGCCAGCGTGAAAGGGATCGTGAAGCCGAGCCGGTGATACCGGTCCCGGCGCCCGCGCAGCCGGCCGACGGCGTAGACGCCGGCCACGACGTAGCCCGCCGTGACGAACATCGCCACGACGAAGTGCCAGTACTGCGGACCGAACATGGGCGTGAAGATCGCCTTCCAGATCTTCACGTCGACGGGATTGCCTGCGGCGTCCAGGGTGAAGCCCCGCGGGGTGTTCATCCACGAGTTGGCGGCCAGGATGCCGAAGGCGCCGAGCAGGGCCGCGAAGGGCAGGGGCAGTGCGAGCAGGAAGTGGGTGCGGGCGGGGAGCCTTCGCCATCCGTACAGATAGATGGCGATGAGGACGGCCTCCAGGAAGAAGGCCCATGCCTCGACCCCGAAGCCGATGCCGAAGACATCGCCCCACCTGCCCATCATGCCCGGCCACAGCAGCCCGAACTCGAAGGACAGCACGGTGCCGGTGACGACGCCGATGGCGAACTGGACCGCCATCACCGCCGACCAGCGGCGGGCCAGCAGCAGGGCGGTCTCGTCGCCGCGGCGCAGGCCGTAGCCGTGCATGATCAGTGTGATCAGCGGCAGCGCCACGCCCAGCGGCACCAGGATGATGTGGGAGGCGAGGGTGAAGGCCATCTGGGATCTGGCCGGGAGCATCTGCGCCGGCGTGTCCGCCAGCAGGGTGACCGTGAAGTGCATGGGTGTCTCCCGGTGGGCAGACGGACCGGGGCGAGTCAGCCGCCGGTGGCGAAGCCGGGGAAGAGGGTCATCCCGCCGTCCACGTAGAGGGTGGCGCCCACGACGTAGTCCATGAGGTCGGAGGCGATGCCGACGACGGCGTAGGCGATGTCCTCGGGATCGCCGACACGGCCGTAGGGGATCAGCCGCAGGAGGTCCTTCTGGGCCTCCGGGGTCTCCCAGGCACTGCGGTTGATGGGGGTCTTGATGGCCCCGGGGGCGACCGCGTTCACCCGGATCTTCTTCGGGGCGAGTTCCTGGGCGAGGGTCTGCATCATCATCTGGACGCCGCCCTTGGAGGAGGCGTAGTTCACGTGCCCCGCCCACGGGATGATCTGGTGCACCGAACTCATGCAGATGATCTTCCCGGCGGCACGCGAGACCTCGGGCACGACACCGCGCCGCAGGAACTCCTTCGTCGCCTCGCGCGCGCACAGGAACTGCCCGGTGAGGTTGACGTCCAGGACCTTCTGCCACTGGGCGACGGTCATCTCGGTGAGCGGGGCGTCGCGTTGCAGTCCGGCGTTGGCGACCAGGATGTCGATCGTGCCGAACTCCTGGACCATCCGGTCCGTCATCGCCACGACCTGGCCCTCGTCGGACACGTCCGCCTCGTAGGCCGCCGCCTTCACCCCGAGGGCCTTGATCTCCTCGACCACCTGCTCGGCGTCCTCACGCCCGGCCACGTAGTTCACGACCACGTCGGCGCCGGCCCGGCCCAGGGCGACGGCCGTGGCCCGGCCGATCCCGGAGTTGGCGCCGGTGACGAGCGCTTTCTGCCCCTTGAGCAGATGTGCGGGGATCACGTTCTGCGATGCACCCTCGGCGGCACTCACGATGTCTGGCTCCTCCACTCCGTGGCCCGGGCAGCCGGGCCGTGGCCCGGAGGTTCAGCCGCCACACAAACACCGTGGACGAGGGGCCGCAGCGCGGGTGAGCCCGCGTTGGGCTGACCGACTGAGGTTCTTCGCCCGATCGGCGGCGGGCTCGTCGGCCACGGGTACCCCACCGCGCCGTGGGCTCACCTGCCCCGCAAAAAGGCAGGCACGGGCCGGGGTTCAGCCGGGGGTGCGCCAGAGCCGGTCGAGCGCGTCGTTCAGCGTCGTCGCGGCCATGATCAGGGACAGATGAGTGAAAGCCTGCGGGAAATTGCCGAGTTGTTCTCCGCTCGGGCCTATCTCCTCGGCGAACAGGCCGACGTGGTTCGCGTAGGTCTGCATCTTCTCGAAGGCGTAGCGGGCCTCGGCGAGCCGCCCCGCGCGGACGAGGGCGTCGACGTACAGGAACGTGCACAGACTGAACGTCCCTTCACTCCCGCGCAGTCCGTCGGGAGACGCCTGGGGGTCGTAGCGGTAGACCAGGCTGTCGGAGACGAGGACCCGGTCCATGGCGTCCAGCGTGCTGAGCCAGCCGGGGCTTCCGGGGGAGATGAACCCGACCCGGGGAGCGAGCAGGAGGGACGCGTCCAGGACGTCGCCTCCGTAGTACTGGACGAGGGCCTGTTCCTTCTCGTTCCAGCCGCGTTCCATGACCTGCTCCAGGATCTCGTCCCGGGCGCGGGTCCAGCGCGCGGTGTCGGCCGGCCTGCTGAACTCGGCCGCCAGCTTCAGGCCACGGTCGAAGGCGGTCCAGCACATCACCCGGCTGTAGGTGAAGTCCTTGCGTCCGCCCCGGGTCTCCCAGATCCCCTCGTCGGGCCGGTCCCAGGAGTCGGCGAGCCAGTCGAGGGTGGCCGCCAGGCCCTTCCACCCGTGGTAGCCCGCGTGCTCTCCGACCTCGCGGCCCTCGGCCAGGCCGTACAGGGCCTCGCCGTAGATGTCGAGCTGCAACTGGTCGGAGGCGGCGTTGCCGGCCCGGACCGGGTAGGAGCCGCGGTACCCCTCGAAGTGCTCCAGGATCTCCTCCGTGAGATGAGGGTCACCGTCGACCCGGTACATGATCTGCAGGGGTTCGCCGTCCGATCCCTCGTGGGCGCGGAGGCGGTCGCCGAGCCAGTGGATGAACTGGGTCGCCTCGTCCACGAAGCCGAGGTCGAGCAGGGCCCGGATCGACAGCGACCCGTCCCGTACCCAGGTGTACCGGTAGTCCCAGTTGCGCTCACCCCCGACCTGCTCGGGCAGCCCCATGGTGGCGGCGGCGACCGGAGCGCCCGTGGGGGCGTAGGTCAGCAGCTTGAGCGTGATGGCGGAGCGGTACACCGTGTCCGTCCAGCGGCCGCTGTAGCGCGAGGTGCGCACCCACAGCTGCCAGAAGTTGATGTTCTCGAAGATGCCCTCGGTGATCCCTTCGGTGGTGGGTGGTGGCGGCGCCTCTGCTCCGGGCGGGCCCATGGTGAACACCACGGCGGCCGCCTCCCCGGCGTTGAGCGTGCGCGCGCCGCGGACGTCCTTCCCGTCCTGTTCGAGCGGGATGTCGCTCTGCAGGTGGGCGGTCGCGCCCGGGGCGTGGAACGTCGCCCGTTCGGGAGTGAGATCGAGTCGGTGGTCCGCCCGTGCGTAGTCGAACCGCGGCCGGCAGGACAGCTCGAACCGTACGGTGCCGCGCACCGCGCGGGCGACTCGCACCAGCTGGTGCCGGTCCGTCGCTCTCGAACCCGGCTGGACCGGCATGTAGTCGACGATCTCGCCGACTCCGTCGGGCGACATGAAACGGGTCACCAGGACGGCGGTGTCCGGGTAGTAGAGCTGTTTCCAGGTGCCCTCGGGGTGCTCCGGGGCGAGCAGGAAGTAGCCGCCGCCGTCGTGGTCGAGCAGGGCGGCGAAGACGCTGGGCGAGTCGAAGCGCGGCGCCGCGAACCAGTCGATCACGCCGTGCGACGACACCAGAGCCGCGGTCTGCAGGTCCCCGATCAGCCCGTGCTCGGCGATGGGCGGGTACCGATCCATGGAGGTCTCCTTCGGGGGGAGGTCATTGCAGCCGCTCCGCGATGTGGTCGCCGACCCGCAGGGCGTTGGCCATGGCGGTCAGCGAGGGATTGACCGCTCCGATGCTCGGGAAGAAGCTCGTGTCGACGACGTAGAGGTTGTCGAGGTCGTGGGCCTTGCAGTTGACGTCCAGGGCCGAGGTCGCGGGGTCGGTGCCGAAGCGGACCGTGCCGGCCTGGTGCGCCGTGGCGCCGATGGGCATCCCCTTGTGCAGGTAGATGCTGTGCGGCAGGAGACGGTGTTCGTGCATGCCCAAGTGGCTGAGCATGCCCTGCAGTTTGTGCCGCAGGCGCTCCAGCCCGGCGATGTTGTTCTTCTCGTCGAGGGCGAGGTGGATCCCGTCGTCCCGGTCCAGGGTGACCCGGTTCCCGGCGGCCGGCAGGTCCTCCCCGCACAGCCAGAAGTCGACCGCGTGGTGGGCCAGCACCTCGAACGGCATGTCCGGGGCGACCGCCCCGGCCCAGCGGGGCGCTTCGCCGTGGATCTGCTCGGAGTCGGACTTGCCGAGCATCTGGATCCCGCCCAGGGGGTAGTCCCAGTCGTCGGATCCCAGGTACCAGTCGTGCAGCGCCAGAGTCTTCTGGAACTTGGTGTCGTTCGGTTCCCTGGACACGGCCATGAGGGCGAGGTTGTTGTGCCGCATGTAGTTCCGGCCCACCACGTCCGAGCTGTTGGCCAGGCCCTGCGGATGCCGGTCGTCGGCCGAACGCAGCAGCAGGACGGCGGAGTTGACGGCGCCGCAGGCCACGACCACGATGTCGGCGCTGAACTCCACGGTGGCGGGGTCTCCGTCCCCCACGGTGGCGACGACCTTGGTGACACTGCGGCCCGTCGCGTCCGTCTCCAGCCGCCGTACGTCCGCGTGGGTGACCATCTCGACGTTGGCCTGTTCCAGGACGGGGTCGACGCAGATGACCTGGGCGTCGGACTTCGCGCCGACCAGGCAGGGGAAGCCGTCGACGCGGTCGCAGCGGATGCAGGCGCTGGTGTGGACGGCCCGGCCCCGGTCGTCCTGGGTGAGGTTCACGCCGATCGGGAGGTGGAAGGGGTGCAGCCCCTGCTTCTCCAGGTCGTGGCTGAGCTGCTCGATGCGCGGCTCGTGCTGGACCGGCGGGTAGGCGTACTGAGCGCTGGTGGGACCCTCGGTGGGGTCCTCGCCGTGCCGGCCGTGCACGAGGTAGAGGTGTTCGGCCTGCGAGTAGTAGGGCTCGAAGTCCTCGTAGCGCAGCGGCCAGGCGGGCGAGATGCCGTCGTGGTGGCGGATCTCGCCGAAGTCCTCCGGGCGCAGCCGGAAGAGGGCGGCGCCGTAGAACTTGGTGTTGCCGCCCACGTAGTAGTTGACCTCGGGCGGAAACTTGTTGCCGCTCTTGTCGAACCAGAACTCCGGGGCGCGGTACTTGCCCTTGACGAAGACCGCGGTCGAGTCCCAGTTGTCGCGCTCGCGGGGCAGATAGCCGCCGCGTTCGAGAAGGAGGATCCGTTTCCCCGTGCCCGCCAGCCGGTGGGCGATGGTGCCGCCGCCCGCACCGGTGCCGATCACGATGACGTCGTAGTGCTGCGCTTCGGTCATGCGGGCCACCGCCCTCGGAGCCTCGTCCGGTCCTGCCCGGGGTGAGCGAGAGATCCGCCCCGGCCGCCATCCCGCCCCGCACACCAACGTATCTCCGGGTGATCTACCCGGCGAGTTGGGCTGTCCGGGTGAACCGGGGCGCGGCGGCTCCGCGGTCCGGGCCGCCCCTCACAGGATCGCGAGCGGGTTGACCGGGCATCCGGTGGCCGAGGGCAGCCGGAGCGGGGCGATCACGCAGAGGAAGGACCAGCGGCCCTCCTGTGCGCAGACCGGCGCGAGGTCCTCGAGCCGCAGGTAGTCGAGCAGGTGCAGTCCCATCGCGTGGACGGCGAGCACATGCACCGGGTACGCGACCCCCTGCACAGGGCTGGGGCCGGTGTCGTTGTTGCCGTCGCTCCCGAGCACGGACACCTCGCGCTCCGCCAGGAACTCCATGGCCGCAGGATGGAACCCGGCGCGGGCGTCGGACACGTCCCAGGGGCCGAGTTCCTCGCGCCGCAGGCGGTGCCCGACCCGTACGAGGAGAATGTCGCCCCGGCCCACGCGCAGCCCCTGCTCGGCCTCGGCGGCGGCGAGGTCGTCGGCGGTCACGTGCGCCCCGGGTTCGAGCCAGGGGACGCCGTGCAGCCGGGGGATGTCGAGGAGAACTCCACGGCCGACGATGCCGTCGCGGACCAGGTCGACGGACAGGGCGCCGGCGCCGTCCGGTGAGAGCACCTCCGCCGCCGGCAGGCCGCCGTGCAGCGTGCCGTCGTAGATGACGTGGCACAGCGCGTCGAGGTGGCTGTTCCCGTCGCCGTGGATGTTCATGGCGAAACGGTCGCGGGCGAAGTCCAGGCCGCTCGCACTGGGCCGGCCGCCTTCCGGGGCGATGAGCCGGTGCTGGGCCGGTTCGGCGTCGTCCGGTGCGACACGCTTGTTCACGGGGGCCGCGAGCGACACCGTACGTCCGGACCGCACCTCGCGGGCGGCCGCCAGCACCTGCGCCCCGGTGATCGTCTCCAGGGCGCCCCGGTCCACGTCGCCGCCAGGTGCCGTGTCCCTGAGCCGACGGTACAGCGACCGGAAGTCGGCCTCGCTCATCACCTGGGACGTCCGCATCTCCCCACCATCCGGCAGCAGTCGGGTTCCCGCACACCGAGTCGCCCGTGCCGGAACCACCGGATGCCGTGCCTTCGATGCGATCGGCACCGGGGCACGTCCGCCACAGCCGTGTCCGGAGGAGCTCGTCCGTGCAGCGCCGGCTCTCCGAACGCCGTCGCACGACAGCGAGCGCCCTCGTCGCGGTCTGCACGACAGCGGCCCTCCTCGTCCTCGACGCACGCACGGCGTCGGTCTCGGCGGCCAGGACCTGTGGTCCCGTCGTCCGAAGGGGCGCGGGTTTCACCCCGCGTGTCTTACCGACGGTGAGCTCCTGCGTGCCTGCCCGCTCGGTCACGTGAGCCTGCGGCCGGACCCTGGCTGCGGCCGGCCCTCTGCAGGGGGCACGAGCCCTGCGGGTCCGGCCCCTTCATCAGGCGTCCCCGGTCGCGTTGTAGGCCGCGAGCCAGCCCGCGGCCAGGTGGTCGCCGCGGGTGAAGACCGCCGCGCCGCGCCGGCCCGCCGAGGGGTCGTCGGGGGCTGCGCGCGGATGGTCCAGCCGGGCCGGGGTGCCGTCCGACGCGTAGCGGACCGTCACCGCGCCGTTCCAGAGGCAGACCACCGCGCCCTGCGGGGCCGTCACCTGCACGGAGCCGGAGTTCTGCGTGAGGACGGTGCCGGTGGTCCGCTGCTTCAGCAGCGCCTCGTAGCGTCCCGGCGGGAGCGCGCAGTCGCGCGGCGGGGTGGTGCCCGTCCAGTCCGGGGCGCCGACCCCGCGCTCCCGCGCCGCCCGCCACATCCGCGGGACCAGGCGGGGGGTGAGCTGGGGTGTGGCCATGCGCCCGCACATCCACAGCAGCCGCCCGGCCCCGCGGCCCGGCCCCAGCGTGCGCCAGCGGATGCGCTCGGCCAGGTCCCCGGCCACGACGGCCGCCCAGGGATGGACGGTGCCCAGCTCGCCCTGGGCGCCCAGCCAGGCCAGATAGCGCTGGGCCTCGTCCAGGATGCCGGTCAGGCTGTCGGCCGGGATGCCGAGCACATAACCGCCGCGCGTGGCGAACGCCTGCGGGCTGAAGGCCGCCAGCAGCAGTACCGCGTAGGCCAGTTCCCCGGCGAGCAGCCCCTCGTCCTGGTCCGGCTGCCTCTGGTCCTGCTCCAGCTGCTCCACCCGGCCCTGGTGGCGCAGCACCCGCCGCAGGGTCGTGCGCGCCCGGTCGCTGAAGGCGGCGTCCGCCAGTTCGGGGAGCTGCACGGTCAGCAGCCTCGTCAGCAGCTGCTCGGCCTGGTCCGGGTCCGCCGGTACCGGCAGCCTGCCCACCCCTTGGGCCAGTTCGTACGCCGACTCGGCGTCGACCATGAACCGGCTGGTCAGCATGCCCAGTTCGGTCGCCTGCAGGAACTCCTGGCCCTGCGGCCCGCGGGCGGAGCGCAGGAGGCCGGCCTCGGTCAGGTAGAGCGCGGCGTCGTGGAGCGGTTCCACGCTGTCGTGCCCCTGGTGGAAGGCGAACGTCCCGGTCCACCAGTCCTCGGCCTCCTCCAGGGACTCCACCCGGCCCTGCACCACCTCGGCGAGGAGGTGGTTGGGCAGCCGGTCCCCGATCCGCGAGCGCACGGTGTATCCGGCGGTCAGCCGGGCCTGCCACTCCGGACGCTCCGTCTCGTCCGCCAGCAGGAAGGCCCAGCCCTCCCGTTCCCCCGCGCCGACCCGCCCGGCACGGCCGAACATCTGCTGCACCATGGACACCTCGATCCGGTCCTGACCGAGCCGGACGTCACGCACGATCACGGCACGGGCGGGGAGGTTCACCCCGGCGGCCACGGTGGAGGTCGCCACGAGGACATCGGTCTCGCGGGCCCGGAACGCCCGCTCGGCCTCGCGCTTGAACGGCCAGTCGCGGTAGTGGAGTCCCACACCGGCCTTGCCGCACAGCCGCTCGACGAGTTCCGAGTCGTCCGCGTCGACGCCGTGGGTCGGCACGCCCCGGTCCGCGGCGAGGGCGAGGGCCGTCGCGCGCACGCCCCGCTTGCTGCTGCAGAAGACGAGCACGCTGCCGCCCTCGTCGGTGACGGTGCGGGCCAGCCGCACGGCCGCGGCGGTGCGGGCCACGGCGGCACGCGTGGTCCGGTCGCCGTCCCTCGGCGCGGGGAGCAGGGGGATCTGCCAGGTCAGCCGGGTGGGCCGCCAGGCGGTACGGATCAGCCGGGCGCCCAGCCAGTCGGCGACCTCGTCGGCGTTTGCCACGGTCGCGGACAGTCCGACGATGCGCGTCCGGGCGCTGTCCTCGCGCACCCGGGTGAGCACGGCCTCCAGTACGGCGCCGCGCGCCGGATCGCCGAGCAGGTGGATCTCGTCGACGACCAGGCAGCCGACCTCCGCGAGGGCGCCGCCCAGCGAGCCGTTCCGGCAGATCGCCTCGAACTTCTCGGTGGTGGCGACCCAGACGTCGGCCTCGCGGATGAGGTCGGCGTCGACGGCGTACTCCCCCGTGAGCCGGACGACCGTGAGCCCGTGCCGCCGCCAGACGTCCAGTTCGCGGTCGAGTTCGTCGGTCAGCGACCGCTGGGGCACCAGCCAGGCGGCCTTGCGGCCATCGGCGTGGGCACGCAGTGCGGCGACCATGCCGACGGGCGTCTTGCCCGCGCCGGTCGGGGCGACGACGATCAGATGGTCGTCGCCGTCCATCACCGCGGGGACGGCGTCGGCCTGGGCCGGGTTGAAGGTGGGGTGCGGCAGCAGCCGGGCCCAGTCCTCGGGGACGAGGTCGGTCACCGGCACGTACGGGATGCCGTCGGCGTCCGGAACGTCCTCCAGGGCGTCCCACTGGGCCTCGAACGCGTCCCGGGCCGCATGGGCGCCGGGCCCGGCGACGGGCGAGGGCGGCATCGCGGAGCCCGTGGGGAACGTACGGGCGGGGTGGGCCGTCAGCCCGGTCGCGGAGCCGAAGTCGGAGACCGTGCCGACCTGTTCGTGCTCCGTCCAGTGCCGGACGACACGGAACGGTACGCCCCGCTCGGCGAGGTGGTCGCGCAGGTCGGTGAAGGCGGGGCCGTCGGGGAGGATGACCCGGACGTCGTCGGCCGCCGCCACCGCGCCCTCGGGCGGCCGCCAGGCCGGGTCGGTCGCCTTGCACCACAGCAGCCGGCGCTCCTCGCTCTCCATCGGCACGGGCAGGTCGGCGGGCCACGCGGGGCGGGTGGAGGCGTGGATGGGGGTGATGGTGACGCCGGGCTCCGTGGGGCACGGCCCGAGGAGCAGGGACGACACCCGCGCCGCCGTCGTCGGCCGCGACACCCGCAGCCGTGGGGCCGCCGGCTTCTTCGCCTCCGGCGTGGACTTCTGCTGCGCGCCCGGCCGGGGGGCGAGTTTGTCGTACGTCTTCACCCCGAGGTCGGCGAGGGTGTAGGCCGCGGGGCAGACCGGGCAGACCACGGCCACGTAGCGGTAGACGCGCCCGCCCGACTCGTACGGCCTGCGCAGTGCGTACATTCTGCCGTCGCACTCGGGGCAGGGGCGCGGCACCTCCTCCTCGTAGCTCCACCCCGGTTCGGTGAAGCGGGCGATGCTGCCGTCGGCGTCCAGCTTGACGCCCCAGCGCTCGCGCACGACCTCCGCCACCGTCTGGCCGAGCTCGGCCGTGTCCCCCACGAGTCCCCCTTTGTCCGCCCGGCCGGCTTCGGCTTCGGCTTCGGCTTCAGTCGACGATGATGCCGGGATAGCAGTGATCATGATTCCAGCCGGGCTGGACGGCGTATCCGCAGTGGCAGGTCTCCGCCCGGGCGGGCTTGCCCTCCGAGCGGCGGCGCAGCGCGACCGCGAGCGGCTGCCGGGCGAGCCACGCCGCGGCGTCCTCGCCGTCCCACCGGCCGAGCGACTCGGCGGAGACGATGAGCCCGTCGGCCAGCGTCCCGAAGACGACGTCGGCCCGGCGGAGCAGGAAGCGCAGCACGTTCCCGCAGTAACCGGGGTCCATGTCGTCGAGACGGTGGCGGCGGTCCTGCGCGTCCTGCCAGACCTCGTCCTGGTTGAGGAGGGTCACGTAGTGCTCCTCCAGCGTCCAGGTCCTGTCTCCCTCGCCGCTCAGCCGCTTCCCGACCGCCTCGTGCTCCTCGGACACCTTGCGCAGCAGCTTCTCGAACTCGGCGGGACGTTCCGCCGTGAGCCGCAGGCAGCGGTCCATGGCCTCCTCGCTGACGGCCAGGGCCTCCTTCGCGTGCCCGCTGAGCGAGAGGTAGGTGCCGAGGGTGGACAGGAACCCGGCCAGCACGGGCTCGTGAGCGGTGGGATTGGCCTCGGCCAGCCGCCGGCTGATCCCGACCGCCTCCCGGACGGCGGTCACCGCCTCGTCCCGGCGGCGCGCGCCCCACAGGAAGAAGCCCAGGTTGGCCACGGCCGCCGCCAGGTCGGACTCGTCCACCGCGACCGACCGGGTGAGGTCGGACACGTGTGCCGCGGGTCCGGCGGCCGCCAGCCGCCGGACGATGGTCACCGCGCGCTCGGCGGCGGCCAGGGCCTCCGGCCAGCGCCGCAACCGCCAGGAGAAGACGGCCGCGTGCGCCAGCGTGACGGCGAGGCCCGGCTCGTACGTCGCGGGGTCGGTGGCCGCCAGCCGCTGGAAGATGCCCATGGCCCGCTCGGTCGCCGCGAGGCCCTCCTCGGGCTTGCGGGCCTCCGACATGCCCTGCCCCAGACGGGACAGGGAGAGGGCGAGGCCGGGTTCGTGCGCGGCGTCGAGGGCGGTCAGCCGCCGGAAGATGCCGACGGCCTCCTCGGCGGCCCGGCGGCTCGCCTCCGCACGGTCCGCCGCGAAGGCGCGCTCGCTCAGCTCGGCCAGGGCGGTGGCCAGAGCCGGCTCGTAGGCGCCGCTGTCGGCGGCGGCCAGCCGCCGGAGGATGCCGACCGCCTGCTCGGTGACGGTCACGGCGTCGTCCCGGTGGCCCGCGCGCAGCATACGGAAGCCGAGGTTCTGGTACAGCCTGGCGTGTTCGGCGGGGTCGTCGGTGGCGGCGAGCCGGTGGTCGGTGAGGCGCCGGGTGAAGGCGGCGATGCCGGCGTCGAGGTCAGGCTGACCCCGGCTGGGCAGATGAGCGTCGACGGCTTCCAGGACGGCGGGGGCGAGGTCGAGGGCGGCGAGCGCGGTCAGGGCGGCACCGCCGGCGTCGACCGCCAGGGCCGGGTCCGCGCGCAGCAGGGTTTCCAGGTGCCGGACGGCGTGCGGCCAGCGGTGCGGCGCGGCCGCCGAGGCCAGGAAGGTCAGGGCGCGGCCGAGGTGCGCGGGTGGCGATCCGTCCGGGTCGCGGGCGACGAGCGCGCCGGCGAAGTCCGCCGCCCAGGGAGCGGCGGGACGGCCGGTCACCTGGTGCCCGGGCAGGGTCAGGGCGAGGAAGTCCTCGGCGAGCCGGTCGGGGTAGAGCGGTTCCAGGACGGCGCCGGGCTCCTGCGGCGGGTAACAGGTGGTGTGGTCGGCGAGCAGCCGCCCGGGGCGCTCCAGACCGAGACCGCCCAGCAGCGCGGTGCCGGCCGCGTGCGTGGCGGCGCCGGTGAGCGCCGCGGTGAAGACCACCTGGCTCATGGCGCTGGGCGGGGTCTCGAAGTCCAGTCCCTCCAGCCGGAGTTCGTGGAGCCGGGTCCAGTGCCGGTGTTCCCGGTCGAGCAGGTAGGCGGACAGGCCCGCCATGTCCCGCGGGGGGCTGCTGCCCCGCGTGTGGGCGTCGACGGCCACCAGGGCGGCCATGTGCAGCGCGAGGACCAGACCGAACTCCGGCCGGTCCAGGTAGTCGGGCACGGGGATGACGGACGGGTCGGTGAGACCGTAGCGGGCGGCGAAGCAGTCCCGGGCGACGGTGAACATGGTCTGCCGCTCGCCGGGTCCACCGGTCCGGTCGTCCAGCGGCGGCAGCGCGCGGTCGCCGGTCTCCGTCCCGGTGTCGTCCAGCGCGGCGCGCACGGCCGGCCAGGAGCTGACCGACCGGGCGAGCAGCAGCACCCGGGTCGGCAGCTGCCGGTCGAGCAGCTTGTTGCTGAACAGCCAGGTCAGATGGGAGAGCGGCCAGCGGTCGGCGTAGTCCACGACCAGCAGCAGCCCGGCGGCACCGTCGAGGCGCAGGTCCTGGCTGCCCAGGTGCGGCTGGACGGCGCCGGAACCGTGGGTGGCCGTGACGACCTTCCAGCCCGCCGCGGCGCTGTCGGCGGCGAACCGGGCCGCGAGCCGGGTCTTGCCCTGGCCGCCGGGGCCGTGCAGCCAGAGGGCCGCGGCGCGCGGGCCGTCGCCGTCGCGCCACGCGGCCAGCTCGGCCCGCTCCCGGTCCCGCCCGGTGAAGTCGACCGCCTGGAAACGGGCGTTGAGCAGGCGGCTGGGCTGGGCGGTGAGCCAGGCGGTGTCCTGGTCCGCGGCGGCGGCCGGCCGGTGCTCGGAGAGCAGGTAGACCGGGCCCCGGTCGGGGAAGACGTGCAGATCGGCGCCGATGACGCCGTACCCGAACCCGCCCTCGACCCGGACCACCTGCCGGGGCCCCGGGACGGCATCGGTCACCTGGCTTCTCCGCCGTCGCCTCCCCGGCCAGGAGGAGCCTGGTGCACGACGACGTTGCCGCCCTGCACCGCGAAGACCTGCCCGCCGTCCTTCGCGACGTTGTTCTGCACCCATGCGCGCTGCGTCTCGGGCAGCTGCCGGCGAATCTCGTCGATCAGCTCCCGCAGTTCGCCGGCGGCGTCGGGGTGTTCGCCGAGCAGCGACTCCAACTCCAGCTGCCACACGGGCAGCAGGCTCTGCCGCACCCGCTCGGCGTCGTCCGCACGCACGACCAGGGCCGCGTTGTTGTCCAACTGGGCCTCGATGGCGGCCTGGCGGCCCTCCCCGCGGCGGCCGAACAGCTTGGCGATCCCGCCCCGCGCGACCGTCCAGGAGTCGGTGGCCATGGCTCCGACCACCGTCGTGCCTCCGGCCAGAATCAGTTCCTCCAGCATCATGCCCCCGTCCTGCGCTCTCAAGAACCTTGTTCCGTACGCCTATTGTCCATCCTGGCGATCAAGACCGGCGCCGGGGCGGGACTGTCGGTGGTGGCGGGCATGCTGGTCGGTGACTCGGCCAGAGCCGGTTCGGGCCCGGCAGCGCGGAGCGTGAGATCTTCCGGAGCGCCGCGGTCTTCCCGGCGCCCGGACCGGACTCGCTGCTGGGCCCGAACCGGGGCACCCACCGGGAGGGGCACCTGCTCGCGTACGAGTTCTTTCCCCGCTGGGAGGAACAGCTGAGCGGGGTGGTCGCGCGCCTGGGCAAGTCGGCGGTCGCCGCGTTCGCCCTGGCACTCGCCGAATCGGCGACCCCGGCCGCCGGGACCGGACCGAAGACCTGACGCAGCGGGTCCCGCTCAGGGCGACCGCGGCGGTCTCACCCACCCCAGGGACCGCTCCACGGCCCGCTGCCAGTTCTCGTACTCCCACTGCCGCACCTCGGGGTCCATGTCGGGCAGCCACTGGCCGGCCCGGTGCCAGTTGCGGCGCAGTACCTCCAGGTCCGACCAGTAGCCGGCGGCGAGACCGGCCGCGTAGGCGGCGCCGAGGGAGACGGTCTCGGCGACCATGGGCCGAACCACGGGGACGTCGAGCACGTCGGCCACGAACTGCATGAGCAGATTGTCGGCCGTCATGCCGCCGTCCACCTTGAGCTGCTTGAGGGCGACCGAGGAGTCGGCGTTCATGGCGTCGACGACCTCTCGCGTCTGCCATCCGGTGGCCTCCAGGACGGCTCGGGCCAGGTGTCCCTTGGTGATGTACGAGGTGAGGCCGACGATGACCCCGCGCGCGTCGCTGCGCCAGTGGGGTGCGAACAGACCCGAGAAGGCGGGCACGATGTAGCAGCCGCCGTTGTCCTCGACCGAGCGCGCGAGGGTCTCGATCTCCGGGGCGCTGCTGATCAGGCCCAGGCGGTCGCGGAACCACTGGACCAGTGCGCCGGTGACGGCTATCGAACCCTCCAGGGCGTAGACGGGCGGGGCGTCCCCGACCTTGTAGGCGACGGTGCTGAGGAGTCCGTTGCGGGACCGCACGAGGTCGTTGCCGGTGTTGAGCAGCAGGAAACTGCCCGTTCCGTAGGTGCACTTCGCCTCGCCCGGGGAGAAGCAGGTCTGGCCGAAGAGGGCGGCCTGCTGGTCGCCGAGGGCGGCCGTGATGGACACGCCCGGGAGCAGGCAGCGGGCGTCGCCGTACGTCTCGGCGGAGGACCTGATCTCGGGCAGCATCGAGTGGGGTACGCCGAAGAAGGCCAGGAGTTCCTCGTCCCAGGTGAGGCTGCGGATGTTCATCAGCATCGTGCGGCTGGCGTTGGTGGGGTCGGTGATGTGCAGGCCGCCGTCGGCGCCGCCGGTGAGGTTCCAGATCAGCCAGCTCTCGATCGTCCCGAACAGCACCTCACCGTCCTTCGCACGCTGTTCCAGGCCCTTGACGTGGTCGAACAACCAGCGGATCCGCAGCGCCGAGAAGTAGGTGGAGGGCGGCAGACCGCACCGTTCCAGGAAGAACTCCTCTCCGGGCTGTTGTCCGAGGGCCTCGACGAGCGGCGCCGTGCGGATGTCCTGCCAGACGAGAGCCCGGCCCAGCGGGGCTCCGGTGCGCCGGTCCCAGAGCACGGTGGTCTCCCGCTGGTTGGCCAGGCCGATGGCGGCGACCTGTCCCGCGTCGAGGCCGGCGCCGGACAGGGCCTCGGGCACGACGCGCTGCAGGTTGTGCCAGATCTCGACGGCGTCGTGCTCGACCCAGCCGGGCCGCGGGAAGTGCTGCTGGTGCTCCCTCTGCGCGACCGACACCAGCCGTCCGCGGTGGTCGAACAGAATGCATCGGGTGGAGTTGGTCCCCTGATCGACGGACATTACGTACCGTTCAGCCATGATCGGGTCTGCCTTCCGACGGGTCGGGGAGCGGCGGGTCCGGCTCTACCAGCGAGTGGCCCCCAGGTCTCTGGAGATCGCCCGCGAGGCCTCGCGGATCAGGGTGATCTGACTCGGACGGGGGTGGCCATGGCTGTCGCAGATCCGCTCGACGGGCCCGGACAGTCCGATGGCGCCGACGACGAGGCCGCCGTGGCCCCGGATCGGCGCGGCGAGCCCCGCCTCGCCCATGCTCATCTCCTGGATCTCGGCGGCCCAGCCGAGCTCCCGGACCTCGGCGAGCGCCCGGGTCAGCTGCTCGGGAGTGACCAGGGTGTGCCGGGTGTACGACTCCAGCTGCAGTTCCTGTCCCGGCTCCAGGGACGCCGCCCCGTAGGCCAGCAGTACCTTGCCGAGCGAGGAGGCGTGCAGGGGCAGCAGTGAGCCCACGTCCAGGGTCTGGAAGGTGTCGTCCGGCCGGAAGACGTGGTGGACCACGAGGACCCGGCCCTCCAGCGGGGTCCCGAGACGTACCGACTCACCGCTGCGGGCGGCGAGGGCGTCGGCCCAGTTGAGGGAGCGCGACCGCAGCTCGTTGACGTCCAGGTAGCTGGTGCCGAGGTGCAGCAGGGCGGCCCCGAGCTGGTACTTTCCGGTCGCCGCGTCCTGTTCCACGAAGTCCACGTGCTGGAGTGTGCGCAGGATGCCGTGGGCGGTGCCCTTCGCCAGGCCGAGCGAGGCCGCCACCTCGCCTAGCCCGAGCCGGCGGGGCCCGGCGGCCAGCAGCCGCAGGATCGCCGCCGCCCGTTCGATCGACTGGACTGGGCCGGCCATGAAGCGAGCGTATTACCGCTACGGGCGCTTCGCTTCACGGGCGGGTTGAGCGCCCTGGCTTCGGGTGGGACGTGGAGCGTTCGGTAATGCCGACCGCCGTTCATTGACCCGCCCGGTTTGTCTTCATAACGTGCTTCAAAGCCCGGAAAAGCGACCACGGAACGGCGCACGACCGGCAGGACCACCCGAGGAGTGAACATGGCGGCTCAGCTCAACACGCTGCTGCGTGAGGCGTGCGAACACGTGTGTCCGCTGCCTCCCGTCACCGGCGCCGTCCCGGCCGTACGCCGCCGTGTGCGCGCCGTCCTCGGTGACTGGGACGTGCCCTCGGAGATCGTCGACGACGCTCTGCTGATGGTGTGCGAGCTGGTCACGAACGCGATCGTGCACGCCCTGCCCCCGGCCAGGATGCGGCTCTCGTGGATTCGGTCCGAAGAGCGCTGCACCCTGCGTGTCGAGGTCACCGACACCGGGCCCGCGCTGCTGGGCGGCCGGGCCCGCACCGGGATCGACCCGGACGAGCACGGCCGGGGCGAGACGATCGTGCACGCCCTCGCGACGCGTCATGGCATACGCGTCCACGCCGGCGGGGTCACCCGCTGGGCCGACCTCGTCGCGACCTGAAGCCCGGCCTCCGGCCGGCACCGCACGGGGACGGGTTCGGCCACGGTCTCCTTGCGCAGCAGCAGCAGCGCGGCGTCGTCGTGCAGCCGCCCGCCCACGTGGGCCAGCAGTTCGTCATGGAGCGCGGTCAGCGTCCGCGCCGGCTCGTCGCACGCATGCCGGGCCACGCCTTCGGCCAGCGGGTAGAACTCGCGCGCATGGTCCCGGGCCTCGGTCACCCCGTCGGTGTAGAGCAGCAGCTGGTCTCCGTCGGCGAAGGGCATGACCTGGAGGCGCGGGGCCTGACCCGACAGGGCGCGCAGCCCGAGCGGCGGAGCGGGATCACTGGTCTCCACCGCCTCGACCTCTCCGGACGCGGAGATCATCAGCGGGGGCGCGTGCCCGCAGTTGACGACCTCCAGCTGCCCCGTCCCGGGGTAGCCGGCGACCACGGCGGTGACGAAGTCGTCGGGGCCGAGATTGCGCGCCAGGCTCCGCTCGATCCGGTCGACGACGGCCAGTAGGTCGGGCTCGTCGTGGGCGGCCTCACGGAAGACGCCCAGTACCAGTGCGGCGGTCCCCACCGCGGGCAGCCCCTTGCCGCGTACGTCCCCGACGATCAGCCTGACCCCGTGCGGGGTGTCCACCAGCGCGTAGAGATCCCCGCCTATCCGGGCCTCGGCCGCGGCGGCGCTGTAGCGGACGGCCGTCCGGAACGGGCCGACGGTCTCCGGGACGGGCTGCAGGAGGGCGTGCTGGGCGGCCTCCGCGACCGTACGGACGGCCGCGAGGACGCGTTCCCGGCGGCCGCGCAGCGCGCTGGCCAGGGCGCTCGCCGTGGTGACGGCCAGCAGGGCGGACAGGACGGCCGCCAGTTCGCGCACGGGAACCCCGCCCGTGCTGCCCAGCACCGCACCCAGCACCACGGCCAGGAGACCGACGCAGAGCACACCACGCGGCCCGTTGGTGGTGGCGGCCAGCGCGGGTCCGGCGACCAGCAGCGGCAGGCAGATCATTCCCGCCCCGCCGGCGAGGTCGGCGACCACGACGACGGCGACGATCAGCACCGGCAGCACGTGCAGAATGGCGGCGACCGGCCCGGCGGCCCGCCGGTGGGCGTCTGCCCAGGCACTCGCTCGCTCGCTCGACAGCCTCATCGGCCAGTGGTGTGGCACCTGGCTCATGTCTCGTCCGCAGTCCTCGCGTATCCGGGGTCCTTATACCGGAATATCCGGTTAATCCAGGAAACTGGTTGAGTGAGGGCTGCCACAAGGCGTGGATTTTCAGATAGTGAGCGAGAGAGTCCTGGTCACACGGCTCGCGATCAGGAGCAGCCGGGACCGGATCTCCTGCAGCTGCGCGTGCCGCTCCACCGGCAGGGAGACACCGAGCGAGCCGAGTACGTCCCCGGAGTACACGGGCACGGCTACGCACACCGTGCCGAGTGCGTACTCCTCGAGGTCCGTGGCGGCCGGTGCCAGGGGGGAGGTGTCGAGCCTGCGCAGCAGTTCCGGACGGCTGGTGATGGTCCGCGGTGTGAGATCGGGCAGGTGGTGCCGGGACAGGTACTCCTGGCGGCCGTCCTCGTCCAGTTCCCGCAGCACGGACTTGCCCAGCGCGGTGGCGTGTGCGGCGTCCTCGAAGCCCACCCACAGCTCCGCCCTGGGCGCACGGGGGCCGTCGACGATATCGGCGACCCTGATCTCGCCGTCCTCGTAGAACGTGAGGTAGGCGGCGCCGGCCAGCTCGTCCCGCAGCGCGGCGAGCGTCGGCCGGACACGGCTGAGCAGCGCCTGTGTGTTGCCCGCCGAGTGCAGCGACATCAGCTTCTCCCCCAGGACGAAGACACCGTCGTCGAGTTTGCGCAGGTACCCGTCGTGGACCAGGGTGCGCAGCAGGTGGTAGGCGGTGGCCAGGGGCAGCCCGGTCTCACGTGCCAGCTGTTTCGCCGGCGCGCCGTTCTCGTGCGCGCTCACCGCCTCCAGCAGCCGGAAGGCACGCTGCACGGACGTGATGAGCGTCGGGCCGTCCTGAGCGCCCATAGGAACAGACTGCGTCGCGTACCCCGGCTCAGGCAAGCAGGGGTCACATCGCGGGCGCGGCCAGGACCGTACGGCAGTCGAGCCAGGCGTCGGCACTGAGCAGGTCCTGGAGCCGGGTGAAGAGGGCGAGGAGGCCGGGGCCCCACTGCTCGCGGAAGGCGGGGTCGATGCGGGCGAGGTCGAGTTCGTTCGCGGCCGACAGCTCGGCGAAGTCCCGGCGCAGCTGCGGCTCCGGAACCCGGGAGAGGCCGGTGAAGCGGTCGTGGACGGGGGCGCCGGGCCGGGCGAGGTCGGGGTAGGTGGCCTTCCGGTCGCAGGAGGCGTACACGTAGACGATCTCCTCGGCCTCGGTGCCGATCAGCGCCGCGAGGTCCGTACGGCGGTCCACGGGGAGCAGCCCGGTGGGAAAGCCGTCGGTGCCGTAGAACGCGTGGCAGAGCCCGGCGAGCTGGAGGGCAGGGCGGGCCCGCCACAGGGCGAGCCGGTCCTGGACGCGCCTCAGGTGCGCGAGGAGGGTGCCGCCGGGGTGGGCCATGCCTTCCGCCCCCAGCTCGCGCAGGAGGGCCACGGCACGGTCGGCGGCGGGGTGAGCGGGCTCGGTGTTCGTGTCCATGCGCTCTTTCTCTCCCAGGTCGTCGAGGACATGCCGCCGGCTGTTTGTCGCGTCCATGGCAACAGGGTCGGCTCCTCGCACTCACGCCGACGGGTGGGCCGGACGGACGCCGGACCGGAACTTCGGGACGCGTACGGTGATCTTCGTGCCGGCCCCGACGCCGGTCTCGATGACCAGGCCGTGCGCGTCGCCGTACACCTGGCGCAGTCGCATGTCCACGTTGCTCAGGCCGATGCCGGCGGACGGGCCGCCCCTGCCGTGCAGGATCTCGCGCAGGCGCTGCGGCTCCATGCCGACGCCGTTGTCCTCGATGACGACCCGGGCCTCGGTTCCCTCGTCCTCCGCGGTGATCGTGATGCGACTGCGTTCGACGGACCCCTCCAGACCGTGTTTGAGCGCGTTCTCGACGAGGGGTTGCAGGCAGAGGAAGGGCAGCGTGACCGGCAACACCTCGGGGGCGATCCGCAGGGTCACCTCCAGGCGTCTGCCGAAGCGGGCGCGGGCGAGTTCGAGGTACTGCTCGATGGAGCGCAACTCCTCCGCGAGGGTCGTGAAGTCGCCTCCCCGGCGGAAGGAGTAGCGGGTGAAGTCGGCGAACTCCAGGAGGAGTTCACGGGCCCGCTCGGGGTCGGTACGGACGAACGAGGCGATGCTCGCGAGGGAGTTGTAGATGAAGTGCGGGGAGATCTGGGCGCGCAGGGCCCGGATCTCCGCCTCGATCACACCGGAGCGGGCCCGGTCCAGGTCGACGAGTTCGAGCTGGACGGAGACCCAGCGGGCCACTTCCTCGGCAGCCCGGACGATCACGGCGGACTCCTGATCGCCGAACGCGGCGAGCGTGCCGGGGGTCCGGCCGTCGACGGTGAGCGGTGCCACGACCCCCCGGCGGACGGGGCAGGTGTCGTCGTCGCAGGACAGCGCGAAGGTCTGGGTACGGCCGGTGCGCAGGGCGTGGGCGAGGTGCGCCTCGGCCTCGTCGCGGTGGTGGTCGCCGACGCCGTCCCAGGCCAGCACGGACTCCTCGTCGGTCAGGGCCAGGGCGACCGTGCCGAGCAGCGGGCGCAGCCGCCGGGCCGCCTTGCGGGCGGTGTCCGGGGTCAGGCCGGCGCGCAGGGGCGGTGCGGCGAGCGAGGCGGTGTGCAGGGTGTGGAAGGTGGCCCGTTCGACGGGGGTGCCGGGACCCGCCGGGTTCTCCTGCTGCCGGCGGGCGCCGGCATGGCCGAGGGCGGCGCCCAGCACGAACAGGGCGAGCGCGGCGAGGGCCAGGGCGACGGTGCCGAGTGCGCTCACGGGCGCACCCGGGTGCCGAGCAGGGCGGGCCGGCCGGTGAGTGTCTCGGGCAGATGGAGCCGGGCCATCGTGGCGGCGGCGCCGGCGGGGACGCGGTCGCGGGTGGCCAGGGAGATCAGCACCATCGCCGCGAACCCCACCGGCACCGACCAGACGGCGGGCCAGGCCAGCAGGGTGTGCAGCCGGCCGGAGCGGGCGCCGCCCGCGATCGTCACCGTCACCGCGGTGAGCGCCGAGCCGCCGCCGAGGAGCAGTCCGGCGACGGCGCCGGGCGGGGTGAGGCCGCGCCACCAGATGCCGAGGAGGAGCAGCGGGCAGAACGAGGAGGCGGACACGGCGAAGGCCAGGCCGACCGCGTCGGCCACGGGCAGGTCGCTGACGACGGTGTTCGCGGCGGTCGGTACGGCGATCGCCGGCAGTGTCGCCAGCCGGAAGTGCCGGATGCCGAGGGTCGGCAGCACGTCCTGGGCGAGGACGCCGGCGACGGACATGGTGAGCCCGGAGACGGTGGACAGGAACGCCGCGCAGGCGCCGCCCGCGACGAGGGCGCCGAGCAGGTCGCCGCCCACTCCGCCGATCAGCCGCTGCGGCAGCACGAGGACGGCCGCGTCGGTGTCACCGGTGAGCAGCAGGTCGGGCGCGTAGAGGCGGCCGAGCACGCCGTAGAGCGGGATCAGCAGGTAGAAGGCGCCGAGCAGACCGAGCACGACGACGGTGGTGCGGCGGGCGGCGCGGCCGTCGGGGTTGGTGTAGAACCGCACGACGACGTGCGGCAGGCCCATGGTGCCGAGGAAAGTGGCGAGGATCAGCCCGTAGGTGGCGTACAGGCCGTGCTGTTCACGGCCGGCCGAGAGCGGGTTCGCCCAGCTCGACGGGGCCGTCTGGGTGAGGCCGACGTGGGGCAGGGGCACGCGGGCCCCGGACGGGAAGCGCAGGGTGGTGTCGGCGCCGATCCGGTGGGTGCCGGCGTCGAGGGTGAGCGGGCCGCCGTCCAGGTGCCGTCCGTCGACGGTTCCGCTCGCGGCGATCCGTACCGGCTCGTGGACGGTGAGGGTCAGCTGGCTGTCGAAGCGCACCGGGGTGGAGTGCCGGAAGACGGGCCGTTCGTCCCAGGACGGGGCCGGGGTGTGGTCCGCGCGCCAGGCGAGCAGCAGGAACACGGCGGGCACCAGGAGGGCGGTGAGTTTCAGCCAGTACTGGAACGCCTGGACGAAGGTGATGCTGCGCATGCCTCCGGCGGCGACCGCCACGGTGACCACGGCGGCGACGACCAGGCCGCCGAACCAGCCGGGCGCGCCGGTGAGCAGCCGCAGGGTCAGTCCGGCGCCGCGCAGTTGCGGCAGCAGATACAGCCAGCCGACGCCGACGACGAGCACGCTCGCGATCCGCCGGACGGCCCGGGACTCCAGCCGTGCCTCGGCGAAGTCCGGCAGGGTGTAGGCGCCGGAACGACGCAGCGGGGCGGCGACGAAGGCCAGCAGGACCAGGAACCCGGCGGTGTAGCCGATCGGGAACCACAGCATGTCGACGCCCTGGGCGAGGACCAGCCCGGCGACGCCCAGGAAGGAGGCTGCGGAGAGATACTCACCGCCGACGGCGAACGCGTTGAGCCGCGGCGGGACGCTGCGCGAGGCGACGTAGAAGTCCGAGGTGGTCCGGGAGATCCGCAGCCCCAGCGCGCCGACGAGCACCGTGGCCAGGACCACGGCCGTCACGCCGGCGATCGAGTACGTCTGGTTCAACGCGCGGTCACGTCACCCTCGTTGCGCTCGGCACGGCGGACGTACCAGGCGCCGGCGCACAGCAGGGCGGGATACGGCGCCACGCCCAGGACGAGCCAGACGCCCGGCCGGTTGCCGGCGAGCGGGAGCATCCGCAGGAGTACGGGCAGCAGGCCCAGTGGGGCCGCGAGCAGGAGGGTGACGGTCAGCGCAGCCCGCAGCTGACGGCGCATCAACGGCCCTACTGCCGGGTCGTCGTCGGGCTGGGCGGCCGCGGTGCGGGGCAGGGCGGCGCGGTCGGCGGCGGGCCGTCCGGTGACCACTTCCCTGCGCGGGACGGACTCCGCACCCATGACGCACTCCCGACGCCGCGGTGATCACCTTGTTGCGGTGAGTGTACGCAGCGCGCCATCGGTGAGGTAGACGCCGGACGAGGTTCGCGCACGCCCGCCACGGCAGGCCGCGGTCACCGCGGTCTGCCCACCGCGCCCTGGGCCTGCCGCGCCAGCAGGTCCCGCAGTTCCCGGGCGTTGCGGCGGCTCACGGCGAGGATCCGGTCGCCGACGCGGACGGTCAGGTTGCCGCCGTCCAGGCGCAGTTCCTCGATGCGGCCGAGGGCGACCAGGCGGCTGCGGTGGATGCGGACGAAGCCGCGGGAGCGCCACTGCTCCTCCAGCGCGGACAGCGGGATCCGCACCAGGTGGCTGCCGCGCGGGGTGTGCAGGCGCGCGTAGTCGCCCTGCGCCTCGACGTAGGTGATGTCGTCGATGGGGACGAAGCGTGTCACCCCGCCCAGCTCCACGGGCACCTGGTCGCCGAACGCGCCGGCCGGGCCCTGCACGGCGCGGGTCAGCTCGGCGACGCGCCGTACGGCCTCCGCGAAGCGCTCCTTGCGCAGGGGCTTGAGGAGGTAGTCCACGGCCTTGAGGTCGAACGCCCTGAGCGCGAAGTCCTCGT
This sequence comes from Streptomyces sp. BK340, assembly GCF_007827595.1. Lineage (GTDB taxonomy): Bacteria > Actinomycetota > Actinomycetes > Streptomycetales > Streptomycetaceae > Streptomyces. The sequence continues at coordinate 304,939 of NZ_VISR01000003.1, forward strand.
GGGCGGTGACGAAGACGATCGGCGGTGGTGCGGCGAAGCCGCCGAGCAGGGCCGCCAGGTCGAGACCGCTGAGGCCGGGCATGTTGATGTCGAGGAAGACGACGTCGACGGCCTCGGCGCCGTCCGGCCCGGCCTCCCTGGCGCGTTCGAGCAGCCGCAGCGCCTCGGCGGCGTCCAGGGCGGGCAGGACGGTGCCGATCCGCGGGTCGCCGTCCAGCAGGTACAGCAGCTCCTCCAGGGCGGGTTCCTCGTCGTCCACCGCGAGTGCGCGCAGCATCTCCGCATCCCCTCGTCTCCGCTTCCCTGCGAATGCCCAGAGTGTCAGTCCGGCAGCCGCATGCGCACCCTCTCCCCCGGACCGACGCGCACCACGCGGTCCGGCAGCCGGATGTCGATGGGCGTGGGCCCCGAGGCCTTCGGCATGGCGGCCTCCAGCTGGCCGGAGCGCAGCCGCAGCCGTACGCCCCAGTGGCCCTGGTAGCGCAACGAGAAGCCGTAGGAGGAGAGTTCCGGGAGCGGGACGGGGTCGAGCCGGAGTTCGCCGTCGCGGGTCTCCAGGCCGGTGAGGCAGCGCTGGACGAGGTCGAGGGTCCCGGCCATGGCACCGAGGTGGATGCCCTCGCCGGTGGTGCCGCCCTGGACGTCGGCGATGTCCCCGCGCAGCGTCTCCTGGACGAAGGACCAGGCGTCGGCGCGGCGGGCGCGGGCCAGGATCCAGCCGTGCACCAGACCGCTGAGGGTGGAGCCGTGCGTGGTGCGGTGCAGGTAGTGGTCGACCGTCGCGGTCCAGGTGTCCTCGTCGAGGCGGTGCCCCAGCCAGGAGAAGAGGGAGCGGAGTTCGTCCGGTGAGAACAGGTAGCCGAGCATCAGGACGTCGGCCTGCTTGGACGCCTTGTAGCGGTTGACGGTGTCGCCCTCCGCCTCCAGGATCCGGTCCAGGCGCCGGATGTCGCCGTACCGTTCGCGGTAGCCGTGCCAGTCCAGTTCGGCGAGGTCGCCGTACCCGTCGAACTGGCTGATCACACCGTCGTGGAAGGGCACGTGGAGGGTGCGGGAGACCTCTTCCCAGCGGGCGAGTTCGTCCTCCTCCAGGCCGGTGCGCTCGACGAGTTCGCGGCGGCGCGGCTCGGGCAGGTTGCGCAGCAGGTCCAGGGTCCGGGTGAGGACCCAGGCGGCGGTGACGTTGGTGTACGCGTTGTCGTCCAGACCGGGCCCGGGTGCGCCGGGGTAGGCGTCGTGGTACTCGTCGGGGCCGAGCACGCCTCGGATGCGGTGCCGGCCGAGGTGTTCGTCGTAGCCGGCCGAGTCGGCCCAGAAGCGGGCGATCTCGAGGAGCGTCTCGGCGCCGTCGGTGTGCAGGAAGTCCAGGTCGCCGCTGGCCTCGCAGTACTGCAGCACGTTGTACGCCACGGCCGAGCCGACGTGCCGCTGCAGCCGGGTGTGGTCGGGCATCCAGCGCCCGGAGCGGGGGTTGAGGTGCAGCTCCTGGGTCTCCTCGCGGCCGTCGCTGCCGCTCTGCCACGGGTACAGCGCACCACGCAGGCCGGCCTCGCGGGCCGCGTGCCGGGCCGCGTCCAGGCGGCGGTGGCGGTAACGCAGCAGGGCGCGGGAGACCTCGGGCAGATGGAGGTTGAGGTAGGGCAGGACGAACAGCTCGTCCCAGAATACGTGCCCCCGGTACGCCTCGCCGTGCAGTCCGCGGGCGGGCACGCCGACGTCGAGGTCGGCCGTGTGCGGGGAGAGGGTCTGCAGCACGTGGAAGAGGTGCAGGCGCAGGATGCGGCCGGGATCTCCCGGAACGTCGAGTTCGGACCGCCGCCACAGCTGCTCCCAGGCCGTGAGGTGCGAGGTGAGCAGCTCGTCGAAGCCCGGCGCGTCGGCGACCCGGTCGAGGGCCGCGCACAGCGGGTCGCTGATGGCGGGGTCGTGGGAGGTGTGCAGGGCGACGGTCTTGTCCACGGTGACCGTGCGTCCGGGCTCCATGGACAGCCACAGGCGCTGCACGGCCCGCTGCGTCTCATGGGCGTCCGACACCGGCACGTCGGCCACCAGCCGCGAGGCGAGCCCGACGGCGGCGTCCGAGGTACGGGTGTGGCAGCGCAGCCACATCGTGCCGGGCGCTGCCGCGCTGCCCGTCTCGACGTGGGTGAGGTGGCGGCCGTCGAGGTCCCGGTAGCGGGCCACGCCGGAGTTGGTGACGCCTCCGTCGAGCGCGGCCTCGACGTCCAGCTCGGTGGTGCGGCCCTCCACGGTGAGGTCGGTGCGCAGGGCGGCGAGGTGCGGGTCGGCCATGTGGACGAGGCGCAGCTGCCGGACGAGGAGCGTGCCGTCGGCGCCGAGCCGGTAGCGGGTACGGCGCTCCAGTACACCCGGGTCCAGGTGCAGGACCAACTGGTGTTCGGCGACCGGGGTGGTGTCGGGGGTGAGCCAGTCGCCCCCGGCGGGGCGGAAGCGGAGCGGCAGCCAGTTGGGCAGGTTGACCATGTCCTCGTTCTGGACGCGGCGCCCGGCGACCTCGGAGGTGAGCCGGTTGTAGCAGCCGGCCGCGTAGGTGCCGGGGTAGTGCACCGCGTCCGCGACGCACTCGGGCAGCGCCCCACGGGTGGCGAAGTAGCCGTTGCCGAGCGTGCACAGGGACTCCCGCAGGCGTTCCTCCGCGGGGTCGTAGCCGTCGTACTCCCACAGCAGACCCGTCACCGAAGCGGTCCCCCTTCGTGTGTGGGTGTCGGACCGGTCACCGCTCGGACAGCAGGCCGGTGAGGATCCGGTCCGGGGTGAGGGGCAGTTCGCGGAAGCGGACCCCGGTGGCGTGGTGGACGGCGTTGCCGAGGGCGGCGGCGGTACCGACGATGCCGATCTCGCCGATGCCCTTGCTGCCCATGGGATTGAGCTGGGTGTCGTCCTCCTCGATCCAGTCTGCCTCGATGTCGGGGACGTCGGCATGGGCGGGCACGTGGTAGGAGGCGAGGTCGGCCTCGGGGAAGTCGCCGAACGGGCTGTCCATCGTGCTGCCCTCGGTCAGGGCCATGCCCAGGCCCATGGTCATGCCGCCGACGAACTGGGAGCGTGCGGTACGGGCGTTGAGGATCCGTCCGGCGGCGTAGACGCCGAGCAGACGGCGGACCCGGATCTCGCCGGTGACGGTGTCCACGGCTACCTCGGCGAAATGGGCGCCGAACGCGTACCGCGCGTAGGGGCTGTCGGCGTCGGCCCGGCCGGCGGTGTCGGCGCGAGTCGTGAGGCCCTCGGCGGGCAGCGGGCCGGTGTGCGCGGTGAGGCGGGACGCGAGGGCGGCGCACGCCTCGTGCACGGCCCAGCCCCAGGAGGCGGTGCCGGAGGAGCCGCCGGCCACGGGGGCCGGGGGCAGGTCGCTGCGGCCCACCTCGGTGCGTACCCGGTCGAGGGTGACGCCGAGCGCCTCGGCGGCGACCTGTGCAAGGACGGTACGGGCTCCGGTGCCGATGTCGGCCGCGTTCACCCGGACGACGAAGGTGCCGTCGGGCAGGGCCTGCGCGGCGGCGCTGGACGGGAAGAGCAGGACGGGGTAGGCCGCCGCGGCCACGCCGGTGCCGAGGAGCAGCGGGCCCTCGGCGCGGGAGCGGGGCCGCGGATCCCGGTGCTCCCAGTCGAAGCGGCGGGCGCCCTCCCGCAGGCACTCGACCAGATGCCTGCTGCTGAAGGGTTTGCCGCTGTCCGGCTCGCGGTCGGGTTCGTTGCGGATGCGCAGTTCCAGCGGGTCCATGCCGAGCGCGTCGGCGAGCTCGTCCACGGCCGACTCCAGGGCGTACGTGCCGGGGGCCTCGCCGGGTGCGCGCATCCAGGACGGGCCGGGGACGTCCAGCGGCACCACCCGGTGGGAGCTGCGCAGATGCGGGGTGGCGTACATGACGCGGGCGGGGATCGCGGCCAGCTCCACGAAGTCCCTGACGTGGGAGGTGTACGTGGTGACCTCGTGCAGCAGCGCGGTGAGGCGGCCGTCCGCCGTCGCGCCGAGGCGCAGCCGGTTCCGGGTGGGGGCGCGGTGGCCGACGGTGGTGGGCAGGTACCGGCGGGGGTAGGCCAGGGTGACGGGACGGCCGGTGCGGCGTGCGGCCATGACGGCGAGGACGACGTCGGGGCGCGGGGTGCCCTTGGAGCCGAAGCCGCCGCCCACGTGCTCGGCGACGACCGTGATCCGGTCCTCGGGCAGCTCGAACAGCTCTGCGAGCACGGTACGTACAGCCGTACCGCCCTGGCTGGAGGTGTACACCATGAGCCGGTCGCCCGCGCCGTTCCAGTCCGCGGTGGTCGCGTGCGGCTCCATCGGGTGGTTGTGCAGGGGCGGCACCCGGTACTCGACGTCCACACGCACGTCGGCGGCCGCGAAGGCACCTTCCGGGTCGCCGTGCTCGACCTGGCCCGGCTGGCCCGTGTCCGTCTCCTCGGGTTCGTAGGCGTCCGGGTGGTCCGGCCGGAGGTCGACGTCGTGCCCCCGGATGTCGTAGGTGACCCGGACGGCCCGGGCGGCGGCGCGGGCCGCCTCCGGCGTCTCGGCGACGGCCAGGGCCACGCACCAGCCCCGGTGCGGCACGTCCGGGTTCTGCAGCACGGCGAGGGTGGCGTCCTCCGGTTCGGTGAGGCGGGGTGCGTCGCCGGGAGTGAGGACGGCCAGGACACCGGGCAGGGCGAGGGCAGCCGACGCGTCCACGGCCCGGACCCGGCCACGCGCCACCGCGGCCGGCACGGGCCAGGCGTGCACACGACCGGGCAGCGGATGCTCGGCGGCGTAACGGGCGGCACCGGTGACCTTCTGCCGGCCTTCCCGGCGCTCTGCGGGGGCGCCGAGCGCCGTCCCGGCGCGGGGCGGCGGCTCCTCGTGCGGCTGGGCGGGGCGCGCCACCGGGTCCTCGCGGGGCAGGACGGTGCCGTCCGTGGCGTCGCCGCGCGGCAGGCCGGTACGGGCCATGGGGTCGTCCCGTGGCCGCCCGGTCCCGGTCAGCGGGTCGTCCCCCGGCAGACCACCGCGGGTCAGTGGGTCTTCGTGGGGCGGGCCGACGGGGGGCATCGGGCCTCCTGGAGTGGGGTGGGGCGGGTCCGGGGCCTCACGGCGCCACGGGGGCAGGGGCGAGGCGGTTCAGGACCTCCAGGGCGAGGTTGTGGGCCAGCGGCACCTTGTAGGCGTTGTCGCGCAAGGGCTCGGCGCGCTCGAGTTCGAGAGCCACGGCGCCTTCGAAGGCCGCGGGGGTCGCGGCGGCGCCCAGCAGGGCCGTCTCGGCGTGATGGGCCCGCCAGGGGCGGTGGGCCAGGCCGCCGAAGGCGAGTCCCACCTGGTCCACGACGCCCTCGGCGACCCTGAGCACGACGGCCACGGAGGCCAGGGCGAAGGCGTACGACGCCCGGTCGCGGGCCTTGCGGTAGGCGGAGGGCACGCCGGCTCGGGCGGCCGGCAGCAGCACGCCGGTGATCAGTTCTCCGGGGCGGATCTCGGTGTCCCGTTCCGGGTGCGCACCGGGCAGCCGGTGGAAGTCGGCGACCGGGATGACGCGGCTGCCCTCTGTGCCGTACAGCTCGACGCGGGCGTCCAGCGCGGTCAGCGCCACGGCCATGTCGGACGGGTTGGTGGCGATGCAGTGCGGGGAGTGGCCGAGCACGGCGTGGTCGCGGTGGACGCCGTCACGGGCGCCGCAGCCACTGCCCGGCTCGCGCTTGTTGCAGGGTTTGTCCAGGTCCTGGAAGTAGGGGCAGCGGGTGCGCTGGAGCAGGTTGCCGCCGGTCGTGGCCGCGTTGCGCAGCTGGCCGGAGGCACCCGCCAGGAGCGCCTGGGACAGCACCGGGTAGCGGTCGCGGACGAGCGGGTGGGCGGCGAGGTCGCTGTTGCGGACGGTCGCGCCGACGCGCAGGGCACCGTCCGGCAGCTCCTCGACCGCGTCCAGCGGCAGCCGGCCGATGTCGATGAGGCAGGTGGGGCTCTCCACCCCGAGTTTCATCAGATCGACCAGGTTGGTGCCGCCGGCGAGGTAGCGGGCGCCGGGGTGGGCGGCGAAGGCCTCGGCGGCCTCCTCGACACTGCCGGGCCTGAGGTATCCGAAGCCTTTCACCGGAGCACGTCCTCGACCGCCTCGACGATGCGCGGGTAGGCCCCGCACCGGCACAGGTTGCCGCTGAGCCGCTCGCGGATCTCGGGCCGGTCGAGTGGGACGGGCCTGCCGGAGGGGGCTTCGGGGTCGGTGACGTGGGAGGGGTGGCCGGCCGCGGCCTCGGCGATCAGGCCGACGGCGGAACAGATCTGTCCCGGGGTGCAGTACCCGCACTGGAAGGCGTCACGGTCGAGGAAGGCCTGCTGGAGCGGGTGCGGCGCTTCGCCGGCCGCGGCCAACCCCTCGATGGTCACGATCTCGCTGCCGTCGAGGGTGACGGCGAGCGCCAGGCAGCTGTTCAGGCGGCGCCCGTCGACCAGGACGGTGCAGGCGCCGCACTGACCGTGGTCGCAGCCCTTCTTGGACCCGGTGAGATCGAGGTCCTCGCGCAGCAGATCCAGCAGGACCCGGCGGTGGTCGACGAGGAGGGTGTGCGGTTTCCCGTTCACGCGGAGGGTGATCTCCGAGTGCTGGCCGAGCTGGTTTTCGCTGGTCATGGCGGGGTGGGCCTCCCGGGCGGGCCGTGGTGCCGTGCCCACCGTGTAACCAGGCTGCGGCGCCTCACACGTCCCGGCGCGCACCGGTCGCCCCACCCGCAGGGGGCGAGGGAAGCTCGCCCTCGCCGCCCTGAGGGTCGTCACGGATAGCTGACGACGTTCGCCACGTTGCCGGCCGGGTTCGACGGTCCTCCCGTGTTGTTGACGACGTGGCTGATGGTGCCGGTGCCGCCGAGGGACACGGTCACCATGCTGGTGAAGCGGACGCCGGCGGTGTTCGGTGCCTCGATGGCGTGCGCTGCGGTGACGGAGGGGTTGACGTTGAAGTAGCAGTAGCTGCCGAGGCCGTAGGCCTGGTGGCCGGTGACCGAGTCGGCGACCTTGTAGGCGGCGTAGCCCTGGGTGGAGCCGTTCATCCAGGCCGCCTGGTTGGGCGGGTCGTACGGCATCTCGTTCTGGAAGAAGTAGGTGCGGCCGCCGTTGCCGTTCCAGAGCACCTGGTACTTCTGGAAGTGCTCGACGAACAGCCCGTACATGGTCACGTCGTCGCCGTTGACCACGAGCCCGGTGTCGGCGGTGTTGCTGGTCCAGCCGACGCCGCTGCCGTGGTCGGCGCGCCAGATCCACATGTGGTCGCCGATGACGTTGTCACTGTTGACGACGATGCTGGTGGCGGCCTTGCCGACGCCCGCGCCGCCGACGCGGACGTAGACGTCGTGCAGGGAGGTGGGGTCGGCCGCGTGGGAGGCGGCGGAGCCGGTCGGCCCGACCTCGAGCAGGGTCTTCGAGCTGGTGGTGCCGGCGTCGAAGAGCAGGCCCGCGATCTTCACGCCGTCGACGTCGGCGACGGTCATCGCGGTGATGCCGTTGTCCGGGACGAAGGTGGCGAGACCGAGGCCGAGGACGACGGTGTCGGGGCGGGTCACCTTCAGGGTCTGGTCCAGGTGGTAGACGCCCGGTGTGACCAGGAGGTTCTTGCCCGCGGCGAGCGCGGAGTCGATCTGCGACGCGGTCGCGCCCGGCTTGACCACGTAGAAGCTGTCCAGGGGCAGCGAGCTGCCCGCCGGGCTGCCGCCGGCCCAGCTGGTCGCGGTGGAGCTGGACCGCACCGACGGCACGAACACCTGGTAGGCGCCGTTGCCGTCGACGTACAGGAACGGCTTCTCCCGGCTGACCGGGCTCTGCGCGACCGTCGTGTACGGGGGCTTGGGGAAGCTGGTGGAGGGTACGCCCTGGCTGCCTACGAAGACCATGTTCCAGTTGGCCCCGGTCCAGCTGCCCAGCTGGGAGTTCCGGGTCAGCCACTGCTGCTGGGTGCCGGAGTCGACCTGCCCGTCGACCTTGCTGTCGGCGAGGTAGCCGCCGCTGGACCAGCCGCCGTCGTCCAGGGCCAGGTTGCCCCGCAGGTGCATCCGCCGGTACGGCGCCGCCTGCGAGACCGCCCAACGGTCGCTGCCGCCGGTGGGGTTGACCGACAGGTTCTCGGCGCCGCGCCAGAAGTTCTGGGTGGCGTTGCCCTGGAACCAGTCCGCCTCCGCGTGCACCGCTCCGTTGACGGAGACGGCGTCCGGGGTGCGGCCGAGGCCCAGCACCTGGGTGTAGAAGCCGACGTTGACGTCCGCGCTGTAGGCGCCGGGCTTGAACAGCACGGCGTAGCGCTGGGAGCCGAACTGGTCGGTCTCCTGCTGCTTGAAGATGGTGTCCAGCTTGCCCTGGATGGCCGAGGACGACATCGACGGGTCGAAGACGACGACGTTCGGGCCGAGGTCGGGGTTGCCGGCGGACTGGGTCACCGGAACCACCTGGAAGCGCTGGGCGGCGGTGCCGTTGCACGTGTACTGCACGAACTGCACGCTGTCCGCGAGCGAGGCGCCCGGATCGTCCAGGCACTTGCCGCTTCCCCGGTTGACGAGGTGGAAGGCGCCGCCGCCGTCGTCCACCGGCAGCCACTGCTGGTTGGCGCCGCCTCCGTAACTCCACAGGTGCACCTGGGCGTTGTCGGCGGTGGAGACGTCGGCGACGTCCACGACCTGGCCCGTGTTGTTGCCGTTGCCGATACGGACGTAACCGTCGCCGGTCGCGGTGAAGCTCCACTGCTGTGCGGTGGTGCCGTTGCAGGTGTACTGCTGCACGACGGTGCCGTTGGCGGTGCCGGCCGCCTTGGCGTCCAGGCACTTGCCGCTCGCGGCGTTCAGCACGGTGGCGGGGCCGGTGGGCAGGGCGGCGGCCGCGGAGGTCGCGGCATGCGCGGGTGCCGCGGTGAGCAGGGACGCGGCGGCCACGGCGGCCAGCGCGCCGGCCGTCGGTCTGCGACGGCGGGTGAGGGGAAGCACGGGTTCTCCTGACGGACGGGGATCAGCCGGTGTAGCCGGCGAAGACGCGGGTGTAGTCCCAGGCGGACTGGGAGACGCCGGAGCAGCTGTCGGCGGGGCCGCCGGTGCACGGGCGGTCGCGGTTGGCGGACCAGAAGGTGAGCCGGGCGAGGTGGTGCTGCTGGGCGTAGGCCAGGATGGTCCGGAAGTCGCTCACCGTGACGGTCTCGTTGTTGTCGGTGATGCCGTTCATGGACGAGATGCCCATGTCCCGGTAGGCCTGGTCGTCGCTGTAGTGGTAGGCGTTCCTCAGCGCGTTCTTGAGGCCTTCGGCGGCCTGCGTGGTCAGGTTGCCCATGTTCTGTCCTGCGCCGCCGAAGTCGAACGGCATGATCGCCCAGGCGTCCACGGTCAGCCCGGAGGCGGCGGCCCGGTTGATGAGGCCGGTGTCGGGGCCGCTCTGCCCGGTGCCGATGGTGATGTACACCTTCAGACCGGGGTTGGCGGTCTTCACGGTCTTGAGGGCGTCCACGGTGCGCTGCTGCACGGTGGGGTTGCTGTAGGCGTCGGCCTCGATGTCGATGTCGATCGCCTTCAGGCCGTAGGCGTTGATCACCTTCTGGTAGGCGGCGGCGAGTTCGCCCGGGCTGGAGCAGGAGCTCTCCAGCTTGTTGCCGCTGTAGCCTCCGAACGACGGGATCACGTCACCGCCGTTCGCCCGCACGGTGGTGACGGTCTGCTGGTCGGCTCCGCCGGTCAGCGGCCGGCTGCCGTCCCACTGGGGGTTGCAGTAGCCGTTGCTGAGCACGAAGGCGAGCGTGAACCACTTCACGCCGGTGGCCTGGGTGATCGTGCTCGGGTTCGGCGGGCTGCCCCAGCCGTTGTAGAGGTACGGTGCCACGGCCATCGGCGCGGACGGGGCGGTGCCGCCGTCCGCCGCGGGCGCGTTCCACTTCTGGTTGGCGCCGTCGCTGCAGCTCCAGATCTGGGCGCGGGTGCCGTTGGCCGAGGAGTTGCCGGTGGCGTCCAGACACTTGTCGGCCTGCGGGTTGACGATGTCGTGGGCGGCGGTGACGGTCCATTTCTGGTTCGCGCCGCCGGTGCAGGACCACAGCTGGAGCTTGGCGCCGTCGGCGGTCGAGTTCCCCGTGACGTCGAGGCACTTGCCGAGGGCGCGGACGGTGCCGTCGCTGCCGACGGTCCACTGCTGGGCGGCGGTGCCGTTGCAGTCGTAGAGCTGGACGGCCGTGCCGTCGGCGGAACTTGCGCCGGCGACGTCGAGACACTTGCCGGCAAGACCGGTGATGGTGCCGGTGGCGGCCTGGGCCGGGGCTGCGGTGAGCAGGCCGGTGGCGAGGGACAGGGCGGCGAGCGAGACGGCTGCGGGGAGTGGTCTGGCCATGTGCGGGGACGGCCCTTCGCGTGGGGGGAGGTGCCCCGGGGCACGCTCAACACACGTGCGGCGGCTGCGCGTTGAGTGCATCCGGAGTCTTTGTTTAAGGCGTGAAGTTAAAGGTCCGGACCACTGGAGTCAAGAGGGAATGCAGCAAGGGGTGGGCAGCGACCGGAACACGGCCCGGCCGCAGCCCACCCCCGGCCTCCGCATCAGACCGCGGTCACCTCGCCGTCCCGCCGGGCGAACTGCGTGCGGTGCAGCTCCGCGTACCGGCCGCCCGCAGCGAGGAGTTCGTCGTGCGTGCCCCGCTCCACGATCCGGCCGGCCTCGACGACCAGGATCTGGTCGGCGGCCCGGACGGTGGACAGACGGTGGGCGATCACCACGGCGGTGCGGCCCTCCAGCGCCTCGGTGAGCGCCTCCTGGACAGCCGCCTCGGAGGTGTTGTCCAGATGGGCGGTGGCCTCGTCGAGGATGACCACGCGCTGGCGGGCCAGCAGCAGCCGGGCGATGGTCATGCGCTGGCGCTCACCGCCGGAAAGCCGGTAGCCGCGCTCGCCCACGACCGTGTCCAGACCGTCGGGCAGGGACCGAACGACGTCGGCCAGCCGGGCGCGGCCGAGGGCGTCCCACAGCTCCTCGTCCGAGGCGGTCGGCCGGGCCAGCAGCAGGTTGGCGCGGACAGTGTCGTGGAAGAGATGGCCGTCCTGGGTGACCATGCCGAGGGTGCCTCTCAGGGAGGCGGCGGTCAGGTCCCGGACATCGGTCCCGCCGATGCGCACGGCCCCGGCGTCGACGTCGTACAGACGCGGCAGCAGCTGGGCGATGGTGGACTTGCCGGCGCCGGAGGAGCCGACGAGGGCGACGGTCTGGCCGGGTTCGGCGCGGAACGAGATGCCGTGCAGGACTTCGGCGCCGCCGCGGGTGTCGAGCGCGGCCACCTCCTCCAGGGAGGCGAGGGAGACCTGGTCGGCGGACGGGTAGGAGAAGGTGACGTCCTCGAACTCGACCGCGACCGGACCCTCGGGCACCTCGGCGGCGTCCGGCTTCTCCTCGATGAGCGGCTTCAGGTCGAGCACCTCGAAGACCCGCTCGAAGCTGACCAGGGCGCTCATCACCTCCACGCGGGCTCCGGCGAGGGCGGTGAGCGGGGCGTAGAGCCGGGTCAGCAGCAGGGCGAGGGAGACGACCGCGCCCGCCTCCAGGGTGCCGCGCAGCGCGAACCAGCCGCCGAGGCCGTAGACGAGGGCCAGGGCGAGGGCGGAGACGAGGGTGAGGGCGGTGATGAACAGCGACTGGGCGGTCGCCGTGCGTACGCCGATGTCACGCACCCGGCGGGCGCGGTCCGCGAACTCGGCCGACTCCTCCTCCGGGCGGCCGAACAGCTTGACCAGGGTGGCGCCGGGCGCGGAGAAGCGCTCGGTCATCCGGGTGCCCATGGCCGCGTTCAGCTCCGCCGCCTCCCGCTGCATCCGGGCCATCCGGCTGCCCATACGGCGGGCCGGCAGCACGAACACCGGCAGCAGCAGCAGCGAGAGCAGGGTGATCTGCCAGGACAGGGTGAGCATGACGGCGAGGGTGAGCACCAGGGTCACCAGATTGGTCACCACCCCCGACAGGGTGTTGGCGAAGGCCCGCTGGGCGCCGATCACGTCGTTGTTGAGACGGCTGACCAGCGCGCCCGTACGGGTACGTGTGAAGAACGCGACGGGCATGCGCTGCACATGATCGAACACGGCCGTGCGCAGGTCGAGGATGAGTCCCTCCCCGAGCGTCGCCGACAGGCGCCGGCCGAGGATGCCGAGCCCCGCCTCCGCGAGGGCGACGAGCGCGATGAGCAGCGAGAGCCGGACGACCTTCCCGGAGTCGTGACCCGCCACGATCGTGTCGACGACACGGCCGGCGAGCACGGGCGTGGCGACGGCGAGCAGTGCGGTCACCACCCCGAGCAGCACGAAACGGACGATGCCCGCGCGGTGCGGGCGGGCGAAGGCGGCGATACGGCGCAACGTGGCGCGGGCGAGGGGACGGCGTTCCTGCTGCGCGGTCATCACGCTGTGCAGCTGCGTCCAGGCGGTGGTCTCCATGCTCATGGGAGAGAACGTAGGACCTCAAGCTTCGTTGAGGTCAATGTCCGCGCCATTTCACCCCCGCCCACGTCCTCTTCGTCCGCTACGTCCTCGCACGCGAAGGCCCCCATGCCCCTCCCCGCCCATCCGCTGCCCGTCCGTAAGCCGCCGTCCCCGCGTCGGCCACCCGCCGTTGGCACGGCACGGAAAACCTCTCCCGATGTGACAGCGGTACGACTCCCCGACCTCCGTGAGGGACACCTCCCCCGGCTCGCCCGGCGCGTCCCCGTGCGGCAGATCCTGTGCCTGCTCCCGCTCCTGCTCGTCGCCGTCGTCGCGGTGCGGCACCGGTCGGTGCTCGCCGAGGGCTTCGGACAGCTGCGGACCGCCTCGTGGCCCTGGCTGCTCGCGGCGGCCGGCGCCACCTGCCTGACCTGGGTGGCCGCGGCCGTCACCCGGCAGGGCGCCGTCGTCCAGCGGCTGCCCCGGTGGCGGCTGCTGGCGACGCAGTTCGCGGCGGGCTCGGCCAACCACCTGCTGCCGACGGGGCTGGGCGCCGGCGCGGTCAACCTGCGGTTCATGAGCGTGTGCGGGGTGCCGCTGGCCCGCTCCTCCGCGGCTCTGGCGCTGTATCTGCTCGCCGAGTCGGTCGGCCGGCTGAGCCTGCTGGCCGCACTGCTGCTCGCCTTCCCCGACGCGCTGCGCCTGGGCACCCTGCTGCCCGACGGGGCCGGCGGACCGGTGCTGGCCGTCGCGGGCGCGGTGCTCGCGGTGGCGGTGGCCGCGCTGGCCCTCGTACGACGCCTGCGCACGCCCGTGCTCGGCTTCGTCCGCACCGCCCTGGGCGAGGCCCGCTCGGTGCACACGCGTCCGGCCCGGGCGCTCGCGCTGTGGGGCGGCTCGCTCGCCTTCCCCGCGCTCCAGGCGGCCGGGCTGGTGGCGGTGGGACAGGCGCTGGGACTGCCGGTGCCGCCCGCCCACATGGCGCTCGCATACCTGGCCGCGACGGTCGCGGTGGCCCTGGTGCCCACACCGGGCGGGATCGGCTCGGTCGAGGCGGCGCTGATCGTGGCGCTGGTGGCGGCGGGCGGTCCGGTGGCGGTGGCCACGGCGGTGGTGCTCGCCTACCGCATCATCACCGTCTGGGTCCCGCTGCTGCCGGGGGCGTTGACGCTGGGGGCACTGGTGCGGCTGAAGGTCATCTGAGGCAGAGTGGCCCTCCGAGCCGCCCCCTCCGAAGGAGCATCCGCCGTGCCGGTCCGCGTGGAGCGCAAGGAACACGTCACCACGGTCGTCCTGTCCCGACCCGAGGTCCGCAACGCGGTGGACGGTCCCACGGCCGCCGAACTCGCCGCCGCCTTCCGGGCGTTCGAGGCCGACGGCAACGCGCGGGTGGCGGTGCTGTGGGGCGAGGGCGGCACGTTCTGCGCGGGCGCCGATCTGAAGGCGATGGGCGGCGAGCGCGGCAACCGGGTCGCCGAGGAGGGCGACGGCCCGATGGGGCCGACCCGGATGCGGCTGTCCAAGCCGGTGATCGCCGCCGTCGCGGGGCACGCCGTGGCGGGCGGCCTCGAACTGGCCCTGTGGTGCGACCTCCGGGTCGCCGAGGAGGACGCCGTGTTCGGGGTGTTCTGCCGCCGTTGGGGCGTACCGCTGATCGACGGCGGCACGGTACGGCTGCCCCGGCTGATCGGCACCGGCCGGGCCATGGACATGATTCTCACCGGCCGTCCGGTCCCGGCCCGCGAGGCCTACGACATCGGCCTCGCCAACCGTCTGGTCCCGACCGGCCACGCCCGCGCGGAGGCCGAGGAACTGGCGGCCGGGATCGCCCGCTTCCCGCAGGCCTGCCTGCGCGGCGACCGGGCCTCGGCGCTGGATCAGGAGGGCATGGACGAGGAGAGCGCCCTGCGGGGCGAGCTGCGACACGGCATGGGTGTGCTGACGGAAGGCCTGGAGGGAGCGGCACGCTTCGCCGGGGGTGCGGGACGGCACGGGTCTTACACGGACCTGTGAGCGGGGGTCCTACGCGGGCTTGTGAGCACCGGTCCTGCCCGGGCCCGTGAGCGCCGGTCCTACCCGGGCCAGTAAGCACGGGGTCTGGAGGAACTGGCGAACACAAGGCCCGGAGGGACCGGAGCGCACAGGGCCTGGACGGACCCGAGAGCACAGGGCCCGGAGGTACCCGCGAGCACGGAGCCTGGACGGACCTGAGCGCACAGGGCCTGCAGAAACCGGCGAGCACAAGGCCTGGACACACCCGAGAGCACAGGGCCCGGAGGTACCCGCGAGCACGGAGCCTGGACGGACCTGAGCGCACAGGGCCTGCAGAAACCGGCGAGCACAAGGCCTGGACACACCCGAGAGCACAGGGCCCGGAGGTACCCCCGAGCACGGGGCCCGGAGGGGCTCGCGAGCACGAGGCCTAGGCGGCCCCGTCCGTCGGCCATTCCTCTCCCGCCAGCCACTCCAGCACCGCACCGCCCGCTTCCGCGCCGGCCCAGCTCGCCGCCCTGGCCCGCTGGCCGGGGTGCAGTACGGCGCCGACGGCGAAGACGCCCGGCCGCGAGGTGTGCGGGCTTCCGTCCAGTGTGATGCCGGCCCGGCGCGCGAGTTCGTTCTCGGGGACGAAGTCACCGGTGAAGACGACCGTGTCGCAGGGCAGCGTGGCCGTGCGGCCGTCGCGGTGCCGTAGGCGGACGCCGGACAGCCGGCCGTGGCCGAGGAGTTCGGTGACCGTGGTGTCCGTGAGGAGCGGGACGCGGTGGCCGAGGCGGGCCGACTGGGCGCGCAGCAGCGGTGCTTGGGCGCGAGGCTGATCGGTCAGCAGGGCCACGACCGCCACACCGGCGGTGCGCAGGGTGTCGGCCGCCGAGTAGGAGACCCGCTGCGCGCCGACCACCACCGCGCGGGTGCCGATCGGCTGTCCGAACAGGTGCACCGCCTGCTGGAGTTCGCCACCGGTGTAGACGCCGGCGGGCCGGGTGCCGGGCACCAGCCGGGCCGCGCGGGGGCGTTCACGGGAGCCGGTGGCGAGGACGACGGCCTCGGCCTCGATCGTCTCCGGTCCCTGGGGGCCGACCGTCGTGAGCGTGCGCGGGCCCGCCCAGTCCAGAACCGTCACGCCGGTCCGCAGGACGGCCCCGGTGTGCGCGGCACCCTCGGCGAGCAGCCGGGCGTACTGCGGCCCGGTCAGTCGCCGCACCCAGGTGCCGAAGCCGCCGTGGGCGCAGTGCCGGGGCACTCCCCCGGCCTGTGCGTCCCGCTCCAGCACCTCGACCCGGCCGGCACCGGCGGCGGCCAGCCGGGCCGCGGCCGCGAGTCCGGCGGGACCGGCGCCGACGACCAGGACGTCGACCCTCCGGTGGGCGGTCATGTGCGTGCCTCCTCGAACAACTGCCGTACCGCCGCCCCGCAGTAGAAGCCCTGGCAGCGACCCGCCCGGGCCCGGGTGCGGCGGCGCAGACCGTCCAGAGTACGCGGCGGGATCGTACTCGCGAGCGCGTCGCGGATCTCGCCGCGGGAGACGCGCTCGCAGTGGCAGACGAGGGTGCCGTACTCCGGGTCCGCAGCGATGAGTTCGGGCCGCTGGTGGGGGCGCGGGAAGGCCTCGCCGAGGCTGGGCATGCGGACCGGGTCGAGGTCGCGGGCCGGTCCGGCGTCGAGCCCGGTCCCGGTCAGCAGGCCGACGACGTGTGCGGCGATCGCCAGGGACGCGGTCAGGCCGGTGGAGCGGATGCCACCGACGGTGACGTACGCCTGCCCGGGATGGGCGTGGATGCGGTAGTCCTCGTGTTCGGTGGCCGCGCGCAGCCCGGCGTAGACGGCGGTGACCTCCTCCCGCAGCAGCGCGGGCAGGATGCGGCCGCCCTGCTCCCGCAGCAGCGCGAGGCCTTCGGCGGTGGAGCCGGTGGCCCGCTTGTCGTCCAGGTCCTCGGCGGTGGGGCCGAGCAGGACGTTGCCGTAGACGGTGGGGGCGACCAGGACGCCCTTGCCGAGGGCGGTCGGGACGGGGAGGAGGATGTGCCGGACCAGGGGGCGGGCGAGCTTGTCATGGACGATGAGCTGGCCGCGGCGCGGGGTGACGGTGAAGTCGTCGTGGCCGAGCTCCCGGTCGAGGCTGTCGGCGTGCAGTCCGGCCGCGTTGACCAGGTGGCGGGCGCGCAGGGTGCCTCTGGCGGTGGTCAGGAGGTGCCCTCGGGCGGCGTCCCGGCTCAGCTGCTCCACACGGGTGTTCAGGTGCAGGTCGACGCCGGCTCGGACCGCCTGGGTGGCGTACGCCAGGGTCGTCGTCCACGGGCAGATGATGCTCTCGCCGGGCACGTGCAGGGCGCCGAGCGCGCCGGGGCCGAGGTGCGGTTCGCGGGTGTACAGCTCCTCGGCGCCGAGGAGTCGGGTGTGCGGGTAGTCGTTGCGCTCGGCCTTCTCGGCGAGGCGGGGCAGGGCGGCGAGCTGTTCCTCGTCCCAGGCGACGAGCAGGGCGCCGACCTCTTCGACGGGGATGCCGCACTCGGCGGCGTACGCGGCCAGCCGCTGGTGGCCCTCGCGGACCAGCCGGGCCTCCAGGGTGCCCGGGGTCGCGTCGAAACCGGTGTGCAGGATCGCGGTGTTGGCCTTGGAGGTGCCCTGGCCGACGTCGTCCTGCGCCTCGACCAGCGCGATGCGCAGCCGGGGGTGGCGGGCGAGTTCGCGGGCGACGGCGCAGCCGACGACTCCGGCGCCGACGACCGCCACGTCGTACGTGTGCCCGGGCAGCGGCCCCTGCGCGGTGACCGTCATGAGTCGAGCAGGGCGGCGACCGCGCTGCGGAAGCCGGCCAGGCGTTCGGCGGCCCGGTCGGCCGGGATGCGGGGCTCGTACACGGTGGCGGGCTTCCAGTCGGGCAGGGCGTCTTCCACGCCCAGTGCAGGGTCCGCGCCGAGCCGGGCGAGGGTGGCGGCGCCGAGTGCGGTGGCGTCGCGCAGGGCGGAGACCTCGACGGGGAGTTGCAGCAGGTCGGCCTGGGTCTGCATGAGGAGGGCGGAGCGGGTCAGGCCGCCGTCGACGCGCAGCGCGTCGAGCGGGGTGCCGAGGTCGGCCGCGGCGGCCTCCGCCAGCTCGACGACCTGGGCCGCCACGCCCTCGCACAGGGCGCGCACCAGGTGTCCGGGGCCGGTGTCGAGGCCGAGTCCGGTCAGGGAGCCGCGCAGGTCGCCGCGCCACCAGGGGGCGGCGAGCCCGGCGAGGGCGGGGACGAAGGTGACGCCGCCGCTGTCGGGGACGGCGCCGCCGACCGGGTCGAGGTCGGCGGCCGAGGAGATGACGCCGAGGTCGGTGAGCCAGCGCACGGCGGAGGCGGCCGTGTAGACCTGCCCGTCGAGGCAGTAGCCGGTGTCTTCGGCGAGCCGCCAGGCGACGCAGCTGACCAGGCCGGAGGTGCCGCGCCGCGGGGTTCGGCCGGTGTGTGCGAGCAGGAACGCCCCGGTGCCGTAGGTGCACTTGGCGGCGCCGGGTCCGGTGATCCGCTGGGCGAGCAGGGCCGCCTGCTGGTCGACGGCGAGTCCGGTGAGCGGGATCTCGGGGCCGAACGCGCTGGTGGTGCCCACGGGTTGCGCGTTGTCGACCACCTGCGGGAGCCGTTCGTCCGACAGCCCGTACGCGTCCAGCGCGCGTGGCGACCACTGGACACGGTCGAGGTCGAGCAGCTGGGTGCGGCCGGCGGTGGCCGCGTCGGTGACGAAGGCGCCGGTGAGGCGGTGGACCAGCCAGGCGTCGGAGGTGGTGACGACGCCCTCGCGGGTGAGATGGCGGCGGATCCAGGCCATCTTGGGTGCGGCGAAGTACGGATCGAGGGGCAGACCGGTCAGCTGCCGCAGTTCCTCGGCGTGCTCGGCGAGTCCGGCGCAGACGGTCTCGGCGCGCCGGTCCTGCCAGACGAGGGCCTCGGTCATCGGCCGGCCGGTCGCCGGGTCCCAGGCGAGGACGGTCTCGCCCTGGTTGGCCAGGCCCATCGCCACGACGTCCTCGCCCGCCTCGGCGAGTGCGCGGTGGCCGGCGTCGAGGACCGAGGCGTACAGCTCGGCCGGATCCACCTCGACCAGACCGCCGGGCAGGTGCCGGGGCGTCACATCGGCGAACCCGGCGCCCAGGACCCCTCGTTCGGGGCAGACCACCAGCGCCTTGGTGCCGGACGTGCCCTGGTCGACGGCGAGCACCGGCCCCGTCATCGCATCCTCCCGCACGCCCCTTCGAAGATCGGCGCGAACAGCCTGCCGTCGGGCCGTGTCCGGCGTCAAGCCGGGTCAGACACCGGTCAACTGCCATTCCAGGTAGTTGAGTTGACAACAATGGCAAGGCGGAAGTGACACCCCTATAGTGACCGCCGACCCGCAGGAGGCGCTCGACCACCGCCCAGAGGAGGGCTGTTGCTACCGCACCCCGCCACCCCGCCCGTCCGCTCGCGGACCGGGGCGGGTGGCTGATGGCCAGAGATGGAGCACGCCCCTCGTACGACCCCGCCGGCCACGACGGGCCCTTACGCACCGCCCTCCAGGATCTGCGCACGGGGCGCTGGATGGCGATGCGCGCGCTGCTCGCGGACACCACGAGCTGGTGGCAGTGGACCCAGCGCACCCAGGTCCTCGCGACCGCCGCGGCCGGTACCGACGTGGTGCGGGCCTGGCTCGCGGAGGAGCCGCACAGTGTGCCGGCCACGGTGATGCACGCCCGGGTCGGCGTGGAGCGTGCCCTGCGGGCGCAGCGCGAGGGCCACCGCCGTACGCACGAGTTGTGGATCGAGGCGTGGGACGCCGCGCAGACCGCCAGCCAGACCGCCCCGCACGACCCCGTTCCCTGGGTCTGCCTGCTGGCGCTCGCCCAGCTGGACCCGGAGCAGCGCTGGGACGAGCACCGGGCGCCGCCGCCGGAGCCGATGCTGCCGCCGGGTCCGTGGGGGCTGCTGGCCGAGGCCGGCCGGCGCGACCCGCACAACCGCGAGGCCCACCACCGGATGCTGCAGTTCCTGTACACGATCGGTTCCTCGGGCCGGCTCGCCGAGGCCGCGGGCTACGCCCAGTGGGCGGCCGGTTCGGCGCCGCCCGGGTCTGCGCTGCACCTGCTGCCGCTGTACGTGCGGGTCGAGCGCTACCGGCGCTCCAGCGGCCACGACGCGGCGCTCGACCTGCACTGGGTGGCGGAGGACGCGACCCGCGAGGCGCGGCGCGCGCTGCACTCCTGGTTCGAGCAGACGCCCCGGGCCGAACGCTCGCTGCTGGACCTCAACCATCTGGCGCACGCCCTGTGGGGCGCCCATCAGTTCCCGGACGCGGCCCGGGTGTTCGACGCGATCGGCCCGTACGTCACGCCGCCCCCGTGGATGTACCGCACCCCGGACCGGGGCCGTGCCGTGGAGGTGTTCCTGCAGGCCAGGGACCGCTCTCGCGCGGCCGCCGAGGGCGTCTGACGCCCCTTCCCCTTCCTCACCCCCGGAGGTTCCCGCATGTCCCCCGATCCATCGCCCACGCCCGCCCGGCCGCAGCACGACGAGGAGCGGCGGCTGCGCGAGCTGGGCTACCGCCCGGTGCTGGCCCGCCGCATGGGCGGCTTCGGCAACTTCGCGATCAGCTTCTCGGTGATCTCGATCCTGTCCGGCTGCATGACCCTGTACGGCTTCGGGCTTGGCACCGGCGGGCCCGCCGTGATGCTGTGGGGCTGGGCGGGTGTCGGCCTGTTCGTGCTGTGCGTGGGACTCGCGCTCGCCGAGGTCACCAGCGCCTATCCGACCTCCGGTGCCCTGTACTACATGGCCGACCGGCTCGGCGGCCGGCGCTGGGGCTGGTACACGGGCTGGCTGAATCTGCTCGGTCTGCTCGGCGCGATCGCCGGAATCGACTACGGCGCCGCCCTGTTCACCGGGGCCTTCGCCAACCTCCAGTGGGGCTTCGAGCCGACACCGGGCAGGACCATGCTGATCTTCTGCGCGATCCTGCTGCTGCACGCCGTCCTGAACCTGTTCGGCGTCCGCCTGGTCAGCCTGCTCAACTCGGTCAGCGTCTGGTGGCACCTGGCCGGTGTCGCGCTCATCGTCGGGGCGCTGGCGATCGTCCCGGACCACCACCAGTCGCCGTCCTTCGTGTTCACCAAGTTCGTCAACGACACCGGCTGGTCGAACCCGCTCTATGTGGCCGCGATCGGCCTGCTGCTCGCCCAGTACACGTTCTCCGGGTACGACGCCTCCGCCCACCTCTCAGAGGAGACCTCCAACGCCTCGGTGTGCGCGGCGAAGGGCATCGTCCGGTCCATCTGGGTGTCGTGGATCGCGGGCTTCGTGCTGCTCGCCGGCCTGACCTTCGCCATCCAGGACTACGACGCCACGCGCACCACCGACACCGGTGTGCCGCCCGCGCAGATCCTGCTCGACGGGCTCGGCACCGACGGCGCGAGCGCGCTGCTGCTCGTCGTGATCGTCGCCCAGCTGTTCTGCGGGAACGCCGAGGTGGCCGCGGCCAGCCGCATGGTGTTCGCGTTCAGCCGGGACGGCGCCCTGCCGGGTTCGCACCTGTGGCGCAAGGTGAGCAGCCGCACCCAGACCCCGGTCGCGGCCGTGTGGCTGTCGGTGATCGTCGCGGGCGTCCTGGCCCTGCCGTCCCTGTACTCGGCGACGGCGTACGGCGCGGTCACCGCCATCAACGTCATCGGCATCACCCCCGCCTACGCCATCCCCATCCTGCTCCGGCTGCGCGCGGGCGACCGTTTCCAGCCGGGTCCGTGGCACCTGGGCCGGTGGAGCAGACCGGTCGGCTGGATCGCGGTGGTGTGGGTGGCCTGTGTGACGGTCCTGTTCTGCCTGCCGCAGTCCTCGCCGGTCACCGTCGACACCATGAACTACGCGGCGGTGGCCCTCGCCGTCGTCCTGGTCCTGGCCAGCATCTGGTGGTACGTCGCCCGCCGTTCGTACGGCACGCCCACCACCGCCGCCTACGGCAGCGACCGCGACCAGGCCGAACTCGCCGAGGGCATAGTCTGAGACGTCCGCCCGGCGCACCGGTCCTGGTACGAACCGGTGCGCCGGATACGGCAGGATGAACGATCGCGCCGACCGCCGTTGTCCCGGCGGCGGCGCGATCGCACATTCCGGACATCGAGCAGGTGGCAACGTGACGACACTTCACATCAGGCTCTCCGCAGCAGCTTTGCGCCCCGGAGGTGACCGGTGAACCGCACGCTGACCCTGGACGACCTCGTTCTCGCCGGCATCGCCGTGGCCGCGGGCCTGGTGCTGGCGTTCCTGTCCCGCACGGTGCTGCGCTGGCTGGCCAAGCACGCCAAGCGGACCAAGTGGAGCGGTGACGACGTCATCGTGGACACGCTGCGCTCCGTCGTCCCCTGGGCGGCGATCGTGGGCGGTCTCGCGGCGGCCGCGGCGGTGCTGCCGCTGACCCACACCGTCCAGCACCACACCAACCAGATCCTCCAGGTGTGGCTGATCTTCGTGGTGACCCTGTCCGCGGCCCGGGTCGTGGCGGGTCTGGTCCGCTCGGTCACCCAGTCCCGCTCGGGCGTGGCGGGTTCGGCCACCATCTTCGTCAACATCACCCGGGTCCTGGTCCTGGCCATCGGCTTCCTGGTGGTGCTGCAGACGCTGGGCATCTCCATAGCGCCCCTGCTCACCGCCCTCGGTGTCGGCGGTCTGGCCGTCGCCCTCGCCCTCCAGGACACCCTCGCCAACCTGTTCGCGGGCATCCACATCCTCGCCTCCAAGACCGTCCAGCCGGGCGACTACATCCGGCTGAGCAGCGGTGAGGAGGGGTACGTCGTGGACATCAACTGGCGCCAGACGACGGTCCGCCAGCTGTCCAACAACCTGGTGGTCATCCCCAACGGCCAGCTGGCGAAGACCAACATGACCAACTTCACGCGCCCCGAGCAGCAGTTGACGATCCTGGTGCAGGTGGGCGTGAGCTACGACAGCGATCTGGACCACGTCGAGCGGGTCACGACCGAGGTCATCGCCCAGACCATGACCGAGATCACCGGCGCTCTCCCGGACCACGAGCCCGCCATCCGATTCCACACCTTCGGGGACTCCCGCATCGGCTTCACGGTGATCCTCGGCGTCGGCGAGTTCAGCGACCAGTACCGCATCAAGCACGAGTTCATCAAGCGTCTGCACCGCCGCTACCGCGAGGAGGGCATCCGCATCCCGGCCCCGACCCGGACGGTGGCGCTGCAGCAGGGCGCGGTGGTGATCCCGCAGCAGCGCAGCGGGGAGGACGCGGTGCCGGGTTCGGCCCTGACCGACCAGGGGTGACGGGCGGCCGTGCGGTACGTGGCGGGCGGAGCCGGGCCCGGCTCCGCCCGCCACGGGTGCGTCAGAGCGTCGCCGAGTTCTCGTGCCAGTGGCCGCCGCGTCCGCTGTGCGGGGCCGCGAAGGACGAGCTGACCGGGTTCACCGTCCAGTCGGGGTGGCCGGGCATGCGCGGGGTCTTCGTGCCGTAGAGCCAGTCGCGCAGGAAGCCGGACTGGTCCTGGCCGGTGACCTCCGAGGCGACGGCGATGTAGTCGTCCGTGGACGCCGAGCAGTGGCGGAAGCGCTCCAGGAAGGTGCGCTCGACGGTGTGGAAGACGTCCTCGCCGACCAGCTCCCGGAAGGCGTACAGGACGAGCACGCCGCCCAGATAGCGCTGGCTGTCGAAGAGGTTGACGGCATTGGGCGCGGCGACCGGGCCCGAGTCGTGGCGCCACTGGTCGCCGCGGGCGTAGGTGTCCTTCATCCGGGCCTCCATCGTGGTGAGGCCCAGGGAGTCGGCCCAGCCGCGCTCGTAGCGGTAGAGGAGCCCGTAGAAGTCGGCGTGGCCCTCGTTCAGCCACAGGTCGGCCCACGTGGCGGGGCTGACCAGGTTGCCGAAGTAGGAGTGGACCAGCTCGTGCATCATGTGCGAGCCGATCTTCTTCTCCTCCTGCAGCAGGAAGTTCGGTTTGTACAGGGTGAGGGTCTGGGTCTCGAGACCGGTGAAGTCGAAGGCCTTCGGGTCGTCGGAGTTGCACGGCAGCAGGCCGTACGTCTCGAACGGGAAGGCGCCCAGGCGGTCCTCCAGCCAGGTCACCAGGCCGGGGGTGAGGGCGAGGGCCGGTTCCAGGGCGGCGGCGCGGGCGGTGGGGACGACGTCGCGCAGGGGCAGGCCGTGCGGTCCCTCGCGGTCCTTGATCACGTAGTCGCCGACCGTGATCTGGACGAGTTCGGTGGCGATCGGCGCGGCCGAGCAGTACGAGTAGGCCGTACGGCCGCCGTCCAGCTCCTCGGTGCCGGTGAGCGTGCCGTTGGCGACGCCGCGCAGCCCGTTCGGAACGGTGATGCGGAAGCTGAAGTCCGCCTTGTCCGAGGGGTGGTCGTTGCACGGGAAGACGGTGTGCGCGGAGTTCGGCTGCGGGCAGATCGCGAAGCCGTCCTCGGTGGGGACCCAGGCGGTGTGCGCGAGGGTGCGGCGCGGGTCGGCGGAGTACTCCACGCGGACGGTCGCGACCGCCTTCTCCGGGAGCGGGCAGTCGGGCGTGACGCGCAGCTTCTCGTCCGCCTGCTCCCAGACGGCCTCGCGGCCGCCGACGCGCACGGAGCGTATGTCGAGGCCGAGGGCGTCGAGGGAGAAGCGGGTCAGTGCCCGGTCCATGCGGATGCGCAGGGTGGCGGTGGCGTCGACCAGCCTGGTCGTGGGGTCGTAGGCCAGGTCGAGGTGGTACGCCGACACGCGGTAGCCGTCGTTGCCGAGGGCCGGGAAGACCGGGTCGCCGAGGGTCTCCGGGCCCGGCTCCCCCGTGGGCCTGCCCGGGGCGGCCTGGGCCGGGGAGCCCAGGGCCAGCGCAGCCGTCGTACCGATCAGGACGGCCGCCGGGGCCGTCACTCGGGTGCGATATCTCATCGTCCGCCTTTGCTCGGGCGGCCGGGGGGTCAGGCCCGGCCGCCGGTCGGTGGGCGATCGCGCATGGTCAGTGAGCGATCTTTTGTCATGACCACAGAGGCGGGCATGCGGTTGCACCCGTACGCCATGTTTTCCGGCCAGGACCCCTGTCGAGCCCAGCCCGATCACGAGATATCTTGATGTCGAGCAATGTTGCAGACGTGGAGCGGAGCACCCGGTGACTGACTCGACCATCTTCTACACCTACACAGACGAGGCCCCGGCCCTGGCGACGCATTCGTTCCTGCCGGTGATCCAGGCGTACGCCTCGCAGGCCGGTGTCGCCGTCGACACCCGGGACATCTCGCTGGCCGGGCGCATCATCGCCGTCTTCCCGGAGTACCTGAACGAGGACCAGCGCATCCCCGACGCGCTGTCCGAGCTGGGCGAGCTGGCCAAGACCCCCGAAGCCAACATCATCAAGCTGCCGAACATCTCGGCGTCGATCCCGCAGCTCAAGGCCGCCGTCGCCGAGCTGCAGGGCAAGGGCTACGCGCTGCCGGACTACCCGGACGACCCGAAGACCGACGAGGAGCGCGAGATCCGCGCCCGCTACGACAAGATCAAGGGTTCCGCCGTGAACCCGGTCCTGCGTGAGGGCAACTCCGACCGCCGCGCCCCCGCCTCGGTCAAGAACTACGCCAAGACCCACCCGCACCGCATGGGCGCCTGGAGCTCCGAGTCCAGGACCAACGTGGCGACCATGGGCGAGAACGACTTCCGCTCCACCGAGAAGTCCGTGGTGATCTCCGAGGCCGGCGCCCTGAAGATCGAGCTGGTCGGCGAGGACGGCACCACCACCGTGCTGCGCGAGTCCGTACCGGTCAAGAAGGACGAGGTCGTCGACGCCTCCGTCCTGCACGTCGCCGAGCTGAACAAGTTCCTCGCCGCGCAGGTCGCCCGCGCCAAGGAGGAGGGTGTCCTCTTCTCCGTGCACCTGAAGGCCACGATGATGAAGGTCTCCGACCCGATCATCTTCGGTCACGTCGTGCGCGCCTTCTTCCCGAAGACGTTCGCGAAGTACGGCGAGACGCTCACCGCGGCCGGCCTGTCCCCGAACGACGGTCTGGGCGGCATCCTCAAGGGCCTGGAGAACCTGCCCGAGGGCGCCGAGATCAAGGCTTCCTTCGACGCCGAGCTGACCGAGGGCCCGGCCCTCGCCATGGTCGACTCCGACAAGGGCATCACCAACCTGCACGTGCCGTCCGACGTCATCGTCGACGCCTCCATGCCGGCGATGATCCGCACCTCCGGCCACATGTGGGGCGCGGACGGCCAGGAGCACGACACCCTCGCGGTGATCCCGGACTCCTCCTACGCCGGTGTGTACCAGGCCGTCATCGACGACTGCCGCGCCCACGGCGCCTACGACCCGTCGACCATGGGCTCGGTCCCGAACGTGGGCCTGATGGCGCAGAAGGCCGAGGAGTACGGCTCCCACGACAAGACCTTCGAGATCGCGGCCGCGGGCACGGTCCGCGTCCTCGACCAGGCCGGCAACGTCCTGATCGAGCAGCCGGTCGGCAAGGGCGACATCTTCCGCGCCTGCCAGACCAAGGACGACCCGATCCGCGACTGGGTCAAGCTGGCCGTCACCCGCGCCCGCGCCACCGGCGACCCGGCCGTGTTCTGGCTGGACGAGGGCCGCGCCCACGACGCCAACCTGATCGCCAAGGTGAAGCAGTACCTGCCGGAGCACGACACCGAGGGCCTGGACATCAAGATCCTGTCCCCGGTCGAGGCCACCAAGCTGTCGGTGGAGCGCATCCGCCGCGGCGAGAACACCATCTCGGTCACCGGCAACGTGCTGCGCGACTACCTGACCGACCTGTTCCCGATCCTGGAGCTGGGCACCAGCGCCAAGATGCTGTCGGTCGTCCCGCTGATGGCGGGCGGCGGCCTGTTCGAGACGGGCGCCGGCGGCTCCGCGCCCAAGCACGTCCAGCAGCTCGTCAAGGAGAACTACCTGCGCTGGGACTCGCTCGGTGAGTTCTTCGCCCTGGTGCCCGCCTTCGAGCAGTACGCGGCCACCACCGGCAACAACCGCGCCCAGGTCCTCGCCGACACCCTCGACCGCGCCACGGCGACCTTCCTCAACGAGGACAAGTCCCCGACCCGTCGCGTCGGCGGCATCGACAACCGCGGCAGCCACTTCTACCTGTCCCTGTACTGGGCGCAGGAGCTGGCCGCGCAGACCGACGACGCCGACCTGGCGAAGGCCTTCGCCGCGTTCGCCGAGAACCTCGCGGCGAACGAGGGGACGATCGTCGCCGAGCTGCTCGCGGTCCAGGGCTCCCCGGCCGACATCGGCGGCTACTACCAGCCGGAGAAGGCCAAGGCGGACGCGGTCATGCGCCCGTCGGCCACCTGGAACGAGGCCCTCGCCTCGCTGAGCTGACGCCCGCGGCGCCCGCGCCGCGGCCGTGAGTGAGCACCCGCCCCGGTCGGTACCCCCGGCCGGGGCGGAGCCATGTCCGGGGTGTGTGAACCCTGCGTGACAGGACCCGCGAGAACCTGTCGGGCGAAGCGCGTCCCGGTGAGGATCCTCCCGTCGGCACCAGCCCCCGCCCACGAGAGGCACCCATGACCGAACCGGCCCACTGGGGCGTCAACCTCCCGCTGCCCGCGCACGCCCTGCCCGCGCACCGGCGTACCGTCGAGGCGTTGCCCGATCTCGGTTACACGGACGTGTGGACCGGTGAGGGCGGTGGCGTCGACGCGTTCACGCCGCTCGCCGCGGCGGCCGCCTGGCAGCCTCGGCTGCGGCTGGGGACGGGCGTGGTCCCGGTGTTCACCCGGGGTCCTGGCATCCTCGCCCAGACGGCCGCCGGCCTCGCCGCGCTGGCCGAGGGCCGGGTGCTGCTCGGTGTCGGCGCCTCCGTACCCGCCCACACCACCGCCCTCAACGGCGTCCCGCACGAGCGCCCCCTCGCCCGGGTGCGCGACACGGTCCGCTTCCTGAAGCAGGCGCTGCACGGGCAGGACGTCGGTGTCCTCGTGGGCGCCCTGCGGTCGAGGATGCGGCAGGTGGCGTACGACGACGCGGACGGAGCCGTGCTCAACCTGCTGACCGAGGAGGACCTGCCGAAGGTCCTCGGCGCACCGCGCCCCGGCAAGGAGACGGTGCTCAAGCTGTTCCTGTGCCCGACGCCGGACGCCGCCCACGCCCGCCGGGCGGGCAGGAACTTCCTCGGCTGGATCCTCAACCAGAAGCCGTACCACGCCTTCCACGAGTGGCTCGGGCGTGGCGAGCTGCTCAAGGAGTCGTACGACCGTTTCCACGCCGGCGACCGCGCGGGCGCCGAAGCCACGCTGCCGCCGGAGCTGGTGGACGCCCTGTGGCTGCACGGCGAGCCGGCGGCCGTGCGGGAACGGATCCGCGCTCATCTGCACCCGGCAGTCACCACCGTGGTGCTGTACATCGCCCCGACGCCGGAACTGGCACGGCAGCCCGGGCTGTTGCCGGATCTCCTCGCCCGACTGCGGTGACGCGACGTAGGGTTGCGGCAACATGTCATGTGTGACGTCTTCATGTCACGTTTCGTACAGGCCTGTTCGGTCCTGTACCGCTGGCACCCTGAGCCTGCACCACAGCACGTCGACAACGCCTGGAGCAGCCCGTGACCGAGTCCGCCCCCTCGTTCGAACTCCGGCCCGGCGCCGCCGAATCGCCCGTGCTGCTGCACGTTCCGCATTCCGCGCGGGCGATCCCGGAGGACGTGCGCAAGGGGATCCTCCTCGACGACACGGCGCTCGGGGTGGAGCTGGACCACATCACCGACGCGCACACCGCCAGGATCGCCCAGCGGGCGGTGGAGCTGGCCGGGCTCACCCCCTGGCGGTTCGTCAACCGGCTGTCGCGGCTCGTCGTGGATCCGGAGCGGTTCCCGGACGAGCGGGAGGAGATGCTCGCCGTCGGCATGGGGGCGGTGTACACGCGGACCACGCACCGGGGCGAGCTGCGGGCCGCGGACACCGATCCCGAGCCCCTGGTCGAGCGGTACTTCCGGCCCTACGCGCGGGCGATGACGGAGGCGGTGGCGGGGCGGCTCGCCGCGACCGGGCGGGCGGTGGTGATCGACGTCCACTCCTACCCGAGCCGGCCGCTGCCGTACGAGCTGCACGGGACGGGTCCGCGGCCGCCCGTGTGCATCGGCACGGACGCCTTCCACACACCGCCCGAGCTGCGGGAGGCGGCGCGGAAGGCGTTCTCCGCGTGCGGGGACACCGGGCTGGACAGTCCCTTCGGCGGAACATACGTACCGCTGGAGTACTACGGGCGCGACCAGCGGGTGAGCGCGCTGATGGTGGAGATCCGGCGGGACACCTACATGACCGAGCCGGGCGGGCCGGCCGGACCGGGTCTGGAGGGTCTCGCCGCCGCGCTGGCCGCGCTCGTCGACGCCTTGTAGGCCTCCCGGCCGGAGCACTCCCGCGACCGAGGAGACCGCACCCGCCGGCCAGGTCCGGTGATCCGGTTCAGGCCCGCAGCCACTCCGTGACGATCACCTCGCCGCCGGTCCGCAGCCGCAGGGCGAACGGGCCGGCGGGCGGCTGCTCGCTGGTGAAGCGGCCGAGGGTGTCGACCGTGACCGGCCGGGCCGTCTGCGGGCCGCCCAGCACCTCGATGCGCGCCGACTGGGGCGGCAGCACCTGGCCGATCAGCCCCTCCCCGGTGACCTCGACGTCGACGGTCAGCCCGCCCGCGCGGAAGGTCAGCATCCGCGGGGCGTCCGGCACTCCCCTGACCGGCAGCGCGTCCACGAGCGAGTCGAAGGTCAGCTCGGCGATCCGGGCGTCCAGGTCGTGCAACGCATACGCCTCGAGGGCCAGTTGGCGCAGCTCGGCGGGAACGGGGTCCAGCACGGCGGCCGCCTGGCGCAGCTCCTCCTCCAGCAGATCGCCGTCGAACCCCGGGTCGTCGAAGTCCTCTTCGGGAAATCCGTTCCCGTGCACGCCGCTCATGCCGCCCCCCGTGCGTCCAGTCGGGCCCGCAGCCGGCGCAGACAGCGCTGGCGCAGGGGCCCGATGCTGCCGACCGCGATACCGAGCGCGGCCGACACCTCCAGATAGCTCGGCGGCGGCGAGGCCATCAGCACCCGCAGCAGCTGCCTGCACCGCTCGCCGAGCGCCTCGAACTCCTGCCACAGCCGGCGGATCCGCTCGGCCTGGTCCGCCTCCTCTTCGGCGTCGATCAGCGTCTGCTCGGGGGTCCGCTCCTCGCTCGCCCGGTCCAGCACCTGCGGATCGTCCGTGAGCGTCAGCCGCGTCAGCCCTTTGAGCACCTTCAGGCACTCGTGCCGGGCCGTACTGGCCAGCCAGGCGCCCGCCTTGTCGGGCTCCCGGAGCCGGCCGAGGTGCTGGGCGAAACGGAACCACGTGGTCTGGTAGACCTCGTGCCCGTCCGCGTCCGAGAGCCGGTGCGCGCGCACCACCGACCACACCAGCGGACTCATCCCTTCCACCAGCGCCTTCCAGGCCGCGGCGTCGCCGTCGACGGCAGACCGGACCAGCGCCCCGACCTCTGTACGGTCCACGGCTCCACCCCTCGTGTACGGCACGTCATCGTACGCCGTGGAGCGGAGGGTTCCGGCCCTCATGCGGGCCCGGCCGGGGTCGCGACCTGAACCGGGCGCCAGGTGGGCGGCCGCAGCGCCGGGACATGCGCCCCGCGCACCTCGGCGGATTCCGTGAGGGAAGCGAGCAGTTGTGCGCGGGCCGCGCGCGGGTCGCGCTCCTTGTGAGCCGTCATGTGGGCGGCGACGAGCGCGGCGACGGCCGGGGTGGCGAACGAGGTGCCGCTCCACTGTGCGAGACCGTCGAACATGACCTGGTCGGGCTTGGCCGCGCTGCTCTCGCCCGGGTCGCTCAACACGCCGGTGTGGCGCGGGTACTGGCAGGTGCAGGCGTAGGTGGCGCCGAACCGGCAGGCGTCGTAGGTGGAGTGCTGGTACACGTACGGCACCGGGACGTCGAAGCCGGTGAGGGCACTGGTCAGGCGCTCACCCGGGGCGTAGACGTGCACCCAGGGGCCGTGGTTGCTGAAGCAGGCGCCCGACTCGCCGTCCCCGCGCAGCGCGCCGACCGACAGCACACTGTCCGCGTACTCCGGCAGGGCTCCGTAGGCGGCGGGCCAGAACGGGGCGTCGCTGCCGTTGTTGCCCGCGGCGGCCACCAGCAGCGTGCGCTGCTCACGGAGTTCGCGCATGAACGCCTCGAGACCGATGAGGCTTTCACCCGACCCGGTGGTGGTGCCCGCGGAGAGGCTGATGATGTCGGGCCAGCCGCCCTCGTCGACGGCCTCGAACAGCTTCGCGCCGAACTCCGACTCCAGCATGGCGCCCACGTCGCCGAGGGTGCCCCGCACGGTGACGTCGGTGTTGGGCGCGACCGCCGCGACGATCCCGGCGATGAACGTGCCGTGGCCGACGTACTGCCGGAGCACTCCGTCGGGGCCGGTCTCGGTCACCTGCGGATCGCCCGTGGTGTGGGCGAGGAGCGGGTAGGACCGGTAGTCGTGCACCAGACCGGTGTCGATGACGAGGACGCCGACGGCGGTGTCCGGGTCGTGGAGGCTCTCCTGGGACGCCGGGTTGGGCGGCTCGCTGCGCGGCGCGGGCACGGGCTCGTCACCGGGGCAGGCGTTGACCGGGGCGATGTGGATCACGTGGTTGCGGCGGACCAGCCGGCGTCCCTGGCGTCCCTCGGCCTCCCGGAGGGCGCGCAGGGCGTGCGGGACGACGTCGTCGCCCTGGGCGGGGTCGCCGACCCGGATGCGGGTGACGCCGGTGCGGTTGGTGTCCGGGCCGGTGCGGCGCACGTGGTCGGGGACCAGGCCCCGGGTGTCGGTGAAATGGGTGCGCACGGTGTCCTCGACCAGCCGGGCCTCCTCACCGTCGCGGGCGAGGACGACACCCTTCTCGTAGAGGAAGTGGGCGTCGTCGTCCGGGCCCATGGCCAGCGGCACGTCGGGCATCGAGCGCTGGATGTGGTGGAACTGCTCGTGGAATCGCTGTGGTGCCATGGTGTGTCCTCCCCCTGAGACAGTGCTCCGACAGTCAGAGTCGCCCGTCGACCGATTGATACAGCCCGCACGTACGCGCGGTACAGCCCGAGGAGACCACGGAGAACCCGTGTGACGAGTTTGCCCAGGCCACTACCATGCGAGGGGTGACAGCGGGAAGCGAGTCGGTTCTTCAACTGCTGCCGATGGTGTTCGCCGACCCGGGCGAGGCCCGGGCACGCGCGGATCACGTACTGCACACCGATCCGTCGCCGCTGCACGCCAGCGTCGCGCATCAGGTACTGGGCATCTGGCAGCGGGACTTCGGCGATCTGAAGATCGCCCTGCGGCATCTGCGCCGGGCCCGGGACCTCGCCGCACGCGCCGAGTCGGCCGAGCGGGAGGCGGACGTGCTCGCCACGCTGGGGGTCGCACTGGTGCACGCGGGGCGCACGCGACAGGGGCTGGCGTCCTTCGAGCAGGGTGTCGCGAGGGGCAGCGGACACACCAGGGCACGGGTGCTGTACCGGCGGGCCTATGTGTGGTGGGTGCTGGGGCATCACCGGGAGTCCCTGGAGGACGTACGGCGGGCGCTTCCGGTGCTGCGGCACGCGGACGACGGCATCTGGACCGCGCGGGCGCTGACCCTGCGGGCCACGGTGCATCTGGCCCAGGGCGCGGTGGACCGGGCGGTCGCGGACTTCACGGCCGCCGAGCGGCTGTGGGAGACCACCGGCCAGGAGCACGACAAGGCGGACGCCGTGGAGAGCCGGGGCCTCGCCGCGTTCCGGTCGGGGGACATCCCGGCGGCGCTGCGGCTGCTGGACGAGGCCGAGGAGCGGTACGGCAAGCTCGGCACGCCCACGTTCATGCTGTCCATCCGGCGCTGCGAGGTGCTGATGGCGGCGGGACTCGCCCCCGAGGCGCTCGCGGAGGCGGACACGGCGATCGCGCTGCTGGACCGGATGGGCGGGCAGTCCACCCGCAAGGCCGAGCTGCTGCTGGCGGCCGCCCGTGCCGCCCGCTCGGCCGGGGACCCGGAAACCGCCATCGCCCGCGCCGCCCATGCCGTACGGCTGTTCGCGGGGCAGCGGCGGACCTGGTGGGAGACACATGCCCGGCTGGTGCTGATCGAGGCGCGGACGGCCGCCGGGCGCGGCTCGCGGCGAATGGTCGCGGACGCGGCGGCGGTCGCCGAGCGGCTGGCCTCCTTCGGCTCGCCCGCGGCGCCCGAGGCCTCCCTGCTCGCCGGCCGGATCGCGCTCGCGCTCGGCCGGACGGACGAGGCGGAGCGACACCTGGCGGTCGCCGCGCGCAGCCGGCACGCCGGCCCCCCGCCGGCCCGTGTGACGGGCTGGGCCGCGCAGGCGCTGCGGGCCCGGGCGGCCGGTTCCGGGCGCGGCGTGCTGGAGGCCTGCCGGCGCGGCCTGGCCGTCCTCGACGACCACCGGATGACGCTCGGCGCCTCCGAGCTGCGGGCCCGCGCCACCGCCCAGGGCGCTGAACTCGCCGCGCTCGCCCAGGAGGCGAGCCTGGTGAACGGCGGTCCGCGGCGGCTGCTGGAGTGGAGCGAGCGCTGGCGGGCCACCGTGCTGTCCGCACCGCCCGCCCGGCCGCCCGCGGATCCGGTGCTGCTCGGCAGCCTGACCGCCTACCGGGAGATAGCCGCCCGCGCGGGGGAGGCACGCCGGGAGGGCCGTCCGGTCCCGGCCCTGGACCGTGAACAGCGGCGGCTGGAAAGGGAGATCCGCTCCCGCACCCACCACATGCGCGGCGACGGCCCGGGCGGGGGCGACCGCTTCGACGCGGGCCGCCTGCTGGACCGGCTGGGCGAGGCGCTGCTGGTCGAACTCGCCGTCGTGGACGGTCAGGTGCACATCCTGCTGTGCGGGCAGGGCCGGGTACGACGGTTCCCGGGCGGCCGGCTCGCGGAGGCGGTGGCCGAGGCCGAGCACGTACAGGCCGGGCTGCGCCGCCTGGCCCACCCCGGAGGAGAGGCGCGGCTGCCGCTGGTGGAGGCGGCGGGCCGGCGTCTGCAGGAGCTGCTGCTGGGCGGTGCCGTACCGCACCTCGGGTCCGGGCCGGTGGTGATCGTGCCGCCCGGCGCGCTGCACCGGGTGCCGTGGGCGCTGCTGCCCGCGCTGCGGGAGCGGGTGCTCAGCGTGTCCCCGTCGGCGGGCAGCTGGCTGCGGGCCCGGGAGACCGAGCCGCCGCCCGGCGGCCGGCACGTCCTGGTGCGCGGCCCCGGCCTCGCCACCGGCGGCGCCGAGGTGCCCGAACTGGCCGACCGGTACGGCACGGCGAAGGTCCTGGAGGGCGAGGCGGCTCAGGTTCCCCAGGTGCTGGAGGATCTCGACGGCGCGGCCCTCGCGCACCTGGCCGCGCACGGCACGTTCCGGGCCGACAGCCCCCTGTTCTCGGCCCTCCGGATGGCCGACGGACCGCTGATCGTGCACGACTTCGAGCGCCTCGCCCGCAGCCCGTACCGGATCATCCTCTCCAGCTGCGACACCGCCCGCCTCGCCTCGGTCGGCGCCGACGAACTCCTCGGTCTGGTGACGGCGTTGCTCCCGCTGGGCACGGCCGGAGTCGTGGCGAGCAGCGCACCCGTCAACGACGCCGCGGTGGTCCCCCTGATGCTCGCCCTCCACAAGGGCCTCGACGCGGGCCTGAGCCTGGCCGAGGCCCTGCGCGACGCCCGCGCCGCGCAGCCGGGCGACCCGGTCCACCAGGCGACGGGGTGGGCGTTCGCGGCGTTCGGGGCGGCGTGAGGGCGGTGCGTCGGCAGCCGACGGTGGCGCGGTCAAGGGGCGCAGGGCTGCGTTGATCCGCTGCTCCGCCGCGTGGGCGCGACCCGTCACGCCGAAGCCGTGTTCGGCCGACGGCCTGCCGCGAAACGGCGAATCGCTCAGGCGGGCTCCGCCACCGGCAGGTCGCTCAGCCAGGGCAGGGCCCCACGGCCGCTCGTACCGAGCCGCGTGTAGGCGCTGTACAGGTGATTGCCGACGGTCCGCACCGACAGCGTCAGCCTCTCGGCGATCTCCCGGTTGCTCAGCCCGGCGGCCGCGAGAGCGACCACCTGCCGTTGCCGGGCCGTCAGCTCGCCGAGCACCAGTCCGGCCAGCGCGGGCGTGCACGCGCCCTGGCAGCGGCGGGCCAGCGCGACCGCGCGGGTCCGGGAGAGGCGGGCGGCGCGCGGGTCACGGTGGGCGCGTACCGCCTGGGCGTGCGCCTCGGCCGCGAACAGCAGGAAGCCGCGGCCCTCGAGCGCCTCGGCGACCCGGTCCAGCGCGGGCCCGTCACCGCGGGCGAGCGCCTCGGCGTGGTGGGCGAACACCCCGTCGTCCGGCAGCCGCCCCGCGACCCGCTCCGGAGCACCGAGGCGTACGGCGTCGTAGCGGGCGAACACGTCGTCCCCGGTGGTCGTGGCAAGTGCGGTCTCGATGTCGCCGCGGGCCGCTGCTGCCCACACGCCCGCTCCGGTCATCTCCCCCAACTGGCCTGCGATTAAGTCGAGTTCTGTGACGCAGCCGGTGTCCTCCGGAGCTGCCCGGAGCCCTTCCCGTGCCCATGCCGCCGCCTCCCGCAGTTCCCCGCGCAGCCGGGCGTACCGGGCCCGCACGACCGCGTATCCGGCGG
This sequence comes from Streptomyces sp. BK340, assembly GCF_007827595.1. Classification (GTDB taxonomy): domain Bacteria; phylum Actinomycetota; class Actinomycetes; order Streptomycetales; family Streptomycetaceae; genus Streptomyces. The sequence continues at coordinate 339,904 of NZ_VISR01000003.1, forward strand.
GGACGGGCAGTCCCTCGGACAGCAGCCAGTCCCCCACCGGAGTGGGCAGGGCCCGCACGTCCTGCAGCTCCAGCCCGCGCTCCAGTGACGCCTGTTCGGCCTGCAGCGCCGGGCGGCACCGGTCCGGTGTGCGGGCCAGCCGCCTGGCCCGCAGCCGGCCGGCGGTGGCGCGCAGGGCCGGGCCGTGCAGGGGGTGGGCAAGGGTGACGGAGCCCTCGTCGTCCACGTCGATCAGGCCGTCCGACTCCAGACGTTCGAGGACGTCCAGGTCGAGCTCGTCCAGGGCGAGCGGCAGGGGTTCGGCGAAGGCGAGCCGGTCGAGCGTCTCGCGCTCGTCGGTGTCGGGCCGCTCCAGGGCGGGGGCGAGGCGGTCACGGATGCTCGCGGTGACCGGGACCGGGCCGCGCCACGCCCACTCGTCGCCGCCCGGGACCCGGGCCAGCCCGCCGGACTGGCGCAGCGCGCCCAGCAGATCGCGCAGCAGCCGTAGATCGCCCCGGCACGTCCGGTGCAGCCGTCCCATGGTGAGCGGTTCCAGAGCGGCCGGGGCGAGCAGTCGGGCCGTGTCCTCGCGGGGCAGCGGCTCCAGGCTCAGGCGGGGCAGCAGCTCCCCCGTCCACAGCCGGGACACCGCGCCGGGCACCGGCACCTCGTCCGTGGCGGTCACGGCCAGGCGGGTGCGTCCGTGCACGGCGAGCTGGTGGAGGAGCGCGGCGGAGGCCTCGTCGAGCAGTTGGGCGTCGTCGACGACAAGGAGCCGCACGCCGGACAGGAGATGCACCGCGCGGTGCAGCGAGACGGTGTCGGGCAGCAGGTGTGCGAAGGCGGCGAAGCGCAGTCCTCGGGTCTCGGGCGTCCCGGTCACCCGGGCGCAGTCCGTTCCGCGCACCGCCTCCGTGATCAGCCGCGTCTTGCCGCAGCCCACCGGTCCGGTCACCACGATGCCGGGCCGTCCGGCCGCCAGCGACCTGCGCACCAGCTCCAGTTCGTCCTCGCGGCCGGTGAAGGGCCAGGGCAGTTCGAGCGTCTTCGCGCCCTGCTCGTAAGTCGTCACACTAACTGGAGCGCGACTACTCAGGTTTGATACAGGGCGACTTGAGTAGCCCCCGACTCAGGCGTTCGGCGCCCGGGGGCGGCAGTCTGTCAGTCCAGGCCACAGTCCGGCACCGGGGGAGCGGGTCGAGGGACGTCGCCTTCGGGGGAGGGAGACGTCCCTCGGCCACGCTGACACGCCGTTCGCCCGGGCGGACGGCGTGTGCGGCTGCGCCGGGACCGCGATGTCAGTGGTGGCCGATAGGTTCGCGGTATGAGTTCAGGACTGAGTGTGTATCTGCTGGACGTCGCCGCGACGCGGGCCCTGGTCGGTTCGGGTGACGACCAGCTCCTCCAGGTCGTCCGCGACAGCTTCGGCGACGAACTCGCCCGCGACGACGACTACTTCCGGTACCAGATCGAGCGGGGCGCCCCCACCGCGTACGAGGCCTTGCGGGCCGTCGTGCACGGCGGCCCGTTCAGCGAGGACAAGGAGCACGCCTTCCAGTACGGCTACGCGTACCGGCGGCTCTGCGAGCTGACCGGCTCCTTCCTGCCCAACGACTCCTTCATGCCGTTCCGGGGCGACTGGCTGTCGGTGGTGGACGAGGGCCTCGCCGCGCTGCGTGTGACCGCCGTGTCCGTGGCGTCCTTCAGCTACTCCGGACTGCCCGATCCGCTGCCGTACGCGTACGTTCCGGGATGCGGCGAGTGGACGCCCGGGCAGATAGCCCGGGCGCTGGAGCAGTTCGAGGCAACCAAGGCGGCCGGCCACGCGCCTCCACTCGAACCCGAGGTCGTCGACGCCGTCATGCAGTGCCTGGGCTGGATGCGGCACGCGGAGTCCCGGCCCGGATTCGGTGTGATCGGGTTCTGCTCCTGACCGGTCTCACGAGGCCACCCGCCCGGCCGGGGAGCCGGCGTCGGGGTGGGCGAGGCCGAGGTGGTCGCGCAGGGTGGTGCCCTCGTACTCGGTGCGGAAGACACCCTGTTCCTGGAGCAGTGGTACGACCTTGTCGGCGAAGGCGTCGAGGCCGCCGGGGGTGATGTGCGGGACGAGGATGAAGCCGTCGGAGGCGTCGGCCTGCACGAAGTCGTTGATCGTCCGGGCGACGGTGGCCGGGGCACCGACGAAAGTCTGCCGGTTGCCGGTGTTGATGACCAGGTCGCGGATGGACCAGCCGTTGGCGGCGGCCAGCTCGCGCCACTCACGGGCGATGGCGATCGGGTCGCGGTACATCCGCACCTGGGCGCGCCCCCGGGAAATGTGCTCCTCGCCGACCAGCGGGTCGACGTCGGGCAGCGGGCCCTCCGGGTCGTGGCCCGAGAGGTCACGGTTCCAGACGAACTCCAGGTGCTTGATGGCGGTGGCCCCGCTGACCTGCTGCCGGCGCACCTCGCGGGCGAGTTCCGCGGCCTCCTCGTCGGTGTCACCGAGGACGAAGGTGGCGGCGGGCAGGATGAGCAGTTGGTCGGGCCTGCGGCCGTACTTGGCGAGACGCCCCTTGACGTCCGTGTAGAAGGCCTGGCCCTCCTTGAGGGTGGCGTACCGGCTGAAGATCGCGTCCGCGCTCGAGGCGGCGAACTCGCGTCCCTCGTCGGACTCGCCGGCCTGGAAGATCACCGGACGGCCCTGCGGGGAGCGGGGGACGTTGAAGCGGCCGTGGATGTCGAAGTGCTGCCCCTGGTGTACGAAGGCACCGGCCTTGGCGTCGCTGAGGAAGGTACCGGTGGCCTGGTCGGCGAGGATCTCGTCGCCGCGCCAGGAGTCGAGGAGTTCGTTGGCGGTGGCGAGGAACTCCTGGGCGCGGGAGTAGCGCTCCTCCTGCGGGAGGAAGCCGCCACGGCGGAAGTTCTCCCCGGTGAAGGCGTCCCAGGAGGTGACGACGTTCCAGGCGGAGCGGCCGCCGGACAGGTGGTCGAGGCTGGCGAACTGACGGGCCACCTCGTAGGGCTCGTTGAAGGTGGAGTTGATGGTGCCGGTGAGGCCGAGCCGGTCGGTGACGGCGGCCAGCGCGGCCAGCACGGTGAAGGTGTCGGGGCGGCCGACGACGTCCAGGTCGTAGATCTCCCCGCCCTGCTCGCGCAGCCGGAGTCCCTCGGCGAGGAACAGGAAGTCGAACTTGGCGCGTTCGGCGGTGCGGGCGAAGTGGGCGAAGGAACTGAACTCGATGTGGCTGCCGGCGGCCGGATCGCTCCACACGGTGGTGTTGTTGACGCCGGGGAAATGGGCGGCCAGGTGGATCTGCTTCAGCGGCTTGCTCATGGCGGTGCGTTCCTCCGGCTCAGGCGACGGCGTAGCGGTTGGCGGGGCGGGCGAGCCCGAGCAGACCGCGCAGGGTGCCGGCCTCGTAGGCGTGCCGGAACAGGCCCCGGCGCTGCAGTTCGGGCACGAGTGACCGGGTGATCCGGGGCAGGTCGTGGCCGAGCACGGCGGGCCGCAGCCGGAATCCGGTCAGGCCGCTCTCCCCCAGTTCCGCCAGCAGGTCGGCGAGTTGGGCGGGGGTGCCGGCGAAGATCCGGGCGTCGCTGGTGTACGACTCCCCCGCGAGCGCGTCGAGGCGCTCGCGGCGGGCCGTGGCCGCGGCCGGGTCGTCGTCGAGGAGGACGACGAGGTCGCCGAAGACGTGCAGGGTCTGCTCGGCGCGGCCTGCCGCGGCCTGCTCGGCGCGTATCTCGGCGACGATCGCGCGGGCCTGGTCGAAGTCGTGCGGGGTGACGTAGCCGATGTCGGCCTGGCGGGCGACGAGCCGGTAGGGAATGGTGTCGTGGGCCAGGGCGGTGACGACCGGCTGTCCCTGGGGCGGGCGTGGCGTGATGGAGGGGCCCTTCACGCTGAAGTGGCGGCCCGCGAAGTCGATGTAGTGCAGCTTGTCCCGGTCGATGAAGCGGCCCGTGGCCGCGTCCCGGATCTCCGCGTCGTCCTCCCAGCTGTCCCAGAGCCGGCGTACGACCTCCACGTGGTCGGCGGCCTCGTCGAACAGCTCGGTGACCAGCTCCTGGACGGACGGGCTGTCGTAGGCGTCGATCAGGGGGATGGTGCGGCGGCCGAAGTGGGCGGCCTCGTTGGGCCGGGCGGTGATCTGCACACGCAGTCCGGCGCGGCCGCTGCTCACATGGTCGAGGGTGGCGATCGCCTTGGAGATGTGGAACGGCTCCGTGTGCGTGGCCACCACCGTCGGCACCACGCCTATGTGCCGGGTCAACGGGGCGACCCGGGAGGCGATCAGCACGGCGTCCAGACGGCCGCGGACCTGGTCCGTGCGCTCGTCCGGTTCCAGAAGGCCGGAGGACTGCAAGCCGAGGCCGTCCTCGATGGTCACGAAGTCGAGCAGGCCGCGCTCGGCCTCGGTGACCAGGTCGGCCCAGTAACCGGCGGTGAACAGGTCCCGGGGCCGGGCCACCGGCTCGCGCCAGGAGGCCGGATGCCAGCCGGTGCCGTCCAGGGCGACGGCAAGGTGCAGGGAAGGGGAGGGAGTTGAGGACACGTGGGTGCCTTCCTGGATGTCCGTACCGGATGTGCGTACGAGAACACCGGCTCGCGGCAGCAGCGGGACGTCGGCGGCGGGCGAGCGCGGCAGGGTGAAGTCCGGGCGTGGGTCCGGCAGGACCGCTGGGGCCGGGGAGAAGTCAGCGGCGACAGAGTGCGCCGGCCACGCGCTGGAGGTCTATGTGGGGCCGGGAGTGCAGGCGGACGGAGCGGTACGGCTGCGGGACGCGCGGTGTGCATACACGGGGCACGGCCCATACCTCCGTACGTCGGGTGGGGCGGGCCGGTCCGGCGTCCGCCTGGCGCATCTCCTCATGACCGGGAACGCCCGGGTGGCACGGGATGTTCCCGGCGGCCGGTCAGGAGTTGTCGAGCGGCAGTCCCGGCGGGTTGACCTCCGCCTTGTCCACGGCCTCGTCCGAGAGGTTGTACGCGGCCAGCCACTTGCCGTACTGCCCGCTCTTGATCAGATGGTTGATGGCGTCGGCGATCGGCTTGGCCAGGCCGCTGTCCTTCTTCGTGGTCGCGGCGATCAGCCCCTGCAGACCGGCCCCGGCACCGGAGTAGGTGCCCGCGCTGCGGGTCGGGTCGGGCGACTTGGCGGTCTGGGTGACGTGGTAGGCGACACCGGGGTTGGCGGAGAAGTAGGCGTCGATCTTGCCGCCGGTCAGCGCCAGGTACGTGGCGTTCTTGCCGGCGTAGTGCTTGACCGTGAGGTTCTTGCCCTCCTTCTTCAGCTTCGCCTGGAACTCCAGGAGGATCTTCTCCTGGTTGGTGCCGTTGTCGACGGCGACCGTCTTCCCGGCGAGGTTCTCGTAGTCGCCGTCGAAGTTCCAGGTGCTCTTCTTCAGCACCTCGAAGCCCACGTTGTCCTTGCGGTAGGAGGCGAAGTCGTACTTCTTCTTGCGTTCCTCGGTGTCGGTGATGTTGGCGAAGCCGACGTCGGCCTTGCCGCTGTCGATGCCGACGAACATGTTCTCCCAGGTGGCGTTGGACAGTTGGGGCTTCAGTCCGAGGACGGCGGCGACCAGACGGCCGAAGTCGGGCTCGGCGCCGGTGAGCGTCTTCTGGTCGCTGCCGACGTAGGCCAGCGGCGGGAAGCCGTCGGGCAGAGCCCCTACGACGATCTTCAGGGTGCCGCTCTTCCGGACGGAGGCGGGCAGTTCGGCGCTGATGGACTTCACCTCGGAGACCTTCAGCTCGGTCTGCCTGGCCGCGCCGTTGGACACCCGGCCCACGGTCACCGTGCCGGCCGGGTCGTTCGTGGTGGCGGCCTCGCTGTCGCCCCCGCAGGCGGCGAGTCCACCGGCGAGGGCGGCGAGGGCGGTCGCCGCGGTGAGGCCGCGTGTCAGGCTGCGTCGGGAGAACTGGGTGGGCATGGCTGTCCTTGTCGTTCGGTGATGAGGGTGCAACAGGGGTGAAGCGGAAGGGAGGTCAGAGGACCTTGCTCAGGAAGTCCCGGGTCCGCTCGTGCTGTGGGTGGTCCAGCACCTCGGCCGGCGGGCCCTGTTCGACGATCCTTCCGCCGTCGATGAAGACGATCCGGTCGGCGACCTCGCGGGCGAAGCCGATCTCGTGGGTGACGATGACGAGGGTGGTGCCGCTGGTCGCCAGGTCCTTGATCACGGAGAGGACCTCGCCGACGAGTTCGGGGTCGAGCGCCGAGGTCGGCTCGTCGAAGAGGATGATGCCGGGCCGCAGGGCGAGGGCGCGGGCGATGGCGACGCGCTGCTGCTGGCCGCCGGACAGCTGCCGTGGGTAGGCGCCGGTCCGGTCGCCGAGGCCGACCCGGGTCAGCAGTTCGCGCGCCAGCTCCTGTGCCTCGGGCCTGGTCAGCCTTCCGGTGGCGACGGGGGCGGCCGCGACGTTGTCGAGGACGGTCAGATGCGGGAAGAGGTTGAAGTTCTGGAAGACGAAGCCGATACGGCTGCGCTGGGCCAGGATCGCGCGCTCGCTCAGTTCCCTCAGCCGGCCCCCGCTGCCGCGCCTGACGCCGATCAGCTCACCGCCGACGCTGACGTGCCCGATCTCGGGCTTCTCCAGATGGTTGACGACCCTCAGCAGCGTGGACTTGCCGGAGCCGGAGGGGCCGAGGACGACGGTGACCTCGCCGGGTCGCACCGTCAGGTCGATGCCGTCGAGGACGCGGTGGGCGCCGTACCACTTGTGGACGTCGTGGATCTCCAGCGCGGCCGGGGCCGGCTGCGGGGTCCGGGTGGTGGTCATACGGCGGCCTCCCGGCGCAGCCGGGCCCTCAGGTCGGCGAGGCCGGTGCGCGCTTTCTGCAGCGGGGTCGGCGGCAGGCCGCGGGTGGCTCCGCGGGCGAAGTACCGCTCGACGTAGAACTGGACGACGGACACGACGCTGGTCAGGAGCAGGTACCAGACGGTCGCGACGAGCAGCAGTGGCACGATGTCGCCCGGGTAGGTGCTGCCCATGGTCTGCACCGAGCCGAACAGGTCGAGCAGGGAGACGTAGAACACCAGGGACGTGCTCTTGATCAGGCCGATGAGCTGGTTGACGTAGTTCGGGGTGATGGACCTCAGGGCCTGCGGGAGGACTATGCGGGTGAACTGGTAGCCCTTCGGCAGTCCGAGCGCGGCCGCCGCCTCGTGCTGGCCCTGGTCCACGGAGAGGATGCCGCCGCGCACGACCTCGGCCGCGTAGGCCGCCTCGTTGAGGCTCAGGCCGACGACGGCGACCGTCAGGTCGGTGGCCAGCCTGGACTCGTCGAAGGTGAAGAAGGCCGGCCCGAAGGGGATGCCGAGGCTCAGCGTCTTGTACAGGGCACTGAAGTTGTAGAGGAAGATCAGGACGACGATCAGCGGTACCGAGCGGAACAGCCAGGTGTAGGTCCAGCTCACCGCCCGCAGCACCGGGCTGCCGGAGAGCCGTGCGAGGGCCAGCAGGACGCCGCCGAGCAGGCCGAACACGGCGCTGAGCGCAGCGACTTCGAGGGTGACGCCGAGCCCGTCGAGGATGGCGGGGCGCAGGAACCAGTAGCGGAAGCGGTCCCACTGGTAGAAGGGGTTCGTGGCCAGTCCGTGCACGATCTGCGCGACGAGCACGAGGACGACGGCGGTGGCGATCCACCGGCCGGGTCGACGCAGGGGCTGAACTCGCTGTGGTGTGAGCGTTTTTGCTGGTCTGTCGGCTGGTGGTGCAGCGGCGAGGGACACGGCGGCGCCTGGGGGTTCACTCATGGCGGGCTCCGGCGGAGTCGGACACCCCGGGGTCGCGGCGGGCCACGCATGAGCTACGACGGCGCAACGGCACGAGGTGGCACACGGGAACGCACGGGAACCGGGGGGCTGGGCGGACGACGGCACACCGCACCAGGGGTGTGCGTCAGGAACGCGGGGGCTGGGAAGTGCTGAGCCGGGAAGTGCGGGGCTGGGAAGTGGGGTCAGCCCCGACAGCGGGCACGGCTGCCCGACGCGGTACACAGTGCGCTGTTGACGCGGAGGAGATCTACGGCGCGGTCGGCGACGAGGAGCCCGGCGTACGGCGGTACGCAGCTCTGGGCGCGGCCCGCGGCCGTCCGGAGAGCTGCGTACATGGCGTCACCTGTCACTGTTCCGGCCCCGCGGGGCCCTCGCGCTTACCGAAGTCGTCGTCCGGTCCGGTCGTCACCTGGGGCACCCCACCGCGATGCGAGGGTTGCCGGTCAGCCAGCCAGGGCTTGGCGCTGACGCTCATGACCGTTCTGTGTGGCCAGTAAAGGCAGTTGACCGTTCACATGTCAACGGCTGTCCGCGGAATGGGACCGCCCGACCTGCTCTCACCTGCTGGAAGTACCCGAGGCGTCCCCGGCGTGCCCCCTCCAGTCCAGGATCTGGACGGCGGCTCCGGCGGCTTCCAGCCCCCGGCAGTGCCCGTGATGGCGGCGGGCGATCCCGTCGAGGTCCAGGTGGGCACCGAAGGCGGGGTGGGCGGCCAGGCGGCGGGCGTGACCCCAGAGCGCCTGGTGGTCTGCGATGCGGTGCACGGCGGAGGCGTCGAGGTGGCAGCGGTGCACGGTGTCCAGCTGCACCAGCGTCACCCACAACTCGACGTCCGCTGCGGTGAGCCGGCCGTCGACGAGGTACTCCTCGCCCTCCAGGTACCGCTCGGTCCGGCCCAGCGTGTCCAGCAGCAGATCGAGCGCGGCCGCCCGCTCCGCGGGATCGGCGTCGGCCCGTCCGGCGCGCTGCGCGGCCTCCTCGATCCCCTCGGCGCAGAGCCGTTCGACGGCTTCGATCTGGCTCTCCGTGCCGCACGGGTACAGGGAGGGGCTCTCCGTGCCGCACGGGTACAGGGAGGGATGCCCGTTGCGGGGGAAGCGGTCCAGGTCGCGCAGGATGTCGGCGCTGTGGGTGCTGACGATGCGCCCGGACCAGTCGTCGCTGAGCACCGGCGCGAGCGCCGGTCCGGTGTAGTGGTGGGCGCTCGCCTCGTACAGCGGGCGCAGGGCGGAGTGACCGCCGCCGGGACGGTCGGGGACGGCGGGCAGGAAGGACACCGGACAGCTGTCGTCGAGGCCGAGGAGGCTGTGCCCGATGGCGAGACGAAGTCCGTCGGGACAGGCGGTGGACAGATGGAGCCGGTAGCGGTGGGCCACGGCGTAGTGGCCGCTGCGCGCGTCCCGGCCGATCCGGCCCCGGAAGGCGGGGGCGGCGCGGTGCGCGGTCGGGACGGCGGCGAGCGGAGTGATGGACATGCGTCTCCCCTGAGGCGGGCGCGCGGACGTACGCGCGGCGGAAGCGTCGTCGGTCGGTGGGTGCGGAGGGACGGTCGGCGGGCCCGGTCCGGTGCGGCGGCGGGCCCGGTCCGGTGCGGTCGGCGGACCCGCTGAACCGTGACGGCCTGCCTCGACCCCGCGGGCTCGACCCCGCAGGCTCAACCCCGAGGGCTGATGGCGCTGCAGACGCGCAGCAGGTCGATGTGCAGGCGGGAGGTGAGAAGGGGTGCGTACAACGGCGTACGGCCCGCTCGGCCGACCACCGTCCGGAGGCGCACCATGTTTCCCTACCTGTTCACTAGGATTCCTTCCTCTGGAGTGTCGATCCGCTGTCGTACGACGTCAAGGGGGCGTCCACGCCTGGGACTCCGGGCGGGTGACGAGGGCGGTGCGGGGGACTCCTCAGAGAGTGCGACATGTGACATAGTACTGATGTGGCGAAGCGACTGACCTGCGATGTCGTGGTCGTCGGAGCCGGAATGGTGGGCGCGGCCTGTGCGCTGTACGCCGCGCGGACCGGCCTCGACGTGACGGTGGTGGACCGGGGCCCGGTGGCCGGCGGCACCACCGGTACCGGCGAGGGCAACCTGCTGGTCTCCGACAAGGAGCCGGGCCCCGAGCTGGAACTCGCCCTGCTGTCGGCCCGCCTGTGGGCGGAGCTGGCCGGGGAACTGGGGGCTTCGGTCGAGTACGAGCCCAAGGGCGGTGTGGTGGTCGCCTCGACGCCCGGGGCACTCGGTGCGCTGACAGACTTCGCCGCGGGCCAGCGCGCCGCCGGTGTCACGGCCGAGCCCGTGGATCCGGCCGAACTCCGCTCTCTCGAACCTCACTTGGCCCCCGGCATGGCGGGCGGCGTCCACTATCCGCAGGACGCGCAGGTCATGCCCGCGCTGGCCGCCGCCCACCTGATCCGCGCCTCCGGCGCCCGCCTGCTCACCGGGTGGACCGTGACCGGGGTGCTGCGCACGGCGGACGGGTCGGTGCTCGGCGTCCGGACGGACCGGGGCGACATCCACGCCCCGGCGGTGGTGAACGCGGCCGGGACCTGGGGCGGTGGCCTCGCCGCACTGGCGGGCGTGCGCCTGCCGGTTCTCCCCCGCCGCGGCTTCGTCCTGGTCACCGAGCCGCTGCCCCGCATGGTCCGGCACAAGGTGTACGCAGCGGACTACGTCGCGGACGTGGCGAGCGACTCGGCCGCGCTCAGGACCTCGCCGGTCGTCGAGGGCACGGCCGCCGGTCCGGTCCTGATCGGCGCCACCCGTGAACGGGTCGGATTCGACCGCTCGTTGTCCCTTCCGGCGGTACGGGCGCTGGCGGCCGGTGCGATCGGACTGTTCCCCTTCCTGGAGCGGGTGTGCGCCCTGCGGACGTACGCGGGATTCCGGCCCTACCTGCCCGACCACCTCCCGGCGATCGGCCCCGACCCCCGGCTGCCCGGCCTGTACCACGCCTGCGGCCACGAAGGCGCGGGCATCGGGCTGGCCACCGGTACCGGGCAGTCGATCGCCCGGGCACTGACCGGGAGGACGCCGCACCTGGATCTCGCACCCTTCCGTCCGGAGCGGTTCGAGGCCGCCGCCACCCCCGAAACGAACGGAGACGACACCCCATGAATCCGAGGGAACTGGCCCGGGCCCGGCCTGGCGCCCCGTTCACCGTCACCTTCGACGGCAGGCCCCTTGAGGCACTGCCCGGCCAGACGGTCGCGGCCGCGCTGTGGGCGGCCGGTGTGACCGCCTGGCGCAGCACGCGTGAAGCGGGCCGGCCGCGCGGGGTGTTCTGCGGGATCGGGGTGTGCTTCGACTGCCTGGTGACCGTCAACGGCCGGGCGAACCAACGGGCTTGCCTGCTCCCGGTACGGCCGGGTGACGTGATCCGCACACAGGAGGGGACGGGCCGCGGCGATGACTGAGCGACCGCATCTCGCCGTCGTCGGGGCGGGCCCCGCGGGGCTGGCCGGAGCGCTGGCCGCGGCCGCGCGCGGCGTGCGCGTGACCCTCCTGGACGCGGCCGAACTGGCGGGCGGGCAGTTCTACCGGCAGCCCGCCGCCGCACTCGGCGCCCGCCGCCCCCAGGCCCTGCACCACCAGTGGCGCACCTGGGAACGGCTGCGGGACGGACTCGACCGGCACATCGCCGCCGGACGGGTCACGCACCTGACGGATCACCATGTCTGGTGCGTGGAAGGCGAGTTGGGGGACTTCGCGGTGCACGCGCTGCGCGGTCCCGCGCAGGAGGAGGGTGTCAGCGTCCGCGCGGACGCCGTCCTGCTCGCCACCGGCGGCTACGAGCGGGTGCTGCCCTTCCCGGGGTGGACGCTCCCCGGTGTCGTCACCGCGGGCGGCGCGCAGGCCATGCTCAAGGGCGGCCTCGTGCTGCCGGGCCGTACGGCCGTGGTCGCCGGGACCGGGCCGCTGCTGCTGCCCGTTGCCACGGGGCTCGCGGCGGCAGGGGCCCGCGTGGCCGCGCTGGTCGAGTCCGCCGGCCCGAAGACCCTGCTGCGGCGGGCCCCGGCACTGGTCGCGCAGCCGGACAAGCTCGCCGAAGGCGCCTGGTACGGCGGCCGGTTGGTACGGCACGGTGTCCGCACCCTGCCCCGGCACACCGTCGTGGAGGCGCACGGCACCGACCGGCTGGAGGCGGTCACCGTCGGTGCGCTCGACCGGGATGGACGGCTCAGGCCGGGCCGCGTCCGCAGCATCCCCTGCGACACCCTCGCGGTGGGACACGGCATGCTGCCGCACACCGACCTCGCCGAGACTCTGGGCTGCACGCTGTCCGGTACGGACGTCCGTGTCGACGACGAACAGCGGACCGACGTACCGGGCATCTGGGCGGCCGGCGAGACCACCGGGATCGGCGGCGCCGCCCTCTCGCTCGCCGAGGGACACATCGCCGGCCGCTCCGTCGCCGCCCGGCTGCACGGCACCACGCCCGATCCGCGCCGTTGGGCCGCGGCCGCTCGCGCCCGCACTCGGCTGCGGGAGTTCTTCGCGGTGCTCGACACGGTGTACGCCCCGCCCGCCGACTGGGCCGGCCGGATCACGGACGACACGGTGGTGTGCCGCTGCGAGGAGGTCACCGCCGGGCAGGTCCGTACAGCCGTGGGCACGCTCGGAGCCGGGGACCTGCGCACCGTGAAGCTGCTCACCCGGGCCGGGATGGGCTGGTGCCAGGGCCGGATGTGCGGGCCCGCGGTGGCCGGCCTGACCGGATGCCCGCTCGCGCCGGGGCGCCGGCCGTTCGCCCGGCCGGTGCCGCTCGGGGTGCTGGCGGACCTGCCCGAGCGCGAGACCGACTGACCGGCGCACCGACCGACCGGTGCCGGAGGCGTGCACACACCTCCGAAGCTCAGTAATATGTCACACTCTATTGGATTGGGGACCACTCATGACCCTTCCGGAGAACCGCCCCTGGCGCGGTGTCCTCGTCGCCACCGCGCTCCCGCTGCGCGCCGACCTCTCGGTGGACCACGACCGGTACGCCGAGCACTGCGCCTGGCTGGTGGAGAACGGCTGCGACGGCGTCGTACCGAACGGCTCCCTCGGTGAGTACCAGGTGCTCACGCCCGAGGAGCGCGCCCGGGTGGTGGAGACGGCCGTGGCCGCGATCGGCGGCGAGCGGGTGATGCCGGGCGTCGCGGCGTACGGCGCCGCCGAGGCGCGGCGCTGGGCCGAGCAGGCGGCCGAGGCCGGCTGCGGGTCCGTGATGCTGCTGCCGCCCAACGCCTACCGCGCCGACGAACGGTCCGTGCTCGCCCACTACGCGGAGGTCGCCAGGGCGGGCGTCCCGGTGGTGGCGTACAACAACCCGATCGACACCAAGGTCGACCTCGTGCCCGAACTCCTCGCCCGGCTGCACGGCGAGGGCCACATCCACGGCGTCAAGGAGTTCTCCGGCGATGTCCGCCGCGCCTACCGGATCGCCGAACTCGCCCCGGAGCTGGACCTGTTGATCGGCGCCGACGACGTCCTGCTGGAGCTGGCCGTGGCCGGCGCCAAGGGCTGGGTGGCCGGCTACCCGAACGCACTCCCCCGGGCCTCGGTCGAGCTGTACCGCGCCGCCGTGGCCGGGGACCTCACCACCGCGCTCCCCCTGTACCGGCAGCTGCACCCGCTGCTGCGCTGGGACTCCCGGGTGGAGTTCGTACAGGCCATCAAGCTGTCCATGGACGTGGTCGGCCGCTACGGCGGCCCGGTGCGCCCGCCCCGCGTCCCGCTGCTGCCCGAGCAGGAGGCAGCGGTCCGCGCGGCCACGGAGAAGGCGGCGGCCTCGGGACTCGCGTGACCGACGGCAGGAAGGAAGGATCGCGAACCGACCACGGGAAGGAAACCGGAGATGCGCAGCAAGCTCGTCCTGCACGCCGTCGACTCGCACACCGAGGGCATGCCGACCCGGGTGATCACCGGCGGGATCGGCACCGTACCCGGTGCGACGATGAACGAGCGGCGGCTGTACTTCCGTGAACACCGGGACCCCGTCAAGCAGTTGCTGATGAACGAGCCGCGCGGGCACTCGGCGATGAGCGGCGCGATCCTGCAGCCGCCGAGCCGCCCCGACTGCGACTGGGGCGTGATCTACATCGAGGTCTCGGGCTATCTGCCGATGTGCGGGCACGGCACGATCGGCGTGGCGACCGTGCTGGTCGAGACGGGCATGGTGGAGGTCGTGGAGCCGGTGACGACCATCCGCCTGGACACCCCGGCGGGGGTCGTGGTCGCCGAGGTCGCGGTGGAGAACGGCGCGGCCACCGCCGTCACGTTGCGCAACGTGCCGTCCTTCAGCGCTGGGCTGGACCGCAAGGCGGTGCTCGCCGACGGGCGGACGGTGACGTACGACCTCGCCTACGGCGGCAACTTCTACGCCATCCTGCCGCTGGAGGAGTTCGGCCTGCCCTTCGACAGGGCCCGCAAGGACGACATCCTCGCCGCCGGGCTTGCGCTGATGGAGGCGATCAACGGGGAGGAGGAGCCGGTCCACCCGGAGGACCCGTCCATCCGCGGCTGCCACCACGTCCACCTGTACGCGCCCGGCGCCACCGCCCGTCACTCCCGGCATGCGATGGCCATCCACCCCGGCTGGTTCGACCGCTCGCCCTGCGGCACGGGGACGAGCGCGCGCATGGCACAACTGCACGCGCGGGGCGAACTCCCGTTGCACACCGAGTTCGTGAACGAGTCCTTCATCGGCACCCGGTTCACCGGCCGGCTGCTGGGCACGACCGAGGTCGCCGGCATCCCCGCCGTCCTGCCGAGCTTCACCGGGCGCGCCTGGATCACCGGCACGGCCCAGTACCTGCTCGACCCGGCCGACCCGTTCCCGGAGGGGTTCGTCCTCTAGCCACCGACTAGAATTCGATGATGCGTGACATGGCACAGAAACCGCAGGACGCGGACGCACCCGTACTCCCCCGGCTGGGCGGCCGGCGGAGCAGTTTCCGCGAGCGGGTCGCCGACGCGCTGCGGGCCGCGCTGATCGCGGGCGAACTCCGGCCGGGCGAGGTCTACTCGGCGCCGTCGCTCGCGGCCCGCTTCGGCGTCTCGGCGACGCCGGTGCGGGAGGCGATGCTCGACCTGGCCAAGGAGGGCCTGGTCGACACGGTGCCCAACAAGGGCTTCCGGGTCACCGCGGTCTCCGACCGGCAACTGGACGAGTACACGCAGATCCGCGCCCTGATCGAGATCCCCACCGTGGTGGATCTGGCCCGCACGGCCGACCGGGTCTCCCTGGAGGCGCTGCGCCCGGCGGCCCGGGAGATCGTCGCCGCCGCCGCGGCCGGCGACCTGATCGCCTACGTCGAGGCCGACACCCGCTTCCACCTCGGCCTCCTCGCCCTGGCCGGCAACACCCACCTGGTCGAGGTCGTCGCCGACCTGCGAAAGCGCTCCCGCCTCTACGGCCTCACCGCCCTGGCCGAGGCGGGCCGCCTGCTCGCCTCGGCCGAGGAGCACCTGGAACTCCTGGACGCCCTGCTGGAGCGCGACGAGCAGGCCGTACTGGAGGTCATGACCCGGCATCTGGGGCATGTGCGCAGCTTGTGGGCGGCGCGGGAGTAGGTCTCTCACCGTCCGACGCCCGGTGGGCGCAAGGAGAGGGGGCCACCGGCGAAGCGCCGGGGCCCCTCACTCGGGCCACTCAGCTCCCGACGAACCTGCCGGGCAACTTCCAGTAGCAGTAACCGGGACCGTTCCACATGTCCCCGTTGTAGGACTCGTCACCGGCCGACAGCAGGTACGAACCCGTCATCTTGCCGATGATGCCGTCCGCGTCGAGACCTTCGACCTTCTGGAACCAGCGGACCATGGCATCGGTCTGCCGACCCCAGTCACCGTCCTCGTCGATGCGGCTGTACGGGGGCTCGCCCCGGCCGGACAGGTAGTTGTGGTGGGCGACGACGTAGTTGAGGTCGTGCTGCGCGCACCGCACGCCTTCGCCGGAGTCCCCGTAGGACAGGTTCCCCACGTTCGGGTCGGCGCTCGCAGTGCTCGTCACACCCAGCACCGAGGCTCCCGCCAGCGCGAGCGCCGCGACGCCCTGGACCGCCCTGCTCTTCATGCTCATCGGCCTCCCCCGCTCAGCTCATGATGTTGTCGCTCGGAAGCTTCCAGTAGCACGGGCCCGGCCCGGTGCTGTACGGGTCGCCGTTCCAGCTCCGGTCACCGGAGTAGAGCAGCGCGTCGCCGGTCTTCCTGCCGACCACGCCGTCCACGTCCAGGTTCCCGTACCAGCTCTGGAACCAGCGCACGTCCGCGTCGGTCTTCGGCCCCCACAGGCCGTCCTCGTCGAGGTGCCTGTAGGGCGGCGGGGAGGAGGGGTTCTGGGTGTCGATGACGTAGTTGATGTCGTGCTGCACGCACTTCACGCCGTCCCCGGACGTCGTGTAGCGGTAGCCGAGGGTCGGGGCGCCCGAGACCGCACTCGCGTCGGTCGCCAGCCCCAGCGCCGTGACGCTCACGGTCGCCGCCGCCACGGCAACCCTGCCGATGTTCCCGATGAGACTCATGTGTCTGCTCCCCCTCAGCCGAAGTCCATGGTGCCGGGCATGGCCCAGTAGCACTCGCGCGGTCCGCCCCACGGGTCGCCGTTGACGTCCGGGTCGCCGTCGTTCAGCAGATCCGTGCCGGTCGCGTTGCCTACGACGCCGTCCACCTCGAGGCCGCCGCGCCACTTCTGGTACCAGCGCACGTCGGCGTCCGTCTTCGGGCCCCACTGGCTGTCCTCGTCCAGGTGCGTGTAGGGCGGCGCGGAGGGGCCGGAGAGGTTGTGGTGGGCGATGACGTAGTTGATGTTGTGCTGCACACACTGCACGCCCTTGCCGTACGTGGTGTGGCGGTAGCCGAGGAGACTCGCGTTCGGGTCCGCGCTCGCGCCGGCGGTCGCCCCTAGGACCGAAGCGCCTGCGATCGCGAGCGCCACGGAAGCCTTCGCCGCCCCTCTCCTCACGCGCCCGTCGCGCCGCGTCGACTTCGCAGTCTTTCGCAATTTATGATCCTTTCCACCGTTGAGGTGTTCCGTTCAAGACCAGATCGAGAACCGACGGTCCGAGTGTGCGAGTACGGGGGACGTGTCATGAACTTGTGTGCGCTGACGCGCAATTGCCCAGGTCGGGCGACCTGAGATGCTGCGAATCCACTTCACGGGCGAGGACCTGGGCCGGATCCGGATCGCCCCTGAGCCCGACCCTCTCTGGGAGCTGCTGATCAGCCTGAACCGGCTGCGCCGACGGGACGCGGGGGTGGTCTACAGCTCCTGGCTGAAGGACACGTTGCCGCGCGTACCGGCCTCCACCCGGCTTCTGACCGCGCTGGCTCCGCCCGTCGGCTACTCGGTGGACTTCCTCACGCCGGCTGTCAGCGGCGGCGTCGACGACCGGATCGAGGCCTTGCGTTCCACCCCACTCCGACGGGTCCAGATGGATCTGCGGGAGTTCAGCAGGCGCAATCCCACCCGTCGGCTGCCTTCCTGGTGCCGTGAACTGGCCGCCGGTCAGGCGTCCGGGCTCGCGCGGCTGGCCGACGCCGCGGCCGGCTACTTCGGCGCCGCCCTCGCACCGTACTGGGACCGCATACGAGCCCAGGTGAGCCGGGACCGGTCGCGCCGGTCCACGACGCTGGCGGGCGGGGGCTGGGACACCGTCCTCGGCTCGCTGCATCCGTCGGCGCGCTGGGAGTACCCGGTACTCCGGCTCGACTACCCAGTCGACCAGGATCTGCATCTCGGAGGCCGCGGCCTGCTGCTCCAGCCGTCCTTCTTCTGCCGCCGCGCGCCGACGGCCTTCGCCGACCCGACGCTGCCGCCGGTTCTGGTCTACCCGATCGAGCACCAGGTCGACTGGGGATCGCCGCAGGCCGGTTCGACAGGCGGCCGGGCGCTCGCCGCGCTCGTCGGACCGACCCGGGCGACCCTGCTGCACGCCGTCGCCGACGGCACCGCGACGACCGGCGAACTCGCCCGCCGGGCCGGGACCACCGCGCCCAACGCCAGCCGTCACATCGCCGCACTGCGCGAGGCGTCCCTGCTCTCCAGCCACCGCCACCGCAACGCGACCCTGCACACCCTCACCGAACTGGGCCTGGCCCTGCTCAGCGGCGGCAACCCGCTCATCATGTCGTGAGGACAGGCGCCGGCGAAGTGGTTCCTCAGCCGGAGCCGGCGACCGGCAGATCGACCCGCGGAGCGGCACCGACGCGGCGAGCCAGGCAGCACCGTCCGCCAGGTGCTCATGAACATCGGGGTTGCGTCAGGCCCGGCCTCGGCGGTGAGCACCCGCGCCCGTTCGGGCGATGCGGTGCCTGAGGCGGGCGTGCCCCGATACCGGTGCCCCGGTGTGCGGTGATGCTGGGTCGCGTCCGTCGAGCGCATGACCGCCAGGAGGGCGACAGCCGTGTCCCAGGACGAGGAATCTCTGCCGGCCATTGCCGGTCCCCCGCAGTTCGCCGTCCGGGCGAGGACCAAGCCCGGCGGCGATGTGTGGTTCACCATCGGCCAGGGGTGGGAGTTCCGTGCCGACGACGGTGTCGCGTACCGGCTCCGGTTCACGATGACGCCGGTGAACTGGGACGGGGAGCTGGCCCTGATGCCGATTCCGGATCAGCAGGAGGGCCGGACCTACGGACAGGGCTCGGCTGCGGCGGAGGGAAGCCGGTGAGTGCCCAGGAAGCAACACGGACGAAGACCCCCACGACCCTCGAGGACGTCGACGGGGTCCTGGACTTTCTCTGGCTCGAGCTCACGAACCGCTGCAATCTGCGGTGCGTCCACTGCTACACGGATTCGCATCCGCTCAGCGGCGACCGGGACGTGCTGACCACCGAGGACTACGGGTCGGTACTGGACCAGGCCTACGAACTGGGCTGTCGCCGGATCCAGCTGATCGGCGGCGAGCCCCAGCTGCACCCGGACTTCGACGGGCTGCTGCGCCGTGGCGTGGACACGGGTTTCGACTTCGTGGAGGTGTTCACCAACCTCACCCGGCTGGACGAGGAGACGCTCAACTTCTCGGCGGAGAACGCCGTGCACTTCGCGACCTCGGTCTACTCCGACGACCCCGCTGTGCACGATGCCGTCACCACCGTGCGCGGCAGTCACCGGCGTACCGTCGCCAACCTCCGCCGGCTCGTCGGGAAGGGGGTGCCGACGCGGGTGGGTGTCATCGCGGTCAAGGGTGACACCGAGGCCGCGGAACGCACCCGGCAGTTCCTGCTCGACCTCGGGGTGGACGGCTCGGTACGGACGTCGGAGGTACGGGAGTTCGGCCGGGGGCAGGACCTGCTCGGACAGAGTGCGAGCCTGTCGGGCCTGTGCGGGCACTGCTGGAACGGCAACCTCGCCGTCGCGCCGGACGGCAAGGTCTTCCCGTGCGTGATGTCCCGCGACTGGGCAGTCGGTGACGTCCTCGAGCAGACGCTGGAGGAGATCCTGCGCGGGGACGCGCTCGCGCAGGTCCGCCGCGAGATCCACGACACGGTCTGGCAGAAGGAGGCCGACAGCGCACGGTGTCCGCAGTCCTGCCAGCCCGACATCTCCTGCCCGTGCGAACCGCTGCTGTGCACCCAGTCGTGCGATCCCCTGCCGACGATCGCCCGAGCGAAGCAGACGGGACCCCGCTGACCGCTCCATGTCCGAAAACCGTCGGAGGCGGTCTGCTCTGTGTGAGCAAACCGCCTCTGACCTGCGACTTCACGTCGGGACGACAGGATTTGAACCTGCGACCCCTTGACCCCCAGTCAAGTGCGCTACCAAGCTGCGCCACGTCCCGATGCGAGTTCACGCAAGGCTTTCCGCGTGATCACGCAGGTCAACCCTACCGCACGCGCGCGGGTGCCGGTGTCGTCCCCGCCGCGACGGGCTCCGCCGTTCGGGCGGCGCGACGGACCGGGACCAGGAGGGCGGCGCCGGTCGCGGCCAGGCAGAGGAGGGCGAGCAGGGTCCAGCCGTGGGTGTAGCCGGAGGCCTGGGGCAGGCCGGAGGGCTGCAGGTGGGCGGTGACCAGGACGCTGGTGAGGGCCGCGCCGATGGAGCCGCCGATGGTACGGATGTTGGCGTTCATGCCGGTGGCCGCGCCCGTCTGCTCGGGCGGGACACTGCCCACGATCAGGTTGGCCATCGAGGCGTAGGCGAGTCCGATGCCGAGGCCGAACAGGCCCGCGACGACGGCGATCTGCCACTGCGCATCGTGCCAGAGGGTCAGGAAGCCACAGGCCAGTGCGCCGAGCGCGGCGCCCGCGGTGAGCAACGCCTTGGCTCCGACACGGGGTTCGAGCCGCCCGGACAGGACGCCCGACAGGAACATCGCGACGAGCATCGGCAGCATGAGCAGGCCGGACTCGGTCACGCTCGCGCCGAAGCCGTAGCCGGCCGCGGTCGGTGCCTGGACGAAGCCCGGCAGGAAGGACCAGATCGCGTACATGCCCGCACCGAACAGCAGGGCGGCCGCGTTGGTCGTCCACACCGCGGGCAGGCGCATCACACGCAGGTCGATGAGGGGGGTGCGGGAGCGGGCCTCGGTGGTCAGCCACAGGGCGAACAGCAGGACGGCGGCGGCGAGCAGGCCGAGCACCTTCGGCGAGCCCCAACCCCACTGCCCGGCCTGGCTGAGCGGGAGCAGGAGCGCCACCAGCCAGGCGGAGAGCAGCACGGCTCCGAGCCAACTGACCTTCCCCTGGCCCTTTTTGGGCGACTCGGGGATGTAGCGCAGAGCGATCAGGACGGTCGCGGCGACGATGGCCACCGGGATCCAGAACAGCCAGCGGTAGTCGAGGGCGGAGACGATGGGCCCGGCGGCCACCATGCCGACACCGCCGCCCGCGGCGATCACGGCGGACAGGTTGCTGATGCTGCCGCTCACCCGGGAGGCGGCGAACTCGTCGCGGATGATGCCGAAGGAGAGCGGGAAGAGCGCGCCGCCCACGCCCTGGACGACCCGGGCGACGATCAGCACGCCGATGTCCGGGGCGAGCGCGGCGACGAGACAGCCGGCGAGCACGGCCAGCAGGACCGCGACGAGGGTGCGTTTCTTGCCGACGAGGTCGCCGACGCGGCCGAGGATGGGGGTGAACACCGAGGCGGACAGCAGGTACGCCGTCATCACCCAGGTAGCGGTGGACTGCGAGGTGTGCAGTGCGTGCTGGACGGTCGGCAGGGCCGGCGCGATCAGAGACTGCAGCATGGCGAACACGCCGGCACCGGTCGCCAGGACCGCGAAGGTGAGACGGGTGGACTTGCGGGGCATGGAGAAGCCTCTCCGGATTCGGGACGCGGAGGGTGGATGTCTTGGGGGACGGGCGGTGCGTGACACGCGAGGCCCGTACGAACGGGGTGCGGGAGGCCGGCGCCGGGACGCGTCCGTCCACGGCGAAGCCGCCCCCGCACTGCTAAAGTGGAGGTACCCCTCCACTGTAGCGGAGGGGTACCTCCGGTTCAACCGATTCCCTTCCGGGAGGCAGCAGTGACGGCCACGCCGTTCCCCGTCAGCGAGATCGTCGCGACCCGCCGGCCACACCGAAAGGACGCCGCCCGCAACTACGACGCGCTGCTCGCGGCCGCCCGCGAGGCGTTCGCCGAACACGGCGCGGAGGCCTCCCTGGAGGACATCGCCCGCCGGGCCGGCGTCGGCATCGGCACCCTGTACCGGAACTTCCCCACCCGCCGCGACCTCTTCGAGACCGTCTACGCGGACGAGGTGAACGCCCTGTGCCGGGCGGCCGTCGAGCTGGCGGACCGGGAGCCGTGGGACGCGCTGACGGCCTGGCTGGACCGGTTCGCGGGCTACATGGTCACCAAACGCGCGGTCCGCGAGGCCCTGGACGACGAGTCCGACATCTTCATGGCCTGCCGCGAGTCGATGTACGCGGCCGGCGGCCCGCTGCTGGAGCGCGCCCAGAAGGCGGGCGTGGCCCGGGCGGACATGGACTTCGGCGACCTGCTGCGGATGGTCGCCGGTATCACGGCGACGGCGTTCGAGAGCGAGGCCCAGCGCGACCGGGTGCTCGCGATCGCCCTGGACGGGGTGCGCACCGGCCGCTGAGGTCAGCCGGTCAGCCGGTGGTCGGGGGCAAGGGCGGCCGCGATGCGATCGGTGATCGTCTGGGCCGTGTTGCCCCCGGGCGCCTTCTTCCCGACGGTCGTCGACACGGCGATGGCCAGCCGCTGCGCCGGCAGGTAGGCCTGCACGGCCGCGAACCCGGCGAACGACGGATTCTGCAGGACCCAGCCGTTCTTGACGACGACGCCCACCCCGAAGTGGAAGTCCTCGGTCTGCTTGAAGCACACGGTCGCGGGGCAGCTCGCGGTCGGCGCGCCCAGGCCGACCGTGCCGGGGTTCAGCTGCACCTGGTGGGAGCTGTGGGAGAGCAGCTGTCCCGAGCCGATCCCCTGGGCGGAACGGGCCAGGTCACAGATGTCCGTGGTCTGGACGGCGCCGGGCGCGGTCGTCCAGGACGGGTCCCAGTAGGTGGCGTCCTCGTAGGGACCGCGTTCGTCGTCGTAGGCGTGCAGTACGGGCGCCGGGATCTCGGGCGTGAAGCCGTTGCCGGTCTCGCTGAGCCCGAGGGGGTCCATGACGCGTTGCCGCAGCAGCGTGTCCAGCGGGGTTCCGGTGATCTTCTCCAGCGCGCGGCCGAGCAGCACGAAGTTGGCGTGCGAGTAGCTCCAGCCGGTGCCGGGGTCGTACCAGAGGGGATGGCCGAGGGAGAAGGCGACCAGCTCCTGCGGCGTCCAGTGCTGGAACGGGTCCGCGTAGAGCTGCTTCACGAAGGCCGGGTCGGTGACGTAGTCGTGCAGTCCCGAGGTCGAGTCGCCGAGCATCCGCAGGGTGATCCGATCGCCGTGCGGCAGGTCCGGCAGCCAGCGGGAGACGGGGTCGTCCAGGCCGACCCGGTGCTCGTCGACGAGCTGGAGCAACGCCGTGCCCATGAAGGCGATGGCGACCGAACCCGACCTGAAGTGCATCGCCGGGGTGGCCGGCACGCCGTTCATCGAGTTGCCTTCCGCGAAGGTGGCCACCTCCCGTCCGTCCTGCGTGACCCGGACCAGGGCGGCCTTCAGATCGAGGTCGCTGCGCGCCTTGCGCACGATGTTCAGGATGTGGCCGGCCGTGCCTGCGGGCTTGCCCTCGGTGGCGACGCAGCCGTTGTCCCGGGGCGGGACGGCTGCCGCGGCCGTCGTCGTCTGCAGCGTCGCGGCGAGCAGCACGGCGGCGCACAGGGCCGCCGTACGGGACCGGCGCGGGGGTGAGCGCCGCACGCCCCGGGAGGCCTCCACGTCCCGTGCCGCGTCGCAAGCCGTACGGCCCAGCGTGCCCAGCATGTCTACAGGGTGCCCCCGTCACGTACGGCCCGCAGCACGACGGGTTCAGGCGCGCTCCAGTACGAGGTCGAAGCGGGCGTGCCGGAAGGGGTTCGGTACGCCGAACTCGCGGGCCAGGCAGGGGTCGTCGGTCGGGATGAAGTCCTTGACCAGGCTGTCCTTCACGGCGAAGACCGCGTCCGAGTCGAGGTGGGCGCCGCCCGCCACGAAGATGTGGGTGGTGACCGGGGCGTGGCCGTCGGCCTTCGCGACGAAGTGGATGTGGGCGGGCCGGTAGGGGTGGCGGCCGCAGGCCTCCAGCAGGGTGCCCACGGGTCCGTCGGTGGGGATCGGATACGGGCCGGGCAGGCAGGTGCGGAACCAGAAGGCGCCCGCGGTGTCGGCGGTGAACAGTCCGCGTCCGTTGCCCGGGGGTTGGGCGTCCGGGCGCTGCACGTCGTAGAAGCCGTGCGGGTCGGCCTGCCAGACGTCCACGACCGCGCCGGGCAGCGCGGTGCCGTCGGCGGCGCGGACCCGGCCGCTGACCACGCAGGGTTCGCCGTCGCCCACCAGGTCGATGCTGTCGCCGAGTTCGCGGGCCGGGGACTTTGTGAGGTGGAAGGGGCCGAGGACCGTCGACTCGGTGGTGCCGGGCGCGCTGTGGCCGTGCACCGTCTCGACCAGCATGGACAGGCCGAGGACGTCCGACAGGAGGATGAACTCCTGCCGGGTGTCCGTGCAGGCCTGCCCCGTCGCTGCGAGGAAGCCGACGGCCCGTTCCCACTCGGCCTGTGTCAGCCGGGTCTCGCGGGCGAAGGCGTGCAGGTGCCGGACGAGGGCGGTGAGCAGGTCGCGCAGCCGGGGGTCGGCGGTGGCGGACAGGCTGTCGACGGCCTGGCGGGTCACGGTGTCGACGGCCTCTTCGGATACGGCTGCCGCGCTCACCGCTGCTTCGGTCGCGCCTGGCGCGGTTACGGCGTCTTCGGTGGTCATACCGACTCCATGCCCAGCGGCACACCGCTCGCCTACTTGATGACCGCGTTGGCCACCACCACGACCACCCCGAGCACCGCGTCCGCCAGGCCGATCCCGAGGGCGGCCGGCCAACTGCGCCTCCCTCCGCGGGCGGTGACCAGGCCGAGGGCGAAGAGGATCACGATGTTCAGGGCGAACACCGGGTACTCGACGCCGTTCGGGGGCCACCAGCCCCAGCCCGCGCCCGCGAGCAGGAACACCGTCGGCACGACCGCCATGACCAGCGGCCACTCGTCGGCGAGGGTGCGCAGCACGTCCCAGCGGCGGTGCGGGGCGCGCTCGGCGATGTAGTGGGCGTAGCCGTGGGCCAGTGCGGAGGCGCATGCGGTGACCAGCAGCCATAGGGCGTCGTAACGGCGGCTGGCGGCGGAGCTGTGGCCGTGCTGGGTGAGCGCGGCGACCATCGAGCTGGCCAGGACCGAGCCGTAGACCCCGCCGAACAGGACGGCCTCGCGCGTGCCGTGCTGCCGGTGCGGCTCGGCGGGGGCCGCCGTGGAGTCAGCCATGCACCCCACCATCACCCGCGCCCCGGGCCGCCGCCAGTTCGCACGCCCGGCCCGCGCGGCCCGACGAAGTGTCCTCCCACCAGGCCCGATGCCGCACACACTGTCGACGGCCGGACGACGCCGGCGCTGGTTAGGGTCACCCCATGACGCACAGCTTCGCGCTCCACATCCCCGACGCCGACCTCGAACCCGAGCCCCTCGACCCGGAGCAGATCGTCTCCGGGAACCCGGAGGTGACCGGGAAGGTGGTCTGGGAGTCGGCGGACGGCCGGCAGATCCGCGGGATCTGGCAGATCACCCCGGGCGTGGTCACCGACACCGAGGCGGACGAGCTGTTCGTGGTGATCAGCGGGTCGGCGACGATCGAGTTCGAGGACGGGCCGACGCTGCGGGTGGGTCCCGGGGACATGGCGGTGCTGCGCGCCGGCGACCGCACGACGTGGACCGTGCACGAGACGCTGCGCAAGGCGTACGCGATCAATCTGTGAGGCGGGGCGGCGGCGCCGTAGTACCCCGGATCTCCAGGGTCGGTGCGGCCAGGTGCAGCCGCCCCTCGTCCGACGGCCGCTCGAAGCGGTCCAGGAGGCAGCGGGCGGCTCGCCGGCCGACCTCGTGCGGGGCGGTGTCGACGGTGGTGAGCCAGACGTGCCGCAGCCGGGCGATGCTGGTGTTGTCGTACCCGGCCACCGACAGGTCGCGCGGGACGGTGAGGCCCAGCTCCCCGGCCGCCGAGAGCGCGCCGACCGAGGCCATGTCGTTGACGGCGAAGACCGCCGTGGGCCGGTCTGCGCGGCTGAGCAGCCGTACCGTGCCCCGGTAGCCGCCCTCCTCGGTCAGATCGCCGGGTTCGACCAGCGGTTCGGCGCCGTGCGCCCGCATGGCCGCCTCGAAGCCGCGCCGCCGCAGCTCGCCGACGGCGCCGTGGCCCGCGAGATGGGCGATCCGGCGGTGGCCGAGGCCGAGCAGGTGCTCGGTGGCCAGCCGGGCCCCGAGTTCGTCGTCCCCGGCGACGACGTCCACGCCCGGCGGCTGCGGCTCGCGGGCGCCCGCCACGACCACCGGCATCCGCCGGGCCAGCGTGCCGAGTCCGCCCGCGTCCGGGACCGTACCGACCACCACCAGGCCGTCGGCGCCCAGGTCCAGGAAGGGTTCGGCGAGGTCGTGGCCCATGCGCCGGTTCAGCCGGGCGTCGGCGAGCAGCATGTGCAGGCCGGCCGCGTGCAGCAGGGGGTTCAGGCCGTCGAGCAGGTCGACGAACCAGGGGTTGCGCAGGTCGTCGAGGAGGACGCCGACGGTGCGGGTGCGCTGCTCGCTCAGGCTGCGCGCGGCGGCGTTGGGCCGGTAGCCCAGCTCGCCCACGGCCTTGAGCACGGCGTCCCGCTTCTCCGCGCGTACCTGGCCGGAGCCGCGCAGGACCAGTGAGACCAGCGACTTCGACACCCCGGCCCGTTCGGCCACGTCGCGGATCGTCGGCGGTCTCATGGGATGGACCGTTCCATGTGGCGGGCCGGGCTGTCAAAGGGTTGACATGGATCCGTTCTCCCTTGCCGAAGGGTTGACGCGCGCGCCATGTCCGTACAAAGGTGGCCCGGACAGGATGTGGACCGGTCCAAAAAGGGGCTGTCATGGTGGATGCGCTCGGTGTCGCCGTCGTCGGGTTCGGCTGGATGGGGCGGGTGCACACCCAGGCCTACGCCCGCGTCCGGCACCACTATCCGCAGCTCGCCCTGCGGCCCGAACTGGTGGCGGTGGCCGAGGAGGTGCCGGGCCGGGCCGAGGAGGCCGCCGAACGGTTCGGGTTCGCCTCCGCCACCCGCGACTGGCGTGAGGTGGCCGCCGATCCGCGGGTCCGGGCCGTCAGCGTCACCGCGCCCAACTTCCTGCACCGGGAGATCGGGGTGGCGATGGCCGAGGCGGGCAAGCACCTGTGGATCGAGAAGCCGGTGGGTCTGACCGGCGATGACGCCCGCGCGGTGGCCGACGCGGTCGCCAAGGCCGGGGTCCGGGGCACGGTCGGCTTCAACTACCGCAATGCGCCCGCCGTGGAGGCCGCCCGCGACCTGATCGCCTCCGGCGGGATCGGCACCGTCACCCATGTCCGCATCCGTCTGTTCAGCGACTACGCGGCCCATCCCGAAGGCGCTCTGACCTGGCGGTACGAGCGCGAGCGCGGCGGCAGCGGGGTGCTCGGCGACCTGGCTTCGCACGGCGCCGACCTGGCCCGCTTCCTGCTCGGCGACATCGCGTCCCTGACCGCCGACACCGCGGTCTTCGTCCCGGAGCGGGCCCGCCCCACGGGTGCGACGGCGGGTCACGCGCTGGCCTCCGGCGGCGAACCGGGCCCGGTCGAGAACGAGGACTACGTCAGCTGCCTGCTGCGCTTCGCCTCCGGCGCCCGCGGCGTCCTGGAGGCCTGCCGGGTCTCGGTCGGCGAGCAGAACAACTACGGCTTCGAGGTGCACGGCACCCGGGGCGCGGTGTCCTGGGACTTCCGCCGGATGAACGAGCTGGCGGTCAGCCGCGGTACGACGTACCAGGACCAGCCGGTGAGCACGGTGTACGTGGGTCCGGGCGACGGCGAGTTCGCCGCGTTCCAGCCGGGCGCCGGCAACGCGATGGGCTACGACGACCTGAAGGTGATCGAGGCGTACCGCTTCCTGCGCTCGATCGCCGAGGGCCGGCCGTACGGCGCCACCCTGGCCGACGCGGTGCACGGCGCGGCCGTGCTCGACGCGATGGCGGTGTCGGCCGAGACCGGGACGTGGGTCAGCCTGCCTGCGTCGTAGGCATGTTGTAGGGCGTGACCACCTGGATCGCGGACGGCAGGGTGGGTCCCGCCGGGGGCAGTGCGCCGTGGGCGCGCATGACGAGGTGGCAGGCCTCGCGCATGTCCTGGCGCAGGTCGTGGTGGAGCACGGCGGACAGACGGTGCTCGCGCAGCAGCCGGGTGTTGTCGTGGTCGAGGTCGTGCGCGACGAACACGGCGCACTCGCGGCCCAGCTCCCCGAAGGCCCGCAGTGTCGCGATGTTGCCGCCGCCGATCGAGTAGACGGCCCGGATCTCCGGGTCGCGCTGCAGAGCGGCCCGGACCAGGTCGTACTGCGTGGCGTCCAGGCCCTGCCCCTCGGTCAGCTCCACGAGCACGCGGTCGGGGTGCCGGGCACGCATGACGCTGCGGAAGCCCATCTCGCGCTCCTCCTCGTTGCGGAAGAAGCCGCTGCTCAGGCTGGTGAGGACGTTGCCGGGGCGGTCGCCGAGCCACTGGCCCATGAGGTAGGCCGCGGTGGCACCGGCCGCGCGGTTGTCGATGCCCACGTAGCCGAGCCGGCCGCTCGCGGGCAGGTCGGTCACCAGGGTGACGACCGGTATGCCGGCCGCGGTCAGCCGGCCGACGGCCGCCGTGACCTCGGGGACGTCCGGGGCCTTGAGGATCACGCCCTGGGAGCCGCGCCGGGCGATCCGGTCCAGGATCGTGACCAGCTCCCCCGCCGGGGCGGTCTCCCGGAAGTGGAAGCGCGAGCGCAGCACGGCCGGGTGCAGGGAGGGCAGTTCGGCCTCCAGGGCGGCCCGGACGGCCGTGGTGAACCGGTCGGGCGCCTGGATCACGATGTCGACCATGAAGGTACGGCCGACGAGCCGGACCTGGGTGCGCTGCCGGTCCAGGTCGGCGATGGCCCGGTGCACCTCCTGCGCGGTGCTGGCCCGCACCCCTCCCCGGCCGTTGAGCACGCGGTCCACGGTGGCCTCGCTGAGGCCGGCCTGACGGGCGATCTCACGGATCGGGAAGGGGTGGCCCACGGTTCGGCTCCTTGAGGGGTTTTTGATGGATCGCTGCCGGTTGTTCGAGGGGTTTGTACTGACAAGAATGACAGCACGACGTCGCCCCGGGAACGAAAGAAGGACGACGATGTCCCGCACCGCCGCACAGGGCCGTGCCTGGCTCTCCGAGCAGGACTGCGACCTCGGCTCCTTCCGCGCCCTGCTCGCGCGGACCACCGATCCCGCGGAGTACCCGTACGCCGCGTCGGTGGAGAGCGACGTGCTCGTCTACGACAGCGAACGGCTCCGCGCCGGTGACCGCCGGGAGGTGCAGGCCGAGCTGGTCCGGGCGCTCACCGACGGGCCCGGCGTCGTGGTCCTCGAGGGCGCCTTCCCCGACCCGGCGGTCGTCGACCGGGCCACGGCGGTGTTCGACGCCCTGATCGCCGAGCAGCGGGCCTCCGGCGCGGGCGCCGGGGATCATTTCGCCAGGCCGGGCACCAACGACCGGGTGTGGAACGCCCTGGAGAAGGCGGCGCTGTACGACCCGGAGACGTTCGCCGACTACTACGCCAACGACCTCGTGGCCCTGGTCGCGGAGGCCTGGCTCGGCCCCGGCTACCAGGTCACCTCGCAGATCAACGTGGTCAACCCGGGAGGCGCCGCCCAGACCGCGCACCGGGACTACCATCTCGGCTTCCTGACCGGCGAGGCCGCCGCCGCCTTCCCCGCGCACGTCCACCGCCTCTCCCCCGCGCTCACGCTGCAGGGCGCGGTCGCGCACTGCGACATGCCGGTCGAGTCGGGGCCGACGCTGTACCTGCCGTACTCGCAGCGGTACGAACCCGGCTACCTGGCCTGGCGGCTCCCGGAGTTCCAGGCCCACTTCGACGCGCACCACGTCCAGCTTCCCCTCGCCAAGGGCGACGCGGCCTTCTTCAACCCGGCGCTCTTCCACGCCGCCGGCCCGAACCGTTCGGCGGACGTCCGGCGCATGGCCAACCTGCTCCAGGTGTCCTCGGCGTTCGGGCGGGCGATGGAGACGGTGGACCGGGAGGCCGTGGCCAACGCGGTCTTCCCGGTGCTGCTGAAACGCAGGGCGCAAGGCGTGGGTCAGGAGTGGCTCGACCACGTGATCGCCGCGAGCGCCGAGGGCTATCCGTTCCCCACCGACCTCGACGACGATCCGCCGGTCGGCGGTCTGGCGCCGCCCTCACAGGCGGACGTGGTACGGCGGGCGGTGCGCGAGGAATGGACTCCCCGGGCCCTGCGGGACGAGCTGCGGGCCGGCGCCGAGCGGCGCAAGAGCTGAAAGAGCAAGGAACTCATGGGACTTCTCGACGACAAGGTCGTCCTCGTCAACGGCGGCAGCCAGGGCGTCGGCGCCGCGATCGCGCGGGCCGCCGTGCGGGAGGGCGCCACGGTGGCCGTGACCGGGCGCCGCCCCGAACCGGGCGAGGCCCTGGTGACCGAACTGTCCGCGGCCGGCGGCAGGGCGATGTACGTCCAGGCCGATCTGTCGGACGCCGACCAGGCCAAGGCCTCGGTGGCCGAGGTGGCCGACGCCTACGGCCGGATCGACTGCCTGGTCAACTCGGCCGGCCTGACCTCACGCGGGACCCTGCTCGACACGACGCCCGAGCTGTTCGACGCGCACATCGCGGTCAACCTCAAGGGGCCGTTCTTCGCGATGCAGGCGGCGGTGGCCGACATGGTGGCGCGCAAGGCGGCCGGCACGATCGTCAACATCATCACCTCGTCGGCGCACGGCGGGCAGCCGTTCCTCGCACCGTACGTCGCCGCCAAGGCCGGCCTGGCGGGCCTGACCCGCAACGCCGCGCACGCCCATCGCTGGGACCGGATCCGGATCAACGGCCTGAACATCGGCTGGACCGCGACGGAGGGCGAGGACGCCACCCAGCGCGCCTTCCACGACGCGGGCGACGACTGGCAGGAGCAGGCCGCCGCCCGGCTGCCGATGGGCAGGCTCGGCCGGCCGGACGAGATCGCCGACTTCGTGGTCCTGCTCCTGTCCGACCGGTCCGGAGTGGTCACCGGTTCGGTGATCGACTGGGACCAGAACGTGCTCGGCGCCCTCGACTAGCTCTCTCCTCCAGCACCCTCGCACCTTAGGAGCCGCACCCTCATGCGCATCGGAATCCTCGGCCTCGGCCGCATCGGCGCTTTCCACGCCGAGACACTCTCCGGGCTCGACGCCGTCGAGTCCCTCGTCGTCACCGACCCGTTCACGGACGCGGCCAAGGCAGCGGCCGAGCGGTTCGGGGCCGAGGTCGCCGACTCGCCCGAGGCGCTGCTGGCCGCCGGCGTGGACGGCATCGTGGTGGCCGCCGCGACCGACGCCCACCCGGCGCTGATCCGGGCGGGAGTCGAGGCGGGCGTCCCCGTCTTCTGCGAGAAGCCGGTCGCCCGCACCATGGCGGAGGGCGTCGAGGTCCTCAAGGCCGTGCAGGGCAGCGACGTGCCGATCCAGGTCGGCTACAACCGCCGCTTCGACACCGGTTTCGTCGCCGCACGGGCCGCGGTGCAGGCGGGCGAGCTGGGCAAGCTGCACACGGTCCGCTCGACGACCCTGGACCCGGCACCGCCGCCGGCCGCCTACATCGCCGCCTCCGGGGGCATCTTCCGCGACTGCTCCGTCCACGACTTCGACATCATCCGCTGGGTGACCGGCCGCGAGGTCACCGAGGTGTACGCGGTGGGCGGCAACCGGGGCGCCGGCTACATCAAGGAGGCGGGCGACGCCGACACCACCGGCGCGATCCTCACCCTGGACGACGGCACGATCGCAGTGGTCTCCAACTCCCGCCACAACGCCCGTGGTTACGACGTCCGCATGGAACTCCACGGCTTCGCGGACTCGATCGCGGTCGGCCTGGACGACAAGCTCCCGCTCCGCTCGGTCGAGCCGGGGGTGACCTTCCCGGCGGGCACCCCGCACGACTTCTTCATGGACCGCTTCACCGAGGCCTACCGCGCCGAACTCACCGCGTTCACCGAGGTCGTGGCCGGCACCCGCCCCTCCCCCTGCACCGTCGAGGACGCCCTGGAGGCGGGCTGGATCGCCGATGCCTGCACCCTGTCCCTGCGCGAGCACCGGCCGGTGACGATCGCGGAGGTGCGGGGGGCCTGACGGCGGACCTCCGTCGGCCCGGACGACGGCCCGTCCGTGCCCGAGGCCCACTCGGGCACGGACCCATGAGATCTGGATCACAACCCGTGAGTGAATGTCACACTCCGGGTGCCCGGGGCGCTCTCAGTTCGGAAAGCATCCGCGACGAGAGGCCCCGCGATGTCCGACACCGCGACACAGGTGTTCCACGACCACCGTGAACTGCTGTTCTCCATCGTCTACAACATGCTCGGCAGCGTCGCCGACACCGAGGACGTGCTGCAGGAGACCTGGCTGTCGTGGACGGCCAGGAAGCAGGCGGCGAACGCGGAGCCGATCGACAACCCGCGCGCCTACCTGGTGCGGATAGCCGTGAACCGGGCCCTCGCCCACCAGGCCACGGTCAGCCGCCGCCGCGAGACGTACGTCGGGCCGTGGCTGCCCGAGCCGGTCGTCGGCCCCCTCACCGGCACTCCCGCCCCGGACGATGCCGCCGACACGGCGATGCGCGCCGAGTCGGTGTCGATGGCGCTGCTGGTGGTCCTGGAAACCCTCACTCCGCTGGAGCGCGGGGTGTTCGTCCTGCACGAGGTGTTCGGCTACGCCCACACCGAGATCGCGGACATCCTCGGCCGCAGCCCCTCGGCGATCCGCCAGCTCGCCCATCGCGCCCGGGAGCACGTCCACGCGCGACGCCCCCGCTACGAGCCCGACCCGCGCGTCCGCCGGCAGGTGACCGAACGGTTCCTGGCCGCCGCCCTCGGCGGTGACCTGGACGCCCTCCTGCGGCTCCTGGCGCCGGAGGTCACCCTGTGGGGCGACGCCGGAGGCAAGGGCCGGGCGCCTGCGGGCCTGCGTCCGATGCACGGCCGGGACAAGGTCGCCCGGCTGCTCGCCGCTGCCGCCCCCCACTCCGGCAAGGGCCTCGACATCGCCTACCGCAGCGTCAACGGCGCCCCGGCGGCAGTGCTGTTCGCCGGTGACACCCTGTACGCCGTCCTCGTCCTCGATCTCACTCCGGACGGCGACCAGGTGTGCGGGATCTATGTCGTCGCCAATCCCGACAAGCTCGCTCACGTCGACTGAACGCCGAGGAATCCACATGGTGCGCACACTGGCGTCCCTGCCCAGCGGCAGGGTGGCGAAATGGGTCGTCCTGGCCCTCTGGACACTCCTGCTGGTCCCGGCCCTCCTGCTGGCCGGCAAGCTCGGTGACGTCGAGGAGAACGACAACTCGGCCTGGCTGCCCGGCAACGCGGAATCGACCAGGATCGTCGACCGGGCCGAGAAGTTCCGGCTCGCCGACACTCTGCCCGCGATCGTGGTCTACGACCGGCCCGGGGGTGTCACCCCTGCCGACATGGCCAAGGCACGAGCCGACGCGGAGGTTTTCAAGGGCATCCGCAACGTGGTGGGGCAGCCGCAGGGCCCGGTGCGGGCCCAGGACGGCAAGGCCATCCAGACCGTGGTCCAGGTACGCAAGGACAGGACGGGCTGGGAGGGAATCGGCAAGGCCGTCGACGCGCTGAGCGGGGTCGGCGAGGCGAACGCCGACGGTCTCGGGTTCCATGTCACCGGGCCTGCCGGATACGCATCGGACTCGGTCAAAGCGTTCAGCGAGGGCGGTGGTCTGACGACGATCACCGCGGCCGTGGTGATCGTGATCCTGCTGCTCACCTATCGCAGCCCGGTGCTGCCCGTCCTGCCGCTGCTGACCGTGGGCGCCGCCCTGGTCACGTCGGAGGCGGTGATCTACCTGCTGGCGAAGAACGCCGGACTCACCGTCAACAAGCAGACCGGCTTCATCCTGACGGTGCTGGTGTTCGGCGCCGCCACCGACTACGCGCTCCTGCTCGTCTCGCGGTACCGGGAGGAGTTGCGGCGGCACGAGGACCGGCACGAGGCGATGGCGGAGGCCCTGCACCGCTCAGGTCCCGCGATCGTCGCCAGCGCCGCGACCGTCGCGGTCAGCCTGACGCTGCTGATGCTGGCCACCCTGAACTCCACCAAGGGGCTCGGCCCCGCCTGCGCCGTCGGTGTCCTGGTCGGGCTGCTCGCCATGGTCACCCTGCTGCCGGCCCTGCTGGTCGTCTGCGGCCGCTGGATCTTCTGGCCGGTGCGGCCGTCGTACGGATCGGCCGGTGCGAGCGGCGAGGGCGTCTGGACCCGGGTCGGCACCGCCGTCTCGGGCCGGCCGCGGCTCGTGTGGATCGGCACCGCGCTCGTCCTCGGGGCCATGGCGACGGGGCTGTTCGGGCTCAGGGCGGACGGGCTCTCCAACACGGACCAGTTCACCGGCAAGCCACAGACGGCCGTCGGCGAGGAGATCCAGTCCCGTCACTTCCCGGCAGGGTCGGGCGACCCGGTCTTCGTCGTGGCGAGGGCCGCCTCGGCGCAGCGGGTGCGAGCCGCGCTGTCCGCCGTACCGGGAGTCGCGGGTGTGTCGGCGCCGAGGGTCGTGGCCGGTGAGGCCGTCCTGCTCGGGGAACTCGAGGACGACCCCAGCAGCACGGCCGCGCTGCGCACCGTCGAGCGCGCCCGAACCGCGGTCCACCGGATCGAGGGTGCGCACGCCCAGGTCGGCGGCAACACGGCGGTCACCCTCGACACACGGGAAGCGGCCGCCCGCGACTCCGCGGTGATCATCCCCATCGTCCTGGTGACGGTGTTCCTCATCCTCGCGCTGCTGCTGCGGGCGATCGTCGCGCCCCTGCTGCTCATGGCGACGGTGGTGCTGTCCTTCGCGGCGGCCCTCGGCGTGGGCGGTCTGATGTTCGACCACGTGTTCCACTTCGCCGGGGCGGACGCCTCCTTCCCGCTGCTGACGTTCGTGTTCCTGGTGGCGCTGGGCATCGACTACAACATCTTCCTGGTCACCCGGGTGCGCGAGGAGGCGCTGCCGCACGGCACCCGGCGCGGCGCGCTGACGGGCCTGTCCGCCACCGGGGGTGTGATCACCTCGGCGGGTCTGGTGCTGGCCGGTACCTTCGCGGCGATGGCCTCGCTGCCGCTGGTGTTCGCGGCCGAGCTCGGGTTCGCGGTGGCCTTCGGTGTGCTGCTGGACACCGTGATCGTGCGCTCGGTGCTGGTCACCGCGCTGACCCTGGACGTGGGCCGCTGGATGTGGTGGCCCAGCGGGCTGTTCAGACGTCATGACGACCCCCGGCCGCCGTCGGGCACGTCCGACCCCGAACCCGCGCTCGCGGGCACCTGACGACGTACCGCGCGGGCCTTCCGGCTCCGGCCGGAAGGCCCGTCCGCATGACGCGCCGCGCCGGAGCGGCGGCTCCGTCAGCCGCAGTACCGGATCAGCCACTCGTCCGCGTTGTACGTGTCCCGCGCCGGGTCCGGCAGGGTCGCCGGCCTCGTCTCCACCGTGTCCTCGGGTCGTATCCGCTCGGGCAGCCGGCTGAAGCGGCCGAAGGTGTCGGCCGCCTCGGCGGCGTGCTGGGACGTCTTGTGCGGTTCCGTGCGGTGAGCCATGTCGTCCGTCCTCCCGTGCTCGCAGGCGTTCCCCCGTCGTCGGTCAGAACGCCCGCTCGCCACCGTTGGTTCCCGGCAGGCCCGGGGCCGAACCCCTCAGGCCCCGCACGACCTCAGGAACCTGCGCGTCCGCACCGCGACCGGCAGCGGTTTGTCCGGCTCGCACGGGTACATGTCCTGCTCGACGATCGCGAACAGATCCACGCCGAGCCGCTGCGCCGCCTCCAGCACCGGCCCCAACGCGGGCACCCCGGCGGGCGGTTCGCACATGACGCCCCGCTGCACCGCGGGCCCGAACGGCACCTCGTTCGCCACGACCTCGGCGAGGATCTCCGGGTCGACCTGCTTGAGGTGCAGATAGCCGATGCGCTCGCCGTAGGTCTCGATCAGCTTGACGCTGTCGCCGCCGCAGTAGGCGTAGTGCCCGGTGTCCAGGCAGAGGTTGACCAGCTCGGTGTCGGTCGAGTCGAGGAACCGCTCGACGTGCTCCTCGGTGTCGATGTGCGTGTCGGCGTGCGGGTGCACGACGAGTTCGAGGCCGTACGTCTCCTTCACCGCGTGGCCGAGCCGTTCCATGCCCTTGGTCAGGTGCGCCCACTGCCCGGCCGTCAGCTCCGGCGGCTCCAGGATCTCGGCGGTCTTGTCGTCCCGCCAGAAGGAGGGGATGACGACCAGGTGCCGCGCCCCCATGGCCTGGGTCAGGGAGGCCACCTGGCTGACGTGGGTCCAGGTCTCGTCCCAGACGGACGGGCCGCGGTGCATGCCGGTGAAGACCGTACCGGCCGACACCTTCAGGTCCCGCCGCCCCAACTCGTCCTTGAGCCGGGCCGGGTCGGTGGGGAGGTAGCCGTACGGGCCCAGTTCGATCCAGTCGTACCCGGCCTCGGTCACCTCGTCCAGGAAGCGTTCCCAGGGGACCTGCTGCGGGTCGTCCGGGAACCACACGCCCCAGGAGTCGGGGGCGGAGCCGACCCGGATGCGGTCGAGCGGAGTCGGGTTCGCCATGTCAGGTGGTCCCTTCCGAGGGGGTCTTCACAGGTGCGGTGAGGTCCTCCTTCTCGGGGAGCTCCTCGACGTCGACGCCGCGGACCTGGGCCAGCTCGTGCTTGAGCGCGGCGAGTTCGGCGCCGCCGGCCATGTGGTTGGTCAGCTCCTCGAGGCTGACCTCGCTGCGGCCGGCGCTGAGTTCGAGGGTGCCCAGGCGCAGCACGCTGAAGTGGTCGCCGACCATGTAGGCGTGGTGCGGGTTGTGGGTGATGAAGATGACGCCGAGGCCGCGGTCGCGGGCGGCGGCGATGTACTTCAGCACCACCCCGGACTGCTTGACGCCGAGGGCGGCGGTCGGCTCGTCAAGGATCAGGACACGGGCGCCGAAGTAGACGGCGCGGGCGATGGCCACGCACTGGCGCTGGCCGCCGGAGAGCGTGCCGATGGGCTGCTCCAGGTCGTCCAGCACGATGCCCATGTTGCGCAGTTCCCGGTCGGCGGTCTTCTTCATCGTGTCGATGTCGAGCCGGCGGACGGGCCAGGGGCCCTTCGTCATCTCGGAGCCGAGGAAGAAGTTCCGCCACACCGGCATGAGGGGGACGGTGGCGAGGTCCTGGTAGACGGTGGCGATGCCCTCGGCGAGGGCATCGCGCGGGCTGCCGAAGCGCACCGGCCGGCCGTCGACGTGGAAGTCGCCCTCGGTGTGCTGGTGCAGTCCGGAGATGATCTTGATGAGGGTGGACTTGCCGGCACCGTTGTCGCCGAGCACGCAGGTCACCTGGCTCGCGTGGACCTTGAGGTCGACGCCGTGCAGGGCGCGGATGTTGCCGTAGGACTTGCCCGCGCCGCGCAGTTCGACGAGGGGGCCGTCCGCGGCGGGGGCGGTGTTCTTCAGGACGGCTCCGTGGGTTCCGGTTCCGTTGCTTGTCATCGGTCCTACCTCCGGGTCGCCGTGCGCTGGACCCACAGATTGATCAGGACGGCACCGAGCAGCATCACGCCGAGGAAGGCCTTGAACCAGTCGGGGT
Source organism: Streptomyces sp. BK340 (assembly GCF_007827595.1). Classification (GTDB taxonomy): domain Bacteria; phylum Actinomycetota; class Actinomycetes; order Streptomycetales; family Streptomycetaceae; genus Streptomyces. The sequence continues at coordinate 376,859 of NZ_VISR01000003.1, forward strand.
TCCAGCCCGCGAAGACGATGCCCTGGTTGACCATGCCGAACATGAACGCGCCGAAGACCGGGCCGATCGCGGAGCCGGAGCCGCCGGTGAGCAGACAGCCGCCGATCACCGCCGCGGCGATGTAGATGAGTTCCTGGCCGACGCCCTCACCGGACTGCACGGTGTTGAACGAGAAGAGGTTGTGCATGCCGATGAACCAGGCGCCGAAGCCGACCAGCATGAACAGGGTGATCTTGGTGAAGTTCACCGGGACACCGACGGCGCGGGCGCTCTCCTTGCTGCCGCCGACGGCGAAGATCCAGTTGCCGTACTTGGTGCGCAGCAGCACCCAGGTGGCCAGGGCCGCGAAGGCCACCCAGTAGAAGACCGTGATCTTCACCTCGGCCCCGCCGATGTCGACGGAGGAGGCGAAGATCTTCCTCGCCTGGTCGAAGCCGTCCATGTTGCTGATGTCGTCGGTGGCGACGTTGCCGGTGACCAGCTTGGTCACGGCCAGGTTGGCGCCCTGCAGGATCAGGAAGGAGCCGAGGGTGACCAGGAAGCTGGGCAGGCCGGTCTTGACCACCATCCAGCCGTTGAAGGCGCCGACGGCGAGCGAGGCGAACAGCGCGACGATCACGCCCACCCACACGTTCATCGTCAGCTGGTAGCTGATCATGCTCGCCACGAGCGCGGAGCTGATCACGGCGACACCGGACGACAGGTCGAACTCGCCGCCGATCATCAGCAGGGCGACCGGGAGAGCCATGATGCCGATGGTCGAGGACTGATACAGGACCGTGGCCAACGAGCCGCCCTGGCGGAGCGAGGGCGCGGCGATCAGGAAGAAGACCAGGACGGCCACGGCGCCCAGGAAGACGCCCACTTCGGGGCGGGCCAGCAGCCGGATCGCCAGCGGGCGCCGGGCGGTGCGGCCGTCGGTCTGCTCGGGGCCGGACGCCGGCGGTCTCCCGACCGCCGGCTCAGCCTGCTGAGTCATGCTCATCACCGGGTGCCCTTCGCGGCGAACGCGGCGATCCGGTCGACGTTGGACTTGTCGACGAAGGCCGGCCCGGTCAGCACCGGCTGCTCGCCGCCACCGCTGTAGTTGCCGTTGTTCTTGTACAGCCACAGCGAGTCGACCGCGAGGTAGCCCTGCAGGTACGGCTGCTGGTCCACCGCGAACTGGATGGTGCCCTTCTGGACGGCACCGGTCAGCTGGTTGTTCAGGTCGAAGGTGGCGACCTTGGCCTTGCTGCCGGCGTCGCCCACCGACTGCACCGCGGTCAGCGCGAAGGGGGCGCCCAGCGTGACCACGTAGTCGATGGCGCTGTCCTGCTTCAGCTTGGCCGTGATCGTGGACTTCACGGACGGCATGTCGGTGCCGTTCACGTACAGCGTCTCGGTCTTGCCGGAGAACGTCTTCTTCACGCCGTCGCAGCGCTGGGTGAGGCCGACGTTGCCCTGCTCCTGGATCACACAGACGGCCTTCTTGGCTCCCACCTCGTTCAGCTTCTTGCCGAACGCCTCGCCCGCCACCGTCTCGTCCTGCCCGAAGAACTGCAGCAGACCGAGCTTCTTCCAGTCGCTGAGCCCGGAGTTCAGGCCGACGACGGGGATCTTCGCCGCGCCGGCCTTGCCGACCACGGCCTTCATGGCGTCCGGCTTGGCCAGGGTGACCGCTATGCCGTCGACCTTCTGGTCGATCGCGTTCTGCACGAAGTTGGCCTGATTGCCGGCGTTCGGGTCGGCGGAGTAGATCAGCTTGATGTTGTCCTTCGCCGCGGCGGCCTCGGCGCCCTTGCGGACGATGTCCCAGAAGGTGTCGCCCGGCGACTGGTGGGTGACCAGCGCGACTGTCATGCGGGGAGTATTGGCCTTGCCCGCTGAGGCACCCGACCCTCCCTCTTCGGCCTTCTTCCCGCCGGAGCTGCTGGAACAGCCGGCGAGTGTCAGGGCTGCCGCAGCGGCCACTGCCACGACGGGGGCCAGTCTGCGGGGGCGGGAGTGCGAAGAGCGGTCCATCTGTCCTGCACCTCACTGTGCTACGGGGGAAGGGACGCTGTTGCGTTGGGACGGGATACAAGCCCCTGCAGAGCCCGCTGTCAATACTTTGTTAAGACATCATTTCACAAGCAGGTCCGAATGTAAGTACAAATCATTGACAACGCTGCCCGTTCCCGCCTACACCTGTGAGGCATGAGCCACTCCAGGAGCGCATCGACGAGCCGTCAGACCGTCGCCCAGGCGTTGGTGCGGTTTCTGTCCGCCCAGTACACCGCGCGCGACGGCGAACGGCACCGGCTGATCGCCGGTATCTGGGGCATCTTCGGACACGGCAACGTGGCGGGGATCGGCCAGGCGCTGCTCGAACACGGTGATGCCATGCCGTACCACCAGGGCCGCAACGAGCAGGCGATGGTGCACGCGGCCGTCGGACACGCCCGCCAGCTCGACCGCCTCTCGGCACAGGCCGTGACGACGTCCATCGGCCCGGGCGCGACCAACCTGGTCACCGGCGCCGCCCTGGCCACCGTCAACCGGCTGCCCGTACTGCTCCTGCCCGGCGACTACTTCGCCACCCGCCCGGCCGATCCCCTGCTGCAACAGCTGGAGCACCCCGGCCAGTTCGACGTCTCCGTCAACGACACGCTGCGCCCGGTCTCCCGCTACTTCGACCGGATCACCCGCCCCGAGCAGCTGATCCCGTCGGCGCTCCAGGCGATGCGCGTGCTGGCCGACCCCGCCGAGACCGGCGCGGTCACCCTCGCCCTGCCACAGGACGTGCAGGCGGAGGCGTACGACTGGCCCGAGGAGTTCTTCGCCGAACGCGTGTGGACCGTACGCCGGCCCGCACCGGACCCGGAGGAACTGGCGGAGGCCGTCCGGACGGTACGGACCGCCCGCAGGCCGCTCCTCGTCGTGGGCGGCGGGGTCCACCACAGCCGCGCCGAGGACGCGCTGCGGAACCTCGTGGACGCCACCGGCATCCCGGTCGCCGCCACCCAGGCGGGCAAGGGCTCTCTGCGGCACGACCACCCGGCCGATCTCGGCGGCATCGGCCACACCGGCACCGCGGTCGCCGACGACCTAGCCCGCGGCGCCGACCTGGTCATCGGCGTCGGCACCCGCTACACCGACTTCACCACCGCCTCCGGCACCCTGTTCCAGCATCCCGGGGTCCGCTTCCTCAACCTCAACATCGCCGCCTTCGACGCCCACAAGCTCGCCGCGCTGACCGTGGTCGCCGATGCCCGGGCCGCCCTGGAGGCGCTCGCCGAGGGTCTGGCCGGCTTCCGCGTCGACCCGGCGTACGAGGCCGAGTACCGGGCGGGCAAGGAGCGCTGGGAACAGGTCGTGGAGAGCGCCTTCGGCGCCGCCGACGAGGACGCCGCACCCACCCAGACGCAGGTGCTCGGCGCGCTGGACGCGGTCGTCGGGGACGACGACGTCGTCATCAACGCGGCGGGCTCGCTCCCCGGCGACCTGCACAAGCTGTGGCGGACCCGCTCACGGCGCCAGTACCACCTGGAGTACGGCTACTCGTGCATGGGCTACGAGATCCCGGCCGCGATCGGAGTGCAGCAGGCGGCCCCGGACAGGGCGGTCTGGGCGCTGGTCGGTGACGGCACCTATCTGATGATGCCGACCGAGATCGTCACCGCCGTGCAGGAGGGGCTGCCCGTGAAGCTGGTCCTGATCCAGAACCACGGGTACGCCTCCATCGGCGGCCTCTCCGAGTCGGTCGGCGGCGAACGGTTCGGCACCGCCTACCGGTACCGCGCGGCCGACGGCACCTTCAGCGGAGCCCCGCTCCCCGTCGACCTCGCCGCCAACGCGGCCAGCCTCGGCATGGACGTCCTGCGCGCCAGGACCGTACGGGAGCTGCGCGCGGCGCTGGCCACCGCACGCGCGGCCGACACCCCCACCTGTGTCCACGTGGAGACGGACACCTCGGGCCCGGCGCCCACCGCCCCCGGGGCCGAGGCCTGGTGGGACGTACCGGTGGCCGAGACCGCGACCCGCGAGGCTGCCGTACACGCCCGCGAGGACTACGACCGCCAGGTGGCCGGCCGCCGCCGGCACCTGTGAACCACCCCGCCCCGTCCGTGTTCTGGAAGGAGGTCCCCCGTGCCGAGGACCGGTGACCCCGCTCGTCCCGTGGCCGGCTCCGCGCTCGACTCACTGGACTTCGATCTGGACCGCACGAGTCCGGTGCCGCTCTACTACCAGCTCGCCCAGCAGCTGGAGGCGGCCATCGAGCACGGCATCCTCGCCCCCGGGAACCTCCTGGGCAACGAGGTCGACCTGTCCGTGCGCCTCGGCCTGTCCCGGCCGACCGTCCGCCAGGCCATCCAGTCCCTGGTCGACAAGGGGCTGCTGGTGCGCCGCCGCGGCGTCGGCACCCAGGTGGTGCACAGTCAGGTCAAACGGCCCCTGGAACTGAGCAGCCTCTACGACGACCTGGAGTCGGCCGGACAGGGCCCGACCACCCGGGTGCTGCGCAACGAACGCGTCCCGGCCGGCGCCGACGTGGCCGCGGCCCTCGGCATGGCCGAGGGCGCCGAGGTCGTCGTGCTGGAGCGGCTGCGCTGCACCCACGGACAGCCGGTGGCGTTCCTGTGCAACTACCTGCCCGCGGCACTGCTCGAACTCGACACCGGGCGGCTGGAGTCGACGGGTCTGTACCGGATGATGCGCTCGGTGGGCATCAGCCTGCACAGCGCCCGCCAGACCGTCGGCGCGCGCAGCGCCACCGTCGAAGAGGCCGCACTGCTGGACGAGAAGGAGGGCGCGGCCCTGCTCACCATGCAGCGCACCGCCTACGACGACACCGGGCGGCCGGTGGAGTACGGCACCCATGTCTACCGGGCGTCGCGCTACGCCTTCGACTTCCAGCTTCTGGTCAGACCCTGACACTCCTGGTCAGACCAGGAAACGGAATCACTCGTGTTCACACAGCCCCCGCGGCCGCAGTTGCCGCGGGGGCCACTTTGCCTGCCCTTCAACAAAGTTGCAGGTAACGATGACGATTACGTTTCGGGCAAGAGACCCCCCAGTGCGACCCGAGCTATTGACGCATGAGCGGACATGGGGCTGTTATTACGCCCACGATGTTCGGTCGAGTTGGTTTCTGATCGGTTTCGAAGACCTTTCGGTGATCGACTCATCCCCTTGACCGAACCCTGTATGCCTCAGGAGCCGCCATGCGCCTCTCCCCTTCCGGTCTCTCGGTCCCGGGTCCCAGCCGTCGCTCGCTGCTGCGCGGAGCGGGCGGTGCCGCCCTCCTCGCAGGTGCCGGCATACCCCTGCTGTCCGCCTGCGGCGGCAGCGGTTCGTCCTCCGACCCGAAGACCGTCACCCTCGGCTCCAACGCCTCCGACGCCGTGCCGAAGAAGGCCTTCACAGATGTCTACGCGGCCTTCAAGAAGCAGTCCGGCATCACGGTCGATGTGAACACGAAGGACCACAACACCTTCCAGGAGCAGATCAACTCCTACCTGCAGGGCACTCCGGACGACGTGTTCAACTGGTTCGCGGGTTACCGGATGCAGTTCTTCGCGGCGAAGAAGCTGGCCACGCCGATCGACGACGTGTGGGCCAAGATCGGGGACAACTTCCCCGACGCGATGAAGAAGCTGAGCAAGGGCGAGGACGGCAAGTACTACTTCGTGCCGCTGACCACGTACCCGTGGGCGGTCTTCTACCGCAAGAGCGTCTTCCAGCAGCACGGTTACAAGGTCCCCGCCACGTGGGACGAGCTGGTCGCCCTGTGCAAGCAGATGAAGAAGGACGGCCTGGTCCCGATCGCCTTCGGCGACAAGGACGCCTGGCCCGCGATGGGCACCTTCGACCAGATCAACTTCCGCCTCAACGGCTACGACTTCCACGTCCAGCTGATGGCGGGCAAGGCCTCCTGGACCGACGCCAAGGTCAAGGCCGCCTTCGACCACTGGGCCGAGCTGCTCCCCTACCACCAGGACGGCTTCATGGGCCGCACCTGGCAGGACGCCGCCCAGTCGCTCGTGTCCAAGAAGGCCGGCATGTACCTCCTGGGCTCCTTCGTGGCCCAGCAGTTCACCGCCAAGGCCGACCTGGACGACCTCGACTTCTTCCCCTTCCCGGAGATCAACCCCACGTTCGGCCAGGACACCGTCGAGGCGCCCACCGACGGCTTCATGGTCAGCAAGGCCCCCAAGAACCACGCCGGGGTGGTGAAGCTGCTGGAGTACCTGGGCTCCCCGGACGCCGAGCAGACCTACCTCAAGGGCGACCCGAGCGTGGTGGCCGCCTCCGGCAAGGCCGACACCTCCTCCTACTCGGCGCTGCAGAAGAAGGCGTTCGACATGATCAGCGGTGCCAAGAGCCTCACCCAGTTCATGGACCGCGACTCCCGGCCGGACTTCACCTCGACGGTGATGCAGCCCGGACTGCAGAAGTTCCTGCAGAACCCCAAGGGCGTGGACAGCTTGCTGTCGTCGATCGAGCGCCAGAAGAAGCAGATCTTCGCATCCTCGTGAGCAGCGGCATGACGACCGACACGACGACGAAGACCCCGGAGGCGGCCGACGTGCCGCCTCCGGGCGCTGCTTCCGCATCCAAGCGGGGCGCGCAGGGCCACCGGCGCCTGCTGACCCGCCGTGACCGGCTCACGCTCGCCCTGATGGCGGGCGTGCCCACGGTCCTGCACGTGGCCCTGGTCTGGGTCACCGCCCTCGCCTCCATCGCGCTCGCCTTCACCACCTGGGACGGCATCGGGTTCGACTCGATCAAGTGGGTCGGCCTCGACAACTTCACCCAGCTCTTCAACGACAACCCGCAGTTCTGGCCGGCCGTCCAGCACAACGTCGTCTGGTTCGTGGTGCTGATCCTGATCCCGACGCCGCTCGGCCTGTTCCTCGCCGTGCAGCTGGACAAGAAGATCCGGTTCAGCCGCGTCTACCAGACCGCGTTCTTCCTGCCTGTCGTCATCTCCATGGCATGCATCGGCTTCGTCTGGCAGCTCGTCTACAACCCGGACACGGGCCTGATCAACAGCATCATCGGGGCCAACAGGCCCGGCCACTACATCGACTGGATCGGCGACCCCAAGCTGAACCTGTGGGCCGTGCTCATCGCCGCCTCCTGGCGGCACACCGGCTACATGATGATCCTGTACCTGGCCGGCCTGAAGAGCGTCGACCCGTCGCTCAGGGAGGCCGCCGCGCTGGACGGCGCGGGCGAGTGGCAGACGTTCAAGAACGTCATCTTCCCGACCCTGCGCCCGACCAACACGGTCGTCCTGGTCGTCACCATCATCGAGGCGCTGCGCGCCTTCGACCTGGTCTTCGTCTTCAACAAGGGCGCGCAGGGCACCGAGTTGCTGTCGATCCTGGTGACCAACAACATCATCGGCGAGTCCAGCCGGATCGGTTACGGCTCGGCCATCGCGGTCGTCCTGCTGGTGATCTCCCTCGCGGTGATCATCCCGTATCTGATCGCCACCTTCCGGAAGGAGCGGCGCGCATGAGCACGACTGTCACGCTGAAGCGGCGCCCCCCTGTCCGGCCGGCCCGCGTCCTGCTGCACGTCTTCCTCGCCGGCACGGCCCTGGCATGGCTCGCGCCCCTGCTGTGGGCGGTCTTCTCGGCACTGCGGCCGTACAGCGAGACCAGCGCCAAGGGCTATGTGTCCTGGCCGGACACGCTGAACTTCGACAACTTCAAGAACGCGTTCGTCCAGTCGGACATGATGCACTACTTCGGCAACACGCTGATCATCGCCGTACCGGCCGTGCTGCTGACGCTGTTCCTGTCGTCGATGGTCGCCTTCTACGTCAGCCGGTTCGACTTCCGGCTCAACCTGGCGCTGCTGCTGGTCTTCACGGCGGGCAACCTGCTCCCGCAGCAGGTCATCATCACCCCGCTGTACCGGCTGTACCTGCTCACCGACCTGCCCGGCATCACGGCGAGCGGCAAGCTGTACGACTCCGCGCTCGGGCTCGTGCTGATCCATGTGGCGTTCCAGTCCGGCTTCTGCGCCTTCGTGCTGAGCAACTACATGCGCTCGCTGCCGCACGAGCTGACGGAGGCCGCGCTGGTCGACGGGGCCTCGGTGTGGCGGCTGTACTGGCAGATCACGCTGCCGCTGTGCAAGCCGGCGATGGCGGCCCTGGCGACCCTGCTGTCGATCTGGATCTACAACGACTTCTTCTGGGCCCTGGTGCTGATCTCGACCGGTGAGAACATGCCGATCACCTCGGCGCTGAACAACCTCTCCGGCCAGTACTTCACCGACCCCAACCTGGTGGCCGCCGGTGCCCTGCTCACCGCGATACCGACGCTGATCGTGTACTTCGCGCTCCAGCGCCAGTTCGTCAGCGGTCTCACCCTGGGCTCCAACAAGGGCTGAGGCGCACGCACTTGAAAGAGAACGAAGAAATCCCAGTGAAACGCACCCTGTCCGTCCCCGGCCTCGCCTACGGCGGCGACTACAACCCCGAACAGTGGCCCGAGGAGGTGTGGGCCGAGGACATGCGCCTGATGCGCGAGGCCGGGGTGACCCTGGTCAGCGTCGGCATCTTCTCCTGGGCCCTGCTGGAGCCGTCCGAGGGCGAGTTCGACTTCTCGCGCACGGACCGGATCCTGGATCTGCTGCACGAGAACGGTATCGCCGCCGACCTGGCCACCTCCACGGCGGCGCCTCCGGCGTGGTTCTTCCGCGCCCACCCCGAGGCGCTGCCGGCCGACCGGGACGGCCGTACCCTCTCCTACGGCAGCCGGCAGACGTTCTGCCCTTCCAGCCCCGCCTACCGCGAGGCGGCGCTGCGCATCACGGGCGCGCTGGCCGAGCGGTACGCCGGTCATCCGGCCGTCGCCATGTGGCACGTGCACAACGAGTACGGCTGCCACAACGCGGCCTGCTACTGCGACACCAGCGCGGCGGCCTTCCGCCGCTGGCTGCGGGCCCGCTACGGCGACGACCTGGCCGCCCTCAACGACGCCTGGGGCACAGCCTTCTGGTCCCAGTGGTACTACGACTGGGAGGAGATCCTGCCGCCGCGCGCCACCGGCGCCGTACCCAACCCGACGCACCAGCTGGACTGGCGCCGTTTCTGCTCCGACGAGCTGCTGTCGCTGTACACGGCCGAGCGGGACGTGCTGCGGGCGGCGGCCCCCGCGATCCCGGCCACCACCAACTTCATGGTGATGGCCACCTTCGACGCCCTCGACTACTGGCGCTGGGCACCGGAGCTGGACATCGTCGCCAACGACCACTACCTGATGTCGGCCGACCCCGAGTCGGAGATCGACATCGCGCTGAGCGGCGACCTGATGCGCTCGCTGGCGGGCGGCCCGTGGCTGCTGATGGAGCACTCCACCGGCGCGGTGAACTGGCAGCCCGTCAACCGGGCGAAGAACCCGGGTGAGTTGCGCCGCAACGCACTGGCCCATGTGGCGCGCGGGGCGGACGGCATCGCGTACTTCCAGTGGCGGGCCGCGAAGGCGGGCGCCGAGCAGTGGCACTCGGCGATGCTGCCGCACGCGGGCACCGACAGCCAGATCTGGCGGGACGTGGTCCGCCTGGGCGCCGACCTGAAGGCCCTGGCCGAGGTCCGGGGCAGCACCGGTCCCGCCGAGGTCGCCGTCGTCTGGGACTGGAACGCCCGCTGGGCCCTGGAACTGCCCTCCCAGCCGAGCGGCGAACTGCGGTACCTGGACCTGGTCCGGGCCTGGTACGAGCCGCTGTGGCGGTCCGGCGTGGCCGTGGACTTCGTCCGCCCCGACGCGGATCTGTCCGCCTACCGGCTGGTCCTGGCGCCGAACCTGTACCTGGTCGACGACACCGGCGCGGCGAACCTCGCGGCGTACACCGGGCGGGGCGGCACCCTCGCCGTCGGCTTCCACAGCGGGGCGGTGGACGAGAACTGCCATGTGCGGCTGGGCGGTTACCCGGGGGCGTTCCGGGACGTGCTGGGTGTGCGCTCCGACGAGCCGTTCCCCCTGCTGCCCGGACAGCGGATCGCCCTGAGCGGTGCCGTGCCGGACGGCGCGACGGGCACGCTGTGGTCGGAGCGGCTGCGTCCGGAGGGCGCCGAGGAGGTCGCGGCGTACGCCGACGGCCCGCTGGACGGCGTCCCTGCGGTCACCCGGCACGCCTACGGCACCGGGACCGCCTGGTACCTGGCCACGCTCCCCGACCCGGCCACACTCGCCGCCCTCCTGGACCGGATCCGCACCGAGGCGGGCGTGGAGCCGGTGCGCACCGCCCCGGACGGTGTGGAGGTGGTCCGCAGGCGCGGCCCGGAGGCGGACTACGTCTTCGTGATCGACCACTCCGGCCGGGGCGCGGACCTGCCCGTCGCCCCGGGCGCCACGGAGCTGCTCACCGGCAAGGAGACGGCCGGTTCGGTCACGGTCGCGCCCGGGGACGTGGCGGTGGTCCGGGAGCCGCGCGGTCGGTGAGCCGCGTCCGGTGAGGGGGCGCACCCGCCGGGCGGGTGCGCCCGCCCGGCCGGGGGACATCAGCCGGACGCGCCCTCTCCCGCCCCCTCGGGCGCGTCAGAGCACCGCCTCCGACCGGTTGGTGGAAAATCCCGAGGACGGTTCCAACGACGAGGAGCAACGAGAGGTCGCGGGCTGATGGGGCGGGAGCCAATCGGTGTGTGGTCGTGGCGTATGCCGGACAGCCGGGAGAACTTCGGCGACGCCCTCGGTCCGCTGATCCTGGAGCGCCTCGGCCTTCGCGTGCGGAGAGTCTCCGTCCGCGACGCGGAACTCGTGGCGTGCGGGTCGATCCTGCACAAGCTGACGAATCCGGCCACGGTGGTGTGGGGTTCCGGTCTGATGCATCCGCTTCCCCTGTGGGCTCCGCCGCGGACGGTACTGGCGGCCCGCGGCGCGCACACCGCCGCCTACCTGGGCGTCGATGTGCCGCTCGGTGACCCGGGACTGCTGGTCGGCGCACTGTGGGAGCGGTCGCCGGTGGTGAAGCACCGGCTCGGTGTGGTGCCGCACTGGCTGGACCGCCGGCCGTATCCGGACGCGGACACCGTGATCGACGTGACCCGTCCGGTGGACGAGGTCATCGCGCAGATCACCTCCTGCGCGGTCGTCGCCTCCTCGTCACTGCACGGGATCGCGGTCGCGGATTCGTTCGGGATTCCCTCGATGCGCCTTCCGTACGCGCGGACCGGGGGTGAGGACATCCCCTACGTGGACTACAAGTTCACGGATTATCTGACCGCCCTCGACCGCCCGCTCCCCGAGATTCAGACCACACTGGTCGACGCGCTGAGGGCGGTCTACTGAGCATTGACCGCACGCGACACAGGCGCGATGCGAGTCGTCCTTCGGTCCGACTTCGATCCGAGGCGTCGTCAGGGCGCCGGGTCGCGGGCGAGGGCGGTCAGCACGAGCCTGGTCTTCATCTCGCCGGTTCGCGGCAGGTCGACGTCGCGGTTGCGCAGGGCCTGTGCGAGCAGTTCCTCTGTCCTGGTCGCGTCGGCGATGTCGGCGCGCACCGAGACCTCGAGGAAGTGCAGGTCCTTGACGGACCACTCCTCGAGGGCCACGGAGTGCGGCAGAGTGTCCCAGTCCTGCTTCCACCTGACGGCGCGCACCGGGCCGAGCGCCCTCAGGCCCTTGAGGTCACCCTTCTCCAGTTCGACCGCATCCCGCAGCAGGTGGCGGTGCGGCTTGGTGAGGAGCCCGTCCAGCGCACCGCGCTCAGGCCTGAGCGCCGACTCGACAAGCTCCTCGTCGGCCTTCCGGTCGTCCTGCAGCGACGCGGACAGCATGGGCCTGAAGGCGGGACCGGTCCGGTCCTCCTCGATCCTGAACTCCCACTCCTCGTCCTCATCCTTGAGGTTCTTCTGCCACTCGGGCGGCAGCGGCGGGCACGGCCGCAGCTTGACGGTCATGTCCATCTCGCGCTCGTCCCCGTGATCCCCGTCGTCCACGCGCAGACGGAAGATGACCCCTCGCTCGAGGAAGGGCAGCGAGATGCCGTCACCGCCCCTCCTCGGGCTGTCCCAGAAGTGAATGGTGCGACGGCGGCCCTCGCCGGCCCGGAGCCCGAGCGCGGCGAGGGCCCCCCGAGCTTCGTCGCCGGAAAAGCTGATCTTGATTTCGGCGGTGGCGGCCGTCAGGGTCTCTGCCATAGTGCCTTTATCGCATAATGTGATGGTATATGCACTCTGAGTATTCGAACACTGGGGCCGTTACCGTTCCCAACGATTCGGAGGACGAGTCATGCCGTTGAAGAGATACGGGGTGCTGGCCGCCCGCGCCGTCGACCGGCGCCGGGAGGGATCCAGCGACACCCCGCACTACCAGATCCACCTCACCGACGACGCCGGCACCCATTACCGGGCCGCGGTCAACGTCGAGTCCCAGCAGGCGCCCTCGGAGCTGCTCTACCTGGCCGACGACAACTTCCGCCACCCCGTGACGCAGCTGCTTCCCCCGGCCGGCGGCGGATGGACCGCCCTGCCGTCGCAGCCGGGCGCCGCCGCCCTGGACTTCATCCGCGGCAACCTCTTCGACCCCGCCTCGATGCGGACCCTCCCGCCCGACCTCGTGGGCGCCGACAACGACCTGGCCGATCTGCTCGACCACTACGTGCAGCGGGCCATCGCCGATCCCACCGCCGCCCTCTACGTCTTCGGACAGCAATGGGGACCCGAGACGGGCGCCGCCGACAAGGTGTTCGGGTTCGAGCCCGGCAACGGCGTCCACGACATCCACATGAACCAGGGCAACAGCGGGCGCTTCCGCTCCGACAACGGAGTCCGGCAGGACGGAGCCCTGCTCGTGCACCTCCCGGCCGAGGACCGCTGGGTCGCCGTCTTCCTGGCCTTCCAGTCCCAGGCCTGGCACACCGACAACGCCACCGGGAACCCCATCGGCACCGCACCGCCCCGCCCCAGCGACCACGAGGAACCGGTACGGATCATGGCCGCGCTGGTCAATCCCGTCGGCCCCGCGCCCGAGGCCGAGACCATCACGGTGCTCAACGCCTCCCCCGCCCCGGTCGACCTCCGGGGATGGCACCTCGCCGACCAGAACCGGCAGACCATCCCTCTCCCCACCGGCACACTCCCGCCCGGCACCACCCTCACCGTCCCGGCCGACGGCAACGGATTCCACCTCGGCGACCAAGGCGGCACCATCACCCTGCTCGACCCTGACGGCCTCAAGGTCCACGGCGTCTCCTACACCGCGCAGCAAGCGCGACGCGAGGGCCGGACCATCACCTTCTGAGATCCCGTCACTCCGCAGCAGGCGCAGTGCACCGGTCCCCAAAAACGGCCAAGAGCCCGTTTCGGATTTCTCCGAAACGGGCTCTGACCTGCGACTTTCACAAGTCGGGACGACAGGATTTGAACCTGCGACCCCTTGACCCCCAGTCAAGTGCGCTACCAAGCTGCGCCACGTCCCGATGCGCTCACTCGCGGTGACCCGCGTGATCGCGCGAACAGAACTTTACCCCACCGGCGGGGGTGCGCCGAAGAGGGCCCGGGGCGGGGCGGCGACAATCGGTCGTATGGGAAACGCGGGCGCAGCGGCGGGAAGGCCGGCGGACAGCCGGGACCGGGACGTGGCGGGGCGGGCACGGAGCGCCCGGCCGCGGGACGGGCTGGGACGGCCGCTGCCGTACGGGGCGGACGGGGTGGCCCGCCAGCCGGAAGGGGTCGTCAGGTCCCCGCTGGAGACGGTCGCAGAGGCACAGGCCCTGCTGGACGCGGGGAAGCCGTTCCACGCGCATGAAGTGTTCGAGGACGCCTGGAAGTCCGGGCCCGAGTCCGAGCGGACGCTGTGGCGAGGACTGGCACAGCTGGCGGTGGGGCTCACCCACGCGGCGCGCGGCAACAGCGTCGGTGGGGCGCGGCTGCTGCGGCGCGGCGCGGGAGCGATCGAGGAGTGGGCGGCCGGGCGGTCCGACACGCGGCCGTACGGGATGGAGCTGGACCGGCTGGCCGGGTGGGCCCGGGAGCTGGCCGGGCGGGTGGATCGCGGGGCGGGGCCCGTGGACGCGGGGGTCGAGGCGCCGCGGCTCGGTTCCTGAGCGAGGGCCGCCGGGGCCCCGCGGAGGCGGTGGGTTCACTGTCGGTGGCATGCGGCAGACTCGGGGTGTGCGAAAGATTCATGTCATCGGTATCGGTGCGGGCGATCCCGACCAGCTGACCCTGCAGGCGGTCAAGGCACTGCGGAGCACGGACGTGTTCTTCCTGCTCGACAAGGGCGAGGTGAAGAGCGATCTGACCCGGCTCCGCCGGGACATGGTGGACGCACACCGGCCCGAGGGCGGGTACCGGGTGGTGGAGGCCCGTGACCCGGAGCGGGACCGCGGGGCGGGCGGGGCCGCGTACTCGCCGGCCGTGGAGGACTGGCGCAGTGCCCGCGCCGGCATCTACGAGCGGCTGATCTCCGAGGAGTTGGGCGAGGACGGCACCGGGGCGTTCCTGGTGTGGGGGGATCCGTCGCTGTACGACAGCACGCTGGGGATCCTGGAGGAGGTGCTGGCCCGGGGCGCGGTGGAGTTCGAGTACGCCGTGGTGCCCGGTATCAGCAGCGTCTCCTCGCTGGTGGCCCGGCATCGTACGGGGCTGAACCGAGTGGCGCGGCCGGTGCAGATCACCACCGGGCGGCGGCTGGCGGAGGGCTTCCCGGAGGGGGTGGACGACGTCGTCGTGATGCTGGACGCGCACCAGGCCTTCCGGAAGTACGCCGGGGAGGACATCGACATCTACTGGGGCGCCTACCTCGGCACCCCGGACGAGATCCTGGTCTCCGGTCCCCTGGCCGAGGCGGCCCCGCGCATCGAGCGGCTGCGCGCCGAGGCCCGGGAGCGCAAGGGGTGGATCATGGACACGTATCTGCTGCGCAGGCACCCCGATCCAGGGGAATCCTGACGGGCGGGTCGAGAAGGCCGGTCCGTCGGGCTTGGTGGTCAGAAGCCGTCGAACCCCAGCCGGGCGAGTACGGCCGACACGTCCGGAACCGCCGTCACGCCGGCCGGGAGCGGGGGACGTCGTACGACGACCACGGGCAGCCCGAGTTCCCGTGCGGCCGTCAGCTTGGCGGCCGTGGCGTCGCCGCCGCTGTCCTTCGTCACCAGTACGTCGACGGCGTGGGCGCGCAGCAGCTCGGTCTCCCCCGCGAGGGTGAAGGGGCCGCGGGCCAGGATCACTTCGGTGTGCGGCGGCAGGGGCGCTTCGGGCGGGTCGACCGACCGTACGACGAAGTGCAGGTCCGTCAGATGGGCGAAGGCCGCGAGGCCCAGTCGGCCGGTGGTGAGGAACACCCGGCGGCCCAGGCCGGGCAGTGCCTCGGCGGCGGCGGCCAGGGACGCGACGTCGTACCAGCGGTCGCCGGGGGCCGGGCACCAGCCGGGGCGGCGCAGGACGACCGCGGGGACCGAGGCGGCCGTGGCCGCGCGGGCCGCGTTCGCCGTGATCGACTCGGCGAAGGGGTGCGTGGCGTCGACGAGGGCGTCCACGTCGTGCGTGCGCAGCCAGTCGGCAAGGCCCTCCGCACCGCCGAACCCGCCGATCCGTACCTCGCCGGCTTGCACTCCCGGGCGGGTGACCCGGCCCGCCAGCGACGTGGTGACCCTGACTCCGGGTCGGGCGGCGAGGTCGGCGGCGAGGTGCCGGGCCTCGGCGGTGCCGCCGAGGATCAGGATGTGCGGGGGCATGAGGGTGAGCGTACGAGGTCGTCCGCACCGATCCGCCGCCCGGGTCGCTAGGGTCCGGCCATGGAATCCGTGCGTGCCGTCCTGATCGACATCGACGGTGTCCTCACCGTCTCCTGGAAGCCGCTGCCGGGTGCGGTGGAGGCGTTGCGGAGTGTTCGCGCGGCCGGTCTCGGCGTGGCCCTGGTGACCAACACGACGTCCCGGACACGGGCGTCGATCGCCGAAACCCTGGCGGAGGCCGGTTTCGAGGTGGACGCCGAGGACGTCCTCACCGCGCCCGCGCTCACCGCCGCCCACCTCGCCGAGCACTTTCCGGGCGCCCGATGCGCGTTCCTCAACAGCGGTGACATCGAGGAGGATCTGGGTGACGTCACCCTGGTCGACGAACGTCCCGACGTGGTCGTCGTGGGCGGCGCCGGACCAGAGTTCGACTACACCGCGCTCAACCGGGTCTTCGGGTACCTGCAGCAGGGTGCGCGGCTGCTCGCCGTGCACCGCAACCTGTACTGGCGGACCGAGGCCGGTCTGCAGCTGGACTCGGGCGCCTTCCTGCTCGGGCTGGAGAAGGCCGCACGCGTCGAGGCGGAGGTGATGGGCAAGCCGTCCCCGGCGTTCTTCGAGGCGGCGCTGGCCCGGCTGGGTGTGACTGCGGACCAGGCGCTGATGGCCGGCGACGACGTCGAGTCGGACGTCGTCGCGGCACAGCGCGCCGGCATCACGGGGGTGCTGGTCCGTACGGGGAAGTACCAGCCGGAGACGCTCGCGGGTGCGAGCGGCACCCCGGACCACGTCGTGGACTCCTTCGCGGACCTGCCTGCGCTGCTCGGGCTAGCGCAGTAGCAGCTGCAGGCCGCCCACGACCGTCGCGGCGATCACCAGTTGCTCGAACAGCCGCTGGTCGATCCGGTTCACAGCCCATTTGCCGAACAACGCGCCGGGCACGACGAACACCACGAGCGCCGCGTCGAGGAGCAGCGAGTTCCCGTCGATCAGGCCGAGTCCGGCGCTGAAGGGCACCTTGGACACATTGACGATGAGGAAGAAGAAGGCCGACGTGCCGAGGAAGCCGAGCTTCCGGAAGCCCGCCGACAGGAGATACATCGACATCACCGGTCCGCCCGCGTTGGCGACCATCGTCGTGAACCCGCTGAGGACGCCGTACGAGCGGGCCTTCATCCGGCCCGCCCGGGTGGTCACCGCGTCCGGCTCGTCCCCCGCCTCGGCCCGGCGCCGCCGCCACAGCGTGACGCCGGCCATCAGCAGCAGGATCGCGCCGATCGAGGTCCGCACGATCCCGTCGTCGGCCCACACCAGGAACAGCGTGCCGACCACCACACCGGCCGCGACCGCCGGGAACAGCCGCCACAGCGTGGGCCAGTGGGCGTGCCGCCGGTAGGTGAGGACGGCGAGCACGTCGCCCGCGATGAGGACCGGCAGCAGCACGCCGGTGGAGGCCCGGGCCGGCAGGACCGCCGCGAAGACGGCGAGACTGACCGTGTTGGCCCCGCTGACGGCGGTCTTGGAGAAGCCCACGAGCAGGGCCGCGAAGGCGAGGGCGGCGAACTCCCAGCCGGACAGGTGCCAGAGCGTCATCGTGTTCATGCGGGAACCGATGCTATGCGCACGCATCCGGCGGCGTAAGGACCGTCTCGCAGGGCGGAGCCCCCCTCCGGTCGGCGCGTCGCTAGTGCCGCTCGACCAGCACCGCGCTCCCCTGCCCCACTCCGACGCACATGGTCGCCAGACCCCGCTCCGCGCCCGTGCGGCGCATCCGGTGCAGCAGCGTCGTCAGGATGCGGGCGCCGGAGCAGCCGAGCGGGTGGCCGAGGGCGACCGCGCCGCCGGTGGGGTTCACCAGGTCGGGGTCGATGCCCAGCTGGTCGACGCACGCGAGTGCCTGCGCGGCGAACGCCTCGTTGAACTCGGCCTCCTGGAGGTCGCCGACCTCCCAGCCGGCCCGGGCGAGGACCTTGCGGGTGGCGGGGACCGGGCCGATGCCCATCACGTCGGGGTGGACGCCCGCCGAGGCGCCGGCGACGTACCGGCCGAGGGACTCCAGGCCCAGCTCGTTCAGGGCCTCCTCGCTGACCAGCAGGAGCCCGGCCGCGCCGTCGTTCATCGGTGAGGCGTTGCCCGCCGTGACCGTGCCGCCCGCGCGGAAGACCGGCTTGAGGCGGGACAGCTTCTCCAGTGAGGTGTCCTCGCGGACGCACTCGTCCTGCTCCACCATGACGCCGTCCGGGCGCTCCACGGGCAGGATCTCGTCGTCGAAGTGGCCGTTCTTGCGTGCGGCGGCGGCCAGTTGGTGGCTGCGCAGCGCGAACTCGTCCTGCCGGGCGCGGGAGACGCCGTAGCGTTCGGCGACCTCCTCGGCGGTCTCGCCCATGGCCAGCACGCCGTGCAGGTCCTTCATGGCCGGGTTGACCAGGCGCCAGCCGAGCCGGGTGTCGAAGGTCTCGATGCGGTGCGGCAGGGCCTCGTCGGGGCGGGGCAGGACGAAGGGGGCGCGGCTCATCGACTCGGAGCCGCCCGCGATCACGATGTCGGCCTCGCCCGCGGCGATGGTGCGGGCCGCGGTGGTGACGGCTTCGAGGCCGGAGGCGCACAGCCGGTTGACGGTGGCGCCGGGCACCGACTCGGGCAGGCCGGCCAGCAGCGCGGCCATGCGGGCGACGTTGCGGTTGTCCTCGCCGGCCTGGTTGGCGGCGCCCCAGTAGACGTCGTCGACGCGGGCGGGGTCGAGCGCCGGCACATCGGCCACCAGGTGGCGGATCACGGTCGCCGCGAGGTCGTCGGGCCGTACGGCGGACAGGGCTCCGCGCAGCTTGCCGATGGGGGTGCGGCGGGCGGCCGCGAAGTGGACGGGACGCACGGCTGGGACTCCTGACCTACGACGCTGTGGATCAGCACGAATCTACGGGTGTGCACCGGGCACACTTAATTAGCACTGCTAGTTTTGGACTATAGACCTCCGGGCGGCTCCCTGGGAAGATCCCCCGGAACCTTCACCCAGGCAGCCGGAGGAGACATGGCCCACGTCCGCGAGCACATCCTCGACGGCATCGTCGTACGCGAGTGGCCGCACCCGGACCCGCGCTATCTGGCCCTCGTGGTGCACGGCTACGGGGAACACGCCGGCCGCTACGACGAACTGGCGGGCGTTCTCAACGCGCACGGGGCGGCGGTGTACGGGCCCGATCACGTCGGGCACGGCAGGTCGGCGGGTGAGCGGGTGGTGATCGAGGACTTCGAGGACGTCGTCACCGACGTGCACGCGGCGGCGGACCTCGCCCGCGCCGCGCATCCGGGCCTGCCGCTCGTCATGGTCGGCCATTCCATGGGCGGTCTGATCGCGGCCCGGCACGCCCAGCGGTACGGCGCGGAGCTGAGCGCGCTGATCCTGTCCGGGCCGGTGATCGGCGTCTGGGAGCTGCCCGGGCGGCTGCTGGCCCTGCCCGAGATCCCCGACACCCCGATCAGCCCGGCCGCGCTCTCCCGTGACCCGGCGGTGGGCGCCGCGTACGCCGCCGACCCGCTGGTCTGGCACGGCCCGATGAAGCGGCCGATGCTGCAGGCGTTCGTCCGCACCCTGGAGACCGTGGCCGAGGGCGGGGACATCGGGCCGCTGCCGCTGCTGTGGCTGCACGGGGACGACGACCGGCTGGTTCCGCTGCCGGGCAGCCGGGTCGGGGTGGAGCGCCTCAGCGGCGGCCGGCTGACCGAGCGGATCTTCGCCGGGGCTCGGCACGAGGTGTTCAACGAGACGGACCGCGCGGATGTCTTCGCGGAGGTGCTCCGCTTCGTCGACGCGGAGCTGCGTCCCGGTGGGGCGCTCGCGGCGGATCCGGCGCACCCGGCCGGCCCTGCGCGCCCGGCCGATCCGGCACTCCCCCACTGACCGGCAGCCCAACCGGCCGCGTCGGCAGGCATGTTGGCGGACCCTCCCGGACGGACGGGTGACCGAGGACCGACTCCGCCCCACCCCAAGATCGTGTCAGACTGCTGGCACGCCCCCGGACGGCAGGGGGCCTCTCGAACGGAGGAACTGGACGTGACGGGGACCGAGCCGGCCGCTCAGGAGATCGACACCACCCGGCCGCATCCGGCGCGGGTGTACGACTGGTTCCTCGGCGGCAAGGACAACTACCCCGTCGACGAGGAACTCGGCCGCCGGATCGCGGCGATCGACGGGGGCGGCGCACCGCGGGCCGCCCTCGCCAACCGGGGGTTCATGCGCCGGACCACGCGCGCGCTGGCCCAGGAGGCCGGCATCCGCCAGTTCCTGGACATCGGCACGGGCATACCGACCGAGCCCAACCTGCACCAGATCGCCCAGTCCGTCGCCCCGGACGCCCGGGTCGTCTACGTCGACAACGACCCGATCGTGCTGGCCCACGCGAACGCGTTGCTGCGCGGCACCGCCGAGGGTGTCACGGAGTACGTCCAGGCCGACGCCCGCGATCCGCGCGCCATCCTCGAACAGGCGGCCCGTGTCCTGGACTTCGGCCGTCCCGTCGCCCTGTCCCTGATCGCCCTGCTGCACTTCGTCGCCGACGAGGACGGCGCCCACGACCTGGTCGCCACGCTGGTCGACGCGCTGGCTCCGGGCAGCTGCCTGGTGCTGTCCACGATGACGGCCGACTTCGAACCGGAGAACGTCCAGAAGGGCATCGCCGCGTACGCCGCCGGCGGGGTGACCCTGGTGGCCCGCTCCCAGGCCGAAGTGGGCACGTTCTTCAAGGGGCTCGAGCTGCTGGAGCCCGGGATCGTCTCCGTGGCCGACTGGCGCCCCGAGAGCGAACCGGACGGCCCGATCTCGCTGTACGGCGCGGTCGGCCTGAAGCGCTGAGCCCCGCGCGGCCGTCCTACAGACCGAGCACGTGCGCGATGGTCCGCAGCACCCCGTTCTCGTTGTTGGACGGGGCGAGATGGCGGGCCCGGCGGACCACCTCCGGGTGGGCGTTGGACATCGCGAAGGACCAGTCGGCGGCGTCCAGCATCTCCAGGTCGTTGAGGTAGTCGCCGAACACCATGGTCTGCGCGGGCGTGATGCCCAGCTCGCGCTGCAGGCCGCGCAAGGCGGCGCCCTTGTTGGCGCTGCGGTTGATGACGTCGACCCAGTGCTCGCCGGAGACGACGACGTGGTGGGTGGCGGCGAAGGCCTGCAGGGCCGGGGCGGTGGTGTGCTCGGCGGACCCGAAGTCGAACAGCGCCACCTTGATCACGTCGTCCTCGACGGCGGTGACGTCCTCGACGATCCGGTGCTCGACGTAGTACTCGCGCACCTCCGCCAGGAACGCCTCGTCGGTCCGCTCGACGTACGCCGACCGCTTGCCGGAGACCACGATGCCCATGTCGACGCCGTCCGCGACCAGGCGCCGTACCGTCCGGGCGAGGTCCGCGACGACGGACCGGTCGAGCACGTCGGAACTCAGCTCCACCCCGTCGCGGACCACATAGGTGCCGTTCTCCGCGATGAACACCATGCCCTCGGCGACCTCGGCGAACTGCCGGGCCAGCGTGATGTACGGGCGGCCGCTCGCCGGACTGAACAGCACTCCGCGGCGGCGCAGTTCGGCGAGCAGCGGCCACAGGCCGTCGGGTATGCGCTTGGCGTCCGATACTGCTGCAATAACCCGTCCAAACGCAGTAGTGTCAGCCCATGCCGCTCGCACCCGAATACCTCCACCTCGTCTTCCCCGACGTGCAGTTCCACGCCCTCCTCTACGGCCGCAACAGCCGCGACCCAAAGAAGAAGGGCCGCAGCGTCAACGACCAACTCGCCGACGGCCGCACTCTCTGCGACACACACGGCTGGACCATCGCCGAAGTCTTCAAAGACACCGGCATCTCCGCGAGCCGCCACGCCCGCCGCGACCGCGACGACTTCGAAGCCCTCCTCGACGTCATCGAGAACGTCCAGGTCCCCGCCGGCGTCCGCCGCATCTGCGTCGCCTACGAAGCCAGCAGGTACTACAGAGACCTGGAGGCCTACGTCCGCCTCCGCAACGCCTGCTACAACGCCGACGTCCTGCTCTGCTACAACGGCACCGTCTACGACCTCTCCAAACGCGAAGACCGCAAGGCCACCGCGATGGACGCCATCGCCGCCGAGGACGAAGTCGAAGGCATCCGCGACCGCAACGTCCGCACCGCCCGACTCAACGCCGAAGCCGGCGGCGTCTGGGGCAAGGTCCCCTTCGGCTACATGCGGAAATACGACCCGGACACCGGCGACCTCATCGGCCAGTACGAGCACCAGGACCGCGGCCCGATCGTCCTCAAGTCCTTCCAGCACGTCGATGGCGGCGGTTCGCTGCGGTCACTCCTGCAGTGGCTGAAGTCCGAACCCGAGGCGGCACGCCCCGACGGCAGCAAGTGGGACGACGAACGCGTCAGATACATGCTCCTCAACCGCGTCTACATCGGCGAACGAGTCCACAACGGCAAAGCGGTGAAAGCCCAGTGGGCCCCCATCAAGGGCCTCGACACGCCTGAGGGCCGGGCCATGTTCCGCCGCGTCACGAAGAAGCTGACCGACCCCTCACGCCAACGCCCAGGCGAAGGCCGGGTCAGCCACCTTCTCTCATTCATCCCACTCTGCGGGGAGTGCGGAGACGACGTCTACCTACGCGCGGACCAGACCGGGGCCAGCCACTACACGAAGGAAATCTACCGATGTAGCGAGAAGCGACACGTCTCCGTGTCCGAACCGCTCCTCGATGCCTACGTCGTAGAGGCGGTTCTCACCTGGCTCCGACGCAAGGAGCAGGCCCGGGTCGCGCTCATCCCGAATCAGGCCAAGGTGGCCGACGAGATGCGACGGGCGCAGGAGATGCTCGATCTGTATGAGGAGGAACTGGATGAAGCGCGGGAGCTGAACCGCCAGCGCAACGAACAGGGGCGGCCTCTGTTGTCGCTGACGTCGCTCTCCGCCAAGGAGATGGAACTCTTGCCGAAGATCGAGGAGCTGCAGAGCAAGCTCCAGTCGATCACTGGCGTGCCGCTGCTCATCCAGCAGCTGGTGGGAGCCTCGGACCCTGATGCCCAATGGTATGGGACGGACACGTCGCCCGGTCTGTCGTTGGAGCAGCAGCGTGAAGCGATCCGGACGATCGTCACGGTGCGCGTCTACAAGGCGCTCCGGCCTGGCAGGGCGAAGTCGCTGGATCCGGCTCGGGTGAGGTTGTCGTTCATCGGGTCGGAGGGCTTCATCAGGTCCCCGCGTTCCCGTGCTCGCGGGAGCGTTCCCGCTCAGCAGCGTGGGCCGGCTGTTGGCCCGGGAAGGGGATGAGGTTGCCGCGTGTGTGCTCGGTTCCGGGCTTGAGCATGCCGGCCCGCTCCATTTCGACGCCGGTTCGGAAGGCGTCGGCTTGGATCTGGGCTCTCTCCTCGTTGAACTCGGCGCGCATCTTGGCGCGTTCGGTGATGAGGGTCTTGGCTATGCGGGCCCTTTCGGCGGCCATGTCGCGGTTGAGGCGGCCCTGCTCGTTCTCCAGCGCGCACTGGTTGGCCTGGTAGAAGGCCCGTTGGGCCTGTGCTTCACGGGTGGCGGCGGCAAGGATGGTCCGCTCGGTGGTCGTGTTGACGACCCAGTGCCTGACCAGCACACAGATGATGATGGTCAGAGCCACCATGACGAGGCAGGCCCCGCCGATGGAGCCTGCCACATCGTCACTGGATGTGCTGCGGATGATGATCGCGAACCCTGCGGTGAGGATCACTGCGGCCGTAGCTGCAGCCGTCTTGCTGCTGGCCGTGAAGTCGTCCAATGCGCACCCCCGGGGTTACATCTGTGCTGCTGTTCCTCCGGGGGTCTCAGCGTCGTCGTCGCGCTGAGCGGGGCTCTTGAGCTTGTCGATCACGGCGAAGAGCGTGAACCGGCCTACGTCGTCATGGATGCCCAATCGCTCCGCCGCTTCCTCCGGAGTGATTGAACCCGAGCCTACCTGTGACTGTTTGTTTTCGGACAGTGTCTGTTGAGACTCAAGGTACTCGGGCGGCAGGATGTCGGCGGCGACGAGCATCTCGACCGGGTCTACTCCGATGGCCTTGGCCAGGGCGGGGAAGAACTTGACGTGGGGGATCTGCTCTTGGCGGAGGAGCCGGGAGGCAGTGCTCTTGTTCATGCCGGTGTCGGCCACGAGTCGCTGCTGGTGGCCGTATGTGGTGTAGCCGGCCGCTTCGAGCGCCGGGTAGACGAGGGCAAAGAACCTTTCCTCGCGCGGCGTGGGGGCATCCGTCATGCCCCGGACTCTACTTCCCTGCGGAGGGAATAGTCACCGGTTCCCTCCCCCGGGAAAGCTGACATCCGGCCACTGACCTGCATCAACACTGGCCACGCGCTCGTTCGAACACGCGTTCGCCAGAAATCTCATCCTTCCCTTGCCCGCACATTCCCTTTACAGGGAGGGAATGCATGTGGTTGAGTTTCCCTCAACAGGGAAACCACCCAACCACCTGCGAAGGGAGGGGCAACCCCGTGTACCGACTCAACGTCGCCCGACTCCGCGAGATCGCCGAAAAGCGCGGCGACCGCAGCGCCTACGCCATCGCCAAGCGCACTGGCGTGAACACTTCATCCGCATATCGCATCGCGTCCGGCGAGACCCAACCTGACCTGATCTCAGCGCTCCGCATCGCCGAGGCATATGACCTCGACATTCGCACGCTCATGGACCGGGTCGACGACGAGGAAGACGAACCCGCCGGAGCCGCCGCGTGACCCGCGAAGAGCGCCGCGCGCTCCTCGGCCCCGACGTCCTCGCGCACATCGACGCAATCGTCGACGCCGCCCCGGAACCCACACCCGAGGTCGTCGACGCACTCCGCCGGATCTTCACCCAGCCGCAGGGAGCGGCACCCGTGAAGACCGCGCCGGCGGCCGACGCCGCCTGACCCACCACACGCCGAAGGCCCGCCCGACTTCCCGGCCCGGCGAGCCCCCGACTCGGCAATCCACCTAGATCCCAAGAAGGAGTGGATCACCTTGAGCACATCATCTCAGACCCGCAGCGTGGTAATCCCGCTGCAACTGTCGCCGCAGGCGCGGCCAACGACCGTACCCGCCGTGTTCCGGGCGGCTGCCCGGCTGCTCGCGGCAAATGGCCACCACCAGGGCGACTACTGCCCGGACCCGTTCGACCGGGTGTTGAAGTCCTCGCACGCCGAGCGCCCGCTGTCGATCGTCGCGGCGGTCCGCTGCGTCGTGTCGGGCAGCCCGCACCGGGAGACGCCGCTGTCCGAAGCCGCGGTGAAGGTGCTGGCCGGCCGTCTGGAGGTAGACGGCGAGCCCGCGTGGAACGACGAGGCGTTCTGGCTGGAGATGCATGTCGCGGCTTGGGGCGACGTGGAGGGCCGGACGACGGAGTCGGCTGTGGCGGTGCTGGAGGCGGCTGCGGACGCGTGCGAGGTGGCGGCATGAGCTTGTCGCCGATCGCTTTGGGGGCGTTGCGGGCCGCTTTGGCGGACATGTCGGCGACGGAGGTCGACCTGCATGGCGATGTTCTGGCCCGGGGCATGGAGGTTGTGGACCGTGAGGGCCGGCTGGTTGGGGCGTTCCAGGCGCAGGAGTTGTTGCGGTTGAGGGCGCGGGCCGCTGAGTTGGAGGAGCAGCTGGCGGCGCTGACCGCGCAGGGTCAGGTGCTGCGGGAATCGCGGCAGGCCGGCGCCGAGCGGGGTGAGGTGGGGGACGGCGAGCACTACGCCACGGTTCACCACGCGTACCTGACGCCGCGGGATCTGCCGCCGATCGGTGGTGCCCAGTGACCGCCGCCACCCCGTCCGAGTGGGCTGCGTTCCTGTCGCTCGGTATCAGCGGCTGGGCGTTCTGCGCATCGCTGCTGTACCTGCTGCACGACGCCGACGTCGCGGACTTCGATCCGCGGCCGGCTGTTCGGGCCGTGCACCAGGTCGCCGTTCACGTGGGCCACGACCTGAACCGGGTCATCGCCACCAGCCAGCGCCTGACCCGGCAGGCCCGCCGTGACGCCGCTGTGACTGCCGCCGCACTGCTCCTGCTCCTCTCCGCTCCCACCTCAGGGGTGAACCGATGAACCGCCTGCGCCTGATCCTGCACCGCCTGTTCCGGAAGCCCGCCCTCACCGGCCCGATGCGGCTATACACCCGCCGCATCCCCGACGGCGTCCTGGTGGACCTGGAGGAGTACTTCGTCCACGTCATCGAGACCCTCGCCGACGACCCCGACGCCTACGCCCTGTTCCAAGAGGTCGTCGACGACCGGGCGACCACGCGGGAGCACGACGGCTGGGAGCCGGAGCAGCTGCTCGTGGAACGCCTCGCCGAGCACGTCGGCCACGAGGTCCCGGTCCGCGGTGAGGCCCTGGCCCGGCTGGCGGACAAGTTCCGCGCTGCCGCCCCGAAGACCGGTGCGGTCGTCGCGATCCCGTCGCAGGCGAGGAGGGCGGCGTGATGACTGCCCGCGATGACATCCACCGTCTCTTCGAGAGCGGCCGCACCTCGTACCGCCTCGACGAGTACCTCGACGCCCACCGCGCTGAGCGTGACGCCGAGATCATGCGGTGGCTGGGCAAGAAGGCCCGCGAGTACCGCGCCACCGGCAGGAAGGCGGACGCGGAACGGGCGGACCTCATCGGCCGGCTGGCGTCGCAGATCTCCCGCGGCGCGGTCCGCCCGAACAACACCATGCTGCCCGCCGGGGTGAAGCCGACGTTCTTCGAGCCCGGCCGTGAGTACCGCGCCACCCAGCACGCGTGTTTCCGTTTCCGCTGCCTGGCCACCGACACTCACCCCGTCACGGGCGAAGTCCGGGCGTTCGGCTGGCGGCAGATCGAACGCACCGATCTGTTCGTGGCTACCGCGCTCGATCCGGACGACTGGGCGTGCTGCGCCTGGACCGACGTGACCGAGACGGGTGAGCCCCAGTGACCCGCGCCGAGATTGCACGCGCAGCCATCACCTACACGACCGCCTGCACCGCCACCACCGTCGTCGCGTTCCTCGCATCCATCCCCTTCACCGGGCTGGCCGCGACCGCCGTGACCATCGACGCCGCTGTCCTCGTTGGCTGGCCCACGCTCCTCGCTGCCGACACCATCACCCGCCACCCCACCAACACCACCACGGGGAACCGCACATGAACGACATCGTCAAGTACCAGCCCGCCACACCGGCCACCCTCCCCGAGAAGATGCAGTACGCCAAGGCCCTGGCTGCCTCGGGCATGCTGCCCGGCCAGTACCGGCAGCAGCCCGCGAACCTGCTGTACGCCCTGGAAT
The DNA here is from genome assembly GCF_007827595.1 of Streptomyces sp. BK340. GTDB lineage: Bacteria > Actinomycetota > Actinomycetes > Streptomycetales > Streptomycetaceae > Streptomyces. The sequence continues at coordinate 403,777 of NZ_VISR01000003.1, forward strand.
ACGCCGAGTCCCTCGGCCTGCACCCGATGGCCGCGATCACCGGGATCCACGTCATCGAGGGCAAGCCGTCCGCCTCCGCCGCCCTGATCTCCGCGCTGGTGCGGCGGGCCGGACACAAGCTGCGGGTCCGCGGCGACGACCAGGAGGCCGTGGCGCAGATCGTCCGCGCCGACGACCCGGACTGGACGTTCGAGGCTCGCTGGACCATGGCCCGCGCCGAGCAGGCCGGCCTCGCGAAGAAGAAGGTGTGGCGCGAGTACCCGGCCGCGATGCTCAAGGCCCGCGCGATCACCGAGGTGGCCCGCGACGCCTGCGAAGAGGCCCTCTCGGGGATGCACTACACGCCGGAGGAGTTGGGCGCGAACGTCAACGCCGACGGCGAGATCGTCGAGGCGGAGGTGCAGCAGCTGCGCCGCGTGCAGCAGGGCGAGCAGGATCCGTGGGCCACGCCGCCGCCTCAGCCGAAGGGCACGCTCGTCGTGGACCCCGAGTGCATCGTCACGCATCCGGAAGGACAGGCGATCGTCGACGCGGCCGCTGAGGCCACGCACCGGGGCGAGGTGAAGGAGCGGTGGGCCGAGGCCAAGGACGTTGAGCTGCTCCACGCGATCGTCAAGGCGCCGGACACCGGCGAGTGGGAGATGGTGCGGGAGTACCTTTCCCGCCTCGGCAAGGCACTTCCCGAGGCAGCGGCAGCCACGCCTAAGGCGTCTGCCGAGGACGACGTACAGGATGCCGAGGTCGTCGCCGAGGGCGAGACCGAAGCAGACCTGGCCGAACGGGACCTGCGTGCCGCCGCCGAGAAGGTCGGGCTCGACAACCTCGACGAGGAGTTCGAGAAGAGCTTCGGCCTCCCGATCGCGCAGGCGCCCGCCGCGCAGATGCGGCAGATGACCGCGATCCTCACCGGCTCCGCCGCCTGACCCGTCACGAGCCGGGGTCGTCCTGCCCGTCCGAAGCAGGCAGGACGACCCCGCCCAAGGAGTAGCACATGAACCTCAAAGAAGCAGCAGCACGCGAAGCTGCACTCAAGACGCTCCTCGACACGGTGAAGGTCGCCTACGACGACGCCCGTAAGGAGACCCGCGCCGCGCTCGAATCCGCCGCTGAGACCACCGGCGTCCGCCAGGTCGCCGTCAGCCTGCCCGACGGCCCTGACATCGCCACCGTCAGCCTCTCCAGCGGCGAGGCCGCCGCGAAGGTCGTCGACGAGGACGCGTTCACCGCCTGGGTGCTGGCCAACTACGCCTCGGAGATCGAGCGAAAGTTCATCACCACCGTCCGCGCCGCGTTCACCGACCGGCTGCTGAAGGAAATGACCGCCGCCGGCGCCGCCGAGTACGCCGACCCGGCGACCGGAGTCATCCACGACGTGCCGGGTGTCGAGATCGCCCCGGCCCGGGCCCGCACCCACAGCGTGCGCTTCAAGAAGGACGGCCGCCAGCAGGTCATGCAGGCCTGGCGTGAGGGCCTCCTGACCGCCGCCATCCTCCCCGAACTCACGGCAGGAGACGCCCAGTGAACGCCACCCCCACCCCCTGGAACCGGGGCCCACTCTCGGCCTACGACTGCGAGACAACGGGCACCGTCCCCGCGGAGGACCGCATCGTCAGCGCCGCCCTGGTCCGCCCTGACGGCAGCGTCCTGCGCTGGCTGTCGGACGTCGACGGCGTGGAGATCCCGGCCGCCGCGACCGCCGTGCATCACATCAGCACCGAGTACGCCCGCGCGCACGGCCGTCCGGCGAAGCAGGTCGTCGAGGAGATCGCGGACGCCGTCGCCGGTGAACTGTCCGCCGGCCGGGCCGCGCTGGTCGTGATGAACGCCCCGTTCGACCTGGGCATGCTGAACGCCGAGTGCGCGCGCCATGGCGTTCCGACGGTCGCTGACCGCATCGGCAGCCTCGGCCCGATCATCGATCCGCTGGTCATCGACCGGGCGGCGGACAAGTACCGCAAGGGCCGCCGCAACCTGGAGTCGCTGGCCGCGCACTACGGGGTGAAGCTGACCGACGCGCACACCGCGGACGCGGACGCGCAAGCCGCACTCGACGTGGCGCGGGCGATCGCCGAGAAGCACCCGGATGTGCAGGTTCCGGCGTGGCTGCTGCACACGTGGCAGATCCAGTGGCGGGCGCAGTGGGCTGCCGGGTTCGAGGCGCATCTGCGGCGGTCGGGGAAGCCGGACGCCACGGTGGACGGGTCGTGGCCGCTGCCGTCGGGCGGTGCGTCATGAGGCTCGTATCCGCCGCCAGGCACGCGGAACTCCAGTACCGGTACGAGCACGTCGTCCGCCAGCGGGACGACTTCGAGGCCCTCGCGAAACAACGTCTGTCCACGGTCACCCGACAGGCCCAGGAGATCACCCGGCTCCGGGACGCCAAGCCGGACAGCCCCGTCCAACACCCGCAGCCGGTGCAGGGCGACGCGGAACTGCGCCGTCAGCTCGCACTCGCCCGGCAGGCGCTGGCCTCCCTCGGCGGCCAGCTCGACACCCTGCAGCGGGCGAACGAGGCACTCACGGCCGAACTCCAGGACGTGCGGCGGGGGGTGGCGTCGTGACCCGCGAGACCATACTCCGCCTCCCGGCCCCGTTGCGGATCTGCGCCCAGTTGGTGTGGCCGACCGGGCAGCACCGGCCGCACGGTTCGGTCGTCGGGCAGCGGTTCACGTACTGCCCCGGCTGCGGCGGCCTCACCGCCCACACCGTCCACGGCCCGCTGCTGCGCTGCGCTGAGGGACACGAGCAGCCCGCCGGAGGTACCTCGTGAACACCATCGCCAACATCAGCTACACGGCCGTCTTCCTGCTGCTGGCCATCGCGATCTGGCGGGTGGACCGCAAGAACCGCCGCCGCCTGGCCGCCAGGCACGCGGCGTTCATCCGCAGCACGCTGCCGCCGGCCGAGGCCGTCCGGGAGACGGAGCCCGGCTTCAACCTCGCCCTGCAAGACGAGTGCGAACTCCTCCTCAACGACCCCGAGTTCGCCGCCCGCTGCGACCAGCTATGGCAGGCCATCCGCGACGAGCAGCAGAAGGGAGAGCAGGCGTGACCACCGCCGTCCGCGAAGCCCCCCACCACCGCAACCTCACCTGCGTCAAGGAGTACACCTGCCAACGGCCCGAGTGTCTCGCCCGCAACCGTGACTACATGCGCAACCGGTCCCGGCTCCTCGCGTACGGCCGCTGGCAGCCCTACGTCGACGCCGAGCCCGTCCGCGCCCATGTCCGCATGCTCATGAGTCACGGCATCGGCTTGCAGCGCGTCCGCCTCCTCGCGCAGATCCCCAACGGCACGATGAGCAAGCTTCTCTACGGCGACGCCACCCGCACCATGCCGCCTTCCAAGAGGGTCCGGACGCGTACCGCGGACAGCATCCTCGCCATCAAGGCGACCCTGGATGCCGTCGCGCCCTCCGCGCTCGTCGACGCCACGGGCACCCGCCGTCGGCTGCAGGCGCTCGTCGCGGTCGGCTGGCCGCAGATCAGCCTCGCCCGCCTGTCTGGCCTGGACAAGATCACCATCAACGATCAGGTCAACCACACTGTCACCACCGCCTACGGGTCTACAGCGCGCACCGCCCGCGACCTCTACGACCAGCTGTGGAACGTGGCTCCCGCCGACCACGGCATCGCTGCCCGCTGGATCGGGGAGGCTCGCGCACTGGCCGCCACCAACGGGTGGGCGCCGCCGGGGGCTTGGGACGACGACTACATCGACAGCCCCGCCGCAGTACCAGACCTCGGCGAGCACGTCGACCGGTACACGGCCATCGCCGAAGACGGCCGCTGGCTCATGAACGAGCACGGCTGCACCGCGGGGCAGGCAGCCCACCGGCTCGGCATCACCCAAGACCACCTGTACCGAGCCTTCTCGCAGCGCCCCGAACAGCAGGCCGGCCACCGCACAACACCTCACGGAGCAGCAGCATGACCATCCGCACCCTCACCCGCCTCACCGACACGACCGGCGCCTGGAAGCAGTCCGCCGCCTGCGCCGCCAACGGAATCGACCCCGACATCTTCCACGCCGGCGAACGCGAACCCCGCCTCGTCGACGAAGCCCGCACCATCTGCGAAGGCTGCCCGGTCCGGGTCGCCTGCCTCACCGCCGCCTACACCGAGGGTGACTCCTGGTCCGTCCGCGGCGGTCTCACCTCCCGCCAACGCCTGTACTACCTCCGCAAGAACGAGCAGCACATCCCGCGCGCGGTCGCCGACGCCACCGACGACGTCAGCGTCCTCCTCAAGCACATCTACGAGCAGCACACCCGACAGCGCGGCGGGCACGTGCTGTGGACGGACACAAGGCACTTCATCAACGTCCGCAACAAGCCGTACACAGTGCACCAGCTGGCGTTCATCGCCCTGTACGGGGTGACGCCGGTCGGGCAGGTGCAGCGGATGTGCGACGTCGAGGACTGCGTCGGGCAACGGTGCCTGACGGACCGGCGGCAACGCGACCTGGCAAAGCGGCTCACGGCCTGATGGACGGCTGGCTCGGCGGTCTGCATGTGCACCGCATGGAACGCGGTCAGGTTCCCGTCGCGGACCTGCTCTGCACCCGGTGCGGGCTGCACCGCCGAGCCACCGGCCACCGCCAGGTCGCCGACTTCCTCGCCTCGAACCCCATCGAACAGCACCAGGACGTATGCCCCGCACGAGAGGACCACCCATGACCACCGTGCAACCCACCCTCGACGGCACCGTGCCCGCCCCGGCCAGCGGGCTCAGCTACGCGGAGTGGGCCGACCGCATCCGCCCGGCGTTCGTCGCCGCGGCGCGCACCGGCCGCCGGTTCACGACCTACGAGGTCGCGAAGGACAACGACCTGCCCGAGCCGCCCTGCGCCCGATCCGACTGGGGGAACTTCACGCAATCCCTCGTCCGCGACCGGGTGATCGAGCACTGCGGGTTCGACCGCAGCAGCCGGCCCACCGGAGAGAAGAGCGCCGTGGCTGTTTGGCGCGGCACCCGCGCGGCGCAGGCCGGGCGGATCGCATGAGCTGCCCTCGATGCGCCGCCCCGGTCGGCCCGAACCGCGGCTTCTGCGGATCCTGCGGCCAACCCATCGGCCAGTAACAGCGCCCCGCCGGGCCGAATCCGGCGGGGCCACCAACCCCAAGGAGAACACGACATGGGCTACTACCCGTCCGCCTGGCTCGCCTACGGCGTCCAGATCCCCGACACCAGCAGCGACCAGCTGGAAGACGCGCTCGGCACGCTCGACGGCCAGCGCGGTGACCAGGCCGACCACGTCGGCTACCTCCATGCCGGCCGCTACGACGACGAGGACAGCTACCTCGTCACCCAGGCGACCGAGGCCGAGATCGGCTCCTCGGTCGTCGTCGCCCCGAACCGGGCCACGGCCGAGCAGTACGCCGACTGGGACCACAACCTCGCCGCCGCGGCCCGCGCGCTCGGCATGACGGACCCGATCGAACCGTCCTGGCTGCTCATCGCGCACGTCGCCTGACGCACGCGACAACGCCCCGCACCAGCTCGGTGCGGGGCCCGGAGAGAGGGGAGGGAACGGTGTCAGGACTCGGCGGGTTCAGCCTTCGGCCGGCGCACGGCCGCCACCTTCGGCGTGCCGATGTACCACAGCACGAATTGCCGCAGTACGGACGAGCGGTCCGTTCCTGCCGCCTCGGTCAGTTCGCCGAAGCGCTGCCATGGCTCGGTATCGAGGCGGAATCGCTGGATGGGCGTCTTCGGTGCGTTCGGCATGTGGGGCTCCCGGGCGGCGGTGGTGGCTACACCAGCATAGTAGCGAACTTGACTGGTGTGGCTACACCCGGCAAGATTGGTGTAGCCACACCGGATCGCCTAAGCGGCACACGGCAGGCCGTTCGACCGTCGCAGAACGCGACCAAGGAGAACCGTTCATGACCAACATCCTGACCGCTTCTGAGAGCAGCGCACTCGCTGAGCATGAAGCCGTCATCGAGCGTGGCATCAAGACCTTCTACGAGGTCGGCACCGCGCTCGCCGACATCCGCGACCGCAAGCTCTACCGCGCCGACCACGGCACTTTCGAGGAGTACTGCCAACGGCGGTGGCAGCTCAGCCGCCCTCGAGCCTACGAACTGATCACGGCGGCCGAGGTCGTGTCTGGCATGCCAGACACCGCACAGCCGGTGGCGAACGCTCGACAGGCCAGCGAGCTAGCCCGCGTGCCGGAGCCGGAGCGTGCGGACGTCTGGCGCGAGACCGTCGAGCGCACCGCTGGCAAGCCCACCGCCGCCGCCGTCCGCGAGACGTACGAGCAGCGGCAGGAGCCGGATCTCCTCGCGGGTGACGACTGGGTGCAACCCGACGGGCCCGGCTTCCAAGCCGCCGTCACCCCGCCGACCGCCGCTCCCAGGCCGAAACGCCGTCCCCTCACCGAGGCCCTCGCCGAGGCCAGCCGCGACTACACCCGCGCCGCCGAACGCCTCGCCCGCCTCACCGAAGACGACCGGTTCCCCAAGAACCGGGACACCACCCACCACCAGGTGCCCGAACTCCTCGGCGCCCTGGACCACACCACCCACCTGATCCAGGCCATGCACCTCGACCAGGCCGACACAAGCGAAGAGGCCCGCCGCTGGTGGGCGACGAGCCTCCACAAGATCAGCGACGCCCTCGCCGACGTCGCGAACACCCTCGAAACGGAGATGCAGTGAACAACCCCATCGTAGCCGCGCTCTTCCCCCGCACGGACATCGTCCACGTGACACCGGTCATGGCCAAGGAATGGCTCAACCGCAACACGCACAACCGCGCCCTGCGCTCCAGCAAGGTCGCCGAGTTCGCCCGTGACATCGAGGCCGGCAACTGGGCCATGAACGGCGAAACCATCAAGTTCGACATCAACGGGGTCCTCCTCGACGGACAGCATCGCCTCTCCGCCATCGTGAAGGCCGACACCTCAGTCGACCTCCTCATCGTCACCGGCCTCGACCCGGCAACCCAGCACACCATGGACGCAGGGGCCAAGCGCACCACGGCGGACGCCTTCAAGCTGAAGGACGAGAAGCACACCGCCCTCCTCGCGGCCATCGTCCGGCGCGTCTGGGCCTGGGAGCGCGGTGACCACAAGCTGTCGATGAATCTGGCGCCCACCATCACCGAGGCGCAGGACTTCCTCAACGCGAACCCGGCCCTGCGACGGTCCGCGGAAATCGCATCGCGCGTCCGCAACCAGTTCAAGTACGCGCCGGCATCGACCACCGGCGTGGCGCACTTCCTGTTCAACCGGATCTCTCCAGACGACACCGCCTGGTTCTTCACCCGGCTCGCCGATGGAGCCGAACTCAGCGCGGGGCACCCCATCCTGACCCTTCGCAAGCGCCTCCTCAGCGACTCCGAAGGGGCCCGGAAGGTCTCCGATCACTCGCAGCTGGCCACCCTGATCCGCGCCTGGAACGCCATGCGAGCTGGCCAGAAGCCGACGCACTTCAAGCCGATCGCAACCCAAGACGCGCCCATGCCCATGCCCAAGTAGCCCCCACTGCGGGGCCGTCGACGGGCGGCCCCGCCCCCTCTCCCTGATCAGCACGAACACGAGAGAAGCAGCCGATGCCTTGGGTCAAGCTGGACGACCGATTCCCTTCGCACCGCAAGGTCGCGCTCCTACCCGACCGAGCCTTCCGGCTGCACGTCTCTGCTATCTGCTGGTGCTCCGAAAACCTCACCGACGGCCGCATCGCCGACCGTGAACTGCCCCTCGTCGCCAAAGTCCGGGGTCTGAAGGCCGCGGCCCAGCAGCTGGTAGACGCCGGCCTGTGGGACCGAATCGAGGGCGGCTGGGAGATCCACGACTACCTCGACTACAACCCGTCCCGCGCGCAGGTGCTCGCCGAGCGGAAGAAGAACGCCGAGCGGCAGGAGCGGTTCCGTCAGCGGAGGAACGGCAAGCCGGTCCCGCCCGACGGTAACGGCGTTACGCCGGACCCCTCCGATGCGCCTGGAATGCACGACGGCGACACGAACGCAGCACGACGGCGACACGACGGCGACACGACGACGCTTCGAATGCGTCCCGTTTCCGAGACAGAACCCCAGGTCAGCGAGCTTCGTAACGGCGTTACTAACGACGCCCCGTCCCGTCCCGTACCCCAACCCCTATCTATGGCTGATGTAGGTGGGGGTAGTGCCGCTAGCAGTTCGGTTGATCTCGACGCTTACGCGCCCTCCCCGATTGACGACGACGGGTTCGCTCTCAACGACGGACTCCGCCGCTGGGCTCTGAGCACCTTCGGCCCCGGCCTCGACCTCGACTACGAGACCGCACAGTTCCTCGACCACTTCCGCGGCAACGGCCAGCGCCGCAAGAACTGGAACACCGAGTGGCAGAAGTGGATCCGCCGCTCCGCGAAGTTCGCGTCCGAGCGCGCCTCTCGGCCGCCCCTCCGCGCCGTATCCGGCGGCTACCAGCCCTACAAGCAACCCTCACCCGAGGACTACGCCAACGACCTCGGCTACTTCTAAGGACCACCCGTGACCGAACCCCAGACCTTCGCCGACAACCGGCCCAGCATGCTCGCCCGCCTCATGGCCGGAATCGCCGAACACGCACCCAATGTCACCTCGGGGCCGGTCGATGACGAGCCCACGCCAGATGAGCCCGGCCACCCCGAGTACCACCGCCGCCAACGCGCCGAGTTCGCCCTCAACCGCTGGCAGACCGCGGTCCCGTACCGCTACCGCAACGCCACCGCCGAACATCACGTGATCCGAGCGTGGGCCGACCGCGCCGCCAACGACTACCGCGACGCCGGCTTCCTCGTCCTCCACGGCGCCATCGGCACCGGCAAAACCCACCAGGCCTACGGAGCACTCCGCCGCATCGCCGAAGCCGGACCGCGCCGCTTCGAGATGATCGCCACCACCGCACCTGACCTCTACGGCCTGCTCCGACCCGGTGGCTCCGACAAGGGCAGCGAGCACGAGCTGAAGCGGCTGTGCCGGATACCGCTGCTGCTCCTCGATGACCTCGGCACCGAGAAACTCTCCGAGTTCACGGAGGAAACGACGACTCGCATCGTCAACCACCGCTACAACGAGTCGCTCCCGCTGCTCATCACCACGAACCTCCCCGTCCGCACCGGCGGGACCACAGCCTCGGACCTGGTGACACGCCTCGGTGACCGGCTCGCGTCCCGTCTTGCGCAGACCGCAACCATCGTCAGCTTCGACGGCCCCGACCTCCGCCGCGGACTCAGGAGCGTCTGATGCCGATCCGCCCCGAGAACCGCGATCGCTACCCAACCGACTGGAAAGCGATCAGCCTCCGCATCCGCACCGAACGCGCCGCCGGCCGCTGCGAATGCCTCGGCGAATGCGGTCGCGACAACCACACAGGCCGCTGCCCCAACGTCAACGGCGGTCAGGCGTACGGCACCGGCTCGAAGGTGGTGCTCACCGTGGCCCACCTCGACCACACACCCGAGCACGTCGACGACAGCAACCTCCGCGCCATGTGCCAAGGCTGCCACTTGCACTACGACCGCGATCACCACGCCGAGACCCGGGCCAGGACACGCGCCGACGCTCTGGCGAAGTCCGGCCAGCTCGACATCTTCGGAGGTACCTCATGAGCCAGAACGTCAACGACTCGTGCCCCCGCTGCCTCCACCGCAACGTACCGCCGCACCTCGACGCCGAGGACTACCACGGCAACCCGCACACCTCGTACCGGTGCCCCAACTGCCGCCACGTCTGGTTCACGAAGCGTCTCGCCGAACCCGAGCCGGCCACGTACGCGACATACGACGACCCGGATGCGTGGGAAGCCGACGACGACTTCAGCGACTACGACCAGCCCGACTACGACCCGCAGTACGGCGAACGGCCCTGGTGACCGCCAACCCACCTGAGTGGTCCATCCGCTGCCCCTGGTGCGGAGCATCGCCCGGCACCCGCTGCACCAGCCCCCGCGGCCGCAAGCTCGCCATCACCAGCCACGACGCCCGCATCCAAGCCCACCAGGAGCCCCAATGCCCGACGCAGCCCTCGCCGTCATCCGCGCCGCCCTCGAAGACGCCGACCTCCTCAACGAAAACCACGAAGACCGAGCCCGGCGCGTGGCCCAGTACCTGACCAGCAGCGGCTACCGCATAGCCCCAGACATCAGCGACCAACAAGCACAAGCCGCCTGACCCGTCACCCCACCCACACCACCCACCACACCCAGGAGACACGACATGAGCGCGGACCGCCCGCTCCTGCTGATCGACGTTGACGGCCCCCTCAACCCCTACGCCGCCAACCCGAACGGCCGACCCGAGGGCTACCAGACCCACCGCATGCGCCCATCCGGCTGGGACCAGCCCTGGCAGAAGCCACTGCGGGTCTGGCTCAACCCCACCCACGGCCCCGCGCTCCAAGCCCTGCCCTTCGAGCTGGTCTGGTGCACCACCTGGGCGCACGAGGCCAACGAATGGATCGCCCCGCACATCGGCCTGCCCTCGCTGCCCGTCGTCCCGTGGGACACCACGTCGGCGCCCGGCCCGCGCCACGCACAGCCGGGCGGCACGTTCTGGAAGACCCAGCACGTCATCGACTGGGCGCAGGGACGGCCGTTCGCGTGGATCGACGACGACTTCGACGACACCGACCGCGCCTACGTCGCCGACCGCCACGACGGCCCGGCCCTCCTGCACTGGGTCAGCCCGCGCGCCGGCCTCCTCCAGCCCGACTTCGACGCCCTCGCCGCATGGGCTGCCTCCCTCGCCTCCGCCTGACCCGTCACACCGAAAGCCAAGCCACCCAACTGACCCACCAGTCAGTAACCCCACCACCCGAAAGGACGCCCGCACCATGACCACTCTCGCGACCATCCTCGACACCGGCCTCGGCTGGCTGTACGACACCGTCCAGCCCGACGACGCCCACACCAGCCACCACGGCATCGTCATCAGCGACCCCGAGGCAAACCGCATCTACGGCTTCTGCCCCGACGGAGCACAGCACCGGCCCGTCGTGATCGTGGACGTCATCAAGGTCGAGTGGATCGACAACGGCCCCAACCAGTTGCAGACCCCGGCCAACCCCCTCGACATCGGCGAGTTGGCCGTCCTGGTCAAGGAACTGCAGCGCCGTGGCTACGAGTCCTCCGGCACCTGGAACGGCCACCCCAGCGTCAGCGGCAGCATCGGCCTCGTTCGGCCCGCGCACCCCACTCTCGTCGCCGCCGTCGACCGGTACCGGCGCGGCTGCACCGTGCACCCGCAGCGCTCCGTGTTCTGCGACTGCGAGCACTGGCTCGCCGAGGGTGCCCGCATCGTCCGACCCGCCGCCACCCCGTCTGCCTGACCCGGCCCGTCACCCAAGGAGCAGCAACGTGATCGTCGACCTCTTCAGCGGCCCACGCGGATGGTCCGAGGGCATGCGCATGCTCGACCTGACCGACGTCGGCCTGGAGCTGGACGCGGACGCGGCCCGCACCTCACAGGCGGCCGGCCACACCACCATCCAGTGCGACGTCACCCAGTACCCGACCGCCCCGTTCATTGCGCTCATCGAAGGGCTCATCGGCTCGCCGGTCTGCACCCCATTCTCCGCAGCTGGCAAGCAGGAAGGCATCGTCGACCTGCCCCTCGTCTACCAAGCCGTCCACGACCTCGCCCACGGCCGCGACACCCGCACCCGGTTGAAGACCGCCTGCAAGGACACCAAGTCGATCCTCGCCGCCGAGCCGATGCGCTGGCTGCACGACCTGCGCCCCAACTGGGTGTGCATGGAACAGGTGCCCGCCGTCCTCCCGCTGTGGCAGCAGTACGCAGGCATCCTCCGCGGCTGGGGCTACAGCGTCTGGACCGGCGTCCTCAACGCCGCCGACTACGGACTGCCGCAGACACGGCGCCGCGCCATCCTCATCGCCTCCCGCGTCCGCCGCGTCACCGCACCCGACCCCACCCACGGCGAGAACACCGCAACCGACCTCTTCGGCATGACCCGCCTGCCGTGGACCACCATGGCCGACGCGCTCGGCCTGGAGCCCGGCCTCCGCGTCAACACCCGCGGCGCCCGCAAGACCCAGGGCGGCAACGACTTCCCGTGCGACGCCCCTTCCTGGACGCTCACCGAGAAAGCCCGCTCCTGGTGGGTGCTCCGGCAGGGCAAGCGGGCCAACGCCACCGTGCGCCGCCTGGACCAGCCCGCCGGAACCCTCGTCGCCGGCCACGCCCGCCACGACTACCAGTGGGTCAAGGTCGACGGCCAGGGTGACCTCGAAAGGCGCCCCCTGCTGATCCCCGAGGCGGCGGTGCTGCAGGGCTTCCCCCCCGACCACCCGTTCCACGGCAGCGAGTCCAAGCAGTTCCTGCAGATAGCCAACGCCGTCCCGCCGCTGCTCGCCGCGCACGTCGTGTCGGCCGCGACCGGGATCCCGCTGCCCGAGCGGCAGCCCGAGCAGACCGCCGCATGACCACCCCGCACGCAGGGCGGCCTGGGCGCGTCGTTACCGCGCCCAGGCCGGCCCCAGCCTCCCACACCACGACCGCCTGCCCGAACCAGCCACCAGGAGTGACCGTGAACGACCGCCCCGAATCCGCCCCGATCCGTCGCAGCGACCTGCCGCCCATCCCGCCGCCCGAGTCCGAGATCTTCACCTGGTTCCCCCACCCCGACGGCGGCGGGGACATGGTGCGCGGCCAGCGTCAGCGCGGCGTTGTGGTTCGGCGGCGCGTCTCGTACAGCGACTGGGAGCCTGTCCGCCCCGACCGGTGGGCCGCCGAGCCTCCGAGCGACGCCCCCGCCGCCGCTCCTGCCGGCCCGGCGCCCGCCACCGACCGGGCGGCGCTGCGGGAGCGGATCGCCGACGCCGTGCGCGACGCCGCCTGCAACGGCGACTGCGGTAAGACCGAGAAGGAGTGCGCCAAGGAGCGCATCCAGCCCTTCGTCTGGCACCACGGCAAGCTCGCCGTCATCGAGGGCACACCGGAGCAGATCGCCGACGCGGTGCTGGCCGTGCTCCCCGCGCCCACAGACCAGACCGCCGATCGGGCCGCCGTCCTGCTGGAAGCCGCCGACCGTTTCGACCGCATGGGCCGCACCGTCCTCGCTGCCAGCCAGATCCGAGACGCGCTGCGTCGTCTGGCTGGCGAGGCGCCGCCTGTCAAGACCGTCGTCGCCGACTGCAACACCGGGCCCGGCTGGTACGAAGTGATCTCCCCGCGAGCGACCACGTGCATCGTCTACGTCCACGAGGACGGCTCCCTGTACCTCCCCGAGGGAGAGGCGTCGCTGAACCCGACCGAGTTTGCGTTCGCCGCCGCCCGGGGCAACGCCCACCGCCTCGTGCGGGCCGACGACGCGCAGCAGGACGAGGTCGAGGAGCCCGACGACACCCTCCACGCCTGCCCCGGCCGCTGGGGCGGACCCGACTGCCGCTGCTTCGACGACGAGCCCGCCCGCGAGGCGCAGCAGGACCCGACACAGGACGGCGAGGCCAAGCTCCCGCCGATGGACCCGGCGAACATCCTCGGCGTCGACGGTGCACCCGCTCACTGCACCGGCGCGGAAGGCTTCTGCGCCGAGCACGGCTTCCACCGCCACGCCGTGGCGCGGTCCGGCCAGCCCGACACGGACGAGGAGGCGTAGTCGTGACGGGACACGAGTTCACGCCCGGCCTCCGCTCCCGGAAGGGCCGCGCCCCGATGCCACCCGAGGTGCAGGCGGTCGCCGGTGAACTGTCCCGCCGGGCCGCGCAGATGTGGGCCGAGTCGGACGGTGAGCTGTCGATCGCGGAGGCGGTGGAGCTGGCCGCGTTCCGCATGGGCGCCGAAACACCCCAAACCAGCACAGACGACGAGGCTGGTCCCTGAGTCGGGATTCCCACCCAGGCAGACAGGCCCCGGGAAAGCCGCTGAACGCCCCTCTCGCGCCCTCAACCCCCCGAATCGGTATCTCGGGAGGTTCGAGGGGGGAGTTCGGCCCTCACAGAGGCGCACAGCCCCGCCGCCCCCACACCCGGGGCGGCACCCACCCAGCACGGAGACCACCATGGCCACCAACCCGTACCGCGTGCTCGTCACCGGCAGCCGAGACTGGACCGACACCGACACCATCTGCACCGCCCTCGACGAAGCACTCGATCGCGCGCCCGACCGGCTGCTCGTCGTACACGGCGGCTGCCCGACCGGCGCCGACCGCATCGCCGGGCTCTGGGCCATCGCCGCACGAGTCCCCGCCATCACCTACCGCGCCGACTGGAAGACCCACGGCCGCGCCGCCGGCCCCATCCGCAACCGCGAGATGGTCGACGCCGGAGCCGACTTGGCCCTCGCCTTCATCAAGGACGGCAGCCGCGGCGCCTCCCACACCGCGCGCCTTGCCGAAGCCGCCGGGATCCCCGTCCGCCGCTTCACCGCCTGACCCGCCCCCGGCCACCCCCCAATCCGGGGGCGGCACCCATCCCAACCACGGAGCAGCACATGACCGCCCGCCAACTCGCCCTCGACGACTGCGAACCCAACTGGGACGACCTCTGCGACCAGGGCGCCGAGCAACTCCACGCCCCCGCCGACAAACCCCACCGCGACCTCCGCGGCCAACACCTCAGCGTGATCAAGAAGCACCGCATCACCACCATCCACACCACCGGGGAGTACCTGTGACCTTCCACTACCGCGACACCGACGGCGATCACCTGTACGTCACCCCGACCACCCGCCACGGTGAGCCGGCACTCAACCTCCGCACCGCCCGCAGCGACGGCCAGGGCGGCGCGGCCGTCGACATCCCCCTCGACCACATCGAGGAGCTGGTCGCCGGCCTCCGCGACACCGCACGCCAAGCCGCCGCACAGGAGCAGCACGCATGACCGCCGCCCCCGCTTCCCTTCCTGAACTGTGCCCGCACTGCGACCAGCCACAGCCTGCCCCCGACACAGACCAGCACATCGCCACCGCGCACGCCGACATTCCGCCGTGCACCGCCACCCTCACCAACGACACCACCAACGGCGTCCTGCACTGCGTGCTCCGCGCCTGGCACCGGCGTGGTCACGGCGAGCACGGCGAGTGGCACGTCAGCGCACGCGGGCCCGTCGGCCGAACCATCTGGAACGACACCGCCGATGGAGCCACCCCGCACCGCACCGAGGAGCAGCCCGCATGACCCGCCCGCGCCCCACCACCCGCGCGCCCAAGCCCAACCAGCAGGAACGCGCCCAACGCGAACTGGTTATCGACAACCTCATCGGCCGCGCACTCCGCGGCCACCTCACCATCCCCGAAGCCGCCCTCCTCGCCGACTACATCCGAGCCGACCGACGCAACGCCCAGCAGACCCGCCAGTCCCTCACCGACACCACCCGCGCCCTCGAACGCCACCGCGAAGCCGCCCGAACGGCGATACGCGAGGCCGAGCAGCGGGCGGAACAGGCCGAGACCGAGCTGGCCGAACTCCGTACCGTGGCCCGCGGCTACTGCCCCGCCTGCGGTAGGGGCGACGCCGCACCCACCGTCGAAGACTGGGAGCAGCAGAAGCAGCGCGCCGAACGCGCCGAGGCCGCCATCACCCGAGTCCGCGCCATCGCCGGATGGGCCGCCAACGACTGGGCCGACCTCAGCCCCGACAAGATCCTCGCCGCCCTCGACCCGCCCGCCCCGGCGGCAGAAGCTCGATCAGCCGACAAGGAGCAGCCGTGACCCTCTGCCGAGACTGCCAGCAGCCCTACCACCCGCACGAGTCCTGCCAGGCCGCAGCCGACCGACGCGCAGACTGGGCAGCGATCACCGCCTACGTCGATCAGCAACTCAGCCGCCTCGCCACGCTGGCCGGCCGCACCCCGATGTCCGAGGTCCCGCCCGCACTCCGCGGACCCAACTGGCCAGGACCCGCTTGACACTCGTGTGATCCTGGACCCACGGCAAGACACGCACGCCGACCCGGACGCGGGGAAGGCTCACGGAGCCCGTGTAGGAAGTCGCCGGCAACGGGGACAACCGACGGCAGGGCGCGCACGCCGATCCCTTCGGGGCAAGGCCCTCCGGGCCCGCGTGCAACGCCCCGCCACCACCACGGCGGGGCGTTCTACTTGACGGCCGTGCGACCATCACACTGCCGGGCCTGCCGCAAGCTGCTGCCGACAGACCGGCGCTACTCAACGCGAAAGCCCCCGATCTCCAGGTGATCAGGGGCTTTCGTCTGTCCGGGCGCGGCTACGGCTGCATCTCTTCCCGGGACAGCTGCTCCCGCCACTCCTCCGGCATCTCGCGGAACCGCACGGCGGGACTGTCGTCTCGATCGGTCAGCCCGTCACGCATCCAGTCGGTAGCGACAGAGCGCAGCTCGGAGTCCTCGTAGTAGTTGTGGTCGTACTCGTCGCGGGGCTCGGCGTCCCGGTCGGCGAAGGTCACCTCCGCGATCACGTAGAAGCGGCGTACCGGCTCGCCATCGATCCGCAGGCGGTCGATCTTCACTCGCCCTCCCCGGTGATCGCGTCAAGCATCTGCGCGGCCTCGGCGACAAGCTCCGGGTAGTGGTCGAGGCCGTCCTCCTCGCCGCACTCGTAGCCCTTGTGGATGTCGTAGTCCACGTGGTTGACGAGGGCCCTGACGAACAAGTCGAGGGTCTGCGGGGTCAGACGCCACTCGCGCGGGTTAGTGGTCGTGGTCACGTGGGCTCCTTGCGGGTCGGACGGGAAGCGCCGCTTCTTGCGGGGCTGCTTGGGGTTCGCCTTGAAGAACGCGGCCACCTCGTCCTCGCGGAACCGTGGACGCGTACTGCCCTCGCCCTCGACAGCGGAGGGAAAGATGCCAGTCCGCCGATACGTGTGGATCGTCTGACGGCTGACCCCGTGCTCCGCCGCGATCTCGGTGACGGTCATCAAGCGCGGGCTCCCCTCGGGTTCGGGGTTCTTGGGCACGGCAACATCCTCCCTGATCTGCTTGACGTTGTAAAGCAGATCGTGCACTGTGGAACTGCACCAACAAGTTGGCCCCGGACGGGAGTTCGCACCTCCCGCCGGGGCCTCATCCACCCTGCTGTGAACAGGAGAGATGACGGAATGCAGCGTACCCACGTGCAACCCCAAGCGCCCAGCCCCGAGCACCAGCGAGCCGACCAGCCGGCCCCGCAACCCCAACCCGTACCAGCGCCGCGGCCGCACCCCGACGACACGCTGCCCCGCCGCATCCCGGGAGCGTCGCTGTGAGCCTCCTCGACAAGCTCCTCGGCAACGACCGCGAACGTGCCGCCACCAAGTACGCCGGCCAAGAGAGCGCATCGGACCGCGCAGCCCGCCAACGCCGAACCGGACACCGCCGCAGCATCGCCAAGGCCGCCGCGCAAGCAGAGCGCTGGGAGCAGCGGGACCGCCGCCGCTTCCGCTGACCCGCCCCCGAGACCGCCGCGCGGCGGTAACCCAACCCCCTCGTCCCGCCGCGCGGCCGCCGTCCCTCCCGCACCCGTTCCCCCACGGCCGGGAGGGACGGCACCCACACCACCACCGCTCCCGGAGGAGCACCGTGAAGACCCGAGACCCGCTCGCATGGGCCGCACTCACCGCAGCTCTCGCCGTCACCGCGTCCGCCGAGTACGAACTCGCCCGCGCCTGCGGCTTCGGCCCCTGGGTCGCAGCTGGAGTTCCCGCCGCACTCGACATCTACGCCGTGCGCGCCCTGCGAGTGCACCGCGACGTCCTCGCCGTCGTCTTCGCCATGATCGCCGTCAACGCCGCATCCCATCTCGTGAGTGCGCAACTGCTGCCCGTGTCCGTGTCGCTCGTCGTGGCCATCTCGGCGATTGCACCGCTCGTGCTGTGGCGAGTACACGCACTCCGTGCGCAACCGACCGCACCCGCACCCGCGCAGCCGGCCGCGTCCGACGATTTCGAGCGCGCAGCCGAACAGGCCGTCGAGGTAACGGACCCGGATGCACCGAGTGCGCTCGTCCTCGACTTCCACCCCCACCCGCAGCCGCATCCTGACGTGTGCGCAACCGCATCCTCCGCAGTTCAAGCCGCGGATGCACCCGCGCCGCAGCCAGAGCCCGCATCCGACGCAGCCGCTCCCGTGGTCCGGCAGATGCCCACGCCGGATGCAGATGCGCAGCTCCTCGCAGCCGCACTCGAAGTCAACGCAGCTGCGCTCGCCGAGACCGGGCAGCGCGCATCCCTCCGTCGGTTGCAGTCCGAGTTGCGCATCGGCCAGAAGCGGGCGCAGCGCATCCAAGCGCAGCTACCGGATGCCGTGGGCGCAACCGTCCGGGAGGCGTGATGGTTGCGTGGATCTTCTGGCCCATGGCTGCACTCCTTGGTGCAGTCGGGCTGCATGCACTCGCACCCCGTCGTGCACCGCTGCTCTATCTCGGGCCCGCCGCCTGCACCATCGCCGTCCTCGCTATCGCAGTCCTGTACGTGACCGCCATCTGGAGCCCCTGATCCCCATGCCGTACATGGCCATCAATCTCGGCGGCGTCGCCCTCGGCGTCGCCATCGTCCTCGTCTTCCTGCTCCGCTGGTGGTTCAAGGAAAAGCGTCAGTGGGCTGCCCTCGTCCCGTTCGTTCTCTCCCACCTCTATGGCATGCTCGCCGCCCTGGCCGCGCTCGGCTCGTTCTCCGCGCTCGGCTTCGCCACCTGGGCCACTCTCTGGGCCGCGAACGTCGCCGGGTACACCGGCCTCGTCTGGGGCGTCGGCGGCACCGCCCCGAACGTCACCCGCGCCCACCAGCTCGCCCTCACTCCCGGCGGCTACGTCATCGTGTTCCTGTTCACCGCAGTGCTGTTCGCCCTGTGGAAGTGGGCACCCCGCGTGCCCAACGGCAAGCTCGCTGCCGGTGCGTTCTCCGGGGTGGCCGTCGCCCTGTCCGGAACCGTGGCCGGCGTGGCCGCAGTGCCGCTGGGCTCGTCGGTGAACCTGCTCGGGGCGTGGTTCACGGGGGCGTTCGCGTGAGCGGGGGAGAAGCCTCGGAGGCCGTCGCCGAGGAGGCTGAGGAGGTAGGGGAGTCGGACGGCATGAGCGAGCGCACCGCCAAGGTGATCGTCCTCCTCGTGGCGGCCGGCGCCCTGGTGGGTGTTGTGATCGCATTCCCCTACATCGCCTACTTCGTGGCCGGAATCCTGGCCTGCCGCGGCTGGGACAAGGCCCGCGCCTGGCGTGCCCACCGCGCTGAGACCGAACCTGCCGAGGACGACGAAGAAGCTGACGAGGTGGACATCGTCGAAGCCCTTCAGCAGCTCGGTCGTAGCGTGCTGCTCACCGAGCTGCGCGCAGAAGCGGGACTGCCCGACACGAAGACCGTGAAGACGCTTCTCGGCGAGGCCGGCATCCCATGGCGGGCGGGCGTCCGCACAAGCGCGGGTAACGGGCCGGGCGTCCACCAGGATGACATCCCCGCCTCTTCTCTCGTTGCCGACGGCGACCATGGGGAGCGTTGTTGCTGCAGGTCAGACGCCAACGCCAACACCAACAACGACTGCGAGGAGGAGCCGGAAGAGGGGTTGCGTGTACAACGCATCGGCACCGACGGGTACATCCTGTACGACCCGAAGGACACCGTCCGCCACCACCGCGTCAAGTAGCCGACGCCACACCGAGGCCCCGTCGCAGACTCCTCCCGCGGCGGGGTCCTTCTGCGTCACCATGTGCCCATGCCCGCCACGATTCGGTTCACCGGTGACGACAAAGACATGACCCTCGACGAGCTGGCCGCGTTCGTGAAGGCCGCTCGGCAGGCCGGCGTGCCCGGTGACAATCCGGTGCGGGCGGATCTGTCGATGTCGGGGAAGATCAAGCACGTTGAGGTGTTGCTGGACGACGATGCGAGTTGACAGCGCTGCGACACTGGCCGTGTGGTCGGGTTTCGAGCGCCGCGGCTACCCCCTGAGAGGCCCTGCCGGGCCTCCCCGTCCCGGCGGGGCCTCGCCCATTCCCCCGCGCACTGTCGACGGCCGCGGCTAGGATCCGCGGCATTCAACACCGCGCCACTGGGGGGACCATGCGCCACACCACCACCGCCATCCTGCTCACCGTCGGCCTCGCACTCGCCGGCTGCACCAGCGGCAGCGCCAGCAAGCCGGCCGCCAAGCCGAAGGCCACGCACACCGTGACCACCTACACGTTCGACGACTGCAAGGCCCTGCTGGAGAAGCACTATCAGGCGGGCAACGTCCACGACGCGGAGGCCGAACCGGAGTGCAGGGGGCTGACGCACGGCCAGTACACCGAGGCGGTCAAGGCCGTTGTGATGGGCCACAAGGACGAGATCGTTGCCGACGCGAAGGCGAAGGTCATGTACGACCAGGTATGGGACAGTCTCGGCACCGCGGATCAGCAGTCGGTGTGCGACACGATGGACACGTCGAGCCCGGAGGCTGTGGGCGCGATGCTGGACGGGATGGTGGATGACCCGTCGGTGGATACGACGAAGATGGCGCAGTACTTCTACGACGAGAAGTGCTGACCCACGTGCTGCGGCCCCGCTCCGGATCACCGTCCGGGCGGGGCCGTCGTCATGCGGTGGGCTGGTTGAACAGTTGTCGGACGCGCGCCTCTTTCGTGTCGTAGTAGGCGGCCAGTTCCTCGTGGTTGAACTCGCCGTCGCGCCGGATCGCGCGCCACGTGTACCAGGCCAGGAGGTACGTGTCGTGGTCGGGGAAGTCCGTGCCGCGGGGCTCGTCTGTTGGCTCGGGAGGGACGGCGATCGTGATCACGTTGGATCCTCCTCCGGGCGCACCGGGCCCGCGTCCAGGTCGGCCACTGCGCGGAACCGGTGCCCGCACGGCAGCCAGCGAAGGCGCAGCGCCGTCTCGTACACGCCGAACGCCGGGGCTTCCACGCGTTGATCGATGCGTTCGGCGGCAGCACCACACGCGGGGCAGGGCGGGAGTGGCGGCAGGGGGTCGCCGCTCAGGATGGTACCGAGGGCCTGTACGGGCCGGTTGTTGAGTTGCTGCCGCAGTGCGGCTACCTGCTCGTTGGTGAGCTGCTGCACGGTCTCGCTCATGTGGTCGTCTCCTCGCTGCTCACCGGGCGCTCGGTAGCCAGGATCTCCCGTCCCTCCATGATGAGCCGCCTCACGGTCTCTCGGCTGTAGCCCGTCGCTTCGATGATGTCCTTCTGCTGCATCTCATCCGCCGCCTTGGCCAGGGCCTTTGCGCGCTCCGTCTCGGCTTCGGCGACTGCGTCTTCGTAGTCGTGGCGGATCTTCTGCACGTCGTCTCGGGTGACCATGCCTCCAGAATGCCTCATGAATTAGGCCTAGTCTAGTTGACATGCCTTACGGATTAGGCCTAGAGTATTAGGCATACGGAACGGCGCACCGAGGGGGACCCGATGAGGCACACCAAGAACGAGACCACCACCCAAACCCTCACCCGCCTCATCAAGGCCGCCGACCGCCAGCACCCCGTGACCATCACGGCGTTGAAGGAAGAGAAGGACGACGCCGGCAAGAAGACCGGCCAGCTCGTCGAAACGACCAGGACGATCGAGGTCTACGACTTCTACGTCAGCACGGCCGGCGACATCGTCATCAAGGCCATGGACCGCGCCACCGGCGAGACCCGCTCCTTCCGCCTGGACCGGATCCTCAGCTATTCGATCCACCGGAGCCGCTACCTCGTCGCCCGCCCGGCCGCCGACGACAAGCCGGCCCGAACCACCGGCCTCGCCACCGTCACCGTCCTGTACCCGATCGACTGCCCCGCCACCACCCGCGTCCAGATCCTCGCCGACGCGCTGGCCGCATAGGAGGCCCCGATGCCCGACCCCACCCCCGAGCAGATCCGCGCGTCCCTCGCCGACTGCAACCTCCGCCGCCACGCCTGGCGCTGCTTCCAGGAGAGCACCCGCCGTAACGCACTCCGCATCGCCCGCATCACCGACCGAAAGGACACCCCGATGACCCAGCAGACCGCCGCCCTGCCTGTCGACCCCGCCCGGCTCGCCGACCTGCTCCTCGCCCCCGGCGCCGACTCCAACACGCTGTACCGGCAGCTCGCCGGGCAGGTCGGCCCTCGCCCCGCCCGCCAGGCCCTGGCCGGCGCCCACAGCATCGCGGCTGAACGCCTGTGGGCCGAGACCGCCTGAAGCACGCCCCCGCGACCGCTGACCCCGCCCTACGCTCAACCCACGAAAGGCCTGTCATGAACGAGTACCCGTACCTGCCTGCCGAGTGCCGCAACGGCTCCTGCGGCCACGCCGCCGACCGCTGCATGCGCTACCGCTCCCGCCGCTGCCTGTCCGGCGAGTGCACCCACGCCCGCCAGAACCTCCTGTGCGGTGTGAACTACCCGACCGCCACCAGCAAGGCCGGTCGATGAGCGCCCCGAACCCGATGGGCTGCGCCCGCTGCGGTATCGACCAGCGCGGCCACGGCATCCAGGCCGGTGCCGACGGCAGCCACACGTGGGAGCAGCCCACCCCGGAGCAGATCAAGGAACGCATGCTCGCCCGCCGTTCGGGCCGCGCCTAACCCGCCATACCCTCAACCCACCGCGAAAGGACCCCGTCATGGAGAAGCTCAACCCCAACGCCCTTGCCGAGTCCGGCGACAATGACCTCGACGAGCGGCCCAAGGTGCAACCCGTCACCGAGGCGATGATCCGCGCGCACGTCATCGGCGCCGAGGAACTCCCCCCTTACAGCGCCCGCCCGTTCTCCGCATGGCTGTACGAGACGTGGAACGAATTCAACGCGGACGGCAAGCTGACCAACGGCCAAGTGATCGCCGGAGCGCTCGCTGACTGGCGCGGCAACGCCTAAGCCGCTACTGACCCACCGCCACGAAAGGACCCCAGCCATGGACGCCCGCGAAGCCACCGAGGCCGCCGAGGCCACCGAGCACAGCTTCCGCCGCTACGAGCAGCGCATCAACAGCCTGGAGTACGGCATCGACGGAGCCCTCGACATGCTCGACACCCTCGCTGAGCGTGCCGACGACAGCGACTCGGACCTCGCCGAGTCGGTCAGGAACGTCCGCCGCTTCCTCGACGGCTACCGCAACCCGCAGTAGCCCCGCCGCCTGACCGCCCGACACGACAGGACGAACCCCATGCCCGACGATGAAGAGCGCGAGCCCGTCTACTGGTTCTGCAACGACTGCGGCGAAGAAGTCGACGACGAGACCGCCACCTGCTGCGACGACGGGGAGAACGAACCCTCCTACGACGACTGACCCCACCGCACGCCAGAGGGCCCCGACCGCCGCCCGGTCGGGGCCCTCCGCCATGCGCGCACCTGCCACCAGTTGCACACCTCGTTACCATCAAACCACGCCCACCAGTAACCAAGCCACCAGGAGGGGGAACCACGCCATGCCCACCGGCAACCCCCCGTACAACCCCAACCAAGAACAGCGCAACGGCAAGGGCCAGTACATCCGCACCCCGGAGAAAGCCGCCGAAGACGCGGCCATCGCCGAATGCTGGTCCCAGGGTGGCCTCACCTACGAAGAAGTCGGCAAGCGCTTCGGCGTCAGTAAGTGGGCCGCCATCGCCGCGGTCCGCCGCGCCGTCCGCGAGGTTGTCCAAGAAGCTGGCGAAAAGGCGCTCAAGGTCCACTTGGACCGCATGGAGTACCTGTTCGCCAAAGCGGTCGAGGTCGTCGAGGCGGACCATGTCGTCGTGTCGCACGGCCGGATCGTCAAGGACGACGAAGGCAACCCGCTCCGTGATCACGGCCCGGTGCTGGCGGCGATCAACTCGGCGCGGCAGTGTCTGGAATCCGTGCAGTCTCTGACCGGCATGAAGCAGCCCACGAAGATCGAACACAGTGGTGGGGTCAAGTACGAGCTGGTCGGTGTCGACCCGCAGGACCTTGTGTGACCACTGTCGTGCGGTACGAACCGCGCGGCGGCGCCAAGCAGCTGCTGTCGGCGAAGGAACAGGAAGTCTGCGTGGCCGGCCCGGCGGGTACGGGGAAGTCGCTGGCCATGCTGCAGAAGGCGTTCTACACCAGCCTCATCGTGCCCGGCTGCCGGTCGTTGATTGTCCGCCAGACCCACGCTGCGCTTACCGGGTCGACGCTGGTGACGTTTGAGCAGCAGGTCGCGCCTGCGGCGCTCGCTGATGGGATCGTCCGTTGGTTCGGCGGGTCGCCACGGAAGCCTCCCGCTTACCAGTTCGCGAACGGCGCCGAGATCCTCGTCGGCGGCCTAGACCGCCCCGAGAAATTTCTCAGCACGGAGTTCTCGCGGATCTATGTGGATGAGGCGACGCAGATCAGCCTCACCGCGCTGGAGACCCTGATCACCCGCCTCCGTGGCAACAGCGAGACGTACCGGCAGATCGTGTTGGCCTGCAACCCAGACCACCCGAAGCACTGGATCAAGCAACGCTGCGACGACGGCACCATGCGCATGATCCACAGCCTGCACCGGGACAACCCCCTCTACGTCAACCTCGACGGCTCCCTCACAGAGCGCGGCATCGACTACATGGCCAAGCTCGACGCCCTCACCGGCGTCCGCCGCCTCCGCTACCGCGACGGCATCTGGGCCGCAGCCGAAGGCCTCGTGTACGAGGGCTGGTCCGAACCCGTCCACGTGGTCGAACCGTTCGACGTGCCAGACAGCTGGACCAGGTGGGTCAGCATCGACTTCGGGTACACAAACCCCTTTGTCGCCCAGCTGTTCGCCGAAGACCCCGACGGCCGGCTCTACCTGATCCGCGAGTGGGTGCGGACACGCATGCTCGTCGAGGATCACGCCGACGTCATCCGCGACCGGCTCCTGAAGGACCAGCCGCGGCCGCGCGCCATCATCACCGACCACGACGCCGAAGACCGCGCCACCCTCGAACGCAAGCTGGGCATGGGCACGCAGGCAGCGCACAAGGGCGTCTCAGACGGGATCCAGGCGTTCTCCGCCCGGCTCAAGGTCCAGGGCGACGGCAAGGCCCGGCTGTACGTGTTCCGTGACGCGCTCCTCGAACGCGACCCTGAGATGGACGCCGCCTCCCTCCCGATCGGCCTGGCCGAGGAGGTGGCCGGCTACGTGTGGGCGGTCAAGCCGGGCAACGCGGGCGGCCTGAAGGAGGAGCCGGTGAAGGAGAACGACCACTCGATGGATGCCGCCCGTTACATGGTCGCGGAGCGGGATTTGGGCGGGACGCCGCGGGTGCGGGTCCTCGGTTGATCCCGGGCTGTTGTCGAGGTAGCAAGATTCTGCTAGCACGCGATCGTCGGCCGGAATCCTTTATTTACAGGAGTGACTCCGGTTCTGCTTGACACGGCTGAGAATATGCTGTTGTCGGGATCCGACAATCACGGGCGCGCGAGCAGGGGAGGGTACGTGGCCACCACGCTCTACGACACCCTCGCCCGCGCCACCCAACAGGAGTCCCGCCAGCCGCGCATTCCGGCGGTCGTCACCCGCGCCGTTCACCGTGCTACCACCCAAGTCCGGGCCACCGCCAGCCGCCTGTCCGGCAGCCTCCTCACCGTCACGGGCTTGGGCTGCATCGACGTCGGCGCGTTCGAAGCCCACCCGATCGCCGGTTGGATCACCACCGGTGTGACCGTGCTGCTCCTCGACTGGAAACTTGACCCACCGCCGTCCGGCGGTGACGTGTGACCAGCCTCTTCGGGAAGTTCCTCGCCAAGAGCAGCGGCGGGCAGCCGCCTGTTCCGTACGCCGGCCGCGGGTTCCTGCGGCAGAGCATGATGGACGGTGGCGCGGACCCGGCCAGTTACATGCGCGCATACGGCAGCTCGGGCACCGTGTTCAGCATCGTGTCCATGCTTGCTCGTCAGACCGCGAAGAAGGGCTGGCACCTCTACCGGCAGCAGCCGCAGGACGGCCGCAGGCGATACACCACCGGTGACAAAGGCTCCGATCAGCGGACCGAGGTCATCAAGCACCAGGCCATATCAGTGTGGAACAAGCCGAACCCGTTTATGAGCGGTTTCCAGCTCCGTGAGATGGCGCAGACGTACCTCGACCTGACCGGCGAGGCGTACCTGATCGTCCAGCGCGACTCCCGCGCGACGTTCCCGACCGGGCTATGGCCGGTGCGCCCGGACCGGATCGACCCGATCCCGTCCCGCGAGGACTACCTCGCCGGATACGTCTACCGAGGTCCGTCGGGTGAGGCTGTGCCGTTGCAGCCGAACGAGGTTATCCAGGTCAAGTACCCGAACCCCTTCGACCCGTACCGCGGGCTCGGGCCGATTCAGGCGATCCTCGTCGATATCGACGCCGCCCGCTATTCGGCGCAGTGGAATCGGAACTTCTTCCTGAACTCGGCGACGCCGGGCGGTGTGATCCAGGTCGACCGACGCCTGTCGGATGACGAGTGGAACGAGTTCACCAACCGGTGGCGCGAGGCTCACCGCGGGGTCGGTGCAGCCCACCGGGTCGCCGTGCTGGAGCAGGGCGCGCAGTGGGTGTCCAACAGCATGTCGATGCGGGACATGGACTTCGGGAACCTCCGCGGTGTCGCCCGGGATGTGATCCGGGAAGCGTTCGCCATGCACAAGGCCATCTTGGGCACCAGCGACGACGTCAACCGCGCGAACTCCGTCACCGCGCAGGAGCACTTCGAGAGTTTCCTGCTCACCGACCGGCTCGACCGGTGGAAGGACGCCCTCAACTGCTCCTACCTGCCGCTGTTCGGTAGCACTGGCGAGGGCGTCGAACTCGACTACGAGGACCCGGTCACCAGCAACCGCGAAGCCGACGCACTGGAACTGCAGTCGAAGGCCACGGCGGCACAGACCCTCGTCGCAGCCGGCTATGACCCGCAAGCCGTCCTGGAGACGGTCGGCCTGCCGGAGATGCCCGTGGTCGAGAAGGCGACGCAGGCCCCGGCGGCACCGCCTGGCTGGGTCCTGGAGACGCCCGAGGCCGCACCGTCCGAGCAAGCCGCCGCGGTTGCCTCGCTGCTGTCCGGCGGCATCGACAACGCGCAGCGCTGGGTGGCAGTCGCGCACGAAGACGAGAACACCTGCCAGCCGTGCCGCGACAACGACGGCCAGACCTACAAGAACCGGGCCGACGCTTACGCCGACTACCCGAACGGCCAGGGCTACAAGGACTGCATCGGCGCACAGTACGGCAACTCGTGCCGCTGCAAGGTCGTCAAGCGTGGCCGGAAGGGCGGCGAGGAGCCGAGTGACAGCCTGGAGGAGCTGATGGCGCAGCAAGTGCCTACGTGGAACCGGGCGGGTGCCCGATGAACGTCGACTCGATGCGGCGCAACGCTCGCCGCCTCACCAACCTCGTACAGCAGCCCCCGGCAGCCGGCTGGTACCGGGTCATACGTAACACTGCTGGTGGTCCGACGCGGGTCGACATCTACGACGAGATCGGCGGTAGCTGGCTCTCCGAGGGCGTCACCGCGGTCGACTTCATCGCGGAACTCGGGCAGATATCCGGTGACCTTGAGGTCCACATCAACTCCCCGGGCGGCGACGTCTTCGACGGCATCGCGATCTACAACAGCCTCGCGCAGCGCCCCGGGAACGTGACGACCGTGGTCGACGGACTCGCCGCCTCCGCCGCGTCGTTCATCGCGCAGGCGGGCACGACGCGGGTCGTCGCCCCAGGCGCGATGATGATGATTCACGACGCGTCCGGAGCCTGCTTCGGCAACGCCGGCGACATGCGGGACCTCGCCGAACTCCTCGACAAGGTGTCCGACAACCTCGCCAGCATCTACGCCGACCGGGCCGGCGGCGACGCCGAGGGCTGGCGTACCGCGATGCGCACGGAGACGTGGTACACGGCTGACGAGGCTGTGAAGGCGGGTCTGGCGCATCGGGTGGCGGAGCGGCCGGAGCAGAATGCGCTCGCCGCGGTTGCCCAGTTCGACCTTTCGGTGTTCGCGCACGTCCCCGACCGGCTGACGAACGCCGTGCGTCCGACTGCGGCCGATGGTTCGCAGCCGCA
The DNA here is from genome assembly GCF_007827595.1 of Streptomyces sp. BK340. GTDB lineage: Bacteria > Actinomycetota > Actinomycetes > Streptomycetales > Streptomycetaceae > Streptomyces. The sequence goes on from NZ_VISR01000003.1 coordinate 431,601, forward strand.
CGAGCCGACGCCGTACAAGCCTGGCGAGGACGAGACCGTCGCGTGCCCGGTGTGCGAGAAGGGCAACGCGCCGGACGCGCGGTTCTGTGACCAGTGCGGGACGAAGATGGTCGGCCGGGAGGACGTCACCGAGACCGAGGCGCACGGCCAGCCCGCGGTGCGGGGCGTCGAGTCGATGCCGATCGTGGCGAAGGCGCTCCCGGTGCATCACACGGCCACCGTGGATGAGCCGTGGGACGGGCCGGCCGCGGTCGCCGCGATGCCGAACGACGACACCGTCCTGCGCTACTGCTTCGCATGGCAGTCCGACGAGGCCGCGGGCACTCCCCACAAGGAGGGGGACAACGACGCGGACGACAAGAAGGGGAACTACAAGTTCCCTCACCACAAGAGCAAGGGCGGCCCCGCGAACCTCGCGGCTTGCCGTAACGGCCTTGCCCGGCTGGAGGGATCGAAGATCCCAGAGGGCGACAAGGCCGGCGTCCGCGCCCATCTGCAGGCCCACCTCGACGACGCCAACAAGAGCAGCGGCGAGGGCAAGAGCGGCACCGATAACCACGCCGAGGACTTCCCCGCGTGGCTCAACACCCACGACTCCGCGCCGCTTCCGGCGTGGCTGGCAAACGCCGAGGAGGCGACGAAGTGACCACCACCATCCCGGACTCCCCGGCGGCACTGGCCGAGGTACTCAACGACGCGGACAAGCTCAAGGAACTCTGGGCTTCGAAGGAGAAGCTCGCCGAGTTCATCGAGGGCTACGCCGGCGCCGTCGACAAGTCGAACCGCGGTGAAATCAACGCGCAGGCACGTGAGCAGATGCAGCTCGTCCTCGCCGAGTACCTGAAGAACAACGGCAGCGACGCCAAGCCCCCGGTGGACCTGGCGGGCAAGCGCGCCGACAACCTGCGCCCGGAGATCCAGGGCCTCGGATCCGGAGCGCGGCAGAGCCTGTACAACAAGCGTGCCCCCGGCGCGGCTGCTGACGGCATCTTCGACGACGCCAGCGAGTACTTCCGCAGCACGTGGTACCGCGCGGACCGGCTCCGTGACTTCGAGAAGCTTCGGCCCAAGCTGGAGCGTCTCGTCGAGATCCAGAACAGCTACGGCTCCGAGGTGCCGGCGGATGGTGGATTCCTGATCCCCGAGGAGCTGCGCTCCGAGATCCTTCAGGTCGCACTGGAGACCGCAGTCGTCCGGCCGCGCGCGACGGTGATCCCGATGTCGTCGCTGCGGGTCCCGATCCCGATGATCGACGACACCTCGCACCAGTCGTCCATCCTCGGTGGCGTCGTTGGCTACTGGACTGAGGAAGCCGCGGGCCTCACGGAGTCCCAGGCCTCGTTCGGCCGGGTTGTCCTGGACGCCCGGAAGCTCACTGCGTACGCCGAGGTCCCGAACGAGCTGCTGATGGACGCCCCGGCGTTCTCCGGGTTCTTCAGTGGGACGTTCCCGAAAGCGATCTCGTGGTTCGAGGACGTTGCGTTCCTCTCCGGCACCGGCGTGGGCGAGCCGCTCGGCTTCATCAACTCCCCGGTGTCCGTACAGGTCCCTGCCGAGTCCGGGCAGCCGTCCGGGACGATCGTCTGGGAGAACATCGTCAAGATGTACAGCCGCATGCTGCCCACCAGCCTGGGCCGCGCGGTGTGGATCTGCTCCATCGACACCTTCCCGCAGCTCGCCACCATGGCCCTGTCCGTCGGCACCGGCGGCGGCCCGGTCTGGATCGGCAACATGGCCGGCGGCCAGGGCGGCATGGACTCCCCGCCCGCGACGATCCTCGGTCGCCCGGTCTTCTTCACAGAGAAGGTCGGGCCGCTCGGCACCACCGGCGACATCTCCTTCGTGGACCTGTCGTACTACCTCATCGGTGACCGGATGCAGATGGAGACCAGCAGCTCCGAGCACTACCGATTCGCCAACGACAAGACCGCGTACCGCGTGGTCGAGCGCGTCGACGGCCGCCCGTGGCTGCAGTCAGCCATCACTCCGAAGAACGGCAGCTCCAACACGCTGTCCCCGGTCGTCCAGCTCGCTTCCCGGCCGTAACCCAGCTTCACCCCAGCCACCGTGTGGTGGCTGGGCCCATCCCGCCCTGCAAGGGCTTGATCGGCGGCAGTAACGCCCCGCCGGGGAGGTAACACCATGGCAGGCATGTACGGACTCGGGCGCGTCATCAACGTGATCCCGATCGCCGCAGGAAACGCGTTCAAGCTGCGCGGAGCGTCGGCGGTGACGTTCGTGTGCACTGGGAACGACACCTTCACCGTTACCGCGTCCAGCTCGTTCGGCGGCTCCTACTCCAGCCCGGGGAACATCATCACCCGGAAGGCGACGTGCACCGCGACCAACGGCACGGCCGCGTGGGTGGAGTCCACTCAGGCGGCATCCAACGCGGTCACCATCGCGTCCGGCACGGTGGTTTTCAGCGTGCTGACGTCGCAGCTCGCCGACCCCAACGACTACGTCAAGGTCAGCGTCGGCGGCTCCGGTCTCGTGACGGCGATCCTGCACGACCTGATCGTGCAGCGGAAGCCGTCGAACCTCGAAATCCTGGGGGCCTGACCGCGATGACCACGCTCATCCAGAACAAGGATGTCCGGCTTCTCGCGGCCGGCATCGCAGTCAGCCGCGCCACTGCGACACTGCCGCAGACCGCGCAGTCGTCGCTGTTCACCATCTCCGGCGGCCGGATCCTCGTGGTCGCTCTGGTCGGTGAGGTCACCACCGCGATCCAGGCGCAGGCCACCACCGTGCAGCTGATCGGTACCCCGACCAGTGGCACCGCAGTGAACCTGACCAACGCCACTGGTGACGTCAACGGCAAGGAGATCGGCGCGACCGTGACCCTGCCGACGACACTCGGCGGCACCGCGGCGGTGAACAACGCGGGCGGCAACATCACCCCGTCCGCGACGTGGCTGCTACTGCACCCCGGAACCATCGACCTCAAGACCGTCGCCAGCTCGACGGGCGCCATGAAGTGGGACCTGCTGTACATCCCGCTCGACACGGCCGCGTCGGTGGTCGCGGCCTGACATGGCGATCGAAGTCTGCACGTCGTGCACCTGCCGGTTCGCGGTGGGCCTGCTGCGCTGCCCTCAGTGCCAGGCCCCCGCGCCCCGGTTCGCCGACCGCATGAAGGAGAACGACATGCCCAGGATCACCGTCGCCGGGGGTCCGTCGAACGCCGACGCGCAGCCCGGCGAGCCCGGCTACATCGAAGGGAGTGAGCAGCCATCAGCTGGTACCAGCTCCTCGACATCCGACGCCAAGCACGCGCCGAGTTCGAACGAGACCCCAACGTCGTCGGACCGCCCACAGCGTGCCCCCGCGACGGAGAACCCCTCAAGCCCGGACCACCGTCCGAGCCCGGAACCTTCTTCTGCCAGTTCGACGGATGGCAGTACCCCCGCGACTGGGTCCAGCCGGAACCGCCGGCAGGCCTCTTCGACGGGGTCGCGGAAGGGCCAGGGAGCTACGGCGGACTCCCGTAAGACCGACAAGTCCTGAGCCAGCAAGATCTGGGAGGAGGAGATCAGCATGACCGCAACCGGCTACGTGTCCACCACCGGCGACACCCGCAAGGTGAACAAGTCCGGCGACACCATGACAGGCGAGTTGACGCTGCCCGACTCCTCCCCGGACCAGGCACTGAACGCCGCGTCGAAGGGCTACGTCGACGCCGTGGCCGCAACAAAGGCCGCGCTCGCGCACGCTGCCCAGCACGCCGCCGCAGGCGGCGACCCGGTGACGCTGACGCAGGCACAGGTCACCGGGCTCGTCTCTGCACTCGCCGCGCTGGCCCCGCTTGCCGGCGCCCACTTCACCGGCGATGTCACTGTCGACGGCTACACCACTTTGCAGGGCGGCCAGTTCAATTCCGACTTCGCCGCGTTCGGCAGCATGACATTGATCGGCACCGGCAAACGCGTCCGGTTCCGGCCCACGGGCGGAGACGTCGACGTCGAGGGCGGCGGCAAGGACGTCTACGTCTCCGTCTGGTCCGGCGAGGACTTCAGCGGGACTCAGCACACCTACCTGCGCCTGGAGTACAACGCCGGGATCGCGCACGCGGTCGGCACGTGGGTGTTCAGCGACAGCCCGTTCGGCGGGGGTCACACGCTGACGGGTACGACGGCCGGCTTCTACGGGGCCGCCCCGGTCGCGCAGCAGACGGTCACGGGTTCCCGTGGCGGGAACGCTGCGCTTGCGTCCCTTCTGTCGAAGCTCGCCTCGCTCGGGCTGATCGTGGATGGGACGAGCGCATGACTGACGTGATCGCAGGCCAGACCGTGGCGCTCCTGTCGCAGTGGTACGACTTCTCCGGCGGCTCCCTCGTCGACCTCGACGCCACCCCCACCATCACCATCACGAGCATTGCCACCGCGGCGACCGCGCTCGCCGCGACCAGTAGCGGCGTCACCCACCCCGGCACTGGCAGCTACGGCTACGCCTGGACCCCCGCCTCCAGCCTCGCCCCTGGCGCCTACCTCGCCACCTGGACCGGCCTCAAGTCCAGCAGCCCGGTCACCGCGACCGAGACCATCACCGTGTACGCGCCGGCATCCGCCGCGGCCACGAACACGTCTCCTGAGGGCATCTGGTACGCCACGCGTGAAGACGTCATGCGCGCGCTCGACGTGAAGGAGACCGCGCGTAACCGGCGGCAGATCGACGACGCTCTCGAATCCGCGTCACGCGGCATCGAGGGTCTCTGTCACCGCCGCTTCTACCCGGTGCTGGCCACGCGGCTGTTTGACTGGCCGCCGCGCGCGGGGATGACGCCGTGGATCCTGCGTCTCGATGATCAGGGGCTGATCACGGTGGCGACGCTCGCCTCGGGCGGGCAGACGATCGCATCCACGGACTACAACCTCGAACCAGTCAACTCGGGGCCCCCGTTCAACCGCGTCGAGATCAAGCTGTCGTCCGACGCAAGCTTCGGTGGCGGCGACACCTACCAGCGAGACGTACAGATCGCAGGCCTGTGGGGCTACCGCAACACCGAAACCACCCTTGGTTCAACAACCGCAGCCATCACCAGCACAACGGCCACCACCATCACCGTGGACGGCCCGACCTCCGCGCTCGTCGGCGTTGGCAGCGTGCTGCGCATCGACTCCGAACGCATGCTTGTCACCGAGCGGACGCAGGCCAGCACCGGTCAGACCGGCAGCATCACCGCCGGTAAGGGCGACGTCACCCTCACTGTCGCCAACGGCGCTGCCTTCGCGGTCGACGAGGTGATCCTCCTCGACTCCGAGCGAATGCGGATCGACGACATCGCGGGCAACACCCTCACCGTGGAGCGTGCCTACGACGGCACGGTCCTTGCCGCGCATACCACCGCGACGATCTACGCGCCGCGTACCCTCACCGTGACCCGCGGCGCCCTCGGTACCAGCGCCGACATACATGCCTCCGGCAACACCGTCTACCGGTGGAACCCTCCGGGGCTTGTCCACCAGCTGGCGAAGGCCGAAGCCATCTCGCAGCTGCTGCAAGAGCGTTCGGGCTGGTTCCGCAGGGCGTCGTCCGCGTCCGGTACCAAGGGCGGCGAGGTCACCCAGGACGCCCTCAAGGATCTCCGCGACCAGACGTACACCGAGCACGGCCGCAAGGCCCGACACAGGGCGGTGTAGCCATGCCGGGAATCGACTTCAACGTTCGCACCGCCAAGCGGGGCCCCATGTTTGACGGGCGCACCGCGAAGGCGATGCACGCCTACCGCGATGAGATCAGCCTGCGGATCGCCGAGGAAGGCGAGAAGCTGATCCGGCAGCGCCTCAAGGTCGTGCTGCAGCACCCGACCGGCTACTACGAGTCGCGGATCAGCGTCGACCGGGCCGGGGACGGCTATCGGGTCTCCGACGGCGGCGTGATCTACGGGCCGTGGCTGGAAGGTACCGGCAGCCGCAACAGTCCCGTGACGCGGTTCCCGGGCTACGCCACGTTCCGGCGGACCAAGCCCCTGGTCGACAAGCGGGCGCGAGAGATCGCGGTCCGGCTGCTGGCCCGCTACAAGGCGATGGGGCTGATCTGACATGACCCTCGACATCCGCACCATCCTCGACGCGGTGGAGTCGCATGCGCTGGCGTCCGGATTCTTCCAGGCCGTCAACGGGCACGAACCCAAGAGCGCTCCGCAGAACGGGCTTACGGCCGCTGTGTGGGTAGAGCAGATCGGCCCGGCCCGCGGCGGCTCCGGCCTCTCGTCGACGAGCACGCGGCTGGCGTTGTTCGTGCGTCTGTACACGTCGATGCTGCAAGAGCCCGAGGACGCCATCGACCCGGACCTGATGACCGCCCTCGACGCCCTGATGGCCGCCTACTCCGGTGACTTCACCCTCGGTGGTCTGGTCCGCGACGTCGACCTCCTCGGCACCTACGGCGACCCGCTCGGCGCGCGCGCCGGCTACCTGACGACGTCCGGCGCCGAATACCGGGTGATGACGATCACCCTTCCCCTCATCGTCAACGACCTCTGGGAGCAGGTGGCATAGGTGGCGAAGTCTTCCGGCCTCGGCGACAACTTCTACATCGCGGGCTATGACCTGAGTGGCGACCTCGGCAGTGTCAGCCTCTCCGGCGGCCCGGCCACGCTCGAAGTCACCGGCATCGACAAGAGCGCGTATGAGCGGATCGGCGGCGTGCGCACCGGCAGCGTGTCGTGGAAGGCGTTCTTCAACCCGGCCATCGGCGCGGCGCACGAGCGGTTCAGCAGCCTTCCCACGGCGGACGTGATCTGCACGTACATGCGGGGTACGGCGCTCGGGAATCCGGCTGCGTGCCAGGTGTCGAAGCAGATCAACTACGACGGCACTAGGGCGGACAGCGGCGAGTTCACGTTTGCTGTCGAGGCGCAGTGCAACGGCTTCGGCCTGGAGTGGGGCCAGCAGCTCACCGCGGGCAAGCGCACAGACAGCGCGGCGACAAACGGCGCGAGCATCGACACGGCGGCGTCGGCCAGCTTCGGGGCGCAGGCCTATCTACAGGTGTTCAGCATGACCGGCACCGACGCCACAGTGAAGATCCAGGACTCGGCGGACAACAGCAGCTTCGCGGACGTCACCGGGCTCACGTTCACGCAGGTCACCGCCGGGCCGACGTCGGAGCGGATCGCTACCGCCTCGGGGGCGACGGTCCGCCGCTACCTGCGCGCCGTGACCACGACGACGGGTGGCTTCTCGTCGCTGGTGTTCGCGGTCGTCGTCGTCAAGAACCAGGTGGCGGTGAGCTTCTGATGAACCGTATCCAGCCCCAGATGGGCGCCGAGGCGTACAAGACGTACTCCATCGTCGCGCCGCCCTCTACGCACTTCCGTAAGGCCACCTGCGCCGAAACGGACTGCCCCGACTACCTGAACGGCTGGCGCGTCCGCGTCGAGGGCCTGGAACCGGAGATGGTCCACGCGGCGAAGACGTCAGGCCGCAAGTACAACGAGGTACGCATCGCCGAAGGCGAAACGTGGCTGTACTTCGAGGCCGGGCAGCCCTGCTTCCGCGCCAGCGAACACCGGCTGCGCCTCGACCGGCCCGAGCTGTACCTCGTCCGGGACGGGGACTGGCGGGGCAACCCCCGCGGCACCAAGACGCGGATGCACCAACGCCCAGAACTCTGGGTGGAGGACTTCGGCGAGCACCAGCAGAACATCGCAGACCAGATCGAAAGGGGTTGACCCATGGCCAAGAGCTCCGGGTTGGGCTGGACAACGGCCTCTGTGGACGATGCGTCCGGCACGCCGCAGACCATCAAGAACGATTTCACCAACCTGCAGTTCGCCACCCCGCGTGGCGTGCAGGACATCACCGGTATCGACAAGTCGGCCTACGAGCGGCTGCTGCTGCTGGCCGACTTCAGCATCACGCTGAACGGCGTGTTCAACCCGGCGGCGAACATGTCGCACGACGTGTTCAAGACCGTCCCCTCCACCAGCGTGAACCGCACCGTGACGCTCACGGTGTCCGGCAAGACCCTCGCCAACGAGTGTCTGTTCACCGACTACCCGCTCACCCGCGCCGAGTCCGGAGAACTCACCTTTGCTGTGCCTGGCGTCCTTGCTGACGGCGCGGTACCCACCTGGAGCTAGGACCAAGTCACAGAAATAGTCCGCCAGTTGACTGCAATCTCGGACGACAGTTCAACGGGGGCACCTGCCCGCACCAGGAGAGATGAACATGGGCTACAAGCGCAACCCGAAGGTGTACCACCTGAAGTTCGAGGGCGAGTACGACGGCCTCGAAGTCCGGGTGCGAAGCCTGTCCATGGGGCAGCTGATCGCGGCCCGCACCGACAACGACGACGGCGGCAGGGACGGCACCGAGGCTATGGTCGAGCTGCTCGCCGAGCGGCTCGTCGACTGGAACCTCGAAGACGAGGACGGGGCTCCGGTGCCGCCCACCCTTGACGCGATCAAGGGCGAAGACCACGACATGATCATGGCGATCATCACCCAGTGGACCAACGCCGTGGCAGGGGTGCCCGCCCCTTTGGAGCAGCCCTCACCCGCTGGCGAGACTTCCCCGGTGGCATCCATTCCGACGGAAGCATTGTCACCGAGCCTCGCGAGCTGACCTACGCCAAATTCATCCTCGGCCTCGCCGACCGCTGGCACAAGCTGCCGTCCGAGATCGAAGCCGAGCCCGCCGAGACCTTCCGCCTGCTGGAGATCGAACGATTGGGGGTGAATCCGGATGAACGTGGTGGAGATCCTGGTTACGGCTAAGGACCTGACCGGCCCGGCCATGGCCAGCGTCAACGCCAAGGTCAACAGTGCTGGCTCGGGGATGCGGGCCTTCCACAAGACCGCCCTCCTCGCCGGGGCTGGTCTCGCGGCGGTCGGTGTCGAGTCGGTGAAGATGGCCGCCAAGTTCGACTCCAGCATGGCTCTCCTGCACACGCAGGCAGGGGTGGCCAAGGACCAGATGGGGGTGTTGAAGAAGGGCGTTCTCGACCTGGCCGGCAAGGTTGGTCAGGACCCGGATTCGCTCGCCGAGTCGCTGTTTCACGTTGAGTCGAACTTCGAGTCGATGGGCATCAGCTCCCAGAAGGCGTTGAAGCTGACCGAGACCGCCGCCAAGGGCGCCACCGTCGGTCACGCCGACCTTGTCGACGTCACCAACGCGCTCACTGCCGCTGTCGCCTCCGGTATCCCTGGCGTGCAGAACTTCGACAAGGCGATGGGTGTCCTGAACGCCACCGTCGGTGTCGGCGACATGAAAATGCAAGACCTCGCCAACGCATTCGGCTCCGGCATGGTCGCCACCGTCAAGGGCTTCGGCCTGTCCATTCAGGACGTCGGCGCCGCCCTCGCCGTGTTCGGCGACAACAACATCCGCGGGTCGCTGGCCGGTAACCAGTTGCGCATGTCGGTGATGGCGCTCGGCAAGCCCGTCTCCACGGCGAAGGACGCCCTCGACAAGCTCGGCCTGAAGACCGACACCCTCGCCAAGGACATGCAGAAGGGCGGCCTCAAGCTCGCCCTGGAGGACCTCGTCGGCAGGATGAAGGCCGCGGGGATCTCCTCGAAGGAACAGGGGCAGATCATCACGGACGCGTTCGGCCGGAAGGCCGGCGCGGGCCTGAACATCCTGGTGTCCCAGTTCGACCGGCTGGAGTCGAAGTACCCGGCTTTGGCGGAGGGTGCGAACAAGTTCGGTTCGGCGTGGGCTGACACGCAGAAGACGTTCGCATTCCAGATGAAGTCTCTTCAGTCCAGCTTCGACGCCCTGATGATCAGTATCGGGACGAAGCTGATCCCGCCTCTGCAGAGCTTCGTCAGCCTGCTCCTCGAACACAAGGGCGCAACTGTAGCCGCGACAGCAGCGCTCGCGGGGCTCCTCGCCGCCACTGTTGCTGTCTCCGTCGCCATGAAGGCCGCTGCCGCAGCCCAGGTGTTGTGGGCGGCCGGCGGGCGGGCCCTCGCTGGCCTGAAGGGCGTGTTCGAGTCGGTCGCTCTGCGCGCCATGTACATGCGTGAGGCGTTCGTCGTTGCTGGTGGTGGCGTGGCTGGTCTGCGGGCTGCGTTTGCTTCGCTGGGCGCAGTGGCGAAGGCGTCTGTGGTGGTGGGCGGTCTCGCGTTGCTGGCTCTGGCCGTCGCGAAGATCGCCGATCTGGGGAAGAGTGCGCCGCCGGACATTGACAAGCTGACCACGTCGTTGAAGGGCTTGTCGTCGTCGGGGAAGTTCTCGGGCGAGTTGCAGAAGACGTTCGGCGACATGGACGGTTTGGTCGCCAAGGTGAAGGAGCTGGGTCAGAAGTCGGAGCAGATGAGCCAGCATCCGTTCGGGTTCAAGATTCCGGGGCTGGACGATCTCGCCGACAAGATCAAGGGCAGTATCCACAACATCACCGACGGGAAGGACTCCCTCGACTCGCTGAAGGGCGATTTCAACAGCCTCGACCAGGCCATGGCCGGGATGGCGCAGAACGGGTATGCGCAGGTCGCCGCGAAGGATTTCGATCAGATGCGGGACGCCCTGAAGGGCGCCGGGTATTCGACGAAGGACATCAACGCACTGTTCCCGCAGTACACGGCCGCGCTGGCCGGGCTGAAGTCCGAGCAGGAAGTCACCGCCCAGAGCATGGGTTTGTTCGGTGACGCTGCGGTGGCGACGCAGAAGAAGCTTGACGGGGAGGCGCAGTCCGCGAAGGGCCTCGAACAGTCGATCATGGCGTTGAACGCGGTGCACCGTGGCGCATACGACGCTGAGACGGCGTTCTATCAGGCCATGAGTGATGCGCAGAAAGCCGTCAAGGAGAACGGCCGCACCCTGAATCTCAACAGCGACGCGGGCCGGAAGAACCGCGACGTTCTGTCGCAGCTGGCAGCGAAGACCGAAGACCTCGTCGACAAGAAGAACAAGGAACACGTCGCTTGGGACCAGGTCGACAAGACCTACCAGAAGGGCCGGAAGTCCCTCATCGACGCCGCGATGGCGATGGGCGACACCCGGGCGCAGGCGACGAAGCTTGCCGATGAGCTGTTGAAGGCGCCGAAGGCCAAGGCTGTTCAGGTCAAGCTGGAGAAGAAGGCCGCCGAGGCAGACCTGAACGCGTTCAACGCGGCGCTGAAGCGGTCCCCGGGTAGCAGGTCGGTGACGCTGAAGACCTTGAGTAGCACCGCCGAGCAGGTGTTGGAGGGGTTCGGGTTCAAGGTCCAGCACCTGAAGAACGGCTCCGTCCGGATCACGGCTGCGACGGGCGGCGCCCTCGCTGGGATCCGGAACGTGGCCGGGGCGATTGCCTCGCTGCACGATAAGACCGTCAGCATCACCTCGATCCACAACATCATTACCCGCAGCCAGACGTACAGGTCGGTGCACGACATTGTCGGCGCGACCGGCGGCCTGTACACCGGCAAGCAGTTCCGGTACGCCGACGGCGGCCTCGTCCAGGGCCCCGGTACCGGTACCTCGGATGATGTGCCGGCGCCGTGGCTCAGCAACGGCGAGTTCGTCATCAAGGCCTCCGCGGTGAAGAAGTACGGCGAGGGGTTCCTGCAGCGCATCAATGACGGCGACTACGAGGGCCCGAAGTACGCCCGGGGCGGCAAGGTCACGAAGGCACAGCAGCGCGCGAAGGCGCAGGCTCAGGCGGAAGCGCAGGCCCGGCACGACGCGTGGAGCCAGCTGACGATCTCCCACTTCGGACAGATGGCAGGCTACAAGCGCTCCGAGTTCGGGTCGGCGCTGGGCAAGCCGCAGGATCTCGGCTCGCTGGTGAACGCGCTGAACCAGTGGCGCGGCATCATCCAGAAGGCCACGCACGGGCGCACTGAAAGCCGCCTGCTGAAGCAGCTCGACTCGGCGGGCAAGAGCTTGCTGAAGTGGGAGAAGCAGCTCACCTCGGTGACGGCGAACCTGTCGAAGGCGAAGGACAAGCTCGCCTCGCTGAAGGACGCGGCGGCGCAGCTGCGGGACAGCGTGAAGGGCAACCTGCTGTCGTCGGCGAACATCACCCGCGGGGCCGGTCCGGACAGCACGGTGACGCTGTCGTCGATCAGGTCGGGTATGCGGATCAGCAAGGACAAGGTGACCGCGTTCGCGGCCGCGCTGAAGCAGCTGAAGGCGAAGGGCTTCTCGAAGTCGATCATTCAGCAGGTCGCTGAGGCCGGTATCGACGGCGGCGGCCTGGAGACCGCGGGTGCCCTGCTGCAGGCGTCCGCGTCCGAGGTCAAGTCCATCAACCAGACCCAGGCGGACATCGAGAAGGCCGCCGGCAGGGCGGGCAAGACGACCGCTGACGCCGTGTACGAGAAGGCCATCAAGGCCCAGGAGAAGTACGTCAAGAAGCTCGAAGAGCAGCAGAAGAAGCTCAAGGACTCGATGGACCGTCTGGCGAAGGCCATGGAGAAGGCGATCGAGAAGGCCTTCCACCACGGCAAGAAGGCGTCGGGCGGCATCGTCGGCGCCGCCGCATCGGGTGGCCTGCGCTCGTCGCTGACGTGGGTGGGTGAGCAGGGCCCGGAGCTGCTGGACCTGCCCGCCGGTGCACGGGTGTGGTCGAACCCCGACAGCCGGCGGAAGCTCGCTCAGGGGCAGGCGCCGTGGGCGTCGATGCTCACCGCTCCCCGCCGCGCCCCTGCCGCGGTGGCTGCGGGGATGGCGCCGGCGGCCGGGGATGGTGGCCCGCTGGTGATTCAGGTCCGGATCGGTGAGCGGGACTTCGGTGAGCTGTGGGTGGACACGGGCCGCAAGGAAGTCCGCGCCCGCGGGTCACTTGAGGCAACGCTTCGGCCGCCGCGCGGCCGATAGAGGAGAGGAACGAGAGTGCCCTACACGACCTGGAACGGACCGGCGCCCACCACGGCGGCGCTGGCGTCCGTCACGACCGGAACGGCCATCAAGACCATGCTGCAGCTGGCCACTCCGGCGAGCCGCATGATTCAGATCCTGGAGTGGGGATTCTCCCTGGACGACCCGCCCGGCGCGGACGGTGTCATCGAGCTGCTGCAAACCGACGTCGCCGCCACGGTGACCGCGCACGTGGCCGCCACAGGGATCGTCAACCTGGACCCGAACGGCACTACGTCGCTGCTGACGGTGGGCACCAGCGCGACCGGGTACACGGCAACGGCCGAGGGCACGATCACGGCGACGCGCCCGTTCGACGCCGTCTCACTCAGCTCGGTCTCGGGTGAGTCCGGCCTGTCCTACGTGCGCACGTTCATGCCCGACGACAGGCCCGCCGTCGCGGTGTCGAAGTTCCTCCGTGTCCGTGCGACCACCCCGACCACGGCCAGCGACATGCGGTGCTGGGTCACCTTCCAGGAGGTGGGCTGACCTATGCCGGGGCTCGTCCCACAGATAGCGGCGCTACGGCGCCGCCTGGCGATCACCCTTGCGCCCGCGCGCGCCAGTGGGGAGGCGTCCAACGGCGAGCCCGTACAAGTCGAGCTGTTCATCGGCGGGGCGTGGGTGGACATCACCGCGACCTCATCTGTCCTGGTCCGCGACGACAGCGGCAACATCGCGATCACCAAGGGCATCCGCGACGAGGGATCCCAGACGGACCCGTCGACCTGCGCGCTGGAACTGAGGAACACTGACGGCCGGTTCTCCCCGCGGAACCCCAACGGTCCGTACTACGGGCTGATCGGCCGGAACACCCCGGTACGCGTATCGGTCCCCGACGGCAACGGCGGCAAGTCCTACCGAATCTGGGGCGAGATCTCCGAGTGGGTCCCCAACTGGGACACCTCCGGCAGCGACGTGTGGACGGACGTGTCCGCGTCCGGGATCCTCCGCCGCCTCGCACAAGGGCCGGCGCCGGAACGGTCGGTCATCTACAACGCGATCACCGACCCGCTGCCCTCCAGCGTGGTCGCGTACTGGCCGATGGAAGACCCGACCGGGTCCACATCGCTCGCGTCCGCTCTCACCTCCGGGTCAGCGATGACTTGGACCGGCGTACCCGTCCTCGCCTCGTACTCCGGGTTCACGGCGTCCGACCCACTCCCGGACCTCACCTCAGCCACCCTGTCCGGCGGCGTCACCAAATACGCCGACCCGACAGCCACACAGGTCCGGTTCCTCGCCTACATTCCAGCGGCCGGCCTGGGGCTGGGCAAGGTGTTGGTGGCGATCGACCAGCTCGACTACAGCGCCGGAGCCTCCCAGTTCTGGGAGGTGTTCTACGACACCGCCACCACCTCTTTCACGATCCGCACGTGCGCCGACGATGGCACCGTGCTGGGCGCCGAACTTCAGCACAGCCTCGACGTGCGGGGCCGCCTCCTCTACGTCAGCGTGGAACTCCAGGAAGCCGGCGCGAACATCACGCGGACACTGCGGCTGAAGGACGTCTCCAACTCCCGGACGTACACCGTGTCCGACACGGTTTTCACGACGCAGCTGACCCGCGTCACGCGTGTGCAGTTCGGGCCCGCGTCCAGGGCCGTGTCGGGCGCGGCCGGGACCGCGAACCTGCCGGGCGTGGCAGTTGGCCACGCGACGGTGGAGAACGCCATCACGGACATTGCGGCGCTCGGTGTCCGTCTGAACCCGATCGGGGAGACCGCGGGCCGCCGGATTCAGCGGTTGTGTGACGAGGCGGGCATTGCGTTCGGCTGGGTCGGTGACCTCGACGACACCGTGCCGCTCGGCGCGCAGAGCAAGGCCAACACGTTGTCGCTCGTTCAGGAGGCAGTCCTCGCCGACGGCGGCATCCTGTACGAAAACCCGAGCGTGCTCGGCCTCGGCTACCGCACCCGCGCCTCCCTGCACAACCAAGACCCGGTCGTGACGCTGGACTACACAGCGGGCCAGCTGGACGGATCGAAGATCCCGACACCGGTCGAGGACGACAGGTACATCCAGAACAAGGTCACCGTCACCTGCAGCGGCGTCTCGCAAACGGCAGAGGAGACGTCCGGGACCCTGTCCACGGCGCTCCCCCCGGCCGGGGTCGGCGTGTACGGGCAGGAGACCACCCTCAACCTGGCCAGTACGGACGAAGCAACGCTGCTGGACCAGGCGGCATGGCGCGTCCACCTGGGCACCGTGGATGAGGCACGCTTCCCGCAGATCTCCGTGAACCTTGCCCACCCGTCGATCACGGCGGACATGCGGCGCGCCATCATCGGGATGCGGCTCGGCGACCGCATCCAGATCACCAACCCGCCCGCCTGGCTGCCGCCCGACACCATCGACCAACTCGTCCTCGGCATCAGCGAGACCATCACCCGGCTCGAGCACAAGTTGACGTTCCAGTGCGCGCCGGCCAGCCCGTACTCGTCGATCGGTGTCCTCGACGACGCCGACAGCAGGATCGACACGGACGGATCGGAGCTGGTCGGGACCCTCACGACCACAGACACCGTGGCCGGCGTGCAGCCGTCATCCGGATTCGACGGGTTGTGGACGAAGGACCCTGCTGATTTCCCGCTGGACGTCGAGATCTCCGGCGAAGTCATCCGCGTCACCAGCATCGCGGATCTGGTCACGGACACGTTCGGCCGGACTGTGTCGAGCAACTGGGGCACCAACGACAGCGGCCTGACGTGGACGCTCGGTGGTGGCAGCGCGTCGGACTACTCCGTCGGTAGCGGCGTGGGCGCGCACCTGCTGTCCACCATCGGGAACTCCCGGCGGTGCACGGTGGGCACGACGATCACCGATATGGACATGTACGTCAGCATCACCGCAGATCAGCTCGCGACCGGGGACTTCCTGGCTGGCGGGCTGGCTCAGCGATTCCTCGACTTGGACAACCTGTACAGCGCGCAGTTGCGGTTCACGACGTCGACCACCATCCAAGTGGTGATCATCAAACGGGTTGCCGCGACCGAGACAATCCTCGGCACCTACACGATGGCCGCTGTGACCTTCGTGGCGGGCACGTTCTACCGGCTCCGGTTCAAGGTGAACGGATCACTGCTGCGGGCGAAAGCTTGGCTGGCGACGGACGCGGAAACCCCGGAGTGGCAGGTGTCCGTGATGGACGGCGACCTCGTGACCCCGACGTTTCTCGGGGTCCGGTCGATCGCCGGATCAGCCTCCACCAACGTCAACCCGTCGATCAAATATGACGATTTCGCGGTCGTCTCCCCGCAACGCTGGTCGCTGACCCGCTCCATCAACGGCGTCGTCAAAACCCACAGCAGGGGCGAGGCCGTTTCCCTCGCTACCCCCACCTATCTCGCCCTGTAAGGAGGCGCATCGTGGCTGAGGCCTACCCCACGCCCCTCGCGGGGCAACGGATCACCGCATCACTGCTGCGCAGCATGCAACCCCAGACGCTCAGGAAAACGGCGGACACCAGCATCACCGCCAGCACGTCACCGACAGCCGACCCCCACCTGACCTTCTCCGCCGAGGCCAACGCCGTCTACACATGGTGGGGCTGGCTGAAGTACGACGGCGCGACCGCCGGGGACCTGCTCGTTTCTTTCACCGCACCATCCGGCTCCCTGGGCGAGTGGGCCGGGCATGGCACCGGTATCACCGTGATCGGGTCGCAGTCCACGCCGACGCTGGAAACCGACACCGTCCGCACCAACGGATACATGATCCGCACCGAATCCAACGACGTCACACAGAGCCGCAGCTTCGGCGCCCTGGGCGTCGGCAACGCCCTGTCGGTCTTCATCAAGGGCACGCTCCGGGTCGGGTCGACAGCCGGAACGTGGGCGGTGAGCTGGGCACAGAACGCCTCCAACGCGACAGCGACGACGCTCTACACCGACAGCTACATCATGCTCCAGCGGATCGCCTGAGAAGGGACCCCATGGCCACCTACGTGATCACCGGGCGGAACGGCAGCAACGAGCCGCTGGTATCGGTGAGCATCTCCGGGATCAGCCAGGACGCACCGATCGTCGACGAACTCGACGTGGTGAACGCGCTACGCCAGTACCTGGACGGTGTGGCCGGGGTGTCGGTGGTAGTGGCGCAGAAGTACGAGCAAGTCATAACGACCGTGTAGGAGCCCCAGTTGAGGACAGAGCATCTCCCCGAGCGCGGCGGCCCGTTCCGCCTCGGACGGCACGTCGAACACGATCCGCGCTCCCTGCGGTACGCGCACGGTGTGCTGCCGGAATCGACGGTCCGACCGGTGCAGTGGCAGCGGCGCGTGGACATCTTCGACCAAGGCTCGTTGGGCTCGTGCACGGGCAACGCGGCCGCCGGCGTGCTGGCCACGGACTCCGCGGCGGGCCCGGGAGCGACCTCGGTGACAGTGAAGGGCGTTGCCCGGCCGGTCGACGAGGCGCTAGCGGTCGACCTGTACAAGATGGCGACGACGCTCGACAGCGTCCGCGGCTCGTATCCGCCCGACGACACGGGCTCCTCGGGGCTGGGGGTGGCGAAGGCCCTCAAGGGCTGGGGGTTGGCGTCCGGGTACACCCACGCGTTCTCTCTCACCGCCCTCAAGTCGGCGCTGCAGTCCGGCCCGGCGATGATCGGGATCATCTGGCTCAACAGCATGTTCGACCCCAAGGGCGATGGCACGCTCCCGGTCGACCGCAAGTCCGGGCTGGCCGGCGGCCACGAGATCGTCGTGTCCGGCTGGGACGGGAAGCGGTTCCGCCTCGACAACAGCTGGGGCGGCTCGTGGGGCGACGCGGGGTCGTGCTGGGTGGCCGAGACGGACATGACGTGGCTGCTCACGCAGGACGGCGACGTGACCGTGCCCGCGCTTACCCGGGCGCCGACGCCGACTCCTGGCCCGATCCCCGACGACCCTGACCTTGCGCTGGCACTGGCCATGCGTAAGTGGCTCACAGAGACAGGACGATGACCATGGTCGACCTCTGGATGCCCGGTGCCGCCAGACACGATGTCGGCGACCACGCCCCCACCGACGGGCAGTACCCGGCGCGCGTAATCGCGCACATCACGTGGGACAAGAACGCCACCGCGGGAAAGCCCATCGATCACGTCAGCTTCGAGGCGCTCCTGAACTACTTCACCACCTCAGGTGTCGGCATGGCGCCGCATCTGATCTGGGACCCGTTCACCGGGCAGATCGTGCAGCTGTACCCGGCCGACTCCCGGTCGAAGTCAGTCGTCGACCTCGCGGGCGGGACCCGGACCAACAGGGCGGGGAAGTACGTGATCCAGATTGAGGCCGTGTTCTTCCCCTACACCCGCTACGGCGGAAAGGTGTACGCCACCCTCGCGGACACGCCGTGCAAGGGCTGGGCTGACATCAACGCCTGGACGCGCTCCCTGGGGATCCCGGACGCCTGGCCGATGGGACATCCGACCTCGTTCGCTCCCAACCGCAGCGAGTCGGTGTGGGAGAAGCAGGGCGGCTGGTACGGCCACAGCCAGGTGCCCGAGAACACCCACCAGGACCCCGGGAGCTGGCCCGCATTCGTCAGCCCCCCGCCCCCGTCGCAGCCGCCGGCCAAGCCGCGGGTGTCGCTGGCGCACGTGGTGGCCGCGGCCCGCAAGGACCCGTCGGCCGTGCAGGGCCACACGACGTACCGGGCGGAAGTCCTCGTCGTGGAGAAGGCGCTGCAGGCGGAGAAGCTGCTGGCCGCGCAGTACGTGGACGGCTCGTTCGGGTCGCTGACCGTCAACGCGTATGCGCGCTGGCAGAAGCGGCTTGGCTACTCGGGGACGGCCGCCGACGGCATTCCCGGCATGACCAGCCTCAAGAGACTCGGCGCGAAGCACGGCTTCGACGTCGTCGCATAACACCCTCAGGAGAAACCATGACCGTCAACCTCGACGCCGCCTACTGGCTGGGCCTCGTCACCTCCGTCGTCCTCCCGGTCCTCGTCGGCCTCGTCACCACCCGCGTCACGTCCGCCGGGACGAAGGCCGTCCTGCTGCTCGCCCTGTCCACCGTGAACGGGTTCGTCGTCGAGTACGCGGGCCCGCACGACGCCGGGTACAGCGTGGGTACCGCCGCGGTCCTCGCGCTCGTGTCCTTCGGCACGGGTGTGCTGGCGCACTTCGGGCTGTGGAAGCCGACCGGCCTGTCCGGTAAGGCGCAGGACTCCCTCGTCACGTCCGGCTCACACGCCGCCAGCGCCTGACCAAGGAGAGATAGCACGTGCCCGACGAGCCGACTCTCGGTGAGGTCGTCCGCCGCTTCGAGGATCGGCTCGCCGACGTCCGAGACGACATCCAACAACTCGGCCGACGTCTGGACGACAAGGTCGACCAGAAGTTGTACGACCTGCGACATGAGGCGCTCGCCGCCCGGGTGGCCACGTTGGAGACGTTGCGGGAGAAGGACACCGAGAAGCTCGTTGCGACGCGGCGGTGGCTGATCGGCGCGGTGATCGTGCCGCTCATCGGGATCCTCCTCCCAGTGATATTGCTGCTGACACAAGGGGCCAAATCGTGAGCCGGTCACAGATCCGAGCGGAGGAGCGCCGGTGGCGGCGCGGTGATGTGCTGGCCGCTGTGGGAGCGTTGCTGCTGGGCGCGGTGCTGGCGTGGATCGTCCTGAGCGTTGAGAGTTTGGGCCAACGGCTGGAGACAGCGAATCAGGCACGGGATGCGTTGGCGTCCCAGGTGCAGAGGCTGGGTGCGACGCCTGTTGCGGGAACGCCCGGGAGCCGGGGTGAGCCGGGTGTGAGTGTGACGGGGCCGCCGGGTCCGCAGGGTGAGCCGGGGGTACCTGGCCCGTCTGGTTCGCCGGGGCCGTCGGGTAAACCGGGGAAGGCTGGTACAGCGGGCACGAGCGGGGCGCCGGGCTCGCCGGGCGCGGCTGGCCCGACTGGGCCTGGAGGCCCTGCCGGGCCGCAGGGTGAGCAGGGTCCGGCTGGTCCGCAGGGCGAGAAGGGTGAGAAGGGCGCGACCGGGGAGCAGGGGCCTGCGGGTTCGGCTCCGTCTGGGTGGACGTTCACGGATGGGCAGGGCGTGACGTATGAGTGCACGCCGGATACGGACGGGTCGACGCACTACACCTGCCGGGCCACGAGCAGCCCGAGCCCTAGCCCAGGGAACGGGAACGGGGGTGGGGGCGGGTCGTTGCCGCTGGCGTTGGATCCGCAGCGCCGCCAGTACGCCTAAGCCGCCTCAACAACCTTGGCGCGTATGGCGGCCGCCCACTCCTCGTACAGCCGTTCCAGGGCCGCTCGCCCTTCCCCGCTGAGCTGCACGCGCGGGTCCCGCCATAGACGACGGATGTCCTCGTTCACGGCCGCAGCAGAGCGCACGACGCCCGGAGGCAGAGGGCTGGGGGACATGGGACCAGCCTATCGACCACAGACCGCATTCACGCATGCCGGTTCCGCCAGATTCCAGCCGCAGTACCGTAGACACCTACATACCTTCTGGCGGGGGTACACATGACCACATCGATCGGCGACCGCATCCGTAGCCTGCGCGAGTTCCGCGACCTCACCCAGGAAGGCCTCGCCTCCCGCGCCGGCGTCAGCGTCGACACCATCCGCAAGCTAGAGCAAGGCGTCCGGCAGTCCGCGCGCATGCACACGCTGCGCTCTCTCGCAAGGGCTCTCGATGTCCAGCTGGAGCGACTGGTAGGACAGCCCACTGTGACCCAGCAACTGCAGGACGACGGCGGCCTCATCGCACTGCGCGACGCCATCCAGGACATCGACGCCCTGCCCGGAGTCCCTGTCGGCGACGACCTGGAGGACCCTCCAGCAGAGCAGGCGTGGGTCGACAGCGTGAAGGCGGCGACCGCGCAGTACTGGCGGGGCGAGTATTCGCAGCTGTCCGCCACGCTGCCGCTGCTGCTGCGGGACGGTCGTGCGGTCGCCCGGCAGACGCCGACGGAGCGGGTGTGGCAGCAGCTCGCGCTGGCCTACCAGATCGCCGCCTGCCTGGCTACGCAGGCCGGGCATCCGGATTGGGCGTATTCGGCGGTCGAAAAGCAGCTCGCCGCGGCCGCGCGCGCGAGCGATCCGCTGATGGAGGGCATGGGGGTGTCCACGCTGTCGTGGGTGCTGCTGCGGCAGGGCCGGTGGGAGCAGGCGCAGGACATTGCGGTGCGCAAGGCGGAGGCGCTGGAGCCGTCGTTCATGAAGGGCACGCCCGCGCAGTTCGCGGTGTACGGCAATCTGCTGGTGGCTGCGGCGACACCGGCGGCGCGTCGTGACGACCACGACCGGGCCATAGAGTTGCTGTCCGGGGCTGAGGCTGCCGCGGTCCGTTCGGGCCCGGTCCGCGCGTATGGCACCGCTTTCTCGGTGACGGATGTGCGAACGCAGAAGGTGAACATCGCGCTGGCCGGGTCGGAGAACCGGCCGGAGCAGGCGCTGGAGTTCGCGGGAGAGGTGCGGCTGGGGGAGATCTCCCGGCCGGTGCATTCGGCCGCGTACCGGGTCGACGTGGCGCAGGCGCAGTATCAGACCGGCGACAGTGAGGGTGCGCTCGCCACCTTGTTGGAGGTGGAGGAAGACCAGCCGGAGTGGATCAAACTGCAGGTACTGGCGTCGGCCACCGTGCGGGAGATGCTGGAGGCGGAGCGCCGCCGCAACACGCCGTTGAGGTCGCTGGCCGCACGACTGGGCGTCGACCCCTCCCTGTAGTCGGGGTAGGACAACACGTCCTACCCGAGGCAGAATTGACGGAGCGACTGATGCACTTTGTCGCTGGGCTGTGATCACGCACGTACGTAGCGTGAACTCACATGAGGCGGCGCCGCCCAACCCCCGCCAGGCAGCGGGCGGCGCCGCACACCACAGCCCGAAGGAGCGCGCCGTGAGTACCGCCGTCGTCGACCTGCTGCCCCTGCCGCCGCGTGACGGCCTCACCGAGGAGCAGGCCCGCGGCGCCGCCTGCATCTGGGACGCCACCCCGCTCACTACCACCACGGCCATCGACCTCGGCGAGCAGCAAGCCGCCGACGGCACCCACTGGTTCCCGCGGGCCTGCCGGCCGTGCACTCTGCCGCGGGCGATGCAGGCCCTTCAGTTGCACTCCGGGGCGTGTGAGCAGTGCGTCGACGACTACACCCAGTGCCCGACCGGGCTGGCTCTGGTCCGGCTGGTGAGAGAGGCACGCCGGTGATCTGCGTCCGCTGCAGCCTGCCGATCGGGCGGGGCGATGGTTACCGGGCGGTTGACCACCACTCGGCGTCGGGGCCCGGGACGACCGTGTACGTCCACGAGCAGCGCTGCCGGCCCGCACCACAGCAGACCTACCCCGAGCGGCCTCCGGAGCGCCACAGGCCCCGACGCCGCCGATAGCACGCCACCCCAGGACTCCGGCGAAGGGTGACAGAGCAGGCGGTCAGTCGTTGGGCGCGGTGTCACCACTCGAACGGCTCTACCAAGGAGACCCGCACACCCAATGGCTGCCATCTGCCCCAACTGCCATTTGCCGGAAATGATCGCGTACGTCGTTAACGATGAGGGGCTCCACCCCTTCCCGTGCCTGGAGTGCAACACCGGCACCGTCCGCTCCAGCCCACACGGGCACCTCACCGGAGCGACGCCCTGCGCCACCGATGGCTGCCAGGGCTCTGTACGCGATGACTACCTGTACGACGCCAAAGGACGTCTGTCCAAGCTGACCCGGATCAGGTGCGGGTTCTGCGGGACGGACAAGACTCAGGAGGTACACCATGCCGCAGATCATCGAGAACATCGGGTGCCCGACCCCCGGGTGCGGGGGTTCGCGGGCGGATATCTGGGAGACCGATGAGAACGGTAACAAGATCGCGCGGGTCGGCAGCCAGCCGTGCGGGCAGTGCGGGCAGTGATCTGACCTACCGCGCCTGAACTGGCCCCGTTCGTCCGTCTCCCCCGTGGCGGATGGGCGGGGCCTCCTGCTGCCCTGTAGCCCGCCGCAAAAAATTCTGCGGGTGGCGCGACGGACGCCCTGTCCTCCCGCGTAGAGCAGATGTCAGGGCCGTGAGGCTGCCCGTCAGCGAACGAGGTCGGCGAGCGGGACGTTGAGGGCGTCGGCGATGAGGAGCAGGTGATCAAGGTGTGTTGAGTGGGTGCCTTGCTCGATCCGGTTGATCGTTTTGCGGTCGAGGCCCGTCAACTCGCCTAACTTCTCCTGACTGAGTTGACGGTTCCCGCGAGCTGCGCGGATGGCGTCTCCGATGACCCGGCGTCGGGTGAGTACCCAGTCGGGCAACGGATCAGATGGCACGGATACACGCTGGTCAACAAGCTGATCATTGTCTGTACCATCGTTGGTACATCGCGAGTGTGATCTCCGGCCGGAGCGCAACCCCCTAAAGATTAAAACACTCGTTCGAGTGAGGTGATATTTGACCTATTGTCAACAGGGAACCCGCAGATCAACGATCTGTGTGCACCCTTCAACCAACCCGGCCACGCCCGCGCCATCAGCAGCAAGCGAGACCCACATGCCCGATGAGCAGTCCCGGCCCCACCCAGGACCCCTCACCGACCTCCAGCGCGCACGCATCGACTACGCCACCCGCGACCTCGAATACGCGCGCGCCGAAGACCTCGCCCAGATCGACCCCGCCGGACTCGTCCTCATCATCGAGCGCCTCCGCACCCGCCTCGACGACATGCTGCAACTCATCGACGAGACCACCAGGCCCAGGGACCGCCAGAACTAAGGACGGGTCATCAACCGCATAGCGTCGTCCAGCAGGGTGCCGTCCATGTCGGTGACGACGAGCCGGATGTCGGCGGGTCCGGCGGGCAGGCCGGGGACTTCGAGCAGGGACGCGGGCGTGGCGGGCATGTCCTTCTTCCGGTCGGTGACGGGATACGCGGTGGGCGGGCGGGTAGGAACCGAAGGCTCCAGTGTTCCTCATACGACCGGGTGCCTCGGAGGGTGGCCAAGCCCTCACGCTGCGCGTTTCCCCGGACAGCGCGATCGACCGGGGGCACAATGACCACGACAACCCCACAGGAGAAGGGCGGCGACGTGAGCGCGGGCGACTCCCCGACGGCCGGACCGGCGAGGCTGAACACCTCCGTGGCGCACAACGCGCGGGTCTGGAACTACTGGATCGGCGGCAAGGACAACTACGAGGTCGACCAGCAGGTCGGCGAGCACATCGCCGGGATGTTCCCGGTGATCCGGTCGGTGGCCCGTGCGGACCGGGACTTCCTGGGCCGGGCGGTGCGGTTCCTGGCCGAGGAGCGCGGCCTGCGCCAGTTCCTCGACGTCGGCACCGGGCTCCCGACGGTCGACAACACCCACGAGATCGCCCAGCGGATCGCGCCCGAGTCGCGGGTCGTGTACGTCGACAACGACCCGATCGTGCTCGTGCACGCCCGCTCCCTGCTCACCAGCTCCCCCGAGGGCGTCACCGACTACATCGACGCCGACGTGCACGACGCGGACACCATCGTGCGCCGCGCCGGCGACACACTGGACCTGGACCGACCGGTCGCGGTGATGATGCTGGGCATCCTCAACTTCGTCCTGGACACCGACGCGGCCCGGGACATCGTGCGGCAGATCATGGCGGCGGTCCCCTCCGGCAGTCACCTGGTGCTCACCCACCCGACCTTCGACGCCGAGGTGGGCGGCGAGGGCAACGTCGCCGCGATGGAGTTCTGGAACGCCAACGCCACCCCGCCGATCACCGCCCGCAGCCGCGCCGAGATCGCCTCGTTCCTCGACGGTCTGGAGCCGGTCGAACCGGGTCTGGTGCCGTGCTCGCGGTGGCGCGCCGGGCCCGACGCCGCCGCGGTACCGCAGTACGGCGCGGTGGCCGTGAAACCCTGAGCCCGACGACACCGGGGCCTGGGCTCCGGCCCGCCGAGGAGGACGTATGACCACCCTTGCCGACCCGGTGCCCGGCGGACGCCCCGGCGACCTGCGCCGGGTGGCCGCGCTCACCGCCGAGCTGGCCGCCCGGGGCGTGCACGGGATCGTCCTTGCCTATGTGGACACGGCGGGCATCGGCCGGGTCAAGACGATCCCGACGGCACGCCTGGAGGCCGCCGTGTCCTGGGGTGTCGGCATGTCGCCGGTGTTCGACACGTTCCTGGCCGACGACTCGATCGTCACCACCGACGTCCTCGGCTCCCCGGACGGCGACCTCAGGCTCTACCCGGACCTCGACCAGCTGGTGGTCCTGGCGGGGCAGCCCGGCTGGGCGTGGGCGCCCGTGGACCGGATCACGCAGGAGGGCGAGCGGCACCCCGGCTGTGCCCGGACCTTTCTGCGCCGGATCGTCGCCGACGCCGCCGACCGGCACGGCCTCGCGTTCAAAGCGGCCGTCGAGGTCGAGTGGGCGGTCGGCCTCGACACGGCGCCCGGTACGGACTTCGTCCCGGCGGTCTCCGGGCCGGCGTACGGCGCGACCCGGCAGATCGAGCTGAGCGACTACACCGCCGACCTGCTGGCGGCGCTCGTGGCACAGGGCGTGGACGTCGACCAGATCCATCCCGAGTACGCGGCCGGGCAGTTCGAGGTCTCGGTGGGCGCCCTGGACCCGGTGGCGGCGGCCGACCGCAGCGTGCTGGTGCGGCAGACGGTCCGGGCGGTTGCGCGGCGGCACCGGCTGCGGGTCTCCTTCGCACCCGCGGTCCTGCCCGAGGGCGTCGGCAACGGCGGCCATCTGCACCTGTCCTGCTGGCGCGGCGGGGTGAACCTGCACTCCGGCGGCGAGGGCCGGTACGGAATGACGGCCGCGGCGGAGTCGTTCGTGGCCGGGGTGCTCGCCCGCCTGCCGGCGCTCACGGCGGTCACCGCGCCGAGTCCGGCCAGCTATCTGCGGCTCAAACCCTCCCGGTGGGCGGGCGTGTTCACCGCCTGGGGCCGGGAGACCCGCGAGGCCGCGCTGCGGATCGTCACCGGCACGGCGGGCCGCCGGGACCGGGACGCCAACATGGAGATCAAGCCGGTCGACCTGGCCGCCAACCCCTATCTGGCGCTGGGCTGTGTCATCGCCGCCGGCCTCGACGGGATGACGACGTCCCTGCCGCTGTCCGAGGAGATCACCGGGGACCCGGCCCGGTACGGCCCGGACGAGGCGGCCGCCCGCGGGGTCGAGCGCCTGCCGACCTCGCTGCCGCAGGCCGTCGAGGAGTTCCGTGCCGACCAGGTCCTGCGGGCCGCGCTGGGCCCGGTCCTGGCGGACGCGGTGACCGCCGTACGGCTCGGGGAGGCGGCCGCCGTGGACGGGCTGGACGACGCGCAGGTGGCGGCCGCCTACCGCTGGAAGTACTGACGATGCCCGCTACCGGCCCCGTCGACGAGATGCTCGCCGCGCTGCCGCTGGTCGACCACCACTGCCACGGCGCCGTCACGGCCGATCTCGCGCCCGGGCAGTTCGAGTCGCTGATCACCGAGGGCGAGGCCTGGCCCGGCAGCTCGACCTTCGACAGCCCGGTCGGCGTGGCCGTACGCCGGCACTGCGCCCCCCTGCTGGACCTGCCCCGGCACGCGCCCCCGGCCGACTATCTGGCCCGGCGTGCCGAACTCGGCTGGCGCGAGGTCAACCGCCGGTTCCTGACCGCCGCGGGAGCCGAGGCCTTCTGCGTGGACACCGGCTACGCCCCGCACCCCGTCACCTCCCCCGCCGAACTGGCCGAGGCCGCGGGCACCACCGCCGCCCACGAGGTCGTACGGCTCGAGCAGGTCGCCGAGGCCGTGGCCGCACGGGGCGTGGAGGCGGGCGAGTACGCGGCCGTGTTCCCGGCGGCGGCCGAGGAGGCCGTACGGCGACCCGGAGTGGTCGCGGTGAAGTCCGTGGCCGCCTACCGCACCGGCTTCGCGCTCGCCCCCGAGCGCCCCGCGCAGACGGAGGTGGCGGAGGCCGCCCGGCGCTGGCTCGCGGACGGCGGACGCCTGACCGACCCGGTCCTGGTACGGCACCTGCTGTGGACGGCCGTCGACCTCGGCCTGCCCCTCCAGCTGCACACCGGCTTCGGCGACGCCGACCTGCGACTGCACCACGCCGACCCCGCCCTGCTCACCGACTGGCTGCACCTGACGGCCGGCACGATCCCGGTTCTGCTGCTGCACTGCTGGCCGTACCACCGCCAGGCGGCCTACCTGGCCACGGTGTTCGAGCAGGTGTACCTGGACGTCGGGCTGGCCCTGCACTACACCGGCCCGGCCCGCTCCCGGGCGGTGCTGGAGGAGGCGCTGGAGATCACCCCGTTCCGCAAACTGCTGTACAGCTCGGACGCCTACGGTGTGGCCGAGTTCCACCACCTGGGCGCGCTGTCCTTCCGGCAGGGGCTGGCCGGAATGCTCCAGTCCCGGGTGGACGCCGACGAGTTGAGCCTGCCCGACGCCCTGCGTATCGCGGCCTGGACGGGCCGTGACAACGCCCGCCGACTGTACGGACTGCCCGCAAACGATCCGGCCCGCGACTGAGCGCGCGCCCCACCCGGAAAGTATGATCAAGCAATGTCTGACATGACCGAAACCACGCCCGGCTGGCTGACCACGGACGAGCTGGAAATGGCCCGGGCCCGGATGCCGATCCTGTACGTCGAGGCCGTGCCCGTGCGTGTGGACGACAGCGGCGAAGTCACGAGCATCGGACTGCTGCTGCGCATCGGCCCGGACGGAACGGTCAGCCGGACGCTGGTCTCCGGCCGCGTCCTGCACCACGAGCGGGTCCGTGACGCCCTGCTGCGCCATCTGGAGAAGGACCTCGGCCCGGTCGCGCTGCCCCGGGTGCCGGCCTCCCTGCAGCCGTTCACGGTCGCCGAGTACTTCCCGACGGCCGGCATCACGCCGTACCACGACCCGCGCCAGCACGCGGTGTCCCTCGCCTACATCGTCCCGGTGACCGGCGACTGCCGGCCCCGGCAGGACGCACTGGACCTGGTGTGGTTCAGCCCCCAGGAGGCCGCCTCGCCGGCCGTGCAGAGCGAGATGCCGGGCGGGCACGGAGTGCTGCTGAGGCAGGCCCTCGCCCACGTGGGTGTCGTGTCCTGACAAAGGCCGCCTGGGTGACTGGCCTGCCTATCAGGCCAGTCAGGGCCCTGACCAGGACTTTCCCCAATGCTTTCAGGTTGTGTTCAGCTCTGCGGCGGCCTGTGGCAACACCTGCACCAGAAGCCTCAAAACTATGGCAAAGGGGTCTGGGGAAGGGGCAGTTGCCCATGCGAGGGTGCGGCCATGAGTACAGAGCACGTCCTCGACCAGCGGTCCCACGCCCCTGGCCGCGCCCGCATCCGTGCGGCCGCGAACAAGGTGCCCGAGGTCACCGTCTACTTCTGGATCATCAAGGTCCTCACCACCGGCATGGGCGAGACCGCGTCCGACCTCCTGGCGCACCTGCTCGGCCCGGTCCCGGCGGTCGGCCTCGGCGGTCTGGCCCTGGTGGCGTCGCTCGCGGTGCAGTTCGCCGTCCGCCGGTACGTGGCCTGGGTCTACTGGACGGCGATCGTCATGGTCAGCGTGTTCGGCACCATGGCGGCCGACGTCCTGCACGTGGGCATCGGCGTGCCCTACACCCTCTCGACGCCGCTCTTCATGGTCGCCCTGGCCGGCGTCTTCGCCCTCTGGTACGCGAGCGAGCGGACCCTGTCGATCCACAGCATCCACACCCGCCGCCGCGAGGCGTTCTACTGGGCGGCCGTCCTCGCCACGTTCGCGCTCGGCACGGCCGCGGGCGACCTCACCGCGTCCATCGGCTTCGGCTACCTCGGCTCGGCGGTCCTGTTCGCCGTTGCGATCTGCGTCCCGGCCCTCGTCCACGGGGCGGGCACCCTCGGCGCGGTGCCCGCGTTCTGGACGGCGTACGTCATCACCCGTCCCCTCGGCGCCTCGATCGCCGACTGGATGGCGCTGGAGCCGCACCGGGGCGGCCTCGGACTGGGCCTCGGCCCGGTGACGCTGTCCTGGACGGTGGCCATCCTCGGGCTGGTCGGCTACCTCGCACTCTCCCGAAGGGATGTCTCCAACACCTGATTCGCCCGGAACGCCCGATTTCGCTCAGCGATGCCACAATCAGAAGGCGACGCAGCCGCTTGATCGGATCGTGCCAGGAGGCCGGGACACCATGGCGAGGCAGAGGGAGGGGAGACCGCCCAAGCAGCCGCACCTGCCCGACCTGCATGTGCAGCTGCGTTCCGAGCTGGGCCGGATCGACGACCAACTGCGCGACCTGCTGTCCGCCATGGACCGGCTGCAGGGACTGCTGGACGCGGTCGTGGCCATCAGCCGAGAGGTGGAGCTGCCCGCGGTGCTGCACCGTATCGTCACCACCGCCATGGACCTGGTAGGCGCCCGCTACGGGGCGCTGGGGGTGCTCAACGAGTCCGGGGAGCGCCTGGAGAAGTTCATCACGGCCGGACTGACCGAGCAGGAACGCAATGATCTGGCCAGCGTCGGCCTGCCACGGGGTCGGGGTGTCCTCGGCCATCTGATCCGCCACCCCGAACCCCTGCGGATCGAGGACATCCCGGCCCATCCCTCCTCCACCGGCTTCCCGCCCGGCCATCCGTGCCTGCACACCCTGCTCGGCGTCGCCATCACCGTGCGCGGCGAGATCTACGGCGATCTCTACCTCTCCGAGCGGCACGACGGCCAGCCCTTCGACGTGCACGACGAGAACGTCGTCCTCGCCCTGGCCAGCGCCGCCGGCATCTCGATCGAGAACGTCCGGCTGTTCGAGCGGGTGCGCGTGGGAGCCGAGCAGTTCCAGCGGCTCCTGCTGCCCACCCTGCCCGACCTGCGGCCTTTCACGGCCGCTGCCATCTATCAGCCCGCCGCCCAGCCCAGTCAGCTCGGCGGGGACTGGTACGACGCCATTCTCCTGCCCGACAACGTCGTGGCCGTCGTCATCGGCGACGTCGTCGGGCACGATCTGCATGCCGCGGCCGCCATGGCCTCCACCCGCAACATGCTGCGCGCTCTGCTGTTCGACCAGAGCAATCCGCCCGGCACGGTCCTCACCCATCTCGACCGGGCCCTGCAGGCCACCAACAATCCCGTCACGACCACCACTCTGGCCCGTATCGAACCGGAGGGACCGGGCTGGCGAATGCACTGGAGCACCGCGGGCCACGTCCCGCCCCTGCTGATCACCCCTGAGCACCGGATGGACTTCCTGTTCGCCGAGCCCGGCCTGCCGCTCGGGGTCGACACCGAGCAGACGCGCCCCGACCACTCCCGCTTCCTGCCCCCGGCCGCCACCGTGGTCTTCTTCACCGATGGGCTGATCGAACATCCCGCCCATTCCATCGACGAGAGCCTGGCCGAGCTGGCCAAGCTCGCCGCGGAACATGCCGCCCTGCCCCTGCCGGAGTTCGTCCGGGCACTGGCGGAGCACCACCCCAGCGACGGTCACGACGACATGGCCATCCTCGCCCTGCGCACTCCGGACGCCTGAGCGATGGCATGGAGGTTCCGCGGGATCCGACGGATGATGGGCTTCGGGGCGATGGACACGGAGGTCGCCCGATGGCTGTCGCACCGCATGAACGGCTCGGGCGGGCCGGGCTGGCCGTCCTGGAGATCTGTGTCGTCGCCGGGCTGTATTTCGGCGCGGCCAAGGTGGGACTGCTCCAGCAGCTGGTGCGCGGCCAGGTCACACCGCTGTGGCCGCCCAGCGGTATCGCGGTGGCGAGCCTGCTCCTGCGCGGCCCGCGGGTCTGGCCCGGGATCGCGCTCGGCGCGTTCCTGGTCAACTTCCCGCTGGGGCCGTCGCTCCCGGCCGTGCTGGCGATCGTGGTGGGAAACACCCTCGCACCCCTGTGCTCCTGCTGGCTGCTGCACCGTGCCGGGTTCCGCAAGGAGCTGGACAGCTTCCGGGACGCGCTCGCCCTGATCTTTCTCGGCGCGTTCACCGGGATGCTGGTCAGTGCGACGACGGGCACCGGGACCCTGGTCCTGTCCGGGGTGCTCACCCCCAGCGACTTCTGGCCCACGTGGTCGGTCTGGTGGACCGGCGACGCCATGGGTGTCCTGGTGGTCACGCCGGTCCTGCTCGTCCTGAGTTCGGCCCGCTGGCCGAGGGAGGCGACATCGGCCCGCTGGGTGGAGGGGCTGCTGCTGGTGGCTGCCGTTGCCACCATCGGTTACATCGAGACCAGCCGTACACCGCTGCTGTTCCTCGGCTTCCCGCTGCTGGTCTGGGCGGCCTTCCGCTTCCAGCTGGCCGGGGCCGCGCCCTGCGCGCTGGCCGTGTCGACCTTCGCGATCATCGCCGCCGGCCGGCAGACCGGCCCGTTCTCAGGTCGCGACCTGCTCACCAACATGATCACCCTGCAGGCGTTCAACGGTTCTGCCGCACTGACCGCTCTGCTGCTCGCGGCCGTCGTCAGCAAGCGGAACACGGACCGGATGGAGATCGAGCGGGCCTGCCGTCAGCTCGCCGGGATGGCGGCCAGGATCGCCACTGGCGATCACGGCCCGACCCTTCCCGACGGGGAGGGCGAGAGTCCCGCGAGGACGGACGCGGACACGAATGCGGACACTGATGCGGATGCGGATGCGGATGCGGATGCGGGAACAGGAACAGGAACGGAAGCGGACACGGGAACGGACACGGACACGGAAAAGGCCGTCTCCTCATCCCTGAGAAGACGGCCTCCGACCGGCAACAAAGCTGGTCGGGACGACAGGATTTGAACCTGCGACCCCTTGACCCCCAGTCAAGTGCGCTACCAAGCTGCGCCACGTCCCGGTGCCCGTTTGACCTGGGGTTTCCCCGGTCGAAACGCGCAGGGAAACAATACCGCACTCGGGTCGGTGGTCGCGCACGCTTTCCGGTTGACCTCAAGCTTGGTTGAGGTTGCACGATCTTCGACATGAAGATCGCAGCGGGCGACACCCGCACCTACGGCTACGACGACCTGCCCCGGCTCATGGCGCTCATGACGGGCGACGAGAAGCACGGCCCCGCGGCCACCTCCACGCTCGACGCGCTGTGGGTGCTGTACGACCGGGTGCTCCGGGTGACGCCGGAGCGGCGCGAGGATCCCTCCCGGGACCGGTTCCTGCTGAGCAAGGGGCACGGGCCGATGGCGTACTACGCGGTGCTCGCGGCGAAGGGCTTCGTGCCCGTCGAGTGGCTGCCGGGGTTCGGGGCGTACGACTCCCCGCTCGGGCATCACCCCGACCGGGTGCTGGTGCCGGGGGCCGAGATCGGCAGCGGGTCGCTGGGGCACGGGCTGCCGATCGCCGTGGGCAGCGCGCTGGGGCTGCGTGCGCAGGGGCTGCACGAGCCGGGTGTCTGGGTGCTGATCGGGGACGCCGAGCTGGACGAGGGCAGCAACCACGAGGCGATCGCCTTCGCGGGGCCCGCCGGGCTCGAACGACTGCACGCCGTCGTGATCGACAACTCCTCCGCCAGCCATGCCCGGCCCGGCGGGATCGCCGCCCGCTTCGAGGCCGCGGGCTGGTCCGCGGTGACCGTCGACGGGCGGGACCACGAGGCCCTGTACGCCGCGTTCACCGCGCCGCACCCGGGGCGTCCGCACGTGGTCGTCGCCCGCGTGGAACCGAAGAACGCCTGATCCCTCCGGTCCTTCTCGTACCTCGCGTTCGTCCCGTCCGTCCCGTCCGTCCCGTCAGAACTCACTGGAAAGGGTCCAGCCCTCATGGACACCATGCGTGACCGTTTCGCCCCCGTCGTCTCCCGGCTGCTCGACGAGGATCCGCGGGTCGCGGTCGTCCTCGCCGAGATCGGCAAGGACGGCTTCGCCGGGGCACTGCGCCGGCATCCGCGCCGGGTGATCAACGTCGGCATCCGCGAGCAGCTGCTGGTCGGCGCCGCCGCCGGTCTCGCGCTCACCGGGCTCAGGCCGGTCGTGCACACCTTCGCCAGCTTTCTCGTGGAGCGGCCCTTCGAGCAGGTCAAGCTGGACCTCGGGCACCAGGACACCGGGGCGGTGCTGGTGAGCGCGGCCGCCTCCTTCGACTGGCCGGCCGGCGGCTACACCCACATGGCGCCCGGCGACGTGGCGCTGCTCGACACCCTGGACGGCTGGACCGTACACGTGCCCGGACATCCCGACGAGGCCGAGACACTGCTGCGGCACGCGGTCGCCGCGGGGGACGACAAGGTGTACGTCCGGCTCTCCGTGCAGGCCAACCGGCAGGGGCTGGCGGTCGACGGGGAGCGCTTCCTGACTGTCCGCGAGGGGCACGCAGGTGTGGTCGTCGCGGTCGGGCCGATGCTGGACGCGGCGCTCGCCGCCACGGAGGGCCTGGACCTGACCGTGCTGTACGCGACGACGGTACGGCCCTTCGACACGGCCGGCCTGCGCCGGGCCACGGAATCCGCGGGCACGGACGTCGTCCTCGTCGAGCCGTACCTCGCCGGAACGTCGACGGCAGCAGTGAGCGAGGCACTGGCGGATGTCCCGCACCGGGTGCTCGGCCTCGGCGTGGGACGCCGTGAGCTGCGGCGCTACGGCACGATCACGGAGCACGTCGCCGCACACGGGCTGGACGCACAGAGCCTGCGCGAGCGCATCGGGGCGTTCGTGGGGGCGGGTCGGGCGTCCGTGCGCGCATGAGATCCGGAGGCGGTTCGGCATGCGGGCAGGAGGCCGTGCGAGCCGAACCCCGGCACCGGCTCGGTACCGCCACGCCGGCCGCTGCGAGCTCGACTGCGACACCGGCGCGGACCGCGGACGACAGCCGTGCGAACCCGGTTGAGGCGCCCCCCTCCGGAGCCCACCCGGGAGGCCCCACGCAAGCCCGACGCGGCACCCGCGCGGACCACGGACGACAACCATGCGAACCCGGTTGAGGCGCCCCCTCCGGAGCCCACCCGGGAGGCCCCACGCAAGCCCGACGCGGCACCGGCTCAGCACCCGGACGGCAGGCATACGAACCCGGCCGAGGCCCCCCTCCAGAGCCGACACGAGCCATGCCGCGGCGCCCGCTCAACACTCGGACGGCAGCCGTACGAACCCGGCCGTCGCACCCACCCGGCACACCCACCGGAGCCCGCCGCGAGCCCAGCCGCGGCGCCTGCTCAGTGCAGCGGCGTCTGCGTCTCCACTCGCACCAGGCCCCGGATCGCGGGGACCGAGAGCAGGGCCGCGGCCACCACCACGCTCATGACGGCGGAGACCAGCAGGACGTGGTCGGCGCCGAGGGCCGCGGCCGCCGGGCCCGCGAGGGCCTGGCCCACGGGCATCATCGCGAGGGAGCCGGCCACGTCGTAGGCGTGGATGCGGTTGAGGACGTCGGACGGGACCTGGGTCAGCACGCTGGTCGACCACATCACTCCCCAGAACGACATCCCGGCTCCGGCCACCGCCGCCCCGGCCGCCATGGCGGGCACGCCGAGCCCTGCGCCGACGGTCGCCGGGAAGCCGAAGAAGGCGAACAGAGCGAGCGCACCGGCCCGCAGCATGCGGCGGGGGCGCAGTCTCAGCGAGAGCAGGCCGCCGATCACGGTGCCGGCGCCAAGGGCCGAGTTGACCAGGCCGTAGGCACGGGGACCGTGGTGCTGGACGACCTCGGTGGCGACGAGCGGGACCGTCGGCCCCCAGACGGCGATCATGTACACGCACCACACGGCGATCACGCCCCACAGCCAGGTGCGCGACCGGAACTCCCGCCAGCCCTCGACCAGGTCGGCCCGGAAGACACGCAGGCCGGGGCCGGCGGCGCGGGCGGCCGAGGGGAGCGGGGGCAGCCGCAGGAGGAGCAGGCACAGGGCGCTGGTGGCGTAGGTGGTGGCGTGCACGGCGAACAGGCCGCCGGGCGAGACGAAGCCGACCAGGACGCCGGCTACGGCCGGGCCGGCGAGCTGTGCCGACGACTCGGCGATCCGGATCGCGCCGTTCGCCCTCTGGACGTCGGGGGCGAGACGGGGCACGGTGCTGGCCACGCCCGGCTGGAAGACGGCCGCGGCCGCGCCGTTGACGACACCGATGGCGCAGATCTGCCACAGGACCACGTGCCCGGTGAAGAAGAGACCGGCGGCGAAGGACTGGGTGACGAGCCGGACCAGGTCGGCGCCGATCATCAGCCTGCGGCTGCTGAACCGGTCGGCGACGACCCCGCCGAGGACGACGAGTCCGGCGAAGGCGGCGACGGAGGAGGCCATGGCGAGGCCGACCGCGCCCGCGCCGTACCCGTGCTCCAGCAGACCGGCGGCGAGCGCCACGGGCAGCATGGTGTCACCGAGGCGGGCGACGGCACGGGCGACGAAGAACAGTGCGAAGTCCCGCGACCAGACGGCCGGGGGCTCGGCACCGGCCTTGCGCCGAACCCGGGAGACGATGGCCGCGATGTCACGCCGTGCGTCCGCACTTGTCACGCGTACGCTCCCCTCCCCCGCCCCACGGCATCCCCGCCGCGCGGGATCATGCCACGCCGCCCCTGCCCCCGCCGAGGGATTTTCAACTGCCGCCGGGCAGGCCCAACTCCGGGTAGGCCTCCAGGAGTCGGGGCGGCGCGGCCTGCCTCCAGGAATCGGCGAGGATGTCCCGCAACTCCTCCTCGCCCTCCAGCGCGGCGAGTCTCGCTCTCACCCAGGCGAACTGGGCCTCGTGATCGGCGATCCAGAACTTCCCCGGCTCGGCCATGACCAGTTCGTCGCGCTCCTCCTTGGGGCAGCGCACGGCGATGGACGTCTCGTCCTCGGGCAGCGTGGCGAACATCTTCCCGGCCACCCGGAACGTGGGCATGCTCCAGGCGATCTTCTCCGTGGTGTCCGGCAGGGACAGGGCGACACGTCGTACGTCATCAGCATCCGGCATGCCACGCACGGTAGTCCCTGCCACTGACAGTCACCCGGCCGGCGGATCCAGCCGCTTGTAGTAGAGGGTCGTCGGGCGCAGTTCGCCCGCCGGGTTCGCCGCGTAGTCGGGGAGGGTACCGGCCTCGGTCCAGCCGGCCGAGCGGTAGAGGTGCTCGGCGGGGCTGCCGGTCTCGGTGTCCAGGTGGAGGAGGGTGATGCCGATGGCGGCGGCCGCGTCCTCGGCGGTGGCGAGGAGTCTGCGGCCGAGGCCCTGCCCGCGCGCGGAGCGGTGCACCATCAGCTTCACGAGTTCGGCGCGGTGCCGGCTGTTGGGCTTGTCGGGCAGGGCCAGGCTCACCGTGCCCGCGACACGGTCCGTGTCGTCAACGGCCACCCACAGCGCCAGCCGACCGGCCGCCACCCCGTCGGCCCGTTCCCGCCACCAGGCGGCCGCCGCCGTCCGCCCGAGCGGCGCGAGGAAGCCGACCGAGGCACCCCCGGCCACGGCGTCGGCCAGCAGTCCGGCCAACTCCTCACTTCCGTCCCGCACTTGGGCCTCGTTCCAGCGCAGCACCCTCACGGCCGCACCACCGCCAGCACATAGCGTGCTTCCTCCGGCCCGGCGCAGCGGAACCTGGTCGGCCCGAAGACCCGCATCCGCAGGCAGTCGCCCGCGTCGAGACGGTGGCCGGTGTCGCCGACGGTCACCTCCAGCGCGCCCTCCAGAACCCACAGGTGCTGTTCCAGGCCGGACACGGGCGGGCGGTCGTACGCGATGTCGGCGCCCGGGGCGAGCCGGCCCTCGACCAGTTCGCCGCGCAGGCCGGCGTGCGGCGGGGACACGGACCGGCGGACGAAACCGGCGGCGCGGTCCTGCCACACCTGCTGCTCGACCGCCCGCACCAGCGGGGCCGGTTCCGCCTCGACCTCGCTGAGCAGCTGGGACATGGTGCGTCCGTAGACGTGGCAGAGGCGGTTGAGGACGGCCGCGGTGGCGCTGGTCTCCGCGCGCTCGGCCCGGGACAGGGTCGACCTGCTCACCCCGCTGCGCTCCGCCAGCTCCCCCAGGGACCAGCCGTGTCGAGTCCGGAGTTCGGCCAGCCGGGCACCGATCCGGGCGTCGACGGGGTCAGGACCTTCACTTCTCATATCCGGGACGCTATCCCGGATATGAGACAGCCGTGTTACGGAAGCCTCACGCCTGCGCCGCCTCCCCCAGTGCCGCCAGCACCTGACGGATCAGGGGGTGTCCCTCGGCTCCTCGCCGTACCGCAGCGAAGACCCGGCGGGTCGGGGCCACACCGTCGACGGGGCGGACGACCACACCGGTGAGGTCCATACCGCGCAGGGCCGAGCGCGGCACGAGGGCCACGCCCGCGTCGGCCGACGCCAGGGCGACGACGGCGCGGAAGTCGTCGGAGGAGTGCTCGAGGCGGGGCTGGAACCCGGCGCTCTCGCAGGCGAGGACCACCACGTCGTGGCAGGGGTTGCCGGGGTACGGGCCGATCC
This sequence comes from Streptomyces sp. BK340, assembly GCF_007827595.1. Lineage (GTDB taxonomy): Bacteria > Actinomycetota > Actinomycetes > Streptomycetales > Streptomycetaceae > Streptomyces. The sequence goes on from NZ_VISR01000003.1 coordinate 468,597, forward strand.
ACGGGTCTTTCGCCAGCTCCGCCAGGGGAACCTCGGGGGCGTCGGCGAGGCGGTGACCGACCGGGACGACCGCGTCGAAGGGCTCGGCGTACAGGGGCACGTGGGTGAGCCGGGGATCGTCGGCGGGCGGGGCCCCGCGGTACTCGACGGCGACCGCGACGTCCACCTGCCGGTCCAGGACCATGGGCAGGCTGGCATCGCCCTCGGCGTCCTGGACGCGGATGCGTATGCCGGGCGCGGCGGCCGCGAGGCGGGCCACCGCGGGCGCCACTACCTCGGCGATGCCGGTCGCGAAGGCGGCCACGGTGACCGTGCCCGCCTCCCCCGAGCCGTAGGCCGCCAGCTCGGCCTCGGCCCGCTCCAGCTGGGCCAGGACCGCGTTGGTGTGGCCCAGCAGGATCTCGCCCGCCGGGGTGAGCCGGACACCCTTGGCGCTGCGCTCGACCAGGCGGTGCCCGGTCTCCTGCTCCAGGGCCGTCAGCTGCTGTGAGACGGCGGAGGGGGTGAGATAGAGCGCGGCGGCTGCCGCCGTGACCGTGCGGTGGTCGGCCACCGCGCGGAGGATGTGGAGCCGCCGGGCTTCGATCATGGGATCAATTATCTCAGGGGGTCCGCACTGGTCAGGCCGCCAGCTCCGCGCGGGCGGCGACGAAGGCGTCCACGGCCCGGTCGACGTCCTCGGTGGAGTGCGCGGCGGACAGCTGCACGCGGATGCGGGCCTGGCCCTGCGGGACGACCGGGTAGGAGAAGCCGATCACGTACACGCCCCGCTCCAGGAGCAGTTCCGCCATGCGGGCCGCCTCGGCCGCGTCGCCGATCATGACGGGGGCGATGGCGTGGTCGCCGGGGAGGATGTCGAAGCCCTCCTCGGTCATCCTGCGGCGGAACAGCGCGGTGTTCTCGGCGAGCCGGACACGCAGTTCGTCGGCCGACTCCAGCAGGTCGAGGACCTTCAGGGAGGCGGCGGCGATCACCGGGGCCAGGGTGTTGGAGAACAGGTACGGGCGGGAGCGCTGGCGCAGCAGGGCGACGATCTCGGCGCGGGCGGCGACGTAGCCGCCGGAGGCGCCGCCGAGCGCCTTGCCGAGGGTGCCGGTGATGATGTCGACGCGGTCCATGACGCCGTGCAGCTCGGGGGTGCCGCGGCCGCCGGGGCCGACGAAGCCGACGGCGTGCGAGTCGTCGACCATGACCATCGCGTCGTAGCGGTCGGCGAGGTCGCAGATCTCGCCGAGCGGGGCCACGTAGCCGTCCATGGAGAAGACGCCGTCGGTGACGATCAGCTTGCGCCGCGCGCCGCCCTCGGTCGCCTCCTTGAGCTTGGCCTCCAGGTCCGCGAGGTCACGGTTGGCGTAGCGGAAGCGGCGGGCCTTGGACAGGCGGATGCCGTCGATGATGGAGGCGTGGTTGAGGGCGTCGGAGATCACCGCGTCCTCCTCGCCGAGCAGGGTCTCGAAGACACCGCCGTTGGCGTCGAAGCAGGAGGAGTACAGGATCGTGTCCTCCTGGCCGAGGAACGCGGACAGGCGCGCCTCCAGCTCCTTGTGCACCTCCTGGGTGCCGCAGATGAAGCGCACGGAGGCCATGCCGTAGCCCCAGCGGTCCAGCGCCTGGTGGGCGGCGGCGATCACCTCGGGGTGGTCGGCGAGGCCGAGGTAGTTGTTGGCGCAGAAGTTGAGGACCTCGCCGGGGCGGCCGCCGGCGCTGACGCTGACGGTCGCGGACTGCGGGCTGTCGATGACCCGCTCGGGCTTGTGCAGGCCGGCGGCACGGATCTCGTCGAGGGTGGTGCGCAGGTCGTCACGGACAGAGCTGAACATGAGGGGGCTCCTCTGAAGGTGCTGGCGGAAGAAGGGGCTACGCGGTCCAGTCCAGGATGATCTTGCCGCCGGTGCCGCTCGCCGCGTCGGCGAAGGCCGCCTCGAAGTCGCGGTAGCCGTACCGGCCGGTGATCACCGGGGCGAGGTCCAGGCCGCCCTCCAGCAGGACCGACATCGCGTACCAGGTCTCGAACATCTCCCGGCCGTAGATGCCCTTGATGGTGATCATCGAGGTGACGATCCGGGACCAGTCGACCGGGAACTCCTCGGCGGGCAGGCCGAGCATGGCGATCCGGCCGCCGTGCGTCATGTTGGCGATCATGTCGCGCATGGCCTCGGGGCGGCCGGACATCTCCAGGCCGATGTCGAAGCCCTCGCGCAGGCCCAGCTCCCGCTGCCCGTCGGCGATCGAGGTCCGGGCGACGTTCAGGGCGAGGCTCGCGCCGATCTTGCGGGCGAGCTCCAGGCGCTCCTCGCTGACGTCGGTGATGACGACGTTGCGGGCGCCGGCGTGGCGGGCCACCGCCGCCGCCATGAGGCCGATCGGCCCGGCGCCGGTGATCAGGACGTCCTCGCCGACCAGCGGGAAGGACAGCGCGGTGTGCACGGCGTTGCCGAACGGGTCGAAGATCGCGGCGACGTCGAGGTCGACGGGGATGCGGTGCACCCAGACGTTGGACGCGGGCAGCGCGACGTACTCGGCGAACGCGCCGTCCCGGCCGACACCGAGGCCGATGGTGGCCCGGCACAGGTGACGGCGGCCGGCGAGACAGTTGCGGCACTTGCCGCACACCAGGTGGCCCTCGCCACTGACCCGGTCGCCGATCCGGATGTCGGTGACGTCACGGCCGGTCTCGACGACCTGCCCGACGAACTCGTGTCCGAGCACGAGCGGAGTGCTGATGGCCTGCTGCGCCCAGCCGTCCCAGGCCCGGATGTGCAGGTCGGTGCCGCAGATACCGGTCCGCATGACCTTGATCAGCACGTCTCCGGGGCCGATTTCCGGCTCGGGTACGTCCGCGAGCCAGAGCCCGGGCTCCGCCTTCTCCTTGACCAGCGCCTTCAACGCTACGACTCCTGTGGGTGAGGTCCCGGTCGCAGGCATGCCGAAGGAGCCCGCACCGGGTCAGAGGGGTGGAATCACCCTGCAATCTGCCGTACGCGCGGGCCGGGGTCCATCGAGCTTTTCTTAACCGCCGCCTCAGCTTTCCTTCACGCCTCCCGGATCCCCACGGTCGTGTCCGTCCCCGCGGGCACCTCAGATCGGCAGCCCGTCGTCCGCGGACCGTTCGATGCGTGCGACGAGTTCGGCGGCCAGCGCCTTGATGGTCTCCAGCCCGGACCTCCCCCAGGCCCGGGGTGCGACGTCGAAGGCGCACACGGTGCCGAGCGCCATGCCGGAGCTGTCGATGAGCGGGGCGCCGAGGTAGGAGCGGATGCCGTACTCGTCCACGACCGGGTTGCCGGCGAAGCGGGGATAGTCGCAGACGTCCTCCAGTACCAGGGCCTTGCGCCGGACCACCACGTGCGGGCAGAAGCCGTGGTCGCGCGGCAGGACACGGCCGATCTCGGGCCTGCTGCCGTCCTCCCGGACCACGGGCGCGGTCACCGGGGTGCGCAGGCCCGCGAAGTACTGGTGGCCCTCGCCGACGAAGTTGACCATGGCGTACGGCGCGCCGGTGAGCTGGCCGAGATGGTGCGCGAAGGCGTCGAGAGCGGCTTCGGGCCGCTCCCCCAGGCCGAGTCGGCGCAGCCGGGAGGTGCGGGCGGGCGCCTCCCTGTCCTCGGGGGTGAGCAGCAGACCCCGGACCGGTCGGGGCGGCTCGTAGCTCATGACCGGGCTCCGGCGCTGTGGGCGTGTCGCATGGGGCGGCTCCGTGGACGGTATGGCTGGATCACATGTGGGCGCCGTGGCTCGGCGCGGGCGCCGGGGCGTGGGCGATGAGGTGGCGTACGAGGGTGAGCAGGGTCTGTACGCCGGAGCTGGAGATGCGGGCGTCGCAGCAGACGACCGGGATCTCCGCGTCGAGGTCGAGGGCCGCGCGCACCTCCTCCGGGTCGTAGCGGTAGCCGCCGTCGAACTCGTTGATGGCGACGATGAAGGCGAGGCCGCGTTCCTCGAAGAAGTCCACGGCCGCGAAGCACTCCTCCAGACGGCGTGTGTCGGCGAGGATGACCGCGCCGAGCGCCCCTTCCGACAGCTCGTCCCACATGAACCAGAACCGCTCCTGCCCGGGCGTGCCGAACAGGTACAGGACGTGCTCCGGATCGAGCGTGATCCGGCCGAAGTCCATGGCGACCGTCGTCTCGACCTTGTTCTCGATGCCGTCGAGGTTGTCCGTGGCGGCGCTGACGGTGGTGAGCAGCTCCTCGGTGCTGAGCGGGGCGATCTCGCTGACCGCTCCCACGAAGGTGGTCTTGCCGACCCCGAACCCGCCCGCCACCAGGATCTTGAGGGCGGTCGGAAACGGGTCAGAGCTGTCGTCGTAGTCCATCGAGCACTGCCTCCAGCAGAGACCGGTCAGTGGGGTTGTGGTGGAACGCGGGGGGCTTGGTGGTCAGCGCCCCGCAGTCGACGAGGTCCGAGAGGAGCACCTTGGTGACCACGGCGGGCAGTTTGAGATGCGCGGCCGCCTCGGCCACCGAGACGGGCGCGCGGCACAGGTCGAGCGCCTGGGCGTGCTCGGGGCCGAGGTAGCCGAGCGGGGTGACACCGGTGGCCATCACCTGCGACATCAGGTCGAGGGCGATGCTGGGCTCGGTGCGGCCGTTGCTGACCGTGAACGGGCGCACCAGCCGTCCGGCCGCGTCGTCGAGCCAGGGCCCGTCGCCGGCTGCGGCCACGTTCAAGGCCTCATCGCCGTGGAATCGACAGCGTGCTGCCGGGGTGCTGTCACCAGGTAGGGGCGGACGCTCTTGACCAGCATCGCCATCTCGTAGCCGAGCACGGCGGCGTCGGCCTCGCGGCCGGCGAGCACGGCGAGGCAGGTGCCGGAACCGGCGGTGGTGACGAACAGCAGCGTCGAGTCGAGTTCGACGACGACCTGGCGGACGTCCCCGCCGTCGCCGAACCGGACGCCCGCGCTGCGGCCGAGGGAGTAGAGGCCGGAGGCCAGGGCCGCCATGTGGTCGGCGCTGTCCGGGTCTAGGCCGTGCACGGACTTCACCAGTCCGTCGCAGGACAGGAGCACCGCGCTGTTGGTGTGCGGTACGCGCTGCACTAGGCCGCTCAGCAGCCAGTCGAGGTCGGATGCCTGGGCGGTCGGCGCGTCGCTCGCCATGGTGGATCGACTCCTTGGGGTACGAAGGTCAGCGGGAGCGCTGGGGGTGGGGGGTGGTGCGGGACTGACGAGGGTGGTCATCCGGCCGGTGCGCTCCCGTCGGACCGGCCGGTGCCCTCGGACACGGGCACGTGCGTGTGGATCTGGGATATGGGCGTCTGGGCCAGGGGGTCGGCCGCGTCCATGGGGTGGGCGGCCATGGGGTCGGCCCCCAGTGGGCCTGCGTCGACGTGTGCGGGGCGCACATGGGGCGGCACCGTGGCCGGTGCTCTGTGAGCCGGGCCCGCGTCCAGGTGTCCGGGCACCCCGGGCGCGGCCTCCGCATGGGGTGAATCCCCGTAGGCCGGCTCCATGTTCTGCTGTGCCTCGGCGAGTCCGATACCCCGCTGGAAGGCCGCCATCAGGCCGGGGTCGTGGCCCGCGACGACGTCCCCGTCCTGGCGGGGAACAGGCCCGCCGCGCAGTTGGGGAACGATGTGCTCCTGGGCGCGGCGGCGGGGCAGTTGGGGCTTGCCCATCGTGCCGCGGACCGCACCCGTGCGCGGGCCGGGCAGGGTGCCCGCGTGGGCCTCGAGCACCGGCCGGTCCTCGGCGTTGATGCCGGGCACGGCCTCGGCGATGTGGGGCCGCTGCTCGTGGGTGCCGCGCACGGGCAGCGGGGGTGGTGAACCGGCACCCGGTGAACCCCCGTTCCGGGCGCTCCCGTTCTGCATGCCTGCGCGCCCGGGGGTACCGCTGTGCTCGGATCCGTGCTGCGCGTGCCGTCGCCGTCCGGCCGCCGGGTCCGGTCCGGTCCCGGCCTGCCCTCCCGTTCGCGCGCCGCCCGGGTCATTCGTGCCGGGTGCGCCCGCCGGGCCCGCGCCGGCCGCGGCTCCCGGCCGGTGCTCCACGCAGGACGCACGCCCCTGCTGCGGAACCTGGGGGTTCCCCACCGTGTCCTGGGGCTGTGCGGCCCCGGGTACCCCCCGCGTCGTGCCCAACAACGCCTGCGGGACCACGAGTACGGCCTGCACGCCGCCGTAGATGTTGGTCTGCAGGCGTACGCCGATGCCGTGGCGCCGGGCGAGCTGGGAGACGACGTAGAGGCCGATCCGTCCGTCGGCCAGCAGGCTGGCGACATTGACCTGGTCGGGGTCGGCGAGCAGGGCGTTCATCTTGTTCTGTTCGCCGACCGGCATGCCGAGTCCGCGGTCCTCGACCTCCACGGCGAGCCCGGAGGTGACGAGGTTGGCGCGGAGCAGCACCTGGGTGTGCGGGGCGGAGAACACCGTGGCGTTCTCGACGAGTTCGGCGAGCAGGTGGATGACGTCGGCGACGGCGTGGCCGCGCAGTTCGCCGTCGACGGGCGGCACCAGCTTCACCCGGGAGTACTGCTCGACCTCGGCGATGGCGGAGCGCAGCACCTCGGTCATGCTCACCGGGTTGCTCCACTGCCGGCGCGAGACGGCGCCGCCGAGCACGGCGAGGTTCTCGGCGTGCCGTCGGATCCGGGTGGCCAGGTGGTCCACGTGGAACAGGCCCTTGAGGAGTGCGGGGTCCTCGATCTCGTGTTCCAGGTCGTCGAGGATCGAGATCTCCCGGTGCACCAGGGACTGGAGCCGCCGCGCGAGGTTGACGAAGACCTCGAGCTTCTGCTCGCTGCCCGCCTGGCTGGAGAGCTGGCTGGCCTGCACGACGGCGGTGACGGCGCCGTCGTACGCGTGCGCCAGGTCGGCGGCGAGCAGTTCGAAGTCGTCGGCGTCCTGTGGTGGCCGGCGGCGCTGCCCCCGCTGCGGCGGGGTCTCGCCGTGGCGCAGCCCCTCGACGAGGGCACGCAGATCGGCCTCGCCGCGCGCGGTGCTGCGGCGCAGGGCGTCGACGCGGTCGCTGACCGAGCGGGCGGCCCGGTCGGCGGCGACGGCCGCGATCATGATGCCCGCGACGGTCACCGCGACCGCTCCGGCGAGCACGGCCCACAGGGTGGGCGCGGGGCGTGCGCCGGTGGAGCGGATGCTGAACAGGACCGCCGCACTGGCGCTGAGCGCGACCGCGACGGGCGGCAGCACGGCGAGCCGCATCAGCTGAGGCCGTATGTGCGTCTCGGGCAGTGCGGGAGCGGGTCGGGCGACCGGTCGCCCGTGCCGGCCGCCCTCACGGCGGTCGGCACGGGCGGCCGGTGCACGGAGGTGAGACATCTGCGTCCTCGTACTGGTCCGTCGGGCTGCCATCCGGACACTCACAGTAGTCGCCTGCGCATCAAGTGCGGTGGGCAGTTGACAAAGTCACCCGGGGAGGGTCCCGCTCTGGTATGAGCCCTCGTACGACAGACCGATAACCGTGTCACGCCCATCGATCCGACCCGAAAGAGAACGAAATCACCTGCTCAAAAGTGGTCACGGGGGCGAGGGGGCGATCCGGGCGCCGGAGCCCGCGTCCGCCTCGGCTCGCCCCCGGCATGGGACACGAACCCCCCACCGAAGCACTCCGGCCACGCTCCACCCGGTCCGAGAAATTGTCACGGAGAGTATCAGTCATGGCCTTGACTCGACTCCTGCCGTGGAGGGGTCGGTATCGGAGGTGTCAGTCGAGTGCCGTGACGCAGAACTGGACCAGCCCGGCGTCGACGTCCAGGACGATCCGCTCCATCTCCGGCCACGGCGGGTGGAAGCCGCCGGGTTCGTCGCCCCACTCGATGGTGAAGCCGAGGATCTTGCCCTTGTGCTCGTCGGCACGGTGCCGGGAGTAGGCGTAGTCGTCGCTGGTCCCACAGGTCGGGTAGAGGTGGAAGGCGGACATCGGGGTGTAGGCGCGGCCGCGTACGCCCTTCAGTGCCGCGCAGAACTGTTCGGCGAGGACCACGGCGTCGTCGGCGTCGGACTTCGGGAGGTACTCCGCGTACGCGTCACCGGGCACCCCGCGCCGGTGGTCGAAGGCCGGGTTGAGGAAGTTCTGGGCCGGGGCGGCGGACTGGTTCTCGTCGTCGCCCCAGACGGTCAGCATGTCCTCGGAGTAGCTGTGCACGTCGACGAGCCAGCGGGTGCGCGGGTAGGTGTCGAGCAGCCAGCGCACGTTGCGGGTCTCGGGTTCCGAGAAGGCTCTCGGGCCCTGGTAGACGAGGTCACCGGGATCGTCGGAGACGCGCGGTGCCGCGTCCGGGTCGAAGGCGGTGCGGAAATCGAAGAGGAAGTCGTAGTTACGGTTGATGTCGACGCCGATGCGGTCGGGGTCGCCGCCCGACTGTGCCGGGTTGCGGTTCTTGCGCCACATCGGCTCGACGGTCTGGCTGTAGAGGCGGCCGTCGGGATTGACCAGCGGGAGGACGACGACCTCCAGCTCGTCCAGGATCCTGCGCACCTGGTCGCTGGTGAAGCTCGTCCCCCCGTAGATCAGGCCGGTTCCCGCGTCGTACGCCTCCAGCAGGTCGGCGGCGAAGTGGACGAGGATCTCGCAGCTGCCCCACTCCCGGGCGTGGACGCCCCCGATCAGGACGGCGCAGTCCCGGGTTCCGGCCGGGGCGGCACCGATCCGCAGAGCGTGACCGGCGCGGCCCTCGACCGAGGTCTCGGGCAGGTCGATGAGCCGGCTCGTGGCCGGGAAGGCGGTGGCCAGGCTGGTCACGGCGGACTCGACCTCAGTGATGTTCAGGTACGACATGGCGCTCCTCCCGGGCGCTACGCCTTGACGGCCAGCCCGTGCGGCACGGCGTCGGCGGGGGCGAACCGGTCCCCCTCGCCGACCTCGGCCTGGCGGGCGAGTCCCTTGGCAGTGGCGTTCTCGACCGTGGTGACCGACACGCCCTCGCGTTCGAGGGCCTCGGCCTGTTCGGCGGTGACGTAGGCGTCGATGCTGCACCTGCCGTCATCGGTCAGGCGGGGGCTTCCGCCGACGTCGGGATGCGCGTCGCGCAGGAGCGCACGCAGGGTTTCCGTGTCCCGGGCGGTGACGCGCACGCGCAGGACGGGTGGTGAAGTGCTGGACATGACCGCTTCTTCCGGCGCCGTCGGGCGCGCCACAAGGCCACCCGGCAGCGCGAGTGCCGCGTGTGAGGACCGTGCGGACTTCGACGATCGGAGACGTCGAATCGGAGACGTTGACCGGTGCCATAGATCTGTGACGTTGATCTGTGACGTCGATCTGTGGCGTCGAAACAACGCCGGCTGACGTTTGATGGCATTTACGCCATATATGTACGTCGTATTCTCAGGGTGCTCCGCCGTGCTAGAAGGCGTCAAGGGGAACCTCGGGCAGGCCGCTCAGCAGCCTGTCGAGGCCGGCCGCCAGTTCCCGCTCGTCGTCGTACTCGGCGAAGTGCGGGACGAGGGCGCGCAGCCGTGGGTAGTCGGCGGCGGGCAGCCGGTGCAGACCGAGCCGGAGCATGAGGTCCGGTTCCTCGCTGTCGTCCACCACCTGGCGCTTGTCCACGAGGAGGCAGCCGAGGGTCCAGGCCACGAAGGTGCGGTAGACGGTCAGCACGGTGGCGTCGTCGAAACCGGCGCGGGCCAGGACGGCGAGCACGTGCTCGGTGAGCTGGAGCCAGGACTGCGGGCGGCGCGCCACGGGCACGGCGAGCGGGCGGGTGGCGACCACGGGGAGGATTTCGGGGTGGGCGTGCACGACATACGCCAACGCCCGGGCGATCCTGCGCAGTTCGGCCCGCCAGGGCGGCTCTTCGGGTACGGCGTCCGAGTCGGCGCGGGCCTGCTGCGCCGAGGTCCGCAGCCGCTCGTTGACCTCTGCGAAGAATGTCTCCACGAGGCCGTCGAGGAGGGCTTCCTTGCCGGCGGTGTACCGGTAGATGGCCATCGGCTCCACACCCAGGTCGGCGGCGAGGCGGCGCATGGTCAGGGCCGCGAGCCCCTCACGGTCCACCAGGGCGACGGCCGCGGCGAGCACGCGGGGGCGGCTGAGGCGCCCCCGTCCTTCTGGGTTGTCCCGCAGTTCCATGGCCGCACTCCGGATACGCCGTACACTTCATCAATAATTGTACGTTTTATCCGGAGAAACGCGCGGGCCCTCGATCACCCGTGGTCGAGCCCCTTGCGCGCGCCGGGCTCGGCGGCCAGCGCCCCGAGCGACCGCCAGGTACGGCGCACGGTGCCGGAGACACCGCGCCACCAGGCCTCGGCGGGGAGCTTGCCGGCAGGCTCGAAGGGCTCGCCGGGCCGGGGCAGCGCCACCGCCTGGCCGGCCTCCTCGGCGGCCTCCTTGGTCCACTCGCCGGGTTCCGCCCACGGGTGCGGGGCCAGGTTGAAGGTGCCCCAGTGGATCGGCAGCAGCACTCCGTGCGGGTCGCCGCCCTGGAGGTCGAGGTGGGCGCGCAGCCCCTCCTCGGGAGTCATGTGGATGTCGGGCCAGAACTCGCTGTACGCGCCGATCTGGATCATGGTGGCGTCGAACGGGCCGTGGGCCGCGCCGATGTCCTTGAAGCCCTCGAAGTAGCCGGTGTCACCGCTGTGGTAGACCCGGTGCTCCTCGCCCGCCACGGCCCAGGACGCCCACAGGGTGTGCTGGGTGTTGCGCAGGCCGCGGCCGCAGAAGTGGCGGGCCGGGGCGGCGGTGAGGGTGAGCCCGCCGATCCTGGTGGCCTCGTGCCAGTCGAGCTCGCGCAGCCGGTCCGCGGACACGCCCCAGTGTTCGAGATGGGCACCGACGCCGAGCGGCACGGCGAACACGGTGTCCGTGCCGGCCAGCGCCTTGATCGTGGGCATGTCCAGGTGGTCGTAGTGGTCGTGCGAGACGACCACCACGTCGACCGGGCCGAGCGCGGCCAGCGGCAGCGGCACCGGGTGCAGCCGCTTGGGCCCGACGAAGGGGAACGGGGAGCAGCGCTCACCCCAGACGGGGTCGAACAGGACACGGTGGCCGTCGATCTCCACGAGCACGCTGGAGTGGCCCATCCAGGTCACCCGCAGCCCCGTGGCCGGCGGCTTGGCGATGTCGGCCAGGGTGGTGGGGTGCACCGGGACGGTGCCGCGGGGCGCGCGCAGCGGCCGGGTGTCCTTGTCCAGGAACACCTTGGCGAGGTCGAGCGTGGACCCGGAGGGCCGGGTGCGTGCGGTGCCGCCGGGGTTCTGGAAGACGCCGTCCTTGAAGTGGGGGGAGCGGCGGATGCGGGCCATGCGCTCACCGCTCGGTTCCGCGCCGAAGGCCTCGGGCTGGAACATGCCGAGCCCGAAGCTCTGGGAACGCAAACCGGTCACGGTACCTCCTGGTGAGTCGCTGAGGCCCTCCATTATGGTCGGCGCCCCCGACAGGCCCCGGTGGCCGGGGTCACCGGCCACCGTCCTGTGTGCGCCGCCGCGGATCCGTCACACGTTGACAGGCTGTCCACCAGATCCGAATACTGACTCGCGATTCAGTAACTGTCACCCGGGAGACCCCATGACCGCCCCTTTGATGTCGCTCGTCTGGACCGACCACATCACCGGCCGCCGGGGCTTCCTGGTCGTGGACCGGCTGGTGCGGGGCGTGGCCAGCGGCGGGTTGCGGATGCGGCCCGGCTGCACCCTGGAGGAGGTCGCCGGACTCGCCCGGGGCATGACGATGAAGGAGGCCCTGCACTACGACCCCGAGGGCCGTTACGTCCCTCTTGGCGGCGCCAAGGGCGGCATCGACTGCGATCCGCAGGACCCCGGGGCGTACGGGCTGCTCGTGCGCTACCTGCGGGCCATGCGGCCGTACATCGAGAGCTTCTGGACCACCGGCGAGGATCTGGGCCTCACCCAGGACCTGGTGGACCGTGCGGCGGCGGAGGCGGGCCTGGTCTCCTCCGTGCAGGCCGTGTACCCGCTGCTGGACGACGAGGCGGCGGCCCGCGAGCGGCTCGCGGACGCCTTCGCCGTCGAGGTGGACGGCATCGGCCTGGACGAGCTGGCGGGCGGCTGCGGGGTCGCCGAGTCGGTGCTGGCCGCCCTGGACCGGGCATCGGTGCCGTACCGGGGCACCCGGGTGGCCGTGCAGGGCCTGGGCACGATGGGCGGGGCCACCGCCCGCTTCCTCGCGCGCGCGGGGCTCACCGTGGTGGCCGTGGCCGACGTCAAGGGGACCGTCGCCAACCCGGAGGGTCTCGACGTGGAGGCGTTGCTGGCCGCGCGGGACGCCTACGGAACGGTCGACCGCTGCGTGCTGCGCCCCGGCGACCGTGAACTGCCCGGTGACGCGTGGCTGTCCGCGGACGTCGAGGTGCTGGTGCCGGCCGCGGTTTCGTACGCGATCGGCACCGCCGAGCAGGAGCGGATCACCGCCCGCTGGATCGTCGAGGCGGCCAACATGCCCGTCCTGCCCGAGGCGGAGGCGCTGCTGGCCGCGCGCGGGGTCACCGTACTACCGGACGTGGTGGTCAACTCGGCCACGAACGCCTGGTGGTGGTGGACCCTGTTCGGCGACATCGGCCCGGACGCCGACGAGGCGTTCGCGCACATCCGACGTTCGATGCGCGCCCTGGTCGATCTGATGCTCACGCGCGCCCAGACCGACGGTACGGCGCCGCGCGCCGCCGCCCACGCCCTGGTCGGCGACCGTCTGCCGGTGATCGCGGAGCGCTTCGGGTGGTACCGCTGACACCGGCCGGGCGCCTCTGGGCCCGCGGCACCCGAAGTGGACGTGGCAGACCGGCCCTTTCGGTGCGGCCCTGAGCGACGGATTAGGGTGACCGCGTGGCGAGAGTGCGGTTGAGTGTGGCCGAGCGGCGGGAGGAGCTGCTGCGGGCCGCCATCGAGCAGATCGAGGTGCGGGGCGTGGCGGCGGTGCGGATCGCCGACGTGGCCTCCGCGCTCGGCGTGAGCAACGCCCTGGTGCTGTATCACTTCTCGACCAAGGAGAAGCTGGTCGCCGAGGCCTTCACCTACGCGGCCGCGGACGACCTGGCGCATCTGCGGGGGCTGCTGGAGCGACGCACCTCCGCGCTGCGCCGGCTGCGGGCCGCCGTGCGCTGGTACGCGCCCACGGGTCAGGCCAAGGGCTGGCGGCTGTGGATCGAGGGCTGGGCGGTGGCGCTGCGCGAGCCCGCCCTCCGGCAGGTCAGCCGCGACCTGGACCTGCAGTGGAAGGCGGCGATCACCGAGGTCATCGCGGAGGGCGTGGCGGCGGGCGAGTTCGAGTGCGCCGACCCGGCGGGAGCGGCGCTGCGGCTCACCGCGCTCCTCGACGGTCTCGCGGTGCAGCTGACGTCGTACCCGGGCTCGGTGCCGCGGTCCCGGGCGCGGCAGTGGGCGGACGAGGCCCTGGCCCGGGAACTCGGGCTGGGCCGGGAGGCGTTGACCGAGCGGGAGCGCTGAGCCTGCGACCGGTGCGGTGGCACGGACGTGCCCCGCACCGCCGGGTTCGCGGTGCGGGGCACGGACGCCGGCCGTCACGCCACCGACGCGATCCGCATCTTGATGTCGTCCGGCGACAGGGTGCCCTTCGCCGTCACGTGGTCCCCGGAGGACTCGCCGCGCAGCCGGCGGCCGATCCACGGGACGAGGTACTCGCGGGCCCAGTGGACGTCGTCGCGGCGGACCTCCAGGGTGCCCCGGGGCGGGAGCGGCGGCCAGGGCTGCTCCGGGTCGGCCGGGATCTGCAGGCCGAGGGCCTGGCCGGCGCGCAGTGCCACGCGCGTGTGCCCCTCGGGCGAGAGGTGGAGCCGGTCGCCGTCCCACGCCCTGCGGTCCTGGACGGACTTCAGGGACCACAGGTCGAGCACGGGGCACCCGTACCGGTCGGCGATGGCGCGGACGTGCCCGTTGTAGGTGGCGATCTTGCCGCGCAGATGCTTGAGCAGCGGGACGCCACGGGTGTCGAAGCCGGTCGTCACGAGCACGGTGCCCGCGACCTCGGTGAGCTGGGACACGGCCCGCTCGAAGCGCTCGGCCACCTCGTCCGGGTCGGTGCCGGGCCGGATGATGTCGTTGCCGCCCGCGCAGAAGGACACGAGGTCCGGGGCGAGTTCGACGGCTTTGGGGAGCTGGTCCGCCATGATCTGGTCGAGCAGCTTTCCGCGCACGGCCAGGTTGGTGTACGCGAAGTCGCCCTCGGGACGCCGGTCCGCGAGCAGTACCGCGAACCGGTCGGCCCAGCCCACGAACGCCCCGTCGGGGCCGGGGTCGCCCACGCCCTCGGTGAAGCTGTCCCCCACCGCCACGTACGACCCGATCAGTGATCTGTTGTCATTCTTCGAATCGTCTGCCACGTCGGACCATGATTCACCTTCGGATGTGACCTACGCGACCGTAGGCAGGGGTTGACGAACGGTGAGATGAGACACCCTTAAATCATTTGCCAATCCAGGAATAGCGCGACGTCGGGGCGCGTTGACGGTGCGCACACGCTGAAGGCCGGACCCGGGGAACCGGGTCCGGCCTTCAGCGGCTTGTCAGGGCAGGTGTTTCTCAAAGAGGGGATCCCGCGGAGCGGGATCCTCACACGGCGACGCCGTGCGAGCGGAGGTAGGCGACCGGGTCGAGGTCCGAGCCGTAGTTCGGCGTGGTGCGGATCTCGAAGTGCAGGTGCGGGCCGGTCACGTTGCCGGTCGCACCGGAGAGGCCGATCTGCTGGCCCGCGGTCACGGTCTGGCCGGCCGTGACGGAGAGCTGCGAGAGGTGGCCGTACTGGGCGTAGTAGCCGTCGTTCAGCTTGATGACGACCTGGTTGCCGTACGCGCCGCCCCACCCGGCGGAGACGACGGTGCCGGCGGCGACGGCCTTGAGCGGGGTACCGGTCGGCACGACGAAGTCGACGCCGGTGTGGTAACCGCTGGACCACATGCTGCCGGCCACGTGGTAGCCGGTACCGATGGTGGCGCCGGTGACCGGGAGGGTGTAGCCGGTGGACGGCACGGAAGGTGCGGAGGGCGCGGCAGGCGCGGCGGCGGCACCGGAGGCCTGGCCGGACCGGTACCGGGACGGGGATGCCGGCGCCGGGGCGGAGGGCTCGGTGTGCGGCTGGACGGCCTTCGCACCGAGCGACAGCTTCAGACCCGGGTGGATCAGCGAGGGGTCCTGGCCCACGGCCTGCCGGTTGTCGTCGTAGAGCCGCTGCCAGCCGCCGCTGACGTGCTGCGCGCCGGCGATCTTCGCGAGCCAGTCGCCGGACTTCACCGTGTAGGTGCGCACACCCGGATTCCGCTGCGCGGCCGCCTTCTTCACGGCCGTCTTCGCCACGGCCGGCAGGGACTGCACGGCCTTTCCGGAAACGGTCTGCGTGGTGGCGGCGTGCGCTCCGGTGGCCCCGAGGAGCGGCAGGGCCAGCGCGGCGCCACCGGTTCCGGCGACGGCGATCGAGCGGGTGAAACGCGGGGGCTTGGGACGGCGGTGCTTACCCTTCGCGGGCATGGCGCATTCCTCTCCGGCGCCTGCGAGGTGAGCTGACGGGTTCGGGCTGGAGCTGCCCGGCCGCGCGCTGCGCGGCTGCACCCCAGCCTGTCCCGGAGACCGGGACAGGCAGTCATACCTGGTGGGTCCCCCGCTCCTGCCGAACACGGGTGAAGTGTGTGGGGACTCCGGGCGGCGGCAGGATTCGGCGTTCCGACCGGATTGGTGGCGAACGTAAGCGAGCAAGACGCACCCGGACAAGCAGCAGGTTCCCGGCGTCGTCGCTTCAAATGATCGAATTCGGGAATTCACGGTCACTCTCCGTGAATTCCCGAATCCTCGCCCTTTTGAATTCCCTTCACCCTTATGGGGATTACGTGGACATGCCGCGCGACACACGGTCACGAATATGACGCTCCTCACGCGCCGATCCCCACGCCCCCTTGTCCCGGAGCGAGTTGGAACGAAGGGCTCCAATTCCGACAGACAGCTCAGATGCTGCGCAGTCGGATAACCTTCGCATCCAGGTCACCCTTCAGTCCGGTGCGCAGCCCGTGGTGCAGCAGGACCGCACCGCGGTGCACTTCGCCCGTTTCATGGCATTCGTACGACGCTGCCGGGTCGAGTCCGCGCAGTCGCAGCGCCGGCACCGGCTCGCCGTAGTGCTGCGCCTGGAGGCAGGCGAGTACCACGGTCTCGTCCCCGAGGACGTACTGGACGGCGCTCAGACCGCCCGTCGGCGGCCGCAGCCGGTACTGGTCGCCACGCTGGACCACCGGCCGGATCTCCTTGTAGAGGTCCACCCAGCGACGGGCCTCGGCCAGCTCTTCCCCACTCCACTCGGTGAGGTCGCCGCCGACGCCGAGCACCCCGGCCATCGAGCTGACGAAGCGGAACCGCAAGGAGCTCTCCCGCCCGTTGAGCTGGGTGTTCGGGCTGTCGGTGACCCAGGCGGCCATGACCCGCGCCGGATGGATCTGGCTGAAGCCGTGCTGGATGGCGAGCCGGTCGAGCGGGTCGGTGTTGTCGGAGGTCCACACCTGGTCGGTGCGGCTCAACACGCCGAGGTCGATCCTCCCTCCACCGCCCGAGCAGGACTCGAAGGCGACCGAGGGATGGGCGGCGCGCAGCCGGTCCAGCAGGGCGTACAGGGCGTGGACGTGGTCGACCCACAGACGCTGCGGGTACGGCTCCCCCGGCCATCCGGCGTCGGTGAAGCAGCGGTTGAAGTCCCACTTCACATAGTCGATCGGGGCGCTCGACAGGAGGGTGTCCAGCTGCTCCCAGAGGTACTCCTGGACGTCATCGCGGGCGAGGTTGAGGACGAGCTGATTGCGCAGCTCTGTCCTCTTTCGTCCCGTTTGATACTGCACCCAGTCGGGGTGGGCGCGGTAGAGGTCGCTGTCGGGGTTGACCATCTCGGGCTCGACCCAGATGCCGAACTGCATACCGAGGCCGTGCACCTGGTCTGCGAGGGGCTTGAGGCCGTGCGGGAAGCGGTCGGGGTTGGGCGTCCAGTCGCCGAGGCCCGCCCGGTCACTGGTGCGGGCGCCGAACCAGCCGTCGTCCACGACGAACAGCTCGACGCCGATGCCGGCGGCCCGCCGGGCGAGGGCGGTCTGCTGCTCCTCGGAGATGTCGAAGTTGGTCGCCTCCCAGGAGTTGAACAGCACCGGCCGGTCCTGCTCCGCGTCCGGGATGACGTACGCCCGCTGGTAGGCGTGCCAGGTGCGGCTGGCCCCGCCGAAGCCGCCGTCGCTCCACAGGCCGGCGAAGACGGGGCTGGCGTACGACTCCCCCGGCTCGAGCAGCAGCAGGCCGGAGTCGTCGTATCCGGCGCCGCCCGTGATCTGCACGCGCGCGTCCGGGAGTTGGGCGACGGCGATCCGCCAGGACCCGGACCAGCCGAGCGCGCAGCCGTAGACCTCGCCGCGCTCCTCGGTCGCGTCGGTGTCCAGCGCGACCCAGGGCAGGTGCTGGTGGCCGGTGTGACCGCGGCGGCTGCCGATGATCTTCTCGCCGTAGACGAGGGGGGCGGTGGCCAGCAGCGACTCGGCGGCCCAGCGGCCGTGCAGCTGGGACAGCCGCCAGCCCTCGCGGTCGGGCAGGGTCCAGGTCGCGGCGTCGGCGCGCAGCAGCTCCACGCGCGCGCGTGAGCCGTTGTCCACGGTCACCCGGCGTTCCACGACGTCCCCGCGCATCCGGTAGTGCAGGGTGACGGCGAGCCCGTCGTCGTCGAAGCGCAGCCGCAGCTCGTCACCTTCGGCGCTGCCCACCGTGTCGGACGACACGAAGCGCCACTCGGTGCCGCGCCGCTCCTCGGTGCGCACCGACAGGGCCGGACGGACGAAGCGGGGGCCGCCCTCGACGGGGTACTCCTCACGGCCGTCGAGCGGGGACTCGAAGGGCCAGTAGGCGGGCAGCGGGCTCACCGCCAGCGCCTCGGCGTCGGCGAGCACGATCCGTGGCCCCCAGTGCAGGTGCAGCAGTTCGTCCGCCTCGGTGAGATGCAGCGCATAGCTGCTGCCGGGGCCCGACAGGAGCCATGTACGACCGTCTTCGGCGATGTCCACCATCGAGACCTCACAGGTGCCAACAGATCCGCTCAAGTGCGAACATCATTAGGCCCCGCAGCCCCTGGTGGCAACGCCTGTGGACAACTCATTGCCCGAGGAAATCGATGTCGTATCGTCGACGGAGTGCCCGTCGACGAGCCGCGCCGACGGGGCCGACCGGGAGGAGCCCCCGTGACGCAGCAGGTCCCCTCGACCGAGCCCGAGCTGGCCGGAGTGCGCAATTTCCGCGACGTGGGCGGACTGCCGACCGTGGACGGGCGGCGGGTGCGCCCCGGAGCGCTGTTCCGCAGCGGCCACCTCGCGCACGCCACCGAGGAGGACGCGGCCTTCCTCGCGTCCCTGGGCCTGCACACGATCTTCGACTTCCGCAACGCCGCCGACCAGAAGCTGGAGGGCCCGGACGTCGAGCTGCCCGGTGTGCGGAACGTGAACCTGCCGCTGAGCGACCCGGCGGACGGCGCCGAGTTCTGGCAGATGGTCCGCAACGGCGACATCGAGCAGCTGCGCGGCATCCTCGGGGACGGCAAGGCGACGGCCCGGATGGTCGCCTCGTACCGGACGATCGTCAAGGAGCGCACCGCCGAGCACTCCCGGGTGCTGCACGCGATCGCCGAGGACAGCGTGCCCGCGCTCATGCACTGCGCGGCGGGCAAGGACCGCGCGGGCATCTCCATAGCCGTCACGCTGCTGGCCGTGGGCGTGGAGCGCGACGCCGTCGTCGCCGACTACCTGGAGTCCAACGCCAAGCACCGGCGCTACAAGGTCCGTCGCAACGGCAGCCCGGACACCGCGTACACGCCCGAGGTGATGGAGCTGCTGAGCCCGCTCTTCGACGCCCGCGCCGAGTATCTCGAGGCGGCTTTCGCGAGTATCGAGGAGACGTGGGGCGGCACCGACGCCTACTTCGCGCAGGGTCTGGGGCTCACCCCGCAGACCCGGGAGCGGCTGCGGGAGCGTCTGCTGGACTGACGACGGTCAGCTCTTGGCGCCCAGCTCGAACAGCAGGTAGAGGAACGCGGCGAACAGGTGGCCGACGGCGATGTAGATGATCAGCCGGACCCACAGCGAGCGGGGGAACCTCTCCTCGAAGTTGCTCATGGCAGCTCTCCATTCAGCGGCCCCAGGCACAGTGTGGCCGTGGGACTCTGCAGCAGTGTGTGGACGAACAGCAGCTCCACGCCGTCGTGGTCCTCGGCGGCGAGGCGGTGCGGGGTGAGCGAGTCGAAGTGCGCGCTGTCGCCGGGCGCCAGCAGGTGCACGGTGTCGCCCAGGCGCAGCCTGAGCCGCCCCTTGAGAACGTGGAGCCACTCCTCGCCGGGGTGGACGCGCACGATGTCGCCCTGGGCGCCGTACGGCACCCGGACGCGCAGCGCCTGCATGCCGCGTCCCGGGGCTCCGGCCTGGAAGTAGGTCCAGCCGCCCGCGTGGGTCGGCTCCATGTCGGCGGCGCGCACGATGGCGTCCCGGTCGGCCACCGTCTCGTCGAGCAGCTCCGAGACGGTCGTACCGTAGATACGAGCGAGCGCGAGCAGCATCGGCAGCGAGGGCTGACGCTGTCCGGTCTCCAGCCGGGACAGATGGGCCGGCGAGAGCCCGGCGGACCGGGCCGCGGCCTCCAGGGTGAGGCCGCTGCGCCGGCGCAGGTCACGCAGCTGCGGCGCCACGGCGGGCAGCTCGTCGCCGTGACCCCCCGGTGGCGTGGCTTCTGAGGCGTTCATGCCTCCATTCAGCCGGATTCTTGCCTCTGCGGCAAATTTATTGCCTCAGAGGCAAAAGTCCGGGTTCAGCGGTTGGCCACCGCCTGCTTGATCAGGGTCTTGCCGAAGTCCCACATCAGTCCGCCGCCGCTGTGCGCGTCGTCCATCACCGCCGTGAAGGCGTCCACGAACCGGTCCACGTCGGCCTCGTTCACGACCAGCGGCGGGATGAGTTTGATGACCTCCAGGTGATCACCGGAGACCTGGGTGAGGATCCGGTGGCGTTGGAGCAGTGGTACGACCACCATCTGCGCGAACAGGCCCTTGCGCGCCGCCTGGAGCATGGTCCAGCGACCGCGCAGTTTGAGCGAGCTGGGCCTTCCGAACTCGATGCCGATCATCAGGCCCCGGCCGCGGACGTCGGCGAGCAGCTCGTACTTGTCGATCAGCGCGGTGAGCCGGGACTTCAGCAGGCCGCCCGTGGTGCGCACCCCGGCGACGATCTGCTCGTCCTCCATCACCGACAGCACGGCGAGGCCGGCCGCCATCGCCTGCGCGTTGGACCCGAAACTCGCCGAGTGGACCAGGACACGGTCCATGGACGAGTAGACCTTCTTGAAGATCCAGTCCTTGCCCAGGGTCGCGCCGACCGGGACGTAGCCGCCGGACAGCGCCTTGGCCACGCACACCAGATCCGGTTCGACGCCGTCCTCGTGCTGGTAGGCGTAGAAGTCACCGGTGCGGCCGAGGCCGGTCTGCACCTCGTCGGCGATGAGCAGCGCCTTGTGCCGGTGCAGCAGGTCCTGCGCGGCGCGCAGATAGCCGGGCGGGGCCTCGTGGACGCCCTTGCCCTGGATCGGCTCCACGATCAGGGCGGCCACGTCACCCTTCTTCAGCTCCCGCGCGAGCGCGTCGAGATCGCCGAGGGGTACGGCGGTGTCGGGCAGCAGCGGGGCGAAGCCGTCGCGGAAGCCGTCCTCGCCGTTGACCGACAGGGAGCCGGTGGTCAGGCCGTGGAAGGCGTGGTCGCAGTAGAGGACGCGCGGTCTGCCGGTGGCGTACCGGGCGAACTTCAGGGCGGTCTCGACCGCTTCGGTGCCGCTGTTGCCGAAGAACACCCGGTCCAGGTGCGGACTGTGGGTGAGCAGCCGCTCCGCGAGCAGGCCGGGCAGCGGCTGGCAGTCGAAGCGGGTGAGGTCGGCGAGGTTCAGGTCCAGGACGTCGTGCAGCGCCTGGCGGACGACCGGGTGGTGGCGGCCGAGCCCCATCACCCCGAACCCGGCGAGCATGTCCAGGTGGTCGTTGCCGTCCGCGTCGTAGAAGTGGGCGCCCTCGGCGCGCTCGTAGACCTTGTCGAAGCCGATGGTGTGCAGCATGCGCGGGAGCTGCGGGTTCAGGTACTTGGTGTGCAGCTCGTAGCGCTCGGCTCCGCGGTCGGCGAGGAGGGCGCCGAGGTCGAACTTCTTGGTCATTCAGCTTTCTCCTTGACTGTGCCCCCCGCGTCCTCGGCGGCGAAGTCCGCCTCCTCGACGGCGGGCCCCGGGTCCCTGACGGCCAGGCTCGCGCCGATCCGTCCGGCGATCTCGACGGGCGTGAGGCCGATGTCGGCCAGCACCTCACCGCGCTTGGCGTGCGCGAGGAACTGCTCCGGGATGCCGAACCGGCGTACCGGCACGTCCACGTCGGCGTCGCCGAGGGCGAGCGCCACGGCCGAACCGACCCCGGCGGCCCGGCTGTTGTCCTCCACGACGGCCACCAGCCGGTGTGCGGCGGCCAGCCCCGGCAGCTCGGGGTCGACGGGCTTGACCCAACGGGGGTCGGCCACCGTGCAGCCGATGCCCCGCGCCGCCAGCAGTTCGGCGGCCTGCAGGCACACCGGCGCCATCACGCCGACGGCCACCAGCAGCACCTCGGGGTCTTCACCGCGGTGCAGGACGTCCATGCCGCCGACGCGGTCGACCGCCGGGATCCGCGGGCCGACGGACTCCTTCGGGAAGCGGACCAGGGTGGGCGCGTCGTCCACGGCGACGGCCTCGCGCAGCTGGGCGCGCAGCTGGTCGGCGTCGCGCGGCGCGGCGATCCTGAGGCCGGGGACGACCTGCAGCACGGACATGTCCCACATGCCGTTGTGCGACGCGCCGTCCACGCCGGTGACGCCGGCCCGGTCCAGCACGAAGGTCACCCCGCACCGGTGCAGGGCGACGTCCATCAGCAGCTGGTCGAAGGCGCGGTTGAGGAAGGTGGCGTAGACGGCGACGACCGGGTGCAGCCCGCCGGTGGCGAGACCGGCGGCGGAGACGGCCGCGTGCTGCTCGGCGATGCCCACGTCCCACACCCGGTCCGGGAAGCGCTCGGCGAACCTGCCGAGGCCCACCGGGTGCAGCATGGCCGCCGTGATCGCCACGACGTCCTCCCGCTCCTCCCCGATCCTGACGATCTCGTCGCCGAACACCGAGGTCCAGGAGGGCCCGCTGGACGGCGTGAGGGGTGCACAGGTGAGCGGGTCCATCACGCCGACGGTGTGGAAGTGGTCCTCCTCGTGGGCGAGGGCGGGTTCGTAGCCGCGACCCTTCTCCGTGAGGCAGTGCACCAGAACGGGCCCGTGGAAGCGTTTGGCCCGCCGCAGTGCCGACTCGACGGCCTTGATGTCGTGCCCGTCGATCGGACCGACGTACTTCAGGCCCAGGTCCTCGAACATGCCTTGCGGGGCGAAGGCGTCCTTGAAGCCCTTCTTCGCGCCGTGCAGGGACTCGTAGACGGTGGGGCCGACGACCGGGGTCCGCAGCAGGACGTCCTTTCCCCAGGCGAGGACCTTCTCGTAGCCGTCGGTCGTGCGCAGGGTGGCCAGGTGGTTGGCCAGGCCGCCGATGGTCGGGGCGTACGACCGCTCGTTGTCGTTCACGACGATGATCAGCGGCCGGTCCTTGGCGGCCGCGATGTTGTTCAGCGCCTCCCAGGCCATGCCGCCGGTCAGCGCGCCGTCGCCGATGACCGCGACCACATGGCCCTTCTCCCCCTGCACCTGGTTGGCCTTGGCGAGGCCGTCGGCCCAGCCGAGCGCGGTCGAGGCGTGGCTGTTCTCGATGACGTCGTGCTCGGACTCCTCGCGCGAGGGATAGCCGGACAGGCCGCCCTTGCCGCGCAGCTTGGAGAAGTCCTGACGCCCGGTCAGCAGCTTGTGGACATAGCTCTGGTGGCCGGTGTCCCACAGGATGCGGTCGACCGGCGACTCGAAGACCCGGTGGAGCGCGATGGAGAGTTCCACCACCCCCAGGTTGGGCCCGAGGTGGCCGCCGGTTCTCGCCACCGCGTGCACCAGGAACTCACGGATCTCTTCGGACAGTTCACCGAGTTCCGCCTCGGACAGCGCCTTCAGGTCGCGTGGTCCCCTGATGCTCTCCAGAATCGTCACGCTGGGCCCCCTCTCGGTCCGTGCCGTGCTTCAACCCCAACTCACTTCATCTGTTCAGCGAGCTTCATGGCCTCCTCGATGAGGGTCTCCACGATCCTGGACTCGGGGACGGTCCTGACGACCTCGCCCCTGACGAAGATCTGGCCCTTGCCGTTGCCCGAGGCAACCCCGAGGTCTGCCTCGCGGGCCTCGCCGGGACCGTTGACGACACAGCCCATCACCGCGACCCGCAGCGGCACGTCCATGCCGTCCAGCCCCGCCGTGACCTCGTCGGCCAGCTTGTACACGTCGACCTGGGCGCGGCCGCAGGACGGGCAGGAGACGATCTCCAGACCGCGCTGCTTGAGGTTCAGGGACTCCAGGATCTGGAGGCCGACCTTGACCTCCTCGGCCGGAGGCGCCGACAGGGACACCCGGATGGTGTCGCCGATGCCCTGGCTGAGCAGCGCGCCGAAGGCGACCGCGGACTTGATCGTGCCCTGGAAGGCGGGGCCGGCCTCGGTGACGCCCAGGTGGAGCGGGTAGTCGCACTGCTCGGCGAGCTGGCGGTAGGCCTCGATCATCACGACCGGGTCGTTGTGCTTGACCGAGATCTTGATGTCGCGGAAGTCGTGCTCCTCGAAGAGGGAGGCCTCCCACAGGGCGCTCTCGACCAGGGCCTCGGGGGTCGCCCTGCCGTACTTCTGGAGCAGGCGGCGGTCCAGGGAGCCGGCGTTGACGCCGATCCGGATCGGGGTGCCGTGCTCCTTGGCGGCCTTGGCGATCTCCTTGACCTTGTCGTCGAACTGCTTGATGTTGCCGGGGTTGACGCGGACGGCGGCGCAGCCGGCCTCGATGGCCGCGAACACGTACTTCGGCTGGAAGTGGATGTCGGCGATGACCGGGATCTGCGACTTGCGGGCGATGGTCGCGAGGGCGTCCGCGTCGTCCTGCGTGGGGCAGGCGACGCGGACGATCTGACAGCCGGACGCGGTCAGTTCGGCTATCTGCTGCAGGGTGGCGCCGATGTCCGACGTACGGGTCGTCGTCATCGACTGCACCGACACCGGGGCTCCGCCCCCGACCGCCACCGGACCGACGTGGATGTGCCGCGACACGCGCCGCGGTGCGACCGGCCGGGCCGGTACCTCGGGTACGCCCAAGGGCACGGCGGTCATGGCGTCACTCCCGGTTTCCGGCGATGGTCTCGCGCATCGCCCGCAGCGACTCCTTCAGGGAGCCCATGGTGGCGAGGACGGCGGTGGGCTCGTAGCCGCAGTGCGCCATGCAGTTGGCGCAGCGCGGGTCCTTGCCGCGGCCGTACTTGTCCCAGTCGGTCTCCTCGACGAGTTCGCGGTACGTCGGCACGTACCCGTCGCTCATCAGGTAGCAGGGGCGCTGCCAGCCGAAGAGCGAGTAGTTCGGGATCGCCCACGCGGTGCACGGGAAGTCGACCCTGCCCTCGAGGAAGTCCAGGAAGAGCGGGGAGTGGTTGAGCCGCCAGCGCCTGCGGTTGCCGCCTGCGAAGGCCTTCCTGAACAGCTCCCGGGTCTGCTCGACGCCGAGGAAGTGCTCCTGGTCGGGCGCCTTCTCGTAGGCGTAGGCGGGCGAGATCATCATCTCGTCCACCTGCAGGTCGTCATTGAGGAAGTTGAGCACCTCGATGATCGTCTGCGGGGTGTCGGTGTTGAAGAAGGTCGAGTTGGTGGTCACCCGGAAGCCGCGCCGCTTGGCCTCCTTGATGGCTTCCACCGCCTCGTCGAACACGCCCTCCTTCGCGACGGACTCGTCGTGCCGCTCGCGCAGCCCGTCGATGTGCACCGCGAAGGCGAAGTAGGGCGAGGGAGTGAACTTGTCCATCTTCTTGCGCAGCAACATGGCGTTGGTGCACAGGAAGACGTATTTCCGCTTGGCCACCAGCTGGCGCACGATCTCGTCGATCTGAGGATGCATCAGCGGCTCGCCGCCGGCGATCGACACCATCGGCGCGCCGGACTCCAGCACCGCGCCCACGGCCTGGGCCACCGGCATGCGCTGCTTGAGCACACCCGCCGGGTGCTGGATCTTGCCGCAGCCCTCGCACTTGAGGTTGCAGGCGAACAGCGGTTCCAGCTCGACGATGAGCGGAAACTTGTCCCGCCTGCGGATCTTCTGTTCAGCCAGGTAAGTAGCGACCTTGATGGACTGACGCAGCGGCATGGCCATCTGGCTCACCTCCGGGGGAGCAACAAAGAACGGTGCCATTCGAAAAAAGCGGGAAGGACGGCACGGAGGACGCGGAAGGCTGATATTCCACCGCGCACTGTGCCGATCCGGACGAGTTCATGTTCTGGAGCGTCCACGACCACCCGTACGGCCGCAACCGGGCGCTCGCCCGCGCGGACGGCGCTCAGGAGTGTGGCCGCGGACTCCATGTCGACCGCGATCGCGCCGGTCGCCAGCAGCCCGGACCGCTCGTGGCCGCGGACGACGTGGTCGGAGCCGGTGACCGGCCCGGTGTGGACGGTGCGCCCGGGCAGGATGCGCACGAGTTCCTTCACGAGCAGGTCGGTCCCCGCGCACGGAACGGTCCCGTGCGGGTCCCGGGTCTCCTCGGCGACGACCAGGTCGCCGGGGTGCATCCCGGGTGCGAGCCCGGCGCAGAAGCCGGTGGCCAGGACGGCCGCGCCGGCCCGCGCCGGGTCCGCGAGAAGCCGGGTGACGGACCGTTCCGCCGCCTTGGGGCCCATACCCGTACGGACGAGGCTGAACGGTCCGCCGGCACCGCCCCGGTCGCCGGTGCGCAGGGCGAGGTGCTCGATGCCGAGCGCGCAGGCGATCAGCAGCGGGGCCGGGGCGGGCTGGGCGCTCATTCAGCTCCCCTTGACCTCGGAGAGCGGCTTCTTGATCTCGGAGAGCGGCTTCCTGGCCCTGGCCAGCGGCTGCCGCTCGAAGGGGTCGCCGTGCAGGTACCGGCCGAGCGCGGTGAGCGGGAAGACCTGCCGGTAGAGGTGGTAGTTGATGGAGAAGTCCCAGGGGAAGCCGGTGCCGGTGAAGTACGGCTCGTCCCAGGAGCCGTCCTCCCGCTGGGTCTCGGCCAGCCACCGGACACCGCGCTCGACGGCTTTGGAGTCCTGCTCCCCCGCCGCGAGCAGGGCCATCAGCGCCCACCCGGTCTGCGAGGCGGTGGAGGCTCCGCGGCCGCTCCACTCCTTGACGTACTTGTAGGAGCGCAGGTCCTCGCCCCAGCCGCCGTCGTCGTTCTGGACGCTCTCCAACCAGGTCACGGCCCGACGGATCGCCGGGTGGGAGCCGGGCAGTCCGGCCGCGGTCAGCGCGGGCACGACCGAGCCGGTGCCGTAGACGTAGTTGACGCCCCAGCGCCCGAACCACGAGCCGTCCGGCTCCTGTTCGGCGAGCAGCCACTCGATGCCGCGCCGGGTGCGCGGGTCGTGGGAGAGGCCCTCGGCGGCGAGCATCTCGACCACGTGCGCGGTGACGTCGGCGGAGGGCGGGTCGATGACCTCGCCGAAGTCGCAGAACGGCAGCCGGTTCGGGAACGGGCTGGTGTTGTCGACGTCGAAGGCGCCCCATGCGCCGTTCTTCGACTGCATCCCGAGGTTCCAGCGCACCGCGCGCCCGATCGCCCCGTCCACCCGGTCGGGGTCGTGATGCCTGACCCGGCGCAGCGCGAGAGCGACCTCGGCGGTGTCGTCGATGTCCGGGTAGTTGTCGTTGTGGAACTCGAACGCCCAGCCGCCGGGCGGCAGTCCGGGCCGCTTCACGGCCCAGTCACCGGGCCGGACGATCTCCTCGCCGAGCATCCAGTCGGCGGCCTTGACCAGTTGGGGGTGGTCGACGGGCAGTCCGGCGTCGGCCAGGGCGATGGTGGCGAGGCAGGTGTCCCACACCGGGGACTGACAGGCCTCGATCATCCGGGCGCCGTCCTCGCGCCATACGGCGAAACGGTCCAGCGAGGCGAGGCCTTCGCGCATCACCGGGTGCTGGAGGTCGTAGCCGAGCAGGTGCAGGGCGATGACCGAGTACACGGCCGGCGGCTGGATGCCGCCCCAGCAGCCGTCGTTCTCCTGGCGCTCGATGATCCAGCGGGCGGCGGAGTTCATCGCGGCCCTGCGCAGACGGCGCGGAGCGACCTTGCGCAACTGGTGCAGCGCCTTGTCCAGACGCTGGAAGGCACCGTCCCAACTGGCCACGGGAGCCAGGGGCTTGACCGGGTTGGGGTCGGCCGGGTCGGTGTGCAGCTCGTCCAGCGGGAAGGGTGCCGGGCGGACCGGGCGCTTGGCCGAGACGATGGTCAGCGGCACGATGGTCTGCCGGGCCCAGCAGCCGAAGTCGTAGATGTTGAGCGGCATCCAGCTGGGGAAGTAGATCAGCTCCGGCGGGAGTTCGGGCAGGTCCTCCCACTTCCACCAGCCGAACAGGGCCAGCCAGATCCGGGTGAACACCCGGGAGGCGGCGATCCCGCCTCGCTCGCGGATCCATGCGGAGGCCTTCGCCATGTGCGGCGCGTCGGGCGCGTCGCCGGCCAGGCGGAGGGCGACGTACGCCTCGACGGTGGCGGACAGTTCACCGGGCCCGCCGTAGAAGGTGGCCCAGGTGCCGTCCGCGCGCTGCTCGCCGCGGATGAAGAGGGCGGCGGCCTGTGTCGTCGCCTCGTCGCGGATCCCCAGGAACTGACGGAGCAGCAGGTCCTCGGCGTCCATGGTGACGTTCGTCTCGAGGTCGCCCTTCCACCAGCCCTGGGCGTCCTGCCGTGCCAGCAGGAAGTCGGTGGCGCGCCGTGCGGCGCGTTCGGCGGCTTCTTGTACCCCGGCCGCCGCGGGGGTGGTGACGTCTGTTTCGCTGGCCGCGGCAGCGCGGGGCGGGATGGTCGCCCCGGTGCTTCCGTCGGTCGTCGCTGTCATGGCTTCCCCTTCGTGCAGTCGTGCGAGTCGTGCTGCTACGGGTCCGCCGTCGGCCGGTGTCCGTCGTCCCTCGACACCGGCCGGCGACTACGCGAGGGTTATTCGACCGATAAAGATCATCTCTTTCGTACGACGACGAAGTCGGCGAGTGCCGTGAAGGCGGCCCGCACCTGTTCGGGCATGTCGACGGTGTCGAGGGCTTCGATGGCGATGGTGTGCTGACGGCGTGCTTCCTCGGCCGTCCACTCGCGGCCGCCGGCCTCCTCGATGAGGGCCGCGCGGGCCGCGAACTCCTCCTCGGAGAAGTTCTCGAAGTCGCTGCTCTTGGCGTCGGCGGCGAGGATCTCGCCGAGCCGCTCGGAGGCGGAGCCGCCCGCGGCGAGCGCGGCCACCACCGGCAGGGACTTCTTGCGCTGGCGCAGGTCGCTCCAGGGATGCTTGCCGGTGGACTCCGGGTCGCCCCAGATGCCGAGCAGGTCGTCGACGGCCTGGAAGGCGAGGCCCAGGTGGTAGCCGTACTTCTCCAGGGTGTCGGCGGTGCGGTCGTCGGCGCCGCCGAGCACCGCGCCGATGGAGCTGGAGGCTGCGAGCAGGGCGCCGGTCTTGTTGCCCTCCATCTCCAGGCACTCCTCGACGCTGACGCGGTCGCGGTGCTCGTAGGAGATGTCCTGCGCCTGACCGTCGATCAGGGCGCGGCTGGCGGCGGTCAGGCGGCGGGTCGCGCGGCCGGCCTCGACGGTGCCGAGCTCCAGCAGGATCTCGTTGGCGAGGGCGAACAGGGCGTCACCGACCAGGATGGCCTGGGCGGGGCCGTGCACCTTCCAGACGGTGTCGCGGTGCCGGCGCTGCTCGTCGCCGTCCATCAGGTCGTCGTGCAGCAGCGAGAAGTTGTGGACGAGTTCGACGGCGACGGCCCCGGGGACACCCACCTCGGGTGCGGCGCCGGTGACTTCGGCGGAGAGAACGGCCAGGGCGGGGCGCACGGCCTTGCCGCCGTCACCGTCGGCCGGGTTGCCGGCCGCGTCGATCCAGCCGAAGTGGTAGGCGGCGACGGTGTCCATCGGAGGCGCCAGGCGGTCGACGGCCGCACGCAGGACCGGGGTGGCCAGGGTCCGGCCGCGCTCCAGAAGCGCGGTCACGTCCACCGCGGTCCTCCGAGCGGGCATCGGGGCCGGGGGCACAGTGGGCACAGTCTCTCCTCTTGTTGCGGTACCGGGGGTGCGGGGGCCTGCCGCGTCCTGATCGAGCGTCACGCCGCCTCCTCGAACTCGAAGAGGTGGCGGGGGCGGGGCCGGCCCAGGGCGCTCAGCGCGGCGTCGGCCGCGCTCACTCCACTGCGGACCGCACTTTCCATGGTCGCGGGCCACCCGGTGGCGGTCCACGCTCCGGCCAGGTACAGGCCGGGGGCCTTGGTGCGGGCGCCGGGCCGCAGCCGCCCGACGCCGGGGGTGGGAGCGAACGTCGCCGTGCGCTCCCGGGTCACGAAGAAGTCCTTCACCGCAGCGCCGCGGGTGCCCGGGACGAGGCGCTCCAGCTCCGGCAGGTAGCGCTCGCGGAGTTCGGCGACCGGTGCGTCGATCTCGTCCTGCGCGGCGGACTGGGACAGCGCCAGGTACTGCCCCTCGGCGAGCCCGGACGCGTCCGTCCGGTCGAAGACCCACTGCACGGGGGTGCCGAGGGCGGCGAAGAAGGGGCGGGCGAGCACCTTGCGGTCGTAGACGACATGCACGTTCAGGATCGGCGCGGTGCCGATCCTGAGCAGCTGTTCGGGGGCGTCGAGGGCGCCGGGCGGCAGCAGGTCGTGCGTCTCGCGCTGGGGTACGGCGAGGACGACCGTGTCGGCCCGGAGCGTCTCACCGGGAACCTGAACGCTCCAGGTCCCGTTTTCGTTGTTGGAGACGGAGGTGACGCGTGTACGGACTTCGGTACGGACGCCCGCGGAGTCGAGCGCCTTGCGGGCCAGCCGGTCGTGCAGTTCGCCCAGCGGTACATGGGCCCAGCCGATGTCGGCCGCGCCCGGGTCGGACAGCAGACCGGTCTTGAACACCATCGCGGCGAGCCCCAGCGATGCGTCGCCCGCGACCGCGTTGAGGGTGGCGACCCCGACCAGGTCCCACAGGGCCTCGACGGCACGCGCCGACTGGCCGTGGGCGGCCAGCCAGCTGCCGAAGTCCTGGGTGTCCAGGGTCGGATCGGCGAGGTCGAGTCCCTTGAGCGCGAGCGCGGCACGCCCTACCGCGGCACGCTCGGCGAGCGACAGGTGCGGATAGGTGGCCAGGCTCCGGCCCAGATGCAGGGGTACGGGCAGGGCGTCGCGCCGCAGCCTGCCCAGCCGCCGTCCCTCGGGCCGGTTCACGTCGAGTACGGGCACGTCGAGACGATCCTGCAGCGGTGCCAGCGCCGCGCCCTCGATGCGGTCGAGGAACCAGCGGTAGGCGGTGCAGCAGCGCAGGTACACGTGCTGGCCGTTGTCGACGGTCAGGTCGCCGCGCTGGAAGGAGAAGGCGAGGCCGCCCAGTCTCGGCCTGCCTTCGAGCAGGGTGACCCTGACGCCCGCGTCGGCGAGCGCGAGCGCGGCGGTGATCCCGGCGAGGCCGCCGCCGACCACGACGGCACTGCGCCCCGCCGGTGCCGGGGTGCCGGCGTGCGCCGCCGAGGCGTGTGCGCCGTCGCTCATCGTGCGTCCTTCCCTGCCCGCCGGGCGTGCTGGATGAACGGTGCACGCTCGGCCGTCGCAGTCAGGGACGCCACGCCGCAGCGGAGGGTTGCCCGCCGCATCGGGCCGTCGGAGTCCGGCAGCGCCGACGGGGCGAACGTTGCCGGTCGGGGCACTGGGTCCACAGAGTCCATCAGGCGCGCCTCCTGACGGTCCGCCGGGACACGTGCCGGGTGTCGAGCCCCGACAGTCCGCGTACGGCGACGTACGCCTTCTCGCGTCCGGGCAGCGAGACACGGCCGCGCAGCACGGCCTCCGGGTCGCGCTCGATGCGGTCGAGCAGGCGACGGTAGATGCCGGCCATGGCGGCCACGCATGCGCCGCTGCGCCGGTCGAGCATGGGGAGGAGCCGGTAGCCCTCGGCGAAAAGGGCGCGGGCCCGCCGCACTTCGAAGTGGACGAGGCCCGCGAAGTCGGATCCCTCCGGCGGGGTGGGGCCGTTGAAACCGGCCGAGCAGCCGAATTTCGCGAGGTCGTCGGCGGGCAGATAGGTACGGCCGCCCTCGGCGTCCTCGCGGACGTCCCTGAGGATGTTGGTCAGCTGCAGCGCGAGACCGAGCGTGTCGGCGTACTCGGACGCGCGCTCGGCGCCGCGCGCGCCCGGTTCCGTGCCGAACACGCCGAGCGAGAGGCGGCCGATGGCGCCGGCCACGCAGCGGCAGTAGACCTTGAGGTCGTCCCAGGTCTCGTAGGTCTCCCCGCGCACATCCATCTGGACGCCGTCGATCAGCTCGTCCAGTCCGCCGAGCGGGATCGGGAAGGCGTCGGAGGCATGGGTGAGGGCGA
The DNA here is from genome assembly GCF_007827595.1 of Streptomyces sp. BK340. Classification (GTDB taxonomy): domain Bacteria; phylum Actinomycetota; class Actinomycetes; order Streptomycetales; family Streptomycetaceae; genus Streptomyces. The sequence goes on from NZ_VISR01000003.1 coordinate 500,036, forward strand.
CGGCCACCGGGTCGGTGTCGTCCTCCTCGACCTGGCCCGCCCGGACACGGTCGAGCAGCGCCCGGGTGTCCTCCAGGCGCGCGACCTTGACCTCGCCGGGCAGGTCGCCGTCGCCGATGTCGTCGACACGCCGGGAGAAGGCGTACAGCGCGGACATGGCGCGGCGCTTGGGCGTCGGCAGCAGGCGGATGCCGTACGCGAAGTTGCGGGCCTGCTGCCCGGTGACGGCCTCGCAGTAGCTGTAGGCGGCGAGTACCGGTGCGGACACGTGTGGCACAGAATCCACGGTCCGGATCACCCCTCTCCTCGCAGGGTCACGCCCACCTCACGCAGCAACTGGACCTTGCCGGGTCTGGGCGGGCCGGGAAGTACGTCGTATTCGGCGGCGGCGATCGCCCGGATCGCCGCCCTTCCCCCTGCCACGAACCCCGCGAGCAGCAGCTTCAACCTGCCGTGGACGCTACCCACCAAGGGGGCGCCTTCATTCAGCAGATCGCGGGCGCGTTGCGCTTCGTATGCAACCAGAGCGCGCAACGATGCGCCTGTGGTTTTCGTGGCGAGATCCGTTTCATGGATGTGGAAGCGCTTCATGTCCTCGGCGGGCAGATAGATCCGGTCACGGCCGAAGTCCTCGGCCACGTCCTGGAGGTGTTCCACGATCTGCAGTGCGGTGCAGATGGAGTCGGAGAGGCGGATCCGCTCGGGGGTCGAGGTACCGGTGACGGCGAGGACGAGGCGGCCGACGGGGTTGGCGGACAGCTCGCAGTAGGCGAGGAGGTCGTCGTAGGTCTCGTACCGGGCGACCAGCTGGTCCTGGCGGTTGGCGGCGATCAGGCCGAGGAAGGGCTCGGGGGTGAGGGCACGGCGGCGGACGGTGGGCTGCAGACGGCGGAGCAGGGGGTGGCGGGGCGTGCCGTCGAAGACACGCCGCAGGTCGGCCTCGAAGGCGTCGAGGAGGGCCAGTCGGTCCTCGGCCTCGGCGGCCGTCACACCCAGGACGCGCGCGTCGGCTCCACCGGGGGCGAGGTCGCCGTCGCCGATGTCGTCCACCAGGCGGGCGAAGCCGTACACGGCCATGAGGTCGGCACGCCAGGCCCGGGGCAGGAAAAAGGGGGCCACGGGGAAGTTCTCGCTCGCAGCCTTGTCCAGCGTGGCGCGCTCCAGTTCCGGCGCCGTGTCGGTTCCCGTCACCGCGCGCTGCCCGGGGCGGGGACGGCACATGCTGCGTTGAGCTGGGGAGTTTCCGTAGCCATTGCCGTCACATCTCCCGTTCTACACTGCCGATCCGATACACACTATTTCGGACACGCCGCCCGGCCCTCCGCCGGGCTGCTGCCGGGAGGGTGTCGCGCATTATGGCCCTACTTGCCGCTTTCCGGCACCCGTACAGCTTACGTTGTACAACGCGGCACAGTCCGTCGGGGTGTCCTGCACATCACAACAACACACCGATTGGCGTCAAGATTCCTAAGGGCGCCGGGAGTTGACGTTTCCTTTGCAGACGCAGGGCCCCACCGGACGGTTGCCGACGGGGCCCTGGCCGAAACGGCTCAACGGTCACTTGCCCGTGAACTTCTCGTACTCCTTGAGGACCTCTTCGGTCGGCCCGTCCATGCGCAGTTCGCCGCGCTCGAGCCACAGGACACGGTTGCAGGTGTCGCGGATGGACTTGTTGTTGTGACTGACCAGAAACACCGTGCCGGCCTCCTTGCGCAGTTCCCGGATGCGCTCCTCGGAGCGCTTCTGGAACTTGCGGTCACCGGTGGCCAGCGCCTCGTCGATCATGAGGACGTCGTGGTCCTTGGCGGCGGCGATGGAGAAGCGCAGCCGGGCCGCCATTCCGGAGGAGTAGGTGCGCATCGGCAGGGTGATGAAGTCGCCCTTCTCGTTGATGCCCGAGAAGTCGACGATCTCCTGGTAGCGCTCCTTGACCTGCTCGCGGGACATGCCCATGGCGAGACCGCCGAGGATCACGTTGCGCTCACCGGTGAGGTCGTTCATCAGGGCCGCGTTCACGCCGAGCAGCGAGGGCTGGCCGTCGGTGTAGACCTTGCCCTTCTCGGCGGGCAGCAGACCGGCGATGGCACGCAGCAGGGTGGACTTGCCCGAGCCGTTGGAGCCGATCAGACCGATGGCCTCACCTCGGTAGGCGACGAAGGAGACGCCCCGCACGGCGTGCACCTTGCGCACGCCCCGCTCCTCGCCGCGCTTGAGTATGCGGCTCAGGGCGGCCGTCGCACTGCCCTTGCCCGTCTTCGCACCGTTGACCCGGTAGACGATGTGCAGGTCGTCCGCGATGACCGTCGGGCGCCGGTCGGCGCTTTCCTGGGTGTTCTGCTCAGCCACGGCCGTACCTCTCCTCCGCCTTCCAGAAGTACACGAACCCGCCGGCGAAGGCGACCACGGCCCAGAACAGGGCGATGACCCACACGTGCGGCGGCAGGTTCGAGGCGCCGTACCCGTCGATCAGCGCGAAGCGCATCAGGTCCATGTAGACGGCGGCCGGGTTCACCTGGAGCAGGCGGACCACCCACTCGGAACGGCCCTCCATCATCTTGCTGATGGAGAACATGACGCCGGAGGCGTACATCCAGGTCCGCAGGATGAACGGCATCAGCTGGGCGAGATCCGGCGTCTTGGCGCCCATGCGCGCCACGATCAGCGCGAGCCCGGTGTTGAACAGGAACTGCAGCACCAGCACCGGCACGATCAGCAGCCAGGACAGGCTCGGGTAGCTGCCGAAGCCGATCGCCACGAGGAACATCACGATCATCGAGAAGAGCAGCTGCTGCAGCTGCTGCAGCGAGAAGGAGACGGGCAGCGAGGCGCGCGGGAAGTGCAGGGCCCGCACCAGGCCCAGGTTGCCGGCGATCGCACGGACGCCCGACATGATCGAGCTCTGGGTGAAGGTGAAGACGAACACGCCCGTCACCAGGAACGGGATGTACACGTCCTTGGACATGCCCCGGCTCGCGTGCAGGATGACGCCGAAGATGAAGTAGTACACCGCCGCGTTCAGCAGCGGGGTCGCCACCTGCCACAGCTGGCCGAGCTTGGCCTGGCTGTACTGCGCGGTCAGCTTCGCCTGCGAGAAGGCGAGGATGAAGTGGCGCCGCCCCCACAGCTGCCGGACGTACTCGGTGAGCGAGGGCCGGGCACCGCTCACGGCGAGCCCGTACTTGGCGGCGAGCTGGGCCGCCGTCAGTCCCTCGTCGGGCGACGGGGCCGCGGTCACCGCGACACCGCCGTCGTGCGTTGTCTCACTCACAGGTGGAAGCTTTCGTCTTCTAGTGCGTCGGGTTCGTCGGGACCGTCGTGGCCGGCGTGGTGCGTCGTGCCCGCGCCGTCCGGCTGCGTCGGATCCGCCTTCGGGCGCGCCCCGGGGCGCGGCCCGCACGGTCGAGCTTGTCAGATGACGGGGGGCCGGCCCAGTCGTGTGAGCCGCCACACCGTGCGCCACCGCATCGGGCGGCGGGGGCCGCACGGGGAGGTCCAGCCCTCCTTGAAGCCGCCGAACCAGGCCTTCAGGGCCGGTCCCGAGGGGCGGCGCAGCAGGGTGAGCAGCAGCCAGACCCCGAGGTAGACCGGGACCAGGAGCGCGGGCAGGTTGCGCCGGGCCAGCCAGACCCGGTTGCGGGCGACCATGCGGTGGTACACCGCGTGCCGCGAGGGCGCGGTCGTCGGGTGGTACAGCACCATGTCGGACCGGTAGTCGATCATCCAGCCGGCGTCGAGGGCCCGCCAGGCCAGGTCGGTCTCCTCGTGGGCGTAGAAGAACTCGTCCGGGAGCACGCCGGCCTCGGCGAAGACCCGGGTGCGGACCGCGTTGGCGCCGCCGAGGAAGGTGGTGACCCGGGAGGAGCGCATCGGGTCGGAGGCGCGCAGCCGCGGCACGTGCCGGCGCTGGGTCTCGCCCGTCTCCGGGTCGGCGATGCGGAAGCTGACGATGCCGAGCTTCGGGTCGGCGTCGAACGCCTGGCGGCACAGCTCGGCGGTGTCGTGGCGGGCGAGCAGGCCGTCGTCGTCGAGGAAGAGGAGTATGTCGACGTCGCGGCCGCCCGGTCCGAAGGCCTCTATGCCGACGTTGCGGCCGCCGGGGATGCCCAGGTTCTCGGGCAGTTCTATGGTCCGTACGCCCTCGGGGACGTCCGGGACGGGCGAGCCGTTGCCGACGACGACGACCTCGACCCGGTCGCCGTCCTGCTTGGCGACCGAGTCGAGCAGAGCACGGAGCTCCTCGGGCCGGTTGCCCATGGTGATGATGACCGCGCCGACCTTCATGCCGCTCACCTCAGCCTGCTGGAGGCGAGGATGGACACCAGGTGCAGCACGGTCTGCAGCACGGCGATGCCGGCGAGCACGGCGGTGCCGAGCCGGGTGAAGAACAGGTCCCCGTGGATCTGGTCCAGGACCGCGAGGACCAGGATCAGCAGCGAGGCCTCGATGCCGAGGATCAGCCGGTGGAACTTGAGCGCCGAGGCGGCCCGGCGGGCCAGCGCCATGCCGGAGGAGCGCGGCTCGGACGCCGCCTCCTTGACCGGCGCCAGGCCGGCCTGGTGCCGGGCGACACCGACGAGGTCGGTCTCGGCCTTGATCAGGATCGCGCCGAGCGCGGCGAGGGTGCCGAGGAAGGCCCACAGCCAGTCGATACGGCCGCTGCCCCACAGGTCGGCGGCGCGCAGGCCGAGGCCGACCAGGACGGCCGCGTCGGTCAGGTACGCGCCGACGCGGTCCAGGTAGACCCCGCCGAGCGAGTACTGCTTCTTCCAGCGGGCGATCTCGCCGTCGACGCAGTCCAGCAGCAGGTACAGCTGGGTGGCGACCACGCCGAGCACGGCGCCCGCGATCCCCGGCACCAGCAGGGCCGGGGCCGCGAGCACACCGCAGACGGTCATCAGGTACGTGAGCTGGTTGGGCGTGACCCCGGTGTTCACCAGGTAGCGGTCGACGCGCAGGGACACCTCGCGCATGTAGAGGCGTCCCGCCCAGTGCTCACCGCTGCGCCGGTCCTTCACCCCGGCGGGGTGGACGACCGGTCGGAGTTCAGCTACCGATGGCCTTGACATAGTCGGCGTAGATGTCCTTGATCTGGTTCGTCTTGAGGTCGAGGTGCTCGATGATCGTGTAGCGGCCGGGTCTGGTCTCCGGAGCGAACTCCACGGCGCGGACGAACTCGTCCAGCGTGAAGCCGATCTCCTCCGGCAGCACCGGAAGCCCGTGCCGGCGCAGCACCTCGGCCATGTACACCGACTCCTCGTGCGCTCCGCGCAGGTACATCGCGAAGGCGGCACCGAGCCCGCACTGCTCGCCGTGGCTCGCGGCGCGCTTGGGGAAGAGCAGGTCGAAGGCGTGGTTGATCTCGTGGCAGGAGCCCGACGCGGGCCGGGAGTCGCCCGAGATCGACATCGAGATACCGGTGAGGACCAGCGCCTCGGCGAGCACCTGGAGAAAGTCGTTGTCGCCGATGCCGCCGGGGTGCCGGAGCACCGCCTCGCCGGCCTGGCGGGCCATGGCCGCGGCCAGACCGTCGATCTTCTCGCCGTTGACGCGGTTGGACAGCTCCCAGTCCGCGACCGAGTTGATGTTGGAGATGGCGTCGCCGATGCCGGAGCGCACGAAGCGCGCCGGTGCCTCACGGATCACGTCCAGGTCGATGAGGACGGCGATCGGGTTCGGCACACCGTAGGAGCCGCGGCCGGCGTCGTTGTCGAGCGTGGCGACCGGTGAGCACAGGCCGTCGTGCGCGAGGTTCGTCGGCACGGCGACCAGGGGCAGGCCGACGCGCGCCGCGGCGAACTTGGCGCAGTCGATGATCTTGCCGCCGCCGAGGCCCACGACGGCGTCGAAGTGGCCGGCCTTGATGTCACCGGCCAGCCGGATGGCGTCGTCGAGGGTGCCGCCGCCGACCTCGTACCAGGTGGCGCCGGGCAGCGACGGGGCGATGCGCTCGCGCAGCTTGGCACCGGAGCCGCCGCTGACGGCGACGGCGAGCCGGCCCGACTGCGAGATCCGCTCGTCGGCGAGCACTCCGGCCAGGTCGTCGAGGGCACCCGGGCGGATGTCCACGACGACCGGCGACGGAATGAGCCGCGTCAGTACTGGCACGCGATCTCCCGTCCGCGGGCGAGGTCGTCGTGGTTGTCGATCTCGACCCACTGGACGTCACCGATCGGCGCGACATCGATCTTGAAGCCGCGGTTCACCAGCTCCTGGTACCCGTGCTCGTAGAACTGCTGCGGGTCGGTCTCCCAGACCGTCTTCAGCGCGTCGGCCAGGTCGGGAGCGGCGTCGCCCTCGATCAGGGTGACACCGATGTACTCGCCGGTCGCCTCGGCGGGGTCCATCAGCTTGGTGATCTTCTGGACGCCCTTGGCGGGGTCGACGACGACCTTCATCTCCTCGTCGGCGAGGGACTTCACGGTGTCCAGCGCGAGGATGATCTTCTTGCCGTCGCCGCGGGCGGCGAGCAGCGTCTTCTCGACGGAGACCGGGTGCACGGTGTCGCCGTTGGCGAGGATCACACCGTCCTTGAGGGCGTCACGGCCGCACCACAGGGAGTAGGCGTTGTTCCACTCCTCGGCCTTGTCGTTGTCGATGAGGGTCAGCTTGAGGCCGTACTTCGCCTCCAGCGCCGCCTTGCGCTCGTACACGGCCTCCTTGCGGTAGCCGACGATGATCGCGACCTCGGTCAGGCCGATCTCGGCGAAGTTGCCGAGAGTCAGGTCGAGAACCGTGATCGAGTCCTCTATGCCCGCGGGGCCCACCGGCACGAGTGCCTTGGGAAGGCTGTCGGTGTAGGGGCGAAGACGCCGTCCGGCGCCGGCCGCCAGCACGAGGCCGATCATGCGGGTTCTCCTTCATCGTGTACGGCGGGTGCCCCTGCGGACACCCAGAAGCGGATGCTCTCGATGAGCACCACCAGGGCGACGACCACGGCGAGGACCGTGAGCGCAACCTTGAACTGCGAGGCGGTGAGCACCGCCGCGAGGACGGTGACGAGCACCGTCCGCCCCTCCTGGCCCCCGATGGCACGAACCAGCCAGGCCGGGGGCGCTCCGGCGTTGCCGCGGATGCGGTACACCGTGTCGTAGTGATGGTAGGCGACGGCGGCCACCAGGCCGAAAGCCGCGGGGAGGGCTCCGTTCATCCCGGCGTCACTCGCCAGGACGAGCACCGTGCCGTACTCGGCGGCCCGGAACAGCGGGGGGATCAGCCAGTCCAGGGCGCCCTTGAGGGGGCGGGACAGCGCCCAGCCGGAGGTGACCGCGTAGACGGCGGCACCCAGCACGGGCCACCCGACGAAGAGGTTCACGGTGAGGACCGCCACACCCGCGAGCGCCACCAGGAGCGGGGCTGTGGGGCGCAGGCGCGTGAGGCGGACCACGAGGGCGGCGAGCGGTCCGTTGTCGGCGAGGTCCGCCAGTGCCTGCGCGGCCCGGTCGGTGCGCCTCGCCTTGCGGGTCACCGAGCGCAGCACGCGGCCGGCCGTGGTGTACGTCGCGGCGAACGCGCACCCGACGAGGAGCACGTAGAAGGTGATGCGGGGGGTGGTGAGCGCGGTGAGGACGGCGATCATGGCCCAGCGTTCACCGATGGGCAGGACGATCATCCGCCGCAGCCAGACCGTCCAGCCGACGCTGTCCAGCTTGTCGGAGAGGGCGGCGGTGGGGCTGGTGTTGGCGGTGGCGTCGTGGTTGGCCTCGTTGAAGGAGAAGTCCACGACGTGCCGGCAGGTCTGCAGGATCATCGCGCCGAGGGCGAGGGCCCACACGTCGTCGCCGCCGCGGGCCGCTCCGAGGGCGAGTCCCGCGTAGTAGGCGTACTCCTTGGCCCGGTCGAAGGTGGCGTCCAGCCAGGCGCCGAGCGTGGAGTACTTCAGGGCGTAGCGGGCGAGCTGGCCGTCGGTGCAGTCCAGGACGAACGAGGCGATCAGCAGCACCCCGGCCGCGACGAACCCGGCCCGGGTACCGGTCGCCGCGCAGCCCGCCGCTATCAGGGCGGTGAGCAGCGAGGCGGTGGTGACCTGGTTGGGGGTCAGGCCGCGGCGGGCGCACCAGCGGGCGATGTAGCGCGAGTACGGGCTGATGAAGAACGTGGTGAAGAAGCCGTCGCGGGACTTAACGGCCGACTTCAGGCGTACGGCCTCGTCGTCGACGGCGGCGACGGCCTGCCGGACCTCGTTGCGGGCCTGCGGGTCCTCCGGCACGGCAGCCACCAGGCTGCCCAGCTCGGGGCGGTGGACCGCGCTGTCGTCGGCGTCGAGGGCGGTGATCACGCGGTCGGCGACGCTGTCGACATCCCCCACGCTCGGCTTCGCTCGCGCGGGGGCACCCCCATGCGCCGTACCGCCAGCGGCGGAGGTCTCGCGGGCCAGAGCCCGGGTCAGCGCCTGCCGGGCGGCGGGCTGGGCGGTGACGGCGCCGGGTACGGCGGCGAGCGGGAAGCGCGGGTCGGTGAGGCCCAGGCGCAGGGCGTGCAGGTGGCCGACGAAGCGGGCGTCGACCAGGGCCACGCGCCGGTCGGCCGGGACGGCCGCGAGCAGGCTCTCCGCCTCGGAGGCGTCGGCGGCCGCGCGCACGTCGAAGCCGAGAGACCGCAGATCGTTCTCGAGCGACGATCCGGGCACCGGCTGACCGGTGACGATGGCGGTCGACAACCGAACTCACTCCCTGGGTGCCGGCGTGGCGGCGCCGGTCTTCTGCATGGTTGGGGCGCCCCTGCCTGCGGCTCCCGGGCGGCATGTCGGCGAAGGGTATCCGATGGACTCGATCCCTTGTTCACCGGCCGTTCACGGTCCGGCCCACGGGGGCTGCCCAGGCCTTTGCCGCGATCATCATCGGTGATCCGGGGCCCGCCCCACAAACCGTGGCCCCAGACCCGGGCATCAGGGACATGCGGGCGGGTCGGCATAGGGTGGGCGACCATGACCTGGCTGATCACCGGCGGAGCCGGATACATCGGGGCGCATGTGGCACGGGCCATGACGGGCGCCGGGGAGAGCGTCGTGGCGCTCGACGACCTGTCGGCCGCCGTGCCCTCACGCCTCCCCGCGGACGTCCCGCTCGTCGAGGGTTCGACGATGGACGGCGACCTGCTGAAGCGGGTCTTCGCGGACCATGGCGTGACAGGTGTCGTCCATCTCGCGGCGCGCAAGCAGGTCGCCGAGTCCGTGGCGCAGCCGACCCGTTACTACCGGGAGAACGTGGGCGGCCTGGCCACCCTGCTGGACGCGATGGCCGAGGCCGGTGTCGGCCGGCTGCTCTTCTCCTCGTCGGCCGCCGTGTACGGCAACCCGGATGTGGACCTCATCACCGAGGACACCCCGTGCGCGCCGGTGAACCCGTACGGCGAGACCAAGCTCACCGGTGAGTGGCTGGTGCGGGCGGCTGGAGCCGCGCACGGGATCTCCACGGTGTGCCTGCGCTACTTCAACGTGGCGGGCGCGGCCGCGCCGGAACTGTCGGACACCGGTGTGTTCAACATCGTTCCGATGGTCTTCGACCGGCTCACCCGCGACGAGGCCCCGCGGATCTTCGGTGCCGACTATCCGACGCCGGACGGCACCTGCGTCCGTGACTACATTCACGTGGCCGACCTCGCCGAGGCGCATCTCGCGGCGGCCAGGCGGCTCGCCGACGGCGGCCAGGCCGGCGATCTGACGCTGAACATCGGCCGCGGCGAGGGCGTCTCGGTGCGCGAGCTCATCACGGTCATCGGTGAGGTCACCGGCGACCGGCGGCCGCCGTTGGTTCAGGCGCGCCGTCCGGGGGACGCGCCGCGCGCGGTCGCCTCGGCCGAGCGGGCCGCCGAGACACTGGGCTGGCGGGCCCGGCGCGGGGTGCGCGAGATGGTGGAGTCGGCCTGGCAGGGCTGGCAGCTGCACCACGGCAAGTGAGCCGGGCAACGCCCTGACCAGCGGTTCGTTTGCGCAGGTCAGGGCACATGACAACGGTGTTCAGTGCCGCGTTGCCCGATACCCCCCACCCGTAGTTCACTGTCAGCTCGGGAGCAACACGGAAGGGCGGACTTCTCATGGGGGCAGGGCACGACCACGGGCACACGCACAGCCATGTGCCGCCCACGGGTACGGCCGCGGCCGCGTACCGTGGCCGGCTGCGCGTGGCGCTGGGCATCACGCTCATGGTCATGGTGGTCGAGATCGCCGGCGGTCTTCTGGCGGACTCGCTCGCCCTGATCGCGGACGCGGCCCACATGGCGACCGACGCGGTGGGGCTGGGCATGGCGCTGCTCGCCATCCACTTCGCGAACCGCCCGCCGAGCACCAACCGCACCTTCGGCTACGCCCGCGCCGAGATCCTCGCCGCCCTGGCCAACTGTCTGCTGCTGCTCTGCGTCGGCGGCTACGTCCTGTACGAGGCGATCCAGCGGTTCGTCACGCCCGCGGAGACCCGGGGCGGCCTGATGATCGTGTTCGGCTTCATCGGCCTGGTCGCGAACACCGTGTCGCTCACCCTGCTGATGCGCGGGCAGAAGGAGAGCCTGAACGTGCGCGGCGCCTTCCTCGAGGTGGCCGCGGACGCGCTGGGCTCGTTGGCGGTCCTGATCTCCGCGACCGTGATCCTCACCACGGGCTGGCAGGCGGCCGACCCGATCGCCTCGCTCGTCATCGGGCTGATGATCGTACCGAGGACCCTCAAGCTGCTGCGCGAGACGCTGGACGTGCTGCTGGAGGCGGCCCCCAAGGATGTCGACATGGCGGAGGTGCGGGCGCACATCCTGGCCCTGGACGGCGTGGAGGACGTACACGATCTGCACGCCTGGACGATCACCTCGGGACTGCCCGTGCTGTCCGCGCACGTGGTGGTCAGCTCGGAGGTGCTGAACGCCATCGGGAACGAGAAGATGCTGCACGAGCTGCAGGGCTGCCTGGGCGGCCATTTCGACGTGGAGCACTGCACCTTCCAGCTGGAACCGGGCGGGCACGCGGAGCACGAGGCACGTCTGTGCCACTGACCGCACACACATTCGTTCGATATTCCGGGGCGGTTCCCGGCCGTGCCCGCCGGGCACGATGATCTACCGGGCCCCACCTCGGCCCGACCCCCGCGCGGGACATGCGGACGCGCCGGGAAGTGCCGGGAGTGCCGGATTCGTACGGCAGACTTGGGGTGCGAAGACCGAGGCGAAGGATGGGTATGCCGATCACACCTGCCACCGAGACGCACAGCTCGTCGAACGGCACCGCAGAGGCGATTTTGCTGGAACTGGTCGACGAGAAGGGCGTGACGATCGGCACCGCGGAGAAGCTCGCCGCCCATCAGCCACCGGGACAGCTGCACCGGGCGTTCTCGGTGTTCCTCTTCGACGAGCAGGGCCGGCTGCTGCTCCAGCAGCGGGCGCTCGGCAAGTACCACTCCCCCGGCGTGTGGTCCAACACCTGCTGCGGCCACCCCTACCCCGGCGAGGCACCCTTCGCGGCTGCGGCCCGGCGGACGTACGAGGAGCTGGGCGTGTCGCCGTCGCTGATGGCGGAGGCGGGCACGGTCCGCTACAACCACCCGGACCCGGCCTCGGGCCTGGTCGAGCAGGAGTTCAACCACCTGTTCGTCGGCCTGGTGCAGGCGCCGCTCGCGCCGGACCCGGAGGAGGTCGGCCAGACCGCCTTCGTGACGGCGGCCGAGCTGGCGGAGCGGCACGCCCGGGACCCGTTCTCGGCTTGGTTCATGACCGTGCTGGACGCGGCCCGTCCGGCGGTCAGGGAGCTGACGGGCGAGTCCGCGGGCTGGTAGTCCGCCGTCAGGCGAGGGTCACGGGCTTGAGCGGCAGGGCGGCCCAGATCACCTTGCCGCCGCTCGCCGTGTGCTCCACGTCGACGACTCCGCCCGCCTCCCGGGCCACCTCACGGACCAGGAGCAGCCCGCGACCGCCGGTCTGGCCGTGATCGGCCTCCAGGGCGGTGGGGCGGTAGGGGTGGTTGTCCTCCACCGACACCCGTACCCACTCGGCCCCGACGGCCACCTCCACGGCGAGCACCGGCGACAGCAGCGCCGCGTGCCGGACCGCGTTCGTGACCAGCTCGGAGACGATCAGCAGCAGTCCGTGGACCAGGTCGTCGGAGACCGGTACGCCCTGGCGCAGCAGCAGGTCCCGTACGGCGTGCCGCGCCTGCGGGACCGACGCGTCCACGGCGGCCGCGGTGAACCGCCACACTCCCTCGTACGGCAGTGGATCGGGCGGCCCATCGGCGCCCCCCGCTGGGCGCGGGTCGTCCCCGCGCCCGTGGTTGTCCATCGTCCGGTCGCCACCCTCGCGCTCGATTGTCACCACACGTCGAGTGTTGGTAACGATCCGCTCCGCGCCGAAGAACTGAACACAAGTGAGCGCTTATCGAGCGGTTCTGACCATGTGCGTATGACAACGGCAGTTGTGGGACCGCTCCTGTCCCCGTGGCGCCGGTTCGCGAACTATTCGTGTTGTGGGAAAACTCCCACAGAGCCCGCCGGAGCCGTCCGGATAGCATCCACCGCATGGATCCCCAGCTGTCTCACCAGGTCGTCGACGCCGTGGCCACCGTCGTCATCCGTCACCCGGCCAAGCGCAACGCCATGACGGCCGCGATGTGGCGAGCCCTGCCGCCGCTGCTGGCCCGGCTGGCGGGAGACCCGGACGTGCGGGCGCTGGTGCTCACCGGGGAGGGCTCGACCTTCTGCGCGGGCGCGGACATCTCCACGCTCCGGGGCTCGGCCGCCGAGGCGCAGGGGCTGGCCGTGGCGGCCGAGGAGGCCCTCGCCGCGTTTCCCAAGCCGACGCTCGCCGCGGTCCGCGGCCACTGTGTGGGCGGCGGGGCCCAGCTCGCCGCGGCCTGCGATCTGCGGCTGGCCGAGGAGGGCGCGCTGTTCGGCGTGACGCCGGCGAAACTCGGGATCGTGTACGCGGCCTCGTCCACCCGGCGGCTGGTCTCGCTGGTGGGACCGGCCGCCGCCAAGTACCTGCTGTTCTCGGCCGAGTTGATCGACGCCGAGCGGGCGCTGCGCACCGGGCTCGTGGACGAGGTGCTGCCCGAGGGCGAACTGGACAAGCGGGTCGCCGAGTTGACCCGGATCCTGGTGTCGCGCTCCCAGCTCACCCAGGCCGCGGCGAAGGAGTTCGCGAACGGCCGCACCGACCGGGACACCCACTGGGCGGAACAGGCACGCGGCAGCGGCGACACCGCGGAGGGGGTCGCCGCGTTCCTGGAGCGCAGGCAGCCGCGCTTCACCTGGACTACGACAGGATGAAGCGGCTCCGCGCGCGCAGCAGCTCGACGATGTGCGCGGGTGCCTTCTCCGGCGAGCCCGCGTCATAGGGCGGCTGCGGGTCGTACTCGGTCCCCAGCTGGACGGCCTGGGCGTGCTCGTCACCCGCGATCCGGCCGAGCAGGGCGAGCCCCATGTCGATGCCGGAGGACACACCGGCCGCGGTGACGTACTTTCCGTCGAAGACGACGCGTTCGCCCGTGGGCTCGGCCCCGAACCGGCTCAGCTGATCGAGGGCCAGCCAGTGGGAGGTTGCACGTCGCCCCTTGAGAAGCCCGGCGGCGGCCAGGAGCAAAGAGCCGGAGCATACGGAGGTCGTCCAGGTGCTGGTGGCGTCGGCGGCGCGCAGCCAGTCCAGCAGGGGCTCGTGGTCCATCAGGGCGCTCTGACCGGGGCCGCCGGACACCAGCACGATGTCGGGATCGGGTACCGCTGACAGTGCCTTGTCGGCGCTGATCGCGAGAAATCCGGTCTCCGTGCGTACGAGGCCGGCCTCCTCGGCGACGAACACCGTCTCCGCGTCCGGGACCCGGGAGAGGATCTCGTACGGGCCGACGACGTCGAGGGCGGTGAAGCGGTCGTAGACGACGATGGCGATCTGCATCGGTATTCCTTTCAGTGGGCGGATGCGGGCCGGAAGCGGCGGCGGTACTCGGCCGGTGCCGTTCCGAAAGCCCTGACGAAGGCGCGGCGCATGGCCTCCGGGGTGCCGTACCCGCTGGCACGGGAGACCTCCTCGATCCCGTCGCCCGTGTCCTCCAGGAGGCGGCGGGCGTGTTCGAGACGGACCCGGTCGACGAAGCGTCCGGGGCTCATGCCCGTCTCGGCCTGGAACGCGCGGGCGAAGTGCCGCGGTGAGAGGCTCGCCCGGGCCGCGAGCGCCTCCACGGTGAGGTCGCCGGCCGGGTGCTCGGTGATCCACTGCTGGACCTCCCGCAGCGGGTCGCGCTGCGCGGTCTGGGCGGCGAGCTGGGCGCTGAACTGGGCCTGGTTTCCGGGCCGCCGCAGGAACACGACCAGGTGGCGGGCGATGACCAGCGCCGCCTGACGGCCCAGGTCCTCCTCCACCAGGGCGAGGGCGAGGTCGATGCCCGAGGTGACGCCGGCCGACGTGGAGATGTGTCCGTCCCGGACGTAGATGGGGTTGGGATCGACCTCGACGGCCGGGTGGTCACGGGCGAGCTTCTCGCAGTACGCCCAGTGGGTCGTGACACGGCGGCCGTCGAGCAGGCCCGCCTCGGCCAGCAGGATCGCACCGGTGCAGACCGAGACGAGGCGTCGCGCGCGCGGGCCGTGCGTGCGCAGCCACTCGGTCAGCAGCGGGTCGGAACTGCGGGTGCCCTGACCGCCGGGGACCAGCAGGGTGTGCGGGTCGGGCACCTCCCCGAGCGCCGCGTCCGGTACGAGGGTCAGACCGCTGGAGGTGCGCACAGGGCCGCCCTCCAGGGAGGCGGTGCGGATGCGGTACGACCCCGGCGTGTGCGTCTCGGCGCCGTTGAACACCTCGAGGGGGCCGGTGACGTCGAGGCTCTGCACGCCGTCGAAGAGGACGAAGAGGAGGGTGCGCTGCGGCATGTCTCGATTCTTCGAGGGTGGGTGCGTGGCCGCAATGACGGATACCCCACCTTTCCTGCCATACGGCACGGGGCAGGCTCGGCTGCTGGGCCCCGCGCCCCGCCGCGTGGCGCCCTGATCCCCGGTTGTCGGTGTCACCTGCCACAATTGCCGCGCAAGCTGACGTGGAGAAGGCGGTACGGGATCGTGACGACACCCCTCGTAGGGTCCATCGAAGGCAGGATCGCCGAGGAGCTCGGCGTACGGGAGCGGCAGGTGAAGGCCGCGGTGGAGCTGCTCGACGGCGGTTCCACGGTGCCCTTCATCGCCCGCTACCGCAAGGAAGCGACCGAGATGCTCGACGACGCGCAGCTGCGCACGCTCGAGGAGCGGCTGCGCTATCTGCGGGAGCTGGAGGAGCGGCGGACCGCGATCCTGGAGTCGGTGCGCGAGCAGGGCAAGCTCACCGAGGAGCTGGAGGCGCAGATCCGCGGCGCCGAGACCAAGGCACGGCTCGAGGACATCTACCTGCCCTACAAGCCCAAGCGGCGCACCAAGGCGCAGATCGCCCGGGAGGCGGGCCTGGAGCCGCTCGCCGAGGGGCTGCTGGGCGACCCGGCGGTCGAGCCGCTGGCCGCGGCTGCCGCGTTCGTGGACGCCGACAAGGGCGTCGCCGATCCGCAGGCCGCGCTGGAGGGCGCGCGGGCGATCCTGACCGAGCGGTTCTCGGAGGACGCCGACCTGATCGGCGAGGTGCGCGAGCGCATGTGGGTGCGCGGGCGGCTGGCCGCCAAGGTGCGGGACGGCAAGGAGGAGGCGGGCGCCAAGTTCGCCGACTACTTCGACTTCGCCGAGCCGTTCACCGAGCTGCCCTCGCACCGCATCCTGGCGATGCTGCGCGGTGAGAAGGAGGACGTCCTCGATCTCGTCCTGGAGCCGGAGGAGGCGACGGAGGGCCCGTCCTCGTACGAGGGGATCATCGCCCACCGCTTCGGGATCGCCGACCGGGGCCGCCCCGCCGACAAGTGGCTGACGGACACGGTCCGCTGGGCCTGGCGCACCCGCATCCTGGTGCATCTCGGTATCGACCTGCGCCTGAGGCTGCGTACGGCGGCCGAGGACGAGGCGGTGAACGTGTTCGCCGCGAACCTGCGCGACCTGCTGCTGGCCGCCCCGGCCGGCACGCGCTCGACGCTCGGCCTCGACCCCGGCTTCCGTACGGGCGTGAAGGTCGCCGTGGTCGACGCCACCGGCAAGGTCGTCGCCACGGACGTGATCTACCCGCACGTCCCGGCCAACAAGTGGGACGAGGCGATCGCCAAGCTGGCGCGGCTGGCGAAGGAGCACGCGGTCGAGCTGGTCGCCATCGGCAACGGCACGGCGTCCCGGGAGACCGACAAGCTCGCCGGTGAACTGATCTCCAGGCACCCGGAGTTGAAGCTCACCAAGGTCATGGTGTCCGAGGCGGGCGCGTCCGTGTACTCGGCGTCGCAGTACGCCTCGCAGGAACTGCCCGACATGGACGTCTCGCTGCGCGGCGCGGTCTCCATCGCCCGTCGGCTGCAGGACCCGCTGGCCGAACTGGTGAAGATCGACCCGAAGTCCATCGGTGTCGGCCAGTACCAGCACGACCTGTCCGAGGTGAAGCTGTCCCGCTCGCTGGACGCGGTCGTCGAGGACTGTGTGAACGGCGTCGGCGTGGACGTCAACACCGCGTCCGTGCCGCTGCTCTCGCGGGTGTCCGGCATCTCCTCGGGCCTGGCCGAGAACATCGTCGCGCACCGGGACGCGAACGGGCCGTTCTCGTCGCGCTCCGAGCTGAAGAAGGTGGCGCGGCTCGGCCCGAAGGCGTACGAGCAGTGCGCGGGCTTCCTGCGCATCCGCGGCGGCGCCGACCCGCTGGACGCCTCCAGCGTGCACCCGGAGGCGTACCCGGTGGTGCGGCGCATGGTGAAGACCTCCGGCCAGGAGGTCGCCTCTCTCATCGGCAACACCGGTGTGCTGCGCTCGCTGCGGCCTGCGGACTTCGTGGACGACACCTTCGGTCTGCCGACCGTCTCCGACATCCTCAAGGAGCTGGAGAAGCCCGGGCGCGACCCGCGGCCCGCCTTCAAGACTGCCACCTTCAAGGAGGGCGTGGAGAAGATCTCCGACCTGTCCGCCGGGATGGTGCTGGAGGGCGTGGTCACCAATGTGGCGGCCTTCGGCGCGTTCGTGGACATCGGTGTGCACCAGGATGGTCTGGTGCACGTCTCGGCGATGTCGAAGACGTTCGTGAAGGACCCGCGGGACGTGGCCAAGCCCGGTGACATCGTCAAGGTGAAGGTCCTCGACGTGGACATCCCGCGCAAGCGGATCGCGCTGACGCTGCGGCTGGACGACGAGGCCGCGCCGCAGGGGCAGGGCGGCAAGCAGCAGCGGGGCGGCGGTTCCCGGCCGCCTCAGCAGCGGCAGGGCGGCCAGGGCCAGCGGCAGGGCCGCGGCGGTGACCGGGGTGGCGACCGGGGCGGTCGTCAGGCGCCGGCCCCGGCCAACAGCGCCATGGCCGACGCGCTGCGGCGGGCGGGACTGCTGAACCCGAAGGACGGACGCCGCTGAGCCGGGGCTCCGCCCCCGGCCCGTCTCCCGGCCGCCCATCCGTAGCCGTGGGCTGAGAAGCACCCTCACGGGGCTTGGCCCCGGACCCCGGCGGGGACGCGTTCGTGCGTCCCCGCCGGGGTCCGCCTCGGGACCACTCCTCGGCGCTGCGCAAACAAACGCGTGGGATGCGGAACTGTCCGCGGGCGAGATCGCGGAGCGGTTCGACGTCACGTTCGGGGCGGTATCCCAGCACCTCAAGGTGCTCAGGGAGTCCGGCCTGGTCACGCTGCGCCAGGACGGCAAGAAGCGCTTCTACCGGGCCGACCGCGAGGCCCTCGGTCCGCTGGCCGCGTATCTGCAGTCCATGTGGGCCACCAGGCTGGACACGCTCGCCGAACTGGCGGAGGCGGCGGAACGGGCGCAACGCCCCGGAGGGACGGACTCGTGAGGAACAACGCGGTCACCGTGGAACGGCGCATCGCGGCGCGCCCCGAGACGGTGTTCTCCTTCTTCACCGACCGGGACAAGTGGCTGTCCTGGATGGGCAAGGACGGCGAGTTCAGCTTCGAGCCCGGCGGCGCCTACCGAACGCTGGTCAATGGCGAGAACGTCGCCGAGGGCCGCTCTTCGTCGAGATCGACCCGCCCAGGCGGCTCGTCTTCACCTGGGGCTGGGCCACCGGCGAGATGCCCGTGCCACCCGGCTCCTCGACCGTCGAGATCACCCTGGAGCCGGTGCCCGAGGGCACCCTGCCGCGGCTGGTCCACCGGGATCTGCCCTCCCCCGAGGCGTGTGCCGCACACGAGGAGGGCTGGACGCACTACACCGGCCGGCTCGCCGTCGTGGCGGCGGGCGGCGATCCCGGTCCCGACCCCTTGCTGTGACCCGGCGGGATGTGAGCCGGCGTCACACGTACCCGCGCCGCTGGACGAAGCCGAGGGCCAGCGCGCCCAGCGGGACGTTGAGCCAGAACGTGAGCAGCCGGTAGACCAGGACCGCCGAGGTGGCGGGTCCGGCCGGCACACCGAGCGCGGTCAGACCGGCGATGAGGCCCGCTTCGAGCGCGCCCAGGCCGCCGGGGACGGGAGCCGCGTTGGCCAGCAGCCGGGCCGCCATGTATGCGGCGCCGGCCTGGATGAAGGGGAGGTCGCCGCCGAGCGCGTGAACGCTCAGGGCCAGACCCACGACCTGGACGAGCGGCAGACCGAGCGCGCCCACGGTGCCGAGTGCGATCTTCAGTGGGTCGGTGGCGATGCCCTTGACGGTCGATCCGGCAGAACTCAGGAACGGCCACACCTTCTCGTGCAGAAAGCGCCGGCCGGGCGGGGTGAGACCGATCAGCCCTCCGGCGGCAAGGGTGAGCGCGATGGCGGGCAGCGCGTAGCGGCCGACGGGCACGTCCAGGCGCACTCCGCCGTGGTGCCCTCCGGCCCAGGCGAAGAACACCGCGGCGACCACGGCGTTGGCGAGGGCTCCGGCCAGACTCTGCAGCCCGACAGAGGCCGTCGCCGCACCGGTCTCGATGCCCGTCTTCTGCAGATAGCGCAGGTTCAGCGCCATGCCGCCGACGTTGTTCGGGGTGATCCGGTTCAGGAACGCACTGGCGAACTGCACCTGGTAGGTGGGTCCGAACGGCAGCCGGTCGGGGATCGTGCCCAGCTGCAGAAAGGTCGAGAACACCTGCGACACGAAGGTGACGGGCACGACGGCGAGCAGCCACCACCAGTTCGCGTCGCCCAGCGCGCGAAGGGCGGCCGGGGCGTTGGCGAACTGCGGGAGCACCAGGTGCAGCACCAGGAACGCGCCGAGCAGGCCCAGGACGCTCTTCCAGGTGAACCGCGCCATGCGGGCAGGCGCGACGGACGGCACCCCGCACGCCGTACGGACCTCGGTGGCCAGGTCGTGCATCAGGCTGGGCCGGCCGCCGGGTTGCACCGCCCGGCGCCGGACGCCCTCCGAGGCGGCCCGGGCGCGCTCCTGGTCGTAGCGCGCGACCTCGCGCCGCGCCGGGCCGATCAGCGCGAGCGGCTGCAGGTACGGCAGCGCGCTCGCCAGCACGTCGGGGCCGAGCCCCGCCAGCGCACAGGCGGTGGCGCGGCGCGGGCCGACGCGTACGGCGGTTGTGGCCAGCAGTTCGGCGATGTCGCTGCCGAGCACCTCTGGCGGAGCGTTGAGCCGGGCCCTGGCGAAGGCGGTGAGCCGGGGCGTTCCGTCCGGTTCGACGAGGACGTGCCGGGTGCGCAGCGCGCGGTGCGCGAGGCGGTGCTCGTGCAGGTGGGCCACGGACTGCCACACCGCGCCGAGCAGCTGGTCGGTCAGTTCCTCTGCCGCCGATGCGGACAGCGGGCGGGCGTCCTGCCCCACGGTCACCAGGATCGCGCCCCCTCCGTCCACCGGGTAGGCGATCACGGGTTCGTCGACCCGGGCTCCGGTGCGGGCGGCGAAGACCAGCATGAGCAGTTCGTGCTCCACGGCGGTCAGCGGCGTCTGCGTGCCGGGGTCGTCCGGGTGACGCAGCAGCGTGCGCCGGGCGAGCCGGTAGAACAGGTCGCGGCCCTGGTCCTCGGCGGCGACGGCCCGTACGGTCAGCCGCGCGCCGGCGGTGGTCTCGGCGCGGTACCGGATCCCCTCACCGGGAAGCTGCTCGTCCGCGGGCAGCTCGCGCAGGGTGGCGAGCGGGATCCCGCAGTCGGCCAGCGCGTCGGCGACCGCCCGGGCCGACGGCCGGTCCGGCGGTCCGCCCGCCATGAGCAGGACCGCGGAGCCGGCCGCGCCGCCCGCGGCCAGGGCGGCGAGAGCCTCCAGCGGCACAAGGGCGGCCGCCACGGCGCCCACCACCGCGCACACGGCGGTCAGGGACCACAGCGCCCGACGCCAGGGCCGTGCGAGCCAGGGTCCCGCGGCGACCACGGCCGCGGCCCACCCGGCCAGGTACACCGAGGGCGGCCAGCCCGCCGGGACCACTCCGCTCCGGCCCGCCAGCACCTCGGGCCACAGATCCGGCCGGCCACGGGCCAGCGCCAGGCGGGTCAGCGCCCAGGCGGTCGCCGCGCCCAGCGCCGCCGCGGGCAGGACCCTGCGCAGCGCGTCGACCCGCCTGCGTACGACGAGCACGGCCAGGCCCGCGACCGGCGCCACCAGGGCGACGACCTGCACCGTGCCGACCAGGCCGTCGCGCAGGCCGGGCGACAGCGCGGCCGCGGCGGACATCAGCCCCTGCTGCGCCTTGCGGGCGAACTCCCGGGTGACGACCGCCACCAGCACCGACAGCCCCAGTACGGCCAGGGACACCAGCAGCCGCGACAGATCGGCCGCCCGGCGCACATCGCGCGGCGGGGGCGCGTCGATCACCGTCGCCGCCCGGTCGTCCGCTTTCCGTACGACGTCGGGGGACAGGATCATGTCGCGGTGCCCGGTCACCTCCGGCTCCCGGCAGGGACGCGAGAACGGCCCATGCGTTCACTCCCCGGGACGGCGTCCGGCCGGCCCGGACACCCGTTTCATCGTCCCACCGCGGGGGGCCGTGAGGGGCTGCGGTGACAGTCCTGCCTCACTCCGGGGCCTGGGCGGATCCGCTCATCCGGGCCCGGTTCTCCGCGAGGAGTTCCTGCACCCGGCGCTCGACCTCCTCGGGGTCGACGCCGAGGGCGCGGCCCATGTGGATCGACCACACCTCCGAGCGCACATTGGTCTCGAAGTCCAGGTCGGCGCGGACGTTCTCGCGGGCGGCCTGGCGGTTCTGGCTCACCATCACGAAGGTGGACAGGAAGATCGCCTCCAGGCTGACGATCATGGTGAGCAGCCCGAAGGGGAAGGGATCCCAGACCGCCTTCCGGCCGAACGCGCCCTCGTTGAACACGATCCAGACCGTGAACCAGAGGGCGTGCAGATAGACGAACAGCATGGTCCCCGCGAAGGCGGTGATCACGTCCGCGATCTTGTCCTCGGTGCCCCGTATCCGCGCGAGCACGTCCTGCTCGCGCCGCAGTCGCAGGGCCGGACCGCCCGGTCGACCCGAACCGCTCACCGCACCACTCATGCCCACTCCCCGGCCGACCGTCCGCGCGACAGCCGTGAGCCTAGCGGCGGGCGGGCCCGATCCCCGGTGCGGCACGATGCCCGGTCAGCGTTCCGTGACCTTGCCCGCCGCCACCTCCAGTCGGCGGGTCACCCGGACGGCGTCCAGCATCCGCCGGTCGTGGGTGACCAGGAGCAGCGTCCCCTCGTAGAGGTCCAGGGCCGACTCCAGCTGCTCGATGGCGGGCAGGTCGAGGTGGTTGGTCGGCTCGTCGAGGACGAGCAGGTTGACGCCCCGGCCCTGGAGCAGCGCCAGGGCGGCGCGGGTCCGCTCGCCCGGGGAGAGAGTGGCCGCCGGGCGCAGCACGTGGTCCGACTTCAGGCCGAACTTGGCGAGCAGGGTGCGGACCTCGACCGGCTCGGTGTCCGGGACGGCCGCGCAGAAGGCCTCCAGCAGCGCCTCCGGGCCGTGGAACAGCTTGCGGGCCTGATCGACCTCGCCGACCAGGATGCCGGAGCCGAGTGCGGCGTGTCCGGAGTCGAGCGGGACCCGCCCCAGCAGTGCGCCGAGCAGCGTCGACTTGCCGGCGCCGTTGGCTCCGGTGACCGCGACCCGGTCGGCCCAGTCGATCTGCAGCGACACCGGGCCGAAGGTGAAGTCGCCGCGCCGGACCTCGGCGTCCCGCAGGGTCGCCACCACCGCACCGGAACGCGGGGCGGCCGCGATCTCCATGCGCAGCTCCCATTCCTTGCGCGGCTCCTCGACGACGTCCAGGCGTTCGATCATGCGCTGGGTCTGCCGGGCCTTGGCGGCCTGCTTCTCGCTGGCCTCGCTGCGGAACTTGCGGCCGATCTTGTCGTTGTCGTTGGACGCCTTGCGCCGGGCGTTCTTGACACCCTTGTCCATCCAGGAGCGCTGCATCTGCGCACGGTCCTGGAGGGCGGCGCGCTTGTCGGCGTACTCCTCGTAGCCCTCGCGGGCGTGCCGGCGGGCCACGTCCCGTTCCTCCAGGTAGGCCTCGTAGCCGCCGCCGTACAGGTTGATCTGTCCCTGGGCGAGGTCGAGTTCGAGGACCTTGGTGACCGTGCGGGTGAGGAACTCGCGGTCGTGGCTGACGACCACGGTGCCCGCGCGCAGGCCGGTCACGAAGCGTTCGAGGCGCTCCAGACCGTCCAGGTCGAGGTCGTTGGTCGGCTCGTCGAGCAGGAAGACGTCGTAGCGGGAGAGCAGGAGGGAGGCGAGACCCGCGCGGGCCGCCTGGCCGCCGGAGAGCGAGGTCATCGGCTGGTCCAGGTCCACGGCCAGGCCGAGGGAGTCGGCGACCTCCTCGGCGCGCTCCTCCAGGTCGGCGCCGCCGAGGTCCAGCCACCGCTCCAGGCTGGTCGCGTACGCGTCGTCGGCGCCGGGCGTGCCGTCGACCAGCGCCTGCGTGGCCTCGTCCATCACGCGCTGTGCCTCG
Source organism: Streptomyces sp. BK340 (assembly GCF_007827595.1). Taxonomy (GTDB): domain Bacteria; phylum Actinomycetota; class Actinomycetes; order Streptomycetales; family Streptomycetaceae; genus Streptomyces. Next base: position 522,903 of record NZ_VISR01000003.1, read on the forward strand.
GCGACTCCGGTACGGCGGGCCAGGAACTCCCGGACGGTCTCCCCCGGCCTGCGTTCCGGCTCCTGCGGCAGATGGCCGACGGTCGCGGCCGGCGGGGACAGGCGCAGCTCGCCCTGCTCGGGCGCGGTCAGCCCGGCGAGCAGCCGCAGCAGGGTGGACTTGCCCGCGCCGTTGGCACCGACCAGCCCGATCACGTCGCCGGGCGCGACGACGAGGTCGAGCCCGGAGAAGAGGGAGCGGTCGCCGTGCCCGGCGGCGAGGTTCTTGGCGACGAGAGTGGCAGTCATCAGGAAGCCGATCCTAGTGTCCCGGGACACCGGCCGGCGGCGGGGTTTCCCGGGGCTGCCCGGCCTTCACTTCCCCACCGGCTCCACCAGCACGCTCCCGGTCGTTCTGGCCACCACGAACGCCTCCCCCTTCACCGCCTTCGGGTCCAGTGGAATGCGGTGGCGGCCGGACTCCAGGACGCCGTCGAAGACCTCCTGGGTGTGGGTGCGGTAGAGGCGGTCCAGGCGGTAGACCGTGACCCGGACCCGGCAGGGCGAGGTGACGTCGACGTCCACCGCGCCGTCGGCGGCGGCCAGGCCGGTCAGCCGGCGCTGCGGGAGCGGGCTGCGGTCCAGGGCGTGTTCGATCTGCGCGACGAGCAGGGGGATGATCGGGGCCAGGCCACTGACGTAGGCGACCTCGACCCCGGCACGCTCGAACGCCTCTCGTACGGCGGCCCGTTCCGCCTCGCCGACCGCACGGCCGAAGGCGACCGCGCCGTAGCCGCGCAGTTCCTCGGCGTGGACGGCCCGGACGTCCTGGGTGATGTCCGCGCCTATGCCGATGGTGCGCAGCGCGGCGGCGAGCTTGGCGAGGACGGCCACGCGGGCGCCGATCAGGAGCACCCGGCGGCGGGGCGCGGGCGGGCCGTCGGCGTCCTGGATCAGCGCGGCGAGGGCGGCCCGGTACTCGGGTCCGGCGAAGCGGAACGGCCCTATGCCGTGGTAGCCGTTGAGGTCCAGGTCGGCGTGCTCCTCCGTCTGCCAGGCGAAGTCCCGCCAGATGAAGTCGTCGCCCTCCCGCTCGATCACGGCGGTGACGGCACCACAGGCCAGGTCGGCGCAGTCGGGACAGCCGTAGATCACGAACCGGCCGTCCGGGAGCGGTGGTTCGGTCTCCAGCAGCAGACTGCGCACCTGCGCGGTGAAGATGGCGGGCGGGATGTCGGAGGCGAGGGGGGATACGGCGTCCAGGTCGGAGAGCTGGAACAGCAGCGGACGCCCGTCCACGATGAAGTCCACGAAGTCGCGGTGGACCTGGTAGCCGCCGTCGGCGAGGACACCGCCGGCGCGCATCGCCGGTGCCAGGCCGAAGGTCGCGTATGCGGCAGACATGCTGTGAGTATCCCCACACCGGGACGGATGTGAGCGCGGCATGACATATTCCGTTAGCGTCCTGGCGTGAAGCGCGAGTCGAGTGACGAAGTGATCGTGGTCGGCAGCGGGGTCGCCGGGCTGACGACGGCCGTGGTGCTGGCCGAGTCCGGCCGCCGGGTACGGGTGTGGGCACGGGAGCCCGCCGAGCGCACGACCTCGGCGGTCGCCGGCGCGCTGTGGTGGCCGTACCGGATCGAGCCCGAGCCGCTGGTCGGTGCGTGGGCGCTGGACTCCCTCGGTGTGTACGAGGAGTTGGCCGGGCGGCCGGAGGAGACGGGCGTACGCCTGGTCGAGGGTGTACACCGGGGGACCCGGCTGGACGAGCTGGGTGCCTGGGCGGGCCGGGTGCCGGGACTGCGGGCGGTGTCCGAGGGGCTGGCGGCACGGCTTCCGCTGATCGACATGCCGGTCCATCTGGCGTGGCTGCGGGAGCGGTTCGCCGAGGCGGGTGGCCGGGTGGAGGAGCGGGAGGTGACCGATCTGGCCTCGGTGCCCGCCGGCGTGGTGGTCAACTGCACGGGGCTGGGGGCGCGATCGCTGGTGCCCGATCCGGCGGTGCGCCCGGTGCGCGGGCAGCTGGTCGTGGTGGAGAACCCGGGGATCACGACCTGGTTCACCTCGGTCGACCACTCCTGCGACGCCTCGACCTACTTCTTCCCGCAGCCCGGCGGGCTGCTCCTGGGCGGTACGGCGGAGGAGGACGCCTGGTCGCCGGAGCCGGACCCGGCGACCGCCGCGGCGATCGTCGCGCGGTGCGCGGCCGTCCGGCCGGAGATCGCCGGGGCACGGGTACTGGCGCACCGGGTGGGGCTCCGGCCCGCCCGGGACTCCGTGCGACTGGAACGGCAGACGCTGCCGGACGGGCGGCTGCTGGTGCACAACTACGGGCACGGCGGGGCCGGGATCACGGTGGCCTGGGGGTGCGCCCGGGAGGCGGCCGAGCTGGCCGGAGCGGCACCCGGAGTCTGAGCGGGCAGGAGACCGAGCAGGAGCCGGAGGGCCCGTCAGGTCCGCCGCGTGCCGGACCCCCGCATGCCGGCCCCCGCATGCCGGTGCCGAGCGGGCGACCGCGAGGACGGTCGGCCGCCCGGCACCGGCTGATTCCCCCGGAGGGGAACGATCACTGCGTGGGTGATCAGCTCGCCGGGACGTGCCGGGTGGCGCGCGGGGCGCGGACGCCGTCCAGGGTGCGCGCCGCGGGTGCGGCGGTCACCCTGCCGGCGGTGGCCCGTTCGAACGCCGCCGTGCCTCCGACCAGCGGGACCCGGGCCGTCGTACGGGACAGATCCAGGGTGAGGGTCGGCTTGGTGGACGGAGGGTCGATGAGGTCCTTGTCGGTGCCTGCGACGATCAGTGCCAGGCGGTGCCCCTTCGGGACGGCGTGGTCGGTGGCCGCCAGGGACAGGGTGATCGTGTACGCCTTGCCCGGGGTGAGCGGGACGCCCCGGTCGAGGGAGGCGTAGTGGCCGAGGTCGGCCCAGCCGCGGCTGAACACCGTGGAGTCGACCTGGGCCGTCTTCGCCCTGGTCGCCTTGAAGCAGGCGCTGTCCCCGGCCGTGCTCTGGCCCCAGCAGGTGCGGTCGGTGAGCGTGGTGATGCCCTCGGCGCTGTCGGCGTAGTCACGGATGGTGTCCGGGCCGAGGTCCACCAGGACGGCGGAGAGGTGGGCCGAGGAGGTGGTCGGAGTGGCGGTCACGGTCACCTTGGAGGAGCCGGACAGGCGCAGGTCGCGGGTGAGCGGCGCCGTGACGAAGCCGGCCTTCTCGGGGGTGGACGTGGTGAGGTGGGCGGCCCAGTCGGTCTCGCCGAGCTTCGGGTCGTCGGTGAACGTCTCGGTGCCGGTGGCCGGGCCGAGGCCGAGGGTGCCGACGCCGGGCTGGGCGCCGCGGGCCGGGTGGAGCGTGGTGGCCCGGGTGCCGTGCGGCGGCCAGACCCTGGAGGTGACCCACTGGTCGGGGTGGCGCTCGATGTCCGCCATCGGCTGACGGTCGATACCGTTGTCGTAGCCGAGGAGCTCGTGGTCGAACCAGCGGTGCAGGGTGTCGACCCAGGCGCCGCGCCGGTAGTCGAAGGGGTCCACGTGGCCGGTCTGGGAGAGCCAGATCTTGCGCTCGACACCATGCTCGGCCAGGGCGTTCCACCACTGGCCGAAGTGCTTGGTGCGCACGTTGAGGTCCTGCATGCCGTGCACCAGGAACACACTGGCCCTGACCTTGGCAGCGTCCTTGACGTAGTTCCGCTCGGTCCACAGCGGGGTCCAGTCGCCACTGCGCGGGCTGCCGTCGGCGAGCTTCTTCTGCACCGCCGCGCAGTGGGCCGTCGCGCCGGCGCTCTCGACGTAGCCGGCCAGCTCGTCGGGGCCGCCGTCGTACAGCGGGGCGCCCTGGGCGAAGTAGTAGTCGTACCAGGAGGAGATCCCGCTGATCGGGACGATCGTCTTCAGGCCCTTGACGCCGGTGGCCGCGACGCCGTTGGCGATCGTGCCGTCCCAGCTCTTGCCGATCATGCCGGTCCGGCCGTTGGTCCAGCCGGCCCCGACGGTTCGGGTGCCGGTCCGGGTCGTGTAGGCCTTGGCGCGTCCGTTCAGCCAGTCGATGACGGCCTTCGCGGACCGGATGTCGGAGCGGCCGCCGACGTCGACGCAGCCGTCGGAGCGGTTGGTGCCGGCGAGGTCCACGCCGACGAAGGCGTAGCCGCGCGGCACGAAGTAGTTGTCGTAGAACAGCGGCATCTGGACGACGTGGCCGTGCGCGTCGTACGTCTTCTTCTGACTCTCGTTGCCGCGTCCGCAGCAGGAGTAGTAGGGGCTGGCGTCCATGATGACCGGCACCTTGCGGCCCTGGCGGGCGGGTTCGGAAGGTCGGACGATGTCGGCGGCGACGCGGTCCTTCTTCCCGTCACCGTCCGCGTCGAGGCCGGTGTCCACCCAGACGGACTCACGGATGGCATGTGCGTACGAATAGACGGGGCGGCTCTCGCGGGGCGCCGCGTGCGCGGCGGCGGGGGCGAGGAACGCGGCCAGCAGGGCCGTGACGGCCGCAGTCGCGAGCGGTCTCCAGATCGTGAAGCGCGTGCGCATGGTCGAACGAATCGGCATGCGCGGACGGTACTCCGGACAACTCCCGTACAGAAGAGGGCTTTACGGCGCCTCGCGTGGCTGTGACGGCTGAATGGCGATCGTGTGACAGCGGGGGCTGTGGACAGGTCAGGGGCCACAGCTACTGAATAGGCTCCGAACAGACTTCCTGTCCAGACGACTTGGAGCTGACGTGCACCGCAGAATCATCGCGCCGGGAGCACTCGCGGCGGCCTCCCTCCTGCTGGCGATCCCGGCATCGGCCGCGAGCCTCTCCCCGGGCGCGCCGGGCATCGGCGACCCCTACTACCCCGACTACGGCAACGGCGGCTACGACGTCTCGCACTACGACCTGAGGCTGCAGTACCAGCCGAAGACGGACGAGCTGCAGGGCACGGCGACCATCCTGGCGAAGACCACCCAGGACCTGTCCAGCTTCGACCTGGACTTCCTGCTGAACGTGAGCGAGGTGCGGGTCAACGGCGCCCAGGCGTCATTCGCGACGTCCGGCCAGCACGAACTGGTCGTCACCCCGAAGACGCCGCTGGCCAAGGGTGCGGCGGTGACCGTCGTCGTCCGCTACAGCGGGGTGCCGTCGGCGAAGAGCGCCTACGGTTTCACCACCTGGCACCGCACGCCGGACGGCGCGGTGGCCGCGGACGAGCCCGAGGCCGCCTGGTGGTGGTTCCCGAGCAACGACCATCCGAGCGACAAGGCGACCTACGACGTGTCGGTGGCCGTGCCGGACGGCACCCAGGCCATCTCCAACGGCACACTCCAGTCCACCAGTTCGAAGCTGGGCTGGACCCGTTACAACTGGCGGCAGAACAAGCCGCAGGCGACCTATCTGGCCACGCTCGCCCTCGGCAGGTTCGACATCACCACCAGCACCTCCGACGGCGGGGTGCCCGTCATCAACGCCTACAGCAAGGACCTCGGTGACAACGACGGTGCCGCGCGGGCCAGTGTGGAGCGCACCGGGGAGCTGGTCGACTGGCTGAGCGGCTACTTCGGGCCGTATCCGTTCAGCACGGCCGGCGGGTACGTGCCGAACACCACCACCGGCTACGCGCTCGAGACACAGACCCGCGTCTACTACAGCCCCAAGCAGTTCGCGAACGGCTCCAACACCTCGGTGGTCGTGCACGAGCTGGCCCACCAGTGGTACGGCGACGACGTGTCGCTGAAGGACTGGAAGGACATCTGGATCAACGAGGGCTTCGCACGCTACGCGCAGTGGCTGTGGTCCGAGCACGAGGGCGAGGGCACCGCCCAGGAGCTCGCCGACTACGTGTACGCCTCCCACCCGGCCGACGACGCGTTCTGGACGGTCAAGCCCGGCGACCCGGGCCCTGACGACCAGTTCGACATCGCCGTGTACGACCGGGGTGCGCTCGCCATCCAGGCGCTGCGCAACGAGATCGGTGACGACGCCTTCTTCGCCGTCCTGAAGGGCTGGCCGAAGGAGCACGCCTACGGCAACGCCTCCGTGGCCGACTTCCAGAGGTACGCCGAGCAGGTGTCCGGCAAACCGCTGGCCGCACTGTTCCACACCTGGCTCTTCCAGCCGTCGAAGCCGGCCGCTCCCGCGGCACACACGGCGTCCCTCGTGAAGGCGGGCACGACGGTCACCCAGCCGAAGTCGTGGAAGCGGATCGAGGCGACGAACGACGTCCACGGCCACTGACGCCCGGGCGCCTCACGGTCTCGGCCCGGCCGCCCGCTCGAGGAGTTCGTCCCGGCCCATCGCCTCCGCGCGGGTGGCCGGGACCGTGCAGGCGTACGCCCCGGCGACCGCCCCGTACCAGGCACACCGCCGGGGCGGCTCGCCGGTGAGGCGGCCGTAGAGGAAGGCGGCGGCGAAGGCGTCGCCCGCGCCGTTGGAGTCGACCACCGGCGCGGGCGGGTCCGCCGCCGGTATCCGGGTCAGCTCGCCGTCGGCCAGCAGATGAGCGCCCTCGGCGCCCGCGGTGGCGACGACGGTCTCGGCCCGGCCGCGCTCGGCGATCCGCCGCATGGTCCGCTCGGGGTCGGTGAGTGCGGCGGCGGAGAGGAAGACGACGTCCGCCGCGAGCGCGAACGGCTCGTGGTACGGATTCTCGCCGTCCCAGTCGTGCAGGTCCGTGGAGAGTGGCACGCCCGCCTCGGCCAGCACCGGCAGGGCGTGGGCGCAGGGCTGGGTGATGGTCACGTGGACGTGCCGGCTCGCCGCGGCCAGCTTGCGCAGGGTCTCCTCGGGGAAACGGTCGTCGGGGTGGGCGCGGCTGGTGTCGTACAGGGACAGGCGGCGCCCGTCCGGGCCGACGAGGTTCACCGCGCGCTTGGTCCCGGCGGGTTGCGGTAGGGCGGTGAGCCCGATGCCCCGCTCCTCGTGCAGGACACGGACGAGGTCGCCCTCGGGGTCGTCACCGAGCAGGTCGAGGTGGTGTGTGCGCAGCCCCAGCGCGGCCAGGCCCACGGCGACGAAGTCCCCGGTCTGCCCGGCGCGGGTCCGGATCCCGGAGTCGATCATGTAGCTGTCGGCGTACGGGAGCGGCAGCTCCGGGACGTACACGATCGTGTCGACGCCGGCTCCGCCCAGCACCAGAACGTCGTGAGCACCTGCCTGTGCGGTCATCCCCCGCCCTCCCCGTGGTCGTAGACCGTCACCGCGATGCCGCGGCTCACCAACCGCTCGGTGACGAGCGGTTCTATGCGGGACCACTTGCCGCCCGCCAGGCCGCAGCCTATGCGGGGCATGTGCACCGACGCGCCGAGTTCGATCACTTCGTCGGCGAGCCGGCCGAGGGCGGTGTCGATCGCCTCGTAGCGGACGGGGACGCCCTTGCTACCTGTACCGATGCCTCGCTGGCCGACCATGTTGGCCACCCAGACGTGCGGGGCGACCTTGACCAGCTGGACCGCGCCCAGCCCGAAGTCGTTCCTCGCGCGGTCGCGGTGCCACGCCCGGTAGGCCGCCTCGGGCTCCGGCCAGCGCCGCGAGAGCGCGAGGACGAAGCCCTTCCCCCAGCCCCCGATGTCGTTGCAGACATGGGCGATCACCTTCACGCCCTTGACCGACGGAACGGTGGCGTCACCCCGGACATACGTGATCTCCGACATGACGCCACCGTAGGCGATGCCACTGACAGTGGCGGTGAGCTGCTACTTCGTCAGCTGCGACAGCTCCTGGTCGGTGTTCTTGGACGCCCGGCGGCGCACCGCGAACCAGCCGGCGACCAGCATCACGGCGATCACCGGAATGAGCAGCAGGGTCCTGCGGCCGACCTCGGGGTCGTTCCACATCATGCCGAGGCAGACCAGCAGGAAGGTGATCGTGGCGATCTCCGTGACCGGGCTGCCCTTCAGGCGGAAGTGCGGCCGGGTGGCCAGGCCCGCGCGGGCACGGCGGACGAAGATCATGTGGCACAGCATGATGATCACCCAGGTGCTGATGATGCCGAGGGAGGCGACGTTCAGCACGATCTCGAACGCCTGGCTGGGCATCAGGTAGTTCAGGCCGACGCCGAGCACGCAGACCGCACAGGTCAGCAGGATGCCGCCGTAGGGGACCTGGCTGCGGTTCATCCGGGCGGTGAACTTGGGCGCGGAGCCCGCCATGGCCATCGAGCGCAGGATGCGGCCGGTGGAGTACAGGCCGGAGTTCAGCGAGGACATGGCGGCGGTCAGGACGACCAGGTTCATCACGTCGCCGGCCGCCGGGACGCCGATCTTCGACAGGACCGTGACGAACGGGCTCTGGTCGGCGGAGTACACGGAGCCCGGCAGCAGCAGGGCGAGCAGCACGACCGAGCCGACGTAGAACAGGCCCACCCGCCACATGATCGAGTTCACCGCGCGCGGGACGACCTTCTCCGGCTCGGCGGTCTCGCCGGCGGCGACGCCGACCAGCTCCAGCGCGGCGTACGCGAAGATCACGCCCTGCATGACCAGGACGACGGGCATCACACCATGCGGGAAGACCCCGCCGTGGTCGGTGATCATGCTCAGACCGGGGGTGTGGCCGCCGACCTTGTGCTGGGTGGCGAGCAGGAAGATGCCGATCAGCATGAAGCCGACGATGGTGGCGACCTTGACGATCGCGAACCAGAACTCCATCTCGCCGAAGATCTTCACCGAGATCAGGTTCACGGCGAGGACCACCGCGAGGGCGATCAGGGCGAGCACCCACTGGGGAATGCTCGTGAACATGCTCCAGTAGTGCGTGTAGAGCGCGATCGCGGTGATGTCGGCGATGCCGGTGGTCGACCAGTTGAGGAAGTACATCCAGCCGGCGACGTAGGCGCCCTTCTCACCGAGGAACTCGCGCGCGTACGACACGAAGGAGCCGGAGGACGGGCGGTACAGGACCAGCTCGCCCAGGGCCCGGACGACGAAGAAGGCGAAGACGCCGCAGACCAGGTAGGCCAGGGCGAGCGCCGGGCCCGCGTTGTGCAGGCGGCCGCCGGCGCCCAGGAGGAGTCCGGTGCCGATGGCGCCGCCGATGGCGATCATGTTGACGTGGCGGGCCTTGAGGTCCTTGCTGTAGCCGGCGTCGCCCGCGTCCGCGGGCGTCTGGGCCGCCTGGGGACGGGCGGCCGCCTGGGCCGATTCCACGGCTTCGTTGCTCACGGGTGGTTCTACTTCCTGGTCCGCCCGGGCCTCGTGGGCCCGGGTGTCCGTACAGTTCGGCCCGCACCACCCTGGTGAGTCGCGGTACAGACCAAGGCAGCAGCTTCCCAGAGAGGTCGCGGATATGCGGTGGCCCATGTCACAGAGCGTTACTTCTCACATGATCCACTCGGAGTACACCCAGTGTTCATCCGGGGTGTCACAGCATTGGTGAGACAGCGATACTGCTGCACATGACAAGCGAGGCCGAGGAGCCGACCCTCACCATCGACGAGCTGGCCGCCCGGGCGGGCCTCACGGTCCGCACCGTGCGCTTCTACAGCAGCAAGGGGCTGCTCCCGCCGCCGGTGATCGGTCCGCGCAGGGTGGGTCACTACGGGCCCGGACACGTGGCACGACTGGCCCTCATCGAGGAGTTGCAGCGGCAGGGCATGACGCTCGCGGCGATCGAGCGGTACCTGGGGCAGCTGCCGCCCGACCTCACCCCGCACGATCTGGCCATCCACCGTGCGGTGGTCGCGTCGTGGGCGCCGGACCTGGTGGAGACGGTGTCGCGGCGGGAGCTGGAGCGGCGCGCGGGACGGCCGCTCGCCCCCGAGGACATCGAGCGGCTGGCGGCGATGAGCGCCGTCGTGCCCGGGGACGGCGACGGGGACGAAGAGGCGACGTTCCGGGTCGACTCCGGGCTGCTCCGACTCGGCGTCCAGCTCCTGGACGTACCTCTGTCGCAGGACGCGATCCTCGCGGCGCGCAAGGTGCTCATCGAGCACTCGCGCGCCGCGGCCCACGAGCTGGCTCAGCTCTTCCGTGACGAGGTGGCGGAGCGTGACGCCCGGGACGTGAAGTCCCTGTCGGCGCACATGCACCCGCTGGTGGTGCAGGCGCTGCTGACGACGTTCCAGCGGTCGCTGCGGGAAGAGCTGAGCGAGTGGCTCAGCGGATCACGAGCCGGCTGAGTCGCTGAACCGCTCTCCCCTCTCCGCCTTCTCCACCAGCAGCGCGGGCGGGGTGAAACGCTCGCCGTAGCGCTCGGCGAGTTCACGCGCGCGGGCCACGAATCCGGGCAGGCCGCCTTCGTAGCCGTTGATGTACTGGAGCACGCCGCCGGTCCAGCCCGGGAAGCCGATGCCGAAGATGGAGCCGATGTTGGCGTCGGCGACCGAGGTCAGGACGCCTTCTTCGAGGAGGCGGACGGTGTCGAGGGCTTCGGAGAAGAGCATCCGCTCCTGCATGTCGCGGAAGGGGATCTCGTGGCCGGGCTTGGTGAAGTGTTCGCGCAGACCGGGCCAGAGTGCGGCCCGCTTGCCGTCGTCCGCGTAGTCGTAGAAGCCGGCGCCGCCGCTGCGGCCGGGGCGGCCGAACTCGTCGACCATGCGGTCGATGACCGCCTCCGCGGGGTGCGCGGACCAGGTGCCGCCGGCCTCTTCGACGGCCTTCTTCGTCTCGTTGCGGATCTTGCGCGGCAGGGTGAGGGTCAGCTCGTCCATGAGGGAGAGCACCTTGGCCGGGTAGCCGGCCTGGGCGGCGGCCTGCTCCACGGACGCGGGTTCGACGCCCTCGCCCACCATGGCGACGCCCTCGTTGATGAAGTGGCCGATGACCCGTGAGGTGAAGAAGCCGCGCGAGTCGTTGACGACGATCGGTGTCTTGTTGATCTGGCGGACCAGGTCGAAGGCGCGGGCGAGGGCTTCGTCACCGGTGCGCTCGCCCTTGATGATCTCGACCAGGGGCATCTTGTCGACGGGTGAGAAGAAGTGCAGTCCGATGAAGTCGCCCTGGCGCTCCACACCCTCGGCGAGGGCGGTGATGGGCAGGGTGGAGGTGTTGGAGCACAGCAGTGCGTCGGGGGCGACGACCGACTCGATCTCCTGGAACACCTTGTGCTTGAGCGAGGTGTCCTCGAAGACGGCCTCGATGACCGCGTCGCAGCCCGCGAGGTCCGCCGCCTCGGCGGTCGGGGTGATGCGGGCCAGGAGGGCGTCGGCCTTCTCCCGGCTGGTGCGGCCCCTGGCGACGGCCTTCGCGCACAGCTTCTCGGAGTAGCCCTTGCCCTTGACGGCCGATTCGAGGGAGACGTCCTTGAGGACGACCTCGATGCCCGCGCGGGCGCAGGAGTACGCGATGCCGGCGCCCATCATGCCCGCGCCGAGGACGGCGACCTTGCGGACCTGGCGGGGTTCGATGCCCTTGGGGCGGTTGGCGCCGGAGTTGACGGCCTGCAGGTCGAAGAAGAACGCCTGGATCATGTTCTTCGAGGTCTGGCCTGCGGCCAGCTCCACGAAGTAGCGGGCCTCGATGACCTGGGCGGTCTCGAAGTCGACCTGGGAGCCCTCGACAGCCGCGGCGAGGATGTTGCGCGGCGCGGGGTAGGGAGCGCCGTTGGTCTGCTTGCGCAGGGTGGCCGGGAAGGCGGGCAGGTTGGCGGCGAACTTGGGGTTGGCCGGCGTGCCGCCGGGGATCTTGTAGCCCGGCCTGTCCCAGGGCTGCTGCGACTCGGGGTTGGCGTCGATGAAGGCGCGGGCCTTGGCGAGCAGTTCCTCCGGCGTGGCGGCGACCTCGTGGACGAGACCGTTCTCCTGGGCGCGCGCGGCGTTGTACTGCTGGCCCTGGAGGAGCACCTTCAGGAGGGCGTCCGCGATGCCCAGCAGCCGTACGGTGCGGACGACTCCGCCGCCGCCGGGGAGCAGGCCGAGGGTGACCTCGGGGCAGCCGATCTTGGTGCCGGAGGTGTCGAGGGCGACCCGGTGGTGGCAGGCGAGGGCCAGTTCGAAGCCGCCGCCCAGGGCGGCGCCGTTGATCGCCGCGACGACCGGCTTGCCGAGGGTCTCGATGCGGCGCAGGTTGCGCTTGATGGCGAGGCCGCCGTCGAACAGGTCCTGCGCGGTCTCCGGCGTGACCCGGATCAGGTCGCGCAGGTCGCCGCCCGCGAAGAAGGTCTTCTTCGCCGAGGTGAAGATGATGCCGCGGATGGAGTCCTGCTCGGCCTCCAGGCGGTCGGTGATGGCGGCGAGGGAGTCACGGAACGCCTGGTTCATGGTGTTCGCGGACTGGTTGGGGTCGTCGAGGACGAGGGTGACGACACCGGTGTCGTCCTGCTCCCAGCGGATGGTGGTGCTCTCGGTCATGACAGTCGTCTCCGTTGAAGTCTCGTGATTCCGCATTCCGCAGGGAGTTCAGATGCGCTCGACGATGGTGGCGATGCCCATGCCGCCGCCCACGCAGAGGGTGGCGAGGCCGTACCGCTTGTCCTGGCGCTCCAGTTCGTCGACGAGTGAGCCGAGGATCATCGCGCCGGTGGCGCCGAGCGGGTGGCCCAGGGCGATGGCACCGCCGTTGACGTTGACCTTGTCCAGGGACAGGCCCATGTCCCTGACGAAGCGCAGCACGACCGCGGCGAACGCCTCGTTGATCTCGACCAGGTCGATGTCGTCGATGGTCAGTCCGGCCTTGGCGAGCGCCTTGCGGGTGGCGGGCGCGGGTCCGGTGAGCATGATGGTGGGCTCGGATCCGGAGACGGCCGCGGAGACGATCCGGGCGCGGGGGGTGAGGCCGTAGCGCTCGCCGACCTCCTTGGAGCCGATCGCGACGAGCGAGGCGCCGTCCACGATGCCGGAGGAGTTGCCCGCGTGGTGGACGTGGTCGATCTTCTCCACCCAGTGGTACTTCTGCAGCGCGACGGCGTCGAAGCCGCCCAGCTCACCGATGTCCGCGAACGACGCCTTCAGCTTCGCCAGGGAGTCGGCCGTGGTGCCCGGGCGCAGGTGCTCGTCGTGGTCGAGGACGACCAGGCCGCTGCGGTCCTTGACGGGGACGACGGAGCGGTCGAACCGGCCCTCCTTCCACGCGGTCGCGGCGCGTTCCTGGGACAGGGCCGCGTACTCGTCCACGTCCCGGCGGGAGAAGCCCTCGATCGTCGCGATGAGGTCCGCGCCGATGCCCTGCGGCACGAAGTTGACGGCCAGGTTGGTCATCGGGTCGTTGAACCAGGCGCCGCCGTCCGAGGCCATCGGCACGCGGGACATGGACTCCACGCCGCCGGCCAGCACCAGGTCCTCCCAGCCCGAGCGGACCTTCATGGCGGCCAGGTTGACGGCCTCAAGGCCCGAGGCACAGAAGCGGTTCTCCTGCACGCCCGCGACCGTGTCCGGCAGTCCGGCGGCGATGGCGGCGATCCGGGCGATGTCGGAACCCTGGTCCCCGACCGGGCCGACGACACCGAGCACGATGTCGTCGATCGCGGCCGGGTCGAGGCCCGGGAAGCGGTCCCGGATCTCGTGGATCAGGCCGACGACCAGGTCGATGGGCTTCGTGCCGTGCAGGGCGCCGTTCGCCTTGCCGCGGCCGCGCGGGGTGCGGATCGCGTCGTACACGTACGCTTCGGTGCTCACTGATGTGCCTTTCGGGAGGGCGGGCCGAGCGGGAGTCGGTCGCCGAGGGCGGGTGGTCGTCAGGTGGGCGGAGTCAGTCGCCCTCGGTGACGAGGTCGTCGGTCACGAGGTCAGGTATGCCCCAGTCGCGCGCCACCGTCCCGGCGTCCGCGCCCGGCAGGGCCGGGCCGGTGCGGACCGTGGTGGGGGTCGCGGAGAACCGGGGGGCGGGGGCGGGCTGCGTGATGCCGCCGTGGTCGGTGAAGGTGCCGCGGGCGGCCAGGTGCGGGTGGTGCGGGGCCTCACCGAGGGAGAGGACGGGGGCCACACAGGCGTCGGAGCCCTCGAAGAGGGCCGTCCACTCGTCCCGCGTGCGCGACTTGAAACGGGCGGCGACGCGTTCGCGCAGCTCGCCCCAGCGGGTCCAGTCCTTGCGGGCCAAGACCATGTCGTCGAGGCCGAGCAGGTGCAGGAACTCCTCGTAGAACTGCGTCTCCAGGGCGCCGACCGCCATGTGGCCGCCGTCGGCGGTCTCGTAGGTGCCGTAGTACGGGCAGCCGCCGTCCAGGAGGTTGGCGCCGCGCCGGTCCTGCCAGCCGCCGGCGGCGAGCATGCCGTGGATCATCGCGGACAGGTGCGCGGTGCCGTCGACGATGGCCGCGTCCACGACCTGGCCGGTGCCGGTCGCGCGTGCGTGGTGCAGGGCGGCGAGGACGCCGACGACCAGGTAGAGGGAGCCGCCCGCGTAGTCGCCGAGCAGGTTGGCGGGGACGGCCGGGGGCTCGTCCGGCCGGCCGATCATGCCGAGGGTGCCGGTGAGGGCGATGTACGCCACGTCGTGGCCCGCGCGGTCGGCCAGCGGGCCTTCCTGTCCCCAGCCGGTCATGCGGCCGTAGACCAGACGGGGGTTGCGGGCGTGACAGTCCCCTGGGCCGACACTGAGCCGCTCGGCCACCCCTGGGCGGTAGCCCTCGATGAGGATGTCGGCCCGGGCTGCGAGGTCCAGGACGCGCGCGGGGCCGTCCGGCGCCTTCAGGTCGACGATGACCGAGCGCTTGTTGCGATTGGTCACGTCGTACGCGGGGTCGATCCCGAGGCCCGGACCGCCCGGGCGGTCGACGCGGACCACGTCGGCGCCCAGGTCGGCGAGGAGCATGGCGGCGAACGGACCCGGTCCGATGCCTGCCAGCTCCACCACGCGCACGCCTGAGAGCGGGCCGTGCCCCGACGTCGTCGGCGTCCCTGCCGTCGTCATCCCGTCCTGCCCCCAGCCATGTGACACAACTGATGTAACACCAGTGATGCTAAGAACACGTTCCACCGGACACAAGACCTGAACGAGCAAGCGCTTAGCCAAGTGCCCGGCCGGACCCGCCGAGGCCGTGTCGGGAGTCCGTACGCTTCACGCTAGCCTCAGCCACCGACAGCGGCGCGGCTGCACGATCAAGGGGTGTCATGAGCAGGCTAAAAAGGACGGATCGTCCCTACGACATCGTGCTCTTCGGGGCCACCGGCTTCGTCGGCACGCTCACCGCGGAGTACCTCGCCGCGCACGCGCCCGAGGACCTCCGCTGGGCGATCGCCGGCCGCGACCGGGGCCGGCTGGAGCGGCTGCGCGACCGGCTGCCCGGCGGCTCCGGCATCGGGGTGCTGCGCGCCGACGTGAGCGAACCGGCCACCCTGCGCGCACTCGCCGAGCACGCGCGCGTGGTGGCGACGACCGTCGGGCCGTACGTCACCTACGGCGAGGAACTCGTCGCCGCCTGCGCGGACACCGGGGCCGACTACCTCGACCTCACCGGCGAGCCCGAGTTCGTGGACCTGATGTACGTCCGGCACGACGCACGCGCGCGTGAGACCGGCGCCCGCCTCGTGCACGCCTGCGGTTTCGACTCCGTGCCGCACGACCTGGGCGCGTACTTCACGGTCCGGCAGCTGCCGGAGGGGGTGCCGCTGACCGTGGACGGGTTCGTGACCGCCGACGCGGCGTTCTCCGGGGGCACACTGGCCTCGGCGCTGAACCAGTTCGCGCGCGGGCGGCAGATGATGGCCGCGGCCCGCGAGCGCGGCCGGCACGAGCCGCGCCTGATGGGGCGCCGGGTGACGGCACCGACCGGCGCGCCGCGGTTCGCCAGGGAGATCGGCGCCTGGGCGGTGCCGCTGCCGACCATCGACCCGCAGATCGTGCGCCGCTCGGCGAAGGCCCTGGAGCGGTACGGCCCCGACTTCCGCTACCGGCACTACGCGGCGGTCCGGCACCTGCCGGTCGCCGCGGGCGGCGTCGCCGCCGTCGGCGCGGTCGCGGCCGCCGCCCAGCTGCCGCCCGCCCGGCGCTGGCTGTCGGACCGGCTGCGGCCCGGGGACGGGCCGAGTCCGCAGAAGCGGGCGAAGAGCTGGTTCCGGGTCCGCTTCGTCGGCGAGGGCGGCGGGCAGCGCGTCTTCACCGAGGTGGCGGGCGGCGACCCGGGCTACGACGAGACGGCGAAGATGTTCGCCGAGGCGGCCCTCTGCCTGGCCTTCGACGAGCTGCCGCCGACCGCGGGTCAGGTCACCACGGCCGCCGCGATGGGCGACGCGCTGACCGGGCGGCTGCGCGCGGCGGGGATCACCTTCCGGGTGGCCGCCAGGCAGTAGCCCGCCGGCGCTACCTCTGCCATCCCAGCAGCGTCCAGAACATCCCGCCGATCCAGGCGAACCCCGCCACCACGGCGAGGACCAGAGCGGCCGTCACGGCGCGCTCGACGGGCTGGGCGGGACGGGTCACGGTCTTGGCGGAACGGTGCGTCGTCATGGGCGCCAGCCTGCCGTCGGGCCGGTGCGGGCACATCCGTGCGCGTACTCAGGCGACGTACTCACCCGCCCTGGGCACGCCTTCTCCCGCATTTGAGACTTTCCGCGTCAGGGATGCCCAGCCACCTGCGGCCACGCACTCGAAGTT
The DNA here is from genome assembly GCF_007827595.1 of Streptomyces sp. BK340. Lineage (GTDB taxonomy): Bacteria > Actinomycetota > Actinomycetes > Streptomycetales > Streptomycetaceae > Streptomyces. The sequence continues at coordinate 539,319 of NZ_VISR01000003.1, forward strand.
TCACAGGGAACTTCAGTGAGACGCTGGAACCCCAGGCCGAAGGAGGGGGAACGGAAGTGAAGTTCGTACTCGAAGTGACCGTGGACGAGGGCGCGTCGGCGGCGGACCGGGCCGGCGAGCTGGGGCGGATCCTGCGCTACTGGGGCGGGAACCTCCACCACTACGCCCTCGAACCCGGCGACGGTTCCGCCGTCCACGACTCGCGGTATCAGGAGGTGGGCGCCTGGCGCATCGCCGCCTCCTGAAGCGTCCGCCGGCACAGTGCGTCGGCCCTGCGCGTGGTCTCCGGCAGGCGGAACTCCGGGGTCAGGGCCAGGGTGTGCGCCAGGGCGTTGCCGAGGCTCACGCGGTGGCCGACGGAGACGAAGACGGGCTTGACGCCGTCCCGGGTGCGCAGGGCGCGGCCGACCTCCTCGGTGCCCGCGAGGAGCGGCGTGGAACTGCCCCGCGCGGATCCCGGTTCGTCGTACGTGAAGGTGAACGGGTTCTTGGCGACGCCGATGGTCGGCAGGCCGGTGAGCACGCCGAGGTGGGCGGCGAGGCCGAAGCGCCGCGGGTGGGCGAGTCCGTAGCCGTCGCACACCACCAGGCCCGGCGCGCAGGGCAACGCGTCCAGGGCTGCGCGCACGGTCGGGATCTCGCGGAAGGCGAGCAGTCCGGGAACGTACGGGAAGGAGATCCTGCCGACGGCCGTCGCCTCCGCGACGACGTGCAGGGTGGCCGCGTCCAGGACGACGGCCGCCGCGGCGACGAGGTCGCGGTCGTCGTCGTAGGCGACGTCGACGCCCGTGACGTGCCCCGTCCCGGGCGGCGGCCCCGGCTCGTCGAGCACCACCCGCCCGCGCAGCTCGTCCTGTACGGCGCGGGCCTCTTCCTCGGTCGCGGGCCAGCCCGCGGGTACGCCTACGGTCGTCATGATGGCCAAGACTGTACGGGCCGCCGACTCCCGTGTGCGGCCCGGGGGTAGGCTCGTGATCATGTTCGTACTGGAGCTGTCCTACACCGCCCCGCTCGACGCCGTCGACGCCGTCATCCCGGCGCATGTGGCCTGGCTCGACGAGCAGTACGAGAAGGGTTTCTTCCTCGCCTCCGGACGCAAGAACCCCCGCGACGGCGGCGTGATCCTGGCCGTCGCGGAGAACCGCGCCCGCATCGAGGAGGTCGCCGCGGGCGACCCGTTCATCGCCGCCGGGGTGTGCGAGTACCGCATCACGGAGTTCCTCGCCACGAAGACGGCCCCCGAACTGGCCCGGCACCGGCAGACGCTGGACTGAGCCCGACGCCGGACCGAGCCCGGGGGCTCAGCCCTTCCTGTCGTTCAGCGCGCGCTGCAGCTCCGCCTTGTTCATGTGCGAACGGCCCTCGACACCCCGCTGCCTGGCCTCGTTGTACAGCTGGTCGTAGGTGGGCCCTTGCGAGCCCTTGCCCGACCGCCGGCCGCCCCGCTCGCCGGACGACATGTCCTGGGTGGAGGTGCGGCTGGCCGTCTTCGACTCTCCGGACCGGGCGCGTTCCTTGTTCACCGTCCGCGCGGCGATCTCCTCGGCGCGCCGGGTGCTCTCACCCCGGTCCAGCGCGCTCTCCTTGATGTGTTCGTACTGGCGTTCCCGCTTGGGACTGGAACCACGTGGCATGACCGCTCACTTCCTCTCGTGCACGGTGACCGGGTACCCGCGATCCGGCCGCCCGCATCAGCGCTCCAGCCGGGCCACCCGCCCCTTCTCGCCGGCCGCCCAGCAGCCGAGGTCGGGGGTGCAGGACACGGTGTCGTACGAGCCGGTGTCGATGGTCCGCCAGGTGCGGCCGCCGTCGGTGGTCAGGTCGGTGCCGGTGGGGCCGACGGCGAGGGCGGCGCCGCGGCTGTGCGGGAGCCAGGCGGCGCCGGAGCGGTAGGAGGGCGGCGGGGTCGCGGCGGGACGCCAGGTGCGGCCGCCGTCGTCGGTGACCGCGGCCGCCTGCGGCGAGGTCTGGTCGGGGCGGTAGTCGCCGCCGACCGCGAGTCCGTGGGTGCGGTCGCGGAAGGCGAGCGCGAAGACGCCCTTGGCCGGATCGCCCGCCGGAACGGGTGTGTCGGCGGCCGTCCAGGTCAGTCCGCGGTCGGCGGAGTGCAGCACGCGCGCGTGGGCGCCGCCGCCGGTCGCCAGCCAGACGTCCCGCGGCCCGGAGGTGACCAGACACTGGCCGCTCGCGGCGAAGCCGGCCTCGCCGTCCAGGGCGGCCGGCATGCCCTCGGCGGGCAGCACCCGCCAGGAACGGCCGCCGTCGCTGGTGGACAGGATGCGGAACCTGCCGTCGACGGGGTCGCTCATGGCGAGGCCGTGACGGCGGTCGAAGAAGGCGAGGCAGTCGTAGAAGGCCTTCGGGTCGGTGTTGCGGAAGGACTCCGTCCAGGTCGCGCCGCCGTCGTCGGTGCGGTAGACGCGGGAGGCCTCGCCCTCGCCGATGGCCAGCACCACCGCGCGCCGCGCGTCGAACGCCTCGACGTCCCGGAACTGCAGGTCGGCCGCGCCCGGCGGGGAGACGTTCCGCCAGCTCGCCCCGCCGTCGGTGGTGCGCAGCACGGTGCCCGCCGTACCGGCCAGCCAGGCGGTGTCACGGTCGACGGCTGCCAGACCGCGGAAGCGCACCTGCGGGGCGCCGCTGTTCTTCGCCTCCCAGTGCACGGTCCCCCGGCCTCCCTGACCGAGCTGTCCCGCCTCGGCGGCCGGCACCGTCAGCGCGGCCAGCGCCGCTCCGCACGCCACCCCCGCCGCCACCAGCCGGCCCGTCCGTCCCCTGCGTCGCGTGCTCCCCAAGCGCCTCATGGCGGGCGAAGCTAGCCCACCGCCCCGCCGCCGTCCAGAGGACCTCACGGCCACATCCCCGTGCATGAAAGCGGTGACCGAGGTCACTCGTTCCCGACGTGCACGCAATGGCCGATTCCATCGTCTCTTCCATTACCAGGCCTCACCCACCTGAAGTACGTCCAGCCGTCACGAGGGAGCAAGGCGTTGTCCACCGTCATCGAGCAGCCCGTAGAGGCCCGCCTCGTCGCCGCCGCACCGCGCATGCCGAGCATTCCCGCGAAGCTGCGCTACGACCGGAGCGACCCGTTCGCCGTCCGCATGACCTTCCCGGCCCCGGCCACCCTGGAGGGCGTCGAGGTCTGCTGGACCTTCTCCCGCGAGCTGCTCGCGGCCGGGCTGCACGGCCCGGAGGGCTTCGGTGACGTGCGCGTGCGGCCGTACGGCTACGACCGCACCGTGCTGGAGTTCCACGCACCCGAGGGCACCGCGATCGTGCACGTGCGCTCCGGCGAGATCCGGCGGTTCCTGCAGGCGACCGGCGACCTGGTGCCGGTCGGCCTGGAGCACCTGCAGCTGGACCTCGACCACGACCTGGACGAGCTGATGCGGGACGCCTGCTGACCTGCGCGAGACGCGCTACGCGCGCGTGAGCAACGCGTTCAGCCCGCCGTAGTCGAACCCGTCGGCCAGCGCCCCGTACGTCCCCTCCCGCAGCAGCTCCCGCGCGGCGCGGCGGACCAGGGCGTGGGCGGCCTGGGCCAGACTCGAGCCGGCGCTGATCCGGGCGACGCCGAGCGCGGCCAGTTCGGCGACCGGCGGCGCGCCGGGGCCGACCAGCACGTTGAGCGGCCCGTCGACGCCCGCCACGAGCACCTTGACCGTCTCCGGGTCGACGGCTCCCGGGACGAAGATCCCGTCCGCGCCCGCGGCCAGGAAGGCCGCCGCGCGTTCCAGGGTGAGGTCCACTCCCCCGGCGCCGCGCAGGAAGGTGTCGATCCGCGCGTTGACGAACAGCGGCAGGCCCGCCGAGTCGGCCGCCGCACGGGCAGCGGCGATGCGCTCCGCCTGCTCGGCGACCGGCCGCAGCGGCTCACCGCCCCCCTCATGGCGGGCGTCCTCGATGTTGACGCCGACCGCGCCGGCGGCGATCACCGCACGGACGGTGTCGGCGACGCCAGCGGCGTCCTCGGCGTAGCCGCCCTCGATGTCGGCGGTGACCGGGACCCGTACCGCGGAGACGACGCGGGCGACGGCCGCGAGCGCGCGGTCACGGTCGAGCCGGTCGCCGTCGGCGGTGCCCAGCGCCCAGGCCAGCCCCGCGCTGGTGGTCGCGACGGCGGCGGCGCCCGCCTGGACCACGACGGCCGCGCTGACCGGGTCCCAGGCGTTCGGCAGGACCAGAGGGCGGCCGGGCACGTGCAGTGCGCGGAAGGCGAGGGCGGAGTCGGCGAGCGGGTGCTGAAGCGTCATGCGGAGAAGTCAAACAGCCCCGGCGGGGCGGACGCTGGCAGAAATCCGACACCAGCGTGGGCCGCGCCGGGGGCATGGAAATCGGCCATTCGGAAGCGCGCATTAATCGCGTTGACAGTCTTTCCGGCCCCCTCCTACGGTGTACAGCGTTCCTGTTGCCGCCGATTGGAGAAGGACGTTGCTCGTCTGAGGTCCTGAGACACCGCGCTCACACCGGTGAGGTGTGCGTGGCGTTCGACCTCGGCGTTCGAGCCGTCCTCCGGCACAGGCCTTCTCTCCGTGCCCCAGGTTCTTCGGTTTCCGCCTCGCGGTGTCTCGACATGCGTTCGCCCACTCCGCACCCAGAAACCGCGAGGCCTGTATGTCTGCTTCCCTCACCTGCACGTCCCTGTCCTTCGCCTGGCCCGACGGCACCCCCGTCTTCGACGGCCTCGACATCGCCTTCGGCCCCGGCAGGACCGGGCTGGTCGGCGTCAACGGATCGGGGAAGTCCACCCTGTTGAAGCTGCTCGCCGGTGAAATCGTTCCTGCCGACGGCACCGTCAAGGTGACCGGCGAGGTCGGTTGTCTGCCGCAGAACGTCACGCTCGACACCACGCTCCGCGTCGACGAGGCCCTCGGCATCGCCGGCCGGCGGGCCGCCCTGCACGCCATCGAGGCCGGCGACGTGTCCGAGGCACACTTCGAGACCGTCGGCGACGACTGGGACGTCGAGGAGCGCGCCCTGGCCACGCTCGGTGAACTCGGCCTCGGCCACATCGGCCTGGACCGCACCGTCGGCGAGGTGTCCGGCGGCGAGTCGGTGCTGCTGCGCCTGGCCGCACTGCTGCTGCGCCGCCCGGACGTCCTGCTCCTCGACGAACCCACCAACAACCTGGACCTGTACGCGCGCCGGCGGCTGTACGCGGCCGTCGCCTCCTGGCCGGGCGTGCTGGTGGTCGTCAGCCACGACCGTGAGCTCCTGGAGCTGGTCGACCAGATCGCCGAGCTGCGCTCCGGGGAGGTCACCTGGTACGGCGGCAACTTCTCGGCCTACGAGAAGGCCCTCGCCGTGGAACAGGAGGCGGCCGAGCGGATGCTGCGGGTGGCCGAGGCGGACGTGCGCAAGCAGAAGCGCGAACTCGCCGACGCCCAGGTCAAGCTGGCCCGCCGCAAGCGGTACGGACAGAAGATGTTCGAGCAGAAGCGCGAGCCGAAGATCGTCATGGGCGCGCGCAAACGCGCCGCCCAGGAGTCCGCGGGCAAGCACCGCATCATGCACGAGGAGAAGCTCACCGAGGCCCGGGAGCGCCTGGACGACGCGGTGGAGGCCGTGCGGGACGACGACGAGATCCGCGTCGACCTGCCGTACACGGCCGTACCCCCCGGCCGGCAGGTGCTCACCCTGGAGAACCTGGAACTGGCCTACGGGGCGCGCGTCAAGGGGATCCTCGATCTGCGCGGCCCGGAGCGGATCGCCCTCGTCGGCCGCAACGGTGCGGGCAAGACGACACTGCTGCGGACCGTCGCCGGGGAGCTGGCCGCGGTGTCCGGCGAGGCGCGGGCGCACGTCCCGTTGCGGTTCCTGCCGCAACGGCTGGACGTGCTGGACGACACGCGCACGGTCGCCGAGAACGTGGCCCGGTTCGCGCCGGGCGCCACGAACAACAGGATCCGGGCGCGCCTGGCCCGCTTCCTGTTCCGGGGCGCACGGGCCGACCAGAACGCCGGGACGCTGTCCGGCGGCGAGCGCTTCCGGGCGGCCCTGGCCGCGCTGATGCTCGCCGAGCCCGCGCCCCAGCTGCTCCTGCTGGACGAGCCGACCAACAACCTCGACATGGCGAGCGTCCGGCAGCTGACCACGGCCCTGGAGTCGTACGAGGGTGCCCTGCTCGTCGCCAGCCACGACCTGCCGTTCCTGGAATCGATCGGCATCACCCGGTGGCTGCTGATGGAGGACGGAGAATTGAAGGAGACGACAGCGGAGTCGCTCGCCGATCCGGCCTAGCCGGACCGGCGGGGGTCTCAGCTGGGGCACAGCCTGACAACGAGGGTTTTGTCCAGGCCACCGTGCCCTGCATGATGGCGGACCGGCGCCGTGTCACGGGCGCCGGAGCCGCACCGCCGATACGAAAGGTCCCTCGTGCCCAGCAAGAAGGCCCTCGTCCGCCGCCCCAGCCCGCGCCTCGCCGAAGGCCTGGTGACACACATCGAGCGGGAGAAGGTCGACGTGGACCTCGCCGTCGAGCAGTGGGAGGCGTACGTCGGGGCGCTGGGCGAGCACGGCTGGAAGACGATCGAGGTCGATCCGGTCGAGGACTGCCCGGACTCGGTGTTCGTCGAGGACACCGTCGTCATGTACAAGAACGTCGCGTTGATCACCCGGCCCGGCGCCGAGTCCCGGCGCGCGGAGACCGCGGGCGTCGAGGAGGCCGTGGCCCGGCTCGGCTGCTCGGTGAACTGGATATGGGAGCCGGGCACTCTGGACGGCGGCGACGTCCTGAAGGTGGGTGACACGGTCTACGTCGGCCGGGGCGGGCGCACCAACGCGGCCGGGGTACAGCAGTTGCGCGCCGCCTTCGAACCGCTGGGCGCGCGCGTGGTCGCCGTACCGGTGAGCAAGGTGCTGCACCTGAAGTCGGCGGTCACCGCGCTGCCGGACGGGACGGTCGTCGGGCACATCCCGATGGTGGACCGGCCGTCGCTCTTCCCGGGGTTCCTGTCGGTGCCGGAGGAGTCCGGCGCGCACGTGGTGCTGCTCGGCGGCCACAAGCTGCTCATGGCGGCGAGCGCCCCGAAGACGGCGGAACTGCTCACCGATCTCGGCCACGAGGTGGTCACGGTGGACATCAGCGAGTTCGAGAAGCTCGAGGGGTGTGTGACGTGCCTCTCGGTGCGTATGCGGGAGCTGTACGCCTGATCGGGTGATCCGTGACTCCGGCAGCCCTGGGACCTGCGCATCCCGGGGCTGTTTGGCATGCCCTCGAAAAGCCGGGCCGTAGCCGCTGATCAGCGATCTTTACAACGAACTTAACCTACGGCTTCGTAACCTACGGATTCGTAGCCTACGATCTCGTAGGTTTCCGGCGCCGCTCGCCGGACCGTCCCCCGTCTCTCCCCCTTGTACGGCGTCCCCCTGGAGTTCCTGTGACGATCACCTCCCCTCACCTCGGCAGCCCGTCCGTGTGGACCGACGCGCGGCTGCTGTACGCGCTGGAGGAAGTGGTCGAGAAGGAGCTGAACCGGCATCTGAACGTCGCCAAGGACTGGATGCCGCACGAGTACGTGCCCTGGAGCGACGGCCGTAACTTCCCCGGCCTGTTCGAGGACGGCGAGGCCTGGGCCAAGGAACACTCCAAGGTGACGGAGATCGGCCGCATCGCCCTCGTCGTCAACCTCCTGACCGAGGACAACCTGCCCAGCTACCACCACGAGATCGCCTCGCTCTTCGGCCGTGACGGCGCCTGGGGCACCTGGGTGCACCGCTGGACGGCCGAGGAGGGCCGGCACGGCATCGTGATGCGTGACTACCTGCTCACCTCGCGCGCGGTGGACCCGGACAAGCTGGAGCAGTTCCGCATGTCGCACATGAGCGAGGGCTTCGAGTCCGACAACCGGCACTCGATGCTGCACTCGATCGCCTACGTCGCCTTCCAGGAGCTGGCGACCCGCATCTCGCACCGCAACACCGGTCACCAGTCCGGCGACCCGGTCTGCGACCGCATGCTGGCGCGCATCGCGACCGACGAGAACCTGCACATGGTCTTCTACCGCAACCTGCTGAAGGCCGCCTTCGAACTCGCTCCCGACCTGACCATGCAGGCGGTCCGCGACGTCGTGGTCAACTTCCGCATGCCCGGCCACGGCATCCCCGGCTTCGAGCGGGCCGCCGCGCAGATGGCGATCGGCGAGGTCTACAACCTGCGCATCCACCACGACGACGTCCTTCAGCCCGTGCTGCGCTTCCTGAAGATCATGGAGATCGACGGCCTCGGTCCGGAGGGCGCCCAGGCACAGGAGGAACTCGGCCTCTTCATGGGCGGCCTGGACTCGGAGGCTGCCAAGTTCGACGAGAAGCTGGCGGCCCGCAAGGCGCGGATGGCGGCACGCGCCGCGGGCTGAGCGGCGCTCGGGCCGTCGCCCGCGGTGGGTGTCGTTGCCACGCACGGCCCGGTCAGGGCGACATGCGGACCGGCCAGTGCGACGCGCGGGCCGGTCAGTGCGACGTGCGGCCCGGTCGGGGGAAGTACCGACCGGTCAGGGGGAGGTACGGCGCAGGGCGAGGCGCTCCTTCTCGGAGAGGCCGCCCCAGACCCCGAAGCGCTCGTCGTTGGTGAGCGCGTAGTCGAGACAGGCGGAGCGCATCTCGCACATGGCGCAGATGCGCTTCGCCTCGCGCACCGAGCTGCCGGGCTCGGGGAAGAAGAAGTCCGCCCCGGTCTGCGCGCACAGAGCCTGCGCCTGCCAGGCGGTGTCGGCCGGGGTGATCGTGTCGATGTGCATGTCCAGGATCGTGCCGGGCGGCGAAAAACGTTCGATCAACGCCGGGTCAACGGCGCGGCCGTGCCCCGTGCCGCCCGTTGATGCTCCGCCGGAGCCCTGGGCCGCCCCGATGATGCTCCGGGTGCAGACGCCCGCGCACGGCGGCGCGCGGAAGGGGTGTGAAAACCCGGAGAACCTGGCGCGGCCCCCAGGGTGACCGGGGGCATCGGTCCGGCGCGCGGCGGCGCTCCGGCAGCGGTTGTCAGTGGGCGGTGCCAGACTCGGCAGTGCAGAGGACGGGACCCGATTCCGGACGCCCCCTTCAAGGGTTTCCGGACCCCTTTCAAGGAGGGCGAAGATGCTCACCACCCGTTTCGTCAACGGCGCTCCGAACTGGATCGACGTCGGCACCCCCGACCTCGACGGCGCCCTCGCCTTCTACGGCGGGCTGTTCGGCTGGCAGTTCCAGTCGGCGGGGCCGGACGCCGGCGGCTACGGCTTCTTCCAGCTGGGCGGCAGGACCGTCGCCGGCGGCATGCAGACCGGACCCGACCAGGGGCCGCCGGCCTGGACGGTGTACTTCCAGAGCGAGGACGCGCAGGCCACGGCCAAGGCGGCCGAACAGGCACACGGCAGCGTGCTGTTCCAGCCCCTGGACGTGATGGGCCAGGGGCACATGGCGGTCCTCGCCGACCAGGCGGGTGTGCCGTTCGGCATCTGGCAGCCCGGGCAGACCAAGGGCGTGGACGCGGCGAACGAACCGGGCGCGCTGTGCTGGGTCGAGCTGTACACGCCGGACATCGCGGCGGCCGCCGCGTTCTACCAGAGGGTCCTGGGTCTGGAGACCTCGGCCGTGCCGTTCCCGGGCGGCACGTACACCTGTGTGAACCCGGGCGGTGCCGGTGAGGACTCGATGTTCGGCGGGATGGTCCCGCTGGCCGACGACCCGACGGAGGCCGAGGCGGGCGCGTACTGGCTGCCGTACTTCGAGGTCGAGGACACCGACGCCGTGGTCGAGAAGGCGCGGCAGCTCGGCGGCACGGTGCGTATGCCGGCGACGACCATGGAGGGCGTCGGCAGGATGGCCAAGCTCGCCGACCCGTACGGCGTCCGCTTCGCGGTGATCAAGAGCGAGCCGCCGCAGGGCTGAGGCGCGGACGTGCGCACCGGGGCCGGGCGGACGCGGTGACCCTAGGCGGACGCGCGCCGTATCAGGGTCGTCGGCAGGACGACGCTGGAGGCGGCCGCGTCCGCCGGGGCCGCGTCGCGTGTCCGGCCGGCCAGGCCGCTCAGCAGGAGACGGGCCATCAGCCGGCCCATCTCCTCGATGTCCTGACGGACCGTCGTGAGCGGTGGATCGGCCTCTTCGGCGATGGGGAGCACGTCGTCGAAGCCGATCACGGCCACGTCGTCCGGCACGCGCCGGCCCCGCTCGCGCAGCACGCGCAGGGCGCCGAGCGCGGTGAGGTCGTTGGCGGCGAACACCGCGTCCACGTCCGGGCAGCGGTGGAGCAGTTCCCGCATGGCGCGCTCGCCGCCGCCCGGGGTGAAGTCGCTCTCCACGACGAGCCGGGGGTCGGCGTCGCCCACCACGTCACGGTAGCCGTCGAGCCGGTCCACCGCCGAGGTCTGGTCCAGCGCGCCGGTGATGTGCGCTATCCGGCTGCGGCCGAGGTCCACGAGGTGGCGTACGGCCGCCCGGGCACCGCCCCGGTTGTCGCTGTCGACGTACACCGGACCGGGAGTGCCGTCGCTCCAGTCGGGGCGGCCGCCGAACACGGTGGGCACACCCGCGTTCCGGATCAGGCCGGGCAGCGGGTCGTCGAGGTGGAGGGAGAAGACGAGCGCGCCGTCGACATGGCCACCGGCGAGATAACGGGCCACCCGGGCGTGGTCGGCGCGGCCCTCGGTCAGCAGCAGCACGAGCTGGTTGTCGTGGGCCGTCAGTTCCTTGCTGATGCCGCGCAGTTGCAGCGCGAAGAAGGGGTCGGCGAAGACCCGGGCCTCGGGTTCGGCGATGACGACGGCGACGGCGTCGTGCCGCTTGGTGACCAGGCTGCGTGCGGCCTGGTTGGGCACGTATCCGAGTTCCTCGACCGCCTGCCGGACCCGTTCGGCCAGGGGCTCTCTGACCCCGTCGCCGCCGTTGACGACCCGGGACACGGTGGCCCGGGACACCCCGGCCCGCGCGGCCACGGCCTCCAACGTGGGACGCGACACTGCCTCGGTCACTTCGGGACTCCTCATCGGCGGCTGGCGATCAGGATAACCGCGGTGCGCTGGGGCCGTCGGGGTGGGAAAAGGGGTTGCTCTCCAGCATCTCGCCAGGTGAAGGTCGCCGGACGAAGATGCGAAAGGCTCATGCCGGCTGGGCGCCCCGAGACACGGCTCGTGCCCTACGCACGACTGCCGCGCACGTACCGCGACCGGCACATCGTCCACAGGGCCGGGCGACCGGCACGTTCCGCGTGGGAGACGGCTTCGAACACCTCATGACCGACCGGGCGGGAGACCTCTGGGCCGGCTACTTCGACGAGGGCATCCACGGCGACGCGTTGAGCGCGCCCGGCCTGCGCCGCTGGAGCATCACGGGCGAACCCCTGTGGTCCTACAGCCCGGTGCCCGACGCGGGGTGGATCGACGACTGCTACGCCTTGAACGTGGCCGGGCGCACCGCCTGGGTGTGCCCGTACAACCGCTTCCCGCTCATCGAGGTGAACGAGGCCCGGGTCGTGCGGGTACGACAGAACCCGGTGCGGGGTGCGAACGGGCTCGCCGTCCTGGGCGAACGGGCGGTGTTCTTCAGCGGATACGGCGACGACCGCAACCGGCTCGTCGACTGCCGTCTGACGGAGACCTCCGTGGCACCGGTGGCCGAGAGCCGCCTGGTCCGCCCCGACGGCGGCCGGCTCGGCCGGCGCCGGATCGTCTCCCGTGGCTCCCGGATCCATGTGCAGGTCAAACCGTTCACCGAGTGGTTCGTGTTCGACCTCGCGTGAGGGTTGTCCACAGGCCCGGCCCGTTGTCGGTGGCGTGCGGCATCCTGTGATCAGTGGCGGAACACGCGCCATGAACCACGGGAGGGCTGGATGTTCAGGGGGATCGACGACGTCGACTGGGCGTCGATGGGGCACGCGTACACGGAATCGGCTTCCGACGTGCCGGAGTTGCTGTGGGGATTGGCGTCGGACGACCCGGAGCGCCGGGAGATCGCGCTGGACGGCATGTACGGCGCGGTGCACCACCAGGGGGACGTGTACGACAGCACGGTCGCCTGCGTCCCGTTCCTGTTCGAGCTGGTCGCCAACCCGTCGATCGCCGACCGGGGTGCGGTGATCGGCCTGCTGTGCAGCATCGCCCACGCTTCGGACGAGGACGAGGACGAGTGGGACGCGGAGGAGGCCGAGGCCTTCGCCGGGTTCGACGAGGACGAACACGAGGAATGGCTGCGGCACTTCTTCGTGGCGCGTGACCTGGTCCGGGAGCGGGCCGGGGACTTCCTCGGACTGCTCGCCGATCCCGACCCCGGCGTGCGGGCCGCCGTGCCGGGTGCGCTGGCGCGGCTGCACCCGGACCCGGTGCGGGTGTTCCGCGCCCTGCGCGACCGGGTGCCGGCGGAGACCGACCCGGAGGCCGCCCGGTCCCTGGCGCGCGCCCTCGGCACGCTGGCCGGACGGCACCCCGGCGAGCTGGGTGCCGCGGCGGTCCGGATGCTGAAGGATCTCGTCTCCGGTACCCCCGACCCCCAGGTGCGGATGACGGCACTGGCCCGGCTGGCGCGCAGCGCGCCCGGCGAACTGCCACCGGACACCGCCGAGATCGCGCTGGACGTGATGCGGCTGGCCCGAGAGGCGGACGAGCTGGGCCCGCCGCCCGCCGCGCCCGAGCGGCCACGCACGGACACCCTGATCTCCCATGTGCGCGAGCTGCACGCGGAGCACCGCCGCAGCCTGGACCTGGACGAGGCGGCGGACCTGCTCCAAGAGCTGCACACGGAGCTGCGCGACCGGGTCGACCTGCGCTTCCCGCTCCTCGTCGGCCAGTTGGGCAGCCCCAGTCCGCGCCAGCGCAGGCACGCCGTCGGCATGGCGGGACGGCTGCTGACCGGGTGGCGGGCTCCCGACGACGAACCGGTCCTGGCGCTCGCCCGGCTGCTGGCCGACGACGATCTGCGGCTGCAGAAGGAGGTGCTGTCGGAACTGCGGTATCTCGCACCGGTGGCACACCGGGTGTCCGAGGGGGTGGCGGCGTACGTCGAGAGCTGGGAGGGCCGCCCGCTGGAGAGCGGCACGGCCTTCCGGGACATGGCCCTCGGCATGGCCTTCGAGGTGCTGGCGCTGCAGGGCGACGCGCGGATCGTGCCGGCGCTCACCCATGTGCTCGAAGTGGTCGAGCTGCCCGAGAAGCTGTCCCGGTGGCTCGAGGCACTCGGCCCCGAGGCGGCGGCTCCGCTCGGCCCCGTGCTCCACGACCGGCTGGCCCGGCTGGACCACCGCGCACCGTCCGCGGAGCTGGACGGCCTCGTCGAGGCCCTGGGCACACTTCGGCACGCCGGGTCGGTGCCCCTGCTGACCCGCATCCTGGCGGGTACCGAGCACTTCCGGACGACACGGGAGGTCCTGGAGGCCCTCTCCGCCTACGGCCCCGAGGCTGCCGAAGCAGCCCCGCTGGTACGGCGGCTGTGGGAGGACGACACCCTCGCGGACGAACACCGCATCCATGTCGCACACGCCCTGTGGGCCCTGACGGGCGAGGCCGAGGCGGTGCTCCCCGTCGTCCACGAGGGCCTGCGGTCGCGGTCCTGGAGCCCGTGGTACGCGGCCCTGCGGCTGACCGAGTCCCTGGGCCGGTCCGGTGCCGCGCTCGCACCCACGTTGCGCGGGATGATCGCGGACGGCCACACGCCCGCCCGGGCGGCCGTCGGCCTGTGGCAGGTCACCGGGGAGACGGAGGAGGCGCTCCCCGTGCTCCTGAGCGAGTGGTCGGCCACGCCCGCCCAGCGTCCCGCCATGGCCGGCTGCCTGGCCGGCATGGGCCCGGCGGCCGCACCGGCGCTGCCGCTGATACGCACGGAGCTGGCCTCGCCCCGCCGTCACAACAACGACGACTCCACCGGCAACATGCGCTACGACGTTCCCACCGACGTGGCCCTGCAGCAGGACTGCCGGCGCGTGCTGGCCGGGTTCGGGGAGCGGATCGAAGCCCCGGTTCGCTAGGTCCTGTCGTCAAATTCCCGTCGTCGCCCGAAGGGCGGCCTCGCGGCGTCTGGTGCGTGCTCTCGGCGTGCCGGGCGGAAGTCCTCGTACTGGACGTACTTGGGCTTTCGCCCGGTGCGGCGAGAGTGCGTGCCAGGCGTCGTGGGGCAGACGGGAATTTGACGACAGGGCCTAGCGCCGGGCCGGGTCAGGAGTCCTGCTCGGGACGGGCCCGGCTCGGCTGGACCCGCTTGGGCTCGCCCGGCATCTTCGGGTACTCCGGCGGGTACGGCAGGTCGCCCAGGCCGTGCTCGTGTTCGTCGCGGCGGGCCAGTTCGAGGAGGGCGTCGAGGGAGTAGGCGTGGTCGTCCATGTCGGCGTGCACGTCGCCGAGTTCGGCGAAGCGGGCCGGCATGGTGGCGAGGTCGAAGTCGCGGGGGTGGGCCACGCCGACCTCGTCCCAGTTCAGGGGCGCGGAGACGGGGGCGTTCGGGCGGGGGCGGACGGAGTAGGCGGAGGCGATGGTGCGGTCGCGGGCGGTCTGGTTGTAGTCGAGGAAGATGCGCTCGCCGCGCTCCTCCTTCCACCACTTGATCGTGACCTGGTCGGGCATCCGGCGTTCCATCTCCCGGCCGACCGCGATCGCGGCGCGCCGCACCTGGGTGAAGGTCCAGCGCGCTTCGATGGGCACGAAGACGTGCAGGCCGCGGCCGCCCGAGGTCTTGGGCCAGCCGCGCAGGCCGCCGAACTCGTCGAGGACGGCGCGTAGTTCGTGGGCGGCACGGGCGGCGTCGTCGTAGTCGGTGCCGGGCTGCGGGTCGAGGTCGATGCGGAGTTCGTCGGGATGGTCGACGTGGGTGCGGCGCACCGGCCAGGGGTGGAAGGTGAGCGTGCCGTACTGGGCGGCCCACACCACGGCGGCCTCCTCGGTGGGGCACATCTCGTCGGCGCTGCGGCCGCTGGGGAAGGTGATGTGAGCGGTGGGGATCCAGTCGGGCATGCCCTTGGGTGCGCGCTTCTGGTAGAACCACTCACCGTCGACGCCGTCCGGGTAGCGCTGGAGGGTGGTGGGGCGGTCGCGCAGGGCGCGCAGGATGCCGGGGCCGACGGCGGCGTAGTACTGGGCGACGTCCAGCTTGGTGAATCCGCGCTCCGGGAAGAAGACCTTGTCGGGGCTGGACAGCCGTACGGTCCGGCCGGCCACGTCCAGTTCCACCGCTTCACCCATGCGGCCACGGTAGGCGCACCCGGCACACCCCGCACACCGGGCGTCAGCTGATGTATGCGAGCAGAATCGGACGCATGGATCTGCCGGTGATGCCGCCCGTGAAGCCGATGCTCGCCAAGTCGGTGGCGAAGATCCCGCCGGGCATGCACTACGAGGCGAAGTGGGACGGGTTCCGCGCGATCGTGTTCCGGGACGGGCCCGAGGTCGAGCTGGGAAGCCGCACCGGGAAGCCGCTGACCAGGTACTTTCCGGAGCTGGTCGCGGCGTTGAAGGAGCGGGTGCCGCAGCGGTGCGTGCTGGACGGGGAGATCGTGATCGCGCGGGGCGGGCGGCTGGACTTCGACGCGCTGACCGAGCGGATCCATCCGGCGGACTCGCGGGTGCGGATGCTTGCCGAGAGGACCCCGGCCTCCTTCGTGGCGTTCGACCTGCTGGCGCTGGACGACCACGCCTTGCTCGACGTGCCGCTGACCGACCGGCGGGCCCTGCTGGAGCGGGCGCTGTCCGGCGTGAGCGCGCCGGTGCATCTGGCGCCGGCGACGACCGACGGGGAGACGGCGCAGCGGTGGTTCGAGCAGTACGAGGGCGCCGGTCTGGACGGGGTCGTCGCCAAGCCGCTCGATCTGCGCTATCTGCCGGACGAACGGGTCATGTTCAAGATCAAGCACGAGCGGACCGCGGATGTGGTCGTGGCGGGCTACCGGTTCCACAAGAGCGGACCGGTGGTGGGCTCGCTGCTGCTGGGCCTGTACGACGACCGGGGTGCCCTGCAGCACGTGGGTGTGTCGGCGGCCTTCGCCATGAAGAAGCGCGCCGAGCTGGTCGAGGAGCTGGAGCCGCTGCGGATGGACGACGCGGCCGGGCACCCATGGGCGGCGTGGGGCGACGAGGCGGCGCACGAGACGGCGCGGCTGCCGGGGGCACCGAGCCGCTGGTCGGGCAAGAAGGACCTGTCCTGGGTGCCGATCCGGCCGGAGCGGGTCGCCGAGGTGGCCTACGACCACATGGAGAACGGCGCCCGTTTCCGGCACACCGCCCGCTTCCGCCGCTGGCGCCCGGACCGGACACCGGAGAGCTGCACCTACGCGCAGCTGGAGGAGCCGGTGCGCTACGACCTCGCGGAGATCCTCGGGGTACGGGAGGACGGCTCCTAGGTCTCCTGGGTCCGGCCCGCGACGGCCTTCGGGGCACCGGCGCCGCCGGACACGCCGCCGCCCGCGTGGTCGGTCACTGCACGCCGGACACCCGGATGCCGCTCAGGGCTGCATCAGGATCTTGATCGCGCCGTCCTGCTTGTGCTGGAACATCTCGTACGCGGCCGGTGCCTCGTCGAGCGGCAGACGGTGCGTGGCGAAGTCCTCCACGCCGAGCGGGTCCTCGTCCGTGAGGTAGGGCATGATCGCGTCGGTCCACCGGCGCACGTTGGCCTGCCCCATCCGAATCTGGATCTGCTTGTCGAACAGGGTGAGCATCGGGATCGGGTCGGCCGTGCCGCCGTAGACACCGACGAGGGAGAGTGTGCCGCCCCGCCGGACCAGGTCGATGGCCAGGTGGAGAGCGCCGAGCCGGTCGACACTGAAGCGTTCCGCGAGCGGAAGGCCCAGCTTGCGGGGCAGCATCGCGGACGCCTGCTGGGCGAGCCGGGCAGCGGCGCTGCCGTGAGCCTCGGTCCCGACGGCGTCGATGACGGCGTCCGGGCCGCGGCCGTCGGTCTGATCGCGGATCGCGGCGACCAGCTCCTTCTCGTCGTCGAAGGCCCTGAGGTCATACGTCCGCACACCGCGCCGGCTCGTCCGGCCGAGCCGCTCGGACACCAGGTCGACGCCGAACACCCGCTCGGCGCCCCGGGCCAGCGCGACCCGGCAGGCCATGTCGCCGATCGGGCCGAGGCCGAGGACGGCGAGGCTGCCGCCGGGCGGGACGGACGCGTACTCGACGGCCTGCCAGGCGGTGGGCAGCACGTCCGAGAGGTAGACGAACCGGTCGTCCGGCGGGCCCTCGGGCACCTTGATCGGGCCGAACTGCGCCTGCGGAACGCGCAGGTATTCGGCCTGTCCGCCCGGCACGGCGCCGTACAGGCGTGTGTAGCCGAACAGGGCGGCACCCATGCCCTCGCCCGTGACCTGGGTCGTCTCGCACTGGGTGGGCAGCCCGGTCAGGCACATCCAGCAGTCTCCGCAGGCGATCTGGAACGGGACCACCACCCGGTCGCCCGCGGCGAGGTCCGGCACCCCGGGACCGACCTCCTGGACGATGCCCATCGGTTCGTGGCCGAGGATGTCACCCGGGGTCATGAACGGGGTGAGCACCTCGTACAGATGCAGATCCGAGCCGCACAGGCCGCTGGACGTGATGCGAATGACCGCGTCGGTGGGCTGTTCGATTCGCGGGTCGGGCACGTTCTCCACCCGCACGTCCCGCCTGCCCTGCCAGGTGACTGCCTTCATGGGGTCACGCTCCCTTGCTCGCGTGCGCGCCGGTTCCCTGGCGCGTCCGGTTCGCGGTGGCGCCCGGGTACCCGCGCATGCCGCGACGAACACCTGCGCCGCCCGGTGGACCGGACCGCCCGGGCCGCGCCGCGGACTCGATCGGCCCCCGGAACGCGCAGGACCGGAACCGACCAGGGATGGCCCGCGATGACCTGATGAGCACACAATCGACATATACGAACGGGGGCAGCGGTGGCCATAGGACGCAGCGCGCGCACACGACGTACGGCACTGACGGCGGCTCTGGCCGCCATCACGATGACGGTCTCCCTGACGACCGGCTGCACACGGCACGGCCCGGCCGACGACGCCCACGCTCCGCACCGGACCGCGTCGCCCACCGGTCCGGCCGTATCCGCGGACGGCTCGCTGCTCGCCGTGAAGATCGACAACGTGCCGGCGGCCCGCCCGCAGACGGGACTCGACGCGGCGGACGTCGTGTACGCGGAGCAGGTCGAGGGCGGCCTGAGCCGCCTGATGGCGGTGTACGCCACCACCCTCCCCAAAACGGTCGGCCCGGTGCGCAGCGCCCGCGAGTCCGATCTGGAGCTGCTGCGCCAGTTCGACGAACCGACGCTGGCGTTCTCCGGAGCCCAGCGCAAGCTGCTGCCGCTGATCCACCAGGCCCCCGTGCGGGCCGAGTCGCCCGACGAGGCCACGGACGCCTACTACCGGGGCACCGACAGGGCCGCGCCGCACAACCTGTATCTGCATCCCGCCCGGCTGCTGCCCTCCGCGCCCGGCAAGACCGCGCTGACCACCGGTTTCCACTACGGTCCTGCACCCTCCGGCGGCACCCCCGAGTCCGCGCGGACGGTGCGATATCCGTCGGCGCGCTTCACCTTCACCTGGTCCGCGGGGCGAAGCGGCTGGCTGGTCGCGATGGACGGCACGCCCACGGTGACGACCGACGGTGGACGGCCGGCGCCGGCGACGGTCGTCGTGCAGTACGTACGGATCCGTGCGTCGCGCTATCACGACACACTCGGCAACACGACGCCGTACACCGAGACCGTCGGCTCCGGAAAGGCCGAGGTGCTGCGGGACGGCCGGTCCTTCGACGCCACCTGGTCCCGGCCGTCCGCCGCGGACGGCACGGCGTTCACCGCGGCGGACGGCAGCCCGCTGAACTTCGCCGCCGGCCAGGTGTGGGTGGTGTTCGCCGAGGCCCGCTCCTGACCGGGCCGCTGTTCAGCTCGGCCGGGCGGCCGGCGACTCGGCCGGGTTGCGCAGGTTCTCGGCGGCGTCCGCGACCCTGCGCATCAGGTCGAAGAAGACGGTCTGCTCCTCGGGGGAGAGCGGGGCGAGGAAGACCTGGTTCATCCGCGCGGTGCGCACGGTCAGCTTGCGGTGGACGCGCAGCCCCTCGTCGGTGAGGCGGAGCAGGAAGCGGCGGCCGTCCTGCGGGTCGCGGACCTTGTGCAGCAGCTCGCGGCGGGTGAGCCTGCTGATGACCTCGGCGATGGTCGAGCGGTCCAGGCCGACCCGCTCCCCCACGGTCCGCTGGTCCAGACCCGGCTCGGCGACGAGTGCGTTCAGCACCGCGAACTGCGGTGAGGTGATCTCCTCGGAGACCATGGTGTTCCACAGCAGGTGGTGCGCCTGCTGGAGCCGCCGGGCCAGGTGCCCGGGATGGGTGGCGAGGTCCGCCGCGGCCATGCGCGCCCCCCTGGTCGATTCGTTGGTGCACTGAACGATACTCGCCGAGGGCCATGCATGTCTGCACGAGGAATCCGCTGCACTGCAAGGTCTTGACGGTTCTGATGCCCGCTGGCAGCGTGAGGAGCGTCTCGCCGAAATACTCAGTACACTGATTAATTGCAGAGATGAGGCTTCACGGATGGACAAGGTGGTCGCCACGGCCCTGGAGGCGGTGGCCGATGTGCCGGACGGCGCGTCCCTCGCGGTCGGCGGCTTCGGGCTGAGCGGCGTGCCGAACGTACTGATCCAGGCGCTGTACGAGCGCGGCACGACCGGTCTGGGCGTGGTGTCGAACAACTGCGGTGCGATGGAGTCCGGCCTCGCGGTGCTGCTGGCCGCCGGCCGGATCGCCCGGGTGACCGGCTCCTACATCGGCGGCAACAAGGAGTTCGCCCGCCAGTACCTGTCCGGCGAACTGGAGGTCGAACTGATCCCGCAGGGCACGCTCGCCGAGCGGCTGCGCGCGGGCGGCGCCGGGATCCCCGCCTTCTACACCCCGGCGGGCGTGGGCACACAGGTCGCCGAGGGTGGGCTGCCGTGGCGGTACGACGGTGCGGGCGGGGTCGCACTCGCCTCGCCACCGAAGGAGGTCCGGGAGTTCGACGGCTCGGAGTACGTCCTCGAGCGGGCCATCCGCACCGACTTCGCGCTGGTCCGCGCCGCCAGGGGCGACCGGCACGGCAACCTCGTCTTCGGCAAGTCCTCCCGGAACTTCAACCCCCTTGCCGCGATGGCCGGCCGGGTGACCGTCGCCGAGGTGGAGGAGCTGGTGGAGCCCGGGGAGATCGACCCGGACGCGGTGCACCTGCCCGGCGTCTTCGTGCAGCGCGTGGTGGCGCTGACCCCCGAGCAGGCGGCGGACAAGAAGATCGAGCAGCGGACGGTGAGGTCCTGATGGCGTGGACACGCGAGGAGATGGCCGGCCGGGCGGCCCGCGAACTGAAGGACGGCCAGTACGTCAACCTCGGCATCGGCCTGCCGACGCTGATCCCGAACCATCTGCCGCCGGGCGTCGAGGTGGTCCTGGAGTCGGAGAACGGCATCCTGGGAACCGGCCCGTACCCCGCCGAGGACGAGGTCGACCCGGACCTGATCAACGCCGGCAAGGAGACCGTGACGGTCCTGCCGGGCGCCTCCTACTTCGATTCGGCCCTGAGCTTCGCGATGATCCGGGGCGGGCACATCGACGTGGCCGTGCTGGGCGCGATGCAGGTGTCCGCGTGCGGCGACCTGGCCAACTGGGCGGTCCCGGGGAAGCTGGTCACCGGGATCGGCGGGGCGATGGACCTGGTGCACGGCGCCCGTACGCTCGTCGTCGTCATGACGCACACGGCGAAGGACGGTTCCCCGAAGATTCTGGAACAGTGCACGCTGCCGCTCACGGGCAAGGCGTGTGTGAACCGAGTCGTCACGGATCTGGCGGTACTGGACGTCACGGATGCGGGGCTCCTCCTGGTGGAGACCGCGCCGGGAGTGACCGTTGAAGACGTCGTCACCAGGACCGGCGCCGAACTGACCATCGGGGAGCACGTGCTGTGAACCCGGTCCCCCGTCATGGCTCCGACACCGGTGGGGCCACCCCCGAACGCCAAGGAAGCGTCAGGTATCCCCCGATGACTCTCACCCAGCAGGACATCGACCGCGAGATCGCGGCGGAGCACGCCGCGTACGAGAAGCGGGTCGCCGACGGAGCACCCGTCGAGCACCACCCGCGCCGTGACTACGCGCCCTACCGCTCCTCCCTGCTCCGCCACCCCAAGCGGCCCCTGGTCGCCATCGACACCCGCCAGGACCCCGAACTGGTGGAACTGCACTCCCCCGCCTTCGGGGAGCGCGACCTCGGCGACATCGACAACGACCTCACCCGGCAGCACACCGGAGAGCCGGTCGGCGAGCGGATCACGGTGTCGGGACGGCTCCTGGACCGTGCCGGACACCCGGTCCGCGGCCAGCTGGTCGAGATCTGGCAGGCCAACTCGGCCGGCCGCTACGCCCATCGGCGCGAGCAGCACGACGCCCCGCTCGATCCCAACTTCACCGGCGTGGGCCGCACCCTCACGGACGCCGAGGGCCGCTACCGCTTCACCACCGTCCGGCCCGGCCCCTACCCCTGGCGCAACCACGTGGGCGCCTGGCGCCCGGCGCACATCCACTTCTCGGTCTTCGGTACGGCGTTCACCCAGCGGCTGGTGACGCAGATGTACTTCCCGAACGACCCGCTGTTCCCGTACGACCCGATCCTGCAGTCCGTGACGGACGACGCGGCCCGGCAACGGCTGGTCGCCGCCTACGACCACGCCCTGTCGGTGCCGGAGTTCTCCCTCGGCTACCACTGGGACATCGTGCTGGACGGCCCGGCCGCCACCTGGATCGAGGAAGGACGCTGACGGAAGCGATGACGAAGACCGACACGAGCGGCCCGCAGGGCGTGCCGCCCACCCCCTCCCACACGGTCGGCCCCTTCTACGGGTACGCGCTGCCGTTCCGCGGCGGCGAGGACATCGCGCCCCTGGGGCACCCCGACACGGTCACCGTGCACGGGTACGTCCTCGACGGCGAGGGCGACCCGCTTCCGGACGCCCTCGTCGAGCTGTGGGGGCCGCGCCCCGACGGCACCGTCCCGCAGGTGGACGGCTCCATCCGGCGGGACCCGGCGACCGGTGTCTGTCCGGGCCGCAACGGCGTGGAGTTCACCGGCTGGGGCCGCGTCCAGACCGACGCGAACGGCCACTGGTACGCGCGGACGCTGCGACCCGGCGCACGTGGGCGGAGCGCCCCGTACCTGAGCGTGTGCGTCTTCGCGCGCGGTCTGCTCGTGCACCTGTTCACCCGGATCTACCTGCCGGGCGACGAGGCCGCGCTCGCCGCGGACCCGCTGCTCACCCGGGTGGGCGGCCGGCGTGACACGCTGATCGCCGGCGACGAGGGCGGCAGCACCTACCGTTTCGACATCCGCCTTCAGGGAGAAGGCGAGACGGTCTTCCTGGAGTTCCAGTGACATCTGCGTCCCCGCCGTACGCCGACACGGGTCTGCTCGCCCCCGAGTGGGGGCTGTCCGAGGCCGCCTCCGAGACCGGCGATCACGCCTATCTGCGGGCCCTGCTCGACGCCGAAGCCGCGCTGACCCGGGCGCAGGCCGCGCTCGGGCTCGCTC
Source organism: Streptomyces sp. BK340 (assembly GCF_007827595.1). Lineage (GTDB taxonomy): Bacteria > Actinomycetota > Actinomycetes > Streptomycetales > Streptomycetaceae > Streptomyces. Next base: position 561,803 of record NZ_VISR01000003.1, read on the forward strand.
CGGCGGAGGCCGCGGAGGCGGTGACCGAGGCGGCCGTCCCGGCGAACTTCGGCATCCGTTCGCTGGCGGCCCGCACCCCGGCGGGCGGCAACCCGGTCATCCCGCTGATCGCCGACCTGACGGCGGCGGTCGGCGAGGAGTACGGCCCGTACGTCCACCGTGGTGCGACCAGCCAGGACATCATGGACACTGCGACGATGCTGGTCGCCGTACGCACCCTGGGGCCGGTCCTCGCCGACCTCGGCCGCACCGAGCGGGCGTTGGCCGGGCTCGCGGCGGAGCACCGCGGCACGCCACTGCCCGGTCGCACGCTCACCCAGCACGCCGTACCCACGACGTTCGGGCTGAAGGCGGCCGGCTGGCGCTCGCTGGTCCTGGACGCACGCGACCGCCTCACCCGGGTACGGGACTCGCTTCCTGCCCAACTCGGAGGTGCGGCCGGCACCCTGGCGGCATTCCAGGCGTACGGAGCCCAGGACGCGGACGCGCTGACGAGGGCCTACGCCCGCGAAGCCGGGCTCGCCGCACCGGCGTTGCCCTGGCACACGCTGCGCACGCCCGTCGCCGACCTGGCCGGCTGTCTGGCCTTCACCGCGGGGGCGCTGGGCAAGCTCGCCGTGGACGTGCTGACGCTGTCCCGCACCGAGGTCGGCGAGGTGAGCGAGGGCAGCGGTGGCAGCTCCTCCGCCATGCCGCACAAGGCGAACCCGGTGCGCTCCACGCTCCTCGCCGCGGCCGCCCGGCGCGCCCCGCAGCTCGCGGCCACCCTGTACGGCTCCCTGGCGGCCGAGGACGAGCGGCCGGCCGGTGCCTGGCACGCCGAGTGGGAGCCGCTGCGCGACCTGCTGCGCCTGACGGGCGGTGCCGCCGAGCACGCTGCCGAGCTGACGGAGGGGCTGCGGGTGCACCCCGCCGCGATGCGCCGGAACCTGGACACGACCCGGGGTCTGATCGTCTCCGAGCGGCTGTCCGCCGCCCTGACACCCGTCCTCGGCCGGGCACGGGCCAAGGAACTGCTGACCGAACTGGCCCGCCGCGCCCACGAGGAGGACCGCTCACTGCATGAACTCCTCGCGGAGGAAGAGGAGTTGAAGGAGGTCGAACTGGGCGCCCTCGCCGACCCCGCCCACTACACCGGATTCGCCGGTGCCCTCACCGACCGTGCCCTGGAGCGACGTTGACCGTGAAACTCCTCAACCACCTGGAAGAAGGCCCGGCCTCCGCTCCCCCGCTGCTGCTCGGCCCGTCGCTCGGCACCTCCTACGCCCTGTGGGACGCGGTCGCGCCCGAGCTGTCGACCACGCACCGGGTGGTGCGCTGGGACCTGCCGGGGCACGGTGGTTCGGCGCCGGACCTGATCGGGCCGGGTGCCACCGTCGGCGACCTCGCCGCGCTGGTGCTGGCGCTCGCCGACACGCTCGGCATCGAGCGGTTCGCCTATGCGGGCGTGTCGCTGGGCGGAGCGGTCGGCCTGCACCTGGCCACGCACCACCCCGACCGGCTGACCTCGCTGGCCGTCATCTGCTCCTCCGCGCACTTCGGCGGCGGCGCGCCCTGGCGGGAGCGGGCCGAGCGGGTGCGCCGGGAGGGCCTGGAGTGGCTGGTCGAGAGCGCCGACGCGCGGTGGTTCACGCCCGGCTTCACCGTGCCGCGGCTGGTGCGGGACCACCGGGAGGCCGACCCGGAGGCGTACGCCGCCTGCTGCGACGCGCTGGCCGCGTTCGACCTGCGCGACCGGCTCGCCGACATCGCCGTACCGGCCCTGCTCGTTGCGGGCCGGCAGGATCCGGCGACGCCGCCCGCGCATCTGCGGGAGATCGCGGACGCGGTGCCCGCGGCCGCGCTCGTGGAGCTGCCCGGGGCCTCGCACCTCGCGCCCGCGCAGTGCCCGCAGGCCGTCCTGACCGCCCTGCGCACCCAGCTGACCGGGCCCCCGGCGAGCGGGGCGGCGGTGCGCCGGGAGGTGCTGGGCGATGCGCACGTCGACCGGGCACAGGCCCGGCAGACCCCGTTCACGGCGCGGTTCCAGGACTTCGTCTCCCGCTACGCCTGGGGCGAGATCTGGACCGACCCGACCCTCTCGCGCCGCGAGCGCAGCATGATCACGCTGACCGCGCTGGTCGCGCACGGCCACTACGCCGAGCTGGCGATGCATGTCCGGGCTGCGCGGCGGAACGGGCTGACGCCGGAGGAGATCGGGGCGGTGCTGCTGCAGACAGCGGTGTACTGCGGGGTGCCCGCGGCCAACTCGGCGTTCGCGACGGCCCAGCGGGTGCTCGCCGAGGAGGACCGGCAGGACGAGGACGGGAAGGACGAGGACGGGACGCCCGGCCAAGGGTGACCCTGCCGGCCGTCGGACTCCCCTCCGCGCGGCGACGCCCGGCGCGCGCCTAGGGGGTTCGTTTGGGTCAGCCCGGGTCCGTGACGCCCGGCACGGCACCTCGTCGCGTTGTCGGACCACCCGGGTACGCCCAGTACGCGGGTGCTCCTCCGCCTTGCGATGCACCGCACCGGACGCCGCGGCCTGATCCGACCTGATCCAAACGAAACCCCCTAGCGCAGTCCCCGCCCGGTCTCCAGCACCTCCCGCGCCTGCGCCACCAGCCCGTCCGCGCCGATCGAACGGGCCAGCGCCAGGCCCCGGTTGAGTTCGGCGACCGAGCGGATCGCGATGCCGTACTCGACCCGGGCCGCCGCGTGCTCGTACTGGCAGGGCGAGGCCTCCAGATAGGCGACGGCCTGGGCGGCCAGATGGACCGCGCGCTGGCCGGTCTCCAACGCGGCGGCACAGCGCAGGGCCTCGCCGATGGCGGTGTCCGTGCCGAACCGCTCGGCCTGTCGGCGGGCGTCCGCGGCGAGCCGGGCGGCCCTGGCGGGGTCCTGGGTGGCGAGGGCCTTGGCGAGGTCGACGGACCAGGGTGCGAGGACGGGGTTGTGGCCGCCGCGGGAGACGGCCGTCTTCTCGGCGGCCTCCAGTTCGTTGATGCCCTCCTCGGTGCGGCCCGTCGCGAGCAGCAGCCGGCCGCGTACGGAGCGGATGTCGGGCAGCACGATCGTGGACGGGTAGGGCGGGGCGAAGCCGTACTGCTCGGCGATCGCCCAGGCCTCCTCGACATGGCCGCGGGCCAGCAGGGTGTCGACGAGTCCGCAGGTCGACGACCAGTACAGCGGCAGGCCGCGGCCGACGCGCTCGGCCAGCGTCAGCGCCTCGCGCAGCGTGGTCTCGGCGTCGCGTAGCCGGCCCTGCCTGCGGTAGGCGAGGCCGAGGAAGGCGTTGGCCAGGGAGAGGTGGCCGCCGCGCCAGCCGGCGCCGGTGTAGGCGCGCAGGGCCTCGGCGAACAGGCTCTCGGCGCGGTCGAGCCGGTCGGCGTAGGCGTACGAGCTGCCCAGCATCATCAGCAGTTCGATGCCCCACTCGCCGTCGGTCCAGCCGAGGCCGGGTGCGAGGCGGCCGTTGACGAGGGCGCGGTCGCACAGCTGGAGGACCTCCTCGGCGTTCTCGCCGTGGGTCATCGCGTCGAAGCCGCGCAGGATCAGCAGGGCGCGCTCGGAGTTGTCCCGGCCGGTGCAGGTGCCGGCCAGTTCGGCCAGGCGCCGGGAGCGTTCCGGGGAGACGCTCTCGCCGTGGATGCCCTCCCACATGAACTGCACGGCCTGCAGCCGCAGCTTGACCGGGCCCGCCTCGTGCCGGGCGGCCTCGGCCTCGACCGTGCGGACGGCTTCCTCCAGCTGGTCGTTGTGGAGCAGCGCCTGGGAGAGCCGGACCACGGCGTCGACCCGCTGGGTGCCGTTCAGGCCGGGCATGGCGAGCGCGGACTGCAGATGCTCGATGGTGACGGCGGGTGCGGTGAGCAGGGTGGCGTGGCCCAGTTCGAAGAGCACCTGTGCGTGCACGTCGGGGAGCGGCGGCTCGGCCAGGGCGCGCTCCAGACAGCGGCGGGCCGCGTCGGGCGCGCCGACGGCCAGGTGCTCGCGGGCCGCCTCGCGCAGCTGCTCGACGAGTTCCTCGTCGTCGTCCGGGTGCACCTTGAGCAGGTGCCGGGAGGCCTCGGCGGCGCTGTGGCCGGTCTCGGTGAGGATCTGCGCGGCGACGCCGTGCATGGCGGTGCACACGCCCGCCGGGATGGAGTTGTAGACGGCGGAGGCGATCAGCGGGTGGACGAACTCCAGCTCGCCTTCCTCGGTCTCGGAGCCGGCCGCCTGGTCTGGTTCGGTGAGGAAGCGGGCGGTGCGGAGCAGGTCGGCGCAGCGCTCGGCGGTGTCGGGGTTCATGGAGGCGAGCCGTGCGACGAGGTCGACGGAGATGCCGGTGCCGAGGATGGCGGCGGCCCAGGCGAACTGGGTGGCGTCGATGCCGAGTCCCTTGAGCCGGTCGACCAGGCCGCCGCCGCGGGCGGAGCGGTTCAGGTCGCGCAGTTCGCCGGCCCGGGACTCGACCGGATGGACCTCGCTGTCCAGCACCTTGGCGAGGAGTTCGACGGTGTCGTACGGGTTGCCGCCGGTGACGGCCCAGACCTCGCGGCAGAACGGGTCGTCGGCGTGCCGGCCGACGGTGGCGCGGGTGAGCCCGGCGGTGGCCTCCGGGGTCAGGGCGCTGAGGTTGCTGACGGGATGCCCCGCCGTGGCGGCGACCGCTTCGAGGAGGCGGGCGCTCTCGCCGCTCACCTCGCCGGGGCGGCGGGCGACCAGGACCAGCACCGACAGGTCGTCCAGGCGTTCGGCGAACGCGGCGAGCCAGCGCAGGGTCTCCTGGTCGGCCCAGTGTGCGTCGTCGATGATCAGCACCAGCGGCCACTCACGGCGGGCGAGCCGGCGCACGGCCGCGACGAGCCCGTCGCAGACGTACTGCGGGTCGACGCTGCCCTCGCCCGGTTCCACTATCCCGAGGGCGGGGCCCGCGATGTCGTACCAGTCGCCGAGGTACTCGCGTGCCTCCTCCGGGAGCAGGGAGAGCAGCGCCGGCTGCAGCAGCTGCCGCACCACGTTGAACGGCACGGACTTCAGGGTCTCGCCGCCGCGGGCGTACCACACCGTGCAGCCGCGGCGCTCGGCGATGCGGCGGGTCTCGGCGAGCAGCGCGGTCTTGCCGAGTCCGGCCTCGCCCCGGAAGACCAGCAGGCTGCCCGCGGACGACTGATCGGCGCACAGGACGTCGAGCGTCCGCGTGACGGTGGCGATCTCCGCGTCCCGCTCCCACAGGGAAGCCGCGGCGGCCGCCGACGGCCGTGCCTCCGTCATCCCGTTACCTCCCCAGGTCGCCCGAATGACGTACAGACCACGAGCGTAGCCGTCCGGTGGGATGTGTGGAGGCCGGTCCGGGCACGTGTTGCCCCGCCGGGTGAACGATGAGGCGAGTGGGCGACGCGCATGCCGTCCCACCAGCCGCTGTGGATCCGACGAACCGTCAACAGGGCCTGGAATGAAGCTGATTTTCGAACCCCCCGGAGATCGCGGGGGCCATGGGGAACGACACGACCGCGACGAACGGGACGACCGCGACCACCGCGGCGTCCGCGGCGACACGGCCGCCCGCACGCCGACGGTGCGGGCGGTGGCGGCGGGGTCGGTGGGCAATCTCGTCGAGTGGTACGAGTTCGGCGTCTACGGCTATCTGGCCACCGTCCTCGCCGAGCGGTTCTTCACCCCGGCGGGCGCGACTGCGACCGACGGCCTGGTGCGCACGTACGCATCCTTCGCGCTGGCGTTCTTCTTCCGGCCCCTCGGCGCGGCCCTGTTCGGCAGGCTGGGCGACCGGATCGGGCGACGGCCGGTGCTCATCGCGGTGATCGCGCTGATGGCGGCCGCGACGACGCTGATCGGCGTGCTGCCGACGTACGCCACCGCGGGCGCCCTGGCACCGTGGCTGCTGACGTTCCTGAGGGTGCTTCAGGGACTCTCGGCAGGCGGTGAGTTCGGCGGCGCGGTGGCGCTGATGACCGAGTTCGCCCCGCCGGGGCGGCGCGGACTGTACGGCGCGTGGCAGTCGTTCACGGTGGCGCTGGGCCTGCTGGGCGGCGCGGGTGTCGCGGCGGCGACTGCCATGGTGCTCGGCGAGGACCAACTCGCCGACTGGGGCTGGCGGTTGCCGTTCCTGCTGGCGTTGCCGCTGGGGCTGGTGGCGCTGTGGCTGCGGGTCGGGCTGGAGGAGACGCCGGAGTTCCGGGAGCGGGCGCGGACGGCTGCCGGCCCGAGTGGCGCCGGGGTGGTGGCGTCGGCGGTGCTGCTCGGTGTCGGGCGGGTCATGGGCTGGTCGGCGGCCGGATACACGTTCCTCGTCGTCCTGCCCTCGTATCTCCAGGCCTCGCTGCACACGGGTGTCCGGGATGCGCTGCTCACCACCGTGCCGGCCAACCTCGGGTTCGCCGCGGCGATCCTCCCGGCGGGGCTGCTCAGCGACCGGGTCGGGCGGCGCCCGGTGATGCTCACCGGGGCGGTGCTGGTGGCCGGACTCGCCGTGCCGTTGTTCGACCTGCTGCAGAACGAGGGGACTTCCGCCGTGGCGAGGGGCATGGCCACGTGTGCGGCGGGCGCCGTGGTGGGGCTCATGGCCGGGCCCGGGCCCGCACTGCTCGCCGAGATGTTCCCGGCACGGGTGCGCTGGACGGGCCTCGGGCTGGCCTACTCCCTCTCGAACGCGGTGTTCTCCGGAAGCGCGGGACTGATCATCACGGAGGCCGTACACCGGACCGGGAACGTGGACGTGCCCGCCTACTACGCCGCGACGGCCTGCGCGCTGAGTGCGCTGGCGCTGATGAAGCGGCAGACGGGAAAGGTGAGTTGAGCGATGCGGGTGATCGGGCTCATGTCGGGGACGTCGTACGACGCGGTCGACGCGGCGGCCGCGGATCTGCGGCTGGACGGGGACACGCTCATGCTGAAGCCGCTGGGGATGGTGAGCGCGCCGTACGACGACGCACTGCGCGAAGCGCTCGCCGCTGCGCTGCCACCGGCCGCCGTTCCGCTCGCCGAGGTGTGCCGCCTCGACACCCTGATCGGGCGGGCGTTCGCCGCGGCGGCGGTCCGGGCGGACCGTGAACTGTGCGGCGGACAAGGCGAATTGGTGGCCTCGCACGGGCAGACCGTCTACCACTGGGTGGACGGCGGCCGGGTGCACGGCACGCTCCAGCTGGGGCAGCCGGCGTGGATCGCCGAGGCGACCGGGCTGCCGGTGGTCGCCGACTTCCGGTCCCGGGACGTCACCGCCGGCGGCCAGGGCGCGCCCCTGGTGAGCCTCGTGGACCTGTTGTGGCTGCGGGGCAGGCCCGGCACGCCGGTGGCGCTGAACATCGGCGGGATCGCCAACCTCACCGCGCCGGACGGGACCGCCTTCGACACCGGGCCGGGCTGCGCGCTGCTGGACGCGGCGGCCAGGGAGTACAGCGGCGGGCGGCTGGCCTACGACGCCGGCGGGGCGCTGGCCGCGCGGGGCCGGCCGGACCTGCCGCTGCTGGAACGGCTGCTCGCCGAGCCGTACTACGCGCTGGTCCCGCCCAAGACGACCGGCAAGGAGCTGTTCCACGCCGGGTACCTGCGGGGGGCCGGGGTGGACGGCCTGCCCGCCCCGGACGTGCTGGCGACGCTCACCCTGCTGACGGCCCGGACCATCGCCGACGCGGTGCGGTCCGTCGGCGCCACGGAGGTGATCGCCTCCGGCGGAGGCACCCGCAACCCGGTGCTCATGTCCCACGTCCGGGAGCTGCTCCCGCGGACCGCCGTACGCACGTCGGACCAGCTGGGCCTGTCCGCCGCCGGGAAGGAGGCGTACGCCTTCGCGGTCCTCGGTTTCCTCACCGCCCACGGCCTCCCCGGCACCGACCCGCGCAGCACGGGCGCCCGGCACCCGAGTGTGCTGGGCTCGCTGACACCGGGGCGGGAGGGGCTGCGCCTGCCGCCGGCCCCGCGGGTGGGGCCGGTGCGGCTGGTGGTGACGGTGTGAGGAAGCCCGCCGTGCCGTACCGCACGCCGGTCCGACTGTGACGGCCGGAACGCGGGAGTCCTCGGCGAAGCGCGGAAATCCGGGATGAAGGCCATTGAATCCGAGGTGAAATGTACCGGTCCGAGGAATTGGCGGCGGATCCTCTCATCCGGCTTTCACCGATGCCTCATACGGTGGGGGCATGACGCAGGTGACTCCTCCCGGGTGGTACCCCGACCCCGGGCAGACGAATGACGGTCCGCCCACCGAGCGCTGGTGGGACGGCAAGGCCTGGACCGACCAGACCCGCCCCGCCGGGACGGCCGCCACGTGGGGTCCCCCGGCGCAGCAGTTTCCCGGCGGCCCGCAGCCGGCTGCCCCTGCGTACGGGGCCGCCTTCCCGGGATATCCGGTGTACCCGGTCCAGCCGGCCGCGCCCCGGCGCGGTCTGCGCACCGGCATAGCCGTCGTGGCGGCGGCCGCGGTCCTGGTGAGCATCGGGGTCGGGGTGTACGCGCTCAGCAAGGACGGCGGGAACGGCGGGGGGGACGACCGCGCCGGTTCCCAGCAGGGACCGGGCGGACAGAACGGCGGGCAGGGCGGGTCCGGCGGTCCGGGCGGCTCCGGTGGTCCGGGCGGGTCGCCGTCCCCGGGGCAGTCCGCGGCGCCCAAGATCCGGGGCGGCGGCACGGTGCCGGATCCGGTGAACGGGATCAGCATGCCCGTGCCGAAGGGCTGGACCGGGCAGACGATCAGCGTCGGCGCGCAGGTCACGTCCGACAACTCCTACAAGTGCCCCGGCAACAAGGAGCAGACGTGCACCGCGGGCGGCGCCTACTCGGCCCCCGCCGTCGCGCTCGGCACGGACGGCGACACGGCCGAGGCGGTCGCCAAGGCGGACATCGCGGCCAACGCCAAGGAGTCCTACGGCGGCACCTCCTACGGCAGCATCACCTCGCACGAGGTGCTGGCCTCCAAGCCGGTCACGGTGGCCGGGCAGAAGGGCTACCTGGTGCGCTGGAAGGCGGTCACCGCCAACGGCTCCGACGGCTATGTCGAGTCCGTCGCCTTCCCCTCGCCGAACGACACCAAGCGGATCGTCGTGGTGCGCTTCGGTGTGGACGTCGGCCAGAAGGTGTCCGTCATCGACGACATCCTGCAGGGGATCAAGGTCTCGTCGGGCGGCGGGAACGGCCAGAACGTCTGAGGACGCCGCCGGACAGAAGTCGGCCGGGTGGGATTCCCCTCCGCTCAAGGGGAACCCCACCCGGCCGGGGGGTGCGCGCCGCCCCCGTCCCCACGGTGCGGCGCCGGCAGGTCACCGTTCAGTCATCCCGTGAACGGCGGCCTGGGTCCTGGGTCAGTCCGAGTGCGGGCAGCACGGCGGACTCCACGAAACGGTCGAGATAGTCGGCGTCGGCGTACTCGCCGCTCAGCACCGGGCGCACCCGCAGGACGCCGAACATCATGGCCGGGATGTACTCCAGTGCGGGGTGGTCCGCGCGCACCTCGCCCCTTCGCACACCCCTCTCCAGCATCTCCTGCAGTGCGGCGATCTCCGGCGTGACGAGTGCGTCACGCAGCGCCTGTGCCAGTTCGTGGTCGGCCGTGACCGCGTGACCGAGTGCCTGCAGGAGCCGGGCGTCCTTGTTGGACCAGTCGCCCGCGGCGCGTGCCGCCTGGCGCAGGTCCTCGGCGAGTGAGCCGGTGTCGATCCCGGCGAAGCGCACCTTGCGGTTGGCGCGCAGCGCGGCCGCGACGAACTGGGGCTTGGTCTTCCACTGCCGGTAGAGCGTGGACTTGCTGCACCGGGTGCTCGCGGCGACGCCTTCCATGGTCACGGAGTCGTAGCCGCACTCGCGGATCTGCTCCAGCACAGCGTCGAAGAACTCCCGCTCACGCTCGGGCGTGATCTTGGAGCGGCGCGAGGCGGCGACCGTCTCCGGTCCGTCCGCGGCCTGCGACGTCATGCGTGGCTTCCCCTCACTCGTACCCGGTCCGCTGAAGATCCGCGCAAGGACGGCCGCGGACCCTGTCTCCAGTGTGTCGCACATCAATCGATACGCAAGTGTACCGGTACTCAAGCGTATCGGTACACTGCCGTATCGGTACACTCCCGTATCGGTACTGGGAAGTATCGGTACTCAGCCGTATCGATGAGCCCGGACCCCGGTCCGGGCCGCAGCCCGCACCACCACACGCACGACCGTCAGCGAAGGGGCCGGGGGATGAATGCCCGAACCGAGCCTGCAGAAGCGGAGCCGGACGCGATAACGCGCCCGCCGCTCCTCCGCGAGTTCCTGCTCGTCGCAGGGCTCTTCCTCGTGTACAAGCTCGGGCGGCAGCTGGCCACCGGCCATACCGCGGACGCCTTCCGCAACGCCCACCGGGTGTGGGACCTCGAGCGGACCCTGCACCTTCCCCACGAGACCGCCGTGCAGTCCGCACTGCTGCACGGCGACGCCCTCGTGCATCTGGCGAACACCTACTACGCGACCGTCCACTTCCCCGCCACGCTGGCCTTCCTGGTGTGGCTGTACCTCAGCCGGCCCGCGCACTACGTGTGGGCCCGCCGGGTTCTGGCCGTGGTCACCTCCGCGGCCCTGGTCCTGCCGTTCGTGTTCCCGCTGGCGCCGCCGCGGATGCTGACCGGCACCGGCCTGGTGGACACCGCCCGGGTCTACGGCCCCTCCGTCTACGGCCCGCCGTCCAGCGACCACCTCTCCAACCAGTTCGCGGCGATGCCGTCGCTGCACTTCGGCTGGGCCCTGATGGTGGCGATCGGCCTGATCGCCGCCACCCGGTCGCGCCTGCGCTGGCTGTGGCTCCTGCACCCGCTGATCACCCTGCTGGTGATCGTGGGCACGGCCAACCACTACTGGCTGGACGCGATCGTCGCGACCGCCATGCTCGGCGTGGCGCTCGCGGTCGTCCACCCGCCGAAGCGGACGTCCAGTACGGCGGGACGCGGTGCCCGGCGGCTCGCCCCGAAGGAGCCCGTCCTGGTGGGAGCGGGCCGATGAGCCCCGCCGTTCTCCTCGCCGTCGGCCTGTCCCTGATCTCGGCCGTCGCCTACGCCGCGGCCGCAGTCGCCCAGGAACGCCTCGCCTCCCGCAGCGCCGGGCCCGGCCTCCTGCGACTGCTGGGCACCGGCGCCTGGTGGTCGGCGGTCGGACTGAACGCGGCCGCCGCCCTGCTGCACGTCGTGTCCCTCAAGTACGGCCCGCTCACCGTCGTCCAGCCGCTGGGCGCGCTCACCCTCGTCGCGGCCGTGCCGCTCGGGGCGCGGGCGGCCGGGCGGCGGGTCAGCGCGGTGGAGTGGCGCGGTACGGCACTCACGCTGCTGGGGCTGGCCGCGCTGCTGGTCACCGCGTCGGGTCCGGCACCCGAGCGGGTGCTGAGCCTGACCCAGGCGCTGGCGGTCGCCGGTACGACCGCTGCCCTGATCGGGATGCTCTCCCGGCCCGGCGCCCGGCCGGGCCTGCGGCACGCGACCGCCTCCGGATTCGCCTCGGGTGTCGCCTCCGCCCTCACCCAGACGGTGACGGTGGCGGCGACGGACCGCACGGGCCCGGCACTGAGTACCGAGGTGATCGTGGTCGCCGTCCTGGTCGCCGCGTTCGCCACCGGCGGCCTGCTGCTGTCACAGACGGCCTACCGCGGCGGTCTCGGCGGCCCGCTGGCAGTCGTCACCCTGGCCAACCCGACGGCCGCCGCGGTCATCGGCCTGACCCTGCTCGGGCAGGGCCTGCGCGGCGGAGCCGGCGGTGTGCTGCTGGGGCTGGCCGGGGCGGGGCTGGCGGCCTGGGGCGTGGTCCTGCTGACCCGGTCGGCGCCCGAACCCGACCGGTCCGACGAGCACGACGACCACCCGGTCGCCGCGGTGCTGGCCCTGGAGCCGGGCACGGCGGCGGCGGAACCGGTGCTGGTGCCCCGGCAGCCGGAGCAGCCCGGGCATCTCACCGCACACTGAGCGGACACCCGATCCGGCCGGACACACGGCGGCGGCCGGTGCGCGCGAAGTCCGCGTGCACCGGCCGCCATTGCCGTACTCCCCGTGCGGAGTCCGCTCAGTTCCAGCCCCGCGAGTCCTGCTTGAGCGCGGTGTCGACGGTCAGAGCCGTCGCCACGACCAGGCTCAGCAGCGGCTCGGGCAGCTGGTAGTGGATCTGCAGGACGTAGTTGTCCGCCGTCGTGAACAGCGTCTTGGCGAGGCCTTCCCAGGTCTTGGTGATCCGGGCCACCTCGTTGTCCGAGTGGTCGACGATCGCGAAGTTCCACGCCCGCCAGTTCTCCGCCTTGATCGCGCCGACCTGCTGGCCGTTCACGTTCATCGCGAAGTTGATCTTTCCGATCATGTTCTGCTGGACGATCTCACCGACCGGGGAGCCGTCCGGACGGGTCACGATGACCCGGGACTTGAAGATCTTCGCGGGGCGGGTCAGCAGCAGCTGCGGCTGCCCGTAGGCGTCGCGGATCTCCAGCTTGTGGGTCAGGAACTGGTCCCAGTTGGAGATGAAGCGGAAGATCTTCCGCAGCGCGCTCTGGCCGACCTCGGTCACGGCGCCGAGCTCGCGGCCGTTCTGGTCCATGACCTTGTACTCGTTGGTGAGCTCGATCAGCTTGGCCTTCTGGTTCACCACCAGGACCGGCTCGGTGAAGAGAGTGCCGCCGCCGGGACCGCCGGCCGCGACTCCGGCCTGCTGCTGCACCTGGCGCTGCACCTTGGCGTCGGTGGCCTGCTGGTGCGGGATGTGGGCAGCGGGCTGCCGGGGCGCGGCCTGCTGCTGCGGAACCTGCGCGGCGGCCTGCTGGGCCGGGTTCGTGTGGTCGGTCCACTGCGCGCCGTCCCAGTAACGGAGCGTCTGGGCAGCCCCGTGCGGATCGGGGTACCAGCCTGCAGGAGTGTTCGATTGCGTGGTCACCGGGGCACACTACCCTGATGTGACCGGTACCTGACCAGCCCGCACGGAGCGCTGTTCATCGCCAGTTCACGCCGTTCACACGGTGATGATGGCCGGGTCGCTGACGCCGGCGTGCCCGTTCTCCACGTGGCCGGCGAAGGCGCGCAGGAAGGCCGGGTCGCTGTCCGCGGTGACCGTGAGGTCGTACCACCGCTTGCTCGCCGTGAGGGCGACGGTGTGCCTCACGGTGGCTCCGGGCCGCACGGTGACGGCGACCGGGCTGCCGCCGTAGCGGTTCACCAGCTTCAGCTTCACCGTGCCGGTGCCCTTGTTGGTGAAGGTCAGCTCGATGTCGTCGCCGGCGTAGCGGGCCGTGACCTCGGGTCCGGCGACCTTGTTGCGGCCCTTGAACTGGCGCACGAAGCCGTTCGGGCCGTGCACGGCGAGGTCGTACGAGCCCCCGGAGTAGACCGAGTTCCAGGTGTCCGAGAGGGTCTTGCCGGCCTCGGTGGTGTAGGGCCAGGGACCGTCGGTGCGGTTGTTCGAGGTGACCAGGAACGCGGCGCCCGCGTGTGCGCCGGAGGCGAAGGAGAGCGTGAACTTCCCGGCCGACGTGTCCGCGGAACCGTCCACGACGGGGGCGTACTTGAGCGGGCGGGTGGGCCGGCAGCCGCGCTCCTGCTTGGGCAGGGCGGGGTTGGCGGGCGGGACGGGCACGTAGTCGGGGTGCCTGTCGTGGTCCGGCGGCTGGTAGCCCGCCGTGGACGGCAGCGTGACCGGCTTGGTGTCCTTGCGGGAGAAGTCGAAGGCAGCGGTCAGGTCGCCGCAGACCGCACGGCGCCAGGGCGAGATGTTCGGCTCCTGGACACCGAAGCGACGCTCGATGAACCGGATGACCGAGGTGTGGTCGAAGGTCTCGGAGCAGACGTAACCGCCCTTGCTCCAGGGCGAGACCACCAGCATCGGCACCCGCTGGCCGAGCCCGTAGGGGCCGGCGGGGTGGCCGATGTCGCCCTTGTACAGGTCGAGCGAGGGGTCGACGGTCGACAGGCCCTGGGCGGCTGAGGCCGGCGGGAAGGGCGGGATCACGTGGTCGAAGAAGCCGTCGTTCTCGTCGTAGGTGATGAACAGCGCGGTCCTGCCCCACACCTCGGGGTTGGAGGTGAGTGCGTCCAGGACCTGGGCGACGTACCAGGCACCGTAGTTGGCGGGCCAGTTGGGGTGCTCGGTGAAGGCCTCGGGGGCGACGATCCAGGAGACCTGGGGCAGCCTGTCCGCCTTGACGTCCGCCTTGAGCCGCTCGAAGAAGCCCTCGCCCTGGCGCGCGTCGGTGCCGGTGCGGGCCTTGTCGTACAGCGGGTCGCCGGGCTCGGCGTTCCGGTACTGGTTGAAGTAGAGGAGGGAGTTGTCGCCGTAGTTGCCGCGGTAGGCGTCGTTGATCCAGCCCCAGGAGCCGTTCGCGTCCAGGCCGTCGCCGACGTCCTGGTAGATCTTCCAGGAGACGCCGGCCTGCTCCAGGCGCTCGGGGTACGTCGTCCAGCCGTAGCCCTTCTCGTCGTTGCCGAGGACCGGACCGCCGCCCTTGCCGTCGTTGCCCGTGCAACCCGTCCACATGTAGTAGCGGTTGGGGTCGGTCGAGCCTATGAAGGAGCAGTGGTAGGCGTCGCAGATGGTGAAGGCGTCGGCGAGCGCGTAGTGGAAGGGGATGTCCTCGCGCGTCAGGTACGCCATCGTCGTGGACGACTTGGCGGGCACCCACTTGTCGTACTTGCCGCCGTTGAAGGCCGCGTGACCGTCGTTCCACCCGTGCGGGAGGTCCTGGATGAAGGCCAGGCCCAGGTCGTCGGCGTCCGGGTGGAACGGGAGGATGTCCTTCGTGCCGTCGGACTGCTTCCAGACGGACTTGCCGTTCTGCGTCACCGGACGCGGGTCGCCGAAGCCCCGCACGCCCCGGAGCGAGCCGAAGTAGTGGTCGAACGAACGGTTCTCCTGCATCAGGACGACGATGTGCTCGACGTCCTCGACCGAACCCGTGCGATGGTGCGCGGGCAGTGCGGCCGCACGCTGGATGCTGCTGGACAGCGCGGTGAACGCCGTTGTGGCGCCCGCGAGCTGGAGGAAGCGCCGCCGATTGACTTCGGTCATGAGTGAGGGTCCTCTCGTCCTGACGTACGTAGTTGCCGCTAGATGACGGAATCTGCGCGCAGCGAGTGTTCCAAGAGCAGCAAACGTCAGGGAAGGGTCTGATGGCGGCGATGTGAAAGTCGTCGGTACGGAGGGGGTTGGGGCGACTGCGCCCTTTGCCCCCCGGTTCGGAGAAGTCCTCATATCGGAGGATCGAAAGGGTGAAGAGATGTAATATCCCGCGCACATGACGTCAGCCGAGCCGCTCTCGGCGGTGCGGGAGGGGGCGGAAATCCATGATCAGAAAGTGCGCGCTCACACTCGGGGCATTACTGCTCGCGAGCGGCTGCGGCAGCGGCTCGTCACACGACAGGGCGAGCACGGAGGGGTCCCCGTCGGCGGACGTCTCCGCGCCGGCCTCCGACACGGCCCCGGAGACAGCGGACATCGGCAGCTCCTCCCCGGATCCGACCCCCACCACGCAGGAACCGGCCGAGGAGACAACCGCCGAGGAGAGCGCCACCTCCGACGCTCCGGACAGCTGGAGCGGCAGCGACACGACGGAGGACGACGACCGGTCGACGGCAGGCGGGAGCCGGGACTGCGGCAGCCTCGCGGGCAGTGGCACCTTCACCGACCCGCTCCAACTCGGTGTCGTGGACGACCTCGTGACGGCCCGGGACTGTGCCCCGCTGACGTCTGGCGCACCGTTCAACGTCCGCTACTTCTCGTTCACCCTGTCCGGCACACCGGGCGCGAACGCCCACGCGGGGGCGTCCTTCGCTCTCACCCAGGACGCGCTCGGCCCGGTGTACCCGGCGATCGTCCAGCCGAACGGATGGGTCCTCAAGAACAGTCTCGGCTCCGGGTACTGGACCGGAACGGACCCCGACTTCACCGGCCGCTACCAGGAGATCTCGGACCTGGCTCCGGGCACGTACATCCTCCGCACGGAGAAACTCGACTCTCCGTTGCACTCCCTGTCCACGCCTTCGTACGACGTCGTCGTCGACGCGGGCGGGTCCTGAGACCACACGGGACACAGGAATTCACTTCTGTTCTTTATTGACCGAATGTGAATTGACGGCTCTTTAACGCACATTATCCCTTAAACTTTCCTGCATCACGCCAGGAAGCGCGCTGGGGGGCGCGTCGGGGGGAGCTGGTTCTCGTGCGCCGTGGATTCTTGTGCACAAGCCCCTTGAGCTGCGTCGCGTTACTCCTGCCGCTGTACCTGTCCGCGGCGCCTGCGCACGCCGCGGACCCGACCGCGCCCTATGCCGAACTGAGCCAGGACTCCGGGGAGATGGCGCCCGGTGGCGACCCGCTGACCGTGGATGCCACGTTCCACAACACGCTGGACAGCGACATCACGGACAGCTTCGTCGTCGCCGTCGGCATCCGGCTCGCACCGCCCGCCGAGCGGCTGACTCCCGATCAGGTCACCGTGGAATGGTTCGACGCCGGCCCGTCCGTGTGGCGGCCGGTGGAGTTGACTTCCGGGGACACCGCGCTGAGCGGCTACCTCAGCACGGACGCCGGACTGCCCTCCGTGGGATCGCTGCCGGCGGGCGACTCGGCCCGCATCCCGCTGCGCGTCTCCCTGGCCTCCGGAGTGCCGGCGCCCTCCACGCTCCAGTTCGTCACGCAGGGCCTGATCCAGCCCACGACCTCGGTCGACCCGGCGCCCCTGATGGACGGCAAGGCATCGTACTCGGTGGTCGAGCAGGCGACGTCCCCGGCACCGACACCGACGCCGGACACGGCCTCGGCCTCGGCGGGCCTCGCACAGGAGAGTCCGGTGCGCGAGGCGACGACACCGGCCGGCAGCCCGTCCCCGGCACCTTCTTCGCCTCCTCCGTCCGCCACCACCCCCGCCCCGTCGGCCCTGTCCGACGGAACCGCGGAGGACGGGAGCGCGGGCGGCGCAACCGCCGCGGCTGTCGTGGCCGCCGGCGTGGCAGGCCTCGTGTTCGCCGTCGTCGTCACCGTCGGCGTGGCCCTGCGGCGTCGCCGCAGCCAACGCTGAACCCGCAGTGGCCGAGGCGGACCGCCCGTCCGCACACGCGCACCGCCCGCCCATCCGTCCGTTCTCACGGGAGGAACCCATGCACCACCGCACGGGCCAGGACGTCCTGCGCGACGTGGTCCGCCGCGTCGCTCCGGCCGAACTGGACAAGCTGGACGAGACCTGCCGGGCCTACCTGGCCCGGCCCCATCCCCCGCAGCGCCTGCACCGGCCGGCCGGGGACCCGCTGGGCATCGGCTTCGAGTCGGCGGTGCTGCTGCCGGTTCTGGTGTCGGTGGTCTCGCAGGTCCTCGCCGACCTCGCCTCCGGGCGCATACAGGCGGGCGGCACCCGGCTCAAGCGCTGGTGGCGACGTCGCCGCGGGACCGAAACCGAGGGCAGACGGGCCGCGCTGACCTCGGCCGTCCCGGAACTCTCCGGGGTGGCCCGGCAGGAACTCGCCGACTGGACCCTGGCCGTCAGCCGGGCTGCCGGAATGTCCGCGGCCGAGGGCGAGAGCTGCGCGGAGGTCATCGTGGTGGCCGTGGTGCGCGGGAACTCGGGGGCACGGTCCGTGCCGGATGCAGTGGTTGCGCCGACCACGCCGGTTGCACCGGCTGCTCCGACGGCCCCCGGGCACCCGGCAGAACCGGAGTCTGTTCGCCCTGGCGCTCCGGACCCGAGGGCTGCGACCGCCGGGGCGGGCGACGACGCGGGGGCAGGACTCCCGTCGGAGACCGGTGACGCGCCGGAGACCGGTGGCACGCCGGAGACCAGTGGCACGCCGAACGCCGGTGCCGCATCGGCGGCCGCGAACGCGTCGCTGTCGTGAGCACCGCGCCGGACCCCCAAGGCCCGCCCCGCCCCTCCCACTCCCCCACCGCCACCGCCACGGCCACCGCCGAGCGGCCGGACGTAGCCCGCGCGCTCGTGTCCAGCCCCCTGCCGCTGCCGACCACCACCCGGCTGGCCCTGCTGGTCCTCGTCGCGGGCGCCGGTGCCTCGTTCGCCACCTGGTGGTGGCTGGTCCTGGGCCGGGACAACTGGCCCGGGGCCCAACTCGCCTGCCTGCCCGGCACCGACGCCGCGCCCGACGAGATACTCGCCCGCTTCACCGGCTGCGTGAACGACGTACGGCTGGCGCAGTCGGCGGTGGTGCTGTGCGGGCCGCTCGCCCTGCTGGCCCTCGCCGTGCTCTGCCGAGCCGCCGGGCGGCGGCTGAGCCTGTGGCGGTGGCGGGCCGTGCCGGACCTGTCCTCGGCGCTCGCCCGGCGCCTGGCCGCCGTGGTACCCGAAGGAGGGGGTCCGCGGCCGGTGCTGTGGGTGCGCGGCCGGGGCGTCGGGATCCGGGCGCGTGCCTCGGGCACCGTCCGCCGGCCCCGGATCGTGGCCGACTCCTACGTCCTCAGCCTGTCCGACCGGAGCGTGGACGCGATCTTCCGGCATGAACTGGCCCATCTGCGGCTGCGGGACGTGGGCCGGGTACGGCTGGCCACGGCGGCCGGGTGGCTCCTGCTCCTCGGCGTCACCCTGCCGATGGTGGTCGCACTGGCGCGCGACCCCGGGCTGCTGGGCGCCGGCCTGCTGGTCCGGATGGCGATCGTCCTGGTCGTCGTGCTGCTCACCCTGTGCGCCGTGCTGCGTGTGCGGGAGCATGACGCCGACCTCGCCGCGGCGGCGGATCCAGGCGCGCCACCGGACGCGACGGCAGCCCACATCGGCTCGGCCCTCGCGCCGCGCCGCACCGAGCGGCTCGTACGGTCCCTGGGCCTGGCCACACATCCCACCCCGGCGGCCCGCCTCGCCGTGCTCGCCGATCCGGCGCGGTCCTGGGGGCTGTCGTCCCTGGAATGCCTCACCACAGGGCTCGCCGCCGGCCTGGTGTTCACCGACCTCACCCTGCTGGTCGCCGCTCTGATGCCGGATCACACCCAACTCGCCTACATGATCGGCGGATTGCTGACGGGCTGGGTCGTCGCCGGCGTGGTGACCGTGGCGTGGTGGCGGGCCGTCGCCGTGGGACACCGGGACGCGTCCGGCCGGCGCGCGGCACCGGCCGGGGCCGCGCTCGGACTCGGTGTGCTCCTCGGCAGCCAGCTCGCCGGGCGGGCGGCCGGTGACTGGGTACGGGACACGGGCACGGCGGACGGACTGGCGACCGCGCTGTCCCTGACCCAGGTACCGCGCGTGCAGGCGCTGGCCCTGGGGGTGGCGCTCGTCGTCGGCGGAGCGCTGTTCGCCCTCTGGAGCACCTCCCTCGCCAGAGCACTGGGGGCCACGGTGGACGGTCCCCGTTCCGCACACGCCTGCGCGGCCGCCGTAGGACTGTCCGGGCTCCTGCTGGCCGTGCCACTGGGCAGTTGGTTCCTGTTCGCCCGGCTGACGGCGGCCCGCGCCGCTCCCGGCATCCGGTGGGCGGTGATCGACACGCCCTGGTGGGTGGCCGGGGTACTGACGGCCGTCGCCGGCGCGCTGGTGCCGGCAGCCGCGGCTCGCGGGGCGCGGCTCGCGGGGACGCGCGGCGCCAGGCAGCCCCGCCCCCTGGTCCTGTGGGCGGCCGCCACGGTCCTGGTCACGGCCGGGACCGGTTGGGCGGCTTTCGGCAGCGAGCCGAACCGGGCTCCGGCCACACATGTCTCCGGCGGCTCCGAGGCATCCGCAACCCCGGGGGTGTCCGCAACCCCGGGGACGGCCGCAACCCCGACGGACTCGGTGAACTCGCCGGACCCGACTGCCTCACCGGCCTCCGGCAGCGGTGACCGTACCGTCCCCCTGGACCAACTCCCCCTGCTGCCTCCGAAGGCGGAGCGGACGGACGCCCTGCGGTCGGACACCGCCCTCGTCTGCCGTGCCCTGTCCCTGGGCGGCACCGCCGTCTGGACCGAGCCCCGACGCCGCGCCGACATGGCCCAGTTGCTCGGCGGCCTCGACGACCCCGTGCTGCGGGCCGCCTCGGCCGTCCTTCGGCGCGCCCCGTCGGGCCCCGTGGACAGCCATGCGCCGGTCGCCTCCGTCCTGCGCTGCGACCTGTACTTCCGCTACGGCCGCTGACCGGCCACGCCCGACGATCCACCCGCCCTCCGAGGAGGTACCCGTGAGCCCGAGGACCGTTGCGATGTCCGCCCTCGGGCACCGACGGCTCGCCGCCCTGCCGGTCCTGGCGGCGCTGCTGGCCGGTACGGCCCTCAGTGGCTGCGACAGCCCAGGCCGACGGTCGGACTCCGTGGTGCCGACTCAGGCACCCGCGCCGTCCGCCTCCCCCGGCACCGAGGACCTGGCCGCGGCCCTGCTCACCACGGCCCAGTTGCCGGCCGGCTATGTGAAGACCGTCCCGCGAGAAGATCCCCCGACGCGCTCCGACCGTCCCGTATGCCTCAACTCGATCAACTCCCTTGAATCTGCACGCGTTTCCCACCCCGACGCCGTCGAGGCCAGGGTCGACTTCGCCATGAGCCAGAGCGGCCCCTTCCTCCAGCAGGTACTGCGCCGGCTGCCGGGATCCGGGGCACGGCAGGACCTGGAGCAGGCCGCGCGCACGCTGTCGGGCTGCCCCGAGTTCTCCATCGGCTGGAGCGACGGCTCCACGGGTACGGAGCAGGTGGAGCCGCACGGCTCGGCAGGCATCGGCGACGCGTCGTGGCACGCCACGGTCACCGCGACCACCGGGACGTTCACCGTCCAGGAGACCCTGGTCCTGGTGGCCGCGGGCAGGACCCTGCTCGTACTCAGCGATGCGGGCAGCCCGGCAGCACCCGAACGCTCCCGGACACTGGCTCTGGCCCGCACCGCCCTCTCCAGGCTCCCCCGACGTCCCTGACCGGTCACTTGGAGGGCTGCCTGCCGCCAGGACACCGGGCGGGACTGCCGACTGCCCGCCGACGCCTCAGCTCGGCAGCTTCCAGTTCTGGGCCGCCGTACCGTTGCAGGTGTACAGCTGGAGCTGGGTGCCGTTCGTGGTCGACGAGCCGGGGTCGTCCAGGCACAGCTGCGACTCGGGGTTGACCAGGGACCCGTTGGCTCCGGCGGTCCACTGCTGGGCGCCGGTTCCGTTGCAGGTCCACAGTTGGATCAGCGTGCCGTTCGTGGTTCCGCTGTGCGCGGCGTCCAGGCATTTGCCGAGGGTCCGGACCGTTCCGTCACCGGCGACGATCCAGTCCTGGGCGTACGTGTTGTTGCAGCCCCAGATCTGGACGTGGGTGCCGTCGGAGGTGCCCGAGGACGCGTCGTCCGCGCACAGGCTGGCGGCCACCGCGGAGGTGAGCGGACCGATCCGCGGCGAAGCCGGCGCCGTGGTGTCCCCCGCGTACGAGGGCGGGGCCGCGGTGGCCGCGGTCGCCCACGACGTGTTGGCGCTGGTGCCCAGCGTGAAGTCCAGCGTGCCGCCGGCCGTGATCGCCGTGGTGGGAGCGTAGGCGTTGTTCCACGCCGTGCCGTTCCACACGGCGGACTGGACATAGGGGGCGTTGTCGGCGGCTCCGCTGCCGTTGACGGTCAGCGTCCTGCCGGAGGGAAGGGTGATGACGGCCTGCGTGAACAGCGGTGATCCCAGGGCGAGATCGGAGGTTCCGGGTGTCTCGGGGAACATGCCGAGCGCCGACCAGACGTACCAGGCACTCATCGCGCCGAGGTCGTCGTTGCCGTCGGCCAGGCCGCCCGGGGTGTTCGACCAGATCTGGTCCTGGATCGCCCGCACCGTGCCCTGCGTCTTGTAGGGCTGCCCCGTGTAGTCGTACTCCCACGGCAGTTCGATGCTCGGTTCGTTGCCGACCCATGCGTAGCCGTTGGCGCCGGTGTAGCTGCGCAGCACGGTGTCCAGGTAATGGTTCATCGCGGTGTTGCCGCCCTTGGCGTGCGCCAGGCCGCCGATGTCGAACGGGACCATTCCGGTGTAGATCCACGAGTCGGCCTCGACCATGTCCGTTCCGCTGGTGGGATCGAAGCCACCGGTCCACGAGCCGCTGACGTTACGGGGTTCGACGAAACCGGAGGCTGGGTTGAGCACGTTGCGCCAGTCCTGTGCGCGGTTGGCGTACGTCTTCTGGTTCGCGGTGTCGCCGAGTGCCCCGGCCATCGCGGAGAGCGCGAAGTCGGCGGTGTCGTACTCCAGGGTGGTCGCGACCGGGCCGTAGAAGTTGCAGCAGCCGTAGCTGCCGTCGTGGGGCATGTATCCCGGCGAGTTCAGGTAGCCGAGGCCGGGCCGGTCGTTGTTGGCCCTGCTCGCCTGCTTGACCATGTCGGCCAGGGCGGTCGTGGCATCGAAGTCCCGGGCGCCGAAGGCGTAGTAGTCGGCGAGGATGGCGTCCGCCGGGTCGCCGACCATGACGTACGACTCGCCGTTGTTCTCCGACCACTTGGGGAAGATCCCGGTCTGCGCGTAGTCGTCGACCATCGACTGTGCGGTGTCGGAGGCGACCCGAGGAGCGACCAGGGCTTCGAGCTGGGCCTGCGAACGGTAGATGTCCCAGCCGGAGTAGTTCGCGTACACGGCGCTGTGGCCGGCGTCCACGGTGTGCGTCTTCCCGTCGAAGCCGTAGTACTGGCCGTTGGTGTCGCTGATCATGTTCGGGTGCAGCAGCGAATGGTAGAGCGCGGTGTAGAAGGTCTGCTGCTGCGCGGCCGTCCCGCCGGCGATCTGCACCTTGCCGAGCGTGCTGTTCCACGCGTTCTGCGCCGCGGTGCGGGTCGCGTCGAAGTCCCAGCCGGTGTTCTCCGCGGTGCGGTTGGCGACCGCGCCCGCCACCGACACGTAGGAGATGCCGACCTTGGCCTGCACGACCGGGTCGGCGGTGGTGTTGAAGGTGACGTAGCCGTTCGAGGCGGCGGCATCCGGGGCAGCGCCGCCCTTGGCGGACTTCGTGGACTTCGAGTCCGAAGCGCTGGGGTTCTTGCCGTGCAGCACCGGCTTGTTCGGTCTCTCGGCGGCGTTCTTCGACGCCTCGGCCGGCGCCGTGGGAGGCGCGGACGCCTTGGCGGCCGAACTGCCCTGCGAGACGAACGGCTTGTCGAAGACCATGTCGAAGTAGACGGTGTACGTGTTCGCGGCGCCGCAGAAGCGGCCACTGGTCACCTGCCCGCTCACCTCGGTGCTCGACACCTTGGTGAACTGCGTCGAGGTGGCACCGTTCTGACTTGCCGTCAACTTGAAGACAAGGTTGGCCTGACTGGTCGAGGGAAAGGTGAAGCGCGCCATACCGCTGCGCGTCGTGGTGGTCAGCTCGGTGGTCACCTGGTTGTTCAGCGCGACCTTGTACGACCCCGCGGAAGCCGACTCGTTGCCGTGCGAGAACGCGTCCGTCGCACCGGTGTTCACGGCCCCCACCGTGGGCAGCACCGGTATGTCACCGGCCGCGCCACAGCCGGGTCCGGCGATGTGGGTCAGACTGAAACCGGTGATCGACGAGTCGTTGTACTCGTAGCCCCCGCCGTCGGGACGCGACGGGGTGTCCGGGCTCCACTGCACCATGCCGAACGGGACGTCGGCCCCCGGAAAGTCGTCGGCCTGGTTCGACGTGCCGATGAACGGGTTGACCAGAGTCGCCGGCGCGGTGACGAGCGCAGCCTTCCCGGCCGCCCACGCAGGGGTGCACAGCCCGGCCGCGGCCAGCGTCGCAGCGGCGAGGAGACCCATCGCCGCGTTTCTCGGTCTCGCCAGTGGTGTCATCACGGGGTTTTCTCCTCTACTCGGCAGCGAGGGCCGACAACGTTGTCTCCGTGCCGAGAGAGCAACCCCGGGTGAGAGCGAGCTTGCCGGGACGTCCGGATCCGGATCACCGAGGTCTGACAACGTTGTCCAACCGTGGAGATGAGGTGCCTGGAGTGCGAGCGCTTCGATGGCGCCCTGGGGCTGCGGACGCCCGGGGACGCAGGGGAACTCCTCGCGAAGCTAGCCATAAGGCAGGGGCATGTCAACGACTGGTGCGGGCAAGCCCCTTGAGCGCGAGCCCGGGGAGACCCGGCGGACCGGTCCGCGTGGCGGACGTTCCGGACGGCGCCCCGGACCGCCGGGACCCGGTCCTCGCGGCGGAGGAGCGGGCCGCGGGCGACACGATGACGGTCTGTGTGGTCCGGTGCCGGGGCGCTCACCTGGTGGCGGAGCTGTGATGCTCGGGCCGGGTCAGGGCGTGAGGTAGGCCTCCACCTCGCTGAACTGCCCGGCCGGCCAGCCCGTGTTGGCGCTGACGCTCAGGCGCAGGTAGCGCAGGCTGGTGCCGCCGGGCAGGGTGACGGTGGCCGTGTTGCCGGTGGCCGGGTCGAAGCGGTAGCCCTGGGAGCCGGCCACGGTGGAGTAGTTCGAGCCGTCGGTGCTGCCGAGCACCGTGATGGTCTGGGTGCGGGCGCCCCAGGCCGGGGACGGGGGCAGCTTCAGCACCAGCCGGCGGACCGCGTAGGAGGAGCCGAGGTCGACCGTCCAGGACTGCGGGAAGGCGTTGTTGGTGGACTCCCAATAGCTGTTGGCGTCTGCGTCGACCGCCTTGCCCGGGGTGTAGACGTCCTGGGAGCCGGTCGCGGTGGCCGGGCGGCCCTTGGCGAGGTTGCGGTTCGGGTCCGGGTCGGGGTTGCCCTGACCCGGCTGGGGCCAGGTGGAGCAGTCGGGCCAGGTGCTGGACCAGCCGGAGTTGCCGCCGCCGTCGGTGAGTGCGAAGGAGCCGGAGTTCGCCGGGTAGGGGCAGTTGTAGATGCCTGCGGCGCCGACCTGGGTGGCGGTGACGTTGCGGAAGGCGGCCGCGCCCTGCGCCTCGGCCTGGACGACGACCGTGCCCGTGTTCCGCACGGTCGCTCCGGTCACGTTGACGTTCCGGACCGGGTAGCCCTGCCCGCCGCCGGAGACGAACTCGAAGGCGCTGTAGGGACTGTCGGTGATCGTCGTGTTGGTGATGTCGACCGTGGCGTTGATCGCGCTGTCGTAGGAGTCGACGCGCAGGGCGCCCATCGGATGGTTCCAGTTGGGGTTCATGGCGCCGGCGCGGACGAGGGTGTTGCCGTCGACGGTGATGGTGCCGGACAGGGGGTGGAAGGGGTCGAGGAACTTCTGGTTGGAGATCGCGATGCCGCTGCCGAGGGCGTTGGTGTCGGAGATCAGGTTGTTCTTCACCGCGATGTCGGTGCCGCCGTAGATCGCGATGCCGTTGGCCAGGTTGGGCTGCGAGACCGTGTTGTTCTCGAAGCTGGAGTTCGTGTCCGGGGAGTACAGCGACCACATGGCGAGCGCGTCGTCGCCCTGGTTGCGCAGGAAGTTGTTGCTGACGCGGACGCCCTTGGCGGTGCCGTTGAGGTTGAGGCCGTCGGCGGTGGTGTCGAGGATGCGGTTGTTCTCGACGACCAGGTTGTCATTGTTGCCCATCAGCCAGAGGCCGACCTTCATGTGCTGGATCCACATGCCGGAGACCGAACTGCCCGGTCCCAGAGTGCCGTTGACGAAGTTGTCCGGGCTGGAGTCGACGCGCTCGGTGACCTCGCCGATCACCGCGAAGTCCTTGATGTGCACGCCTCCGGAGGAGCTGGACTGGTCGATGAACCGGGAGGTGTGCACGACCGAGTACCAGCTGCCCGCACCCTGCAGGGTCACGTTCTGGACCCCGCCCAGCGAGGAGGTGATCCGGTAGTCGCCCGGCGGGATCCACACCACCCCGCCCTGGGCCGCCGCGATGGCGTCCCGGAAGGCCTGGGTGGAGTCGCCGTTGCCGCTGGGGTCGGCGCCCTTGGACACGACGGACACCGAACCTGCGGGCTGGGCGGCGGCGGCCGCGACCTGCTCGAAGTCGGCGACGTCCACGGTGACCTGGGTACCGGTCGACTCGAAGGCGATCCTGTCGCCCGCCTGGACGTTCTGCCCCAGCAGCAGCCGGGCGTCGTCGAAGAAGTGGTGGGTCTTCGCGCCCGGGATCCAGCCGGTGTCGATGTAGGAGTACTTCGACGTCACCGGGAGCGTCCTGGCGATCCTGGTGCCGTTGACGTACACGTCGAGCGAACCGGACTGCCCGTCCGGGACGCTGTAGGCGACGTTCACGGCGTTGGACGCACGCGGCACGGTGAACTCCACCCGCTGCCCGGAGGTGAGCCGTACGGCCTGCCGTCCGGAGGCCTCCGAGGCTAGGGTGCCCTGCGTGTAGTCGGGGCCGATCTTCGTACCGGTGGTGCTCGCCGACTCGGCCTCGACGGAGGTGAAGGGGAGCGTGGCGCCCGAAGCCGCTCGGGCGGCGGGGGCCACGGCGACGAGCATGCCGACGGCCAGGGCGACGACCGCCCCGATGGCTGGCATGCGCCTGACATGTCCGGCGGTACTCCTGTGCATGTGCTCATCCCTTCGTGGTGGGGGTGCGTGGGACAGCAAGGGGTGCCGGGGGCGGCTCAGGCGCGCAGCCAGGCCGCCGTGTCCTGCGGGAGCCGGCCCCGGTCGTCCAGCGGGCCGCTGCCGAGCAGGAGTTCGCAGTGCGCGGGCAGTTCGGCGGGTGCGGCGGCGAGGTTCACGACGCACGTCACGCCCTTCGCGCGGGAGAAGGCGAGCACGCCTTCGGGGGCGGGCAGCCAGGTCAGGGGTCCGTCGCCGAAGACCGGCCGGGTGGCGAGGGCCTCGCGGTAGAGGGTCAGCATGGAGGACGCGTTCCGCTGCTGACGGTCGACCGCGTACGACGGCCAGTCTGCCGGTTGCGGCAGCCACGGCTCCTCGCGTGAACCGAATCCCGCGTACGGCGCGTCGGCCGTCCAGGGCAGCGGCACCCGGCAGCCGTCGCGGCCCGGGTCGGCCCCGTGCGACCGGAAGTACATCGGATCCTGGATGCGGCCGACCGGGATCTCGGCCTCCGGCAGGCCCAGCTCCTCCCCCTGGTACAGGTACACCGCCCCGGGCAGCGCCAGCGACAGCAGTGCCGCGGCCCGGGCCCGGCGGGTGCCGAGCGCCAGGTCCGTCGGGGTGCCGAAGGCCTTGGTGGCGAAGTCGAAGGCGGTGTCCTCTCGGCCGTAGCGGGTGACCGTGCGCGTCACGTCGTGGTTGCACAGCACCCAGGTGGCCGGGGCGCCGACCGGGGCATGTTCGACGAGGGTGCTGTCGATGGCGGCGCGCAGCCGCTCGGCGTCCCAGGGGCAGGACAGGAAGGCGAAGTTGAAGGCGGTGTGGAGTTCGTCGGGGCGCAGGTAGCGGGCGAAGCGTTCGGGGTCGGGGAGCCAGACCTCGCCGACGAACACACCGCCGTAGACGTCGGCCACGGCCCGCCAGGAACGGTAGATGTCGTGGAGTTCGTCGCGGTCGACGAAGGGGTGCGGCTCGGGGTGCGCGGCGAGGTCGGGCAGGTCCGGGTCCTTGGCCGGCAGGGCCGCCGAGTCGATGCGCACGCCGGCCACTCCGCGCTCGAACCAGAAGCGCAGGATGTCCTCGTGCTCCTGGCGGACCGCCGGGTGGGCCCAGTTGAGGTCGGGCTGCTCGGGAGTGAACAGGTGCAGATACCAGTCGCCGTCGGGCAGCCGGGTCCAGACGGGTTCGGTGGAGCCGGCGAACTGCGAAGGCCAGTCGTTGGGCGGGAGTTCGCCGTGCGGGCCGCGTCCGGGCCGGAAGTGGAACAGCTCGCGCTCGGGGCTGCCGGGCCCTGCGGCGAGGGCGGCCCGGAACCAGGGGTGCTGGTCGGAGACGTGGTTGGGCACGATGTCGACGATGGTACGGAGGCCCAGCTCGCGTGCCTCGGAGATGAGCTTCTCGGCCTCGGCGAGGGTGCCGAAGGCCGGGTCGATCGCCCGGTAGTCGGCGACGTCGTAGCCGCCGTCCTTCATGGGTGACAGGTACCAGGGGTTGAACCACAGTGCGTCGACGCCGAGTTCGGCCAGGTACGGCAGTCTCGCGCGGACCCCGGCGAGGTCTCCGGTGCCGTCGCCGTCGCCGTCCGCGAAGCTGCGGACGTACACCTGGTAGATGACGGCCGAGCGCCACCAGCCGTGGTCCGTCGTGGCATGGGTGGGCTGTCCCACTGGGCTTGCCTTTCTGTAGACGGGGCCGCTGTCTCAGCCCTTGGTGCTGCCCGCGCTGATCCCGGCGATGATGTGCCTCTGGAAGACGAGGAACAGCGCCACCATCGGGACACCCGCGATCACCATCGCGGCGATGAGCACGGTGA
Organism: Streptomyces sp. BK340; assembly: GCF_007827595.1. Taxonomy (GTDB): domain Bacteria; phylum Actinomycetota; class Actinomycetes; order Streptomycetales; family Streptomycetaceae; genus Streptomyces. Next base: position 589,856 of record NZ_VISR01000003.1, read on the forward strand.
GCTGGATGTTCTGCGACAGCTGGACGAGGGCCACGCTGATCGGCTGCTTGTCGGTGTCGGAGAAGACCATCAGCGGCCACAGGAAGTCCTGCCAGACCGCGACCAGCGCGAAGATCGACACCACGCCGAGGACCGGCCGGGACATGGGCAGCACGACCGACCACAGGATCCGCAGCTTCCCCGCGCCGTCGATCTCGGCGGCCTCCAGGACATCGCGCGGCAGCTGGTCGAAGAACCGCTTCAGCAGATAGAGGTTGAAGGCGTTGGCGACGGCCGGCAGCCAGATGGCGAGGGGGTCGTCGAGCAGGCTGGTGTGGATCAGCGGGAGGTCGGCGACGGTCAGGTACTTGGGTACGACCAGTGCCTGGGCCGGGACCATGAGGGTGGCGAGGATGCCGCCGAGGATCACCTTGCCGAAGGCGGGCCGCAGCTTGGACAGGGCGTAGGCGGCGGCCGTGCAGAACACCAGCTGGCAGGCCCAGGCGCCGGCCGCCTGCACCACCGTGTTCCACAGGTGCTGCGGCAGCTGCATCAGGTCCCAGGCGTCGGTGTAGCCGGCGGTGTGCCAGTGCTGCGGGATCAGCGTCGGCGGGGTCCGGGCCACCTCGTCAGGGGACTTCGCCGCACCGGTCACCATCCAGTAGACCGGGAAGAGGAAGGCGAGCGCGAAGAGCAGGACGACGCCGGTGAACACGGTCCAGTAGACGGCCCTGCCGCGGGGGCGGGCGAGCGTGGCCGGGGAGATCAGGGTCCGGGTGCTCATGCGTCCCCCTCGGTTCGGGTGAGCCGCAGATAGCCGGCGGAGAAGGCGCCGAGCAGCACGAGGAGCATCACGCTGAGCGCGCATGCGCCGCCGAAGTCGTTGTAGAGGAAGGCGTACTTGTAGATGAGGTAGAGGACGGTGACCGTGGCGTTCTCCGGTCCGCCGCCCGTGATGACGAACGGCTCGGTGAACACCTGCATGGTGGCGATGATCTGCAGGAGCATCAGCATCAGGATGACGAACCGGGTCTGCGGGACCGTCACGTGCCGGATGCGCTGGAGCAGGTTCGCGCCGTCGAGTTCGGCGGCCTCGTACAGCTCGCCCGGGATGGACTGCAGGGCGGCCAGGTAGATGAGGACGGTGCCGCCCATGTTGGCCCAGGTGGCCACGATCACCAGGGAGATCAGCGCGGTGTCGGTGCCGTTGGTCCAGTTCGAGGTGGGCAGGTGCAGGAAGCGCAGCGTCTCGTTGGCGAGGCCGGCTCCGGGGTCGTAGAACCACTTCCACAGCAGGGCGCTGACCACCGGCGGGATCATCACCGGCAGGTAGACCACGACCCGGAAGAAGGCCTTCGCGTGCCGCAGCTCGTTGAGGACGAGGGCGAGGACGAAGGGGACGGCGAAGCCGATCAGCAGGGCCAGCAGCGTGAAGGTGAGGGTGTTGCGCCAGGCCGCCGTGAACTCGGGGTCGTGCCAGACGCGGGTGAAGTTGGCGGTACCGGCCCACTCGGGCGAGGAGCCGGGCGTGTACGTCTGGAAGGCGATGACGACCGCGCGGATCGCCGGGTACCAGGAGAACAGCGCGAAGCAGATCAGGCCGCCGAGCAGGAAGGCATAGGCGCGGGCCTGGTCGGCGAGGCGGCGCCGCCCCCGGCCCCCTGCCGGGGACGGCGCCTGCACCGGCTGGACGGCGGGCTCCTCGACCGGGCGCCGCTCGGCCGTCTTCGTCATGGCGGTCAGCTCCGGGCCAGAATGCTGTCGATCTTGCCGGACGCGTCCTTGAGCAGGTGGTCGACGTCCGCGTCCTTCTTGGTGAGGACGGCGGAGACGACGCCGTCGAGGACGGAGTAGATCTGCTGGGCGTCCGGCGGCTCGATCTTCATCCGCAGCTGCTGGTTGCCGTCGAGGAAGGCCTGGTAGTTCTCCACCGGGACGTTGGCGTTGGCCTTCTTGACCTGCTGGTCCTTGGCGTCGGCGGCGCCGGTGAACAGGCGTGGCTCGGGCAGGCCGACGGGTGCGTCGTTCTTCTTGGCGCGGGCGTAGTCGCCGAGGAAGCCGGATCCCGGGGTGAGGAACATGTGGTCGAGCCACTTCAGGCCGGCGCGGATCTGGGCGGGTGTGTCCTTCTTGTTGAACATGTAGCCGTCGCCGCCGATGAGGGTGCCCTTGCCGCCGGGCATGGGGGCGAGGGCGAGGTCCTTGTAGTCGCCGCCCTTCTCCTTGACCAGGATCGGGATGTTGTCGGGGGCGCTGAGGTACATGCCGAGCTTGCCCGAACCCATCATCTGCTGCACGTCGTTGATGACGAGGAGCTGCTTGCTGCCCATCGAGTCGTCCGTCCACCGCATGTCATGCAGGTTCTGCAGGACGGCGTGGCCCTCGGGGGTGTCGACGGTGGCCTTCTTGCCGTCGGCGCCGACGACGTCGCCGCCCTGCGAGTACAGCTCGGCGGTGAAGTGCCAGCCGCCCTGGTTCTGTGCGCTGTAGTCGGCGTATCCGACGGTGCCGTCGCCGAGGGCGGCGATCCTCCTGGCGTCGGCGCGGACCTCGTCCCAGGTCGCCGGGGGCTTGTCGGGGTCGAGTCCGGCCTTCTCGAAGAGCTTGCGGTTGTAGATCAGCCCCATGCTGTAGCCGGTACGGGGTATGCCGTAGACCTTGCCGTCCACGGTGTAGATGTCCCGCAGCTGCCTCTGGATGGTGTCGTAGCTCCTGAGTTCCTTGAGGTACGGCGTGAGGTCGGCGGCCTGGTCGATGTCGACGACGTGGCCGGCGTCGGTGAAGTACGTGTAGAAGACGTCCTCCATCTGGCCGCCGGCGAGCTTGGCGTCGAACGTCTTCGGGTCCTGGCAGGGGAAGGCGTCGTGTGCGACGACCTCGATGTCCGGGTTCTGCTTCTCGAACGAGGCGATGTCCTGCTCGAAGAACCGCCGGTCGACCTTGGCGCTCTTGGGCGGCTCGCAGTTGACCGTGATGCGGGTCCTGCCGCCCGCCGCGCCGTCGTCGCCCGACCCGCAGGCGGACGCGGCGAGAGCGAGGGAGGAACAGACGCCGATCGCGGCGAGGGTACGGCGGAACCCGGTGCTTCTCATCGGTGGACCCCTCAAGGCAGGAGCGGTGGGCGCCGCACACTCAAGCACCGACGACATCGGACCGCAAGATGTCGCGCAGAATTTGAAATTATTCGACAGACGGGTGGATGTCAGGAACGACGCACCTGCGCGGTCGACCCGCGGACCACCAGTTCCGGTTCGAACAGCAGCTCCTCCGCCGGTACGGCCGTCCCGCCGATCTGCGCGTTCAGCAACTCGACCGCCGCCCGGCCCATGGCCTCGATGGGCTGGCGGACGGTGGTCAGCGGGGGTTCGGTGCAGTTCATGAACGCCGAGTCGTCGTAACCGACCACGGAGACCTGGGACGGGACGTCGAGCCCCTTGCGGCGGGCCGCCCTGATCGCACCGAGCGCGAGCGGGTCGCTCGCACAGACGATGCCCGTGACGCCCTGGTCGATCAGCCGGGAGGCCGCCGCGTGGCCGCCCTCGACGGAGAACATGGCCCGGGCGACGAAGGCGTCCGGCAGGTCACCCGCGAACGCCCGCGCCGCCGCCAGCTTCCGCGCCGACGGCACATGGTCCCCGGGCCCGAGCACGAGACCGATCCGCTCGTGCCCGAGGGAGGCCAGATGCCGCCAGGCCTGCTCGACGGCGACGGCGTCGTCGCAGGACACACCCGGGAAGCCGAGGTGCTCGATGGCCGCGTTGACCAGCACGACCGGGATGTTGCGGTCGGCGAGCAGCCGGTAGTGGTCGTGCGGGGCGTCGGCCTGCGCGTACAGACCGCCGGCGAAGACGACGCCGGATACCTGCTGCTGCAGCAGCAGCTCCACGTAGTCCGCCTCCGAGACCCCGCCCTTGGTCTGTGTGCACAGCACCGGAGTGAGCCCCAGCTGCGCGAGGGCACCTCCGATGACCTCCGCGAACGCCGGGAAGATGGGGTTCTGCAGCTCCGGCAGGACCAGGCCGACGAGACGGGCGCGTTCGCCGCGCAGCTGGGTGGGGCGCTCGTAGCCGAGGACGTCGAGGGCCGTCAGCACCGCCTGCCGGGTGGCTTCGGAGACGCCGGGCTTGCCGTTGAGCACCCGGCTGACCGTGGCCTCGCTGACCCCGACCTTCTTCGCCACTTCCGCAAGTCGTCGCGTCATGCGCGCAAGAGTAGCGCAAGTTACGCAAGCCGTTTGCGTTGACGATGCATGGGATGTCACAGGGCGGACATGGAGTGCCGTCGGGCGGAGGGGGATTCCGGCCCGGCCCCGTCGGCGACCTGAACGCCGACGGAGCCGGGTCAGTCCTCGGGGTCGGGAACGACCACCAGATGGGTGCCCGCACCGCGCGCCCGGCGCGGCCGGCGCGATGCCGCGGCCGGGCGGCGGGCGTCACGCAGGACCATGGTCAGGCGGGCGCAGCCGATCTCCTGGAGCGTCCGGGGCGTCTCCTCGACGATCCGGCACTCGGTCGGGCCTCGCCGCGGATCGGGGTGGACGAGCAGGCGTACGGCACCGTCGAGCTGTGTCCCGGCCTCGCCGACGGCACGGATCCAGTGCGGCAGACCCTGCCGGTAGGCGGCCTCCATGATCGGGTCCTGGGCGATGTCCCGGCGCACCGCCTGGAGTTCGTGGTCGTGGCCGTGGCGCTCGACGGCGGTCTTGAAGTGGGCCAGCATCGGCAGGCACCAGCCCGCCTCGTGATCGCCGAGGATCTCGGCGGCGTCGGGGTGGAACAGGACGAACCGCAGGAAGTTGCCCCCGGGCATGGCCGTCGGATGAGGGCGCACGCCCCGAAAGAGTGTCTCGAACGCGCCGTTGGCCAGCACCACGTTCCAGCGGTGGTCGACGACCAGGGACGGGAGCGGAACAGCCTCCAGAAGCGTGGCGTAGTCCTGTAGGTACGCCTGGACCTCGAAGCCCTCGGGGACGGGCGGCGGCGCCGGCCACTGCCCTCCTGCCTGATGTGCCATCGGGAGGTCACCCCTCTTGCCTCTGCGGCCTTCACGCGGCGAAGCGATCCTGCTGCTCCGACGAGAGCCATGTCAACTATCGTGGCATTTCATGTCGGTTGACGGCTGAAATTCGCCACAGTTGTGGCGAGACCTGGCTGCGAGTTCGACGCACCCGCTACTCTCCGGGAAGTTCACGACAACCGCTTGTGAGAAGCGACGTACCTCAAGCCCTCGAGAGACGTAGGAGTTCTGTCGGTGACGGATGGCCACGAGGATCCGGGCGCCACGGAGACCGCTCAGCTGCCGGCCGTCGTCGCCCGCGTCACCGCACTCGCCGACCGGCTCGGCGTGCCCCACGCCGAGGTCTTCGACGTCGGGCGGCTCTCCGTCGCCTGCGGTGTCCCGGAACCGGTGGTCAAGGCCCTGCTCAGCGGCCGCCCGGCGGGCGAGCCGGACGTACAGGCCCGCTTTCTTCAGCGCCTGGACCTGCTGCGCCGCACCCGGCTGAAGACGAACGGCCGCAAGTACACCCAGCAGGAGATCGCCGACGGCGCGGGCATGTCCCGGCAGCAGGCCGGCGCGCTCATCAACGGCGACCGGCGGCCCACCATGGAGCACTGCGACGCCTTGCAGCGGTTCTTCCGGGTGCACGCCGGCTTCCTCACCGCGGAGGACCCCGAGGCCCTCGCGGGCGCGCTGCAGCGCACCGAGCAGGACCTGCTGCAGAAGCTCGCCGACCGGGAGCGGGCCGCGGCCGAGGCACCGGACGATCCGCTGGAGCGGCTGCTGCAGGACCACGGGGTGCGCGGGATCGCCTGGCGGGCGGCGCAACTGCCCACCGACCAGCACCGGGACAAGGTCGCGGAGTGGCTGGACATGCTGCTGGAGAGCGTCAAGCGGCCCGAGTCGTGAACCAGGGGAGGACTGTGGGCATCGGCAGGGACATGCGCCGGTTGTGCGCCGAGCTGGTCGGGGACCTCACCCTGCCCGCGCCGGCCCCGCCGCACGAGCTGTACGGCGCGCTGTGCGACACGATGAGCCGCCGCCGCGGCCGCCCCGTCCACTTCCGTACGGCCGCCTTCCCGCCCGGTACGGCCAGCGGGCTGTGGCTGGACATGGCCGATCGCGACCTGGTCGTCGTCGAGCAACGCACCGCGCCCGCACACCAGTTGGTCATCCTCGGTCACGAGCTGTGGCACATGCAGGCCGACCACTGCGGCCATCACCTCGACCATGCCGGAATCGGCGTCGCGACCCGGCTGCTGAGCGACGACACCGACCAGGCCGCGCTGCAGGCCACGATCCACCGCGTCGCCGCCCGCACCCGCTTCGACCAGTCGGAGGAGCTCGAAGCCGAGACCTTCGGCCTCCTCCTCGCCAGCAAGTGCCGCACCTGGCTGTCCGGTTCGGCCCTGCGCGGCCCGGGCCGCCGGGACGACGTGGCCGGCCGCATCGAGGCGTCACTCGGATACCCGGGACCACAGGGCTGACCCGCCCGGCACCCCGCCGCGAACCCCACGCCGCACCGCGTTCGCCCGGCCCCGGCCCGGTGCGCAGCCGTACCGCCCGGGAACGGTCGCGGCGGGCCGGCCACCCCTGCATCCAGGGGATTCCGGTGGCGTTTCACCTCGGCTGAGCGGGCGAAACGAGGCAGAGCCGAACGGCGTTGTCAGTGGTGGACGGCAAGCTGGAGGTGTGCGCCGTACGACTGCGGTGCACGGCGCCGCAGGGCGCGCGACCGTGACGCCGAACCGGGGAGAGCCGACCGATGCCCACCGCCGTACTGACCGACCGTGAGCGCACCGCCGTACAGGCCTATCTGAGGCTGCTGCACACCGTCCGCGCCGCCTTCGACGGCGCCGTGGACGGCGGCCGGCCCGTCATGGTGCCGCCCGCCGTGCTCGCCGAGGCGGACGGGGCCCTGGCCCGGGCGGGACTCGCGGGCAACGAGGAGGAGTTCTTCAGGCTGCTGCGCCACTGGTGCCCACCCGAGTGAACGGGGCGACGGGTGGCCGTCCGGTTCAGCGGTGCGGGACGGTCACCGTCGTCAGCACGAGACCGTCCGACACCAGCCAGCGGCCGTCGAACCCGGTCAGGCGTACGCCGTCCACCTCCGGCCCCGGGACGAGGAGCCGCGCGTGGAAGCGGCCGCGCGTGCCGGGTCCGGGTTCGGTGACCAGCTCGATGTCGGCCTCGGAGAAGTCCAGCCAGGCGCGGGCGAGGGGGAACCACGCCTTGTAGACGGACTCCTTGGCGCTGAACAGCACCCGGCCCCAGTGCACCCCGGGCCGGCCGGAGCACAGCTGACGGTGGCGGTCCTGCTCGGCGGGCAGGGCGATGCTCTCGAACACACCCTCCGGCAGTGGTCCGTGGACCTCGGCGTCGATCCCCAGGGAGGCCAGATCCGCGGCGCGGACCAGTGCGGCGGCCCGGTATCCGTCGCAGTGGGTCATGCTGCCGAGCAGCCCGGCCGGCCAGCGGGGCGCACCGCGCTCGCCGGGCAGCACGGGCTGCGGCGGCACGCCGAGCTTCTCCATGGCACGCCGGGCACAGACCCGTACGGCGGCGAACTCCCGGCGGCGCTTGGTCACCGCCCGTTCCACGAGCCGGCGCTCCTCCGGGTACAGCGAGCTCTCCTGGTCCTCGTGGTCACCGAACGCTTCCACGGCCACCACCGACTCCGGGAGCAGCTCCTCGATCACCGGGTTCGACCTCCATCGGCAGGATGCGGCGCGGCTGCCCCGGGGGTACCGAGCGCTTGCGCCATTCACGGGGGTATCCCACGGACACCTCTTCGAAGCGGACACCCTCGTGCCAGGTGGTCCGCGGGATGTGCAGGTGTCCGTAGACCATGGTCTCGACCCGGAACCGGCGGTGCCAGTCGGCGGTGAGGGCGGTGCCGCACCACATGGCGAACTCCGGGTGCCAGAGCACGTCCATCGGGTGCCGGTCGAGCGGATAGTGGCCGGCGAGGACGGTGGGCAGGGCCGCGGGCAGCTCGGCGAGCCTGCGCTCGGTCTCGGCGACGCGGGCCCGGCACCAGTCCTCGCGGGTCGGATAGGGATCGGGGTGGAGCAGGTACTCGTCGTTGCAGACGATGCCGGTGCTCTCCGCGTAGGCCAGCCCCTCCTCCTTCGTGGCGCAGCCGGCCGGCAGGAAGGAGTAGTCGTACAGCAGGAACAGCGGGGCGACGACGACCGGGCCGCCCGGACCGTGCCAGACCGGGTACGGGTCCTCGGGCGTGGTCACGCCCAGTTCGCGGCAGAGGGCGACGAGATGCTCGTACCGGGCCACGCCGCGCAGGGTGACGGTGTCCCTCGGATGGGTCCACAGGTCGTGGTTGCCCGGCGCCCACAGGACCTTGCGGAAGCGGCCCGCGAGGGTGGCGAGCGTCCAGCGGATGTCCTCGACGGTCTCCGCGATGTCCCCGGCCACGATCAGCCAGTCGTCGTCCGTCCCGGGCCGCATGCGCTCGACGAGCGCGCGGTTCTCCGGATAGGAGATGTGCAGGTCACTGATGGCCAGCAGCTGTCCGGCCCCGGCCGTCGACTCCACCCCGCACCCCTTCCGATCATCCTGTCCGCACCACGACAACACATTTCACCGGCCGGGGACAAGGGGATCCCGAGCCGGTCGGGTCCCGCTGGACGGGCGCTGGAAATCCGTAACATCCGCGTTGCACGCCGGGGCTCTTGAAAGCCGTATGATCGCCCCGACGCCAGCGCCCTAATCCCCCTTCACTCAGGGCCGTTTGGTGACCCTTCCTCCCTCCTGCCCGGGCACGGGCCGCTGAGCCCTGCCCGAAAACCCTGAAAGGCGGCCTGCATGCTCTCTCGCGTACGCGTCTGGCTCAACCGCACGTACGCGGAGAACGTGTTCTTCATGGATCAGCTGCGGAGAAATCCCAGCGACCGCGCGGTCGAGATCCATGCCACGCACGGGGACGCCGACTCCCCCGTGCTGGCCGCCGCCGACACCGCCGACCTGGAGCCGGAGGGCCTGTCCCCGGCGGCGTACGTCGAGTACGCCCTCGACCAGTGCGCGCGGCGCGGCATCGACGTGTTCGTGCCCCGGCTGCACCAGGCGGCGATCGTGGCGCACCGCGCCGATTTCGCGGCGGTGGGCACGGCGCTGCTGGCGCCGACCCCCGAGGCGGTGGCCGTGTTCGAGGACAAGGCGACCGCGTACGAGGCGGTCCGCTCGGTCGGTGTGCCGGTACCGCCGTGGTGGCGGGTGCGTACGGCAGACGAACTCGTCGCCGCGGTCGAGGAGTTGGAGGCGGCAGGGCACAGGGCGTGCTTCAAGCCGGCCGTCGGCGCGGGTGGGGTCGGTTTCCGCGTGATCACGCGCGCCCCCTTCTCCCTCATGCACCTCAACGGCTTCCCCGGCCCGCACGTCCAGCTGGATCTGGTCGTCGAAGCACTGGAGCGGGCCGAGGAGGACGTGGACTGGCTGGTGATGCCGCGCCTGGAGCAGCCGGAGGTGTCCGTCGACTGCCTGACCGGTCCGGACAACCGGATCCGGATGGCCGTGGGCCGCACCAAGAACGGCCGCCGCCGGGGCTTCACGCTGCACGAGCAGTGGCTGCAGCCGGCCCGGCTGATCGCTGAGGGCTTCGGGCTGCACTACCTGTCCAACATCCAGTTCCGCATGTTCGGCGACCGTCCGGTGCTGCTGGACGTCAACACGAGGCCCGCGGGTGGGCTGCACCAGCTGTCGCTCTGCGGGGTGAACGCTCCTTGGGCGGCCGTCCAGTTGGCGCTGGGCGAGGAGCCGGGCGTGGTCGAGCCGCCGTTCCTGGGGCAGGACTACACGGTGGTGTCAGGGCCGCGCCCGTTGCGGCCGGTGTCGCTGCCGCAGCAGAGGGCGGAGGAGGCGGAGGTCCTGTTGCCGGCGGTACCGACGCCCGCTCCCCAGGTCAGCACGGAGGCCGGCGCACCCGCCACCGCCCCCGCATGACATCGACACCCACACCGGTCTGGACCAATCTGAGTTCATCCCCTTGACACCCCGATTGGTCCATACCAACTTGGTTGGCGCACCCCCCACTCCCCTGCACACTCCCGAACACCCCATTCCCCACAGGGAGATCGCGTGCGCCACACACTCAGACGTTCCAGACGTCGGCTCCTCGCCCTCCTCGGCACCGCCGCCCTCGCGCTCGGCGGCGCCGTCGCCCTCCCCGGCACCGCTCAGGCCGCCAACATCCTCACCAACCCCGGCTTCGAGTCGGGCAGCCTCTCCCCCTGGAGCTGCACCGGCAACCTCGGCTCGGTCGTCTCCTCCCCCGTACACGGCGGTTCCAGGGCCCTGCAGGGCGCGGTGACCTCGAGCGACAACGCGCAGTGCAGCCAGACCGTCGCGGTCCAGCCGAACACGACGTACAGCCTCAGCGGGTGGGTCCGCGGCTCGTACGTGTACCTCGGCGTCAACGGCGGCGCCTCCACCTGGACGACGTCCCCGTCCGCCTACAGCCAGCTCAGTGTCTCGTTCACGACCGGTGCATCGCAGACCAGCGCCACCATCTATGTGCACGGCTGGTACGCACAGGGCACCTACTACGCCGACGACATCAGCCTGGACGGGCCGGGCGGCGGCGGAGGCGGCGGGGACACCCAGGCGCCGACCGCGCCCAGCGGGCTCACCTCGACCGGCAAGACCTCGTCGAGCGTGTCGCTCCGGTGGAACGCCTCCTCGGACAACGTGGGCGTGACGGCCTACGACATCTACAGCGGCTCCAACCAGGTGCTCAGCGTGTCCGGCACGTCCGCCACGGTCGGCGGGCTGTCGCCGAGCACGGCCTACACCTTCACGGTCAAGGCGCGGGACGCGGCCGGGAACACCTCGGGGGCCTCCAACTCCCTATCCGTCACCACGGACGCGGGCAGCGGCGGCGGCACCGGCTTCAAGCAGGCTGCGCCGTACCTGTACGAGGGCTGGGGCGATCCGCCGAACCCGAGCACGGTGATGAGCGCGACCGGCGTCAAGTGGTTCACGATGGCGTTCGTGCTGGACTCGGGCGGCTGCACCCCGGCCTGGGACGGCAGCCGGGCGCTGACCGGAGGTGTCGACCAGACCGCCATCAACCAGATCCGCTCGGCGGGCGGTGACATCGTCCCGTCGTTCGGCGGCTGGCAGGGCAGCAAGCTGGGCGCCAACTGCTCCTCGTCGAGCGCGCTCGCCGGGGCCATCCAGAAGGTGATCGACGCCTACTCGCTCAAGGCGATCGACATGGACATCGAGAACACGGACGAGTTCGAGAACGAGGCCGTCCAGGCGAAGATCCTCACCGCACTGAAGACGGTCAAGGCCAACAACCCCGGCCTGAAGACCATCGTCACCTTCGGCACCTCGACCACCGGCCCGACCTACTACGGCAACCGGCTGATCGAGCAGGCGCAGTCGCTCGGCGCCGGCATCGACGTCTTCACGATCATGCCGTTCGACTTCGGCGGCGGCTCCGACATGTACGGCAACACGGTCAACGCGGCCGAGGGGCTGAAGAACAAGCTGAAGTCCACCTTCGGCTGGGACGACGCGACCGCCTACTCCCACATCGGCATCTCCGGCATGAACGGCCTGTCCGACCAGCAGGAGAACACCACGCCGGCGATCTGGACCCAGATCCGCGACTGGGCGAACTCGCACCACATCGCCCGGCTCGCGTACTGGGCGGTCAACCGCGACCGGCCGTGCCCCGGCGGTGGCGTGGTGAGCAACTGCTCCGGCATCAGCCAGAACACCTGGCAGTTCACCTCGATCACGGCCGGGTTCACCGGCTGAGCACGGCACCGGAACGACCCGGATCCCCCGGCTCCCGAGCCGGGGGATTTTTTTCCGCCCGGGGGTGTATCAGGCGGCGACCTGCCCGCTCTACATACAGGAACGGGGAACACGGGGGATCGGAAACACGGGGGATCAACGGGGGAAGCACCAACGGGGGATCGGGTCGGTCGGTCGCAGTCACGGGGGGCGACCGGCCGACCCGATGCACATGTCCCGGGGCCGAAGCGGGTGCACCGCCGTCAGGAGCGGCCCGCTCCCCGGTAGAGCTCCAGCTCACCGTCCAGTTCCACCGCGAGCACCGTGGCGTGCGGGTCGAGGTCGGCGGGCGCGGGCGGCTCGATCCACAGCACTCCGGGCGCCTCGTGCAGACCGCCGGTGACCCGGTGGGCCAGCTCCCTGCCGCTGCCGAGCACACTGACCCGGCGCACCCTGCAGAGCAGCCCGCGTACGTTGATCTCGGCGCGCGGAGCGTCGAACAGCACCAGATACAGGGTGCGGAGGTCCCCGCACAGGGTGCTCGGACCGTAGTGGTGCCCGGCCGGCAGTCCCCGCACGGTCCCGTATACCGCCTCCGCGTGTCCGCGGATCCAGTCGCCGAGCCCCTCCAGGCGTTCGGCCTGCTCGGCCGGGATCGTCCCGTCCTCCCGCGGGCCGACGTCGAGCAGCAGGTTGCCACCGCCGCCGATGGTCTCCGTGAAGTACCGGATCAGCTGGTCGAGCGACTTGTGGTTGTGGTCGTGGTGCCGGAAACCCCAGGAGTCGTTGACCGTCAGGCACAGCTCCCAGGGCCCGTCCGGCGGAACCACCGGGGCGCCCTGCTCGGGCGTGGCGTAGTCGCCCTCGCCGAGCATGCGGGCGTTGAAGACGACGTCCGGCGTGTACGAGCGGATCAGCGCGGCGAGTTCGGGGATGCGCCACTGCTCCTCGCTGCGTTCCCACTCGCCGTCGAACCACATCAGGTCGGGCCGGTAGCGGGAGGCCAGCTCCGTGATCTGGCCGTCCCGGTAGGCGATGAACCGCTCCCAGGCCGCCAGGTCCTCGAACTCGGCCGCGACCTCGGAGTACCGGTTGTCCTCCTGCTCCGGCGGCCGGCCCGGTCTGCGCGTGGAGGCGTAGTCGGGGTGGCTCCAGTCGGAGTGGGAGTAGTAGAGGCCGACCTTCAGGCCCTGTTCGCGCAGGGCCTCGGCGTACGGCCCGATGAGGTCGCGGCCCAGGCCGAGGCCGCCGTGCGCGGTGTCCCACAGGGCGACGCCGTCGTGGTGCCGGCTGGTCAGCACGGCGTACCGGGCACCCGCGCGGGCGAACAGGGCCGCCCAGTCGCGTGGTTCGTAGCGCGCGGCGGTGAACCGGCCGAGCTGGGACATGTACCGGTCGTACGGCACGATGCCGTCGTAGAACGACCAGGACTCCTGGACGCCGTCGACGGCGTAGATGCCCCAGTGGACGAAGATCCCCAACTTGGCATCGGTGAACCAGGGTTGCACGGCCATGGGTCAGCCCACCTCGGCGCGCCGCAGCCGCAGGGTCAGGATCTGGAAGGGCCGCAGGGCGACGCGGACCCCGCCGTCGTCCCGCACGACGGCGTCCTCCAGGGGCCGCTCCAGCAGGTCGGTGACGTGGGCGCCCGCGAGCGGGAATCCGGTGCGCAGCACACCGCGCGCCCGCCCGCCCCGGGACTCGTAGAGCCGTACGACGACGTCACCGGAGCGGTCGTCGGCGAGCTTGACCGCCTCGACCGTCACGCCCTCGCCGGCCACCGAGACGACCGGCTCCGGCGCGCCCGCCGCGTCCGCCACCCGCAGCGGGAGGTTGAGCGCGTAGCCCTCGGCGACCGCGTCCGCGATGTCCGCGCCGGGCAGCAGGGAGTAGGTGAACCGGTGCCGGCCCTGGTCGGCGCCCGGGTCCGGGACGCGCGGGGCGCGCACCAGGCTCAGGCGGACCGTGGTGGTCGTACTGCCGTCCTCGCGGACCGTGCGGGAGACGTCGTGGCCGTACGTCGAGTCGTTGAGGACCGCGACGCCGTAGCCGGGCTCGGCGATGTGCACCCAGCGGTGGCCGGAGACCTCGAAACGGGCCGCCTCCCAGCTGGTGTTGGTGTGGGTGGGACGCTGGACGTGGCCGAACTGGATCTCTGCCGAGGAGTGCGGGGCGCGGACGTCCACCGGGAAGGCGGCCTTGAGGATCTTCTCGGTCTCGTGCCAGTCGATGTCCGTCTCGATGTCGATCCGGGGACTGCCCGCGCGCACGGTGAGGGTCTGGGTGATCTTCGAGCCCTTGCCGAAGGAGCGCGTGACGCGGATCGCGCCGACGAGCGGGCCGCCCTCGACCACGGTGACGGAGTCGGCGTCCAGGAGGTCCGTGTACCGGTTCCTGTAGTGCTTGTCGATGTCCCAGGCGTCCCAGTAGTTGGGCAGGTCGGTGTGGAGGCGCAGGAGGTTGCCCGGCTCGGCGAGAACCTCGCGGTCCGCCCGCAGGTCGTACACGGACGACAGCGTTCCGTCTTCCGCCACCGCCACCCGGACCAGACCGTTGCCGAGGACGCGGCCGCTGACTGTGACCGGCTGCGGGGGTTGCGTGTCCGCGAGGGGCGCGCTGCCGTTCGCGGGCACGCGCACGTACGCCGGCGCCCCCCCGGGCGTGCGGACCACCTCGGCACGGTCGTACGGGCTGGTGTTGAACACACGTGTCCCGCCGGTGCCGAGCGCGGCCACCGCCTCGGCGGTCAGCTCCTCCAGCTCCCCCGCCACGCGGGCGTACTCGGCCTCCGCCTCGCGGTGCACCCAGGCGATGGACGAGCCGGGCAGGATGTCGTGGAACTGGTGCAGCAGGACCGTCTTCCAGAGGCGGTCGAGCTTCTCGTACGGGTAGGTGTAGCCCGGAGCGTGCAGCGCGGCCGTGGTCGCCCACAACTCGGCCTCGCGCAGCCGGTGTTCGCTGCGCCGGTTGCCCTGCTTGGTGCGGGCCTGGGAGGTGTAGGTGGCGCGGTGCAGCTCCAGGTACAGCTCGCCGACCCAGACCGGGGCGTCGGGGTACTCGGCGCGGGCCTTCGCGAAGAACGCGTCGGGGTGTTCGATCTCGACCTTCGGGGAACCCTCCAGGTCCCTCAGCCGCCGGGCCCGCTCCATGATCTCGCGGGTGGGGCCGCCACCGCCGTCGCCCCAGCCGAAGGGGGCCAGGGAGCGCGTGGCGCCGCCCTTCTCGCTGTAGTTACGGACCGCGCGGGCCATCTCCTCGCCGCTGAAGCGTGCGTTGTAGGTGTCGACCGGCGGGAAGTGGGTGAAGATCCGGGTGCCGTCGATTCCCTCCCACCAGAAGGTGTGGTGGGGGAACTTGTTGGTCTGGTTCCAGGAGATCTTCTGGGTCAGGAACCAGTCGTTGCCGGCGAGCCTGGCCAGCTGCGGGTAGGCGGCGGTGTAGCCGAAGGAGTCGGGCAGCCACACGCCCTTGGTCTCCACGCCGAAGTGCTCCATGAAGAAGCGCTTGCCGTGGACGAGCTGGCGGGCGAGGGCCTCGCCGCCGGGCAGATTGCCGTCGGCCTCCACCCACATGCCGCCGACCGGTGCCCACTGGCCCTTCTTGACGGACTCCTGGATGCGGGCCCACACCTGCGGGTAGTTGTCACGCACCCACTCGTACTGCTGGGCCTGCGAGCAGGCGAAGACGAACTCCTCGTACTCGTCGGCCAGGGCGGTCACGTTGGAGAAGGTGCGGGACGTCTTGCGCCTGGTCTCGCGGATCGGCCACAGCCATGCCGAGTCGATGTGGGCGTGGCCGACTCCGGAGATGAGGTGCGCACTCGCGTTCGCGGGCTTGGACAGGGCCGGCCCCAGCGCCTCGCGCACGGCGGTGGCCGAGCCGGAGACGTCGTCCAGGTCGAGGAGGTCCATGGCCCGGTCGAGTGCGTGCATGATCTCGTGCCGGCGCGGGTCGTGCTCGCCCAGCTGCAGCATCAGTTCGCTCAGCACCTGGACGTCGAGGTCGAGGTGCCAGACCTCCTCGTCGAGGACGGCGATGTCGGCGCGGCGGAAGGTGTACAGGGGACGGTCGCCCGCCGTGAGGACATCGCCGAGCGGGGTCGGGCCCGCGAAGTCATTGGCGAGGATGTCCGGGTTCGAGGCCGCCTCGACCAGGTAGTCCACCGTCTCACCGCCCGCCGCCGGACTGGCGATCGGCACGTACTGGTTGAGCGGGTTGACGGCCTTCAGCGGCGTGCCGTTCGTCAGATGGACGAGCGCCTCGGCCTGGTTGCCCGGCCAGTCGCCCACGAAGCCGAGGTCGATGACGGCCTCGACGCGCCGGCCCGCGAATCCGGCGGGCACCCGGCCGCGCATCCGGAACCAGGTCGTGCCCCAGGGCGGTCCCCACGGGGTGTCCGGCGCGAAGGGCTCGTACGGCGCGGCCGCGGCCTCCTCGAAGGAGACCGGCTCTCCCGGTGCCTGCCAGGACTCCACTTCGAGGGGAACGGTGGCCGCGTAGATCGCGGGCTTGATGCGCTGGTGGTGGAGCCGCTCCACGCGCTCCTCGATCCGGCGGCGTTCATCGTGCATGGAAGTCTCCAGGAAGCGGGGAGGGAAAGCGCTTACCCAAGATACGCCAGGCCCGGATGGACCTGGGTGTAGCCCTCGACCAGCCTGCGGGCCACGTTCACGGAGTCGACCAACGGGTGCAGCGCGAACGCCTTCACGGCCGTGGCGCGCGAACCCGACTCGGCGGCGGCGAGCACCTCGCGCTCGACCGCCTTGACCGCGCACACCAGACCGGCGGCGTGGCCGGGCAGCGGATCGACGGCGACCGGGTGGGCCCCGTTGGCGTCGACCAGGCACGGCACCTCGATGACGGCGTCCGGGTCGAGGACCGACAGGGTGCCCTGGTTGCGGACGTTGAGGATCAGGGTGGTGCGCTCGTCCCGGGCGATGGCCCGCATCAGGGCGAGGGCCACCTTCTCGTAGCCGCCGGAGAGGTCGTCGGCGTCGCGTTCACCGGCACCGGCCGTCTCCCGGGCCTCGGCCATGTAGGTCGCCTCGCGTTCGGCGCGGGTGCGGTCCCAGGCGTCGAGGGCGGAGACGTCCGCGCGCCGGGCCTCCTCGTAGAACCGCGCCTGCTGGTCGCGCAGGAAGGCGCCGCGGGTCTGCTCGGCCTGCTGGTAGGCGCGTACGGCCTCACGGCTGAAGTAGTAGTAGTGCAGGTACTCGTTGGGGATCGCGCCGAGGGACCGCAGCCAGTCGGTGCCGAAGAGCTTGCCCTCCTCGAAGGAGCCGAGCAGACCGGGGTCGGCGAGCAGGCGCGGGAGTTCGTCGCGGCCCGCGATGCGCAGGCCGCGTACCCAGCCGAGGTGGTTGAGGCCGGCGTAGTCGATCCACGCCTCGTTCGGGTCGGCGCCGAGGACCCGGGCGATACGGCGGCCGAGGCCGACCGGCGAGTCACAGATACCGATGACCCGGTCGCCGAGGTGCCGGGACATGGCCTCGGTGACCAGTCCCGCCGGGTTGGTGAAGTTGATGACCCAGGCGTCGGGCGCCAGGCGGGCCACCCGCTGCGCGATGTCGACGGCGACCGGCACCGTCCGCAGACCGTAGGCGATCCCGCCGGCACCGACCGTCTCCTGGCCGAGGACGCCCTCCGCGAGGGCCACCCGCTCGTCGTTCGCCCTGCCCTCCAGGCCGCCGACGCGGATCGCGGAGAAGACGAAGTCGGCGCCGCGCAGGGCCTCGTCGAGGTCGGTGGTGGCGGTCACGCGGGGGGCGTCGGCGACGGCCGACGCCTGTTCCTCCAGCACCCGGGTGACCGCGTACAGCCGGCTGTCGTCCAGGTCGTGCAGGACGACCTCGGTGACCCGCCCCTCGGCACGGTCGGTCAGCAGCGCCCCGTACACGAGCGGCACCCGGAATCCGCCGCCGCCCAGAATCGTCAGCTTCACGTCTGCACCCTTCCCGCCAGGACCACTTCGACGCCCGCCTCCGCCAGTGCGGAGCGGGTCACCGGGTCGACCGGCGCGTTCGTCACCACCACGTCCAGGTCCTCGGGACCGCAGACCTTCGCCATCCCCGTGCCCGGGAACTTCGCCGCGTCGGCGAGCAGCACGACCCGGTCACCCGCCTTGATCATGGCGCGCTTGACCGGCACCTCGACGACCGTCGTGTCCATCACCTGCCCGCCCGGGCGTACTCCGCTGGTGCCGAGGAAGAGCCAGTCGGCGTGCAGTTGGCGCAGGTTGTCCTCGGTGAGGAAGCCGACCAGGGAGCGGTACTCGCGGCGGACCATGCCGCCGAGCAGCACCAGTTCGATGCCCTCGTCGTCGGCCAGCTCCTCGTAGACCACCAGGTTGCTGGTGATCACGGTGAGTCTGCGGCCGTGCAGCTGGCGGGCGAGCCGGTAGGCGGTGGTGCCGATGTCGAGCAGCACCGACTGACCGTCCTCCACCATCGCCGCCGCACGCGCCGCTATGGCGTCCTTCTCGGCCACGCGCATCTCGGCGACCTCGGCGAAGGGCTGGTCGCCCTCCTCCGCGACCGCGCCGCCGTGCACCCGGGTGAGCAGGCCGTCCTCCTCCAGTTTGACCAGGTCGCGCCTGATCGTGGCGGGGCTGACGCCCAGCTGTTCGGAGAGGTCGGTCACGGCCGCGGGGCCGCCGGAGCGCAGGGCCCGCAGGATGAGTCGGTGTCGTCGTTCCGCCAGCACGGCATGAACACTACTCGTCATCTTCAATCAAATCCATGCACGCTTCTGCTCGGGTATTGACCAATCTCCCGCAGCGGCGCACGATTCCGTGCACCGAAATTGAACAGTTCTGACGAGCAGTTCCGACGACGAGCCGCTCGCCACGCAGCTTCGGCGGCGACGACCCGGTCCGCCGGGCCCGGCCCGCCTCGCGGGGCGCGGTCGCCTCCGCACCTCGCCCACCTCGTGGGCGACCACCACGTCCACTCCGTCTACAGCCACGACGCCAAGTACACGTTCTCGCAGCAGGCCCAGGCCGCCGCCAAGTACGGCCTGGACTGGATGGTGTTCAACGAGCACGCCAACTTCGGGCACGCCCGCTACGGCGCCGCGCTGGAACACCAGGAGATCCTCAAGGCCCGCGCCGAGAACCCGCGTCAGCTGGTCTTCCAGGGCCTGGAGTGGTACATCCCGGCCGCGGAGCACTGCACGGTGTTCGCCGCCCCCGGCCCCCACGAGGCCGACCTGCTCACCCGGTTCGAGCTGGCCTACGACGGCAAGCTGCTCGGCTACACCGACGGCGCCCCGGGCAGCCCCGACACCGCCCGCAACGAGGCCCATGCCGTCAAGGCCATCCAGTGGCTGGCCGAGCAGCGCCGGACCGGCTACGTCGACGACGTCCTGGTCCTCGCCAACCACGCTGCCTTCCCCGGTCGGCGCGACTCGACGTCGATCCGCGGCGAGTACGAGAACAAGCCGTCCGCCAACTCCTTCGCCGGCTACCCGGCCGACGCCTACCTCACGTACGGCGGCTTCGACTGGGCGACCGCGACGGTCGGCGGCCTGTGGGACTCGATGCTGGCCGAGGGCCGGCTGTTCTCGATCACCACCAACTCCGACAACCACCGGACCGTCTTCGACACCTGGAAGAACGGCGACTGGCAGCCCGGCCAGAACTTCGACAACACCGGCAGGCTGCCCGACCCCGTCGACACGGACACTCCGCAGCCCGGCAGCGACTTCTGGCCGGGAGAGTTCAGCCGCACCCATGTCGGTGTGACCCGCTACGGCTACCGCGCCGTGATGGCGGGCCTGCGCGCGGGCCGCGTCTGGCTGGACCACGGGCATCTGCTCGACGGACTCGACGTGCGGCTGAAGCGGGACTGCGACTTCGGGCGGGGCGTCACGCTGGGCGGACGGCTGCGTGTCCGCAGGGGTGAGAAGGTCACGCTGTATGTGACGGTGACCACCGCCTCCCGGGCCAACCCGCAGGGAATCCTGCCCGAGTTGGCGCACGTGGACGTGATCCGGGGTGCGGTGCGCGGCCCCCTCGCCGACCGCGACAGCTGGCAGGCGCCCGACACCAAGGTCGTCCGGAGCAAGGACGTCAGCGGTCGCAACGGGACGTACACCCTGCGCATCCCGCTGACCGCGGGCGACGAGTCCTTCTACGTGCGCCTGCGCGGCAGCGACGGCCACCGGCACGGCGCCGGATACCTCGGCGCGGCGATCGACCCGTACGGGCCGGTCACCCACGAGCCCGGAAACGGTGACCCGTGGGCCGATACGTGGTTCTATTCCAACCCCATCTTCGTCGACGTGGCAGGAGTCTGATGAGACGTCATCTCCTCACCCTCACCGCCTTATTGGGCACGCTGGCCCTCGGCGCCCCGAGCGCCTCCGCGGCCGAGGGCCCCCAGTGGACGCACACCGGGACGTCGTACACCGACACCCTCGGCGGCGGTCAGGGGCTCGCGAGCCGGGCGGACGGTTCGCTGCTGCACCGCGGTCTGCTGGACATCCCGCTGGACCTGCGGATCAAGGGCTGGAACCACGTGGGCGACCCGGACATCGCGCGCGGCTACGTCTTCGACGCCTACCAGGGCGCCGACTCGGCCACGTCGAAGATGTACGCGGTCACGACGCCCTCCGGGAAGCGGTACGACTACGTGCACCGGCTGGATCCCGGCGAGAGGGTGAACAACTCCTTCGCGACCGTCTCGCCCGACGGCCAGTGGCTGGTGTCGGGCGAGTGGGGCGACCAGAACCGGCTCCAGGTGTTCCCTGCGCCCCTGATCAACCCGGCCACGCCGGCCACCGGCGGCTCGCTGGCGCAGGCCGGGCAGATCAGCCTGGACAAGCCGGTACGGGACATCCAGGGCTGTGACTTCGTCACCGCCACCCGGCTGGTGTGTGCCTCGGACGACGCCTCCGGCACGCTCTTCCCGCAGAGCAGGCCGCTGCTCCGGGTCGACCTGCCGCACCCGCTGGACGGCAAGCCGGTCACCGGCACGGTGACCGGCCTCTTCGGGCTGGAGCAGAAGAGCGTGTGCACCGGCACGTTCGAGGCGGAGGGCGTCGACTACGACCCGGGCAGCGGCACGCTGCGGGCCGAGGTGATCCCGCCGGGCGTGTGCGCGATCGCGACGACCGTGTACGCGTACCGGCAGCAGTAACCGCTCACGCGTAGAAGCGGGAGAGACTCTGCAGGACGGCGGCGGGCTTCCCGCCGCCGTCGCTCTCCACCGTGCCGTCGACGGCGATCCGCACCCCGCCCGGCACCTCCTCGACGGAGGCGAGCCGCGCGGCGAGCCGGATGCGCGAGCCCGCCTTCACCGGAGCGGGGAAACGCACCCTGTTCAGCCCGTAGTTGACCTTCGTGGTCACGCCCTGGACGTCCCGCAGTTCGGTGAAGAGCGGGACGAACAGGGAGAGGGTGAGGTAGCCGTGGGCGATCGGGGCGCCGAACGGGCCCTTCTCGGCACGTTCGCGGTCCACAGTGCTCGCGCACCCGGGGCTTGAGCAGCTTTCGGGAGGCGGTGCGCGGAAGTTCGTCCGCGACCACCGGCGATTTGGGGATCTTGTACTTGGCGAGCCGGCCGGCCGGCGAGGCCGGCACCTCGTCCGGGTCGAGGTCCACGCCCGCCTCGGGGACGACGACCGCGCGGGGCACCTCGCCCCACCTGTCGTCCGGGACACCGATGACCGCGCGAACCCTCGCCGTCATCGGCGAAGTCCCCGTGCCGTGGGGCTCCGGCACGGGGATGTTCACGAGCGGGCGAACTCCGCCGCGGGGGTCAGCAGTTGCCCTTCGTCTCCTTTCCGGCGAACCGGTCGCCGAGCCAGGCCACGACATCGCCCACCGCCTGGGCGTCGCCGGTGAGGTGGTCACCGACGTACGACGTCCACTGGGTCCTGATCCCGGCCGAGCAGTAGGCGCGGCGGGTCTCACTCGCCATCTGCGCCGGGATCACCTCGTCCGCCAGGCCGCGGTACTGCAGCACCGGGAAGCCGATCTCGTAGCGGGCGCCCGAGCCCGGGGTGCCGACCCCGGCGCCCAGTTTGCCGGCCTCGACGGCGTCGCCCCAGGTGGCGCCGTCGGGGCCGTGCAGGGCGTAGATCTGGTCGAGCGTCAGCCCGTCCTTGGTGTACTGCTCGATCCGCGCGCCCGGGAAGCGGCTCACGGTACCGACCGCGCACAGTGACTCGGCGTCCTTGACGGCCTTGTGCCCGCTGTCGTCGAGGAGGTCGTCGAACGGCAGGTCGGGATGGGTGACGGACAGACCGATGAACGCGTCCACCAGGAACCCGGCGAAGAACCGTCCGTCGAGGTTGCTCGCCACCTGCTTGAGGTCGGTGGGTATCCCGCCGGAGGCCGAGCCGACGACGTTCAGTTCGGGGGCGTACGACCGGGCGAGCTGGGCCGCCCACAGGCTGCCGGAACCGCCCTCCGAGTAGCCCCAGATCCCGACCTCGGCTTCGGGGCTCACCCCGGCGCCGGGCACCCGGGAGGCCGCGCGGGCCATGTCGAGGGCGGCGTGACCGGCCTCCGCCCCCGAGGCGTACGGGTGGACCTGGCCGTTCATGTAGCCCTGGCCGTCCGTTGCGGCGACGGCGTAACCGGCGTTGAGCAGCGCCGCGATGTTCGGGCCCTCGTAGGCGTCCTGGTACTGGCCGGCGAGCTGCTTGGAGAACGCGCACTGCGGTCCGATGCCGAGCGTGCCCGGCACGAACGCGACCAGCGGCCGCGCGCCCGGTCCGGTCCACGGCTTCTGCGGCACGACGACGATGCCGACGACGGAGACCGGCCGGCCCCGCCCGTCGGTGGAGCCGTACTGCACCTTCCAGGCGTTCAGCGGGGGGCCGCCGATCACCATGGGCAGCGCGTCGGCCTTGCGGCAGGCGACGACGGCTCCCGGTGCGGCGGTGGGGGTGTCCGGGGGCCGGTAGATGTCGGCGTCAGCGGCGGAGCACGCCTCCGGCGTCCCGGCCTCCGCAGCCACCGCCGGCACTGTCAGCAGTCCGCCCAGCAGGCCCGCGGCGGCGAGCAGTGCGGCTCTTCTCGGCAGCGGCTTCCTGGGCATGGGGGAGTTCACCTCAGAGCGTCCCTTCTGTGGGGTGAAGAGTGAAGCTGAGCAGGCCGAGAGGTTACGGAGGCGTAGGTAACCGCTGATAGTTAAAGGACGACGAACCGGCGGGGTCAGGGCTGTGCGCCGGTGACTAGCGTGGTGGGAGGGCCGATCGGCTCCTCAGGCAACCGGGGGCGGGCCGGATGTCGTCCTCCTGATCACCATGCCCACTACAAATCCGGCCGGCTTCCCGGCGTCCCCGATCAGCCAGTTGCTCGACTTCACCTGGACCCAGACCCGGGCCTGCGCCTTCGCGATCGCCCTGTTGTCCGGAGTGGCGGCATCGGCCCTGCTGCCACCGCTGCCGGTGGCCCGCTACGACCTGCTCGCCTGCTACGGCGTGCTCCTCACGCTGCTGTTCTGGCGGCGCGGCTGGGAGAGCGGACGCGACGTCGCCGTCATCGCCGCCTGCCATGTCATCGGTCTCGCCTTCGAGCTGGTGAAGGTCTCGCTCGGCTCGTGGAGCTACCCGGAACCGGCCGTGCTGAAGTTCGCGGGCGTCCCGCTGTACGGGGGCTTCCTCTACGCGGCCGTAGGCAGCTACATCTGCCGGGCCTGGCACCTGTTCGACCTGGAAGTGGTCCGCTACCGGCCACGGGCGACGGCCCTGGTGGCCGCCGCCGTCTACGTCAACTTCTTCAGCCACCACTGGCTGCCCGACGCCCGCTGGCCCCTGGCGGCCCTCCTCGTGGCCGTCACCGCGGGCACCACGGTGCACTTCACGGTGCGCGGGACACGGCGCCGCATGCCGCTCGCGCTGTCCTTCACCCTGATCGGGTTCTTCCTGTGGCTGGCGGAGAACCTCGCCACCTATGTGGGCGCGTGGCGCTACCCGTACCAGTTGCACGGCTGGCAGCCCGTCGACGTCGGCAAGTTCGGCGCCTGGGCGCTGCTCATCAGCGTCACGTTCGTCCTCGCGGCGTTCGGCCGGTCCAGGACACCCCCTGCGCCTCGGTGACTGCCGTTGCCCCCGGGCTCCCCATGCGGGGGCCCGGGGCCGGTCTCCGACAGGTGACCGCGTCGGGGCTCCGGTGGAGGCGGATGTGCGGTCAGCCGGACAGGCCGGCCAGCAACCGCCGGTCCCGGGGGGCCGGTTTGCGGTCCAGGCGGGCGTCCAGGAGGCGACGGGCGGCGTCACTGCGGCCCGCCGCCACCAGGGCGTACAGCAGTGTCTCCTCGACGACCTCCCGCTGGGCCGCGCTGCCGCCGACGCTGCGCAGTACGGGCAGCAGCGCGTCCAGGCCACGGGCAGCCTCCACGAAGCGCTCCTCGACGAGCGCGGCCAGCGCCTCGCACAGCGGCGCGACGACCTCGCGTTGCACCTGGTCCGCCCCCAGGGCGTGGTCGCGCAGCCGGCGCAGGGCGGGCAGATCCCCGGCGGCGGTGCGGGCGACCGCGACATGCAGCGCGGTGAACGCGGTCGCCGGCCGCTCCAGCACCTCCAGCTCGACCGACTCCAGCACGTCGGCCGCGGGCAGTTCACCCCACCAGCTGTCGCTCAGCCGCGCCCGCCACAGCAGTGAGCCCGAGTCGACCAGGGCCCGCATTCCGCTCACCCGGCCGGGCGCGAGCTGCGCGAACCAGCGCCTGCGGACCGCAGCCGGGTCGTCGAGGGCGAGTTCGTGCAGCGCGATGTGCCAGGAGAAGTGCGCCCGGTGGACCGCGCCCCGGCCCCGGCCCGACACCCAGCGGTCCAGCCAGTCACGTCCGGCCTCGTGCGCACCCGACTCGTAGTGCACGTGCGCCAGGGCGTGCACGGCGTGCCCGGAGGCGGGCTCGACGGCCAGCGCCCGGTGCGCCAGCTCGCCCGCCTCATGCAGCCGGCCCTCCTCCTGGCGCAGGAAGGCGAGCAGCGAGGTGTGGAACCAGTGCCCGTCGTACGCCGGTGACGTCAGTTCGAGCAGACCGAGCGCGTCGTCGTCGTGCAGGTCGCTGACACCGGAGAAGGCGATGGTGGGCACGGCGGCGGCCAGCGCGAGCGCGTCGGCGGGATAGGTCCGCAGGTGTCGTACCAGCGCCTCGTCCCCGTCGTCGCCGGTGATCCGGCGCGTGACCACGTCCACGAAGGACCGCTCGCGCGTGTCGGCCCGCTCGCGTGCGCAGCGCTGTGCGTCGGCGAGGGCGCGGGGTACGTCGACTGCGGCCCCGCACTCGTGGCCCAGCAGGGCGAGGGCCGCGTGGCCGAGGGCGAATCCGGGGTCGAGGGCGACCGCGCGGGCGAAGCCCTGCGGGGCTCCCGAGCGGACCTTGAGGACCCGGTCGAGCCCGCCGCGGTAGGCGGCGGCCGCCTCGGCGTGGGTGGTCAGGGCGAGGCCGTGTCCGTCGACGGGTCGGCGGGTCGTTCGGCGCCTCGGGGCGAGCGGGGCCAGCAGCTGCTGGGCCAGCTCGACGGCCTGGACACGGATTTCGGGCATCGCGGTGGTCTCCCACAGCTCGCCCCGGCGCGGGGCGCCCAGCGTGAACAGCGGGAGCCCGGCACCGCCCCGGGCGTCCAGGAGGCGGCCGTCCCGGGTCGCGGCGCCCATGCCGAGCGGGCCGGGAACCGCCGCCCCGGACGCGAACAGCCCACGCCACAGCGGGTCGTCGAGGCCCCGTCCCGGGCCGGTGCAGTCGACCACCCAGCCCACGTGCAGCGTGCGGCCGCCCGAGAGCTCGACGGCGAGCCCTGCGCCGTCGGCCCCCGTCACCCGCACGACCGTGCCCGTGTGGACCTGGAGGCGGCGCGCGGTGCGGGCCCGGGAGACGTGCTCCGCGGTGGCGGGGGACATGCGGTGGCGGTGGGTGTTCCACAGGGCGCCCTCGCGGGCGAGGAAGTCCTCCCGCTCCTCGGGGGTGAGGCTGCGCCACAGTCGCGTGGTGTGGGGGCGGAGGCTGTCGAGGCCGGGGCGCCAGTCGCCGTGGGTGCGGACCGAGCGGCTGAGGTGCCGGTAGACGGCACGACGCAGCCGGCCCAGCGAGGTGTCGTGCAGGTCCTGGGGCGCGGGCATGACGGCGGCCGGGCCGAGCGCGTGCGGCTGGGGCAGCAGGCCGTTGCGGGAGAGGGCGTGGAGGGTGCGGCCGGGGCGGTCGAGGGTCAGCGCGAGGTCGACGGCGGTCAGGCCGGTGCCGACGAGCAGCACGTCGTCGCTGCCGTCCCGGGCGCCGTCCGGGGCACCCGCCAGGGCCCCGTCCAGCGCGCCCGGCGCCCACGGCGTGCCGACGAAGCGCGCCGAGGCGCGCAGCGCGGGCGGCGCCCATGCGGAGGTCGCGGCGGCGGGGCCGGTGGCGAGGACGGCGGCGTCGGCGGTCAGGTGTCCCCCGTCGGCGAGGCTCAGCTCCACCCTGCCGCCGGGGGTGCCGGTACAGCCCTCCGCCCGGGTGCGCAGCCGGCGTACGGCGACCGTTCCGTGGGCGCGGACGATCGCCTGGCCGAGGGTGTCGGCGAGGTAGGCGCCGTAGCGGTAGCGGGTGGCGTAGTCGGCGCCGGTGACCTCGGGTTCGCCGTGCCGGCACAGCCAGCGGGTGAAGTGACCCGGATCGTCGGGGTAGGCGCTCATGTTGCCGGCGGGCACGTTCAGGCGGTGGCGTGGGTCGCGGGTGGCGTAGGCGGTGCCTCGGCCCGCCTCGGGGGCCGCGTCGATCAGGACGACGTCGAGGGGAGTCCGGCGGCGGGTCGCCGTCTCGCAGAGCTGGACGGCGGTCAGGGCGCCTGCCGCGCCGGCTCCGACGATGGCCACGGTGTGCCGCTTGCGGACGTCGGTCACGGATACCTCCGGCGGGTCGGTGAAACTTTTTCTTCACTCTTCCGATCGGGTCCGGGCCCCCACAACCACGACTTCCAGCCGTCTCGGCGTGTCTTCATCCGAATCTCAGGGAGCACCCCACGGATTCAAAGGGCCGGCCCAGACAGCCGGCGCAGGATGCCCACGCACGGACAGACAACTCAGGAAGGCGTGTCGTGGGCGTCTCGCTCATATCGAACCGGTCCGGACAGCGGTCGCGCGGGTGGTCCCGGCGCGGGATCCTCGCCGCTCTCGGAGCGGTACCGGCTGCCGCCGCCCTGGCGGGCTGCAGCTCCTCCGCGGGCGCCTCGGCGGCCGCGGACGGCAAGGGCGCCACGGCGTCCGCGCGGACCGCCACGACGAAGAGGGCGACCATCGCCGTCACGCCCGCGGCCGGCGCGAGGAAGGCGGACTTCACCAGCCCCGTCGAGGTCACCGTCACCGACGGCACGCTGGCCTCCGTCCACGTCACCGGCAACGACGGCTCCACCCTGGAGGGCACTCTCAACTCGGCCGGAACCAAATGGATTTCGGCCCGAAATCCCTACTCGGGCACGAAGTACACGGTGACGGCCGAGGCGGCGGGCGCCGCCGGGGAAACCGTGTCGACGTTCACCACCAGGTCGCCCGGCGCCACGTTCGTCGGCCGCTTCACGCCCGAGGCGGGCTCCACCTCCGGCATCGGCAGACCGGTGTCGGTCAGCTTCACGCACGCCGTCGCCGACCGGGCCCGGCGACGAGTACGACATCCCGGACGTGCCGCACGCCCAGCGGCTCACCACCTCGGGCACCTTCGTGCACGGCAACTACTGGGCGTCCACCGCGGTGCTCGGGCACCAGGACGCCAGTCACGGCTGCATCGGCCTGCACGACACCAAGGGGGCGGGCGACAGCTCCGTGGCCGGCTACGAGTTCTACGAGAGTTCGATGCTCGGCGACGTGGTGATCGTGAAGAACTCCGATGAGAGGACGGTGGACCCGGCCAACGGACTCAACGGGTGGAACCCGTCGTGGGCCGACTGGAGGGCGGGCAGCGCGGTCTGAGCCGTTCTGGGTGCCTTCATGGGGTGAACTCCCGTGAGGCGAAAGGAGTTTCCCTGCTTTAACTCTTGACGGCCGCAGGGCCGGGGAGCACATTGGCGGCACCTTGAGAGCGCTCTCAGGCCATCGTGGGAGCGCTCTCACAGGTCTCCCGCACTCCCCTCCGTACCCGAGAGGCCCCCCTCATGAGCGATTCCTCCGGCATACCCAGACCCCGGGCGTTCCGCCGCGCGCTGGTCGCCGTGGCCGCCACGCTCGGTCTGGCAGCCGCCGTGGCGACGGCGGCCACCGCACCCGCCAGCGCCTCGGCCCCGACTCCCCCGTCGGGCTGGACGCAGGTCTTCCTCGACGACTTCAACGGCTCGGCCGGCACCGGCGTCAACACCTCCAACTGGCAGTACGACACCGGGACTTCATACCCTGGCGGCGCGGCGAACTGGGGCACGGGCGAGGTCGAGACGATGACCTCCAGCACCAACAACGTCTCGCTGGACGGCAACGGCAACCTGCTCATCACCCCGCGCCGCGACGCGTCCGGCAACTGGACGTCCGGGCGCATCGAGACGACCCGTACCGACTTCCAGCCACCGGCCGGCGGCAAACTGCGCGTGCAGGCCCGTATCCAGATGCCCGACGTCACCGGCGCGGCCGCCAAGGGCTACTGGCCGGCGTTCTGGATGCTGGGCGCGCCCTACCGCGGCAACTACCAGAACTGGCCGAGCGTCGGCGAGCTGGACATCATGGAGAACGTCCAGGGCCTGAACACCGACTGGGCCACGATGCACTGCGGCTCCAACCCGGGCGGCCCCTGCAACGAGACCTCCGGCATCGGCAACTCCACCTCCTGCACCGGCAGCACCTGTCAGGCGGGCTTCCACACCTACGCGATGGAGTGGGACCGCTCGACCAGCCCCGAGGAGATCCGTTTCTACCTCGACGGCGTCAACTTCCACACGGTCAAGGCCAACCAGGTCGACGCGACGACCTGGGCCAACGCCACCGACCACGGCTTCTTCGTCATCCTGAACGTGGCGATGGGCGGCGGGTTCCCGGCCGCCTTCGGCGGCGGCCCGGACAGCGGCACCGAGCCGAACCACCCGATGGCCGTGGACTACGTGCAGGTGCTCCAGGCCACGGGCGGCGGGACCACTCCCCCGCCCTCCGGCAACCGGGACGCCTACAGCGCGATCCAGGCCGAGTCGTACGACAGCCAGTCCGGCGTGAGTTCCGAGGCCACCACGGACTCCGGCGGCGGCCAGGACATCGGCTCGCTCGCGAACGGCGACTGGGCCCTCTACAAGGGCGTCAACTTCGGCTCCACCGGGGCCACCCAGTTCTACGGGCGGGTGGCGAGCGGTGCCGGGTCCGGGGTGAGCGGCCTGGTCGAGGTGCGCCTCGACAGCCGCAGCAACGCCCCCATCGGCAGCTTCGCCCTGTCCAACACCGGGGGCTGGCAGAGCTGGAGGACGATCCCGGCGAACATCACCTCGGTGACCGGCACGCACGACGTCTATCTCACCTTCACCAGCGGCCAGCCGTCCGACTTCGTGAACGTGAACTGGTTCGACTTCGGCCACTGACAAGGGTGCTGACGCCGCCCCGCCGGCAGGACCGGCGCGGTCGGCACATCCGGCCCGGTCCGGGAGCGGGTTCACGCGCTCCCGGACCGGGCTGATGCACGCGTGGCGGGGCTGCGAGGATGGGGTGCGTGGTGACCGACGCGGAGTGGGAGCGGATCCGGCGGAGCCTTCGCTTCGGGCAGGCCTTCCGGGGCACCGTCGCGAAGGTGCCCAGGCCGGGGTCGATCGGGATCTTCGTGGACATCGGCCTGGCCGTCGGTGGCTTCGTGGACGTCCTGCTGCTCCCTGAACAGGAAGATCTCTGGCCCGCCGAAGGCACGGTCGCCGATTTCGAGGTCTGGTGGGCGGACAGCCGACAGCAGATCCGGCTGAAGCCGTCCGATCCACGCCACCTGCGGAGCGACTTCGCGGAGTACACCGCACGCTTCAGGCCCGGCTGGACGTCCGACATCGGCCGGCCGGTACTGGCCGGCTGACCGGCACTCGCCGGCCGACCGTCGTCGCCGTCAGACCGACTGCGGTCGCCGCAGTCCCCGAAGGAGCAGTTCGACCAGTCGGCGCGGGTCGTAGCGAGGGTCGTCGTCGCGTCCGACGCAGAGGTTGCCGATACCGCGCATCAGTTCGTACGGGTGCGTACCGGGCCCGACCTCGCCCGCGTCGGCCGCGGCATCGAGCAACTGTCCGCAGACGGGCACCAGTCGGTCGAGGAAGTAGGTGTGCAGCGTCTCGAAGCCGCCGCTGTCCGACTGCATCGCGTTGGCGAGTCCGTGCTTCGTGACCAGGAAGTCGACGAAGAGGTCGACCCACTGACGGAGTGCCGCGAACGGGGAGTCGGCGTCGGCCAGCAGCCTCGGGCCGGCCTCGGCGCAGGCCTCGACCTGGTGGCGGTAGACGGCGACGACGAGATCCGCCCGCGTCGGGAAGTGCCGGTAGATGGTCCCCACGCCGACCCCCGCCCTGGCCGCGATCTCACGGATCGGCGCATCGACGCCGGAGGTGACGAACACCGCGGCGGCGGCGGCAAGCAGCGTCTGCTGATTGCGCTGCGCGTCGGCCCGCCTGCTTCGGGCGGGCACCTCCCCGGACTGGCCTGCAGCGGACACCACGCTCTCCTCCCGATGATCCTTGCCTAACCGGAACACCGTTCCGTATATTAATCGGAACGTCGTTCCGGTTTCAGGGTAGCTGAAACCGGACGCTCCCGACCGCCGCTCCCGCCGGACGAACGAGACCGGCGGCAACGGCAATCGAAGGGACACACATCATGAGTCGATCGATCCGCACAGCCGGCGGCCCCAGCTCGCCCCCTCCCGTCCTCTCGGTCGGTCCGGTGGTACTGCCCACCCCCGACCGCGCCGTGGACCTCCAGGTGCGCGTCTCCGCGCCGGTGACCGGAAGCGACCTGCCGGTCATCCTCCTCTCGCACGGCCAGGGCCACTCGAACCACCTGTCCTCGCTGAACGGCTACGCACCCCTCGTCAACTTCTGGGCGGCGCACGGCTTCGCCGTGCTCCAGCCCACCCACCTGAGCTCGCGGACCCTGACCCTGGATCCCGGCACCCCCGGAGCCCCTCTGTTCTGGCGATCACGCGCCGAGGACATGACGCGCATCCTCGACCGGCTGGACGAGGTGGAGGCCGCCGTGCCACAGCTGCTCGGGCGCCTGGACCGGGGCAAGGTCGCCGTGGCCGGGCACTCGATGGGCGGGCACACCGCGAGCCTGCTGCTGGGGGCCCGGCTCACCGACCCGGACGACGGAAAGGAAGTGGACCTGACCGAGCCCCGGATCAAGGCGGGGGTACTGCTCGCCGCGCCCGGCCGAGGGGGCGACGCCCTCACCGATTTCGTGGCCGGGAACTGGCCCTTCTTCTCGACCACGGACTTCTCCCGGATGCGGACACCCACGCTCGTGGTCGCGGGCGACAAGGACGACTCCGCCCACCTGACGGTCCGGGGCCCGGACTGGCACACCGATCCGTACTTCCTCTCCCCGGGCCCCAAGTCCCTGCTCACCCTGTTCGACGCGGAGCACGGCCTGGGCGGGGTCTCCGGATACGACGTCGCCGAGACCACGGACGAGAACCCCGAGCGCGTGGCCGCGGTCCAGCGGCTCACCTGGTCCTACCTCCGCAGCCGGCTCAACCCCGGGGATCCCGCCTGGCAGGCGGCGTGCGACGCACTGACGGCAGGCCCGAGCCCGCTCGGACGCGTCGAGTCCAAGTAACCCGAGCAACAGGCTTCACCGCAGCTCCGCCCGGAACGCCGCCGGTGTGACACCGGCGTGCAGCTGGAAGAACTTGGAGAAGTTCGCCGCGTCGGGGAAGCCCACGGCCGCCCCGACGCGGCCGATCGGCATGTCCGTGTGGGCGAGCAGGCGTTTGGCCTCCAGGACCACCCGTTTGTCGATGAAGCCCTTCGGCGTCTCGCCGGTGGCCGCACGGACCGCGCGCACGAGGGTGCGGCGGGAGTAACCGAGCGCGTCGGCGTAGGCGCTGACGCTGTGATTGGCGGCGAACCCCTGCTCGACGGCGTCCCGGAAGAGGGTGAAGGTGGTGTCCGCCTGCCCCTGGGACGACTCCGCCGAACTGGCCGCGAGGTGGGCCAGACGCAGCAGGAACGCGGTCAGCGTGTGCCGGAGCACGGCCGTGTGCAGGCTCAGCGGGAGCGTCGCGGTGTCCTCGTACTCGCGGCGCAGCTGGTCGAGGGACGCCTGGAGCGCGGCACGTTGTGCCGGGTCGGGGTGCAGCAGCGGGGGCAGGTCGTAGCGGTAGAGGCCGGTGGCCTCGACGGTGGCGCGGGGCAGGAAACCGGGCTGCATGGTCAGCACGGTGCCGTGGTACTCGCTGGTCCGGGAGAACCGGTGGACCTGTCCGGGGCGGATCCACAGCAGATCGCCGGCCGACGCCTCGTACTCGGCGAAGTCGATCATGTGCCGCACGGGGCCCCCGGTGAAGAGCATGACGACGTGGAAGTCGATGCGGTGGACGCGATGCAGTGGGGCGTCGGCATGCCAGCTGTGGTCGGTCCCCATGGGGCCGACCTGCATGCCGACGCCGCCGACGGCCAGCTCGGTCGGGAAGGGGAAGGTCCTGATCCCCTCACCGTCGCCTTGGTGTGTTCTGTCCGCCATGTCCTGCTCGTGCCGCCCCTGTCGCCCGATCGATGTCCCAGATTCACCACAGGCTGACACACCTCTCCCTTCCTTCTAAAAAGTCAGACTTTTAGTTTTGAACGCGTCCAGCCAGCGATCACGCACTGAACGAGGACTTCTTGAAGATGAGCACGCAGACATCCGACGGATTCGAGTGGACCGACCTCGACCGGCGTGCCGTGGACACCGCCCGGCTTCTCGCGGCAGACGCCGTTCAGAAGGTCGGCAACGGCCACCCGGGCACCGCGATGAGCCTGGCCCCTGCCGCGTACACGATCTTTCAGAAGGTGATGCGACACGACCCGGCGGACCCGGAGTGGACCGGCCGTGACCGCTTCGTGCTGTCCCCCGGCCACGCCTCGCTGACCCTCTACACCCAGCTCTTCCTCGCCGGGTACGAGCTGGAGCTGGACGACCTGAAGGCGTTCCGCACCCACGGCTCGAAGACGCCCGGCCACCCCGAGTACGGGCACACCGCCGGTGTCGAGACCACCACCGGCCCGCTCGGTCAGGGCGTCGCCAACGCCGTCGGCATGGCGATGGCCGCCCGCTACGAGCGCGGACTGTTCGACCCGGAGGCCCCGGAGGGCACCTCCCCCTTCGACCACACCGTCTGGGCGATCGTCTCCGACGGCGACCTGGAGGAGGGCGTCTCCGCCGAAGCCTCCTCCCTGGCGGGCCACCAGAAGCTCGGCAACCTGGTCTTCCTCTACGACGACAACCACATCTCCATCGAGGGCGACACCGCGACCGCCTTCTCCGAGGACGTGCTGAAGCGGTACGAGGCCTACGGCTGGCACACCCGGCGCATCGAGCCCACCGCCGACGGCGACGTCGACGTGCCCGCCCTGTACGCGGCGCTGAAGGCCGCGCAGGCCGAGACCGAACGGCCCTCGATCATCGCGATGCGCACGATCATCGCCTGGCCGGCCCCGAACGCGCAGAACACCGAGGCCTCCCACGGCTCCGCACTCGGCGCGGACGAGATCGCGGCCACCAAGCGCGTCCTCGGCTTCGACCCGGAGCAGTCCTTCGAGGTCACCGACGAGGTCCTGAACCACACCCGCCGGGCCCTGGACCGGGGCGCCGAGGCGCACGCGGCCTGGGACAAGCGGATCGCCGAGTGGCGCACGGCCGACCCGGAGCGGGCCCAGCTGTTCGACCGGATCAGCAAGGGCGAGCTGCCCGAGGGCTGGGAGGACGCCCTGCCGGTGTTCGAGGAGGGCAAGTCCGTCGCCACCCGTGCCGCCTCCGGCAAGGTGCTGCAGGCGCTCGGCCCCGTCCTCCCCGAGCTGTGGGGCGGCTCCGCCGACCTGGCCGGCTCGAACAACACCACCATCGACAAGGCCAGCTCCTTCCTGCCGAAGGGCAACCCGCTGCCCGAGGCGGACCCGTACGGCCGAACCGTCCACTTCGGCATCCGCGAATTCTCGATGGCCGCGGAGATGAACGGCATCGCCCTGCACGGCAACACCCGCGTCTACGGCGGCACCTTCCTCGTCTTCTCCGACTACATGCGCAACGCCGTCCGGATGTCCGCGCTGATGCAGCTGCCGGTGACGTACGTGTGGACGCACGACTCCATCGGCCTCGGCGAGGACGGGCCCACCCACCAGCCGGTCGAGCACCTGGCCTCGCTGCGCGCGATCCCGGGCCTGAACGTCGTCCGCCCGGCGGACGCCAACGAGACCGTGGTCGTCTGGGCCGAGATCCTGAAGAGGCACGCCACCGACCCGGCCCCGCACGGGCTCGCGCTCACCCGCCAGGGCGTGCCGGTGTACGCGCCCCACGAGGACGCCGCCAAGGGCGGGTATGTGCTGCGTGAGTCCTCGACCGAGACCCCGGAGGTGATCATCATCGCGACGGGTTCCGAGGTGCAGCTGGCCGTCGCCGCGCGGGAGCAGCTGGAGGCCGAGGGGATCGGCACGCGGGTGGTGTCGATGCCGTCCGTGGAGTGGTTCGAGGAGCAGCCGCGCGCCTACCGCGAGAGCGTGCTGCCGCCGGCCGTGAAGGCCCGTGTCGCCGTCGAGGCCGGTATCGGCCTGACGTGGTACCGGTTCGTGGGCGACGCAGGTCGGATTGTCTCACTCGAACATTTCGGTGCCTCCGCCGACGCGACCACACTGTTCGCCGAGTTCGGCTTCACCCCCGAGAACGTCGCCGCCGCTGCCCGCGCATCGCTGGCCGCCGCGCGCGCCTGATTTCGACGCGACTAGAAAGATGATCACTGTGACCGAAGCAATCGCGACCCCGGGAGCCCTCGAGCGCCTCGCCGACGAGGGCGTGTCGATCTGGCTGGACGACCTGTCGCGCAAGCGGATCACGTCGGGCGGCCTGGCCGAGCTGGTCAAGAGCGGTGGCGTCGTCGGCGTCACCACCAACCCCTCGATCTTCCAGGCTGCCATCGGCTCCGGCGAGGGCTACGAGGAGCAGCTGACCGACCTGGCCGTACGCGGCGTCACGGTCGAGGAGGCCGTGCGGATGATGACGACCGCCGACGTGCGCGCGGCCGCCGACATCCTGCGTCCGGTGTACGACGCCACCGGTGGCCGCGACGGCCGGGTCTCCATCGAGGTCGACCCCCGTCTCGCGCACCACACCGTGGCGACGGTCGCCGAGGCCCGGCAGCTGGCCTGGCTGGTCGACCGCCCCAACGTGATGATCAAGATCCCGGCGACGAAGGCGGGCCTTCCGGCCATCACCGAGGTCATCGGCCTCGGCATCAGCGTCAACGTGACGCTGATCTTCTCCCTGGAGCGCTACCGCGAGGTCATGGCCGCCTACCTGGCCGGCCTGGAGAAGGCCCGCGAGCGGGGCCTCGACCTGTCCCGGATCCACTCGGTGGCGTCCTTCTTCGTCTCCCGCGTGGACAGCGAGATCGACAAGCGGCTGACCGCCCTCGGCACCGACGAGGCCAACGCCCTCAAGGGCCGGGCGGCGCTCGCCAACGCGCGGCTCGCCTACGAGGCGTACGAGGAGGTCTTCGCCTCCGGGAGCTGGCCGGCGCTCGCCGCCGACGGGGCCAACGAGCAGCGGCCGCTGTGGGCCTCCACGGGCGTGAAGGATCCCGCGTACAAGGACACGCTGTACGTGGAGGAACTGGTCGCGCCCGGCACCGTGAACACGATGCCGGAGGCCACCTTGAAGGCCACCGCCGACCACGGCGAGATCACCGGTGACACGGTGACCGGCGGCTACGCGCAGGCCCGCGCCGACCTCGCCGCCGTGGAGCGGCTCGGCATCTCCTACGACGAGGTCGTCCAGCAGCTGGAGGACGAGGGCGTCGCCAAGTTCGAGACGGCCTGGCAGGAACTGCTGGACGCCGTCACCAAGTCCCTGGACAGCAAGGGAGTTGACGCGTAATGACGACCAAGGCTCCGGAACCCGAGACGCCCGCCGCGCAGGTCGGCGTCCCGGACGCCCCGGCCACCGACTGGGACAACCCGCTGCGGGACGCCCGGGACCGCCGGCTCCCCCGTATCGCGGGCCCCTCCGGTCTGGTCATCTTCGGTGTGACCGGCGACCTGTCCCGCAAGAAGCTGATGCCGGCCGTGTACGACCTGGCCAACCGCGGCCTGCTGCCGCCCGGCTTCTCCCTCCTCGGCTTCGCCCGCCGCGACTGGGAGGACCAGGACTTCGCACAGGTCGTCCATGACGCGGTGCGCGAGCACTCCCGCACCCCGTTCCGCGAGGAGGTGTGGCAGCAGCTCGCCGAGGGCATGCGGTTCATCCCCGGCGACTTCGACGACGACACCGCCTTCAAGCAGCTGAAGCAGGCCGTCGAGGAGCTGGACGCCTCCCGCGGCACCGGCGGCAACTTCGCGTTCTACCTGTCGGTGCCGCCGAAGTTCTTCCCCAAGGTCGTGCAGCAGCTGAAGAAGCACGGCCTGGCCAACCCGCCGCAGGGCGCCTGGCGCCGGGCGGTCATCGAGAAGCCGTTCGGCCACGACCTGAGGTCGGCCCAGGAGCTGAACGCGGTCGTGCACGACGTGTTCGAGCCCGACCAGGTCTTCCGGATCGACCACTACCTGGGCAAGGAGACCGTCCAGAACATCCTGGCGCTCCGCTTCGCCAACCAGATGTACGAGCCGATCTGGAACCGCAGTTACGTCGACCACGTGCAGATCACCATGGCCGAGGACATCGGCATCGGCGGCCGCGCGGGCTACTACGACGGCATCGGCTCGGCCCGTGACGTCATCCAGAACCACCTCCTGCAGCTGATGGCGCTCACCGCCATGGAGGAGCCCATCGCGTTCGACGCGGAGGCGCTGCTCACCGAGAAGCTGAAGGTGCTCAAGTCGGTGCGGCTGCCGCAGGAGCTGGGCGAGCACACCGTGCGCGGCCAGTACGCCACCGGCTGGCAGGGCGGCGAGAAGGTCGTCGGCTACCTGGAGGAGGACGGCATCGACCCCAAGTCGAAGACCGACACCTTCGCCGCGATCAAGCTGGGCATCGACAACCGCCGCTGGGCGGGCGTCCCGTTCTACCTGCGCACCGGCAAGCGGCTCGGCCGCCGGGTCACCGAGATCGCGGTGGTCTTCAAGCGGGCCCCGCACTCCCCGTTCGACTCCACCGCCACCGAGGAGCTGGGCCAGAACGCGATCGTCATCCGTGTCCAGCCCGACGAGGGCATGACCGTCCGGTTCGGCTCGAAGGTGCCGGGCACCTCGATGGAGATCCGGGACGTGTCCATGGACTTCGCCTACGGCGAGTCGTTCACCGAGTCGAGCCCGGAGGCGTACGAGCGACTCATCCTGGACGTACTGCTCGGCGACGCCAATTTGTTCCCCCGTCACCAGGAAGTGGAAGAGTCCTGGAAGATCCTCGACCCGATCGAGGAGTACTGGGCGGCGCACGGCAGGCCGGCGCAGTACGCGTCGGGCAGCTGGGGACCGAGGGAAGCGGACGAGATGCTCGCACGAGACGGACGGAGCTGGCGCAGGCCATGAAGATCGACCTGACCGACACCACGGCAAGCAAGATCAACAAGGCGCTGGTGCAGGGCCGCCGCGCCATCGGCACCCCCGCCGTGGGCATGGTCCTGACGATGGTCATCGTCACGGACGAGGAGAACGCCTACGACTCGATCCGGGCCGCCGAGGAGGCCTCGCACGAGCACCCCTCGCGCACCCTGGTCGTCATCAAGCGGCATGCCCGCACCCTGCGCGACCGCACCACCTCGCGTCTCGACGCCGAGGTCCGGGTCGGCTCGGAGGCCGGCACCGGCGAGACCGTCGTGCTGCGGACCTACGGCGAAGTGTCCGACCACGCCGACTCCGTGGTCCTGCCGCTGCTGCTGCCGGACGCCCCGGTGGTCGTGTGGTGGCCGGTGGACGCGCCGGACACCCCGTCCAAGGACCCGCTCGGCGCGCTCGCCCAGCGCCGGATCACCGACCTGTACGCGGTCGAGCGGCCGATGGAGGTCCTGGAGACCCGGGCGGGCAACTACGCGCCCGGCGACACCGACCTCGCCTGGACCCGGCTCACGCTGTGGCGGTCCATGCTGGCCGCCGCCCTGGACCAGGCCCGCGCGAAGGTGACGTCGGCGGCCGTGGAGGCCGAGGCGGACAACCCCAGCGCCGAGCTCCTCGCCCGCTGGCTGGAGGCCCGCCTGCACCTCCGGGTGAACCGTGTGGTCACCGCGGGCCCGGTCGTCACGGCCGTACGCCTCGGCACCGCGAACGGCGAGATCGTCATCGACCGGCCCGAGGGGCCCCTCGCGACGCTGACCCTGCCCGGCCAGCCGCCGCGCACCCTCGCCCTGAAGGTCCGTGGCACCTCCGAACTCATCGCCGAGGAGCTGCGCCGCCTCGACGCCGACGAGATGTACGCCATCGCCCTCAAGGGCGAGGCCACCAAGGAGAACGCCTGAGATGTCCGACGCACCGTCAGACTCCATCAAGCTCAACCGCCGACCCGAGTGGACCGCCCTCGCCGACCACCGCGCCGAGGGGCAGCCGCACCTGCGTGAGCTGTTCGCGAAGGACCCCGGCCGCGCCGAGCGGTACGTCGTGCGGGTCGGCGATCTGCACATCGACTACAGCAAGCACCTGATCACCGACGAGACCCTGGCCCTCCTCCAGGAACTCGCCTCCGCCACCGGTGTGTTCGCGCTGCGGGACGCCATGTTCCACGGCGAGAGGATCAACATCACCGAGCGGCGGGCCGTCCTGCACACCGCGCTGCGCGCCCCGCGGGAAGCGGTGGTCGAGGTCGACGGCGAGAACGTCGTACCGCGCGTGCACGCCGTCCTGGACAAGATGGCGGGCTTCGCCGAGCGGGTCCGCTCGGGCGAGTGGACCGGACACACCGGCAGGCGGATCCGCAACGTCGTCAACATCGGTATCGGCGGCTCCGACCTGGGTCCGGCGATGGCCTACGAGGCGCTGCGCGCCTACACGGCACGGGAGTTGACGTTCCGGTTCGTGTCGAACGTGGACGGCGCCGACCTGCACGAGGCCGTCCGCGACCTGGACCCGGCGGAGACCCTGTTCATCGTCGCGTCCAAGACGTTCACCACGATCGAGACGATCACCAACGCCACCTCGGCCCGCTCCTGGCTGCTGGAGGCCCTCGGCGACGAGAAGGCGGTCGCCAGGCACTTCGTGGCGCTGTCCACGAACGCCGAGAAGGTCACCGGCTTCGGCATCGACCCGGACAACATGTTCGAGTTCTGGGACTGGGTCGGCGGCCGCTACTCGTACGACTCCGCGATCGGCCTGTCCCTGATGATCGCCATCGGACCCGACCGGTTCCGGGAGATGCTCGACGGCTTCCGCCTGATCGACGACCACTTCCGCACCGCGCCCGCCGAGGCCAACGCGCCCCTGCTGATGGGCCTGTTGGGGATCTGGTACGGCAACTTCCACGACGCCCAGTCCCACGCGGTGCTGCCGTACAGCCACTACCTGTCCAAGTTCACGGCGTACCTGCAGCAGCTGGACATGGAGTCCAACGGCAAGTCGGTGGACCGGGCGGGCGACCCGGTGGAGTGGCAGACCGGGCCGGTGGTCTGGGGCACGCCCGGCACCAACGGGCAGCACGCCTACTACCAGTTGATCCACCAGGGCACCAAGCTGATCCCGGCGGACTTCATCGGCTTCGCCGAGCCGGTCGCCGAGCTGAGCGGTGAACTCAGGGCCCAGCACGACCTGCTGATGGCCAACTTCTTCGCCCAGACCCAGGCCCTCGCCTTCGGCAAGACGGCCGAGGAGGTCCGTGCGGAGGGCGTGTCGGAGGAGCAGGTGGCGCACCGCACCTTCCTCGGCAACCACCCCACCACCACGATCCTCGCCCGCGAGCTGACCCCGTCCGTGCTCGGCCAGCTGGTCGCCCTCTACGAGCACAAGGTGTTCGTCCAGGGCGCGGTCTGGAACATCGACTCCTTCGACCAGTGGGGCGTGGAACTGGGCAAGGTCCTCGCCAAGCGCATCGAGCCCGCCCTGACCGAGGGCGCCGCCGTGCCCGGTCTCGACCCGTCCACCACGGCCCTCGTCGCCGCCTACCGCAATCTCAGGAAGTGAACTGATCATGCAGCTCGGTCTCATCGGTCTCGGCAAGATGGGCGGCAACATGCGCGAGCGTATTCGCCGCGCCGGCCACACCGTCATCGGCTACGACCGCAACCCGGAGGTCTCCGACGTCAAGAGCCTCGAGGAACTGGTCGGAAAGCTCGACGGGCCGCGCACCGTCTGGGTGATGGTCCCGGCCGGCACCGCCACCCAGACGGTCGTCGACGAACTCAAGGACCTGCTCTCCCCCGGTGACGTGGTCGTGGACGGCGGCAACTCCCGCTGGACGGACGACGAGAAGCACGCGGCCGAACTCGGCATCAAGGGCATCGGCTTCGTCGACGCGGGCGTCTCCGGCGGCGTCTGGGGCCTGCAGAACGGCTACGCGCTCATGGTCGGCGGCGACAAGGAGCACGTGGAGCGCCTGAAGCCCATTTTCGAGGCGCTCAAGCCGGAGGGCCCCTACGGCTACGTCCACGCCGGCCGGGTCGGCGCCGGGCACTTCTCGAAGATGGTCCACAACGGCATCGAGTACGCCATGATGCAGGCCTACGCCGAGGGCTGGGAGCTGCTGGAGAAGGTCCACTCGGTGGAGAACGTCCGCGAGGTCTTCCGCTCCTGGCAGGAGGGCACCGTCATCCGTTCCTGGCTGCTGGACCTCGCGGTCAACGCCCTGGACGAGGACGAGCACCTGGAGAAGCTGCGCGGGTACGCGGAGGACTCCGGCGAGGGCCGCTGGACGGTCGAGGCCGCCATCGACAACGCGGTGCCGCTGCCCGCGATCACCGCGTCGCTGTTCG
The DNA here is from genome assembly GCF_007827595.1 of Streptomyces sp. BK340. GTDB lineage: Bacteria > Actinomycetota > Actinomycetes > Streptomycetales > Streptomycetaceae > Streptomyces. Next base: position 630,529 of record NZ_VISR01000003.1, read on the forward strand.
CCCGGTTCGCCTCCCGGCAGGACGACTCGCCGCAGATGAAGATGATCGCCGCGCTGCGCAACCAGTTCGGCGGCCACGCCGTAGAGACCAAGGGCTGAGCGGCCGTGGGGGACCTCCTGCTGGTCCGCCACGGCGAGACGGAGTGGAGCGTGTCGGGACAGCACACCAGCTGGACCGACCTGCCCCTCACCACGCACGGTGAGGAACAGGCCAAGTCCCTCGCCCCGCTCCTCACCGGACGGACCTACGCCCTCGCGCTGTCCAGCCCGCTGGGCCGCGCGATACGCACAGCCGAACTCGCCGGCCTGACCGGGGCCGTACCCGACCAGGATCTGCATGAGTGGGACTACGGCGGCTACGAGGGTGTCACCACGGTCGACATCCATCGCACCCGCCCCGACTGGGACCTGTGGACCGACGGCGTACCGCCGGGTCCCGAAGGGCACCCCGGCGAGTCGCCCGAGCAGATCGGGGCGCGCGCCGACCGGGTGCTGGCCCGGGTGGAGAAGGCGCTCGCCACGGACGACGGTGACGTGATCCTGGTCGCGCACGCCCACTTCCTGCGGGTGCTGACCGCCCGCCGGCTGGGTCTGCCGCCCGCGGAGGGCCGGCTCTTCCAGCTGGCGACCGGCACCGTCAGCCGGCTCTCCACGGAGCACGGGCGGCCGGTCGTCGCCGAGTGGAACCGACGCGCCTAGGCCCTGTCGTCAAATTCCCGTCTGCCCCACGACGCCTGGCACGCACTCTCGCCGCACCGGGCGAAAGCCCAAGTACGTCCAGTACGAGGACTTCCGCCCGGCACGCCGAGAGCACGCACCAGACGCCGCGAGGCCGCCCTTCGGGCGACGACGGGAATTTGACGACAGGACCTAGCGGCCCTTTCCACGGCCCGGGTCACCCCGAGTGACCCGGGCCGCAGTCGTACAGCAGCCGGGTCCGGTCACCGGGGTCGTAGGCGGCGGGCAGGACGAGCCGGCAGTGAGCGGTGGTCCAGCGCACCAGGGTCCCGGCCGGGAGGCGTCCGGTACGGGCGCCGGGGAGCAGGTCGACGCGCGACAGGACGACGTAGCGCAACCGCCCGGAGCCGATCAGCCGGTGGAAGGCCGCCGGTGCCGGGTACGGGACCCGGCCGGTGAAGCCGCCCATCGGCAGTACGGGCGCGTTGGCGGCGATGACGTAGGGCGCGGCGTCCTGCCATCCGGGGACGGCGGCCAGGTAGCGGGCGCCGTCGCGGTGCGCGGTCAGGTAGGCGAGGAGCCGCTGCCGCTCGGGGCCGAGCGTGGCCTGCTCGGAACCGGTACGGGTGCTGGTGGGGCCGACCCGGCCGAAGCCGCCGGGCTGGTTGTAGCGCAGGGACAGCGCGGAGGCCGACCACACGGCGGGGATCAGCAGGACGGCACAGACGCCGACGGCGAGTGCGGCCGGGCCACGGCGCGCGCCGGCCAGGAGCAGCGCGAGCAGGCCCAGGGCCACGGCGTACACCGCCGACCAGGCGAAGAAGCGCGGGTACCACAGCGTCAGGGCCGCACACCAGAAGACGTCGGCCAGCAGCACCACGGGCAGCACACGACTGCGCCGCGCCCGCACCACCCCGGCCGCGGCGAGCGCGCAGACGGCCACCGCGACCACGCCCATGTAGTAGGTGTGGCCGGTCACGCTGCCGAAGCTGAACACCAGGAAGAAGGTCGCCAGCCACACCCCCCACAGCAGGAACCCGGCGAGCAGCGGGTCCGTGCGCGGCAGGCCCCGCCCGCGCACCGCCAGCACCCCGCAGACGAGGCCGAACGCGGCGAGCGGGTACAGCCAGCCCGTCTGGGTGGCCAGGCCCGGGCCGAACATCTTCCAGATGCCGTCGCCCATGCCGGGCGGCAACCGGTGGCCGCCGTGGGCCGCCCGGCTCGCGACGATGCTGCCGGTGCCGGCCGCGTCGACGCCGACGGCATGAAAGCGCGTCAGGAAGTTGTAGCCGACGACCATCCCGAACGGCGAGTCGTCGGTGGTGCCGTCGAGGTACGGGCGGGCCCCGGACGGGGTGAACGCGGCCACCAGCATCCACGACAGCGACACCGCGAACATGACCGCCGCGGCCAGGGCGAGATGGCCGACGCGGCGGCGGAGCGTCGTGGGAGCGGCGACCGCGTAGGTCACGGCCAGGGCGGGCAGCACCGCCCACGCCTCCAGCATCTTGCACTGGAAGGCGAGACCCACCCAGAACGCGGCGAGCAGCAGGGTGCGCGGCCGGGCGTGCGCGGTGGCCCGCCAGGTGGCCTCGGCGGCCAGCAGCAGGAGCAGCACGAACGGCGCGTCCTCGGTGACCGAGCGGCCCAGGCCCACGGTCACCGGGGTCAGGGCGAGGAACGCGGCGGCGAGCAGCCCGGCCGGCACCCCGGCCCAGCGGCGCACCAGGACATGGAGCAGCAGCACGCAGGCCACGGTCTCCAGTGCCTGCGGCAGCACCAGCGCCCACGGGTGGAACCCGAACACCAGCGCGGAGAGGGCCTGCGGCCACAGGAAGCCGGGCAGTTTGTCCAGGGTGATGGAGTTCGCCGGGTCGAAGGAGCCGTAGAAGAAGGCGACCGGGTTGTCGGTCATGCTGCGCACGGCGGCCGCGTAGAAGGAGTGGTAGGCGCTGTTGCCGAGGCCCCACAGACACAGCGCTGCCGAGAGCGCGGCGACGGCGGCCAGCACCGGGCGCTCGTAGCGGGGGGCGCCGGCGCGTACGGCCGTGTCGGGTATGGGCGGCGGGGCGTGGCGGACTAGGAGTGGCTTGCTGGCGGGGCTCGGCATGAACGGCCTTCCAGGCATCCCGGGGATGTCACGGTCCGGGACGCTGGGAACGCCCCGGATTGTGGTGAGTATCGGCCGGGTCTGCGGGCCGGTGACCGAGGCGGGGCCGGGTCTCACCGAGGTCTCACCGCGGGCACACCCGCTGCTTGGCGGGCTCTCACCGGGGCGAGCCGCTGTCCGGTGGGTCCTGTTCCGGGCCCTGCTTCTACAATCACCGGCACTGGCCCCATGCCCGAAGGAACCCGATGACCAGCGTCGAAGAACCGGTACACACCGGCGGGCGGACTCGTGACGCCGCCCGCACCAAGGCCGAGATCCTCGACGTGGCCACGCAGGAGTTCGCGCGGGCCGGCTACGACGGCGCCCGGGTGGACGAGATCGCGGCGCGCACCCGTACCACCAAACGGATGATCTACTACTACTTCGGCGGCAAGGAGCAGCTGTTCACGGCCGTGCTGGAGCGGGCGTACGGCGTGATCCGCGAGGCCGAGCAGCGGCTGGACGTCGAGCACCTGGATCCGGTCGCGGCGATCCGGCGTCTGGCCGAGCTGACCTTCGACCACCACGAGCAGCACCCGGACTTCGTCCGGCTGGTCAGCATCGAGAACATCCACGGCGCCGAGCACATCGCGGCTTCCCGGAAGCTCGGGCGGATGGGTTCGCCGGCGCTGGACGTGATCCGCCGGATCCTGGTCACAGGGCGGGAGTCCGGGCTGTTCACGGCAGATGTCGACGCCGTCGACCTGCACGCGATGATCACCTCGTTCTGCTTCTTCCGTGTCGCCAACCGGCACACCTTCGGCGCCCTCTTCGGCCGTGACCTGGTGGACCCTGCGCAGCGCGGGCACTACCGGACCATGCTGGGCGACATGGTGATCGCCTACCTCACCGCGGAGCGGGCCACCGACTGACGCGGACCGACGCCGGCCGGCGCGGGGCCGATCGGCTCACGCACGGCCTCTCGACACGACGGAAACGCGGGCACCGACCGTCCGCCCCGCGCCGCGCCGTCCGGGGCCCTAGGGCCGCGGATGGCGCGGCTCGTACAGCCCGAGTCGGCCGCCGCCCGGCAGCCGGAGCGCGGTGAGCCGGCCCCACCGGGCCTCCTCGACCGGCTGGGCGAACTCCACGCCTTTCTCGGCGAGTTGCTCCCGTGTCGCGTCGAGGTCGTCGCACATCAGCATCAGTTCATGCGACGGGTCTCCGTCCGTCGGATGGCAGGCCACCTCCGCGGGCGGTGCCTGGAAGATCAGCCAGCCGTGGCCCGCGTCGACGTGCGCCCATCCGAGGACGTCCCGCAGGAAGGCCCGGTCGGCTTCGGCGTCACGGCTGTAGATCACCACATGTGCCCCATTGATCACGCGCGGAGGCTAGTGCGGCGGACCGCGCGGAACAAGCACCTGCGCGCAGGGCGTCACCCGGAGGGGACCACCGCCGCGTCGAGCAGCGGCCCGAGTTCGCGGACCACGGCCCGCAGCGGGCGTACGTCCTCCTCGGCCCGGGCCATCACAATCGCGCCCTCCAGGGTGCTGATCATCAGGGTCGCGAGGGAGTCGGCACGGGCGGCGGGGACGCCCATGCAGGTCAGGGCCTCGGCGACCGGGGCGCGCCAGGTCGCGAACGCCGCGGCGGCCGCCTCGCGTGTGGAGGCGCCCGTGGCAGCACAGTCCACGGTCGCAGCGGCGACCGGGCAGCCCCCGGCGAAGCCCTCCGTCTCGTACTCACCCGTCCACTGGGCCGCCATCGCCGCGAACAGACTGCTCGGCGTCGGCTCGGCCAGGCCCGCGAGGAAGCGGGCGACGCGCTTGCCGGCGTACCGTCCGGCCCAGGCCACGGCCTCGTTGACCAGCTGTTCCTTGCCGCCTGGGAAGTAGTGCTGGAGCGAACCGCGCGGTGCCCCGGCATGGGCGGCGACGTCCCGCATACCTGTCGCGCCGACCCCGTCGCGCCGGATCAACTGGGCCGCACTGAACACCATCCGCTCGCGCGGCCCGTGCAGCGCCTGCGCCATGGCCGACCTCCGATCGCCCTCACCCTGGGCCTTCACCCTATGACCGGTGTCATAACTCTCGCTACTATGACAGCGGTCATAGTCGGCCGGCAGAGCGAAGGGCGGCCCCCGTGAACGTCGGATTCATCGGTCTCGGAGTGATGGGTCAGCCGATGGCGCTGCGCCTGGCGACTTCTGGCACACCCCTCGTGGTGTGGAACCGGACTCCGGAGCGCGCCGAGCCGTTGCGCACGGCCGGCGCCGAGGTCGCCGCGGACGCGGACGAGGTGTTCGCGCGGGCCGAGGTGGTGCTGCTGATGCTCGCGGACGAGGCGGCGACCGACACCGTCCTCGGCCGCGGCACCCCCGCCCTCCCCGCGCGGGTCGCCGGACGCCTGGTCGTCCACATGGGCACGACGTCCCCCGAGTACTCCCACGCCCTGGAGTCCGACGTCCGCGCGGCCGGCGGCCGGTACGTGGAGGCACCCGTCTCCGGCTCCCGGGTGCCGGCGGAGCAGGGGCAACTGGTGGCGATGCTGGCCGGCGAGGAGTCCGCCGTGGACGTCGTGCGACCGCTGCTGGCGCCCCTGTGCCGGGAGACGTTCGTGTGCGGCGCGGCACCGGGCGCACTGCTGATGAAGCTGTCCGTGAATCTCTTCCTGATCACCCTGGTGACCGGGCTGACCGAGGCCTTCCACTTCGCCGAACGGCAGGGTCTGGACCGGCGCCTGTTCCTGGACGTCCTGGACGCGGGCCCCATGGCCAGCGGGGTCTCCCGGATGAAGGCGCCCAAGCTGCGCGAGCGGGACTTCGCGGTGCAGGCGGCCGCCCTGGACGTCCTGAAGAACAACCGGCTCATCGCCGAGGCGGCCCGCAGGGCTCACCTGGCCTCGCCCCTGCTCGACGTCTGCCACGGCCTGTTCGAGGAGACGGTCACGCGGGGGTACGGCGGCGAGGACATGGTGGCGGTACTGCGGGCGATCGAGGCGCGGACCGCCGAGGTGCCGTAGCCGGGCCCAGGGGGTTTCGTTCGGATCAGCCCGGGCCCAAACGAAACCCCCTAGCTCTTCGGGATGCCGTACACCCGCTCGACGGGCAGCCGCAGCACCAGCCGCCGGTCGCGGACCATGGCGGCCCGGTAGTCGTCCCACTCCGGGTGTTCGCCGAGGACGTCCCGGTAGAGCCGGACCAGCTCCTCGACGGTCTCGTCGTACGGGTCCCCGGCCACCGGCGTCAGCTCGGCCGTGCCCTCGGCGACCGTGTACGCCCAGCGGTCCTGGCTGGTGACGTGGTACGAGGCGCGGGGGTCGCGGCGGAGGTTGCGGGTCTTGGCGCGGTCGTCGGTGATCGAGATCCGGAGGACCCGTTCGTCGGGGTAGTAGGCGTGGCTGACGTTGGACAGCTGGGGCCGGCCGTCGCTCTTGAGCGTGACCAGCACGCCGCCTCGCGTCTCGGAGAGCAGCTTGAGCAGGGCGTCCTGCGTCGGGTCCTGAGTCATATGAGGGTCAACTGGCCCGAGGGTACGGGCATTCCCCACCCGAACAGATGAGTAGACACTGTCTACTACCAACTGGTAGACACTGTCTATGACCGAATCCGACACGGGGCTGCGCACCCGCCTCATCGACGTCGGCGTGGACCTGGTCGCCGTCGAGGGTGTCCAGGCGCTGACACTCCGGGAGATCGCCCGCCGCGCGGGGGTCTCGCACGGGGCACCACGCCGCTATTTCCCCACCCATCTGGAGCTGCTGTCCGCCATCGCCCGACGGGGGTTCGCCGATCTGGGCGACCGGGTCCGGCCGGCACTCGACGGCACCGGCGACCCGCGCGCACAGGTGCGGGAACTGGCCCGCGTGTACTTGGACTTCGCTCTGGAAAACGCCGGCATGTACGAGTTGATGTTCCGTCACGATCTGCTGGAGAGCGGCCACTTGGGGCTGCGAGAGACGAGCCTGCCGCTGTTCACCGTCCTCGCGGACCTCGTCGGCCGGGTCCGCCCGGAGACGGACGCCCGGCGCACGGCGGGCGCCCTGTGGGCGAACCTGCACGGCATCGCCCAGCTGTGGGGCTGGGGCAGCCTCCGACTCGCCACGGGCGAGCCCGACTTCGGCGCGCTGCTGGACACGGCCCTCCTCGCCCACCTGGGCCCGGAGGGCGGGCGGTGAACCGCCGGCTGACCCTGGTGAGCAGTGTGGCGGGCGCCGTACTCGTAGCCCTCGACGGCACGGTCCTCACGGTCGCCCAACCCTCGCTGCAGCGGGCGCTGCACGCCTCGTACGCGCAGGTGCAGTGGACCAGCACCGCGTACCTCGTGGCGGTGGCGAGCCTGCTGGTGTTCGCGGGCCGGCTCGGCGACCGCTACGGGCAGCGGCGGATGTTCGCGCTCGGCATGCTGGGGTTCGGTGCCGCCTCGGCGGGCGTCGGACTGGCGCCCACGATCGGCTGGGTGATCGGACTCCGCGCGGCACAGGGTGTGTTCGGGGCACTGCTGCAGCCCGCCACGCTCGGCATGCTGCGGGCCGCCTTCCCGCCGGACCGGCTGGCGATGCCGCTCGCGATACGCACCGGCGCGATCGGCCTGGCGGCGGCAGCGGGTCCGTTGCTGGGCGGGGCGCTGGTGAACGGGCTGGGCTGGCAGGCGGTGTTCTTCCTGAGTGTGCTGCCGGCGGTGGGCCTGGGCCTGACGACCCTGGTCCTGCCCGACCCGGGCCACGCTCCGACTTCCCACACCCCGTTGGACCTGCCGGGGGCACTGCTCCTCGCCGTGACCCTGGCCTGTCTCGTCCGGACGCTGACCGCGCTGCCCGCCTCCGGTACGGCCGTCGCCGCCGGTCTGGCGATGGCCGCGTTCGCCGCAGCCACCTTCGTACGGCACGAACGCCGCGCCACAAGCCCCCTGCTGCCCCCTGACGTGATCCGCTCACCCGCGGTCGGGTCGGCCCTGGCCGTCCTGGTCGCAGCGTCGGCCTCCCTCTTCGGAGCCCTGTTCGTCGAGACGTACGTGCTGCAGCGCGAACTCGGCCTCGACCCGTTCCAAAGCGCCCTGCGCAGCCTGCCGTTGGCGGTGCTGATGGTGGGGTCCGCTCCGCTGTGCCCGGTACTGCTGCGCAGGCTGGGTGCACGACGAACGACGGCAACGGCAACGGCACTGCTCGCCCTCGGCGTCCTGGTCCTGTCCGGGGCCCCCGGCGCACTCGCCCAGGGCTGCGCCTTCGCCCTGCTGGGAGCCGGGTTCGGCACGGTGATGGTGGCGGCCACTCACGTGGTCGTACGGCAGGCGCGGGTGGCGGTGGCCGGAGTGGCAGGGGGCCTGCAGCAGACCGCGCTCAACATCGGGCCCGTACTCGGCGTGGCCGCGGGCACCGCGCTGATGGGCGCGGGCCCCCGGACGGCGCTGCTCGTACTCGCCGCGGTGGCCGCCACCGCCGTCCCGGCGGCCCGCGCACTGCCGGGGCCCGGGGTCGCGTCGATCACACACACCCCTGACGAACAGGTCCGTTCCGGGATTCCTGCGCGACGATGAGGCGTGCGTTGCGGCGGACCTGCCTGCCCGCACGCACGTACGACGCGACCTGAGGAGAGCGATGGCACAGCTGCGACAGGAAGTCGACCCGGGCGAGGCCGGGCTGGACCCGAAGGCCCTCGACCGCCTCGACCGGCGCTTCGCCCAGCACGTCGACGAAGGCCGCCTGCCCGGCTTCCTGTTGGCCGTGGCCCGCGGCGGCCGCGTCGCCCACCTCACCACGTACGGCCACCGGAACGTCGCGGCCGGGCTGCCCGTCGAGACGGACACCCTCTGGCGCATCTACTCCATGACCAAGCCCGTCACAGCGGTCGCGGTGCTCCAACTGGTGGAGGAGGGCCGCCTGTCCCTGGACGACCCTGTCGACCGCTACCTGCCGGAATTCGCCGACCCCCAGGTGTACGAGAGCGGTGCGGGCACCGAAGTGCGCACACGCCCCGCCGCCGGCCCGATCCTCATCCGGCATCTGCTCACCCACACGGCAGGCCTGACCTTCGGCTTCTACTACAGACACCCCGTGGACACCCTCTACCGCGAGGCCGGCCTGGAGTCGTCCGTGCCGCCCGGCGCGAACCTGTCCGAGACGATGAACGTGTACGCGCGCCTGCCCCTGCAGTTCGAACCGGGCACGCAGTGGAACTATTCAGTCGCCTCCAACGTGCTGGGCAGGATCATCGAGTTGGTCTCCTCACACCCCCTGGACGAGTACGTCGCCGAGCGCATCCTCCACCCCCTCGGCATGACCGACGCCGGCTTCCACGTCAGCCCCGGACAGGCCGAGCGACTGGCCGAGATGTACGGCGAGACCGAGGACGGCGGCATCACACCGATCCCCGGACTGCCACTGCGCGGCCGGCCCCGCTTCCTGTCCGGCAGCGGCGGCATGGTCGCCACGGCCCAGGACTTCCACCGTTTCATGGAGATGCTCCGCCGGGGCGGTGAACTGGACGGCACCCGCCTCCTCTCCCCCGACACGGTCGCCCTGATGACCCGCAACCACCTCCCCGGCAACACCGACCTGCGCACCTTCGGCGCCCCCACCCACCAGGAACGCAACAACGACGGCCTCGGCTTCGGCTTCAACGTCTCCGTCGTCATCGACCCGGCCCGCACCGTCGCCCCCCAGGGCCTCGGCACCTACGGCTGGACCGGCGTGGCCACCACGGCCTTCTGGATCGACCCGGCCCACGACCTGACCGTCCAGTTCATGACCCAGGTACGCACGAAGAAGCTGAAGGTCTTCCCGGAGCTGCGGCGAATGGTGCACGAGGCGTTGGTGGACTGATCGCCGGTGGCGGCTTGTCCCACTGCGTGAGCGGCTCGGGCTGCATTCAGGCACGGCGGGAGGCAGGCACCAACCCTCCCGCGTCTCACCGCCCCCCGCACCGCAGATGGCCGGCTACACATGGCGAATGAGCAGTGCGAACCCACCCAGAACGCACATGCTCGCCCCGAGCCCGTACAGCCGGCCGGTCAGGCCTGCGGAACCGTGTTGCCGCCGCGAGAGAGCGGCCGCCGCGCCCGCTGCCACGATGGCCACGCCGCCCACCGCGAGGAGGACCACGGCAGGCCCGGTCGAGATGGGCCCGGTGTGCTCCCCGTCACGCGGCATCCACTGGGTGACCAGCATCCGTACCCCTCACCGCTCCATCAGTCCGGCCGTCAGCCTAACGAGTGGGGTGGCGCGGCCCTGTAGCGCCTTCCTCGGATGCGCACCAATCCAGTCGTCGGGCAAGGCGATCGGCACGCGCACGGTGACCTTGGATCCCGACGTCCTGAGACTTGACCCCAGGTGGACCGCCGGACTCGAAGCCGAGATCGTGACTGCCCGGAGGTGGTCGTGGAGGACGTGTCGGGCTGCGAGGCGGGCTGCTGGCAGGCGGGCTCGCAGCCGGAGAGACACTGCTCGTCAGCGGGGCCACCGGCAACCTCGGCAGCACCGCGGTCGCGCTCGCGATGGGCGCGGGCCGCGTGGTCGCCCCGGGCCGCAACCAGGCCGCGCTCGACCTCCTCGCCGACCGCTTCGGTCCGCGTCTGCGCCCGGTCCAGCCGACCGGAGACGAGGCCCCAGACCGCGCGGCGATGTCCACGGCGGCCGAAGACCCGATCGACATGGTGATCGACCTGCTCCCGCCGAGCGCACCCAGCTCGGCCTCGCGTGCGGCGGCCATGACCGTGCGCGAGTACGGCCGCGTCGTCTTCAAAGGCGGCGTCGGCATGCTCGGTGGCGACGACCTCGCACTCCCGTACCCATGGATCATCGAACCGCGCTCCTAGATGTATTGACCCGCAGCGTTGTTCACTCGGCTGATCGGGGGCTGGCCTCCGAGTGCGGTGTGGCAGCGGTGGTGGTTGTAGGTGTGGAGAAAGTCT
>NZ_VISR01000004.1 GCF_007827595.1 Streptomyces sp. BK340
ATGGGAACGGCGAGCCGACATCCACGAAGCCTTCCTCAAACTCGCCTGCTGCCTCATCACCCACCGACAACTGGGCTCATTGTGTTAGCCGTTGTAAGGGAGCAGCAGCGTGGTGGACGTGAAAGGTGAGTCCGGCAATCCGACCCGATTGGATGACAGGACCATGCTGGACTCCGCCACTGATGTCGTTGTGTACGGTGCTCGGTTGTGTATCTGGGTTGTTCGCGATCCGCTGCAAGGAGGTGAGTAAGTCACGCAGATCGTCGCCGGTACCAGAGCCTGCCTGCAGAAGGCGTTGCAGATAGGTGCGCCACTGTTCCGTGATGTCACGGGTGGTTTGCGTGTCCTCTGTCGCCTCGGCGGCGAGCAGCTGGGTACGGGTGGTGTCCAGGTCGGTGATCGCGGTGCTGTCTGCGCCGCTGCGTGAGAAAAATCGTCTGACGAGGTCACGGGCGTGTGTCCAGGAGTCGGTGACCATGAGTGAGACCAAGGTGGTTGCTCCGGATGCGGCGAGGGCGGCCAGCTCACTGTCCATTGTCCTTCTCCCAAAAGGTCAGATTGCGGGCTTCTCATTGGCCGTGCCGTCTGCGGAATCTGGCGGCTCATCGTCGTCCGGTGTGAAACTCGCCGGCGGGTCGTACCTGCGCAGTAGGTCCTCAGCTGTCTCGTGCTGGTCTTGTGTCCTGATGACGTCGGCGATCTGTTTGGCCAGCATCGGCCGTCGAACGTCTCCGTCCGTGAATCCCATGCTGTTGAGGAAGGTCTCAAAGTGGTCCGTGGCCGTCGGCTGCGGTTCGAAGGGAGCGGGTTGCCCCTGCAGGAGATCTGAGGCAGGGCGTTCGCTGTGCGGTCGGGGCATGAAATCACGCAGCCGTTCGGGCACATCGGTGTCATTGGCGGCGGACGTGAGCTGGGCCAGCAGACCGAGGTCCGCCACGGTCTGTTCCACCTGGTCGTCGTTCTTGGCGAGCCACCAGACGACCGCGCTCCCGGTGTCCTTGAGCACGTCCTCAGTCAGGTATGCGCGCTTGCTCTGCTCGTACTTGCGCTGGTGTTCCCAAACCGCTTTGTCTTTGCGCACTTCGGCGAGTCTGTCCAGCCGCTCCTGGTCGTGTTCGCGCAGGACGAGTGTGATGTCCTCCGCCATGACTTGAAGGTGTCCGGTGGGGTCTGGGCGCATTCTGCTGAGGGCACCACTCAGTTCGTGCTGAATGAGCGAAGGACGGCCCGGTTCCCGCTGTTCGGTGATCGCGCGGGCGCGGTTCAGGACTGCTTCGACGGCGAGGCCGGCTGGGTTGAGGACGGGATCATTGCCGGGCGCCTCGAGGGGGTACCACCGGACGGTGGCCGAGAAGAGGAAGTCGTAGTCGGCCCAGTGGCTGGGCATGGCCACGCGGCTGACGTGGTGTTCCCTGCGTTCGACGGGCGGCGCAGTGCGTTGTTCCTCAAGGTCTACGGGCATGGAGCCACGGCGCACCGCAGAGATCTTGAAGATCACAGCGGGAATTGCGACGAGGAGGACGGCCAGTACAGGCCACACATACGCGGGCCACTCCTGTGTCAGGCCGAGAATGGTCAGCAGCAGGCCGCACAGGATGGTGAGGAAGACGGTCGTCGTCTTGCAGCCGGTTGTCACGGTGTGCTCCCCCCAGATGATGTCGTTGGCGGTGGCGCGGCTGGCAGGCCGAGGCCCTGAGCCGCGGAGATCTTCTGCAACAGCCTGTCCGTGGTCGCGGCAGCTCGGGCAGTCCCGTGGGGAGGTGTGCGCTCTGCGGCGCGGGCACTCGCGTACAGCGCGGCAAAGGCGGTGCCGCGCCGGTCTTCACACCGGTCGGCCGCACCGACGAGGAGGTCGAGCAGTAAGTCGCCGCGGTGCCCGGCGTCCGTCGCCGTGTGCAGCCAGCGTTGTGCGTACGGGTGCCACTCCGCATGGGGCAGCTCTTTGAGTACAGCCCGCCAGCCGTTGGTCAGGGACTTGCGTGCACCGTTCTCCTCGATCAAGGCGTGTCCGTTGTCGTACGGGGTGCTGAGCGGGTCAGGATCGCAGGCCGGGAGGAAGATACGGAGTTCGGCTGGCGAGAGGGGGGAGCGTGCGAGGCGGTCGAGTAGGCGCCGGCGCAGCCGGCCGCTCGTTGCCACCAGGTCGACCAGGGCTTGCAGGGCACGGGTGGTGCCCTGCTCGCGGCGGGCCAGGTGGTAGAGGCGGAACAGAGCCTGGTCGGGGTGGCTGGCGGCGATGACATCCGCGCAGACCTGGACGAGGACCTGCGCGAACTCTCCTTTGAGCTGCCGGTGAGCACACCACTGGTAGATCCATTGGCGAAAGTTCCTGCCCTGTGCAGGGTCGTTGAGGCCGCAGGTGAGCGCGTGCACCGCGGCCTCCAGCCGGGGCCGGCTCGCGGGCGTGGTGCTCCAGTTCTCGGCCAGGAAGGCCAGGCCTTCTCCGCGTCCCGTCCGCAGGTACTGTTCGGCCAGCCGTGCCACGAGACCGTTACGGAGTTCCCGGGGGACGTACGGGCCGCTTGACTCCACGCTGCGCGCGACCCAGGTGCCCAGAGGCTGTCGCAGGTCGGGCATGTGGTCCCAGAAATGGGCGCGGACCGCGGCGTCGTAGTCCAGCTCCGTGAAGTGGACGTGGCCGTCCGGCTCGGCACCGGCGGATATCTCCGACAGCCGCTCGGCGACGTCTTTACGCTCGAGCAAGGGCTGTTCTTCGGGCGGGGACTTGAGCGTATGCAACAGGAGTTGGGCTGCCCGGTGGATGCTGTCGGCGTGAGCGCCATGCAGCATGGCCACGGTGAGGAGCAGGGCCCGCTGCGGACCCTCGCGCAGTCTGGCGACGAGCGTGGCGATCTCTACGCGGCGGTCGTCCCGTGCTTTGCAGGCCGTTTCGCACCACTGCGCGAAACCCTCCTCGGTGCTGGCGGCCTCACGGGCCCGCCGCACCAGGTCGGCGAAGTCGGCGATCTCCCGTATCGGCCGGGACTCGGCCAGAAATGCTGTGACGGTCGGGGCGGGCTCGTAGGGCACCCCGTGTATACGCAGGTGTCGCCGGAAGACCTGCAAGCCGTCCGGGGGGTCAATCTTGATGCGGTAGTACTGCAGGTCGGGGTCGAGGGGAAGCCCGTAGGGCATGACGACGACCAGGTGCGCGTGGTGTTCTTGTACAGCCTTGCGGAGGGCGGAGAGATCCGCCCGGACTGCGGCCCACTGGACGGCGGTGGCCGCCGACAGGTCCAGCAGCAGCCGGTCGCCGGTCCCTACCAGAGCCGGGTTACTGAGGGACAGTTCGTCTTCTTCGTCCGGTAGTAGTTCATGGAAGACACCAGCGCCCAGGTCGTACTCGCGCAAGAGTACCCGGGCCATCGAGGTGCGGCCGCTGCCCGGAGGGCCGTCCAGGATCGCGGTGCCGGTGTCGGTCAGCTTGTGGCGGGCTGCTCCCATGCCGGCCGGGGCTACCAGCACTTTCTTGAGCCAGGCGAGGTGGTCGTCAGCGAGGCGGCGGAAGGTGGGTCTGTCCGGGTCCTGCAGCTGAGTGCCGATAGTGACGTAAAGATCGCCACTGCCGGTGTGCATGGGCGCTTGTGGGTTTTCGACCCACGTGCTGATGTGCTCGCTCACCGGTCATCGTCCTCGCGTCGGTCCGGCTCGCCGAACCGGTGCCGAATGTCACCCTGGTGGTCGCCCTCGAAGTACGTCATCCCGTTGCCGGAGAAGTGCCGGTCGCCCGACACGTGACGCGAGTTCTGGTAGATGTTGCCCCGTCCCGTGTGTACAGGCCCGTGGGAGTCCTTGATGACGGTGCCGCCGACGTCTCCGGTGAAGTCCCGGCTCTGTACCGCTGTCCCGCTGACGTCTCCGATCGAGTTCCTCACGGTGGCGGGGGCGGGTGACGAGGCAGCTTCCCGCTCCAGGTCGTGCAAGCCAGCGACTAGCTCGGCCACCAGGTCGCCGAGGCGTTTCAGGCCCATCTCGGTGTCGTGGGTGTCGAGCGGTATGGACTGGAGGTCGGCCAGCGGCGCCAGCTCGCTCGGCAGGTCCGCCTTGTTCAGCCGGTCCGTCTTCCGACCGTCCAGCACGGGAACAATAGCTATGCCACAGGCGAACGCCTCCAGGATCTCCTTGCGTACCCAGTCCTCCGGGTCGCGCAGCCGGGTCTGGAAGTTCGTCCAGTCCGGCCCGATGACAGCCAGCAGCACAGAGCTGCGCCGCACACCGGTCAGTAGGGCGTCGGGGTAGGTGTGGCCAGGGGCGATGGACTTCGAAGCACGGAAGATGCGCTTTCGGCCGAAGCGGCGCGACAGTTCCTGGTCGATCAGGGCGGCGGTCTTGTCGCCGTCCCCAGTGCGGTAGTTGATGAATACGTCGGTCATGACCAGGCCTTTCTCCTTCAGAAGGTCGGAAAGCGCGTTAACGTGCCAAGCCGTGGGGCAAGTTGGCGTACCGAAGCGTGATCGGAATGGCGGGCCAGGACGCGGGCGAGTCGCCGGAGATCGATCGTGACGGTTGCGGACCGGACCGCCGCCGCTCCGTCGAGGAGTGGCGCGGTCAGCGCACAGGCCTGGTCGATCTGGCCGTCCGACGCATGAGCTAGCGCGCGGCGGACGCCGTAGCGCACCTGCGTGCGTACCGCCTCGGGCGAGATTCGTGCCAGTTGCCGGTCCAGTTCCTCCGCCGCCTCCCGTGGTCGGCCGAGGTCGAGCAGGCACCAGCCGGTGACCATGCCAACCGAGTCGGGCAGGTGCATGCTGCCGATCACCGGTGCGTCGGCATCGCCGTCCTGGCGGTCCAGCAATGCCCGAGCCTGGTCCAGGGCACGCAGGCATGCGTCGCGGTCGCCTGCGAGTGCGTACCCCTGTGCCTCACGCTGCGCGGCCAGCCCGCGGATCCTCGGTGGGAGAGTGCCACTCTGTGCGCGTTGCGCCAGGGCGACGGTCTGTTCCGCGTCGTCCTGGTACAGCGTGACCAGCGCCCGGCGGACCAGCGCGTACCCGGCCAGTGCGCGGTCACCGCCAGCGGCTGCGAGGTCCACCGCGCGCTGCGTCCACCATAGTGCCGCCTGTTCGTCTCCGGTCTCCTGCACCAGCCAGCCGACGTACTCGGCGTACCGGGAGCCGAGCGCCAGCAGCTCCTGACGCGTACGGGAGTCGGTGTGCGCGGACAGCTCCCGCAGCGTGTGCGTCTGCGCGATCAGACCCGGCAGCAGGAAGCCGGGCTCGACGCTCTGGCCGAGCCGCCGGTAATGCGTGAACAGAGAGCGGGACGCTTCCAGCATGCCTCCGCCGGCAGCCGAGGAGACGGCTCCCTGACCACCTGTGCTCCACTTCATCAGCGATGCGGCGCCGGCGCTTACGACCTGCCGCCGGCCCACGGGCTGGAACCAGCTCGGGCCGTCCGGTGACAGCTGCATCATCCACTCCTCCTCGTCCATCCCTCCCGGCACCGGCCTGTCCGGCGCGTCAGCGGCGGGCGGGGTGACCAGAGCAATGAGTGCTCCGCCAGCCCCAAGGGTGGCGTCGCACAGTCGGGCAAGATCGCGGCTGGGCGCCTTGAGGCCCCGTTCGACCTTGCTCAGCTGCGCCTTGCTGTAGTGCACGGCGGCAGACAGTGCGGTGAGACTGCAACCAGCCTCCAACCGCCGCCTTCTCAGCTCCTCGCCGAACACAGTGGACGGCTGCGGCACGGAAACCTCCATAACCATCCATCCAGGTGAACGGGGCTGCCGCACGAAAGACTGCGACAACCCGGCCGGACGGACAAGACGAACAATGCTGTTTCCCGTTTCCTCCCCACGGACGGAACGCCGTATGGGGGCTGATCCTCGAAAGATCATCTGCACTGGCTTGATCCTGGGATGCAGTGGTGATCGCCATAGTGGGGCAGTCGATGTCCGACGGGTTGTGGGAGTTGTTCCGGCTGTTGATTCCAGCCACTTCAGTTCGGCCGCAGCGACCCAGTACGTCATGTGCCACCTGCCAGGCCCGTATCCGCTCGCCGCATAGGGCCGAGGGCGCTGCTCACATTGGCGGAATGACGGTCAACCGGTGCACAGGCTGCGAGAATGAGCATCCACAGCAAAGGGTGCGGCCGCTGCGTAGGTAGAGCTGCGGCGGCGTCGCCTGGTCGCAGATGCGCTGCCTCGACTACTCGTTCCCGCGCGTCGACGTCACGCCCGCGTCCAAGGGCCGCTACGCCACGCTGAAGGTCCGCGGCATCGCCGAGACCGGTGTGGAGGTCGACCAAAGGTCGCGGCCCCGGCCTCCGCTGAACCGGGCCGCGTTTCCCCGCTTGCCATGGGCGATCACGCCGCCGTACATTCCCTGCACCCGGCTTGTCCGGCCGCTTCGTCTATCCCCCTTTGAGCACATGAGGAGCGCCCGGTATGACGGGTGTACTGGCGGTCGCAGGCGGCACCGCATCCGGCAAGTCCACCCTTGCCGAAGCCCTGTCGCTGCAGTGTCCCGAGAGCATCGCGCTGGTCCATCTGGACGACTACTACGTGCCCGCGCACGACCGCCTGAGGGGTGTGTGGACGGTCAGTGCCGACGGGCACGCCGTCCTCGACTGGAACCATCCGGGGTCGATCGACGAGACAGCGGTGATGCACGCCATTGACGCGGCGCTGCTGCGCCCCGGCGTGCTGCTGGTGGTGGCCGAGGGCCTGTTCGCGCTGTCACTGCCGTCCGTGGTCCGGCGGGCGGCGTGGCGGGTGTATGTCGACACCCCCGACGACATACGCCTGGCCCGCAAGATCCTCCGGAAGATCGAGGTGCAGCGGCAGGACCCCCGACTGTCCCTGCGCAACTATCTGCAGACCGGCAGGGACCGCCACGCAGCCCACGTCGCGCCCTCCCGGGCGGCGGCCGATCTGGTCGTGGACGGGACCGCGAGCGAGGCGGAGATGCTGGCGGCCGTCATGCCGCTGATCGAGCCGGCCCTCGCACCGCCGCCCGCGGCGCGCTCACGAGCACGGGGGGTGCGCGGTGTGACCCGTACCCCCGGGGTCCCAGTGTTCGCGCTGTGACGTGCCCGGGGCACCAGCCCCGGCGGGCTCTCAGGCGGATCACGACCGATCCAGTTCCCCTGCAGCCAGGCGAACTGCAGGGGCGACATTCGGCGGGATCAGGGGAAGACCCGCAGCCAGGCTCTCTTCCGCTTCGCCCGGCACCGCATGGGCGTGCTCTTCGCGATGCTCCGCGACGGCACCTTCTACGAGCCACGCACCACCGAAACAGCCACCGCAGACCACTCAGCCTTGATGAAGGACATAGAGGCACCCCCGCGGATACACGAGTGAGCCCGGACCAACTGGTCCGGGCTCGCAGACTGTTCGGGACTCGGCTGCTACAGGTCGAACTCGCTGTGCTCAATGTCCGTGAAGCGGACCTCCTCCAACTGCCCGGCGCGATGGCCGTTGTCCTGGAAGTACATCCCGCCTACTGGGCCGCCGGCCACCAGATCGAGGTGGTGGCTCTGGCCACCGCGGAGGCGCTGAGCCAGCTCGGCATAGTGGACCGCTTCCTCACCGAGGCCGCCGACAGCGGCGGCCGGTACAGCAGCGGCCGTCGTTCGCGCTCGGTTGACGCCACTGCCGGTCGCTGGTCAGCCGCTGCCTTACTGGGCTTTGGCGTGCGCGAGACGGCAGGAGTCGGTGCCGGTCTCGATGATGTTGCCACCGAAGGTGAACCGGTGGCTGTGTGCCTTACCGCCCACACGAGTGACGTGTCACCGAATCCCGCTGCGGTGCTGCTTCCACCCCGCTACGAAGATCACGACCCTGTTCGTGATCTCCGAGAGGAAGGCCCGTGCGTCTCCCCCGCGCCCTGGGCACCGCGGCTGCCGCGCTCTTCATGCCCGCAGCACTGCTCGCGCCCACCACCGACCACGCCGCACCCCCAACCACCCCGGCACACGCTGTCTCCACGCAGCGGCATGCCCCCCGGGGACACGATCACCCTGACGGTCCGCGACGCCCTGGCGGCGCTCACCGTCCAGGACGAGAGCCGCACCGACTACAGCCGCGACAAGTTCAAGCACTGGACGGATGCGGACAAGGACGGCTGTAACACGCGGGCGGAGGTGCTTTTGTCCGAGGCGGTCAACGCCCTTGAGGTTGGCCCCGGTTGCACCCTGACCGGCGGCGCCTGGTACAGCCCGTACGACGACCAGTACTTCGACAACGCCCGCAAACTCGACGTCGACCACCTCGTCCCCCTCGCCGAAGCCTGGGACTCCGGCGCCTCCGCCTGGACGGCGAAGGAACGCGAGCTCTACGCCAGCGACCTCGACGACGAGCGCGCCCTGATCGCGGTCTCCGCCGCCTCCAACCGCTCCAAGGCCGACCAGGACCCCTCCACCTGGCTGCCCCAGTACGCCGGCTACTGGTGTACCTACATCACCAACTGGGTCGCCGACAAAACCCGCTACCAGCTCACCATCGACCCCGCCGAGCAGACCGCCCTCTCCGAAGGCCTCGCCCACTGCCCCGACCAGCCCATCACCGTCACCCTCGCCCAGTAGACAGACGTCGGCCCGGCCGCCCCATTGGACAGCGCAGCCGGCCAGGATGCCCCACCCTCACGTGTCCTCGCAGCAACCCGGCAACCGAGCCTACGGGACAGTCAGGCGTGTTGACCGAACTAACGTGAATGTTCGCGCGGCAGTGATCGGCCAGTCAGCCGTTCCAGAGGTGGAGCTGAAGACATCAAAGTCGCCCCACCAGGACCTTTAGTGTTTCGCGCAAGTAGGAAATTCAACCCCTTTGACGTCGCCATTACGGCGTCCGGCGGCGTCGAAACCTTCCACATCGGCCATAAGTTTCTTCCTGGCTCGAAAAGTATCTCTAGGCCAGCATGTCTGCGCGTTAACCTTCGCCTTTTTCAAGCTTGTCACGCTCCAGATAGTGGCGTTAGCCAGATTGGCCGAACGAAGATCAGCTCCAGCTAGGTCGGCGTGAGAGAGATCTGCGGTGGACAGATCGGCACCCTGCAGGTTCGCGTGTTCAAGAATAGCCCAACCGAGGCGTGCTCCTCTCAGATTGGAACCATTCATATAAGTGCCAGTCAGGTCCTTGCGCTCCAAGAGTGCGTCGTGGAGATCCTTGTCGGTCAAGGTTAGTTCCCTGACCGAGTGGCGCCCCGGGTTGAATCCAGCCAGACTTGTTGCTGACGCTAGACTGTCTCGCCACGTCGTCTCATTCTGTGTCACTTGTAGGGATGACTGAATAGCAAGAAGGGCGAGCGAGATGACGCCCGCGCTCAGGATTCCACCTCCAAGATTCCCGATGATCTGCATTCGTGATGCCCACTCGGCATCGTTGCTCCTCGGCCAGACGGAAGCCCAAAAAAAGAGAAGAAGCCCGACCACGAGAATGATGAATACCGAGATCCACTCCCACGATCTCACATCCAGCCAATGCCATTCCATGCAAATCCTCCCACTCACACCGCCAAGTAATTTTGGGTGGTATACCCTGGACTCAAGGAGAGGAAGCAAAAAATGCGCCAGTATGGCGTATTAGATTCCTTCCACCAGCCCAACACGCAGGGCCGACGCGTTCTCACGCGGCGACGTGAAGCATCGCGGCTGCGTGGTCGTGGCGCTACAGATAGTAATCGACTGCGGCAGCGATGGTCGTCCAGCCGGCCTGCCGCCTGAGGCCTATGGCGAGGTTGCGCAGGGTGGCCATGGCGCGTGGTGCGGTACCGGGGTGCGTATGCGCGAGGCGTCCTCGCCGCAGGTCACGTCTCTGACGTGGTGCAGTGCCTCCACCGACGCCCCTTGGACGAGTTGGGCAAGCTGGGCGGGACCCGCCTGTTCGGAGGCCAGGCTGGTGACCGCGTAGACGACCCTCGTCCCGACCTTGCCCGTCTTGCGGTTGGTGCGACGACGCTTGATCTCTATGGCCGCGTGCGGGAACAGCAGGCCCGGGCGGACGGTGGGCACCTTCAGCTGGCGCACCTCGCGGTGGCCGTGCCCGCACTCTCGACTGCGATCCTGCACCGGAATCCTGCCCCATGAAGCCGAATCCTTTCTCGGCGTTGAACCACTTCTCGGTGTCGCTGGCCATCCTCGGTCCTCCGATTTCGCCGGGGTGTCCCGACTTGGAGATGAAAAGAGCGGTTTCTCCCCTGAGGATGCACGGTCGGGCCGGGGCATCTGGCCGATCCCGATCGCGGGATTACCTATCACCGGCGTCAGGTCAGCCCCCAAGCGAACCCGAGGGCCATTCATTCCTAAGGAACCGCGTGGCCCTCAGGTCCACGGTGCAACCCCTCCGGGGTACCACAAACCCGTCGGTTTCAAGCCCTCGGCAACTCCATGACCGGCGCCGCGCGCTGCGACGGCAACCTGGTCACGGTACGCCGCCAGGAGGCTGCCGAGAACGGCGAGATCGTCGACGGCAAAGCCACCACGCGCTCGTACCCATTTTCAGCCGTGAGCGCGGCCCCAGTACCCTCACCGTCCTACGTGCGGCCGATCCGCCATGAGCTCGGTGTTGATAATCGCCTCCACGAGAGTCTCTCCGACCGATGTCAGCGTGACCGTGCCAGCACTCTCGTCTGTCTGTAGCAGGCCCCGCTTGCTCAGGAAGGCAAAGCTCTCTCGCCGTTGGGGGGAGAAGAGCGACGTGCCGGGGAAACGCTCCCGATGCACCTCTTCCCGCAGCGGTTGAAGTGTGGACAGTGCCATGTTCACCGCCCGTGTCTCCTGTGCCTGGTCGGTGAACGCGGTGGCGGAACCGAGGGGAATCCGCCCGGCTTCTACCGCGGCGCTGTACTGCTGCGAGTCGACGTTCGTCATTGCCTCGGAGCGGCGGCAGCTGGAGCTTCCGCCGAGGCCAATGGCGACCTCGGGCTGCTGCTGGTCTTGGTCGGTGATGATGGATTTCCACTTCTCCGGCCCGGCTCCGGGGCGGGCGAAGTACATGGTCGGATGCTCAGTCCAGCCGGCCCTCCGCAGTCCGCCGGTGAGGATCTCCCGCATCTGATACTGCTCGCCGAGCGTGGGCCAGCGGTGCCCCCGGGACGCCAGGCGGGCGCGATACTCCGGGACTTGCCAGGCTGCGGGCTGCACACCGGAGACGCCGGTCCGTGTGTCACTGTAGTCACGCAGGTGCAGCTTGGTGCACACCACGGCGGTGAGCTCGTGTTCAAGCACGGTGTCCAGGTCACGTCGGACACTGTCCAGGGTCTGGTCGAGCAGCCCGTACATCAGGTCGACGCTGATCCAGTCGAAACCGGTGGCCTTCGCTTGGCGGATGAACTCGGTGGAGGCGGCGCCGGTGTGCTCGCGGCCGCTTAGGCGCAGCACGTGGTCGTCGAACGACTGCACCCCGCTGGAGACCTTGCTGCAGCCGAGTTCCGCGAGCAGCTCGAGCTTCTGGGGCGTGAAGGTGGTGGGATCACCCTCGAGTCGGATCGTGGTGTCGGGGCCGAAGTCGAAGTTCTCCCGGTAAAAGTCCAGCAGTCGGCGTCCTCGACGCGCGCCAGAGACCGGAAGCCGCACGCGGAGAATCGGGTGAGGTACACGGTCGAACTGCTCCGAATCTCCCCCTCCGACTGGAGAGGGTGTGACGTGCGTGCAATACACATGCAGTAGGTGCGCGTGAGCCGCCAGCGCAGACCGTCATACTAGAGGCACACCAAGCAACAACCGGGCGTTTTCCCCCAGTTGATACCCGGCCCGCTGGAAGCTGCCCGGACAGAACCGGCCTTCACACGTGTTGGTCCCCGCCCGCGCCTGCCTCAGCCTCCGGCCCGGCGCCTTCCGGCCATGCGAGTGATCCTGATGGACAACACCTCCATCACGGTCCTGGTGAGTTCCTCACAGACTCGCCGACCGTGCCAGCGGGCCCGAGACCCTCTCCTGGATGCCCCAAGAGCCCGTCGAAGATCGTCGCCTGGGACCCAACAACTCATCGGCGGACCGAAGAACACTCGGGTCGCAGCAAAGCGTGAGGCATGTGAGGCAAGTGCCGTTTCCCGTACTTGCCTCACAAGTATCCGAGGGGTCGTCAGTGACGTACAGGAGACCGCCTCGCTGCTTGGGATGGTCAGCGTTTGATGCGGCCGCGTATGGCGAGGGCGAGGAGGGTGGGTTCGAGAAGGCGGGAGGTCATCTCGATGTAGGTGCCGGCGGTGGTGAGGTTCTGACCAGACGATCGGAAGATCACGGAGTTGACGGCGGGAGAACTGCGGGTCCAAACCAGCGGCATTCGCCCCTGCCTATTCCTCCAGCGGTACCGCCAGCTCGCAACCCAGCCCGGACAGCTTGACGCGGCGCGTATTGAACAAGAACGCCAGACGCTCCCCGATACGCTGGCCTTGCCCAGGGTGAGTTGGTGAGGATGAACGCCGAGTCCTCCCCGAGGACTAGCGCAACTCCCCGCGCACCTCCTGCACCGCCACCACATCGAACCGGCGGATCACCGCGGCAATGGCGTGCACGTCGGAGAAGTTCCACTTCGGAGAGACGTCCGCATCGGCCACCCGGATACTGGTTGAGTTGGCCAAAACGCCGTCCGCGCCCTCGGCAACGAGCCCTCTCCATCCGCGAACGCAAGGTGCGCCACTTGGACGCCCCTCCCCCAACGCCCGCAAGCCACGCCCTGCACCAGGATGCCCGCCCGAAGATCCGGTGGGGGGATTCCAGCCTATTGCTCTGTGGGAACCTGGAACGCCACGACGCGCCCCCTATTCGGCACATGTTCAGCGAGGGGTCCGAGCGACTCTCCCTTAATCACGGTCACTTCTCCATTCACCGCAGTAACCACTGCGGGTGAGAATACAGCCAGGAGCACTTCCGATGTCACCGCATTACGACCACTTCCAGGAATAGGTGCAAACCTGTCGAAAACATCCCCCCCTAGACCGACATGCCAGTCGCTGCCGGAAGATACGGCGATCCAGTCGGCCTGTTGAGTAATCCTGACATCTGGAGCACCAATCATCAGCACCTCCAGTGCAATTTGAGAGGCGACTTCCCTGGAGTCAAAGGATCCAGACCTGAAGAAGCGGGACTCCTCCCTCCGGATGAAGTCATGCATGTCAAGGGAAGCGATATCCTCAGGGTGAAACATTAATACCACCACTGGCTCTCAGTTGATTGAATAGCCCGAATGCCGAGGTCGGGATATGAAATTCCTCCCCCTCGAACCGCATGGACTTCGGGCCCTCCGGAATGGATCGGGTAACAGCGCCAGCTTCCCGGAGTTGAACCATAGCGTCGTCACTAATAGTTACCTTGATGATACCCCGAGAGCTGCCACTCCTCATAGCAAAGTATTCAGCATCACCATAGTGAGTGGCCACAAAGAACCCTCCCGGGCCATCTGTGTAGTTAGCTGCCGCTTTGCTCGCATCCAGCCCATTATTCAGGATGTCAACAAGCGATTGCACGTTCGCACCATGGTAAAAGGTTGTCGTGGGGCAACCTGCATTGTGCACCAGCACTGGGGTCGCACCGGCCAGCACGTAGTACGTGTGCATGTGCTCAACGGTGAGGTTGTACATGTCGGCTTCGCCGGGCTCGTTCTCAACACCAACGACCTGGACATGCTTATCCGCTGCGGTGTTCAGACTGTGGCCGGTCCGGAGGCTGCCGGCAGGGACCCAGGCGTGGTCCGTGTCATCCCAGAAGGGATGGTTGGCGGTGGTGTGCAGTGTGGCATTGCCGCCATTCACAGCACGCACGGTTACATCGACAAGGTCATTGTCGTGATGGACGAGTTGGGCCGTGACCCTCCTCGCACCGTTGCGCTTGCCAGTTTGAGGATCGGCAACTGCGACCTTGTCCCCGGGACGGACCTTGCCTATGGGCTTCGTCCTGCCGTTCTTCAGCAGGACTGGCGTGGAGGGAGAGAAGCTGCACGCCCCTCTCAGCATCGATAGGACGGCGCTCTCTCCGGCCTCCTTGACTGCTGCCTTCGTGGCACCTCGCACCAAGAGACCCCTGGCGAAGGATCCCCAGTCGAGCGTGGCGAGTGTGATCACGTCCTCGACGAGCGCTTCGCCGCAGTCGCCGCGCCCGGTGATGCAGTGGATGGTCGCCTTGACGCCCCACGGGTCGTTCTCCTCGCCCCACAGGAATCCTGCGCGTTTCGCGGCTGCACAGAATTCCTTGTTGCCCAACGAGTCACACTTACTCTTGGCAAAAGCCGAAAAGTACTCGAAATACGTGGCGTGCCGCGGGTCGAGTTGGGGGTTGAGTGCGACGAGTTCCTTCATCGTGGGGATTCTGAGCCCGTTGAATACGGGCTGCCCGTCCTTGCCAACGGTGTAGCTGCGCCCGGACCCGTTTCCGGTGCTACGGCCGCCGGTGTTCAAGCCGTGGTTTCCTGCCCCACATGCATTCCAGCCGCCAGTGCAGTGCCCGCTGCTGTCGGGGTATGCGGCTTTGTCGTAGGTGATGAGGCCGGAAGGGTCGGAGTTGGTGACGGGGCTGCCGTTGGCGTAGGCGTAGGCATTGAGCTGCTGGGGGTTGCTGGGATCCAGCAGAGGGTCGGCGGACAGGAAGTGGCCGGTCGAGGGGTCGTAGTCGCGTGCGCCGAGGTGGGTGAAGCCCGTGGTGTTGTCCTGGGTGCCGCCGACGAAGCCCTTGTCGCCTGGCCAGTTGGCCGGCGCTTTGCCGCGTGATGCCCCGAAGGGGGTGGAGCGACGCTGTTGCAGGGTCAGGTCGGTGGCGTTGATGGCGAGTTCGGAGGTGCCGTGGTGGTCGCCGAGGAGGAAGCTGAGTCTGTTGTCGCTGGTGCGGATGGCCTGGTTTCCACCGCCGAGGTCGTAGTAGCGGGTTGCCTTCTTGGCGGTGGAGCCCTTGGCCAGGGTGATCTGGGTGTTGCCGAGGTAGAGAGTGGCGTCCGCGTCGGTGTGCGTGATGAGGCGGTTGCCGTCGGCGTCGTAGAGGTAGGAGGTGGTCTTGGTGCCGCCGTTGCCGTCGGGCTTGGTGACTTGGGACAGGTGTCCTTCGGCGTCCCAGGTCAGGGTCTGCTGGTCGCCGTTGATGGTGCGGGTGGCGGTGTTTCCAGCGTCGTCGTAGGTGTAGGTGTCCTGTGAGATGCCGTTCGGGCCGGTCGTGTCGACTTGAGTGAGTGCGTGGGGCCGCTTACTGCCGCTGGTGGGGTAGCTGTAGGTGCGGTTGATGTCCTTGGTGGTGTCGCCGCTGATGTCGTGCTGGGTTTCGGTGCGGCGGTTGCCGCTGAGGTCGTAGGTGTACGACTGCCAGTAGGGGGCCGGGCCGCCCAGTACCGATGCGGTGGGGGTGGTGGCGCAAGCGGGGGTGTTCTGTGCCCAGGCCTCCGTGAGCCGGCCGACGTAGTCGTAGGTGAAGCACTGGTTGTCGGTGCCGTCGCGGGAGACGTCCCCGATCGAGGTGATGTTTCCGGCCTCGTCGTAGCTGTAGGTGGCCGACTTGTCGGTGCCTGCGATGTCCTCGCGGTTCACGCTGGAGTTGTGCAGGCGCTGGGTTCCCCAGTCGTAGGTGTTGGTGACGTCCGTCTTTTTCGCTCCGGCTGCCTGGTAGGTGTACTGCAGCGGCTTGCCGGTGTAGCTGTAGACGGTGTTGGTCAGGTAGGTGGCGCCGCCGCTGCCGCTGAGCGTTTTCACCCTCAGTGCGTCGTCGTAGGTGGGTGAGATGGTCTCTGCGGTGAGGCTGCCTGCGGCCGGGTAGCTGGTCGACTGGACGGTGCCGTCGACGTTGTACTGGATGTTCGACTGGTAGGAGCCTGCCAGGTCGCCTTCGGCCGCCGGGATGGTGACGGTGGTCCGGTGCGGCCGGTAGAGGGTGTCGTAAAGGCTGTAGGTGGTGGTGTAGGCGGAGCCGCTTGCGCCGCCGATGTACCGGGTGGCGGAGGCCAGTTGGCCCTTGTAACCGGTGGGGTCCCACACGTGCTTCGTCAGCAGGGCTCCGGAGGCGTCGCCCTGCCGCGTCTCGGTTTCCCGTCCGAGGCCGTCGTAGACGTGGGTGATCTTGTTCTTGTCGGCGTCGACCGTGTGGTCGAGCTGGTTGCGATCCGTGTAGTACGAGTCTGTCTCGCCCTTGTCCGGGTCGATCGCGACGGTCTGGTTGCCGCGCTGGTCGTACGTGTACGTCCAGTTGTTGCCGGCCGGGTCGGTGAGCTTGGTGAGTTTGCCGGCCGGGTTGTACTCGTACAGGGTCTTGTCAGGCGCGCCGGTGGGTGTGGTGCCGTGGTATTGCCACAGCTGCGTGGTGCGGCCGCGGGCGTCGGCGACGGTCGTGGTGGGGGTGGCGCCCTTGGGCGGGGTGACGGTGACCCGGTCGCCGCCGTAGGCGGTCGTGGTCGTCGACAGCACCTTGCCGTTGTCACCATTGCCGGCGATCTGCTGGGACTTGGTGACACGGCCGAGACCGTCGTAGGTGTTCCAGGTCTGGGTTTCCACCGCCAGGGCGTCGTCCAGGGCCAGCAGATCCGGTGACGGGGCGCTGGTGTTGTAGTACGGGGCGAATGCCTTCGAGGTCAGGCCGCGCTCATCGTAGAAGGCGTCGCCGATGAGCCGGCCGCCGTCCGGTCCGGGTGCTTGGGTCTGACGCTGGCGCAGGAAGCCGTCGTAGAGGGTGTAGGAGGTCCTGCGGCCGGTGCCGAACAGGGTGGTCGTGCCGACCGCGGTCGGTTTGCCGTCGGCGATGGTGTAGGAGAACTCGTAGTTCGGAGTGTCGTTGCTGGCCTTGGAGCGGTTGGGCTTCCAGACCTTCAGGGTTCGGCCCAGCGCGTCGTAGGTGGTGTCGGTGCGCTTGCCGTTGGTGTCGACGACCGAGATGGGCCTGGAGCGGACCGTGTCGTAGGTCGTCGTGGTGGTCTGCGCCGTGGTCGCGTCACCGACAGTCGCGGGTGGTGTGGTGACGGTCGAGGTGGTGGGGAAGCCGGTTGAGGGGGTGTAGACCGTGGTGGTGGTGCGGCCGTCTTTGCGTGTCGTGCGTGCCGGACTGGTGGTTTCTGTCGCCGTGACAGTGGCGGTGATGTCCGTGGCTGTGGTGGGGCGGCCGTATCCGTCGAAGGCCGTTTCGGTTTCGAGGTAGGTGGCGGTCTTCCCGTCGTGCGATTTCAGTGTCGCCGTCCGGGTGGCATCGCCCTTCGTGGGGGCGGCTCCGTAGTCGTTCTTGTCGTAGGCGGTGCGGATGTCGGCGAGGACGTCCTTGGAGCGGTCAGGGACGTCTGCGCACTTCACCGCGACCGTCTCCACGCGCGAGGGTGCGTCGAGGATCCAACTGGTCGTGTTGTCGGCGTAGGTGGTGCGGGTGCACTGGTTGTCTTTTGCGGTGGACTCGTCGCCGAAGTCGTCGGTCTGGGTGACGCGACCGGCCGTGTCTTCGAAGGAGTGGGTCTGGTAGGTCGTGCGCCATGTGCTGCCGGCGCCGTCGTCCAGGGAGGTCCAGGTGCGGGTGGAGGCGGTGGCGGTCAGGTTGGCGGTGGTGGTGCCCCAGGAGCGGACGCGTTTGCCGGTCTCGTGGTGCCAGGGGGTGTTGACCGTCTTGTTGAGGATCTTGCCGTCGGGTCCGCTGTACTGCTCGGTCTTGTATTCGAAGCCCGCGACCGAGTTATGGTCGGTGATGGTGCCGCCGCTATCGTCGGATACGGTGACGGACTTGGTGCCGCCGGTTGGGGCGGCTTTGTCACCGTCCATGCCACGCAGGAAGTAGTGGTCGGCCTGTGACTTCATGCCGACCGGTTCCTGGCCGCCGGCCTGCACACGGACGTGGGCGTATCCGCGCCAGGTGGACCAGGTCTTGTACTTCTCCTTGGTCAGGCCGTCGTCATCGTCGTAGTGCCAGGCCGCGCCGTCGAGGTAGCGGTAGCGGGTGACCATCTCCGGGGAAGACTTGGTGCGGTCGGTCTGGGTGACGGAGTCGACGACGTATTTGTTGAACCACTGCAGGGTCGGGTCCTTGGCGCCTTCCTTGGTGAAGTACACCGGGAAGCAGCGGGTCGTGTTCGTCTGAGGGGTCGGCAGGTCGGAGGCGTCGCAGGCAGCCGTGGAGTAATCCACGGTCACGTCGCCGCCGGTCTCATCCGAGATGCCGGACAGGCGTTCCTTGATGAACGGGGCGGTGTTGTCCCCGTCGATCTTGAGCCGGTTGGTGCGCTGGTCGTAGGCGAAGGTGACCTTGGGCAGCGTGATCTCGGGGCTCGCGGACCGTCCGGTGTGCTGCAGGGAGTCGAGAAGCAGCTGGTAGTCGATATCGGACTTGCCCCAGCGGTGGTCCAGCTTCCAGGTGTCGACAGGCGCGTAGGTGCCGTCGGATTGCCGGACCTCGGTGGTGACGTCGGTCAGGCGTTTGCGGGTCCAGAAGGACGGGTTGCCGTTGTAGCAGTCGGCGCCCGACTTGCAGTTCAGGTCCCAGGGCGTGTCGTACCAGTAGAACGACTTGTCGCCGATCGTGGAGGCGTCGCAGGTCACACCCGTCTCGGGCAGGCATCGCTCGGCCGAGGTGAAGTCCACCTTCGCCAGGGGCTTGGCCGAGTACATCGCGGATGACTTCAGGCCGTACTCGATACGGTCGAGGTAGCCGCCTCGGTCGTAGACTGTTTCGTCGGCTGCCTTCAGGTTCCGGGCGTAGTAGTTGGTTTCCTTCGTGTAGTAGTAGGCGATTGCATTGCCGTGGGTGTCCACGGCGTAGTCGAGGTTCCATCTCCAGGCCTGCTGGCACCAGGAGTCGGCGAAGGTGTCCTTGTGGCACTTGTCGTCCGTGTCATCGCCGAAGACCGGCGTCGTCCAGGTGGAGTCGGTGGTTTCGTCGCCGGTCGACCAGTCGGGCAGCTTGTTGTACCCGAAGTAGTACTGCGTGCCGTCGGTGGTGGTGACACGCCAGTACTCCTGGTCGTTGTCACCGTTGTCGCGGTCGTCTCCGGTCTTGCCGTAGATCCGGTCGACTCTCGTTCCGTCATCTCCCTTGAGACGGAAGGAATTGGTACCTGTCGCGATCAGCTCACCGGAGTGCCCGTTGAAGGAGAGGGTGGCGTTGTCGTAGGCCCAGCACAGGTCGCCCGGTTTGGCACCGTCGGCGTTGGTCACTCCGTCGTCGGAGCACGGCTTGTAGCTGCGCTCGATGAACCCGGGCCACAGGTCGAAACCGTCTCCCGCCCAGGAGGACTGGTTGTTGCTGTTGGAGGTGCGGCCGTCGATGCCGCCGGAGGAGTACGCGAGGCCCACTTGCGGTTTGAAGGCACCGGGCACGTCGGGTACGGGCATGTCGTAGGACCAGGTGAAGTCGCCCGTGTTGAGGTTGGTCTGCCACGCAGAGGACGGGGACAGCTGTGTGGCTTTGTAGTCGCCCTGGTCGCTGGAGGTGCCGGCTGTGGCAGCGAGCAACACGGGGGCGGCGCTGTCCTTGGCCGGTACGGTCAGTGCCGTGGCCGTGAGGGTCTTCGCCGCGGCGTCGTTGTGCGAGGCCAGAGGCGTGGCCTTCGAGCACTTTGCGTCTTGCGGGCGGGTCGCAGCGCAGGCAGGCAGCTGCACCAGCTTCAACCGTGATGCGTAGGCGCCGCCGTAGGCCTGGGCGAAGGCGGAGTAGTCCAGGCTGATGCCGACGGTGTTACCGGTGGCATCAGGTCGCTGTTTGAGGGAGAACAGCAGTCCGTTGACGCCGGCGCGCAGGGCGGTCTTCTGGTCGAGAATCCGGAGGGTAGCGCTGCCCTTCAGCGGGGTGTGGGAGGTCTTCCCGGCCTTGGTCAGCGGCGTGTGTTGTGCCGTCTTCGGTGTGATGAGAGTGATGGGCAGGCTGCCGGCCCGCACTGCTTTGCTCTTGGTGCCGGGCTGAAGGGACACCGTGGCGGAGCCGGGTTTGGCCCAGGCATGTCTGGGTCTGGCCTTGGGCGTTCGTGGCGCGCCGTCGTCCAGGCGGGGCCGTGGCGTGACGCTGTGTCCGGACAGCGGCTTTTCCGAAGCGGGTATGAGTGGTTCGTTGTCCGCTGCTGTTGCGGAGGTGGTCGAGGCCTGGAGGATCGAGCCCACCAAGACAGCGGAAATGAGGACGGCAACCCGGCGTCGCATGCCCATCGCCGTCATCCGTGCTCGCATCACGATCGTTCCGTCCTCATCCTTCGCGTCTTGCCGTACGTCATGGGTGCGCTACGGGGCGTAGCTACTGCTGTGCCTGCTTGGGGCAGTCGTGGTGCTGTGGAGGGGTGCCCGGGTCAGGGGCCTGCCGTGGTGTCCAGGTCGGCTCCGCCGGACAAGCTCGCGATCTGCGCCTCGTTGGCTGCTCCCTGCATGACCCACACGTCGTCGATGGCGCCGCTCCAGTACTCGCCCCAGGTGGTGGAGCTGGTCCTGAGCCGGCCGAGCTGCAGGCCCTTGGTGGCGGCGAAGGGCAGGACCGAGGTGTTCCAGGAGACTTTCTCGGTGCAGTCGGGGTCGTTGGGGACACCGTCGTCGTTATCGTCCGCGCACGGTGTGACTTGCGTCTGGCCGTCGACGTAGAGGGACATCCGCCCGGCGAAGGCGTCGTAGACGACGATGATGTTGTTCCAGTCGGTGTTGTTCTGGAAGTTGCTGTGCTCGGCCGTGGCGGTCGCCGCGGTGGTGCTGTCCGCGTTGGCCATGACCAGCTGCCACCGGCCGGCATGGGCGGAGTCGGTTGCGTCGGGTACGTAGCGGACCGCGAACCCGCTGTTGTTGGTGCCGGCCATGCTCATCACGGTGACCGGCTTGGCCGGGCGGCTCGGGGCGGTGACCCAGGCGGAGACGGTGAAGCTCCTGCTCGTGTCGATCGGGGAGGCGCTGGTCGAAGCAGATCCGGTGCCCTGGCTGCTCAGGACGAGGTCGCCACCACCGATGGGGTTGTTCAGGCTGACGTTGTCGATCTTCGCCGCGCCGACGAGCGTGAGGGGGTGCTGGGTGTGGTCCTCTCGCGTGAGATCGTCGGGCGAGGTCGCCGGGCTTCCGGAGGAGGCATCGACCCTCCAGCGGCCTTCCACAGTGGCCTGGCTGTTGAACATGGCGGCGATCTCCGGGGCGGACAGTGCACGGTCGTACAACTGGACGCCGGAGATCTGCCCCGGGAAGAAACTCGCAGGCACGCCGCTGTAGTTGCCCGCGCCGATCTGCACCGGGCCGCTGCCGTAGAACGGGGCGTCGAACTTCGTGGTGGCCACCCACTTGCCCTGCACATACAGCCGCAGATCGTTGGTGACGGCGTCGTAGGAGCCGACGATCTGGGTCCATTCGCCGCCCGGTGCCAGGTCCGGGTCACCCTGTGATGCGCGGACCGGTGTGCCGTTGGCGGTGTCCTGGGTGTACTGGTTGAACGACCAGCCGTAGGCGGGTGAGTAGTACAGCTCGAATCCCGGCTTCACCGTGCCGGTCTGGGTGGCGATGACCGCCGGGCGGGTGGGCTTGGTCTTGGGCAGCTTCGCCCAGGCAGTGACGGAGAAGCTGCGCTGGTTGTTGATGTAGGGCCCTGCGGTCGTCGCGTAGTCGTCGACACCGTCCAGACTCAGCGCCGCGCCGGACCGGCCGGGCTTGCCAGCAGTAGCGCCGCCCTTGAACACGGCCGGGCTGACCTCCGCGCGGCCGGACACCTGCGTCCTCGTGGTGCCGTCGTCATTCGTGGCCGGCTCATCCAGGGGGAAGACCGCACGGGCTGGGCGACCGGTACCGATGGACTGCTTGTTGTAGAGGCTGCTTACCTCGCTCGCCGCAAGCGGCTTGTCATACAGGCGGACGTCGTCGATGGTGCCGGGGAAGAAGCTGCCCGCTGCGCCGTCGTGGGAGCCGGCGCCGATCTGCAGGCCTCGCCGCGCGTCCCAGGGCGTGGAGTAGGGGGTGGTTCCGGCGAGCGTTCCGTTGACGTACAGGGACAGCTGACCGGCCGAGGAGCTGTAGATGCCCGCCAGATGCACCCATGCGCCCGCTTTCACGCCGCCTGCGGCGGACTGCATCACCCGCACAGGGGTGGCCGTGGTCGTGTCGGCCGAGTACTGGTTGAACGCCCACCGGTCGTTGGTCTTGGAGTAGTACAGCTCAAAGCCCGGGGCGTTGTTGCCCGGCTGGGCGGCGACCACCGCGGCGGCGGCCGGCATCTTGTCGAGCTTGACCCATGCGGTCACCGAAAAGCCGGTGGAGGTGTCCACGGTCGGAATGTCGGAGACCAGGTAGTCGTCCACGCCGTCCAGTGACACCGCGTTTCCATCGACTCCCGCGGCACCGAGCGTCGGGCTTCCCTTCAGATCCAGGGTCCGGGCTGCGGACGAGCCGGCTGCCTGGGTCGCGCCCGAGGCCTCGTCCAGCTTCCACTCAGCGCGGGTGGGCTGGCCGGACTTCACGCGGAAGACGTAGCGCGACTGCTCGCTGATGCGGCCTGCGGAATCAAATGCCTGCGCGTAGAGGAAGTTGGTACCGGAGCGCGTGGGCCGGAAGCTGACCGTTCTGGCCGCGCCGCCCGTGGTGGCCACCTCGTTGTCCGACGAGGGTTCCTCGTTGATGCCGAACCAGTACTTCACCACGTCGGTGTCCGACGCATCCAGAGTGAAGGTGCCGTAGCGGCCCACGCCGTCGTAGACCGGGTCGTTCGGGTCGCTGTCGTCCTTGGACGGATAGTCACCGGAGGTGATCTTCGGTCCCTCGGGTGTCTTGGTGTCCCAGACGAAGTAGCAGCCCGTCGCCGAGCCCGCGTCCGACCATGGCGAAGGGCTGTAGATCTTGCCCTGGTCGTAGTCCCAGGCCCGCGCCAACCAGGCCACGGTCTTGTCTCGGGGGATCGTCTTGCTGGTGCCTGGGAGATTCTCGGTCAGTGTGATGCTGAAGTCCTTCCCGGAGGGCTTGGACTTCAGGTCTTCCTTCTTGGAAGTCCACTGGGGCTTGAAGCCGCTTCCGGCGTCCCACCACAGCTGGAACTGCACAGCCACCTGGTCCTTGTCCGGGTCCGTGACCTTGTTCGCGCTGAGCTGGGGCAGGCTGCGGATGTAGGCCTTCTTCTCCGGCTTCTTGCAGATTCCTCCAGGCTCCTGGTTCAGCTGCGACATGGGAATCTGCGTCGGCGGCTTGTTGTACTTCACCCGCAGATATGCGTCATCGGAGAACCGCTTCCAGCCGTACTTGTCGCCCTCGTCGGCTGCCCTCAGACCAAAGGAGGTGTAGTCCGACCCGTGGGAAGCTGCGTACTTCACTGCGGCCGTTGCGTCCAGTTCGAGCTTGCTCGAGGGACAGTCGGCGCCTCCGCCCATGGCCACGGACTTCGAGTCCAGCTGTTCAAGCCAGTTGTCCGCCGAGCTGTTCCACGTCGTGTCGGAGTCGAACGGCTTGGTGCGCCAGAGTTGGACCGACCGAGCGCTGCACGACCCCGACCACGTCTCCTGCGCGACGAACGTCGCACTGAGGATGGTCTTCCCGGAGATGTCTGCGGTGGGGAACCGGTAGAATAGGCGCTTCACGTCGTAGGGCGCGCAGTAATACCAGCCGCAATAGCCGACACCGGCGTCCTTGTCCCCGTTGAACCGCCACTGCGGCTCAGAGGCCCAGTACCGCGAGACCATCGTCCACTCCCCCGCCTTCGGGGTGTAGGTCTGCGGATCGATGTAGACCGGGAACGTCGTGTCCGAACCCGTCAACAGCCCGTGGTCAGGGGTGAGTTTCAACTCGCTGCCGTCGGTCGCGACGTCGACGCCGATCGGGGCCACCTTCGCCCCGTCACCGGGCGCGTCCGCGGCATCAGACCCGTCACCGGCTTTGGTACGTGCGGCAGCAAGGCTTTTGGCTCCGGTCGAAGCCGGTGTGGGTTGGGTGGAGTCCCACATCATGGGTTTGGCTGCTTGGAAGACCACGCCGCCGGCGTTGTCGTCGATGGCTGCCAGGCCGCCGGAGGTCGCTTCCTGCAGGGCCAGGCCCGGGGATGCCACCTTCAGCTTCAGTTCGGCCAGAGCAGGGTTCTTGGCTGCTTCGGGGGTATTGACCACCAGCAGTTCGGAGTAGCCGTCCGTGGTGGCCTTCATCTTCAAGTCCACGTCGGGCAGCACATTGGCGTAGGTGGCGGTGTCGCCGTCCAGTGTCGGGGCAGGCAGGGCGGCCGGCCACGAGAACGACAGTTTCTTCCCCGACCGCTCCAGAGAAACCAGGGGGCCCGTGCCTCCACCGGAAAAGGCCAGCCCGACTGCCGCCGCCTTCGGAACCACCGTGCCGTCGGACTGCCTCGCGAGTGTGTTGTCGATCGCCTTCCACTGGCCGGCAACGCGGGTGCGGACCGGCTTGAGATGCTGCACGGCTTCCATCTGTCCGTCGGGCGTCGCGTAGACCTCGCTCGACTCCGTACGCAACGACGTCTCCTCGACGTTGCTGCCGCCCGCCTCAGCCGCCTTCTCAGCAGCCGACACCGTCACGGCCGCCCGGATCTTGCCGGCACCCGACACCCTGGCCGGGTACGGCGTGGCCTGAGCGGCACTACCGCCGTTCCCCAACGACGGAACACCGGTCGTCACCACGACGGCTACAGCCAGACCAAGCACTGCTTTGGCCGCACCACGCCGCCCCCGGGACGCGCTCATCTTTCCCCCGCTCTCCCGACCCCATAAAGTCCCCACACGGGAGTCACATGAACTTCAAAAGTCCCGGGACTTTAACTGCGCCTTACTTGCACACGTCAAGCGCCTGACGGACGGTCAGCACTACTGACGCTTTACGCAAGCACCGCCACTTCAGCCACCTGCCCGAATTGCCGGGACACGCAGGCCACATGCCGGAATACCACACCTCTCACGACGGATATATCGGGCATGAATGCCCATACACCTCATCAGAATCAAGACAACTGCCTGAACATCGACTTCGGAGGATGCACCTCCACTTTGCGTGAAATTTGACATTCCATGAGGGGGAACCGGGGCCTCCGTCACACGCCACAGGCCTCAGCAAAACAAGACTCAAGACACGGCCTGGCGCTGCCACCGCCTCCAGACCCGGCGAGGAGCTGACCGCCGAGCCCCGGCGTGCGACGCACTCCCCAGCCCGCCGCACGACACCGCTCCCCGCTCCCCGCTACACCCAGCGCTGGCCTCACCAGCTACTGGCCCCGCTCTCGCCGACCACCCCAGCTGCACAATGCAACATAGGTCGGGGTCTTCACCCTCGACCGCGCGAGCAGCCCACACCGCCAGCGTCATTCCTCCACCGAAGGTCCGGCACAGCACCGCACCGGCGTTCGTGCGCTGGCAGATGCCACGCAGCCGCACCAAGCTTGGCCGGAGCCGACTCGACGCTGTCCTTCCCGTGAGGCGGCGCGGCGCTTCCCGGCCGCCTGGCGCATCTCCTGGGTGCTTGTGGAGCACGGCCTCGGCCTGCTCGTGGATACCTGGGCGGCGTGCGGGGTCGGTGAACTCGCCGAGCCCATCGACGACCGCGACGACCCCGTCGAAGGGTCGAGTCAGCGGCTGGCTGGAGAGATTCGTGCGAGCGATTCACGGCGGTGACTCGGGGCCGGGCCGTTCTCGTGCTGCCCGTCAATCCAGGTAAGGCTCGAAGTCCCAGTAGGGGCGGGTCCGCTGGCGGGCGGAGACGGTGTGCGGGTGCTGGGCGCCCAGCGTGCGGGTGAGCCCGAGCAGAGCGTCCTCCTCCAGCTTTCCCGCCTCCTCGCGTTCACGGCCGGCCCGCAGGTCCGCGGCGAGCGCCACCTGGCAGGAGAGGGTAAGCGGGTGTTCCTGCCCGAGCGTGTGCCGGGCCCGGCGCAGGGTGTCCCGGCTCAGCTCGACAGCGTCGGCGATCCGGCCGTTCAAGTTGCAGGCGCTGGCCGCGTTGAGGGCGCAGCCGAGGACCCAGGGGTGGTCGGCACCGAGGGTGGCGGTGAGGCTCACAAAGGACGTCTCGAGTGTCGACATGGCCTCGGCGCGTTCACCGGCGACCTGCATGACGAGCCCGGAGTTGGAGAGCATGCCGGTGGCTACAGGGTGGGAGGGCCCGAGGAGGGCTCGGTAGCCGGCCTCGGCCTCGTCGATCAGCTCCCGTGCCTGCGATAGATCGCCGTGTTCCCGCAGGTAGCTGCCGTAGTTGGTGATGAGGGCCAGGGTGCGGTAGTGCTCGCGACCGTGCACCTCGGCCACCTGGTCGAGGAGACTTGCCATCTCGCGCCCCACGTCCTGCCTCTGGCCCCCCTCGCGCCGGCGGCACATGACCAGCAGTCCGCGGGCCGACAGGGTCTGCGGATGCCGTGGGCCCAGCACCTGAACATGGAGGCGGGCCACCGACTCCTGGCGGGCGAGCGCATCACGATAACGGCCCAGTAGACGCAGGTCGTTGGAAAGGGCGTTGCCCGAACGGAGGGTGTCCATGTGCCTCGCACGCCAGACGCTCTCCTGGCGGGCAAGAGTCTCCAGATCGAATTCACACGCCTCGGCGTACCTGCCCAGAAGTCGCAGCCCGACACCGAGGTCATGCTGGGCGGCCATCGTGGCGAGCTCATCCAGGCCGAGCAGCCGTCGCATGCCATCGAGGACCTCACGCTGAATCTCATGGGCCTCCTGGTACCGCCCCAGGAGACGGAGGCTGTTGGCCATGGCTCCCTGGGTGTTGAACTCGCCGAGCTCGTTGCGCTGGTCGGCGGCTCTCAGCCTCTGCAAGACGCCGCGGTCGTGGTCGTACGCCTCACGGAACCGGCCGCTCGCCCGCATGATGTTGCTCTCCTGCATGGTCAGGTCGAGCATGGGCGGGTCCAGCGGGTCCATGGTCCGGGACCAGCGGTCACGGACGCGAGGGGCGAGGTCCAAGCCACTCTGGTACTGCCCGCTGCGGAAGCAGTAGCGCAGGCAGTTCAGGACGGTCTCCTGGACCCGGGGCTGGGCGCTGCTCAGCGCGCCCGAGGGCTCTAGGTGGGGCAGCAGCTCCGCGTACCGGGGCCAGTTACGGCTGTCGAGGGGGTTGCCGGGGTCGGCCTGGGCCAGCAGGGTGCGGACTGCCTGGCGGTGCACAACTCGTCCGTCCTCACTGGTCAGCTTGGAGACGATGTCGTGGACCAGCCGGTGTATGTGCACCGACTCCTGGTACGGGCCCGTCTCGGTGCCATCCGGTCCGCGGGTTTCGCGGGTAAGCACCGAGTAGTTGACCAGCGTGTCCAGTGCCCGGGTCCAGGCTCGCGAGTCGGTGGCCATCCATCGCAGTTCCTCGGGGAGTTCGGCCTGTGGGCAGGAACGGATGAGACCGAGGGGGATGCGGCCCGGTGCGAAGGCCGTGCACAGGCTTAGGACATCGACGGCCTGGGGCTGGACGCGGCTGAGCTGGTTGAGCAGTATCGACCAGGATGTCATGGACGATTGCGGGAATCCGTCGCTGGCGGCGGGAGCGTCGACCGTGGAAAGCCCCCGCTCTCGGACCATGCGTAGGTACTCGGGCGCTGCCATGCCCGACCCGCCGAGCCAGCCGGCGGCTTGCACCAGCGGCAGTGGGATGTCTTCGCACTCGGCCGCCACCTCGTCGGCCTGCTCGGCGGTGATGTGCGGGGCTTGGCGCATCAGATAGGCGGTGGACTCAGCACGATGGAAGGCCGGAACATCCAAGATGTCGGTATCTTTGCTCCAGGCCCGGTTACGCGAGGTGATCAGGACGTGGCCGGGGCCCTGTGGAAGCAGCGCGTTGATGCCGTCGGTGTCTTCCCAACCGTCGAAGATCAGCAGCCAGTTGGTGTACGGCTCCCCGCGCCGCAGCCCGTTGAGCACCGCGCGGATACGCTCGCCCGGCTCGCTGCCGATCCGCACGCCGAGTCCCACAGCGAGTTCGCCGAGCCGGTCGCGCAGGATGCTGCGGTCCTCGGAATTGACCCACCACACCAGATCGTAGTCCGTACTGAAGCGGTACGCGTACTCGGCGGCCAGCTGGGTCTTCCCTATGCCGGACATGCCCAACAGGGTGCAGACCGCGGCACCACGCTCGGCGTCGGCAAGCCGCTGGTGGAGGGCGGTGAGCAGGTCGTCGCGGCCGGTGAACCGCGGGTTCCGGCGCGGGACCTCGCCCCAGATCTCGCAGCGGGTCCCGGGGTAGCGGGCTCGGCCCGCGGACGGCCTCGGGACGCGCTGGCGCTCCAGGCCGAGTCGACTCAGCAGGCGCTCCTCGGCAGCCTCCTCACTCAGCCCCCACAGGCTGGCCGGCTCCAGGACGGCGGTGGCCGGGAGCAGGGGCCGGTTGGTGAGGTTGACGGCGGCGAAGCGGTCGGCGTGCGTGGCGATGAAGCCACTCAGTGCTTCGTTCCAATCACCCGCGGGGCGCGGGCCGAGGCTGAAGAACCAGTCATCGAGGACCAGCAGCACCCGCCCGCCGGACAGCAATAGGTCACCGAGAGAGTCCTCCAACGACACCTCGCGCGGAGGGTCCCAGCGCTGCAGCGCTGCCCGGTGGCCGTGGCGCTCCAGGCACTGCGCGATCCACGCCGCCCAAGCCCGGCGATGACCGGCGTAGACGATCAAGAGACTCACGTCCGCGCCCGCACGGCCTGGACGCGTGCGGTGGGGGGTTAACGCGACGGTGTGGTCGAATGCCTTCTTGAGCAGTGTCCTCATGTTTGTGGGCTCGAAATCGTGCAGTGGGGACGGGGCGGGCGGCTTGTGGGCTTCGGCGCGTTCACGATAGGCCCTGTTGCGGGCAAGGATCAGCTGGCCTGCGGTGTTTCGGGTGCGGCGCTGCGGACGGGGTCGCTGCTTGGCGCGGAGCGACGCTGCGACTTCGTTGTAGATGGTGTCGAGGCTGAGGTAGGGCCCTTCGCCCGTGATCCCGTGCTGAAGGGTGGTGAGAAGTTCGGCTGTGAAGGCGGTGTAGCGTTCACCGGGTATAGCCAGTGCGGTCTTGGTCTCACCGGCAGCGGCGATCACATAGGTACCTTCGATCGCCGCCTCGTCGGCCAACGCTGTCGCGGGGTCGCTGCTGCCCATCCGGCCCAGAGCGCGTCCGCTGTAACAGCAGTCCAGGACGACGACGTGCCGCTCGGCGCGAGTTCTGGCCATCTCCTCGCCGATCACTCCGTACGGGACGGCGGTGTATGAGGCTCTCTGTTGGTCCGAGCCCGTCAGCGCAAGATGGAGTTCCGCAGCCTGCCGGGCGAGCAACCCGTGTCCGGCGTAGTACACCAGGAGTGTGTCTGTGGCTTCTGTGGCAGCGTGAACGATCGGGTCGATCATCTGCGCCGGAGTGTCCGGATCAGCGACGACGACGCAGTTCTGTGCGGGTAAACCCAGCACGTCTGGAGAGCACAAGACTTCAGCGAGCGCTTCGAGGTTGGCGGCGACTGCGGGAAGGTTCTGCAGTGAGCCGGTGTAGTGGCTGGTCCCGATGAGCACCGCACGGGATGCGGTGGGGTTGGGAACGGCGTTCACTCCTCGAGCGCCCTGAGAACTCGGGCGACGGCGTCCGGGTCGCCACCGTCAAGGGTGATCCTCACACCATCACGCTCGACGGACAGTGAGGAGGGCTGCCTGCGGGTACCGCGCCAGGCGGCGTAGGCGAGGCCGAAGTTCAAGATCTGAAAATTAGTGTCGATCACTAGCTTCACGACATCGAGAGCTCCCCCCATCTCGCCCTCACCTGCGGCTGAAGCCTCCATGGAGATCACCGCATGGCGACGGATGTCTGGCTCGTCTTGCAGCCATTGATAGAAGGAAAGGAGGTCCTCTTCCGCGTCGTCCACGCTAATCCAAATCACACTGGACACGAGCCCCCCTCTTCACGGCCGACGATTGGCAAGATAGCGCATATCCGGACAGCTTATGGGCCGTATGAGGGGCATCTCGCGGGGGATACCGGCGACGCGTTGGGCATCAACCTGCTGTTGGCGGAGCAAGGAGAGGGTGAGGTCGGCGATCCGCAGTGCAGCGAGCACATGCCGCGGGTGGACCAGTTCAAGCATCTGCAGCCAGGCGGTCATGGGAGGTACCTCCGGTCGATGGCCGACGGCCGGATGCCGCCAGCGCATGACCTCGATGAAGCACGGTCCTGGGGGTTTCCTGCGATCCCGTACAGGCCGCAACGGGCGTCGACAGTTGTTCCCGTGACGGTGGTGAACCCGAGCCGGGGCCCGGATGGACACGACGACGCGACGGAAGCTCTCCGTGGCGACACCGCCGGGCGGTTCCTTTTGCAGGGCCCCTTTTTCCGCGCCCCGGCGGTGTGCTGATGGGCCCGGCAGACGGTGGAGTCGACGTTGATCTCCCAGTTGATCAGACCCTTTATGTCGGCCTGGACCTGCAGTTCGGTGAAGATGCGCTGCCAGGTACGGTCCCGCTGCCAGCGCCGGAACAGGTCGTACACCCGAGCCCACGGACCATACCGCTCCGGAACATCCCGCCACGGGACACCCGTCCGAGTCCGGAACCGTATCCCGTCGATGAGCTGCCGCTTCGTCCACGTCGGCGGACGCCCTGGCTTCTTCCCCCTGGGCAACAGCGGCTCCAGCCGGGCCCACTGTGCGTCTGTCAGATCCCCACGCGCCACAAAGCGAGAGCATCTCATGTTCAAGATCTACTTCTGATAAACGCCCCAGGAAATCGATGGCGCCGGCGGCCAGGTGGATCGCTGCACGCAGGGTGACGGCGCCCGGGCGATTCTGAGTCCGGGCCGGTACCCGTTTCACGGCAGAGCGGTCGTGCGAAGAGGAGCAGCCTTACGAGTTGACCCCTTCGACGGTGCCCCACGCTTGGCACTCGGGGCATCGCCCCTTCCACTTCGGTGAACCCGCTCCACACTCCGCACATCGATATGCGGGCTGAGCAGTCGTGACGGTTGGGTCCTGGCGGACGGCTTCGTCGACCTGGGCCCGGTCGTAGCCGCGGCGCGTGAGCTCGAAGCGCGGGTTCGCAGGACGCCGGTGCGGCGGCGCCGCAAAGTACTCATCCACCTGGTCGCGTGCGTAGCCCCGGAAGACGATGCCGAACTGAGGCGCTGGGGGCGGGCTGGCGACCGGCACAGTCACTGGAGCGGTGGGCTGGGAGGGGTTTGAGAGGAGCGCGTGGGCGGCCGCTGCGGTGGGCCGGGCGGTGGGGTCCCTGTCGAGCAGTCGCATGACCAGATCCGACACTCCTGAGGCAATGCGCGGTGGGGCGACGCGGTAGGCCAGGACGGCGGCCACGGACTCCGAGGGCGTGGTCCGCTGGAACGGGTTGACCCCCTCGATGGCTTCGTAGAGGGTCACGCCAAGAAAGAAGAGGTCTCCGGCCGGCCCGTCGCCGCGTTGCTCGATGCGCTCGGGGGCGAGGTAGGGAAGCGAGCCGATCACCATGCCTGTGCCGGTCACCCTGGTGTCGTGTTCACGCACCGCGATGCCGAAGTCGGCCAGTAGCACCCGGCCGTCGTCGCCGAGGAGCACGTTGGCGGGTTTGACGTCCCGGTGGACGATGCCGGCCGTGTGGGCAGCTTCCAGCGCGGACAGCACCGCGCCCGCCACCTCGCAGACCCGTGCGACGGGGAGCGGCCCAGCGGCCCGCAACTCGTCGGCCAGGGAGCGTCCCTCGACGAGTTCCATGACGATCCAGGGCACTGCCCGGTCGGTCACCACATCGTGAACCGCCACAACGTTGGGATGGGTCCGCAGCCGTGCCGCGTTCCGGGCCTCCCTCATCGCCCGCGCGACAAGGTCCGCACGCTCCTTCTCCGATCCCGTGGCGGGCAGTGAGACCGCCTTCACTGCGACTTCGACACGAAGCTGTTCGTCCCGGGCCCTCCAAACCTGCCCGAACCCGCCCGCTCCCAGCGCCCCCACGAGCCGATAGCGCCCGGCCACCATCATCCCCGGGTAACCGCCCTCGCCCATCCCGTCCTCCCCCGCCCGCAACACCCGGCCCAGATCTCGGCCACGGTCACCTCCGCCAGCTCGTCGTACACCGAACCCGCAGACGACCTCGCCGACGTTGTCCTACTGCAGCGATTGAGCCGCGTCTCCCAATTGGCGGTCGAGTCGTCGCGGGGCTCCGAGCGGCCAAGTCCCGTAAGCCATCCAGCGGCTCAGCCTTTACAGCCATACCCGGAGCCCCCGGGCCCTCCGATCCTACGAACGACCGGATCAGACCCACGCGTGGAAGGTAGGACAACCTTTACGAGCTCGTGCACGGTAGGCGGTGAGACGTCGAGCTCTCGATCGACGATCATGTTCGTGTGGTGGGGAACGCGTCTCGTGCATCGATCATCAGCGACCGGAGGATCACGGGTCTGTCGCCCGACGTGATCGCTGAACTCGTCGCCGATGTAGGTCCGTTGTGGCATGAACGGCACCAGGCCAGGCTCGCGTCACGAGCACGGAAGCGGGCCGTGGGCGCCGGTGCGAAGCACCGGCTGGTCTTCGTCGACCGCCTCCTGGCCACGCTTGTGCACCTCCGTCATGGAGTCACGCACGACGTGCTGGCGTGCTGGTTTGGCGTGGACCGCTCCACGATCACACGAGCCATCGGCGAGGTGCGCCCACTGCTCGCCCAGCGAGGCTGCACGGTCACTGCCGGAGTGCGGTTACGGACTCTGGCCGAGGTCGTCGAGTACCTCGGCGTGACCGGCGAGACCGGGATCGTCGACGGCACTGAGATCCGGGTCCGACGGCCAGCCGTCGGACGCAAGGATCGGGACAAGTTCATCTCCGGCAAGAGCAAGCAGA
This sequence comes from Streptomyces sp. BK340, assembly GCF_007827595.1. GTDB lineage: Bacteria > Actinomycetota > Actinomycetes > Streptomycetales > Streptomycetaceae > Streptomyces. Next base: position 32,557 of record NZ_VISR01000004.1, read on the forward strand.
ACGCCGTCAAGGCCATGGTGCTCACGGACGGAGACGGCCGGGTGCTGTTCTGCAGCCCGACCACGCCCGGCAGCTGCGCGGACATCACCCACGCCCGACAGTTAGGGCTAGTCAGGCTCCTGTCTGACGGTCCTGCCGTAGAGATTCTCGCCGATGCTGGCTACCAGGGCCTGGGTGCGCAGACCGGCGGGCGCGTCGTGACACCACCGCATCGCAAGTTCAAGAAGAACGCACCGGACTGGTACGAGGAATTGCACGAGCGGCAGCGCAAGGCGCATTCCTCGCGGCGTATCCGAGTCGAGCACGGCATCGCCCACCTCAAGAACTGGCGGGCTCTCGCCCGCCACCTCGGCCACCGCGAGCACACGAGCGACACCGTCCAAGCCATCGCCGGCCTCCTGTCCCAGCAGCAGGCCGCAGACCTGATCTCGACTCAGCAGAGTTGAACACCGCCGCCACCGAAGTCCTCGACGTCTCACCGCCTACCGTGCACGAGCTCGTTAGCCGAGCTGCGGACAACCGGCCTGCTGGACATGGACGATGCGGCCATCGACGGCTCCCACATCAGGGCCCTCAAAGGGAGGCTCACGTCGGCCCTTCACCCATCGACCGCGGCCGCCCTGGCTCCAAGCACCATGTGATCGTCGACCGCCACGGCACGCCTCTGGCCGTCTCCCTGACCGGCGGGAACCGGCATGACATCACAGAGTTGATCCCCCTGCTGGACGCGATACCCCGCATCCGAGGGGTGCGCGGGCGTCCCCGCAACCGACCCAAACGGCTCTTCGCCCACCGGGGCTACGACTACGACAAGTACCGCCACCTGCTACGGAAACGCGGCATCAGACCCCTGATCGCCCGACGCGGCGCTGCCCACGGCTCCGGCCTCGGCCGCCCCCGCTGGGTCGTCGAGCGGACCTTCGCCTGGCTCCATCAGTTCAAACGACTCCGTGTCCGCTATGAGCAACGAGCCGACCTCCACCAGGGACTACTCGAACTCGCCTGCAGCATCATCTGCCTTCGACGGCTCCGCACGTCATTCTGAAATGATCAGTTAGAGGCTGCCGTCACACTCGCATCACTGCTGATAGGTCCAGCTGGTCCACGTCCCCGCGCAAGGGGAGACCGAGAGGCCGCCTAGAGACGGGGATGTGGCGCCCACTTCCTTCCTCGCCGTCATGCGCCGGCGTGCATGTATGCCGCCCATAGGGAGGGCAACCCGGTCAGGTCCTGCGCAGCTTGTGGGCTGCTTCCATCGCGGATGCTGCGGACCGCATGGTGCAGCGCGTGTGCCGCGCGGTCCGGGTCCAGTGTCCCGGAGCCCTGTCCCAGACCGGTATAGAACAGGTCGGCGACGGTGGCGGAGAGCTCGTCGTCGATCTCCCACAACGTGCCGATCACATGGGGAAATCCCGCGAGTTGGAAAGCCGAGCTGAGATGGATGGCCTCATCGAGCAGTTGTGCGGTATCGATGGCCGCAGTGCGACAGGCGGACAGGTAGGCCAGGCGTGCCTTCCCGAGGTTCGCTGACGCCAGGCTGGCGACAGTCAGCGGAGCGTCCGCGTGATCGTGCAGCAGAAGCAGGCTCCGTGAGGGGTCGGTCGGATCGCTCGAACCGTGGCAGGAAAAGTGCGCGATCGCACACTCCGGGAGCCATCGCAGGACGTGGGCCTTCATCGGCAGGGCAGATGAAGGCCCTGCGGGCGGCACGGTATCGGTGTTCGGTTCCTGCAGCAGTACGGCGCCGGGCAACCACTTGCGCACCGCCTCTACTTCGTCCTCGACGAAGTCCAGTCGGCCCTGACGGGGCAGACCGGGTGTGGTCGGCATCGCCACGATCAGACTGTGCGCGGCCTCGGACGCGGCGGCGGTACGACCTCGTTCACGAGCGTGGCGCAGAGCACGGATCGTCGGTGTGTAGGACGAGACGACGCGGTCCATCACCGTGCGCCGCCGCGACCGGTCGCCCGGATCGGTGTGATGGCCGGCCGCGTGCAGCGGCAGCAGACCCAGCAGACCGCCCGGCACCCACCACACCCTCGGCCAGTCCTCCGGGCCATGGCTCGCTCCTTCCGGCTGGCCGTGGAACCCCAGAGCGTCGAACACCGGACCCGCGGCCACGTCCCATAGCCACTCCAGGACCCCGTTGATGGTGCGTTGCGCGGCGACCCGCTTCTCCGCGTCGTCGCCCGACGCCTCCTGCAGTGCCTGCTGGAAGGTAAGGATCTGTTCGATCAGGGGGCCGTAGGCCAAGCCCGGCAGGTTCAGACTGGCGACGCCGCCCCTGGTGAGCAGCAGTGCATCGCTGCGGTACTGGCTGATGTTGAACACGACCACGGGTCCATGGGCGGCCTGGGCGCGAAGCTCGTCCATCGCAGGTGGCAACGCGAAGGTGTGGAATCCCTTCAGGCCGCGAATCTTCTCCAGCAGGTCGGAGAACTCCCCCGCCAGCAGGTGCCGTTCGCGCGACGGGCCGCCCTGCGCCGGTTCGTTGCCCGCCGCGGCGGCAAGGGCAGCGGTGTCAGTGCTCGCGGGCGAGTCAAGTCGGTCCCGCAAGTCCGCGAACCGTGCGGCCAGTTCGGGGTGGTGCGCCCGCAGGTCGGTCAGGTCGTTGCGGGTCTCCAGGGCCTGGCTGAGCAGCACCGCCCGACCCGTCTCCAGCAGCCCCAGAGCGCGCTCGGCCCGTCCGGCCGCGGTGCCGTCCGGGGCTGCGAGGGCGAGTGCGGCGGCGTCGCCGACCAGGCCGGCGAATTGGGCGATGGCGAACTGCTGGTCGCCGCGTTCCAGGCGCCGCGGAGCCAACTGCGGCAACAACAGAACCGCGTTCTCCGCGGCGTTCGCTGCGGCCCGCGCGCCACCGGACGCGGCAAGCAGGGCCGCCGCCAGCGCCGACTCCCTGAGCCGGATGGCAGGTGCAGCCGCCTTCACCTTCGAGGCCTTCAGACGGCAGGAAATCGCTTCGTCCAGGTCCGCGGCCCCCCGGTTGCGCCCGTAGCGAGCCTGCAGCATGTCGGCGAGGTTGGACAGGGACAGCGTGCGGTCGGGGTGCTGGGCAGGGGTGGCGGCGACCGCCTCCGCCAGACGGTCGATCGCCGTGTCCAGATCCGCTGACGCACCCACCCGCCCGAATCGAGTCCTTAGCGCGTCTCCGAGGTTGTTGAGCAGCACCGCCCGGATGAGGTTGTCCGCGGGTGCGGTCTCCACCGCCTCCGTCAGACAGTCGATCGCCGCGTCCAGATCCGCTGACTCGTCCGTCTGGGCAAACCTCCTTTTCAGCGCGCCTCCGAGATTGGTGAGGATCCCTGCCCGATCGGGCAGGCCGTGGGCAAAGCCCACCGCTTGTCTCAAGCAGTTGATCGCGGCATTCAAGTCCTCCGGCACTTTTGTCCGGTCGTAGCGGAACCGCAGTGCGATCCCAAGTTTGGACAACCTCATCGCACGGTGAGGGTCGTCGGCGGAGGTGAATCCGACCGCTTCGGTGAGGCAGTCGACGGCAGCATCGGCGTCCGCCACTGCGGCCAGACGCTCGCCTCGTTCCCGGAAGGCGTTTCCGAGGTTGGTCAACGTCATTGCGCGGTCGTCCGCGTCGTGCGCGGCGGCCGCCGCTTCCCGGAAGCGGTCGATCGCGGCATCCAGATACGCCATCACACCCGTCAGCTCGAAGCGGGACCGCAACGCCCCCGCAAGGTTGTTCAGGACTCTCAGCCGATCCGGCTCCTCGGGCGGAGCGAGAGCCAGCGCCTCTGTCAGGCATTCGATCGCGGCGTCCGCGTCCGCCACTCTCCCCATCTGCTCGCTGCGCTTGCTCAGTGCACCACCAAAAGCGGTCAGGATGTCGGTCCGCTCGGGGTGGTCGACGGGGGCGGCGACCGCTGCCTCACGGAAATGGTCGATCGCGGCGTCCAGGTCCGCCATCGCACCGGTCAGCTCGAAGTGGGACCACATCGCCTCCCCAAGTTTGTATAGCCGCACCGCCCGGTCAGGGTGGTCGGGCCGCTCTGAGGGAACACTCGGGGCGGCGGCTACCGATTGCCGCAGAGCGTCGATCGCGGCATCTACATCTGCCAGTGTTCTCGTACGCTGGCCACGCTGATTGAGCGCATTCCCGAGATGACAGCGACGCGCGGCACGGTCGTCCGCGTCGACGGCCGCATCCACCGACTCGCGGAAACAGTCGATCGAGGCATTCAGATCCTCTGGTTCGTCCAACCGGTCGAACCGAATGCGCAGAGCTTCACCGAGGTGGCCCAGGATCGTTGCCCGATGGGGATGCCCGGGTGGGGCGGCGGCCAGCGCCTCCCGAAAGCAGCCGATCGCGGCATCCGCGTCCGCCACCACGCCGGTCTGCAGGAACCGGACGAGCAGCGCGTCTCCGAGCTCGAACTGTCGCATGGCACGACTGGACATGTCGGCTGCCGCGTCCGCCGCCACACGGAGGCGTTCGATGGCGTCACTCACGCCCGCGTCGGCAGCCGGCAGTTCGGACTGGAGCTGGAGGGTCTCCTGATACAGCGACAGCATCTGAGGCTGCTTCGGATGGTCGGGCGGGACGATGGCCGCCGCCTTCCGCAGATGCTCGATCGCGGCATTCAGATCAGCAGGCTGACACGTCCTCATGAATCCGCTATGCATCGTGACGCCCAGAGTGAACAGCGCACTGGCACGGTCGAAATCGTCGATCGACACGTCGATCGCCTCATGCAGGACGGCGATCGCGGTCTCCATGTCTGTCGGAACATGCGTCTGATCGAAGCGGATCCGGAGCGCGTTCCCGAGGTTGGTGAGTCTCCCCGCCCGGGCCGGGTGCCGAGCAGGACCGATGGCCGCCGACTTGCGCCACGCCTCGGTGGCGGCGTCCAGAGCAGCTGCGTCGTCCAGCAGGGTGTGAAGGTCCTGGAGCGCGACCCCCAGGTGGAACAACCTCCCGGCGCGCCGAGGGTGGCCGTCCGGGGTGCTGTCCACAATGCGCTCCCAGAGCTGCACGGCACCGGAGAGCAAGCCGGGGTCCGGGGAGAACTGAGTGCGCTCGAGGAGGCCGACGGCGTGGGGCTCCAGGTCGTCGGCCAGGCTCGGCACCACCTCCTCCGGCAGATCCGACAGCTCCGGCGCTCCCACCACGAAGCACACCTTGAAGGCCGCCTGCGCGGCCGCCAGGTCCTTCTCGTCCTCGCCGGCGGGCAGAGCCGCGTAGCGGTACCAGTGGAACCAGCCGAGCGTGAAGGCCACTTCGGCGTCGCCGCTCTCGGCATACTCGGCCAGCGGTCTGGCTTCGCCGAGCGCCCCTGGCTCCAGTACCGGGGACAAGTCCCGCTGCTCACCGATCCGTCGTATACGGGCCCTCACCGCATCCAGTCGTGCCTCGCGCACCATGCCCCCGTTCGTTCACGTTCACGAATCGCGATACGCGATTCACTGCTATTTGCATGATTCCTGGATTAAGCTGATTTGGCGGAAAGCCCCCTTTCAGTTCGGAGATCCGCTGCTCGAGGAGGGACTCGGCAGAGCGGGCCGGACACGGCGGGGGGTGAGGTGATCGGTGAGGCCTGCGCCGTCGGCCTCGGTGAGCGGGCCGGTGCAGTCGAGGCCGAGTTGGCGGGCGAGGTCGCCTGCGTGCAGCCGTACGACGGCTTCCAAGAGCGTGGCGTACGCCTCGGTGGCGGCGCGAAAGCGGTGATGTCCTGTGAGGGCGAGCGCGGTTGTGATGAACAGTGCGGGCCACCACCACAGCACCAACGGCAGATACAGCACCGACCAGGCGGTCAGCGTGGACGCGCGGGTCAACGCCTGCCGCACGGTGGTGATCTCGGAGCGAGGTGTGTCGGGCAGCATCAGCCACAGGTGCGGCCACACCGTGCCCAGGTCGACACCGACATCGCGCTGGAGGCGCAGTGCGGCCACGTGGACTCGGTCGCCGCTCCAGGTGGGCCGCGCGGGCTCCTCGGAACCGACGCGATATACCTCCGCCCAGGCCGTGAACGCTGCCGCTTCGGCGGCTCCCGAGGAGTTCGGGTCGGCGATGTGCGCCCGCGCCTGCGCCGATCCGGCCAGCTGCCGCCTGCGACGCCAACGTTCGCGCCGTCTCCGGGTGGCGCGATCTGCCCACGCGCGGCCTCCTGGGGGCCAACCACGCCAGTTGGCCGCGAAGCTGAGGTGTTCAACCAGGGAACCGAGCGCCTGCGCGACCAGTCCGACACCTGCGGCTCCGGCGCCTATCGCGGCGAGCACCACGACCTGGCCGCCGAACGTGCCCGCCGCGGGAACCTTCGCCCATGCTGTGACCTGGTCGGACAGCCGCAAGACATCAAACGGATGCGTATGACCGAGCACATTCGCCGTCACCCCGACGGCCAGATACAGCGCACCCGGCAACACCAGTAAGGTGAGCCACTTCTCGGCGAGCTTTTTCCCCAGTTCGACGAGTACGTCACTCATCCGCTACCCCTCGCTGTGCAACAGCGGGTCCCCCGTCACCGCGCACAGGGGGGCTGACGCGGGATCGCCGGGCCACTCATGGCGCTGACAGAGCTGCCTGGGGCACAGGAGGATCGGCTCAGCCGGGACGCGGCGGTCGACTCCCGCCGCGAACAGACCCCGGCCACCCGTTCCGGCGTCACCTGCGTAGGCGTCCAGCCCGCGAGCGTCGTTGAGAGCCGTCCTCAGGGCGCCATGCAGCTTGTCAAGAGCAGCCGCCAGGTCCCCACCGTTACGAGCAGCCGCCAGGACCTCTTCCAGTTCTACGGAGTCCCCGGCCGTGCGGCCACAAAGGCGATTGCGGATCTCTGCTTCGCGAGTACACACCGCAGCCAGCCTGGACGCACGTCGTTGATTGAGCATTTGTCGCCTCCCGCCGAATCGCCCGGATGGATGTCGGCGAGGACTACTCGCGAGCTCCCCCAGTCAACTCCCGCCCCACACACAAGAATTATGTCTGTCATCACACCATGCGAAACACGGCACAAGCGGTGCGATACCCCGTCGAACTCCTTCACGACCGAAGTTGATCAGCTTCGTTCATATCTGGCGTGTATGGGGCAAACGTCCCTCTACTCTCTGTCAGCCTTGGAGGAGATCTCCCGCTTCGCCGGGTCAGCCCGAGAAGGTGCGACAGGGAATCACTCTCATGACCAGCACCGACGGCGTGCGCGCCCAGCAGGCCGAAGCCGAGGCTCCGACGGCCGGGTGAGAATCGAGCACCCCCAGGAGCCGCCGGGGCAGCTCGCTCTGCACTTGGGCACTGCCCGTCATATGGAAGTGATCCACTGAAACGGCCGGGCCTTTGCAGTCTGCGTCCGTCCGGGGTCTGGCTGGAGACCGCCTCCGTGCGCAGCGGTGCGGCCTCCAGGGTGGCTGAGAGATCGATATCCGCCAGGCGTTTGGGGTGGGCTCGGACAGCGTTTAGGTGGTCACAGATCCGATTCCCGATGGCGGTCGATCCTTGGCTCCGGGCCTTCCCCCCGTCAGGTCGTACGGGGCCTGGCTTCTACTCCGGCGCTGGGACGGTCCAGTTCGCCTGGAGGATCTGGGCCCTCAAGTCATCGCGCTCCTGTGCGAGTTGGCTGGCGTCGCGTCTAGTACGGGTCTTGCGCAGCCACGTGCCGATCATGATGCGTTCTCCGTCGACCTCGATCCATTCCCGTGCACCGGCCGGGCGGTTCCAGTGCTCGACGAAGAGCCGGAGGAATTGCGCGTTCTGCTCGAAGGAACGAGGGCGCCGCTTCGCCGCCGGCGGGCTCGCTGGGGGGCAGCGGAGTGGCGGGGGTCAGCTGCAGGCGGGCGAGGAGAGCTTGTTGGGCGGGGGCGAGGCGGTCCCAGGGGGAGAGCTGGCGGTGCAGCCAGCTTCCCACCTTCACCTCGCCGATCACCGTGTCGCGGTGCAGGGCAGCCGGGCTGTTGCCGGCTTCGATGTGGCGTCGCAGGAGGTGATATTTGCGATGCCAGTCCGGGCCGCGCGGGAGGGTCCAGTCGGGGTCCAGGGCGGCGAGCTGGGTGTGGCGGTCGGGGTCGAGGCGGTTGTCGCGGGCGCGGGTGCGCTGGATGCCGAGGAAGCGGCCGCCGGGTTGGTGGTCAGGGATGGCGAGATGGCCGTGCTCGGTGTGGAAGGCGGTGACGGTGGTGAGGTTGCGCTGCCAGGCGGCTTCGTGGTCGTCCCAGATCATGGCGAGTGCGTCGAGTTCGGCGATCCAGTCTTCGGTGAGGAGGCCTTGTCTGAGGGCGGTGCGCTGGCCGGTGATGAAGGCGCCGAGCCGCTAGCCGTAGGCGTCTCCACGACGACGTTTGCGTCGCTGGACCCCTACATGTGGCGCCTGACCTTGGAACTGGGCCGGGCGAGGCCATCCCGGGTCACGGCAACGTGATCCGGCTACCCGACTAAGGGATCACCGGATCAATGGGGCAGGCCGATGTACTGGCCCATGGCGGTGGCCGCGTGGGTGAAGAAGGCGGCCGGGTCGGCGGCGACGCCCGCAATATGGCCGTTGACCTCGAAGCCGACCATGCCGTGCAGCTGGGTCCAGACGATCAGCATGCGGGTGATGACCGGGGTGGGCAGGCCGCTCAGCATGCCCTGGGCCAGCGGCTCGATCGTGCGGGCCATGCCCTCGGACAGCTCGGGCGCGGGCACGTGGTCCACGGCGAGTTCGCCAGCCGCCAACGCCTCGCGGACTAGGCCGAGCAGGACCAGGACCGTGCGGGCGCCCGCGGCCATCGTCTCCGGTGGGGCGGCGTAACCGGGCACCGGGCGGCCCCAGATCAGCACGTACTCTTCGGGGTGGGCGAGCGCCCACGCGCGGACGCCCTCGCAGCACGCGACCCAGCGGCCCAGCAGCTCGGCCCCGGCCTTCTCCGCCTCGGCCGCGGCCCGCTCCGCGCTGTCACCCATCGCGTTGTAGGCGGCCAGCACCAGGTCGGTCAACAGGGCGTCCCGGTCCGGGAATCGCTCCTCGATCAGGGCCGGGTCGACGCCGGCCGCACGGGCCAGCTCGGCCGGCTCCAGGTCGACGCGATGCCGGGCCGCGAGGCGGCCGCCCGCCTCGGCCTTCAGCCGGGAGACGGCCGCCTCGGGGCTGTCCTGGTGGGGGTCATGGGCTTGGGAAGTCGTCATGATCCCGACCCTGTCAGAGGTCCTGCATCGCGTCGATTACATGGCGGGTAATACGGCGTGCATGCGGCTAGTTCTGGCCAAGGGGCCCGAATCAGGGCCCGTTGGCGCGGAACGGCGGCTAGGCGGTTTCGTTTGGATCAGTGGGACGTTGATCTGGGCATGCCGCTGACTGACGCCCAGTGGGCGCGGATCGAGCCGTTAGGGCGGCCGGGGCCGCACCCGGACGCTCGCCGGGCGGGTGTCAGCGGGTGCAGACGTAGCGTTCGCCAGTGAACGACGTCGCGTTGGAACTGCTGCCACCGGGGCGGATGCTCCATACGTGTTCATCCTGGCTCACGTCGAAGAAGTCGACGTAGACCGGCAGGTTGTTCCAGTAGGACCCCACGTTGGTGATCCCGTAATTCAGAAGGTCCCAGCAGACGCCGTGCCTTTGGGTGGTGAAGGCCAGGTTGTTGAAGCCGGTGTCCTTGTACAGGCACAGCCACCCGGTGCGGCACGACTCTGCGGCCGACGCCGGCGCCGGGGAGAGGACAAGGCCGCCTGCCGTCGTGGCCAGCAGGGCGAGCAGCAGGGCTCGGAGCCGCAGTCTTCGCATGAGAGTCTCCTTTTGATGGCCGGACCTCGGACTCTGTCTAAGGCGATCCGCCAGGGAAGGGTCATGGACACGGAAAGGCACCGCTCCTGCAAGGTTAGGGCGGTAGGGCGTGCCGTGGATCCTGTTACGGCGGGCGTCACTCATTCGCGGAGATCGTGAAGGTCCTCGGAGCAAACTGGAGCGCCATGAGCCCCGACGAGAAAAGGCAGTTCGAGGAGCAGCCCAGAAAGGACAAAGAACGGTACCGGAAGGAGAAGGAGGCATACGATGCGGCGCACAAAACGGACTGAGCCGTCCGGCCGCGCCGCGCTGGGTGAGCAACGCGGTCCCGTGATGGCGCACAGGCTGAGCAGTCCAGCACCGTCCGTTCAAGCGCCCCCTGCGCCGCTCAGCGTCTGGCGTCACCCGGGGCAAGCAGGCTAGTGAGCTTGGCGATCGCCTCCGGTGACGGCTTGAAGTAGCGTCGGACGTTCTCCGGCTTCTTGTGCCGGGACTTCGCCATCAGCATCAGCAGCGAAGCGCCCTGCTCGCCCAGGTGACTCAGCGAAGAGTGGCGGTACTCGTGCAGGTCCCAACCGGTGCCAGGTCCGCGTACGGCTGTGTGCTCATCGAGCAGGGCTCGGGCCTGTCCGTACGACAGCCGGGCGAACCCGGTGTCCGGACAGACATCGCGCGGGCTGACGACGTTGCCCGGCCCTGGTGGGTGACGAACACCGGCCCGCGGGTGCGTCCCTTCAGCAGCCGCGGCAGAAGCCGGGCTGTGCCGGCGTCCCAGTACACGGTCTCCAGCACGTAGTCCTCACGGACCTGGCCTCAGCGGCGGGCCTTCGTACGGGCGCCCTTCGCCTTCACAGGGCAACGGCGCCCGGCGAAGTCCAGCTCCTCGATGTTCACACCCAGGATCTCCTCCACCCGCCCGGACGTCTCATAGAGCATCCGCCATAGCGTCTTCTCCCGCAGGTGGACCTCGCGCCGGGCAATCAGCCGGTCGATGGCCATCTTCGAGCGGGCCGGGGTGTCGGAGTCCGGCGCCGCCAGCCGTTTCGCCCAGGCCGGCACCGCCGGGCCCTCAAAGCCGCGCTCACGGCACCAGCCCAGCCAGGACAGCACCCCGGCCCGGCGGGCGTTCCAGGTGTTGACCGGCGCGGTTCCCCAGAGCAGTTCGAGGGCCTCTCCGATCTCGTCGTCCGCGACCGACGCCAGCGGCCAGCCCTCGCCGATCCGCTCAGCGGTCTTGCCGACCCCGATCCCGTAGTTCCGGACCGTGTTCGGATTACCGAGAGAATCGAGGAACACGTCGGCCGCCGCCCGAACGGTCAACGCCTTCCCGGCCGGCAGCTGTACGACGGTGGGCACCGCTTCCCCCTTACCGCGGATAACAGGGCCACTTCACGTAGCGGCCGGAGGACGTCACCGTAGGCGACGCGACGGATCAAGCTACCGCAGATATTGGGGTGTTATCCGTGGGAAGACTTCAGACCTTCCCCGCCACCGACGCCTCGCCGGCCGTCCGCCAGGGCCGACGTCGGCCTAGCGCACGATCTGACATGGGTGTTCCTCAACCCCCGAGAACGTTCGACGGTACTTCAAGCCGTCGGCGGAGGCCATCGCCGAGGTGACCAGCCTGCTCGCGCCGGGGGACGCGCGGCACTGAGCGGGCGTGAGGTTCGGGCGCTGCCCTCGGGCGTGCCGACCGGGGTTCTCTTGCGACGGAGGCCGGCCGGCACACTCGCCGGTTCAGCCCTGGAGGGAGGCGAGCCAGGCGGTCAGCAGGCGGTTGACCTCCTCGGGACGCTCCTGCTGGATCCAGTGCCCGCAGCCGTCCAGGATGTGGGTGGAGGCCAGGGCGGGGAGGGTGGCTGGATAGGCGTCGATCGCGTCGGCCATCCAGGTCGTGGAAGCGTCCAGGGCGCCGCCGATGAACAGGGACGGCTGCCTGATCGGGGCTCCGCCGTACTGGGCGAGGTCCTCCCAGTCGCGGTCCATGTTGCGGTAGCGGTTGAGGGCCCCGGTCATGCCGGTGCGCTCGAACTCCCCGGCGTACACGTCGAGGTCGTCCTCGGTCAGCCAGGCGGGCAGCTTGCCGCCGGGGAAGCGGTCGCGCAGCCGGCCGCCGGTGCGGGCCACAAAGTGCGGGTCGGGCTCGCCCTGGGCGGGCATGGTGTCGGCGGACATGGCCGCGTAGAAGCCCGCGAGCCAGCCCCGGAGGTCGGGCTCCATCTCTGCTTCGGCCCGGCCGGGCTCCTGGAAGTACGAGACATAGAACTCCTGGTCTCCGCCCATCTGCGCGAAGACGTCGGTGGGGCGGGGGCCACCGGGCGGCGAGTAGGGGACGCTCAGCAGTCCGACGGCGCGGAAGACCTCGGGGTGGAGCAGGGCGGAGGCCGCCGCGATGCTGGAGCCCCAGTCGTGCCCGACGACCACCGCCCTCTCCTCGCCCAGGGCGCGCACCAGGGTGACGTTGTCCTCCACCAGGTCGAGCATCCGGTAGGCGTCCGTCGCGGCCGGCTTGGAGGAGCGGCCGTAGCCGCGCACATCGAGCGCCACGGCCCGGTACCCCGCCGCCGCGAGGACCGGGAGTTGGCGGCGCCAGGAGTACCAGGACTCGGGGAAGCCGTGGATGAGCAGGACCAGCGGTCCGGTGCCCTGCTCGACCAGGTGCAGGCGCCCAGCGGGCGCCTCGATGGTGCGGTGGCGCAGGTCGGCGGACGGCGCGGGCTGGTGCATCGCTTCTCCTCGTTTCACGGGCGGCCGCGGTTACCCACCGATCATGCGGCGCGGCGGCCGCGCGACGCGAGCACTCTTGCCATCCTGGCAAACTGGCAGGACAGGGCGGTGGAGGCGGCACGGCCGGAGGGAGCGGGGCGCCGGTGACGGACGACGGCATAGCCGACACGCTGGCGGCCATGGGCCCCCGGCTGCGGACCGCGCGCGAGCGGCACGGCGCCACATTCACCGGCGTCAGCCGCGCGACCCGCATCTCGCTGAGCACGCTGTCGCGGATCGAGACCGGCAGGCGCAAGCCGACCCTGGAGGTGCTGCTGCAGCTCGCGAAGGCGTACGACGTCTCCCTGGACGAGCTGGCCGGCACCGCACCCGCCGCGGCGGCCGGACCGCGCACCCCGGCGCCGCAGCGTTCCGGCAACGACAAGACCGTGCTACCGCTGACCCGGTACGTCGGGGGCCTGCACGCCCACAAGCACGTGGTGCTTTCTCACCCTTGCGTGCACCAACGCAGACCGACACACCCCGACACCCTGACCTGTGCATTTGCCACGAGCCGCACCTCGCCGATCTTCCAGGGCCTAATTCGGGACGAAGAGGTCGTGGGTTCAAATCCCGCCACCCCGACAGTGCAGTACCAGGCCAGAGGCCGGGGAGCAGGTTTACTCTCCGGCCTCTGGCTGTATGCGTGTGTCACTACGTGACCATCGATTCTTGAGTACCTATTCCCGGTGGACCTCCCCAAGCCGTCGCGCGCTTGAGAGAGCGCGGCTCGACAGCTCTCCCAGAGGAGACCTCAGCGTCTCTTTGCTCCGCAGCACCCCGGGCTGGCGCCTCACGCCCCTCGGACGTTCGCAGTTCTACGGGCAGGGTGGCTCTTGCCTTCGACATCGGGGGCGCGCTTCGACCTGCGGACCGTGATGTAAGGGATTGTGGGGGCTGAGTGATCAACGCTGCGGCCTGTGACTCAGCAGTCCATGGTTGTCAGGGCTGGTTGTAGTTCAGGCTGTGTTGGCGCTGCTCGTTGTGAGCAACGGCAACATTGTTGTTGTTGTGGATGCGGATGCGGATGCGGTTGTGGTTTGCGGACTCGCTGTTGTTGCCAGGCTCATCGCCGTGGCTACGTTGGCGCTGCTCGTTGTGAGCAACGGCAACATTGTTGTTGTTGTTCCGGATGCGGATGCGGATGCGGTTGTGGTTTGCGGACTCGCTGTTGTTGCCGAACTCGTCGTTGTTGCGGATGTGGCTGCCCCAGTTGCTGAAATGGTGGCTGCCCGAGTGGCTGTAGGAGCCGTTGCCTTCGTTGCTGCCCGAGGTGTTGCCCTGGTCGCTGCCGGAACTGTCGCCCGGCTGCTCCATGCTCGGCGGGCACGGGGGTTGGTCGCAGGTAGGCAGCAGGGAGGCGACCGAAGGCACGGACACCGGTGGTGTGGACGACGGATGGTCAGCCGCGCTTGATGCGCCGGTGCCGGCTGATAGGGCGAGGATGGGCGCCGCACACGCGGCAGCGATCATCGGCCCCTTTCTGGCTCTCTTCGCAAGCATGCCGACACCCCCTAAGGGGTTTGGTAAAAAAAAATCTCTTCCGATCGAGTGTCCGCCCTGGCGCCCTGCGCTGATGGGGCCGGACGGCCTACGGTGTGTCGGCCAGTTGGGCACGATGTCCGCCCTCGCTCTGCACAGCCTGCGGGACTCGCGAGCGCGAGGCGCTCTGTCGTGCCGCTGATCAGTGTCAGGACTAATTATAAGAGGGACCACACAGGCTGCACTGGCTCAGAGTCCGGAAGGAAAGCGTCCCTCCGGGCCGCCTCGGGGCCGTGGAAGAGCGCTCAACGATGCCCAACATTGACAACCGACGACAGCTCAATGGCAGATCAGGGGCTTGATCGTATAGAAGCCGCAGATCAGAGGGACGCCCCCCAACTCCCTCGGCGACTGACCGAATAGTGCCTTGAGGCCGCGACCATGGGCTCGCCGCCGAGGCGGGCACCAGCGCTACGGAGATCGGCAGGGCCGGCATCCCTGGATCGGCGCCGTGCAGCAGCGAGACAGTGGCTCCCGCAGTTGAACGGCCCCTGACCAGCTGAATCGGTCGGGGTCCGTTCTCGTGTGCGCTGTCCGTCGACCGGCTCGGGCCGATCGTTGATCAGGCGGCGTGGGTGGCCGGGTCAGCAGCCGGTGGCCGGGTTGGTGCAGGTGATGCGGCCGGTCCGCTGTCGTTGGTGTTGTTACCGCTGCCGCCGTCCAGGGTGTCGTTGCCGTTGTTTCCCTGGAGGGTGTCGTTGCCGGCGCCACCGCTGAGCGTGTCGTTGCCCGCGCCACCGCAGATGAGGTCGTTGCCGCCGACGCCGTCGGGGAGCCGGGAGCCGGACCACCGGGGGACGGGAACGGCCCCAGGAAGACGCTTTCGAGAGTTGAACGCGTTCAAAAAGAAGGGCTACGCTGAGGTCGAGCGAAGCCGAGGGGGTTCGATGAAGGTAGTGCTGCCCGGGGGAACCGGACAGGTGGGCACGATTCTCGACCGCGCGCTGACGGCGGCCGGCCACGAGGTCACGGTACTGACCCGACGTCCCGTGCGGGCGCACCACATCGGATGGGACGGAGCCACGCTCGGCCGCTGGGCAGCGGCGATCGACGGCTGCGACGTCGTGATCAACCTGGCCGGGCGCAGCGTCTCCTGCCGTTACACCGCCGAGAACCTGCAAGCCATGATGGACTCCCGAGTGGAGTCGTCGCGGGTGGTCGGCGAGGCGATCGCCACCGCCACGCGGCCACCGCGCGTCTGGCTGCAGATGAGTACGGCGACGCTCGGTGGTGACTTATGAGGCGCTGTGCGAGCGGCCCGGGCACGGGGTGCGCGCGCTGGTCACGCTGGGTTCTCCGCTCGGTATCCCCAATTTGATCATGGGAGAAGTCTCGCCATGGCCGATCCCCGGTCCCGAGACTCCGCCAGGCGCTGCGCTCGGCTGAGCGGTCGAGATCACGCAGGCGAAGCTTCGGGTTCCAGGGACCCGCGACGGCAACGGCGACTCGGCGGCGGTCGTCCCTTCCTATGGCGCGCTCGCCGAGGGCCGTTCTTCACTCGGCCGCCGCCTGTGGGGCACAGCTCGCGCCCACACTTCCCCCCGCTTCTGGGCCGCCTTCACCTGCACCGGTGCCGCATCCCCGTAACGCGAAGGGGTGCTGGTGACAGTGGTCTCACGGTGGCCCGCCAGGCCTCGGCGCGCAGACGCGCACCCGAACGGCGCGCCAGCCGGTGGCTTGTGCGTAGCGGACGTCGCGGGGATCGCGGTGCTGCGTGCTTCCCCCTTCCTCGAGGAGGAAGTACGGGCGAACGTTCCCGGTGGCGTACGACTTCGTCGCGCACCATCGTGTACGGATCTCTGTGCTCAGCTGTCCGTTCGAATGTGGTCGGGCTCTGCGGCGGAGGCAGGCAGGCAGACAGGCAGGCGGCGAGACGTCGGCCGTTGCCGAGCTTTCTCTTCAGCGCGAGATTCTCGTGGTAGAGGTTCGCGGTCGCCCGAACTTGCCCTGCAATTGGGTGACTTCGGCAGCGACGCTCGCGACACCGGACCGCCCGCGCATCGCCGTCGTCCTCACCGACGGACTCACCCCCTGGCCCGACGAGAACCCGCCCTGCCGCATCATCGCGGCCCTGAACGGCTCCGCCGCACCACAGCCGCCGAGCCGGGTGGAGACGGTACGCATTCCCACCTGACGCACTACCGGAAGGACCGCGTGCGCTGAGCGCGAGGTCACCGTTCACCGGGCCTGGTAGATGGTCGGCGCGGTTCCGTCGCCGTGCCGGACGCCCGTACCGGGTCACCTCCCCGCGTCCCTGCATCAGCAGCAGTTCGCGCCGACGCAGGTCTTCGTCGAATTGGGTTTCCCCCTGCTAGCGGGTCCACCGACCCGCGACGTGGTCGTAATCCGACAGAATCGGGCAGGAGTTGATGATTCACGAGCAAAAAGGTACACAGACCGCAAAGGTGTACCCACCCTCCCTATGCTGGCAACCCAATCGGCCCGGATGGGCCGGATATGTGTCGCGCCAGGGGGGTTGCCGACGCACATGGACGCACAGCTGTTCCCGGAAGGGGTGGGCCGGGAGGGTTGCGCCGGCCCGGGTCCACGCAAGTGTTCCGCCGAACATGACAGGTTTGCAGAAAAATGGATCGCCGCTCGACCACATGTTGTCGCTTATGCCAGGTTCGCGATGCGCAATGCCGCCGACGCCGAGGACCTCGGCCAGGCCGTGGCCATCCGGGCGTGGCGCGGTTATGTCACCTTTCGGGGTGAGTCGACCTTTCTGACCTGGGTCATGGCCATCGCCACCCGCGAGGCGGCGCGACTGGCCGCGCATCGACTCAGACGGGACGAACGCGAAGTGCCGCTCGACCGGCACGGCGAGACGGTCACGGACGCCGACCCGCCGCATGCGGACCCGCCGAGCACCGACTGGCTGCCCGCATTGGCCGAACAGGCTCGCACACGGGGTGACCTCAACCCCACCGAGTACGCCGTCGTCCGGGCCCGGCTCGCGTTACCCGGCCGTACCTGGGACGAGATCGGCACGACGTTGGACCTGCCCGGCTCGCGCTGCGCCGTCGCCCACTGCCGGGCCGTCGTGAAGCTCAGAGTCGCGCTCTTCCTGCACCACCCCGAACTCCTCGGCGGCGAGGACGCGCTGAGGCACGCCATGGAGCAGGCCGCACGCGTCCCGCACGACCCGCTCACGGAGGCCGAGGCCGATGTCTTCGGGCGTGCCGTCCTCGAGCGGCGCTCCGACCACCGCCGCCGCAACTGGCCCACGCTGCTGCGCTCCGCCTGCACCAAGGTCGTCGGACACCTGGACATGCCGTGAGGCACCGCCTCGCACCGCGAAGTCGGTAATGCCGCCGCGCCCACAGGGGTCTGCAACCGGTGAAACACCACATTCGATCGGCCAGCATCCACGGAGGAGGGGACGAGTGGACCACGCGTCACCATTAGAGCCGCTCCACGAGCTACCGGCGGACGTCGTCACCCAACCTGCCGACGCGGGCATCGACGTCCCGTACGCACTCGGTACCCTGCCCGACGGCCGGGAGACCCTGATCATCGGCGATGTCGACACCTACGCCGACTTCACCCACCGTCAGGGCGACAACCCCTACGGTTTCCAGGGCACCTGTGGGCTGTGCTCTTGCGAGGGAGTGCTGAGGCAGTTCGGTGTCGACGTCACCGAGGGCGATGTCGTCGCCCACGCCGTCTCCCACGGTCTGTGCGAGACCGGGGGCGACGACGCCACGGCACGCGGCGGCACCACACTGCCCGACCAGGCCCGCATTCTGTCCGACTACGGCGTGCCCGCCCACGTGGAGAGTGCCGACTCCCTGGAGGATCTGGCCGCCAACCTGGAGCAGGGCCACGGAGTGATCATCGCCGCCAACGCCGGTGTGCTCTGGGACGACGCGACCTACTGGGACGGCGGCCAGGCCAACCATGCGGTCGTGCCCATCGGGGTGGCCCGTGACCCGGCGACCGGCGAGATCGAGGGATTCTTCGTCAACGACAGCGGCACGGGCGAGTCCGCGCGCTTCGTCGACGCCGCGACCATGGCCGACAGTTGGCTGGGGGCAGGAGGTAACTGCGTGGTCACCGACCAGGTCCATGCCGCCGCCCCAGGGGAGGGAACACCGCTGTGAACACCGCTGACGCTCCGTCCGAACACACCCGTACTCCCTATGCGCAGGCCCGTAAGGGGGTCGTCGAGCATGCGTTGCGCGCGGCCGAGGTACCGCTGGAGCACTATGTCTCCACACCGCTGCCCACCCTGCGCTGGGAGACCCCGGCCTACGCGGTCTTCGCCGCCCCTGCTGTACGGGCCCCGAGGCAGCCGTTGTTGATCGACGCCCCCGACCGCTGGTGGGCGGTCGGCATCACGCGGCCCCGGCTGCTCATGTACGCGCTGGTGTCCGCCGCCCCGTTCAGCGACGCCCCGCCGGGCGGTCCGGTGACCGTGTCCCCGAGCGGCCGGCCCCTTTCAGCGGTCCGCGAGGACCAACGGCTCTTCGACGCCCTGATGGACCGGGCGCTGCCCTCATTCCTCGCGGGCAGCCCCGGCGACCCGACGGTCCGTGGCGATCTCGCCGCCACCCTCGCCCTGGTGCTGCCTCGCGAGTGCCGGAACTGGTCCCTCGCCATGACGCCCGACTTCTACGCATGGCTGGAGCAGTGATGGCCGACTCCGCAAGCCCCGCAGCCGCCGAGCTGGACACGCTGCTCGCCTCCGTCGCCCAGGCTGCCGAACGTCACGGCTGGACGGCCGTCACCGAGGCCGCCGCCGCGCTGCCCCAACCGGATGACCGGACCGTACTGCTGTGCGCCTCCCCCAAGGCGGACGCCTCGGCGCTCGCCGAGTGGCTGCGCAGCTGCCTGGAGGGCCAGGAACCCCTCAGCGCTTCCCT
Source organism: Streptomyces sp. BK340 (assembly GCF_007827595.1). Taxonomy (GTDB): domain Bacteria; phylum Actinomycetota; class Actinomycetes; order Streptomycetales; family Streptomycetaceae; genus Streptomyces. The sequence goes on from NZ_VISR01000004.1 coordinate 51,425, forward strand.
GGAGGACCTGCACACCGATCCGGCGCCCGCGCTGCGCGCCAACCGCGTCGTCCTCGCCCTGGGCTGCGCGGAACTCCTCGGCCCCGAGGCGGCCGAAGCCGCCGCCGCACTCGCGGCACGCCCGCCGGACACGGTGGTCGTGGTGCTCACCGGGGCCGAGGCGCTGACCGGCGACGGCGACCTGGACCTGGTGGCCCGCCGTATCTGGCGCCTGTTGTACGCGGGGCCCGACGAGCAATGGGCCGGGGGCGACCTGATCGACCACCAATGCCTGCTGTGGGCCGCTGCCGAGGCACCCGAGCACCTGCGCGAACGTCTGGCACGCGACGCCGCCGCGCTGGAGACACGGATGGCCGTCAAGGTGGCGACCCCCGCCGGATTGCAGGTTTACCGGATCGCCCACCTGCTGGACCTCGCCTCGGACCTCATCGCCGAGCAGACGCCGGCGCGGCCCGTCGACCCGGCCCGCCGCCGTACCGCCCAGGGCGCTGCCGCCCGCACCGCCCTGACCGACGGCCGCCGGGAACTGCTGCGGACCCTGGACGCCGAGTCGTCCGCCGCCGAGCGAGAGGTGGCCGCCGCGCTGCGGATGCTGGAGCAGGACCTGCAGCGCGATGTGAAGCGTTTCCTGGAGCGTCACCGCGAGGAGCTGTCCGAACCCGCCCGGGTGCGCAGCCTCGTCGGCAGCTGTGTGGACCAGGGCATCCAACGCTGGGCCGCCACCACCGGCCCCGGGCTCAGGGCCAGGGCCGCCCGCATCGATTTCGCGGTGTGCGAGCTCATCCACCGGCTGGACGAGGCGCTCAGGGGGTGCGGTGCGACGCCGGAGTGCCTGGGGGCGGTGCCCACGGTGTCCCTCGACGGTGCCCTGATGGCTTCCACCAATTCCTCCGCCGGCCCCGTCGCACCCGGGCGAAGTCCCGGCATGGCCGCCGAGGTGGTGGTGGGCGGGGTGCTCGGCGCCGCCGCCGGAGCGGTGCTCACCAGTGGACTCGGCACCGTGCTCGGCGCCGGGGTGGGAGCCGCCGCCGGAGGCATGCTGCGCCACGTGCAGGCCGAACAGCAGCTCGTCCGCGCGACCGCCTACGGGCAGGACGCCGTGCGCAAACGCGTCGCCGGCCTGACACAGCTCGTGCCCGGCGCGGTGCGCCGGGAGGTCGGGGCGCTGCGCAGGACCGTGGAGCAGACCCTGGACCGGGCAGGCCGCGAGCTGGACGCCCTGTGCCCGCCGCAGGAGCGCGGGGAGGACATGCCGGAAGCCGGGCACACTGCCGGCCCGGGCGTCACCGTGGAGGCCACCGCCGAGCTGGACGCCCTGCGGCGCCGCCTCGCCGCCATACGGATCTGAGAACTTCCGCCCTGCGGGGCGGAGAACGCGCCACATCCCGGGCGAGCCGCTCAACGCCCGGAGAACAGGGAGGGGAGACCGTGGCACAACACATGAGCAGCACGCTGGCGGAAATGATGCAGCAGGGCGCCGAGCGGGCCACCGGGGAGGCCGGCGTGGCCATCGACGGCCTGGGCACGCTGGCACGGGCGCTGGAGATGAAGGAGACCGCCTCACGATTGGAGGCGACGGCCCTGCAATTGAGGTCGGACACCTTCAACCTGATGGTGATGGGGCGTTTCAAGAACGGGAAGTCCACCCTGCTGAACGCCCTGCTCGGCGGCACCACCCAGCCTGTCGACCTGGCGGGGCACCAGGGGCCCATGATCGTGGACGATCTGCCCGCCACCGCCACCCTCACCGGGGTCCGGTACGCCGACGAGCCGTACATCAAGGCGTGGAGCTTCGAGGGCAAGTCCGAGTCCTGGCCCCTGGACCGCTATCTGCGGGAGTCCACCCTCGACATCGACGAGCAGGAGAGCGAACGCCGCTTCCGGCACATCCGCGAGTTCGAGATGGGTTTCCCCGCCAGGCTCTGCAAGGCCGGCGTCGTCGTCTACGACTCGCCGGGACTGGACGAACACCCCACCCGCACCAAGGTCACCCAGGAGGCCACCCAACGCTGCGACGCCGCCGTACTGGTCTACCGCAGTGATGTGCTGATGGGCCAGAACGAGCTGATGAACGCCTCCGACCTGGTGCGGGAGGGAACCCGGATCTTCACGGTGGTCAACCTCTTCCACGCCCGCCCCGCCGACGACCGGCTCATGGGGTTCGTCTGGAACAGGTACGTCCGCGACCAGCTCGGCGGTCCCGCCTGGGCGGGCCAGGACCTCGCCTCTCGTGACATCTACTTCGTCGACGCCGAACGCGCCCGCCGCGGCGTCTACGGCAACGATCCGGAACTGGTCGAGGCGTCCGGCCTGGCCGAACTCGAGCGGCGGCTGGGCGACTTCCTCCTGCGCGACCGCCACCATGTGCACCTCAAGCGGTACACCACCCAGGCCACCCATCTGGCCCAGGCGGTCGACCAGCACATCGACCAGCGGGTGAAGGCCGCCCGCACCGACCAGACCCGGCTGCGTGAGGCGTACGCGGGCATGCTGCCCACCCTCTCGGCGATCCGGAGCCGCCCGGCCAAGCTGCCCACGCTCTTCGCCCGATACCGTGCCGAGGCCGAAGCCGCCCTGACCACCAGCCTCACGGCGCGGACCGCCACCATGCGTGACGGCCTGGCCGACCATGTGGAGGGGGTGGAGGTCAACCTCGGCAAGATGCTCGGAGTGATTCAGCAGAAGAAGGCGGCGGCCACCATCTCCGAGGCGGTCCAGCAGTACATCACCGACAGCCTCTCGGGCTGGGCCGACGCCGAGGCGCAGGACCTGCTCACGCCGCTGCTCAAGCACCTGGCGGACGACATCGAGGTGGAGATCGTAGCGATCGGCAGGGAGTTCGACGCCCTGCACCTGGAACTGACTGGATGGGAGGTCGCCCCGGGCAGCAAACCTCTGGTCGGCACCACCGAGCGCGTGCTGGCCGCGGTGGCCGGTTTCGCGCTGGGCGGGCTGGGTGGTGCCGTGGCCGGCGGCGCGGCAGGCTGGCGCGGCGCGGCCGGCGGCGCGGGCGCCGCCCTGGGCGCAGCGGTCGTCCTCGGCATGCTCGGCGTCAGCCCCGCCGCGCCGATCGTCATTCCGGCGGTGCTGGCCGCCTCACTCCTGGGCAGCATGGGTGGTGGCAGCTTCAACCTGGAGAAGCGCCTCAAGCGCAGGGCCGTCGAGGACGCCGACGCGGGGCTGCGCGATCTGCCGGTACAACTCGGCCCGCAGCTCACCGAGCGCGTGCGGGCAGGCTTCGAGGAGTTGGAGAACCTCGTCACCCAGGAGATCACCGCCGTGATCGAGGAGGAGGAGAACAACATCCGGTCCATGGTTGAGGAGAACCAGCGCGACCAGCACGAACGCGACCAGGCTCTGACCCGGCTCGGCGAAGCCAAGACCACGGTCGCCGGACATCTGGTTCAACTGCAGAAGGCCCTCACCACCGCACAGCAGGTGTGACCCGGTGACCAGGACCCGCAGTACCGCACGGCCGGCGGTGGCACTTCCGCCGGCCCTTGCCCGAGAGCTCGCACAACACCACGGCGACGCCTGTCACCGGCGGTTCACCACCGAACTGGAGCGGGTACGGACCGTGCTGGCCGCACCCGGCACCACGGTGGTCTTCGGCGGCCACTTCAGCGCCGGCAAGTCAAGCCTCCTCAACCTGCTAATCGGCCGCCCGCTTCTGCCGGTCGACGACTTCCCGGAGACGGGAGTCGCCTGCGTGATCAGAAAGGGATCCGCCGACCGCGTCACCGTCGTCCGCGCCGGCCGGCGCACAGAGATGCCATGCACCACCGACGCCATCGCAGAGGCCGTCTCCCTGGTCGCCGCCGACGGCGACTACCGCCGCGAGGTGCTGGAGAGTTGTCGCGTGGTGATCGAGCTGGCCGACTGCCCGGTCCCGGACCGCGTGCGCTGGGTCGACTCACCCGGCATCAACGACACCGATGCCATGACCACCCGGGCTGCCGAGGCCGCCGCCCATGCCGACCTGCTGGTCTGGGTCGTCAACTCCCGGCAGCCGATCTCCACCAGCGAGGAGGAATTCCTCCGGGCCCACCGCGAACGGCACGGACCCGACTCGGTGCTGCTGCTGGTCAATGTCTTCCTCACCGACGACACCCCCGAGCAGTGGCAGCGCTTCCTGGCCACCAGGGCCGACCACCACCGGGCCCGGCTCCAGCACGCACTCGACGGCGCGCTGCCTACAGGACTCGTCTTCGTCAGTGCCCGCGCGGCCGCCGCCGACCCCGGCCACTTCGGCGGACCCGAAGCCCGTGCTCTGCTCGACGGGATCAGCCACGCCGACCCGGCGGTGGCAACCGCCCGGCGAGCCCGTGCGGCGGCGCTGCTGCGCCCCCTGGTCGACGAGGCCGCATTCCGGATCCGCGAGCAGCGGTCCCTGCTGGAACAGGAACGCGCCGGCAACGACCTGCTGCGGGCCGACCTCGCCACCGCCGGCGAGCTCTTCCGCTCCCAGATGGAGCGGGCTGTGGACGACTGCGCACGGCAATGGGAGATACGAGCCCGCGCCTGCGGTGAACAGATCGCGAACCAGCTGACGACCGGCCCGGTTCAGCGTGACGGCAGCTACGGCCGCCTGCTCACCGGACATCTGCAGGAGGCATCCGCCGAACTGGCCGCCGAACTGGCCCGCACGCTGGACCGCAGCGCCACCACCACCGGGCATGCGGCCCTCACCGAGACGGAGACCCGACAGCTGGCGGAGCTGCTGCGGCCTCCCGCGGTCACCGTCGAGGTGCCGGGCCGGCTCGCCGGACGCCTGCCCGAACTGCGCACCAACAGCCTCGGGCGCACCGTCAGCGGGCGGATCGGCTCGATGATGCCCTCACTGTCGGTCAAAGCCCTGCGGACCATCGACCAGGTCGTCAACGCGGCGGCCGACTCGGTCGAGCGGGCCAAGGAGGCCGCCGAGTCCGCCGTACCCGACCGGGAACGCACCCGGGCGAACATCATGGCCGCAGCGGCCGTGGCCGCACGGCACGCCAAGGAACGGCGCAGCCGGATCCTCCAACTGCTGGGGGGCGCCTGCCGTCCCCTCACCCCACCCCCGAGCGACTCCGACTCCGGCCCGCTCACCGTCCTGGGGGCCCTGCACCGGCACCTCACCGACTGCCTGGACAGCTGCGGAGGAAATCCGTGACCGGCGTTCTCGGCATCGACCTGCAGTACACGCGCACCGTCGTGGCACTCCGTGAGGGCAGGCCCGGGGCCGCCCGACTGTCCCTGCTCGGCGACGGCCAGCGCACTTTGATCCCCAACGCATGCGCCGACGACGCCTGGGGCAGCGCGGCAGCCGAACAGCTGCTGGGCGACGGGCCCGCCACGGCCGAGCGGCTCCTCGCCTGGCGCGGCGACCCCTGGTCCCAGGGCTTCCTGCGCGGCGTACACCGGCGCACCGCCCGCTACCTGGGATTGGCCGGCACCACCCCCGCTCTCGGCTGCTACACCGTCGTGTGCACAGGTCCGAGAGCTCCGGCAGACGCCGAACAGCGCTGCCAGGAATCCGGCCTGGGCAGACCGTCGAGGATCGGCGCCGCCGATGCCCTGGTCTGCCGCTGGCTGGCAGAGGGTGGTGCGGTGCCACCCGACCGGGCCACGGTGCTGGCCGTCGTGTGCGGGGAGCGGTGGACCGTGCTCGCGCCCTACCAGGTGGCGTACGCCGACGGACAACCCCTGATCGACCGCCGTGCGGTGGACGCCGTCCACGCGGAGGGCGCGGGCGCGTGGACGGACCTGGTCGCCCAAGAGGTGCTCGCCCGGTGCGACGAGGGCAGCCCGGCCCGCGACCTGCTCGCCCTGCTGGACGCGGCCCTGGAGTGCGCGGGCCTGCTCGACGCCGAGGCGGTGGTGCCCTGGCACGGCCCGCTGGCCGATCGGATGTTCACCCCGCTCGCCCTGCACCGCGACGAACTGGCCGGACGGCCGGAGGTGGCAGGCACCGTCAGCCAGGTGCAGGCCCTGGCGGAAGCTTCCGCGCCGGATGCCGAACTGGTCCTGGTCGGGGGCGTGGGCGGGGTGTGGCCCTTCCTGCGCGACGCCCTGGCGAGGCTCGCGCCGGTGTGGCGAAGCCCGGCACCAGCGGCCGATCTGGCCGTGGGTGCGGCCTACTGGCCGGAGTTCCACGGCCGATTGCCGACGACGGCACCCGGCATCGCACCGGCGTCAGACGATCCTTCTCCCGCCCCCAGCGACGGCCCCGCCGCACCGGACCGCGAGGACATCCCGCCCTGGGAGCGCTGGTCCGCCTCACCGGAGTCCCCGTGACCATTCCCTGCCGCGCGCCCGCATCCGCGCAGCGCATCGGCCCGGCGGTCCAGCGAGCCACGGGCGAAGCCCGCCGTCGCGGAAGGCCACTGATCCGCCGCGATGGTGACCGGCCATGGCGGACCGGCTCCTTCGTCCGCCCGCCGACACGCCGGTCCCGCACCCGCGGCAGCCATTGACGACCCCACGCATGCCGGAGCCACGATGACGTCCAAGCCCCCAGCCGTCCCCGGACCGCTGCCTCAGCCTCCCGTTCAGCTCGCTGGGCCCGGCGGACACGAGAGCCCGACCGCAACCGCCGGCCCGCTGGTGGGGTCGGCCGGCTTCGCCGAGGCCATGCCGCACCTGCTGCTCGGCCTGCTGGAACGCCGCTACCTCACCGACTTCGATCCCACCCGATGGACCGTCAGACCGCCATCGGGAGACGGGCCCCGACCACTGCTGCACGAGATCCGCGCCCTGGGCCGCCCGTCGTCCGAGTCGGGCTGGGCTGCCGCTGTCCCCCACGTCCTCACCGCCTGCCACAGCGGTGGCCATCTGCTCAGTGTCGCGGTCCACGGTGACGGCAGCAGGCACCGCATCCACTGGGGCGGGCGCCGCCTCGCAGGCATTTCCAGGGGCTCCACCGAGGACTTCCTGCAGGGCCAGGCCGGGGTGCTGCGCGCCCACGTCCCGGGACTCGAACTCGGGCCCCCCGACTCATTCGAGGAGGGTTCCCACGCCGAGCTGGCCGCGTTCGTCCGCAGCGCTCCGGCCCTCGCCCTGATCACCGGTATTCCCGCCCCCGTCCACGGCCGCAGTCCCGCCGCGTTCCAGTCACTCGACCGCCTTGCCGCAGCCGTCGGCGACCGCCGCTACGCCGTGCTGGTCGCAGCCGAACCCCTATCCGCCGGGGAGCTCGACCGCACCCTCGAGCACTGTCGTCGCCTGCGCAGCGAAATCCACGCGCTGGTCCGGCACACCGTCGGCAGCCAGCAGGGAGAGAGCAGTACCACCTCCACCACCGAGACCGCCGGAGCCGAACCGGGCCTGCCGGCCTGCCTCACCGCCATCGCGGTCTTCTGCTCCATGGCCGGCGTCTTCCCGTCCGTGCGCCCGCTGGCAACCGCTGCCCCCTCGGTCCTCCAGCTCGCTTCGCTCACCGGCGGCCCGCGCAACACCTCCCAGTCCAAGGGAGTCTCGACCCTCCGCAGCCACAACGCGGAGCTGCTCGACGCCACCGCCGAGGCCTGCGAGAAACTGCTCCAGCAGCACATCGACCGGCTGGAGACCGCGCGCGCCCAGGGCTGGTGGCGCACCGCCGTCTATCTGGCGGCCGAAAGCGAGGGCACCCTGGAGTCACTGGCGGGGGCGCTGCGCGGCACCTGCAGCGGCGAGGCCACCGCCCTCGACCCACTGCGGGTGCTACGGCTCCCGCCGGCCACCCTCCGCAACGCGGCCCTGCACGGCCGCGTCCTTCCCCTGGCGCCCGCGTCCGGCGGCGTCGGTCATCCCCTGGGTCCCGCATTCGACGCCCTGGCGACCTGCCTCACCTCCGCCGAACTCGCCGTCCTGGTGAGCCTTCCTAGCGGGCCGATGGCCGGACTGCCGATGCACGAGGTCGCCGAGTTCTCCCTCTCCGCCCCGCCACCGGAGCCGAAGGCCGTGACCGTCGGCCGTGTCACCGACGCCCAGGGCGGTGAACACCAGCAGGTCACCGTCTCCGACCGGGCGCTGAACCGGCATGTCTTCATCACCGGCATGACCGGTTACGGCAAGACCACCACCGCCAAGAACCTGCTGGTCGAGGCGTACACCGAGCTGGGTGTGCCGTTCCTGGTCATCGAGCCTGCCAAGGCCGAGTACCGTCGGCTCGCCCAGCATCCGGCCCTCAAGGGCAGACTGCGTGTCTACGGCATCGGCCCGGACGCCCCGCTGCCGCTGCGGCTCAACCCGTTCGCGCCGGTCCCCTCCGTGCCCCTCTCGCGCCACATCGACCTGCTCAAGGCCGTGTTCAACGCGTCCTTCCCCATGTTCGCCGGCATGTCCTACGTCCTCGAGGACGCGATGCTCGAGGTCTACACCGAGCGCGGCTGGGATCTGCACACCTCCGCCAACGAGCTGCTCGGCGCGCGCCCCTCCGCACCGGACGTCGCCGCGCTCACCCCGACCATCAGGGAACTCCAGGACAAGATCGAGGAAGTCCTGGAGCGGCGCGCCTACGGACGCGAGGTCCATCAGAACCTCGGCGCCGCACTGCGCTCCCGGTTGGGCAGCCTGGTGGTGGGCACCAAGGGCATGGCCCTGGACACCCGTCGCTCGGTGCCCGTGGACGAGCTCTTCGCCCGGCCGGCACTGATCGAGCTGCGGAACCTCGGCGACGACGAGGAGAAGTCCTTCGTCATGGCCCTGCTGCTGTGCCGCCTGTACGAGTACGCCGAGTCACGCGCGGGGGCGTCCGCGCCGGAAGGCGAGGAGCTGCGCCACCTGACACTGATCGAGGAGGCCCACCGGCTGCTGCGCGCCGCCCGGCCGCCGTCCGGTGCCGAGACCCCCGATGCGCAGGCCAAGGCGGTGGCGATGTTCACCGACATGATGGCCGAGATGCGGGCGTACGGTGAGGGCTTCATCGTCGCCGACCAGGTGCCCACCAAGCTCGCGCCGGAGATCGTCAAGAACTCGAACGTCAAGATCCTGCACCGGCTGGTCGCCGCCGACGACCGCGCGGTCGTCGCCGCGACGGTCAATCTCACCGAGCAGCAGAGCCGCCATCTGGCCACTCTGCCGCCCGGTGAGGCCGTCGTCCACGACGAGCGGATCGGCTCTGCCGTGCTGGCCAGGATGCGGCCGCCCGAGCCCGTGGCCGTGCGGGTGCAAGGGGCACTGGGCGCACCGGCCGAGGCCGACCGGGCGTATCTGCACCGTCACGGCGGCTGCCGCCGCTGTCCTGCACCCTGCACGGTGCTGCACCTCGCCGACCGGGACAGCGCACGAGCCGCCGCGGACCAGGCGCTGTCCCCCTTCTTCGACCGTCTGCTGCTGGGCACGGCGGAGCAGTTGTGGGATGCCTGGACGGCCTGGCGCTCGTCCGTGCCCGGGGGTGGCCTGGCGTACTGCACCTATACGCAGGCCGCCAGGCGCCGACTGGAGGGCGTCGGCGGACCGTACGGCGGCGCGGAGTTGCTCGAGCGTGACCGTGCCGCGCGGATCCTGGCGCGACTGGCGGAGGGCTGGCTGAAGGCGGAGCACCTGGACGGACCGGCACGTGAGCTGCTCTCCGAGATCCGTGGGGACCTGAACCGGACCATGGGCTCCCGCCCGCCACGTGAGCTGCCAGGGTGCGCCACCTGCCCGAGCCGCTGCCGGGTGCTTCCGCTGGTCGCCCCGGCCGTCCCGGCCCTCGCCGCTCCCGTTAGCGCCTGCGCCGACCGCCCGGTCCCTCTCGACACCCGACTTCGCCAGCTGGATGCCCTGGCCGAGGAACACCTCCCCGACGCCTGCCAGATACTCTCCGAAGGCCAGAGTCGACGATCCCTCCTCTACTGCATGATCGTCAACGCCACCGCCGCAATCTCCCGTTCCCGGCGGCCGACCCCGGCCACGGACGCCGTTGTCGCCGAAACCCTCGCGGCGCTGCGCGGTGAAACCCCGTGAACGGACCGTTCCTTACACGGCAAGTGCCGCCGGTCCCGCTTGTGCGGGCCTACTACGCGAGCGGGCGGCAGGCAGAGGCCCTCCCCCTGGCTGGATGAGGCCGGCGGCGACCATGTCGCGCCCGCGCCAAATCCCGTCGTCTGAGGACCGGTGGGCCGATCTCGCTTCGCTGGGGCTTCGTTACGGGCGGCACCTGGGCGAGGAAGCGGTAGCCGGTCCTGGGCCGGGTCATTTGTTAGGAGCTCTTATCGCGCCCGGATGCTGGCCGCTGCGCTCCCGTGATCGGCGAGTGACGCCGTGGCTGCGTGGAAGCCACGGCGCTCCAGCTCCTGACGGAGCCGGGCGAGGGACCGGTGCAGTGTGCTCTTGACTGTTCCGGCCGCCATGCCGAGGGCGGCGGCCGTCTCCTCAGTGGACATCTGCTCGAAGTGGCGTAGCACCACAACGCTGCGCTGCTGGGGCGCCAGTGTCTTCATGAGGTCCAACAGCAGGGCGCGGTCGTCATGCTGGGCCGCAAAGTCCTCGATGCCCACGTCCGGCAATTGCTCGGTGGGCAGTTCCTGCAGCCGCCGGGCCCGCCACCACTCCGTGCGGGTGTTGATCATGACGCGGCGTAGGTAGGCGTCCGCGAGCCGCTTGTCCGCGATTCCCTCCCAACGAAGGTACGTCCGTACCAGCGCGGTCTGCAGCAGGTCCTGGGCGTCGAGCGGGTCGCAGACCAGGCGCCGGGCGGTGTGCAGCAGTGTGTCATGATTCGTCCGGACGTACTCGTCGAAGTCCAGCACCGGGTCAGGGTGTGTACGCGCATGCACGGTTGGATGCCTTTCGTGGATGGCCGTGAACGGTAGGAGAACCGCGGCGCGGCCGATGCATACCCCCGTAAGACATCGGCCGCGCGTCGTGCGGTCTGGTGGAGAGGAACTCGTCGCCCGGCTCGCCGATGCCCCTTGCATCGGCGAGCCGAGGCTCAGACCGGCACTTGCCTGCCTGTCACCCCTCGTGCGGCCGCGAGGCCGCACGAGGGGTGCGTGCAGGGTTCAGCTGCAGGTCCGGTAGTCGTAGCCGGCGATCCGTCCGTTGCCGTCACCGTCGTAGAAGTGATACCGGCCTTGGTCGTCTCGGCTGACGCTGATCGAATGGGCGGTGCCGATGTACGTGTCGACGGCTCCGTCGCCGTCTGTGTCCCGCAGCCAGTCGCCCGCCTTCCCGAAGGTCTCCTTTCCGACCACCCCGTCGGGGTTGGCCTCCCAGTCGCTCTGCCACGCCTTGGTGGCGGCCTTGGTCTGGGAGCCGAAGACGCCGTCGATGTCCGAGGCGGAGGTGAGGTTGCCGTCCGCCCACAGGATCTTCTGCCACAGGCAGGTGGCGTTGGAGGCCGTGTTGGTGCCCGTCGACAGGATGCCTTCGTCGTCCCAGTCGTTCGAGAAGGCACCGGCACCGTAGACGTAGGCTTGACCGCTGTAGGTACCGCTTGCGGAGGCCGGGGAGGCGCTCAGCGCCAAGGTTGCGGCGGTCAACGCTCCGATCGAGCATCCGATCAACTTGGCCCGCGTCGCACGTGAAGTCACAGTGCTGCTCCTTTGTCGTAGTTCCGATTGCCTCGAGCGGGCGCGGTGCCGGGCCGGCCGACTCGGCGTCGAACCGGGCCTACGGTCGCCGCGCTGCTCGCTGCGAGGCTTTACGTCATCGAGTTCAGCGGGCCGGGAATTGAATGGGCAGCCGCCTCTGCCGCCCTGATCAATGGCGCCATTGCAGGTCACGTCCCCGGCTCTGCGACGGTGACCAAAGAAGGCGCCTCTCGTTTGCCCTCCTGTCACAGGCGTCGTAGCGTGCCGGCGATCGCGCCGCGTCCACGGGGGACGGGCGGGCAGTTGGGGGTGCTATCGATGGCGGGGCGTCCGGAAGGCCCACTGGACCCGAGCGCGGGGCCGGTTGCGCGGTTTGCCGCCGAGTTGCGCAAACTCCGAGCGGAGGCAGGGAGTCCGACCTACCGAGTGATGGCGCAGCGCTCGGGTCAGGGGGCGAGCACCCTGTCGCAGGCCGCCGCGGGTGAGCGGCTGTCGACGTTGCCGGTCGCGCTTGCCTATGCGCGTGCCTGTGGTGGCGATGAGACGGAGTGGGAGGAGCGGTGGCGTGAGACGGCCGCCGAGTTAGCGGCCGAGCCTCGTCCCCAGAACGAGGACGACGAGCCCCCGTACCGGGGGCTCGTCCGATTCGAGCCCGGCGACGCCGACTTGTTCTTCGGCCGCGACCAGCTCACCAACCGCCTGCTCGAGCTGACCCGCTCCCGCCGGTTCACTGCTGTGTTCGGTCCGTCGGGCAGTGGCAAGTCCTCTCTGCTGCGCGCCGGCCTCATCCCGCGCTTGCGCAGCCCGGAGACGACCGGTCCACAGCCGGCCGCCGTACGCATCCTCACCCCCGGCGAGCACCCTCTGCGCATCCACGAGCAACGGCTGATACCCAAGGACGCCGACGGTGACACGTGGCTGATCGTCGACCAGTTCGAAGAGCTCTACACCCTCTGCACCGACCCTGCCGAACGCAATCAGTTCATCGACCGACTCATGGCCGCGGCCGATGCCGCGAGTCGTCTGCGCGTCGTCATCGCCGTGCGGGCCGATTTCCTCGGCCGCTGCGCCGAGCACCCCGCCCTGACCACAGCGTTACAGGACGCGACCGTGCTGGTCGGCCCGATGAACCGTGACGAGTTGCGCGAGGCCATCACCAAGCCCGCCCAGGCAGCAGGGGTGATCGTGGAACGCGGACTGACCGCGCGCATCCTCGACGAGGTGCAGGGCGAACCTGGCGCCCTGCCGCTGATGTCCCACGCCCTGCTCGAGACCTGGCGCCGCCGCAAAGGCCGCGCGCTGACCACCCGGGCATACGAGGCGAGTGGCGGTCTCCACGGTGCCATCGCCCGCACCGCCGAAGACGTTCACGCTCATCTGACCCCGTCGCAGGCTGACCTCGCCCGCCGTATTCTGCTGCGCCTCATCACCCCGGGTGAGGGAACCCCGGACACCAGAAGGCCCGCTCCACGTAAGGAATTCGACTTCAGCAAACCTGCCGACACGGTCACCGTCCTCGAACACCTCGCCCGCGCCCGCCTGCTCACCCTGGAGCACGACGCCGTCGACCTGGCCCACGAAGCGTTGATCACCGCCTGGCCCCGCCTGCGCGCCTGGATCGACACCGACCGGGAACGCCTGCGCATCCACCGCAGCCTGACCGAGGCCGCACGCACCTGGGACGATCTCAAGCGTGACCCAGGAGCCCTTTACCGGGGTACACGCCTGGCCGTCGCCGAAGAGCACTTCGCCGCGCCTGAACCATTCGCCACGCTCACCGGGCTGGAACAGACGTTCCTGACCGCCGGCCGTGCCGCTCGCACTGGAGAACACCGCCGGCGACGTGGCTTCGTCGCCGGCTTGGCCGTACTGGTCACGTGCGCCCTCATCGCGGGAGTCGTCGCCTGGCAGCAAACTCGCACCAGCGGCCGCCGCCACCTGGAGGCCGAGTCCCGCCGCCTTGCCGCGGTCGCCACGAGCATGCGCTTCTCCGACCCGGTCACAGCGATGCAGCTCAGCCTGGCCGCTTGGCGTCTGAATGATTCGACCGAGACCCGGTCTGCCCTTCTCGGGGCCGTGACACAGCGCGAGGAAGACGTCTTCTCCGTGCCCGGCACGAAGTTCGACTACAACGGCGGCATCCCGACCGTATTACGCGCCATGACTGCGGAGGGACGGTCACTCGTATCCGTTACAGCGGACCGGGTCAACACCTGGGACCTGCACACCCATCGCCTCTCGCACTCCTTTCCGGGGCTCGGCAAGCTGCTGGACGGCGACACCTCGGTCGTCGTCGCTCCGAACGGTCTCACGCTCGCCCTGGTGACGCTCGAGGGCACAGTCAAACTGTGGGACGTGCGCACTGCACGTGTGACGGCGACGCTCAACCTGGACACACCCCACACGGCGTCGTTCAGCCCCGACGGTGGGATGCTCGTCGTGGAAGACGACGGCCCGGACGGATCAGACCCCTCCCTCCAGGTGTGGAACCTGCGCCACCACCGGGTTCAGTTGCGAATACCCGAACATGAGGGTGAGTCCCTGCAGTTGGCATCCATCAGCAGCGACAACCAGTGGCTCGCCCTGTGCACGGACGCCCGCCCGCTGCAGGTCTGGGACATCTCGGCCGGCCGGAAGGCGCTGCAGGCACCATGGGAGTCAAGCGGCCATCACGCGTGCTCGGCGACGGCACTCACCATCGCTCCGGACAACATGACCCTCACAGTCCTCGCTCAGAACAAGATCCGTCGGTGGGACATCTCCACGGGACACAGCCTGCCCTCCCTGGAAGCCGACGGGATGACCAAGATGCAGTTCGACTCACACGGCTCGTTCCTTGTTGCCGTCGGCGCCCGCCAACTGCTCGTCTGGCGTATGGCATACCCAGATGCTCCCGTGCTGAGCCAAAAACTGACCACCGACACCCAGGTCGGCCTTGCCTTTGACAGCGCGGCAGGAGCCGTGCGCTACCTCAACCAGGGCGGCACGATCGTCCGGACACTGAGCCTGGGGCGCACCACGACCAGCCAGTGGGACACCAAGCAGCCCGACAAAGCCACGCTGTCCCAAGACGGCCGGACCCTGGCCCGCCTGCGTTCCGCCGATGGCACGGAGAAGCTCCAAATACTCGACACCCGCACCGGCCGGGTCGTCTTCGAACCGACCACAGAGCACTGCCCCGAGGGGGGCCGACCGGACACACCCGAATGCGCCGACCTCATGGCACTCAGCCCCGACGGCCGGTACGTCGCCAGTGGTGTCGTCCGGGAAGCAGACCAGTCAGGAACGCCGAGTCGACCACACCTCACCGTGTGGGACATCGCCACCCACCGCCCGTACGCGACCATCACGCTCCGCCCCAAGTCGGCGGACATCTTCGGGCTCACCGGGCTCGCCTTGGACGCCCATGCCCGCACCCTGCTGGCCTACCGGGACACCACACCACCGTCCGTGGAGGTATGGGACCTGCACCACAAAGAGCTCATCACCTCGGTCCGCAGCGATCAGCACACGCTCACAGGCCCTACCACCGAGGGTGGAATGGACATGGCCCTACGCCCTGATGGCCGCATGCTGGTGACCCAGCCCGGCCTGGTCGTGGACGTTGCCTCACGAAGGATGGAACCCCGTGAGCTTGGTGAGGGCCTGATCACCGCAGCAGCGTTCGGACCGCACCGCACCTACCTGGCGGTGGGCGACGACCTGGGGCGCGTCACCCTCTGGGACGGTGCAGCGCGCCACCGCCTCGGCGTGCTGACCGGCACCACCGCCGACAGCGAGGCGGCCGAGAGCGGGGAGGTGACGGCCCTCGCCTTCTCCCACGACGGCAGCACGCTTGTCGTCGGCGGCGAGGGCGGCACCGTGCAGTTGTGGGACGTGGCGTCCCGCCGACTGCTCGGATCCGCCCTGCCCACCCCAGGAGACCTCGTGGGCAGCCTCGCCTTCAGCTCCGATGACTCCACTCTCTACGCCGCAGGTGCTCACGTGCCCGCGCAGACCTACTCCCTCGACCCCGACCGCCTTGCCCGACAGGTGTGCCAGCGCGTCAGGTCTGGACTGTCCGCAAGGGATTGGCACACGTACCTGCCCGATGTGCCGTACAGGCGTACTTGCCCTCGGTGACGCTGAGGGACAGCAACTGGCCGACGGTCTCCCTCAAGTGCCGGGCGAGGGCATCGGTGTGGTGGCTCATGGCGAGCAAACCGATGCAAACGCCAGCCGGAGCAACCGTCGCTTTCGTGCCAGCCATGCAAGCAGGTGACGGAGGGCCGTGCGGGAGGAGGGCTTCGGCCAACGTCTCCATGCCAACTCCACGCAGCAGCGCAGCGTATGCCGGACTGGTAGGTGCCCCGCTCAGTTGCTGGCCTCTTACGAATCAGCCGCGACCGCTGCGGGCCCGGCTGCCCTTCATCCATGACTGCGGCCGTCCCCTGTCCGACTGGACAGGGGGCGGGCGCAAGCCGGGTGTCACTTCTTCAGTTTGTCGAAGTCCAGGACCTCGTCGGCCGGCGGGGGCGTGACGGTCACAGGCTCGTTGAACGCCGAGTACTCGAGCGAGCCGGGCGCAGTGCCGCCCTCGACGGTCACCCTGAGCGGGTAGGGCTCTGCCTTGGCGGATACGAGGATGGTTCGTGTCCCCCCGGAGCCTTCCTTCCCCGTGAGCGTCACAGCAGGTATGCCATCGACCTCGGTTTCCGCGCCTCTGTGGAGGGGGCTGTCCTTCTCGAATGCGTTGAAGTCGCAGGCGTAGAAGTCATCGCCCTCCTTCGCGGCCTGTTCCGGCACCGCGAACCATCGTCCCTTGAACATCTCGGCGAGGGCGTTCGTCTCCTGGGGTGACGAGCCCTTCCTTCTCCCTGACTGCTGCCAGAACTTCTTGTCGCCCTTCATGTACCTGTGACCGCCGACCACACGGAGTTCAGTGTGCGCGCCTGCGACAGTGAAGGTCCCCTGACAGCTGCCTTTCCCGGCGACAGTGAAGTCGACGGTCATCTCCACGCCGTGGCTGGTTCTGCCGCCCTTGACCCTGAACGACTTCAGCTTCGTCATGGCCAGCCGTGACTTCCCGGCAATCTGGGCGGCGCTCAACCCCTCGAACAGCTTCGCAGGCGACGGCGCTGCAGAAGCAGAGTGTCCTGCCACTTCGGCATTGGCCTTCTTGTCGTCTCCGCACGCGGTGAGCGTCACCGCTGCCGTCACGCACAGGGCCGCTGCCACCAGAAGAGTACGATTA
Organism: Streptomyces sp. BK340; assembly: GCF_007827595.1. GTDB lineage: Bacteria > Actinomycetota > Actinomycetes > Streptomycetales > Streptomycetaceae > Streptomyces. The sequence goes on from NZ_VISR01000004.1 coordinate 68,135, forward strand.
GTCACCTTTATTTCCCCTTAAACGATCCGACAAGGGGATACCGCCACCAGTGCCTGATACAGCTGACTAGTGGCGCGATGCCCCCCAACTTACCCAAAGCGTTGCCCGCCGGCGGAAGCGGCTGCCGCCTGTCGCGCCGCCAGGCGCCATAGAACCGAACCGGGCGGCGGCCTCCACCGTGATCTTGTACTCGGTCACACCGACGGAAAGCCTGCGCGCACGCCCAGACGCCATCAAGCCCCCTCCCGCACGCCGCTCCCCCGGATCACGTGAATGGGGAACCGGCGACCCAAAAGCAACAAAGGCAGACCAACGAGCCGAACCGACTGGCCATAGCCCAGTATCCAGTCGACTCGACCGAGAGTTGATCAGTGAAGCAAGACTGTAGACGTCATGAAGAAGCCGTGAACAGGAGGAATGCTGAACGGCCCCCACACGGGCAGGTGATGTCGATCACGACAGGGGAGGGCCCCGAGGTAGCCCTCCCCCTGGCAGCGCAGGTATCCGCTGGCGGGATTCACGGATCACACGCGAACCTTCAAACGATCGCCATCCTGCTTGTCGCGCTGATGGCCATGACCGCCGCTGCTTGAGGTAGCTCAGACAATGCTCGACGACGCTACGACGACGGTAAACAGCCCTGCCGAAGCCGCACCGACGGTCGCCGCGGTCCATCCAGCCGCCACCGGTCGAAGCGCTCGCCGGATGTGCGCCTCGACCGCGAGCGGGGTGCCGTGCCCGTCGGTGATCAGGTGGCGCTTGAAGCCGGCCCGTCGCCGGTCGACGCGGGCGCCGGGGATGAGGCGACCGCCGATGGTGGCGGGTCCGTCATAGATGACGTGGATGCGGGCCTGGCACCCCTCGTACAGAACGGCCTCGAGGGCGGCAATGGCCGGGGACCGCTTCGGGTCGTGCTCGTGCCGCAGCGTGTCGTCGGCCCATTCGATCACGACTGGCAACAAGGCGGCCGCCGCCCGCTCCTGCGAACGGCGGCCGCGAACGGGATCAGACGGTCAGAGCTTGGTGAAGCACATCGTGGAGCTGCTGCCCCGGCGGGTGACCTTGATGCCGTAGTCGTACTCGGACCCGCACTGCTGGCCCGCGACCAACAGGTCGCCCATCTTGTATTCGGCCTCGGGAGAGTCGCAGTCGACAACCGTCGGAACCGGACTGCCCTGAGGGTCCTCGACCTTGACGCAGTCGCCGATGGTGGGGTTGTGCGATGCCGCCTCGGCCTCCTTCTTCGCCTTGCCGCCGTTGGGGTCGGTGTTGTAGTCCCAGACCCAGTAGCCGAGGGCGCCGAACACCGCGATGACGATGACGGCGGACTTCAGCATCCGCCCCAGACCGCCCGGCTGCGGTCGCTGCGGTCCACGGGCAGGCTGCGGTTGCTGGGGGTGTCCGTACGGGGCCTGTGGCTGTGGCTGCTGCGGGTATCCGACCGGCGCCTGTGGCTGCTGCGGGTATACGTAGGGCTGCTGCGGCTGCCCGTACGGCGGCTGATTCTGGTACTGCGGAGGAGGCGTCGACATGCCTGGAGATCCCCGTTGTTGAGTGTCGGATGGTGATCAATGCGAGCGCGAGACTACCCCTCGGTATCGCACGGTCGCCAACGGCGGTTGCCGCCGCCGGCGCAGACAGTGCCGGGAGACACGGGCGCCGGTCCCGAAGCCCTGGAACGCGACAAGGAGGTGGAACTCCTCGGGGGAGCTTGTCTCCTGCAGGTACATCAGGTAGCACGAGCTCAACCGCACTAACGTCGACGCCGTGCACACCGGTGAGTACTGGGCAGCGGCCAAGAGCGGCCGGTGCCGGCCGGACACGGCCCTCGGCATCCTCGACTAGTAGCTGTCGTAGCGCAGAAGTACCGGCGCACCCGCAGCCGGATGATGACCGAGCGTGAGCCCAACGGCCTCTCATTCAGGGAGCGTTGATACGTACTGTGCACGCGACGGGCCTGCTTGCGGCACTTCGGGCACCGGCCTGGACGAGCCGTCGACACCGCCCCGACCACCAGGACGCCGGAGGAGTCGCTCACCCCCTCCACCCGCACATCGATCCCGGGCCCTGCGCCATGTGGGCACCAGCGTCCCGCCGACGCTGGATTCTGAAGATCCACTCCGGCTCAGGTGCGGAGCCAGATGACGAGGGCTGCTGCCGTGGAGGTGCCGAGAAGGACGTAGCCGCGCTTGTCGTAGCGGGTGGCGACGGCTCGGGCCTGCTTGAGGCGGTTGATCGCCCGTTCGATGGTGTTGCGTCTCTTGTAGCGGTCTTCGTCGAAGCCGGGCGGCCGTCCGCCGCGCGATCCTTTGCGCAGGCGGGCGGCCTGGCTGTCAGTCTTCTCCCGGATGGTGTGCCGGATGCCCCGGCGCCGCAGGTACTCGCGGACTGGGCCGTTGCTGTATGCCTTGTCGGCCGCCAGGCTGTCGGGGTTCCTGCGTGGTCGGCCTGGGCCGATCCGCGGCACTCGGGTCTTCTCCAGCAGGGCAATGAACTGGGTGCAGTCCGCCCGCTGCCCGCCGGTGATGACCAGGGACAGAGGTCTGCAGCGGCCGTCCGCACTCGGGTGGAGCTTGCTGGTAGATCCGCCGCGCGAGCGGCCCAGGCCCCCACCTCCAGCACCACCTCCACCAGGCGGACGACCCGGCTCTGCCACGGCGTTTCGCCCTGGTGTTCTGGCTGCTCGGCCCCCTTTGAAGCGGGTGCCGGCGGAGGGCCGGTTCGGGCACCAGCCGCATGTTGGTGAGCGCGGACGATGGTGGAGTCGACTGAGATATCCCAGTCGATCGCACCTTTCGAGTCAGCCGCGGCCTGGGCCTTCTGAAGCAAACGCTCCCACGTGCCGTCCGCGGACCACAGCCGGTGGCGTTCATAGACGGTCTTCCATGGCCCGAACCGATCGGGCAGGTCCCACCACTGAACACCGGTCCGTTACCCGGTGCAAGTACCTAGATGAGGTGACGGTCCATGTGTTGTGGCCCACTGTGCCGAGGGCTGCTGCGAACAGCCACAGGGTTCATTGAAGGCCCGGGTGCCGCTGCCGCTAGGTCCTGTCGTCAAATTCCCGTCGTCGCCCGAAGGGCGGCCTCGCGGCGTCTGGTGCGTGCTCTCGGTGTGCCGGGCGGAAGTCCTCGTACTGGACGTACTTGGGCTTTCGCCCGGTGCGGCGAGAGTGCGTGCCAGGCGTCGTGGGGCAGACGGGAATTTGACGACAGGGCCTAGTGGGCCTGCGCCGTCGGCAGCGCCCCCGTCCGGGCGGCCTCGCCGTACCAGCGCGCACTCGACTTCGGCGTCCGCTCCAGCGTCGCGTAGTCGACGTACACCGCCCCGAACCGCTTCTCGTAGCCGTACGCCCACTCGAAGTTGTCCAGCAGGGACCACAGGTAGTAGCCGCGCACGTCCGCGCCGTCGGTGAGGGCGCGGCGGACCGCCGAGAGGTGGCCGCGCAGGTAGGCGATGCGCTCGGGGTCGTGCACCCGGCCGTCCGGGTCGGGCTTGTCGTCGTAGGCCGCGCCGTTCTCCGTCACGTACAGCGGCAGGCCCGGTGCCTCCCGCGTGTACCGCATGATCAGCTCGTGCAGGCCCGTCGGGTCGATCGTCCAGCCCATCTCGGTGCGCTCGCCCGGGGTCTGGTGGAACAGCACGTCGTCCGCGGCCGGCCAGGGGGAGTGGTCGCTGGCGCCGTGGCCGTCCGCCCGCAGGCCCCCGGCCTTGTCCGGGGCCGCCGAGACCAGGGTCGGTGTGTAGTAGTTCAGGCCCAGCGCGTCCAGCGGCACGTTGATCGCACTGACGTCGCCGTCGAGGACGTACGACCAGTCGGTGACCGAAGCCGTCGAGGACAACAGGGTCTCCGGGTAGGCCCCGTGCAGCATCGGGCCGTGGAAGATCCCGTTGGCCAGGTCGTCGATGCGGCGGGCCGCCGCCAGATCGGCCGGGTCCTGCGAAAGGGGCCGTACCACCGAGGAGTTGAGGCTGATGGCGATCTGGTTGCGGGCCGGCATCGCCGAGCGCAGGGCCGCCGCGCCCAGGCCGTGGGCCAGGTTGAGGTGGTGGGCCGCGCGCAGGGCGGCGGCCGGGTCGGTGCGGCCCGGGGCGTGGACACCGGAGCCGTAGCCCAGGAAGGCGCTGCACCAGGGCTCGTTGAGGGTGATCCAGTGCTCCACCCGGTCGCCCAGTGCCTCGCCGACCAGCTGTGCGTACTCGGCGAACCGGTGCGCGGTGTCCCGCTCCGGCCAGCCGCCCGCGTCCTCCAGCTCCTGCGGCAGGTCCCAGTGGTAGAGGGTGAGCGCCGGCTTGATCCCGGCTTCCAGCAGCTCGTCCACCAGCCGGCGGTAGAAGTCCAGGCCCACCTGGACCGCCGGGCCGCGCCCGGTCGGCTGCACCCGGGACCAGGAGACGGAGAAGCGGTAGGCGTTCAGGCCCAGCTCCGCCATGAGCGCCACGTCCTCGCGGTAGCGGTGGTAGTGGTCGACGGCGATGTCACCGGTCTCGCCGCCGGCCGTCCGGCCCGGCGTATGGCTGAAGGTGTCCCAGATCGAGGGGGTGCGGCCGCCCTCGCGCACCGCCCCCTCGATCTGGTAGGCGGAGGTCGCGGCGCCCCAGAGAAAGGCGGGAGGGAAGGTCACGGACGTAACGGGTTCAGGCATGGAAGCGCTCCCATTGGGGTCGTGGAAGACCGACGAGACGAGTGGGGGGAGAGGGCGGAGAGAGGAGGGGCGAGGGCGGAAGGGGCCGGGGCGGCGGTGGCCCGGCCCCGCGAGGAGCGGTCAGCCCTTGATCGCGCCCTGCATGATCCCGCCCACGATCTGCTTGCCGAACAGCAGGAAGGCGATCAGCAGCGGCAGCGTGCCGAGCAGCGCACCCGCCATGATCACCGCCTGGTCCGGGACGTAGCCGGTGCCGAGCGAGTTCAGGGCCACCTGCACGGTCGGGTTCTGCTGGTTCAGGGCGATGATCGGCCACAGGAAGTCGTTCCACGCGAACACGAAGGTCAGCAGGCCGAGCACCGCCATCGCGGGCCGGGCCGCCGGGAACACCACGTGCCACACGATCCGGATGCTGCTCGCCCCGTCCACCCGGGCCGCCTCGATCAGCTCCGACGGCAGCGCCTGCAGCAGGTACTGCCGCATGAAGAACGTGCCGAACGCGGTCACCAGGCTCGGCAGGATCACCGTCTGCAGCTGGTTCGACCAGCCGAAGTCCGCCATCCACAGGTACAGCGGTACGACGGCCAGCTGCGGCGGGATCATCATCGTGCCGACGGTCAGCAGCAACAGCAGACCGGAGAAGCGGAACCGCAGCTTGGCGAAGGCGAAGCCGGCCAGCGTCGCGAACAGCACGGTGCTCACCGTGATCGCGCCCGCCACGATCACCGAGTTGAACATCGCGGTACCGAGCCCGGCCTGGTCCCATGCGGCCTGCATGTTCTTGAACAGGTTGCCGCCGAACCACAGCGGCGGCGGGGTCTGGGCGAGACGCCGGTCGGTGCGCGAGGCCGCGATCGCCGTCCACACCAGCGGGGCCAGCGAGACCAGCGCGAAGACGGCCAGGACGACGTACGTCATCGGGCCCGCGTGCAGCTGCTTGCCCGCGCCCGTCACCCGGCGCCGCTTCGCCTTCGTCGCGGGCAGAGTCAGTTCACTGGTGGTCATTGGGACTTCCTCAGCCGTCGGGTGAGCAGCAGGTTGACCGCGGCGACGATCAGCAGGATCAGGAACATCGACCAGGCGATCGCGGACGCCTTGCCGAGGTTGCCGATGATCCAGCCCTGGTCGTACATGTACAGACCGAGCGTCTGGTACTGGTGCTCGGAGCCGCCCTTGGACCCGCTGACCCCGCCGAACAGCAGCGGCTCACCGAAGAGCTGGGTGGCGCCGATGGTCGAGACGACGATCGTGAAGAGGATCGTGGGCCGCAGCTGCGGGATCGTCACGTGCCGGAACTGCTGCCAGCGGTTGGCGCCGTCGATCGCCGCCGACTCGTACAGATCCGTCGGGATCGCCTGCATCGCGGCCAGGTAGATCAGCGCGTTGTACCCGGTCCACCGCCAGATCACGATCGAGGACACCGCGAACTGCGAACCCCAGTCCGACTCGCGCCAGTTGACCGGATCCACCCCGAAGAAGTGCAGGACCCAGTTGACCATGCCGCCGTCCCACGAGTACAGCAGCGTGAACACCAGGGTCGCGGCGGCCACCGAGGTGGCGTACGGGGTCAGCATCACGACCCGCCACACGGTCGAGCCGCGCAGCTTGTAGTTCAGCAGATGGGCGAGGCCGAGCGCGGCCAGCAGCTGCGGGACCGTGGAGATCAGACCGATGGTGAACGTGTTCTCCAGGGCGTTCCAGAAGAAGTCCGAGGAGAGCAGGTTCTGGTAGTTGTCCAGGCCCGCCCAGGTCTGGTGGTCCAGCGCCGAAAGCTGCACGTTGTGCAGCGAGTACCAGGCCGTGTAGAGCAGCGGGACCAGCGTGAAGGCCCCGAACAGGACGAAGAACGGGGCGACGAACGCGTACGGCGACGCCTTCATGTCCCAGCGGTACAGCCGGCTGCGCCAGGAGTCGGTGCCCGCCGGCGTACCGCGACCGTGAGCGCCCCGGGCCGCGCCCGGCGAGCTGCCGGACGCGGCCTCGGCGCTCGACGCGGTGTGCGCGAGAGCCTGCTTGGAGCTGGTCACTGGCCGAGCACGTCCTTGATCTCCTTGGACGCGGCGTCCCAGCCCTGCGAGGGGGACTTGCCCTTCTGCTCGACCTGGAGGATGCCGACGTCACTGATCGCGTTGTCGATCGGCTTGTCCTTGGGGCCGAGGGGCTGCGCCGGGATGGTCTTCGCCGAGTCGGAGAAGATCTGGGTGAGCGGGGCCCCGGAGAAGTACGCGGTGGTGTCGGCGGCCGGCTTCAGGTTCGCGTACGCCGACGGGGTGGACGGGAAGCTCGCCTGCTTGGCGAAGACCTTCTCCTGCTGTGCGGGCGCGGTCAGCCACTTGGCCAGCTCGACGGCCTCCTTCTGGTGCTTGGTCGCCGTCGGCACACCGAGGAAGGAGCCGCCCCAGTTGGACGCCGCCGGCGCCGCCGCCACGTCCCACTTGCCCTTGCCGGAGTCACCGGACTTCTGCTCGATGTAGCCGATCATCCAGGCCGGGCAGGCGACGGACGCGAAGGTGCCGTTGGCGTAGCCCTGGTCCCACGTGGGGTCGAACTGCTTCAGCTTCGCCGACATGTTGCTGGTCGCCGCGGTCATGGCGACGTCCCAGGCCTTCTTCACGCCCTCGGACTTGTCCCAGACGACGTTGCCGTCCTTGTCGTAGTACCGCTCGCTCGCGCCGCCCACGGCCGCGTTGTAGACGGAGGAGGCCGAGTCCACGAACTTGGTGCCCTTGGGCGCCTTCTTCATGTACTGCTTGCCGACGTCGACGTACTTGGACCAGTCGCCCTTCCACATCTCGGCGAGCTTGGTCCGGTCGGTCGGCAGCCCGGCCTTCTGGAACAGGTCCTTGCGGTAGCAGATGGCCATCGGACCGATGTCGGTCCCGAGCCCGATCAGCTTGCCGTCCTTGGTGGTGGCCTGGGCGTTCTTCCAGTCCAGCCACTGCGACTTGTCGACGTCCTTGCCGAGGTCGACGAACTTGCTCCCCTGCGTCTGGACGGCCTCGGTGATGTTGCCGACCTCGATGGCCTGGATGTCGTCGGTGCCGGAACCGGCCTGGAGGCGGGTGAGCACCTTTGGCCAGTACACGTCGGTACGGGTGGTGACGTTCTCCTTGATGTTGATGTCCGGGTGGAGCTTCATGTACTCGTCGTAGAGGCCGGCCTGCTTGTAGCCGAAGACGCCGAAGGTCCCGATGGTCAGCGTGATCTTGCCCTTGCCACTGCCGTTGCCGCCGTCCGCGTTGGACGAGCCGTCGTCCGAGTCGTTGGCGCAGCCGGCCAACAGCCCTGTGGTCAGCGCGGCGACGGCCACGAAGGCCCCCAGCCTGCGGGACCGGCGGATGCTCGTGCGCATTGCGTCCTCCTGTTGCCTGACGTGCCGACCCCCCGGCCAACTGCATGGTTGGGCCCGTTCTTACTCGCTGCGGCTCGGGCGGGGAACGTGCGGGACGTGTATGTGTCAGGTACTGTGGGAGCGCTCCCATCAGTGATGTGTTGAAGAGTCGTAGGTTCGGGGCGGGGTGTCAAGGGACCGGACGCGGAGTGATGTGTTCAGTTATCTGAGCGTTAACTGGCTTTCCCCGTAGGTCCGCTCACCGCTCGCCGCTCTGGCCAGGACTGTTAGATTCCAGCCAGCCGGATGTTGGTGCGAGGGAGGCGGAGCCCATGGCAAGCCACGGAGCGCGGGGCCGGAGCGGAGGGCGGCCCACGCTCGAGGAGGTGGCCGCCCGGGCCGGGGTCGGCCGGGGCACGGTCTCGCGGGTGATCAACGGCTCGCCGCGGGTCAGCGAGGCGACCCGGGCCGCGGTCGAGGCGGCGGTCGCCGAACTCGGCTACGTCCCCAACACGGCGGCCCGCGCCCTCGCGGCCAACCGCACCGACGCCATCGCGCTGGTCGTCCCCGAGCCGGAGACCCGTTTCTTCGCGGAGCCGTACTTCTCGGACATGCTGCGCGGTGTCGGCAGCGAACTGTCCGAGACGGAGATGCAGCTGCTGCTGATCTTCGCGGGCAGCGACCGGGAGCGGCAGCGCCTCGCGCAGTATCTGGCGGCCCACCGGGTGGACGGTGTGCTGCTGGTCTCGGTGCACGCCGACGACCCGCTGCCCGACCTGCTCGCCCAGCTGGAGATCCCGGCGGTGATCAGCGGTCCGCGCTCGGCCGGGGAGACGCTCACCTCGGTGGACTCGGACAACTACGGCGGCGGCCGCTCGGCCGTGGAGCACCTGCTCTCCCGGGGTCGCCGCACGATCGCCCACATCACCGGCCGCCTCGACGTCTACGGCGCCCAGCGCCGCGTCGACGGCTACCGCGACGCCCTGCGGGACGCCGGCCTGGAGGTGGACGAACTCCTCGTCGAGCCGGGGGACTTCACCGAGGAGGGCGGCAGGCGGGCGATGGCCACGCTGCTGGAGCGGTACCCCGACCTGGACGCGGTCTTCGCCGGCTCCGACGTGATGGCGGCGGGCGCCCGCCAGGTGCTGCGGGAGGCGGGCCGCCGGATCCCGGACGACGTGGCACTGGTCGGTTACGACGACTCGGCCATCGCCCGGCACATGGACCCGCCGCTGACCAGCGTGCGCCAGCCCATCGAGGAGATGGGCCGCGCGATGATCGACATGCTGCTCACGGAGATCGCCGACCGCCGCCCGGCCGTGTCCCGGGGGCTGGAGCGGCGGCATGCGGTGCTGCCGGCGGATCTGGTGGTGCGGGCATCGTCGTGACACGCGTCACAGTGCGAGGCTGCCCCCGACCGGGGGCGGTGGACGCGCAAAACGAATCAGCCGGTGACTCCGTCTTGCGACGGAGTCACCGGCTGATTACTCAGGGTGAGTGACGGGACTCGAACCCGCGGCATCCTGGACCACAACCAGGTGCTCTACCAGCTGAGCTACACCCACCATGACCGGTCGTTGACTTGGTGGTTTCCCCGACCGGCCGAGAAGAAGTCTACAGGGTCCGAAGGGGTGCTCGCGCACAGGTTTTCGCGGGGGCCTCCTGCGTGGTCCTACTGCGCAGGCAGGACGTGCTTGGCGGCGATCGTCCTGGCGGTGTCGGAGTCCGGTCCGGGCTGCGGGACGAAGACGGCCTCGCGGTAGTAGCGCAGCTCGGCGATCGACTCGCGGATGTCGGCGAGGGCGCGGTGGTTGCCGTTCTTCTCCGGGCTGTTGAAGTACGCCCGCGGGTACCAGCGGCGGGCGAGCTCCTTGATGCTGGAGACGTCCACGATCCGGTAGTGGAGGTAGTCCTCCAGGGTCGGCATGTCCCGCAGCAGGAAGCCGCGGTCGGTGCCGACGGAGTTGCCGCACAGCGGGGCCTTGCCGGGCTCCTTCACCCACTGCCGTACGTACGCCAGCACCTGCTCCTCGGCGTCGGCCAGGGTCGTGCCCCCGGCCAGCTCGTCGAGGAGACCGGACGCGGTGTGCATCTGACGCACCACCTCCGGCATCGTCTCCAGCGCCGAGTCCGGCGGACGGATGACGATGTCCACCCCCTCGCCGAGTACGTTCAGCTCGGAGTCGGTGACGAGGGCGGCCACCTCGATGAGAGCGTCGTCGGACAGCGAGAGGCCGGTCATCTCGCAGTCGATCCACACCATGCGATCGTTCATGCGACCACCCTAAAGCTGACGTCCGCTTTTGGGATGCCCCGCGTCGAAGCGGGACTCGCCCGCGGCAGCCGTCTCTGGGGCCGGACACGGCGGGAGAGAGAGAGGGGGGCGGGTGTGTACCCGCCCCCCTCTCTCTGTGCGCCTCGTTCAGTGGCCGGTGCGCGGCCCCGGCAGCAGGCTCACCGCGCCCGCGGCCTGGCGGCGGCTCTGCATCGGCACCGCGCTCTCCCGCTCCGGGTGCAGCACGGCGGGCGGTGCGCCCATCGGGCCGTGGCCGGGCAGGCCGACGGGTGCGCCCGCCGGGCCGGACTGGGCCAGCTGCGGCTCCGGGTCACCGGACCGCTCGCCCTGCGGCCGCCGGGCGCGGTAGGCGGCCCGGTAGGCGGCGGGGGACGAGCCGAGCTGGCGGCGGAAGTGCCCGCGCAGCGCGACCGGTGAGCGGAAGCCGCAGCGTCCCGCCACCTCGTCCACCGAGTAGTCCGACGTCTCCAGCAGCCGCTGCGCCTGCAGCACCCGCTGGGTGATCAGCCACTGCAGCGGTGCGCTGCCGGTGAGCGAGCGGAACCGGCGGTCGAACGTACGGCGGCTCATGTAGGCGCGTGCCGCCAGTGTCTCCACGTCGAACTGCTCGTGGAGGTGTTCCAGCGCCCAGGCGACGACCTCGGCGAGCGGGTCGGCGCCGATCTCCTCGGGTAAAGACCTGTCGAGGTAGCGCTCCTGACCGCCGCTGCGGCGCGGCGGGACCACCAGCCGGCGGGCCAGCGCGCCGGCCGCCTCGTTGCCGTGGTCCGTCCGCACGATGTGCAGACACAGGTCGATCCCCGCGGCCGTCCCGGCGGAGGTCAGTACGTCTCCGTCGTCGACGAACAGTTCGCGCGGATCCACGTGCACCGACGGATAGCGCTTGGCCAGCGTCGGTGCGTACATCCAGTGTGTGGTCGCCGGGCGGCCGTCCAGCAGTCCGGCCGCGGCCAGGACGAACGCCCCGGTGCACAGCCCGACGATACGGGCGCCCTCCTCATGCGCACGGCGCAGCGCGTCGAGCGCTTCCTCCGGTGGCGGTGAGGTGATCGAGCGCCAGGCCGGTACGACGACCGTCCCTGCGCGTGAGATCGCCTCCAGCCCATGCGGCGCGGTGAGTTCCAGGCCCCCTGTGGTCCGCAGTGGGCCTTCCTCGCCGGCGCTCACCAGCAGTCGGTAGCGCGGCACGCCGGCGTCCTGGCGGTCGATCCCGAACACCGACAGCGGAATGGAACTCTCGAAGATGGGGCCGCCGCTGAACAGCAGCACCGCGACGATCTCCTTGCGGCGTCGCCCGGAGAGTTTCCGGGCCACGGCTTCCGGTGCGGCAGTGGAGTCGTGGCTCATCCTGCTAAGCCCCCCTCGGTGGTCGCGGCTCCTCGGTTGTGTCGCTCCTGCACGTTTCCCCTCGGTCCTGCACGAGTCCCCCGCCGTAAGACAGTCAAGATCGAATCTACTGGCTACCGCGGTCTCACGGTGGCCGGTTAGACACGCCGGACATTGTCGACATGACAACTTGGCGTGAAGCATTCGATCACGAAGGGTTGCACTCGTGGGCCGTGCAGGGAAGTGCGCCTTGTCGCAGTGGCCAAACCGCGTAGGGTGCGCGGGTCCGCCCAGACCCTTTCCGTGCAGGTGGAACGGGGGTTGGGGGGTAGGTGGGACCCCCTCCGGGCGGTACCCAGAAGTTGGCTGAAAAGAGGCGTTCGGAGGCGCAAAAACCGGTCAGTCGACCGGTGTCTTCTGCTTGGTGTGACGTCCGCCTCTTTGCGTGGCGCAACGCTCGGACTGCCGCAGCAGGACGCGGCAGGCGGCCGTGACGGCGGCGAGGCCGAAGGCGGTGCCGGCGGCGCCGGCGAGCGAGGTGCCGTACCAGAGGAGGACCACGGGTACGAGAACGCAGCTGAAGGCCGCCCAGCGGATCACGTCGCTCGTGGTGTCCGGGGCGGGGTGCGGGTCGGAGGTGGAGCGGGGTCCGGACATCTCGTACTCCCTGTGGCGGTGACTCTCCGGGTTCAACGCCCGTTCGATCGGTCGGTCACCGGTCGTCGCTCCGGTAATCCCGTGCAAACCGCCTGTACGGGGCAGCAACCATTGCGTTACGGGCGCTGCTCGTGCATGCTCCGGGGAACCCCTACGGACACCGGGGGGCTGCTTACGGAGCGTGTGCGGGATCTGGGCAGAGGAGGCGTGCCGCCGTACCCTTGGGGGTATGGGGTTGGGAAGACGAATCCCGGACACAGCACCGCCACCCGATGTCACCCCCCACCCACAAAGGATCACAACGCCGAGACAGCCATGGCCGGTCACGAATTCTTCGAACCCGCGGACCGCAAGCGGCCCGTCGCCGATCCCACGGCGGCCGATCCCCTCGCGGCGGAAGAGTCAAGCCCATCCTGCGACCCCGCCTTCAAGCACGGTGTGGTCGTCGGCTTCGACGGCTCGACGTCCAGCGAGCGCGCCCTCGCCTACGCCATCGGCATGGCGCACCGCTCCCGGGCGGGCCTGATCATCGTCCATGTGGCCAACCGGCTGCCCACCACGGTGTGGGCCGGCTGCGAGCCGCCCGTCTTCGTCGACGTGCCGGACCACCGCACCGAGGTGCTCGGCCTGGAGCTGGCCTGCGCGGACTATCTGGCCGAGGTGCCCTGGATCCTGGTCGAGCGCGGCGGTGACATCTGCCACGAGCTCGAAGAGGTGGGGCGGGAGTACGAGGCCGACGCGATCGTGGTCGGCTCGACGCACGGCATCGTGGGCCGCATCTTCGGCTCCGTGGCCGGCCGGCTCGCCAAGCGCGCGCAGCGGCCCGTCATCGTCATTCCCTGAGCTTCCGACACTCTGTCAACTCCCTTGGTGCAAAGCGAAACTACTCGCGCGTAGAAGTGTTTGTGCTCTTGTGAAGGGCATATACCGGTCACCGCGCAACTGCACATGTATGAAGGGAGCCCGCTGTGGACAACGACGTCTCCGCGGGAAGCGGAAACACCGCCGTGGTCGGCCGACTCGCCCTGGGTGTCACCCTGTTGGCGTTCGGCCTCGGCACCACCGGCGTGATCGACGGCGTAGGGGCATCCGACGCCGTGTCACTGGCTCATTACGTGGGCGGCGTCGCCCTCTTCCTCGTCGGACTCCTGGCCTTCCGTACCGGTGACAGTGGATCAGGCACCGGTTTCGTCGCCCTCGGCGCGCTCTGGTTCACCTGGGCCGTCGCGGGTCAGATGTCGGCCGACGCGGCCGGCCTCTTCCTGCTGCTGTTCGCCCTCGTGGCGCTCACCCTCACCCTCGCGGGCGGGGACACCCTGGGCCAGGTCGTGCACGGGCTGCTGTTCCTGGCGATGCTGGTGCTCGCCGTCGCGGCCTTCGCCGACAGTTCCTCCCTCGTGAAGGTCGGCGGCTGGGTGGCCGCGGTCTCCGGCGCCGTCGCCTGGTACGCGGCGACGGCGGCGCTGGCCCACTGGCCGACGGCGCTTCCCGGACGTGCCGCCCGCCGGGGGGTGACGGCCACCGGCTGATCCGCAGCGGCACGGAGCGGACCCCCACGTGACTGGTGGCACACGTGGGGGTCCGTTCTGTTCGTCGCGCCTGTGCGGGTGCGTGGGGGCTGATCGCGCCCACGCGGCGGAGCCGCATGTCGATACAGCCCCGCGCCCCTAGGGGGTTACTCCACTGTCACCGACTTCGCGAGGTTCCGCGGCTTGTCGATGTCGCGGCCCAGGACCTTTGCCGTGTGGTACGACAGCAGCTGGAGCGGGATGCCCATGAGGATCGGGTCCAGCTCGTCCTCGTTCTTCGGGACGACGATCGTCTCGTCGGCCTTCTCCTGGTTCCGGTGGGCGACCGCGAGGATCTTGCCGCTGCGGGCCTTGATCTCCTCCAGGGCCGCGCGGTTCTTCTCCAGCAGATCGTCGTCCGGGACGATCGCCACCGTGGGCAGGGCGGGCTCGATGAGGGCCAGCGGGCCGTGCTTCAGCTCGGAGGCGGGGTAGGCCTCGGCGTGGATGTAGGAGACCTCCTTGAGCTTCAGGGAGGCCTCGCGGGCCACCGGGTAGCCCCGGACGCGGCCGATGAAGAGCATCGAGCGGGCGTCGGCGTACTGCTCCGCCAGCTTCCTGATCTCGTCCTCCTGCTCGAGGATCTCGGCGATCTGGCCCGGCAGCCTGCGCAGGCCCTCGATGATCCGCTTGCCGTCGCGGACCGAGAGGTCACGGGTGCGGCCGAGGTGCAGGGCGAGCAGGGCGAAGGCGACCGTGGTGTTGGTGAAGCACTTCGTGGAGACCACGCAGACCTCGGGGCCGGCGTGCACGTAGATGCCGCCGTCGGCCTCGCGGGCGATCGCGGAGCCGACCACGTTGACCACGCCCAGCACGCGGGCGCCCTTGCGCTTCAGCTCCTGCACGGCGGCGAGGACGTCGTACGTCTCACCGGACTGGGAGACCGCGACGTAGAGGGTGTCGGGGTCCACGACCGCGTTGCGGTAGCGGAACTCGGAGGCCGGCTCGGCGTCGGCGGGGATGCGGGCCAGCTCCTCGATCATCTGGGCGCCGATCATGCCCGCGTGGTACGAGGTGCCGCAGCCGAGGATCTTCACGCGGCGGATCTTGCGCGCCTCGCGGGCGTCCAGGTTCAGGCCGCCGAGGTGCACGGTGGAGAAGCGGTCGTCGATGCGGCCGCGCAGCACGCGGTCCACGGCCTCGGCCTGCTCGTGGATCTCCTTGTGCATGTACGTGTCGTGGCCGCCCATGTCGTAGGAGGCCGCCTCCCACTCCACGGTGGTCGGCTCGGCCGTCGTACGGGTGCCCTCGGTGGTGTAGGTGCGGAAGTCGTCGGCCTTGAGGGTGGCCATCTCGCCGTCGTCCAGCGTCACTATCTGCCGGGTGTGGGCGACCAGGGCGGCGATGTCCGATGCGACGAACATCTCCTTCTCGCCGATGCCGAGGACGACCGGGGAGCCGTTGCGGGCCACCACGATGCGGTCGGAGAAGTCGGCGTGCATGACCGCGATGCCGTAGGTGCCCTCGACGACCCGGAGGGTCTCGCGGACCTTGTCCTCCAGCTTCTCGGCCTGCGAGCGGGCGATCAGGTGGACGAGCACCTCGGTGTCGGTCTCGGAGAGGAACTCGACACCGTCCGCCTCCAGCTTGCGGCGCAGGTCGGAGGCGTTGTCGATGATGCCGTTGTGCACGACGGCGACCTTCTGGTCGGCCGACATGTGCGGGTGGGCGTTCACGTCGGAGGGGGCGCCGTGGGTGGCCCATCGGGTGTGGGCGATGCCGGTGGTGCCCTTGAAGCGCGCGGGGACCTTGGCCTCCAGGTCGCGCACCCGGCCCTTGGCCTTGACCATCTTCAGGCCGGCCGTCTTCGGGGAGGTGACGACGATGCCCGCAGAGTCGTAGCCGCGGTACTCCAGGCGCTGCAGGCCCTCCAGGAGCAGGGGCGCCACGTCACGCTTGCCGATGTATCCGACGATTCCGCACATATATAGGTATTCCTCAGTCCGTGGTTCCTGGCTGGTTCTCAGCCGTAGACCATGCGGCGCAGCTGCCGGAGCGTCAGCTCCGGCGGTGCGACCGCCCGGTATTTCAGGTCCGCCTCGATCCGTTCGAAGATCTCCGTGTTCTGCAGGCCCTGGACCTGCAGTTCTCGGTGGCGGCGACGGACGTAGTCCTGCGTCGTCTCGTCGAAGTAGGCGAGCACGTCCTGTATCACCCGCAGCGCCTCGCCCCGGTTCAGGGGCGTGGACCGCGTCAGGTGATCGACAAGTTCCTCGTGCACCCGGTAGATCCTGGGGCACCGGCGCGAGATTCGCAAGAATCGTGCCCGATTCCGGGCAAGGGCCTGTTGAAACTCTTATGGGGCTCTGTTCGCAAGCTGTCCATCCTGCGTCTTGTGCCGCGTCGCCCGGACCCACGAGTTTCAGACGTCATGGACATTCCACGTATGGGAGTACCCGAGAAGCTGGCCGAGCGCATGAGCATGGCCGAGCAGCATGAGTACCTGCGCGGCAGATTCTCGCGGCGCACCATGATCAGAGGCGGTGCCGTCACGCTGGGCGCCGTCACGGGTGGCGCGTTCGTCCAGGGCGGCACCGCCCAGGCCGCCGTGCCGACCCAGCGCACCGCCTCCGCCACCGAGGACGTCGACGGCGCCCTCGTCGCCCCCTTCGGCCGCCACCTCGCCTTCGGCGGCGACCCGCGCTCCGAGATGACCGTCTCGTGGCAGGTCCCGGTCGCCGTCAAGAACCCCTTCATCCGTATCGGCGCCAACCCCTGGGACCTCTCCCGCAAGATCGAGGCCGAGGTCCGCAGCCTCTACACCCCGGCCGGTGTCGGCGCGAGCGGCGACCACACGCAGTACTACCTGCACGCCCAGCTCACCCACCTGCGCCCCGGCCGCACGTACTACTACGGCGTCGGACACGACGGCTTCGACCCGGCCGAGAGGCACCTGCTGGGCACCCTGGGCACCTTCACCACCGCCCCGGCCCGTAGCGAGCCGTTCACCTTCACCGCCTTCGGCGACCAGGGCGTCAGCTACCACGCCCTGGCCAACGACAGCCTGATCCTCGGCCAGAACCCGGCCTTCCACCTGCACGCCGGCGACATCGCCTACGGCGACCCGGCCGGCCAGGGCAAGACCACCGACACCGGGTTCGACTCGCGCACCTGGGACCAGTTCCTGTACCAGACCGAGTCGGTCGCCAAGCAGATCCCGTGGATGGTCTCCTACGGAAACCACGACATGGAGGCCTGGTACTCGCCCAACGGCTACGGCGGCGAGGAGGCCCGCTGGACGCTCCCGGACAACGGTCCGGACCCGGAGAACCTCCCGGGCGTCTACTCCTTCGTCTACGGCAACACGGCGATCATCTCGCTGGACCCCAACGACATCTCCTTCGAGATACCGGCGAACCTGGGTATTTCCGGCGGAACCCAGACCAAGTGGTTCGAAGCCCAGCTGAAGAAGTTCCGGGCCTGCGACGACATCGACTTCGTCATCGTGTTCTTCCACCACTGCGCGTACTGCACGTCCAAGGCGCACGCCTCGGAGGGGGGCGTGCGCCAGGAGTGGGTGCCGCTGTTCGACAAGTACCAGGTGGACCTGGTCATCAACGGCCACAACCACCAGTACGAGCGCACCGACGTCATCAAGGGCGGCGAGGTCACCAAGAAGCTGCCCATCGGCGGCACCGCCTACCCCGAGACCGAGGGCGTGGTCTACGTCACCGCCGGTGCGGCGGGCCGCAGCCTGTACGCCTTCACCGCCCCGGACTCCTACGAGGGCAACGAGAACGAGGTCGACTCCGTGTCCTCGTTCATCTGCCTCAAGGACGGCGCCCGGCAGCCCGAGACCGTCACCTGGTCGCGCGTCCGCTACCTGAACTACTCCTTCCTGCGCGTGGACGTCACCCCCGCCCCGAGGGGCCGCTACACCACCCTGAAGGTCTCGGGCATCGCCGAGACCGGTGACCGGATCGACCACTTCACGGTGGCGCGCCGGGCCAAGTAGGGCCACACCCACGCCCGGAGGGCGGGGCGTGACGTCCCGGGGAGCAGGCGGTCCGCTACATGCGCCGCAGGACCGCCTGCTTGGCCAGGGTGAACTCCTCGTCCGTCAGCACCCCCGAGCGGTGCAGCTCGCCCAGCTCGCGCAGCCGCCGCAGCAGCGCGTCGTGGTCGTCCTCGGCGGGGGACGCCTTGGTGAGCCGCGGCGGCCCGGGGTGTGCGTCCGTCCCGGCGGGCGGCGCCGACGGGTGCGGCAGCCGGGCCTGCACGGCGGCCGCGACCAGGGCCATCAGCGGGTCCCTCTTGAAGCCCCACAGCTCGACGGCGTTGGGGTCGTACTTCGGCGGTGCGGTGGCGGGCGCGCCGCGCACGGTGAAGCGCAGATGGCCGTTCTCCAGCCCCGCCGCCGGCTGCCACTCCACGGCCGTGATCTCGCCGACCGGGATCGTGCGGGGCCCGGTGGCGGCCTTCGCGTCCTCCGTCTTCCAGTTCCACTCCAGCCGCACCTGCTCGCCGTCGAAGCCCGCCGTGCCGTCCCCGGCCGAGGCGGACAGCGGCACGGACGGCCCCGGCAGCAGGTACTCGGCGACCGGGCCCGGCGAAACCCCGTCCAGCAGCAGGGCGTTGCGGACCTCGTCCGCGAAGTACTCGGCGACGCCGTAGCGGTCGGACTCCACGGTCAGCTGATAGGGGTCGTGCGGCTCGGTGAGCCGGCCGCCGGTGGCGTGCAGCAGCGGGTCGGCGCCGTCGCGCAGCCGCAGCCTGAGCCGCCCGGACTTCTTCCCCTGCTCGAACGAGACCCCCGCCAACGCCCCCAGCGGTACGACGAGTTCACCCAGCGTCCCGCGCAACAGGCCGATGTTCCTGTCCCGGCCCGGAGTCAGCCTGAGCGCGTCGCCGTCGAAGGCCCAGGTGCCGTCCTTCTGGATGATTTCCGCCATGCGGGGATTGTTTCACCGGATCTGCGGGAGAGTGGTCTTTACCACTCGTGAAGGGAGCGCATGTGAGACAGAACCACAGCACGACTCCCCGATTCCCCCGGATCCTCGGGTCCCTGCTGCTTCTGGCGGCGGCAGGCGTGTTCACCGTCGGCGCGGGACCCCTCCCGAGCGCCGCCGCGACGACCCCGCTGGACCGGGTGGTCCCCGCGCCCGCCTCGGTCAGGCCCGCCGGATCCCCGTACCGCATCACCCGCGCCACCCGGCTCCGCGTCGACGACTCGGCCGAGGTCCGCCGGATCGGCGCCTACCTCGCCGGCATCCTGCGCCCCTCCACCGGCTATCCGCTGCCGCTCACCGGCCAGGGCGCCGGCGGCATCCGACTCCGCCTGGCCGACGGGCCGTTCGGCGCCGAGGGCTACCGCCTCAGCAGCGGACCCCACGGTGTCTCCCTCACCGCCGGCACCCCGGCCGGCCTCTTCCACGGCGTCCAGACCCTGCGTCAGCTGCTGCCGGCCTCGATCGAGAGGAAGACCGTCCAGTCCGGCCCCTGGCGGATCGCCGGCGGCACCATCGAGGACCGCCCGCGCTACGGCTACCGCGGCGCCATGCTGGACGTCTCCCGGCACTTCTTCACGGTCGCCCAGGTCAAGCGCTACATCGACCAGATGGCCCTCTACAAGATCAACACGCTGCATCTGCACCTCAGTGACGACCAGGGCTGGCGCATCGCCGTCGACTCCTGGCCGCGCCTGGCCGCCTACGGCGGCTCGACCCAGGTCGGCGGCGGCCCCGGCGGCCACTTCACCAAGGCCGACTACCAGGAGATCGTCCGCTACGCCGGCTCCCGCTACCTGGAGGTCGTCCCCGAGATCGACATGCCCGGCCACACCAACGCGGCCCTCGCCTCCTACGCGCAGCTCAACTGCAACGGCACCGCACCCCCGCTGTACACCGGCACCGACGTCGGCTTCAGCTCGCTGTGCGTGTCCAAGGAGGTGACGTACACCTTCGTGGACGACGTCATCCGCGAGCTGGCCGCGCTCACCCCCGGCCGCTACCTGCACATCGGCGGCGACGAGGCGCACTCCACCAGCCACGCCGACTACGTGAAGTTCATGAACCGTGTGCAGCCGATCGTCGCCAAGTACGGCAAGACGGTCATCGGCTGGCACCAGCTGACCGGCGCCACCCCCGCTCCGGGCGCCCTCGCCCAGTACTGGGGCGTGGACGGCACCAGCGCGGCCGACAAGGCCCAGGTGGCCAAGGCGGCCCAGAACGGCACCGGGCTGATCCTGTCCCCGGCCGACCGGGTCTACCTCGACATGAAGTACACCCGGAACACCAGGCCGGGCACGAAGTGGGCGGGCTACGTGGAGGTGAAGCGCTCCTACGACTGGGACCCGGGCGCCTACCTCCCCGGAGCACCCGCCTCGGCGATCAAGGGCGTCGAGGCACCGCTGTGGTCCGAGACACTCACCAAGTCCGCCGACATCGAGTACATGGCCTTCCCGCGCCTGGCGGGAGCGGCCGAGCTGGGCTGGTCCCCGGCGGCCACCCATGACTGGGACCGCTACAAGGTACGCCTCGCGGCCCAGGGCCCGCGCTGGACCGCCCTCGGCATCACGTACTACAGGTCGCCCCAGGTGCCCTGGCCGGCGAGCTGAACAGCGGCCCGGGCGAGACCCGGGCGCAGGCCGACGGGCACCCCCGGGGACCGTACTCCGGGGTGCCCGTCGGTGCGCGGGTCGTCAGAACCCGGCGATCGGGTTCCGCAGGTTCCCCACCAGCTGGAGCGCGCCCGACGGGTCGGCGAGGTCCACCATCTGCCGGTTGTCGCGCAGCTGGAGCCGGTTCAGGCACGACAGGGCGAACTCGGGCGCGAACACGTCGTACTGCGCGAACCTGTCGGCGAGTTCCGGCGTCGACTCCTGGTACTCGCGGGTGACCTCCGCGACCGTGCGCCAGAAGCCGTCCTCCTCCAGGATCCCCTCGGCGGCGAGGTTCGCCGCGAGGAACCGGAAGAAGCAGTCGAAGACGTCGGTGAAGACCGACAGCAGCTTCATCTCCTCGGGCACCTCGACGCGGATCCGCCGCACCTCCGGCGGCAGGATCGCGTCCGGGTCCATGACGACGACCTCCTCGGCGATGTCCTTGTAGACCGCCCGCTCGACGGCCCCGTCCTTCAGCACGAGGATCACGTTCTCGCCGTGCGGCATGAAGGCCAGGTCGTAGGCGTAGAAGCTGTGCAGCAGCGGGGTGAAGTAGGCCCGCAGGTACTGCCGCAGCCACTCGGCGGGCGCCAGGCCCGACCGCTCGATCAGCGCGCCCGCGAACGAGGCGCCCTCGTGGTCCACGTGCAGCAGGGACGCCATGGTCGCGAGGGACTCGCCCTCCCGCAGCGACGGCACCGGGCTCTCCCGCCACAGCGCGGCCAGCATCTTGCGGTACGGCGAGTAGCGGTCGGTGGCCTGCTCGTACTCCAGATGCCGGTAGCCGACGGCCGCCCGCTCCCGGATGATCGTGAGACCGGTCGACTTCAGCACGCCGTCGTTCTCGACGAGCTGGGCCAGCCAGTCGTTGATCGCCGGTGTCGCCTCCATGTAGGCCGCCGAAAGACCGCGCATGAAGCCCATGTTGAGGACGGACAGGGCCGTCTTCACATAGTGCTTGTGCGGGGCGGAGGTGTTGAAGAAGGTCCGGATGGACTGCTGGGCCAGGTACTCGTCGTCGCCCTCGCCCAGGCACACCAGGTGCCGGCGGGCCACCTCGGCGGCGAAGGTGACGCTGAGCTTGTTCCACCACTGCCAGGGGTGGACGGGTATGAGCAGGTAGTCGGCGGGGTCGAGGCCCTGCTCCGTGAGCCTGCCGTGGAACCGCCCGACGGTGGCCGCCCCCAGCTCCTGCCGGAAGAAGTCCTCGTACTCGATCCCGGCCCCCGCCGTGAACGCGGCCCGCGAGCGGTGCGCGGCCAGCCACACCAGCCGGACGGGGCTCGCGGTCTCCGGGGCGTACGACAGGTACTCGTGGATGCCGAAGCCGAGCCGCCCGTTGTTGGCGACGAAGCAGGGGTGGCCCTCGGTCATCCCGGTCTCGATCGCCTGGAAGCCGCTGCGCGCCAGCTCGGCGGAGGTGACCTTCGGCTTGGTCAGCTTGTAGCAGGTGCCGGAGAGCGTGGAGGAGATCTCCTCCAGGTAGACGGGCAGGACCTCGTCGCTCAGGCCCAGCGCCTGTCGCAGCTCGACGAAGAAGTTCAGCGCGGCCAGCGGGAGTTCCTCCCCGGCGCGACGACGGGTGATCGAGTCGGCGTCGACCGCCCAGTGGTCGAGGCCGCGCAGGGTGGCCGTGAACCGGTAGGCGGTGAGCCCGTCGTCGCTGCGTACGACGTACCGGTCGCCGTCCCGCTCCGGCGTGATCAGCCGCTCATGCGCGAACTCGGCGAGCGCCTTGCGCACCAGCAGCCGGTTGGCGGTGTCCCAGCGCTCCGGGGACAGGTGGGCCACGGCGTCGGCGAGGCTCATGCGGCCACCGCCTTCGTGAACTGCTCCCGCGTGCAGAAGCTAAGCAACGCCTTCTTCTCCGGCTTCTGTATCACCCGCTCGGGCACGAACCCGACCGCCTCGTTCAGGGCGTGCACGGCCTTGTTGCGGACGTCGGGCTCGACGACGACCCGCTCCACCTCCGGGTCCTCGAAGAGGTGGGCCATGACCGCGGTGATGACGGACCGGGTGAACCCGTGCACGGGCGTGTCGGTCGGGGGCGTGAGGAAGTGCATGCCGACATCGCCGGGCCGCGGCTCGTACAGGCCGGCCAGCTCGCGGTGGGCGGGGTCGTACACCTCCGTCAGGAAGGCGGGCACGCCGTCCCGCAGACCGAGCAGGGCGTGGTGGTGCTCGTCGGCGGCGATCTCCATGTAGGCCCGCTCGACGTCCACCAGTTTCGCGTCCTGCATCATCCAGAACGCCGCCTTGGGGTGCGTGACCCAGGAGTGCAGCAGCTCGGCGTCCTTCAGGGGGTCGAGGGGGCGGAACGTGAAGGTCATGGTCGGGCTGGTCATGCCGCGAACTCCTGGAAGGCGACGGTCTTCTCGACCGGGTAGTACTCCGTGCCGAGCAGCTCACGGATGATGTACGAGTTCCGGTACGCGCCCATCCCCAGGTCGGGGCTGGTGATGCTGTGGGTGTGGACGCCGGCGTTCTGGAGGAAGACGCCGCGGCCCGTCACGTCGATCGCGTAGTTGCGGGCGACGTCGAAGCGGCCGTGGCCGTCGAAGCGGAGACGGTCGCGCAGCGGGGCGAGGAAGGCCGGGGGCTCGTAGTGGTAGCCGGTGGCCAGCACCAGGCCCTCGGTGCGGATCTCGAAGTCCTTGTCCTGCTCGTCCTGGTGGAAGCCGAGCGTGTAGGAGCCGTCCTCGTGAGCGGCGCTGCGCAGGGAGGAGTTGGTGAGCAGACGGGTGGGGACCGGGCGGTCGCCGCTTTCGACGTTCTTCTGGTAGAGCAGGTCGAAGATCGAGTCGATCAGGTCCGAGTTGATGCCCTTGAACAGGCCCTTCTGCTGCTTCTCCAGCCGGTAGCGGGTCTCCTCGGGCAGCGCGCGGAAGTAGTCGATGTAGTCCGGAGAGGTCATCTCCAGCGTCAGCTTGGTGTATTCGAGGGGGAAGAAGCGCGGGGAGCGGGTGACCCAGTTGAGGGCGTAGCCGTGGACGTCGATCTCGGAGAGCAGCTCGTGGTAGATCTCCGCCGCGCTCTGGCCGCTGCCGACGACGGTGATGGACCTCTTGGCCTGGAGCTCGGCCTTGCGGTGCATGTACTCGGAGGTGTGGATCAGATCGCCGCCCAGATCGCGGCAGGGCTGCGGGACGAAGGGGACCGTTCCCGTGCCGAGCACCAGGTGCCGGGCGTGAAACGTTTCGCCGCCCCGGGTGCGGACGACGTACCGCTCGTCCTCGTACGTGACCTCGGTGACCGTGGTGCCGAAGCGGACGTTGCCGAGTCTGTTCGCCGCCCAGCGGCAGTAGTCGTCGTACTCGACACGCAGGGGATAGAAGTTCTCGCGGATGTAGAACGGGTACAGCCTGCCCTTCTCCTTCAGATAGTTGAGGAAGGAGTACGGCGAGGTCGGGTCGGCCAGGGTGACCAGGTCCGACATGAACGGGGTCTGCAGATGGGCACCGTCGAGGAACATGCCCGCGTGCCACTCGAAGCCGGGCTTGGAGTCCAGGAAGACTCCGTCCAGTTCGTCGATCGGCTCGGTGAGGCAGGCGAGGCCGAGGTTGAAGGGGCCGAGCCCGACCCCCACGAAGTCGTAGGTCTTGGTGGGTGCTTCAGGACGCGCGGTCAAGGGACTCTCCCAGGTACTGCTCGGCGTGGCCGGCGATCAGGTCGAGGACGGCGGCGATGTCGGCCGTCGTCGTCTCGGGGTTGAGCAGGGTGAACTTCAGGTAGTGACGGCCGCCGGCCTTGGTGCCCGCGACCACGGCGTCGCCGGAGGCGAACAGGGCCCCCCGGGCGTACAGGTTGGCGCGGTCGATCTCGGCCGGGTCGGTGACGGCCGCCGGGATGTAGCGGAAGACGAGGGTGGAGAGCGAGGGCTCCACGACGACGTCGTAACGGGGGTCGGCGGCGAGCAGCTTCCAGCCCTCCTGGGCCAGCTCGCACACCTGGTCGAACAGCTCGCCGATGCCGTCGGCGCCCATCACCCGCAGTGTCATCCACAGCTTGAGGGCGTCGAAGCGGCGGGTGGTCTGCAGTGACTTGTCGACCTGGTTGGGGATGCGCTCCTGCACCATGCGGCGGGGGTTCAGGTACTCGGCGTGGTAGGTGGCATGGCGCAGGGTCGCCGCGTCCCGGACCAGCACCGCGGAGGAACTCACCGGCTGGAAGAAGGACTTGTGGTAGTCGACGGTGACCGAGTCGGCGCGCTCGATGCCGTCGATGCGGTCCCGGTGCCTGAGCGAGGCGAGAAGACCGCAGCCGTAGGCCGCGTCCACGTGCATCCAGGCCCCGAACTGGGCGCACAGCTCCGCGATCTCCGGCAGCGGGTCGATGGAGCCGAAGTCGGTGGTGCCCGCGGTGGCGACGACGGCCATGGGGACGAGGCCGCCCTTCCTGCAGCGCTCCAGCTCGCGGGCGAGGGCGACGGTCTGCATGCGCTTGTCGTGGTCGACCGGGACGCTGACCACGGATTCCGGGCTGAGCCCGAGCAGTTTCGCCGACTTCTGCACGCTGAAGTGGCTGACCTCGGAGGCGAAGATGCGCAGTTCGGGGATGGAGCCGCTCTTCGCCTCCTCCCGCGCCAGCAGCAGCGCCTGGAGGTTGGACTGGGTGCCGCCGGAGGTGAACACGCCGTCGGCGGCCGGGCCGAGGCCGATGCGCTCGGCCGTCCAGTCGATCAGTTTCCGCTCGATCAGGGTGCCGCCGACGGACTGGTCCCAGGTGTCGAGGGAGGAGTTGACGGCGGAGAGCACGGTCTCGCCGAGCACCGCCGGGATGACGACGGGGCAGTTGAGATGGGCGAGGTAGCGGGGGTGGTGGAAGTAGATCGCGTCCCGGAGGTAGAGGTCCTCCAGCTCGTCCAGGACCGCGGCGGAGTCGCCCAGCGGCCGGTCGAGGTCGATCGCGTCGATGCGGGGGGCGAGGGCGTCCACGGTGACGCCGGTGAACGGACGTTCGGTGGTGGCGAGTTTGGCCGCCACCCGCTCGACTCCTTCGGTCACGGAGCGGCGGTAGTGCTCCGCGGTGAGGCCATTGAGCAGGTGCGAGCGCATGTGGGGGTCCTCCGAGGGGACTGTCCGTGCGGGGCGATGTACTTAGGTTAGCCTAACCTAAGTTCTACGAGGCGAGGCGTGGCTGTGCCATGACCGGCGTCACTTCAAAGGGAGTTACTCGGCGGCGCGGAGCTGTTCCTCCGTCATGCCCTGGCGCCAGTAGCCGACGAAGGTGACGTGCCGCCGGTCGAACCCGCGTTCGCCGACGAAGTGCCGGCGCAGCTCCTTCACCCGCCCGGACTCACCGGCGATCCATGCGTACGGCCGCTCGGCGGACGGCAGTCGAGCGGCTCGTACGGCGTCGACGGCCGTGGGGGCGGGGGCACCGCCCGCGTCCCTGGGGCGGTGCGGGGCCTCGTGCCGTACGAGCCACGTGATCTCCGCGTCCGCCTCGGTCGCCACGTCCTGGATGTCACCGGCGTGCGGCACCTCGAGCCAGGCGCGGGCGGGGGTGCCCGCCGGGAGGGACTCGAGGACGGCGGTGGCGGCGGGCACGGCGGTCTCGTCGCCGCAGAGGACGACGAGATCGGTGCCGGCCGGCGGCCGGAACCGGATCGCCCGGTTGTCCGCGAGCGCCGGCCCGAGCAGCAGGACCCGGTCGCCGGCGGCGGCCCGGGAGGCCCAGCCGGAGGCGGGCCCGGCGGGGGTGTGCAGGACGAAGTCGATGTCGATCTCGTCGGGATTCCGGCGCAGGGACCGGAGGGTGTACGAGCGCATCACCGCCCGTACGCCATCGGGCAGTTCACGCCACCCCTGCCACCAGCCGTCCCCGAACTCCAGCGGAACGACCGGTTCGGCCTGCCCCGGGTGCGGCAGGAAGAGCGACAGGGACTGGTCACGCCCGTCGGAGTGGAAGGCGTGCAGATCGGCACCGGTGAAGGTGACCCGGACCAGAGACGGCCCCAGCCGCCTCGTCCGTGCGACCTGAAGGGAGAAGAAGCGGAACGGGGCGGCTACGGCCGTGGTCATGGGGGGCTCCTGAGGCTGGGATTCAGGAAGGGATGTGAGGGGGTTTCAGCTGACCTTCTTGGCCTTCTCCAAGGCCTCCGCCAGGCTCGTCAGCAGCGGTACGCACTTGTCGTACGACAGGATCGGCTCGGGTGAGCGTGCGATGACCTGACCCGCCTTCACCGCGGGCAGCTTCTTCCAGGTGGCCTTGGTGATGTCGGCCGGCTGGATCGCCGAGGAGCGGTCGTCCATCATGATGATGTCGGCCTTGTACTTGTCGACGTTCTCCCAGCTCAGCGACTCGTACCAGCCGCCACCCTGCTTCTTGGCGCTCTCCGGGGGCTCGACGAAGTTCACGCCGAGGGCCTTGAAGCACTCCAGGTCGATGGAGAGGTTGGTGCCGGAGACGTAGAAGAGCTGGTCGCTCGCGGAGCCGGCCAGCACCTTGATGCCGGGCTTGGCCTTGGCCGCGGCGCGCAGCCGGGCGGCGGCATCCTCGAACCGCTTCTTCGCGCCGGCGACGGCGGCCGCCTTCATGTCGGCGCCGAGCGACTCGGCCAGCTCCCACATGCGCTGCAGCGGCTGGGTGAGCTGACGGTCGTAGACGGAGATGCCGACGCTGGGCGCCAGCTGGGCGATCTTCTTCTTGGACTCGTCCGGGACGTACCAGAGGGTGCCGGCGTCGTCGAACATCGTCGTGAGGAGCACGTCCGGCGCGAGGGCCGCGTACTTCTCGATGTTGAACTGGCCCCAGGTGTTGCCGAGGACCGTCAGCCTGCTGATGTCCATGTCGCCGGCCTGGACATCGGCCTTGCCCGCGGCGGTCTTCGTCGGGCCGAAGACGCCCTTGACCTGGATGCCGTAGTCGTACAGCGCGGCGCCGACACCGGTGAACGCGACGATGTTCGCGGGGACCTTGCCCAGCTTCACGGTCGTGCCGCGGTCGTCCTTGAAGGTCCAGGGGCCGGACTTGCCGCTCTTGGCCGCCTTCCCGGAGTCCGCGTCTTTCCCCTTGTCGTCCCCGCAGGCGGCGAGCGCCGTGCCGAGTCCGAGGGCGCCGCCCGCGGCGAGCAGTCCGCGGCGAGTGAAGTGGGTGGCACGGGCATGGGGCATGGGTGTGACTGCTTTCGAACGGGGCGGGGCAGTCCGCCGGACAAGTTCGAAGGTAGGTTAGCCTAACCTCAGTCGATGTCCAACGGGCGGAGCGCCCCGCACCCGAAACCGTGCGCGGCCTGTGGGCCGCCGGAGCTACTCAGCCCACCAGCCCCAACTCCCGTGCGATCAGCATGCGCTGGACCTCGCTGGTGCCCTCGCCGATCTCCAGGATCTTGGAGTCGCGCCACATACGGGCCACCGGATACTCGTTCATGAAGCCGTAGCCGCCGTGGACCTGGGTGGCCTCGCGGGCGTTGTCCACGGCGACCGTGGAGGAGTACAGCTTGGCCAGGGCCGCCTCCTTCTTGAAGGGTTCGCCCGCCACCAGGCGGCTGGCCGCGTCGCGCCAGGCGAGGCGGGCCGTGTGGGCCTTCATCTCCATGTCCGCGATCTTGAACTGGATGAGGTGACGCTCAGCGGCGGGTGCGCGAGGGCTGGCGCCAATGCCCCGGGGGTTCAGGGCCGGTCTTCGGTGGTCGTCCTGTTCGCGAGAAGCAGCGCCAGGGGGCCGCCCTGCAAGAGGAAGCGACCCTCACTGATGGCCTTGAGCGCGTCTCCCATCGACCACCACATGAGCTTGAAGTCCGCCTCCCAAGGCATGAGCTGCTGGGGGCCGCAGCTGAGTTGCGTGGCCTCGAAGAGGTGCACCCTGGCGGTGGAGCTGAGGGCCATGGCGTACGAGCCGAGGTGCCGCCAGGACTTGGCGGTGATGCCGGCCTCTTCGAGGAGTTCGCGGCGGGCGCACTCTTCCGGCGTCTCACCGGACTCCGCCTTGCCTCCGGGAAGGAACAGATACTCGCCCCCATGCCGGGGGAAGTCTGCGGTCAGGATGGCGATCTGTCCGTGATCGTCGCGGGCGACGATCACGGAGGCGTCAGGCTTCGAATCGCTGCCGTGGGCGTGGGTCATGCTCCGCGAGCGTAGCTGCGGGTTCCGTGAGCATGGCGGCGAACGGCACGTTCAGCACGGTGGGGTGGGCGATGCCACGGCCGTGGTAGCCGTCCTCGCCGAAGGCGTCGCCGTGGTCGGCACACATGACGACCAGCCACGGTCGTGCGCTGGTCAGTGTCCGGATGAGCCGCCCGAGGTGTTCGTCCGCGTACGCCAGGGCCGCAGCCTGCGACTGCCAGGAGTCCTCACTGCGGCCCACGTATCGCCCGTGGGGGACATGAGTGGCCGAGACGTTGACGAACAGGAACAGCGGTCGGTCCCGGTGCTCGTTCGCGACGATCAGGGCGTGGTCGACCTGGTGGCGCGTGGAGTCCACCTCGGGGGAACAGAACTCGGGCCGCCAGTGGTCCTCGTGGAACATGTCGGGCAGCACCGACCCGAGCGGGGTCTCCCGAGAGAAGTAGGTCACGCCGCCGATGCACACGGTGCGGTAGCCGTGCTGGGCGAGGCCGATGAGAAGGTTCGGCGCGTCGAAGACGAACGTGCCGGCGTCGACGGTCTTGAACGCGGGCGGGCGGCACTCCCACAGCCGCGGCGGCTGCACGGGCTGGGGGAGCTTGGGCAGGAAGCCGGAGAAGAATGCGATGTGCGCGGGGAGGGTGAAGGTGCCGGGGGTACGGCGTTCCTCCCACACCCCGCCGGGCAGGATCTTCGCCAGGTTCGGGGTCTGACCGGCGTGCAGGGCCGCGCGGGCGACGTCGTAACGCAGGGAGTCCAGGGTGACGAACAGGATGCTGGTCTCGCTTCGGATGACTTCGGCTGCGTTGATCACAGGGCCTCCACCAAGTCGTGGCGTTCGGTGATGCTGCCTTTGGCCTTGTCATTCACAGGGATGGGAATCCGGTCGGAGGCGATCATCTCCCGCAGCCCGGCCAAACCGGTGTCCTCGGCGACCGGCTGGCCGTCCGCGTCGTAGAGGCGGATCGTGACTGTCTGCCGCCCGCCGCCGTCGGCCGTGGTCAGCAAGGTGCCGGGGACGCCCCCGAGTCCCTTCATGGCGTGCAGGAGCTGGGCTTCGTCGGCAGTGCCCAGGCTGGAGACCTGGCAGCCGAAGTGCTGGGCGTTGACGGCCCCGAGGCAGAACCTCTGGTGGAACTCGGCCGTGGCGGGGTGACCGTCGTGGGCCACGGCCATCTGCCCGGCCTGGCTGAGCACGACGAAGCAGGAGCCGACCCACCAGGCCACGCCCTCGTGGATCTCGCCCGGGAACGCGCCGGAGATGCGGCCGTCACGAATGACAGCGTCGGCGTCGATCGGGTTAAGCACGCCCGTCCTCCAAGTGCTTGATGATGGTGTCGGCCAGGTCGCGGGGGCTGCGGCTATCGGTGGGGAGCACGACTGCGGTGGGGTCCTCGTCGGCGACGGCCTGGAAGTTCTGCCGCAGCCGGGCAAGGCGCCCGGGGACGTCGAACAGGTCGGTGTCGTCCTGCTTCACGTCCGTCTTGGTGCCCATCCGCTCTTTCAACGTGTGATCGGAGCTGACCAGGTAGAAGGTGGCGTCCGGTGCCACGAGGTAGGACCGGAATGGGGTGATCAGCTCTCGCACTTGGTCCAGGCCGACACGGCAGACGGCGGCGTGGCAGGCCACGACCGAAGAGGCGTACCGGTCCGCGACCACCGGCCCAACGCTGAGGGCGTGCCGTACGACGTCGGAGGCGTGCAGGAGACCGGAGAGGTAGAAGGCGAACTGCGGCAGCGGCCGAAGCTCCCGGTTGATCACGTCGGACCAACCGGTGTGCGGATCGGCGAGGGTGTGGATCGCCGTGCCTCCGAGCCGCTTGGCCAACAGGCGGCTGAGCGTGGACTTCCCGATCCCTGAGGCGCCTTCCAGAACCACGAACGGCCCCTGGCGCACGTCATCTGCCCCGGCCGTGTACGGGGCGTTCAGGGGGCTCACAGGGTGCCCTCGGTGAAGGCGGCGACATGTCGGGCCAGGGCCGCGGGGATCTGTTCCGGATCGCCCAGCAGCCGCCGGATGTCCATGCGCAAGTCCTCCCGCAGAAGGCAGGGCTGGATTCCGCCGGCGTGGTCCATGCGCAGGGCCCAGAAACCCTCCACGCATTTGGCCTTCACCGGGCAGGTGCCGCACTGGCCGACGTGGTGGCGGCCCAGCTCGCGTTGGATGACGTCGATCTCGATGCCGTCGATGCGGAAGATCCGCCTTCCCTGGCCCGTGCCGGAGACCTCTACCGCCTCCTCGCCGGTCAGGGTGCGCAGGTGGTCGATGATGCCCCGGGCTCCGATGGCCGAGGACTTCCGGTCGGCGTTGAAGTCGGTGTCGACAAGCTCAATGAACTGCACCGGCAGCCTGCGGCCGAGAGCGAAGACGAGGATGTCGCGCAGCTCGTGCTCGTTCTCGCGCTGGATGAGCGTGTTCAGCTCCACCCGCTCGAACATCTCGCGGGCGGCCTCGATGCCGTCCAGGACGGTCGCGACGCTGGAGCGGGTCTGCGCGATGGCCCGGAAGGACTCGTCGGAGAAGTAGTGCAGGGAGACCTTCACCCTGTCCAGGCCGGTCGTGGCGAGCCAGTCCTGATGCGTGCGCACCAGCATGCCGTTCGTGATCAGCGTGTAGGACACATCCGGGCCGTGGACGGGGAGCTGGGTTAGGACCGGTTGCGCCAACTTCGACGCCAGTGGCTCGCCGCCGGTGAAGTACACCCGCTTCAGGCCGACGCCGATCAGCTCACGCAGGACGTTCACGTAGTCGTCGGCGGTCAGTTCGCGGGCGCGGGGCTTGGCGTCCCGGTGCAGGTGAGTGAACGGCGGCGGGACGTCACCCTCGTTGTGGCAGAACCAGCACTTCAGGTTGCAGATGGGGGTCAGCGAGACCCTGAGCTGTCCGCGCAGTGCGGAGAAGTTCCGCAGCGCGGTCCAGTCCACGTCGGTTTTCGGGAGCGGAACGGTCAAGACCTGCTCCTTTCGTGGGGCGTACGTGGTTGCTTGAGTGCGGTGGCTCGCCCCCCGGGCGAGGGTCTGCGCGAGGGCGGGGCGTCCCCCGGGGTGGTCTGACGGAGCTGGAAACCGGCTGCCGGGCACAACCCGCTCCAGAGAGGGCGCCGCCGACAACGTGCCCTGGCGCGGCCGCTGGGTGGCCTGCTTCACTGCCTCGTCCAAGCCGTCGAGGATCAAGGGGCCGCCTTCAGCTCGGCCCACGTCTCCTTGCCCCAAGGGCCGCGTTTGGGGTGACTGCCAAGCAGCGTGTAGCCCCAGCGGTCCGCGAGCGTGTCGATGAGGACCAGGCCGCGGCCGGACTCGTCACCGACGTCGGAGGGACTGAGTACCGGCAGACGCGAGGGTGCACGGTCCACCACCCCGATGCGCACCCGTATCGCACTTGGCCGCCCGACAAGCAGGCGGATCGAGTGGCAAGGGGTGTGCCTGGCGGCGTTCGCGACGAGTTCCGAGATGATCAGCTCGGCGGGGTCGGTTAGGTCGTCGAAGTGCCAGGCGCCGAGGGCATCACGGACAAGCTTGCGGCCACGCCCGGCCGTCTCCGGCTCGCATGGGAAGGTCAGGCTGTGGACGGGGTGTCCGGTGAGGGCAACCTGAACTGGCGTACTGAGACTCGTCATAGAGGGGAAGCCTTCGTCGTTGTCTCGGCGTCCGGCTCGTCCTCTCGGAGGTCTTCGGGGGCGGTCCGGACTGTCAACAGCAGCCCGCAAGGCGGGGCGGGCGGCAGATAGCTAGACAACTCCCCTTAGCGGCAGGGCGGTTAGGGCCATCACGTGGCCATCCGGCGGAACGCCCTAGGGCGATTTGACGTTCCATTTACCTGACGGATCGGGTTCGTCGGGCTACGGTGCGTGCATGGACACCACGCGCAATACCGTTCTTGAGGCGTGGATGAACGAGCACGGACACAGCTCCAACAGTCTTGCTGACACCGTGAACATGGCCCTTGAGCGGCTTACTGGGCGTGCTGGTGGATTGGACGGCTCATCCGTCCGGGACTGGAAGGCTGGCCGGGTCAAGTGGCCCAAATCAGCCACCCGAAGGGCCCTTGAGGACGTCACCGGTCTGCCCGCCACCGCTTTAGGGTTCGAGCCACGGGGCCGGACTCCGTCGACCCCAGCCCCACCGCAGGAGGTCACCGACACCATGAAGCGCCGTACCCTCGTCGGCGGCATCGCGGCTGCCGCGGCCGCAGCAGCCGCTCCCGGTGCCGCCTCACCCCGCCGTATTGGCATGAGCGACGTCGACCGCCTGCAGAAGCGCTTCGCTGAGATCATCGCCAGCGACCACCGCCACGGCGGACAACTCGGCATCGAGCAACGGGCCGCCGCGCTCGCTGATGAGGCGCTGAATCTCCAGAATGCCGGGAGCGCCACCCAACGCGTACGCAGCAACCTGTACGCAGCCGCCGCTGCGTTCCGCTCCTCAGCGATGTGGGCAGCCATCGACGGTCGCCGCTACGACGACGCCAAGGCACACATGCGCGAGGCGCAGGCCCTTGCCGAAATGTCCGGCGACCAGGCGATCAAGTTCCGCATCTGGAGCCACACGGGAACCATGTACCGGCACATGGGCCGTCCCGCCGACGCCCTTGCCGCGAACGACGTCGCCCGTAACCTGCACATCGCGCGCCGAGACCCCATGTTCGCGAGCCTCGGTATGGCCCGCCAGGCGGCCATCCGCGGTGCGGCGCAGGACCGCACCGGAACCCGCCGCGCGTTCGACCAGGCGCAAGACGCCATGCTCCGTGCCGATCCCCACGCCTATCGGCCGCTGTGGATGCTCGCGTTCTACGACCAGGCAGAATTGGACTCCTTGGCCCTGTCGGCGTACCTGTCGCTCGGTGCCTACCAGACGGCCGAGTTCCACGCTCACCGCTGCCTGGCCGCCCTGCGGCCGCACATGGTCCGCTCCCGCGCCATCGCCACGACTCGACTCGCCCATGCCCAGCTCGCGCAAGGTGACGCCGACGCCGCCACGGCCACCGCGATGAAGGTCCCCGTCGACGCCGCTACCCAACACGCCCGCGTATCGCGCATGCTTCAGGAGTTCGGGGCTGCACTGCGCGCCACCGCGCCCGGTAGCCGCACCGTGCAGACCTGGACCGAGCACGCCGCCGCCTGGAGGACCACCGCATGACCTCGGCACCCGCTATCGAACTCCGCACGTTCACCGCGCTCGACGCCGCCCGCGGCGACCTGATCGACGTCTACGCAGATGTGCGCGCTCCGCTTCTCCACCTGCCGAACTACGCCGTGACCGCGTTTGGTGAGCGACTGGACCGGCACGGCGCCGAACCGGGGTTCATGGCTGTCCTCGCGTACGCGGCCGGGCATCCGATCGGCTACGCCTACGGCAACACCATCGAACACGGGGACCGGTACTGGCAGCGCACTACCCCGGCGCCGGCGGATGAGTACACCAAGCGTCCGGCCGTGGCCCTCAAGGAGATCGGCGTACGGCCCGCGTGGCGTGGCACGGGGACCGCGCGGCGTATCCATGACGCCCTTCTCGCCACCCGCGAAGAGCCATACGTGACGCTCATGGTCAACAAGGCGGCCGG
This sequence comes from Streptomyces sp. BK340, assembly GCF_007827595.1. Classification (GTDB taxonomy): domain Bacteria; phylum Actinomycetota; class Actinomycetes; order Streptomycetales; family Streptomycetaceae; genus Streptomyces. The sequence continues at coordinate 102,186 of NZ_VISR01000004.1, forward strand.
TGACGGGAAGGTCCATGCGCTCTACCAGTCGTGGGGGTACGAGGACATCGGACAGAGCCAGCCGTCACCGGCCTCGCCGGTCCTCACGGTGATGATCCGCGCCACCCGCTGACCAGCACCCACGGCCGAGGCGGCCCGCCCCCATCCCCGGAGCAATGGGCGGGCCGCTACCGTCCTCGGGGCAGTCGATTGCTCCGCAAGAGCGGAGCTACCTCAGCCCACCAGCCCCAACTCCCGTGCGATCAGCATGCGCTGGACCTCGCTGGTGCCCTCGCCGATCTCCAGGATCTTGGAGTCGCGCCACATACGGGCCACCGGATACTCGTTCATGAAGCCGTAGCCGCCGTGGACCTGGGTGGCCTCGCGGGCGTTGTCCACGGCGACCGTGGAGGAGTACAGCTTGGCCAGGGCCGCCTCCTTCTTGAAGGGTTCGCCCGCCACCAGGCGGCTGGCCGCGTCGCGCCAGGCGAGGCGGGCCGTGTGGGCCTTCATCTCCATGTCCGCGATCTTGAACTGGATGGCCTGGTTGGCGCCGATGGGCCGCCCGAACGCGTGCCGCTCCTTGGCGTACTTGACCGACTCGTCGACACAACCCTGGGCCAGACCCGTCGCCAGGGCCGCGATGGCGATCCGGCCCTCGTCGAGGATGCGCAGGAACTGGGCGTAGCCCCGGCCCTCCTCGCCGAGCAGGTTGGCGGCGGGCACCCGGACGTCCTGGAAGGACAGTTCGCGGGTGTCGGAGGCGTTCCAGCCGACCTTCGAGTAGGGGGCGGCGACCGTGAAGCCGGGGGTGCCCGACGGGACGATGATCGCCGAGATCTGCGGCCTGCCGTCCGGCTTGCGGCCGGTGACCGCCGTGACGGTCACCAACCCCGTGATGTCCGTGCCCGAGTTGGTGATGAAGCACTTCGTGCCGTTGATCACCCACTCGTTGGTGTCCGGGTCCAGGCGGGCCGTGGTGCGGGTGGCCCCGGCGTCCGAGCCGCCGTCCGGCTCCGTCAGGCCGAACGCGCCCAGGATCTCGCCCGCGCACAGACGGGGGAGCCACTCGCGCTTCTGCTCCTCGGTGCCGAACAGGTGCAGCGGCATGGCGCCCAGCGAGACACCGGCCTCCAGGGTGATGGCCACGGACGAGTCGACCCGGGCCAGTTCCTCGAGGGCGATGCCGAGGGCCAGGTAGTCGCCGCCCATGCCGCCGTACTCCTCGGGGAACGGCAGCCCGAACAGGCCCATGCGGCCCATCTCGCGGACGATCTCGTACGGGAACTCGTGCCGCTCGTAGAAGTCGCCGATCTTCGGCGCCACGACATCGTGTGCGAACTCCTCCACCGTACGGCGGAGTTCCTCGAGCTCGGGGGAGAGGCGGTGGTCCACAGTGATCACTGCTCCTTGTGGGACAGGGCTCGGACGGTGCGGGACGGGCTGGGTCGGCCCAGGTGGGCGGCCATCCAGACGCTGGTGGCGACGAGGCGGCCGAGGTCGACTCCGGTGTCGATGCCGAGGCCCTGCAGCATCCACACGAGGTCTTCGGTGGCGAGGTTGCCGGTCGCGGACTTGGCGTAGGGGCAGCCGCCGAGACCTCCGGCGGAGGCGTCGATGGTCGTGACCCCGTGTTCCAGTGCCGCGTAGGTGTTGGCCAGTGCCTGGCCGTAGGTGTCGTGGAAGTGCACGCCGATGACGTCGGCCGGCACGCCCTCCTCGTTGAGCAGGGAGAGGAGTTCGAGGACGTGGCCCGGGGTGGCGACCCCGATGGTGTCCCCGAGACTCAGCTCGTCGCAGCCCATGTCCATCAGCGCCTTGCAGACGCGGGCCACCTGGTGGAGCGGGACCGCACCCTCCCAGGGGTCGCCGAAGCACATGGACACGTAGCCGCGCACGTGCCCGCCGGCGTCCTTCGCCTGCCGCACGACCGGGTCGAAGACGGCCAGCGACTCGTCCACGGTCCGGTTGAGGTTGGCCTTCGCGAAGGACTCCGTGGCGCTGGCGAACACCGCGATCCGGCGCGCGCCGAGCGCCAGCGCCCGGTCCAGGCCGCGCTGGTTGGGCACCAGCACGGGGAGTTCGGCACCGAGGTCGCCGATCAGCGGGTACAGCTGCTCGGCGTCGGCGAGCTGGGGCACCCACTTGGGGTGCACGAAGCTCGTCGCCTCGATGGTGGTCAGACCCGAGTCGGCGAGCCGGCGGATGAACTCCGCCTTGATCTCCGTCGGCACGGTCATCTTCTCGTTCTGCAGCCCGTCCCGCGCGCCGACCTCGTGGATCCGCACCCGCTGGGGCAGGTCCTGGGCCGGTACGACCATGGGCAGTCCGTCGGCGCTCATTTCGCCACCGCGCCTTCCTTGTCGTGCGGTGCGATCACGGCGAGTACCTGGTCCATGGCGACCGTCGCTCCCGGGGTCACGTCCAGCTCGGCGACCGTGCCGGCGTGCGGGGCGGAGATGACGTGCTCCATCTTCATCGCCTCGACCACCAGCAGGCTCTGTCCCGCGGCCACTTCGTCACCGACGGCCACCTTCACCACGGTCACCGTGCCGGGCATCGGCGCGGTCAGTGAGTCGGCGCCCGCGTGCGCGGCTCCGGTGAGGGAGGCGGCCACCGGGTCGTGGTCGCGCACCTGCCAGGCGTCGCCGTCCCGGCCGATCCAGTCACCGGCCCGGCGGAAGGAGTGCCGGACGCCGTCGAGGGTGACGGACACCCGGTCGTCGGTGACGGTGTGGGCGCCGCGCGGGGCGTACCTGACCGGGTCGGTCACCCGCAGGTCGAACGCGGGCCGCTTCGGCGTCCCGCCCAGGCGCCAGCCGCTCGGCACCGAGAAGGGGTCGGTCCAGCCCGCGGAGTCAGGCAGCAGCTCCGCCAGCCGTACGGCCGCCGCCGCCTCGTACACCTCCTCGGGGACGTCCGTGGCGACCAGCTCGTCCACCACCCGCTCGACCAGACCGGTGTCCAGCTCGCCCGACACCACGGCCGGATGGGCCAGCAGCCGCCGCAGGAAGCCCGCGTTGGTCTGCACGCCCAGCGTCACGGTCCCGGCGAGGGCGGCCCTGAGCTTGCGCAGCGCCGTCTCCCGGTCGGGGCCGTACGCGATGACCTTGGACAGCATCGGGTCGTACAGGCTGCCCACCTCGGTGCCCTCGCTGAGCCCGGAGTCCGTGCGCAGGCCGTCGCCCTGCGGCTCGTTCAGCAGCAGCACCGTGCCGCCGGACGGGAGGAACCCGCGCGCGGGGTCCTCGGCGCAGATCCGGGCCTCGACCGCGTGCCCGGTGAGCCGGACGTCCTCCTGCGCGAAGCCCAGCCGCTCCCCGGCCGCCACCCGCAGCTGCCACTCGACCAGGTCGAGTCCCGTGATCAGCTCCGTGACCGGGTGCTCCACCTGGAGACGGGTGTTCATCTCCATGAAGTAGTACGAGGACGGGTCGCCGCCCGGCACGATGAACTCCACCGTGCCCGCGCCCCGGTACCCGCACGAGCGCGCCGCCTGGACGGCGGCCTCACCCATCGCGGCCCGGGTCTCCTCGTCGAGGAGCACGCTCGGCGCCTCCTCGATGATCTTCTGGTGCCGGCGCTGCAGCGAGCACTCGCGCTCACCGAGGTGGACCACGTTCCCGTGGCCGTCCGCCAGCACCTGGATCTCGATGTGCCGGGGACGGTCGACCCACCGCTCCACCAGGAGCGTGTCGTCGCCGAAGGAGGCGCGGGCCTCGCGGCGGGCGGCCGCGATCTCCTCCTCCAGCACGGTCACGTCCCGCACCAGGCGCATGCCCTTGCCGCCGCCGCCCGCCGAGGGCTTGAGCAGCACGGGGGTCCCGATCTCCCGGGCCGCGTCGGCCAGCTGGGCGTCGGAGAGCCCGCTGCCGCTGGAACCCGGCACGACCGGCACCCCGGCCGCCTTCACCGTCTCCTTGGCCCGGATCTTGTCGCCCATCAGGGCGATCGCGTCCGCGGACGGGCCGATGAAGACCAGCCCGGCCTCCTCGCACGCGCGCGCGAAGCCCGCGTTCTCGGCGAGGAAGCCGTACCCGGGGTGGACGGCCTGGGCGCCGGTGCGGGCGGCGGCCTCCAGCAGCCGCTCCACCGACAGATAGCTCTCGGCCGCGGGCGCCGGACCGATCCGTACCGCCGTGTCGGCCTCCCGCACATGCCGCGCGTCCGCGTCGGCGTCGGAGAAGACCGCCACCGAGCGCACGCCCAGCGAGCGGAGCGTACGGATGACGCGTACGGCGATCTCGCCCCGGTTGGCCACCAGCACTGTGTCGAACACGGTTCCCCTCCTCACATCCGGAAGACGCCGAACTGGGGTTCACCCAGGGGCGCGTTGGCGCAGGCCGTCAGGGCGAGTCCCAGCACCTGACGGGTCTCCAGCGGGTCGATCACGCCGTCGTCCCAGAGGCGGGCGGTGGCGTAGTAGGCGTTGCCCTGGCGCTCGTACTGCTGCCGGATCGGCGCCTTGAAGCTCTCTTCGTCCTCGGCCGGCCAGTCCTCGCCGCGCGCCTCCAGCTGGTCGCGCTTGACGGTGGCGAGGACGGAGGCGGCCTGCTCGCCGCCCATCACGGAGATCTTGGCGTTGGGCCACATCCACAGGAAGCGGGGGGAGTAGGCCCGGCCGCACATCGAGTAGTTGCCCGCGCCGTACGAGCCGCCGACCACGACGGTCAGCTTGGGGACCCTGGTGCACGCCACGGCCGTCACCATCTTGGCGCCGTGCTTGGCGATGCCACCCGCCTCGTAGTCCCTGCCGACCATGAAGCCGGAGATGTTCTGCAGGAACACCAGCGGGATGCCGCGCTGGTCGCACAGCTCGATGAAGTGCGCGCCCTTCTGGGCGGACTCCGAGAACAGGATGCCGTTGTTGGCGACGATGCCGACCGGGTGTCCGTGGATCCGGGCGAAGCCGGTGATCAGAGTCTGCCCGAACTCGGCCTTGAACTCCGCGAAGCGGGAGCCGTCGACCACGCGCGCGATGATCTCGCGCACGTCGTAGGGGGTGCGGGAGTCCACCGGGACCGCGCCGTAGAGCCCGTACGGGTCCACCTTGGGCTCCGCGACCGGCGTGACCTCCCAGGGGAGGGACTGCCGGGCGGGCAGGGTGGCGACGATGTTGCGCACGATGCGCAGGGCGTGCGCGTCGTCCTCGGCGAGGTGGTCGGTGACGCCGGAGATCCGGGAGTGGACCTCGCCGCCGCCCAGCTCCTCCGCGGTGACGACCTCGCCGGTGGCCGCCTTCACCAGCGGCGGGCCGCCCAGGAAGATCGTGCCCTGGTTGCGGACGATCACGGCCTCGTCGCTCATGGCCGGGACGTACGCGCCGCCGGCCGTGCACGAGCCGAGGACCGCCGCGATCTGCGGGATCCCGGCGCCGGACATCCGCGCCTGGTTGTAGAAGATCCGCCCGAAGTGCTCCCGGTCGGGGAAGACCTCGTCCTGCATGGGCAGGAAGGCGCCCCCGGAGTCGACCAGGTAGAGGCAGGGCAGCCGGTTCTCCAGGGCGACCTCCTGCGCCCGCAGGTGCTTCTTCACCGTCATCGGGTAGTACGTGCCGCCCTTGACGGTGGCGTCGTTGGCGACGATCACGCACTCGCGTCCGCTGACCCGCCCGATCCCGGCGATCACGCCGGCCGCCGGTGCCTGCCCGTCGTACATCCCGTCGGCCGCCAGGGGGGCCAGCTCCAGGAAGGGCGACCCGGGGTCGAGCAGTGCGTCCACCCGGTCCCTCGGCAGCAGCTTGCCGCGCGCGGTGTGCCGGGCGCGGGCCTTCTCGCCGCCGCCGAGAGCCGCGGCGGCCAGCTTGGCGCGCAGCTCGTCGACGAGTGCGAGATGGCCTTGTTCATTGGCCCGCCAGGCCTCCGACGCGGGATCTGCCGCGCTCGTCAGCTCCGGTGCCTCCTGCATCCTGCGGTCCCCTCACCCAGTGGTCCTACTGGTTAATGAGCGTTAACCATTTCCTCCAGGTTAACGACCGCTAACCTCGCTGTCTAGAATTGCTTGCATGGTCACCAGAACCGACGCCCCCACCCGTCGCGAGCAGATCCTCAAGGAGGCCGCCCGGCTCTTCGCCGAGCGCGGCTTCCACGGTGTCGGCGTCGACGAGATAGGCGCCGCGGTCGGCATCAGCGGCCCCGGTCTGTACCGGCACTTCCCGGGCAAGGACGCGATGCTCGCGGAGCTGCTGGTGGGCATCAGCGGCCAGCTGCTCACCGGGGCGAAGCGGCGCCTGGCGGAGTCCGACGGGGACACCGGCCCCGCCGCCGTCCTGGACTCGCTGATCGAGGGCCACATCGACTTCGCCCTGGACGACCGTCCGCTGATCACCCTGCACGACCGTGAGCTGGACCGCCTGCGCGACAGCGACCGCAAGCTGGTGCGGCAGCTGCAGCGGCAGTACGTGGAGCTGTGGGTCGAGGTGGTCCGCGAGGTCTACCCCGCCCTGACCGAGCCCATGGCCCGCTCGGCGGTCCACTCGGTCTTCGGCCTGCTGAACTCGACCCCCCACCTCGGCCGCGCCGGCACCCTGCCCGGCCGCGGTGCCACCGCGGAGCTGCTGCACCGGATGGCGCGGGGCGCGTTCGCGGCGGCGGGCTCCGACTGAGCCGGCGAGCGGACATTCCCGTGCCGTGATGCGGGATCTGTGCGGTCGGCGGGAACGTGGGCGCATCGATCACCGGCGCGCTGGAGTGACGAGCGTTACCCCCGGCGAACCCTGGACCCTGCTGCCTACTCACCGGTACGCTCGATTCTGAGCAAGCGCTTAGACATGCCGAGGTACGTGGAGGTGGCGGCGTGCGCCGTACGGTGTTCAACGAGGATCACGAGGCGTTCCGGGAGACCATCCGCGCCTTCATCGAGGCCGAGGTCGTGCCCGTCTACGACGACTGGTTCGCCGCCGGCCAGGCCCCGCGCGACTTCTACTACAAGCTCGCCGAGCTGGGCGTCTTCGGTATCCGGGTCGACGAGGAGTTCGGCGGCGCGGGCATCGACTCGTACAAGTTCGAGGCCGTCATCTACGAGGAGACCGCCCGCGCGGGTATCTCCTTCGGCGGCTCCGGCGTGCACGTGCTGCTCGGTCTGCCCTACATCAAGCTGCTCGCCAGCGACGAGCAGAAGAAGCGCTACCTGCCCAAGTTCGTCTCCGGCGAGGAGATGTGGGCCATCGCGATGACCGAGCCGGGCACCGGCTCCGACCTCGCGGGCATGAAGACCACCGCCAAGCTCTCCGAGGACGGCACCCACTACGTCCTCAACGGCGCCAAGACCTTCATCACCGGTGGCGTGCACGCCGACCGCATGATCGTCTGCGCCCGCACCGCCGCGCCCACCGCCGAGGACCGCCGTCACGGCATCTCCCTCTTCGTCGTGGACACCAAGGCCGAGGGCTACTCGGTCGGCCGCAAGCTCGACAAGCTGGGCCTGAAGACCTCCGACACCGCCGAGCTGGCGTTCGTCGACGTCAAGGTCCCCGTCGAGGACCTCCTCGGCGAGGAGAACAAGGGCTTCTACTACCTCGGCCACAACCTCGCCTCCGAGCGCTGGGGCATCGCCTTCGGCGCCTACGCGCAGGCCAAGGCCGCCGTCCGGTTCGCCAAGCAGTACGTCCAGGACCGCGTCGTCTTCGGCCAGCCCGTCGCCGCCTTCCAGAACACCAAGTTCGAGCTGGCCGCCTGCCAGGCCGAGGTGGACGCCGCCGAGGCCGTCGCCGACCGCGCCACGGAGGCCCTGGACGCCGGTGAGCTGACCCCGGCCGAGGCCGCTTCCGCGAAGCTCTTCTGCACCGAGGTCGCCCACCGCGTCATCGACCGCTGCCTCCAGCTGCACGGCGGCTACGGCTTCATGAACGAGTACCCGATCGCCCGCCTGTACGCGGACAACCGCGTCAACCGCATCTACGGCGGTACCAGCGAGATCATGAAGACGATCATCGCCAAGGACATGGGTCTGTAAGGTCACCGCAATCACTGGCCGGTACAACTAACGCCATGAGCCAGGCACTCCAGAACCTCCTCGAGCTGCTCGACATCGAGCAGCTCGAGGAGGACATCTTCCGCGGCCGGTCCCGCTCCGCCGTCGTCCCGCGCGTCTTCGGCGGGCAGGTCGCGGCGCAGGCGCTGGTCGCCGCCGGGCGGACGGTCCCCGCCGACCGGCTCGCCCACTCCCTGCACGCGTACTTCCTGCGCCCGGGAGACCCCGGCGCGCCGATCGTCTACAGCGTCGACCGCATTCGCGACGGCCGGTCGTTCACGACCCGCCGCGTGGTGGCCGTCCAGCACGGCAAGCCGATCTTCCACCTCTCGGCGTCCTTCCAGACGCACGAGGAGGGCCTCGACCACCAGGCCCCCATGCCGCCCGCCCCGGACCCGGAGACCCTGCCCACCTCCCAGGAGCGGCTGCGCGGCTACGACCACCTGGACCCGGCGGTCGTGGAGAAGTTCATCGAGGCCCGCGAGGCCATCGACCTGCGCTACGTGGACGAGCCGCCGTACGGGAAGTTCGGCGAGCCGCGCGAGCCGCACAGCCAGGTGTGGTTCCGGGCCAACGGCAAGCTCGACGACGACCCCCTGCTCCATGTCGTCCTCGCCACCTACGTCTCCGACATGACCCTCCTGGACGCGGTGCTGCTCGCGCACGGGCGCGGCGGCTGGGCCGTCGGGGACGTCGTCGGGGCGTCCCTGGACCACGCGATGTGGTTCCACCGGCCCTTCCGGGCCGACGAATGGCTGCTGTACGACCAGGAATCGCCGTCCGCGCACGGCGGCCGCGGCCTCGGCCAGGCCCGCATCTACACCCAGGACGGACAGCTCGCCATCTCCGTCATCCAGGAGGGCGTGGTCCGCGTCCCGCGGTGACCCGAACGCAGCTGTTTAAGGCTGAACGCATGTGGCACGCAGCGGAGTTGAGGATCCGGACGCGGACCGCGTGCCCGGCCGGGGGACGGGTGCGTCCGGGGTCCCTCCCGGGGCCCGGGAAACAGATGGTCGCTCGAAGTGACGAGTGGTGCATGGGGTACTAGGCTTTTTGGGTGAAAGCCGCAGCGCACGGCTTGCCCGGTCGACGAGGCCCCGCACCCGACGGGCCTCAGCCGCGGAGCCCGATGGTGCGACCACGCACCGGTGGCAGCAGGTGTCGACATCGTTGGCATACACCGTGCCGCTCAACACGCTGCGGCGACATCTGAAGACCGCGCCGCATCTTCCCCCTGGTCGCGGCGTCGGCCATCACCTCGCGCCCCCTCTCCGGGAGCCGCGGGAGACGATGGAGATGGAAGGTATATCCCATGCGATCACAGCGCACGAGGCGTCTTGTCGCGATGTCCGCAGCCGGGGTGCTGCTGGCCGGCGGAGCCGCCATCGGCACGGCGGGCACAGCCTTCGCGGGCTCGTCCCACGACGACCACGGTTCCTACAGCAGCAACTGTGACGATCACGGCTGGTGGGGCGACGACGACGGCGGCTACGGCGGAGACCACGGCGGCTACGACAACGGCGGTGACCACGGCGGCTACGGCGGTGACAACGGCGGCTACGGCGGCGGTGACCACGGTGGCAACGGTGGCGGTGACCACGGTGGCAACGGTGGCGGTGACCACGGCGGTGGCGGAGGCTACGGCGGCGGCGGGGGAGGAGGCTACTGATCCGACGAGCTGAGAGTGAGGTGCGGCCCTGCCGACAGGGCCGCACCTCGTGTGCGGGGGCGCCGGCGGCGCCTTATGCCAGGCCGGCCTCCGCCAGCAGATACGCCGTCATCGGGTCGTAGTGGCGCGGGCTCACCACATGGTCGTCGAGCGGCACCGCCACCTGGACGGTGCCCTCTGACTCGGCGAGGAACAGCGCGGGGTCGTTGCAGTCGGCGTACCCCACGGAGTCGACGCCGTGCTGTCCGGCGTACCCGGCCCAGCCGTGGTCGGCGACCACCAGGTCCGGCAGCGGACGCCCCGCGCGCTCAAGTCCGGTCAGGACGGCCCGCATCGGCTCACCGGAGTGGGTGTGCCACAGCGTCGCGCCGTGCTCCAGGACGGCCACGTCCGCGAACTGCATGACGTACCCCTCGTCCGTCTGCAGCCCGTCCGGGATGACCACGATCTCGCAGCCGGCGGCACGCAGCGCGGCGGCCGTGGCCCGGTGCACGTCCAGCAGACCGCCCGGGTGGCCGGTCGCGAACAGCACCCGCTGCTGCCCGTCGGCCGCCTTGCGCAGCCGGAGCGCGAGGCGCTCCAGCGCGTCCAGGGTCAGCTCGGGGTCGATGGTGTCCTGCCCGTACCGGTATTCGGGATCGTCGTTGACACCCACCCGTTCGGCCATGACCGCGAGCACGTCCTGCTCGTCCGACCACCGCTCGCCCAGCTCCAGACCGAACCAGTAGTGGCGGTCGCCGTTGGCCAGCTTGCGGTAGTGGGAGAGGTTGTTCTCGCGGGGTGTGGCGACGTCCCCCGCGATACGGGTCCTCACCAGGTGGTCGACGAGCTGGGCGCGGCTGGGTGTCCCGGATATCGGCATGCCTCCCATTGTGAGGGCAGCGGACGGGGCACGTCCTCGGCATGCCGCACCCTGGGACGTGGCTCACTCACCCCTGGCGCAGCGCGAACCACAGCTCCATCCGTACGTCCGGGTCGTCCAGGTCCGCCTCCAGCAGGGCCGCGCACCGGGAGATCCGCTGCCGCACGGTGTTGCGGTGCACGTCCAGCGCCACCGCCGTGCGGTCCCAACTGCCGTGCAGGGACAGCCACGAGCGCAGGGTCTCGGCGAGCGCGGGCTGTGCGGCGAGCGGGGCGAGCAGCGCCCGGGCGTGGGCCTCGGCGTCCGCCCGGGGCACCAGGTCCTCCAGGCCCGGCCGGGCGCCGTGCCGGACCAGCGGGCTGCGGGTGGCGCGGGCGCGGGCCAGGGCGCGGGCCGCCTGGGTGTCGGCGGCCGGCCACTCCCGCGGGCCGACGGCCGCGCTGACCCCGAGGGTCCAGCCGGGCTGCGGGACCGGCTCGCGCTCGGCGGGCACCAGCACCCGTACGACGTCCCGCGCGAGGTCGACCAGCGGCGACCCCAGCGCGGCGCCCAGCGCGGAGGCGGCCACGGCATCCGGCGCCTGGGCCTCCGGCCGGGCGTGCACGACGACCCACCGCCCTTCTCCCACGAGCGGCGCCACCTCCTCCGGCGCCGAACCGAGCAACAGCCGTACGAGCGCGGAGGACCGGGCGGCACCGGCACCGCTGTGGTGCTCGCCGGTGAGCAGGGAGAGCAGCACGGAGGCTACGGAGGCGATGGTGTGGTCCCCGGGTTCCCGGCGCGAACCGGCCACACCGAGCACGAACCCCTCCCCGGCGCCGAGCGCGTAGGCGGCGAGGTGGAGGTCGCCGTGGGTGTCGGTGGCGGAGGTGGGGACCGGGCGGGTGGCGCCGGCCGTGGCCGGCCGGGCCGTTGCCGGGTCGGTGGCCGACGGCGAGGCGGTGACGCGGTCGAAGGGGTGCCGGCCCGCCGGCGGGCGGGAGCCCATGGGTGCCTCGGCATCCGCCCCGCCGCTCGTACGGCGGCCGGCCTGCCTGCCGGCGCCGCCGCCCGCCGGGCCGGCCGTGCCTTCGGCGGCGGGGCCACCGGTGCCGGTGCCCGCCGGACCCGCGGCCGCCCCGGGGGGCTGTACCGGCTCGCGGGTACTCGGCGGGCGCACCACCCCGGCCAGTGCCGCCAGCGCCTCGCGGGCGCCCTGCGCCGGCTCCCGGCCCGCCGCCGCGATCTCGGTGCCGTCGGGGCCGTAGAGGATCGCGTGGCCGTGCAGGCGGCCGGCCAGCTGGCGCAGGACCGAGGGCACCGGATCGGGGCGGGAGGCGGCGGCCGCGAGGCTCTGCTGGGCCTCGGTGACCCGGCGCAGCTCGGCGAGGCGGGCCTGTGCCATCAGCTGCCAGACCGCGCGGGCCACACCCGAGAAGGTCGTCTGCGGCGGGACCTCCAGGAGCGGCAGGCCGTAGGCGTCACAGGCGGCGACCAGGGCGCGCGGGACCGTGTCGTGCACGGGCGCCAGACCGAAGCCGAGGGCCGCCCCGCCCGCGGCCACGATCCGCGAGACGTAGCCGTCGAAGTAGTCCGCCAGGTTCTGGGCTTCGCCCGAGGAGGGGGGACCCTCGGCCGGTGCCGCCGCCTCCGGGACGTGCACCCCGGCCGTGAGCAGCAGCTCGCCGCCGAGCAGATAGGGGTACGGGTCGGCCATCTCCGAGGTGTGCGCCCAGTGGATCACGGTGTCCCGGTCCGAGGGCCCCGCGATCTGGCGCAGCGCGAGATCCTCGCGGGCCAGCAGGGCCGAGAGCGGTACCGGTGGGGTCGGTGGGACGGCTGGGGTGATCGACTCCGGCATGGTGTGCATTCCCTCCACCCCACCCCGTTCGTATGGATGAAACGTACACTTCGCAGTCTCTTTCCGGCCACCTAGTGTCAAGTCAGCACGGCAGCCGCGGGTACGGGCGGATGTCCCCGCGATCCGCTGCCTGCACCTCCACCCCCCATGTATCTGCACGACACGCCACCGACAGTGCGCGAAGGAGGGCCCCACATGGCCGTTGACTACACAGTGATCGTTCTCTACTTGGCCGGCATGCTGGCCATGGGCTGGTGGGGCATGCGCCGCGCCAAGTCCAAGAGCGAGTTCCTGGTGGCCGGGCGCCGCCTCGGGCCCGCCATGTACTCCGGCACCATGGCCGCGATCGTCCTCGGCGGCGCGTCCACCATCGGCGGCGTCGGCCTCGGCTACCAGTACGGCCTCTCCGGCGCCTGGATGGTCTTCACCATCGGCCTCGGCCTGCTGGCCCTGTCGGTCTTCTTCTCCGCCCGCATCGCCCGCCTGAAGGTCTACACCGTCTCCGAGATGCTGGACCTGCGCTACGGCGGCCGCGCCGGTGTCATCTCCGGCGTGGTCATGTGGGCGTACACCCTGATGCTCGCCGTCACCTCGACCATCGCCTACGCCACCATCTTCGACGTGCTCTTCGACATGAACCGCACGGTCGCGATCGTTCTCGGCGGCTCGATCGTCGTCGCGTACTCGACGCTCGGCGGCATGTGGTCCATCACGCTGACCGACATGGTGCAGTTCGTCGTCAAGACCGTCGGTGTGCTGCTCCTGCTCCTGCCCATCGCGGTGGTCAAGGCCGGCGGCTTCTCCGAGATGAAGGCCAAGCTGCCCACGTCGTACTTCGACCCGCTGGGCATCGGCGGCGAGACGATCTTCACGTACGTGCTGATCTACACCTTCGGCATGCTGATCGGCCAGGACATCTGGCAGCGCGTGTTCACCGCCCGCGGCGACAGGACCGCGAAGTGGGGCGGCACGGTGGCCGGGACCTACTGTCTGGCCTACGCCCTCGCCGGCGCCGTCATCGGTACGGCCGCCAAGGTCCTCTACCCCAAGCTCGGCAGCCCCGACGACGCCTTCGCGACCATCGTCAAGGACGAGCTGCCCGTGGGCGTGCGCGGCCTGGTGCTGGCCGCCGCCCTCGCCGCCGTGATGTCCACGTCCTCCGGCGCCCTGATCGCCTGCGCCACGGTCGCCAACAACGACATCTGGTCCCGGCTGCGCGGCGCGGTGCGCCCTGACGGCGAAGCGCACGACGAGGTCAAGGGCAACCGCGTCTTCATCCTGGTCATGGGTGTCGCGGTGATCGGCACCGCGATCGCGCTCAACAACGTCGTCGAGGCCCTGACGGTCGCCTACAACCTCCTGGTCGGCGGACTGCTCGTCCCGATCCTCGGCGGCCTGCTGTGGAAGCGCGGCACCGTGCAGGGGGCGCTGGCCTCCGTGACCGTCGGCGGCCTCGCCGTGATCGGCCTGATGGCGGGCTACGGCATCCTCGCCAACGAGCCCGTCTACTACGGCCTGCTCGCCTCCCTCGCCGCCTACGTCGCCGTCTCCCTGGTGACCAGGCCCACCGACGAGGCCGTCCTGACCACCTGGCGCGAGCGCCTGGCCGGACGATCTGCCGAACTCGCGTCCGAACCGGTCCCGGCTCACCAGTAGAGTCATATGGAAAGCAGTACATGCGCGACAAAGCGCAAGAAGGAAGGCATTTCACTATGAGCAGCAACGAGACGCCCCGCGGCCCCGTCGACTCCTCCCGCATCCCGCGGTACGCCGGACCCGCGACCTTCGCCCGGCTGCCCCGCCTCGACGAGGTCGGCACCGCCGACGTCGCCGTCGTGGGCGTGCCGTTCGACTCCGGCGTCTCGTACCGGCCGGGCGCCCGCTTCGGCGGCAACGCCATCCGCGAGGCGTCCCGGCTGCTGCGCCCGTACAACCCGGCGCAGGACGCCTCCCCCTTCGCTCTCGCCCAGGTCGCGGACGGCGGCGACATCGCCGTCAACCCGTTCAACATCAATGAGGCCGTCGACACCATCGAGGCCGCGGCCGACGAGCTGCTCGGCACCGGCGCCCGCCTGATGACCCTGGGCGGCGACCACACCATCGCCCTGCCGCTGCTCCGCTCGGTCGCGAAGAAGCACGGCCCGGTGGCCCTGCTCCACTTCGACGCGCACCTGGACACCTGGGACACCTACTTCGGCGCCGAGTACACCCACGGCACCCCGTTCCGCCGCGCGGTGGAGGAGGGCATCCTCGACACCGAGGCGCTCTCCCACGTCGGCACCCGCGGCCCGCTGTACGGCAAGCAGGACCTGACCGACGACGAGAAGATGGGCTTCGGCATCGTCACCTCCGCGGACATCTACCGCCGCGGCGCCGACGAGGTCGCCGACCAGCTGCGCCAGCGCATCGGCGACCGCCCGCTGTACATCTCCATCGACATCGACTGCCTGGACCCGGCCCACGCGCCCGGCACCGGCACCCCGGAGGCGGGCGGCATGACCTCCCGCGAGCTGCTGGAGATCCTGCGCGGGCTGGCGTCGTGCAACCTGGTCTCGGCGGACGTCGTCGAGGTGGCCCCCGCGTACGACCACGCGGAGATCACGTCGGTGGCGGCCTCCCACACGGCGTACGAACTGACCACCATCATGAGCCGCCAGATCGCGGCGGCGCGGAAGGACGCGTAAGCGCAGTGACTCACGACCACGACCTGGTACTCCGCCCGACGGCGGCACAGATCTCGACCGCTCTGAACCCGCCCCCCGGGCGCAACGGCGGAGACCTGGTCGTGGAGACGCTGGCCGGGCTCGGCGCGACGACGGTCTTCGGGCTGCCCGGCCAGCACGCGCTGGGCATGTTCGACGCCCTGCGCCGCTCGTCCCTGCGGTATGTGGGCCTGCGGGTGGAGAACAACGCGGGCTTCGCGGCGGACGCGTACGGCCGCGTCACCGGCGAGGCGGCCCCGCTGCTGCTCTCGACCGGCCCGGGCGCGCTGACCTCACTGGCCGCGCTGCAGGAGGCCGCCGCCGCCTCCGCCCCCGTCCTGGCGATCAGCAGCCAGATCCCGACGCCGGGCCTGGGCGGCGGCCGCCACGGCTACCTGCACGAACTCCCGGACCAGGCGGCCTCGTTCCGGGGTGTGGTGAAGTCGGTCCACACGGTGCGCACCCAGTCCCAGATCCCCTCGGCCATCGCGGCGGCCTGGCAGTCGGCGCTGACCGCCCCGCACGGGCCGGTGTGGGTGGAGATCCCGCAGGACGTGCTGCTCGCCGAGACCGCCCTGCCGGTGGTGACGGCGATGGACGCGACTCCGGAGGACCTGGTCCCGCGCCCCGAACTGACGGCGGTGGCCGCGGACCTGCTGTCCCGCGCCGCGCGCCCGGCGATCATCGCGGGCGGCGGAGTCGTGCGCTCGGACGCCTCGGGGAAGCTGAAGGCGCTGGCGGAGAAGCTGGACGCCCCCGTGGTCACCACCTTCGGCGGCAAGGGCGCCTTCCCCTGGAACCACCCCCTCTCCCTCCAGTCCTGGCTGGAGGACCGCCACACGACGGACTTCCTGGAGGACGCGGACGTCCTGCTGGTGGTCGGTTCGGGCCTCGGCGAACTCTCCTCGAACTACCACACGTTCAAGCCCCGGGGCCGGGTCGTCCAGATCGAGGCGGACCTCGGCAAGCTGGAGTCCAACCATCCGGCCCTCGGCATCCACGCGGACGCCCGGCTGGCCCTCCAGGCCCTGCTGGAGACGGTGGAGGAGCGCACGGACGCGTCGGCGCCGGAGCGCGTACGTGAGGTGCTCTCCCGGGTCGCTTCCCGCATCGCCGCCCAGGAACTGACCCTGGAACAGGACGTGTTGGCCTCGGTCCGGCGCGCCCTCCCCGCCGGCTCCCCGTCCTTCTGGGACATGACGATCCTGGCCTACTGGGCATGGTCCGCCTTCGACGCGCAGGGCCCGAACACCATGCACTCCGCACAGGGCGCCGGCGGCCTCGGCTACGGCTTCCCGGCGGCGCTCGGCGCGGCCGCCGCGGACCCCGGCCGGCCGGTCCTGGCGGTCTCGGGCGACGGCGGAGCCCTGTACTCGATCGCCGAGCTGGCCACGGCGAGGCAGTACGACCTCCCCGTGACCTGGCTGATCGTCGACGACGGTGGCTACGGCATCCTCCGCGAGTACATGACCGACGCCTTCGGTGAGGCGACGGCCACGGAACTGACCCGCCCCGACTACGTCGCCCTCGCCGAGTCCTTCGGAGTCCCCGGGGTCCGCACGACGCCGGAGAGCCTGGAGGAGGACCTGACGAAGGCACTCGCGTCCCCCGGTCCCTCGGTCGTCGTGCTCCCCGCCGTACTGCGGATGTTCGCGCCTACGCACCTGGGCTAGGGCGCCTGCGGCCCGGAGGGCGTCTCACTCGTCGTAGATCTCCCCGGTACCCGCGTCGAGGACCGTGTTCATCGGGTCGCAGCCGCTGCTGTCCTTGTCGGGCTTGCAGCCGGTCTCCAGGACACTCACGGACCACACCACGTGCCAGGGGCCCTGCCAGCCCTTGGCGCGTTCGGTCCGCAGCTCGTCGGCGTGGATCCTCAGAGTGTGGAGATCGGCACCGTTCTTCTTCCACTGCCTGGCGGCGATCGCCTCGGCCTGCTTCGCCGAGAGCAGCCGGGCCGGAAGGTCCACCTGCTTGGGGCCGAAGTCGGCCAGCAACTGGGAGACGTGGCCGGCGCGGTTGATCTGCACGTCGAGGATGCGCGGCATCGCCACCCCGCGCTCCTTGAACCGCCATGACGTGCGCCAGCCGAACTCGGCTTTCCGGCCGACCGGTTGCGTCTCGTGGAAGGAAGCCGCACCGGCCCAGGGGTAATGAGCCTGCATGTAGGAGCGGGCGATGCGGTACGCGTCCTGGGCGTCGTGGGGCGTGCCCGCGCCGGGGACCGGGAAGCTCGCCGACGTCGGCGGCTCGGAGTCCTCGAAGCTCACGTTCAGCCGGCGTCCGCCGGGCCACATCAGCTCCGCGGGGTACGTGCCGGCGATCTGTATGGACATCCAGCCGTTGTAGCCGTCGACGCCAGGGCTGACGCGTACATCGCCCACGTGGTACCGGTCGCCGAAGGCCGCACGGATGACGCGCTCGGCGGTCTCCCGCTCGTCGCCGTGCGCGTCACGCACGCTGGAACCGTCCACGTGGTTCGCGGTGATCGCGGTCTGGAAGACGACCGGCCCGGCCACGGCGCACACCACGGCCACGATCAGCGTGGGCGTGGCCCACGCACGCCACGCGACCCGGCCCCGCACCAGCACCAGCCCGGCAGCCACGCCCAGGACGCCGCCACCGGCGTTCATCTCCACGTCGGCGCTGTCACAGATACCACTCACGAACGGGGCGAGGGCCTGGGCGAGTTCGATGAGACAGGGCAGTGCGAGGACACCGACGAGCACGGGAAGCGGACGCCGCAGCGCCAGGACACCGAACAGGCCGAGCGGGACGAACATCGCCAGGTTCCACAGACCCTGCGTGGTGTACAGCGGCTCGGTGATCTCGTGGTTGATCACACACTCGGCCCGTCCCGCCTCGCCACCACGTAGCGCGAGGGTGACGCCGAGGACACCGGTCAGACAGAACGCCAGTGGCAGCCACCACACCGCGTGATCCACTTCGCGGCGCCGGGCCACAGCCCACACGGCCAGCCCCATGACAGCGGCGACGACGGTGAGTCCGGCAAGGAACCCCATGTCGTCGCCGAAGACAGCTTCGAACAACTTGCTCTTCCCCCGTGAAGCGCCACCGGTCCGGCCGGTGGCGCGCGCTCCGGCGACCTGGTCAGGGTGTCGGGCGGCGAATTGACCAGACTTTCGAAATCGACCCTACCTTGCAGTAGTTGTCGCCGGAGCGCCTGAGCGAAGGGGTGGGGCTGGTGGCCCGGGATCAGCAGGCGCCGGGGCCCACCCCGTCGATGCGGCCGCCGAAGTCTCCGTAGTACTGGGAGCGCCAGTCGCCGTTGAAGACGTCCCGCTTCTCGGTCGGGTCCCAGTTGATGAAGCAGGCACGGGTGGAGGCGACGAAGGAGCCCACGTTGTCATGGAGGTTGGGCGGCATGTCGCGGTAGCCGCTGCGGGCCGTCCACTCCCAGTAGTCCCCGCCGAAGCCCTCTCCGCTCCAGAAGCACACCGAGCCGTCGGGGCAGGAGGGAGCGGCGGCCTGGGCCGCGGCGGTCTGGGTGGGCAGGAGGAGGGCGGTCAGGGCGAGAGCGGCGGCCAGGGACCAGGAGCGAAACTTCACGGGCCTCTCCAGAAAAGGGAGTTGGGATACCTCGGCGGTCGTGCCGAGCTGCCGCCATGCTCCTGTTCCGGGACGGGGACACGCCCGGGCCCAAGATCGACATCACTGGTGTGGGCGAACAAATAGGACTATTGGCACTGTACGTTTTTCCGGCTCGGCCGAACGGCCCCCTGACCGGGGGACGGTCAGGGGGCCGTTCGACTGTGGAGCCGTGCCGCTCGTGTCAGCTGACGTCCGACGGGTCCAGGCGGTACAGCGTCGCCCGGTCACTCTGCGAGGAGGACTTCGAGGACGCGGAGTTGGCGGACGAGGAGCTGGAGGACGACGACTTCGATGCCGTGCTCCGGCCGTACGCGCTCTCCTTCACCGCCGTACCGTGCTTCTTCACCCACTTCGTCACCTCGGAGCTGAGGCTGCTGCCCCCGCCGGGCCCGCCGCCCATGCCGCCGCCGATCTGGACGTAGTGCAGTTCGCCCTTCTTCACCAGCTCCTTGAGCTTGGCGACGGTCATCGCGTTGTCGGAGCCGGTGAAGCCCCACATGGAGATGACGGGCACGTTGCTGCTCAGCTCGATCTGCGCGGCGCTCTGCGAGTTGGACACCGCGAGCAGCCACTCGGCGCCGTCCCGGTGCTTCTTCAGGTACGAGATCAGCTCGCTGTCCGCCCCGCCCATGCCGCCGCCGGGCCCACCGCCCATGCCGCCACCGCCGAATCCAGCGCCCCCGCCGGGCAGTTCACCCTGCCCGGCGCCGCCCTCGGCCGGGCCGCCGCTCGTACCGGGGCCGCCCGGCGGCATACCGCCCATCTGGCCGTTGCCCCCAGGAGCCTGGCCGCTCTGGCCGTTCTGCCCGCTCGGGGCACCGGGCAGCTCGCCGTTCCCGCCGCCGGGCATCATCTCGCCGCCGCCCGGGAAGCCGCCGCTCGCCCCGCCGTTCCGGCCGCCCTGCTGAGCGCCGCCGCCCGGCAGCTCGCCGTTGCCGGGGCCACCGTTGCCGCCCCCGCCCGGCCCACCGCCGAAGCCGCTCCCCGTCGACGGTCCCGCCGTCGGGTTCGTACCGCCCATGCGGCCACCGCCCGAACCCGCCGGCACCGACCAGGCGTACGCCGCCGGACCGGCCACCGCCGCGACGACCGCAGCGACGACGGAAGCCGCGAGCAGCCGCGCCCGGTCGCCGCTCCGGAAGAGGAACAGGCCCACGATCGCCGCCGCCATGACCGCACCGGTCACCGGCCACAGCCAGGTGTTCCAGCCGGCGGCCCGGCGCAGCAGCACGATCGCCCAGACGGCGGTGACGCCGAGCGCGACCGGGAGCACCCACGCCCACCGCCTGTCGTCCCGGAACGCCCGCAGCAGCATCACGCCGCCGCCTCCGCACAGCGCCGCGATGCCGGGCGCGAGCGCGGTCGTGTAGTACGGGTGCATGGTGCCCTCGGCCATGCTGAAGGTAAGGAAGTGCAGCACGGTCCAGCCGCCCCACAGCACCAGCGCAGCGCGGGTGAGGTCGGTGCGCGGGGCGCGGCCGCACAGGAGCAGGCCGGCGACGAGCGCGACCGCGGAGAAGGGCAGCAGCCAGGAGATCTGCCCGCCGAGGATGTCGTTGAACATCCGGCCGAGGCCCGCGGAGCCGGAGAAGCCGCCGCCTCCGCCGCCCCCGCCTCCGCCGTTGCCCTCGCCGCCGAGGACCCGGCCGAGGCCGTTGTAGCCCATGATCAGGTTCCAGGCCGTGCCGTCCGTCGAGCCGCCGATGTAGGGGCGCTCGGAGGCCGGGACCAGGGAGACCGCCGCCGCCCACCAGAAGCTGGACACCGCCAGGGCCACAGCCGCGAGCAGCAGGTTGACGATCCGCTTCACCAGCGGGAGCCGGGCCGCGTACAGGTACACCGCGAAGACCGCGGGCAGCGCGATGTAGCCCTGCAGCATCTTGGTGTTGAAGGCGAGGCCGAAGCAGACCGCCGAGCCGAGCAGCGGCAGCAGCCGGCCGCCCGTCACCGCGCGCAGGGCCAGGGCCGCACCGCCGACCATCAGCAGGACCAGCAGCGTGTCCGGGTTGTTGTCCCGGTTGATCGCCACGGTGATGGGGGTCGACGCCAGGACCAGCGCGGCCAGTGCGGCCGCTCCGTGCCCCCACACCCGCTTCACGGACGTGTGCAGGATCCAGATCGTCGCCAGCGCGGCCACGATCATGGGCGCCATCATCTGCCAGGTGCCGAAGCCGAAGACGCGGCAGGACAGGCCCATGACCATGAGGGCGAGCGGTGGTTTGTCGACGGTGAGGAAGTTGCCCGCGTCCAGCGAGCCGAAGAACCACGCCTTCCAGCTCTGCGTACCGCTGAGCACGGCCGCGCTGTAGAAGCTGTTGAGGCTGGAGCCGGAGAGGTTCCAGGAGTAGAGCACCGCCGCCAGGATCATGATCGCGATCAGGGCGGGCAGTGACCAGCGCGGCGCGGCGGCCGCAGCCGCGGTCGCGGGCGGAGGTTCGGCGGTCACGGCCGTCGGGTGGGCGAGGGGATCGGTGGCTGAGGTCACGGCCGCATCGTGCCGAGCGGGGGTGGGTGCGCGCTGTGCCGGACCTGGCTCCTTCCTGTGAATAGGCAAAGGGCGGGTCAACCCCGAACGCGTGTGCAACTTTCGGTCGCCTCTGCGTGTCAACAGGGGTATGAATCCCCGCACATTCAGTCGCGTCGGCGCGCTCGCAGCCGCTCTCGGCGCCGTGGTGCTCATACCGGCCGTCACCGCCGCCGTCCCGGCCGCGGCGGCGCCGCCCGCCGTCAGCTGCACGTCCAGCAAGGCGGGCCTCGCCACCAAGCTGCAGAAGGACATCACGGCGGCGCTCGCGAACCGCAAGGGCACCGTCGCGGTCGGCCTGTACGACCGCACCACCAAGACGACCTGCACCCTGCGCGCGACCAGCGCCTACGACTCGGCCAGCACGGTCAAGGTCACCGTCCTCGCCACGCTGCTGTGGGACGCGAAGAAGCACGACCGGTATCTGACGAAGACCGAGCAGTCGCTCGCCACGGCCATGATCACCCAGTCGGACAACGCCGCGACCAGCACGCTGTGGAAGCAGCTGGGCCTGACGAAGATCAAGGGCTTCCTGTCCGCCGCCGGTATGACGAAGACCACGCCCGGCGCGGACGGCTACTGGGGTCTGACCCAGGAGAACGTCACCGACGAGCAGAAGCTGCTCAAGCTCGTCACCGCCAAGAACACCGTGCTGAGCGACAACTCCCGTGCCTACATCCTGAAGTTGATGGGCCAGGTCATCTCCGACCAGCGCTGGGGCACGCCCGCCGGTGCGCCGTCCACCGTGTCCGTGCACGTCAAGAACGGCTGGCTGCAGCGCTCCACGCACGGCTGGCGGGTCCACAGCCTGGGCACCTTCAACGGCGCCGGCCACGACTACATGATGAGCGTGCTGACGCAGGACAACAGCACCATGGACTACGGCGTCACCACCATCCAGAACGTCGCCAAGGCCATCCACAAGGACCTGGTGCCGACGACGTCCGGCATCGCCCGCTACACCCCGACCAGCACGCCGAGCGAGGCGTTCGTGGCGGCGCCCCCGCGGGGCTGACGCTTCACGAGGCGGTCTCCCGCCGGTCACCGGTCCGCCCTACGGTGGCGCCCATGCGCCTGAGAACCGTACTCGCGACCCTTACCGCCGGCCTGGCGGCGGTCACTTGCCTGACCGCCGCCGGGCCCGCCGGTGCCGCCAACTCCACGGACGGCCACGCCTGTTCGCCGACCGTCTCCATCGACCGCTTCTCCGACGCGCTCGACAAGACGACGTACCAGGGCACGTTCGTCGGCAACTTCTCCGCGCTCGCGGTGGACCGGGACGGCTCCCTCGCCGCGCTGGAGGACCGCTCCTCCCTCTTCGGCCTGGACCCGAAGACCCTGCAGCCGGTCTCGGCCGTCCACCTCGCCGACGAGAAGGGCGCCGACCTCGACTCCGAGGGGCTCGTCATCGACCTCCCCCACTCTCGGCCTCGCTCGAGCGGGGGGACCCCCATCGGCACCCTGCTGATCTCCTCGGAGACCGAGCCGTCCGTCCGCCGCTACTCCCGGGACGGGAAGATCCTCGACCGCCTCCCGGTCCCGTCCTCCCTCCTGGTCGCCCCGGCCGGCCGCGCCACCGCCAACCAGACCTTCGAGGGCCTGACGATGCTGCCCGGCGGCCGCACCCTGCTGGCCTCCATGGAGTCCTCGATCTCGGGCGACACCGCGGGCATCGTCCGCTTCCAGACCTGGACCCGCCACCACGGCGGCTTCCGGCTCGCCGCCCAGTACGCCTACCGCACCGACGCCGGCCTCGGTGTCCCGGAGGTCCAGGCCACCCCCGACGGCCGCCTCCTCGTCCTGGAGCGCGGCTTCACCCCGGGCGTCGGCAACACGGTCCGCCTCTACGAGGCCGACCTGCGCCACGCCACGGACACCAGCACCGTCGAAATCCTTACCGGCCAGCCGGACGTACAACTGATAAGGAAGACTCTCCTCGCGGACATCGCCACCTGTCCGGCCCTCGGCGCGACGGCGAAGCAGCCCCAGCCGAACCCCCTCCTCGACAACATCGAGGGCATGACGATCACGGGGCGTGACCACACCGGCCGCCTGAAGGTCCTGCTGGTCAGTGACGACAACCAGAACCAGGCCCAGACGACCCGGTTCTACTACCTGCGGGTACGTGCCTGACGTGCGCCGTCGTTTTGTTGCAGCGGGATGAAATCCGTCCCTGTTGACGTTGGAGCCTTCCGGAAGAGCAGATCTCAACGGGAGGCACCGGCGTGGCAGTGCAACGGGGATGGGCACGACGTCTGGCGGGCTATGCCTGGCGGTATCCGAAGGACGTGCTCCTCGCCCTCGGGTCCTCCCTGGCCGGTATGGCCGTGCTGGCCGTGGTCCCGCTGATCACCAAGGTGATCATCGACGACGTCATCGGTGACCGCAGCCGCTCCATGGGCCCGTGGGCCGGAGCGCTGGTCGGTGCCGCCGTCCTCGTCTACGCCTTCACCTACATCCGCCGCTACTACGGCGGGCGGCTCGCCCTCGACGTCCAGCACGACCTGCGGACCGAGATGTACGACACGATCACCCGCCTCGACGGCCGCCGCCAGGACGAGCTGTCCACCGGGCAGGTGGTCGGCCGGGCCACCAGCGACCTCCAGCTGATCCAGGGCCTGCTCTTCATGCTCCCGATGACCATCGGGAACGTCCTGCTCTTCCTGATCTCCCTGGCGATCATGGCCTGGCTGTCGCTGCCGCTGACCCTGGTCGCCCTGGCCGTGGCCCCGGCCCTCGGCTGGATCGCCCGGCGCAGCCGCAGCCGGCTCCATCCCGCCACCTGGTACGCCCAGGCCCAGGCCGCCGCCGTGGCCGGTGTCGTCGACGGCGCCGTGAGCGGCGTACGCGTGGTGAAGGGCTTCGGGCAGGAGGAGCAGGAGACCGGGAAGCTGCGCGAGGTCGGGCGGCGCCTGTTCGCCGGACGGCTGCGGACCATACGCCTGAACAGCAAGTTCACCCCCGCCCTCCAGGCCGTCCCGGCCCTCGGGCAGGTCGCCATGCTGGCCCTCGGCGGCTGGCTCGCGGTCCGCGGGCACATCACCCTCGGCACCTTCGTCGCCTTCTCCACCTATCTCGCCCAGCTGGTCGGACCGGTCCGCATGCTCGCCATGGTGCTCACCGTCGGCCAGCAGGCCCGCGCCGGCACCGAGCGCGTCCTGGAGCTGATCGACACCGAGCCGACCCTGAAGGACGGCACGAAGACCCTCCCCGCCGACGCGCCCGCCACCGTCGAGTTCGACGAGGTGTCCTTCGGGTACGCGAGCGCGCCCGGCAGGACGAGCCCGGTGCTCGAAGGGCTCAGCTTCGAGATCCGGCCGGGGGAGACCCTGGCCGTCGTCGGCTCCTCCGGCTCCGGCAAGTCCACCCTCTCCCTGCTCCTGCCGCGCTTCTACGACGTCACCCACGGAGCCGTCCTGATCGGCGGGCACGACGTGCGCGAGCTGACCATGGACTCGCTCCGCGCGGCGATCGGGCTGGTGCCCGAGGATTCGTTCCTCTTCTCCGACACCGTCCGCAACAACATCGCCTACGGCCGCCCGGACTCCACCCAGGAGGAGATCGAGGCCGCCGCCCGCGCCGCCCAGGCGGACCGTTTCATCGCCGAGCTGCCCAAGGGCTACGACACCAAGGTCGGCGAACAGGGCCTGACCCTCTCCGGCGGCCAGCGCCAGCGCCTCGCCCTCGCCCGCGCCCTGCTCACCGACCCGCGCCTGCTGGTCCTGGACGACGCGACCTCGGCCGTGGACGCCCGCGTGGAGCACGAGATCCACGAGGCGCTCAAGCACGTCATGGAGGGCCGCACCACCCTTCTCATCGCACACCGCCGCTCCACGCTGGGCCTGGCCGACCGCATCGCCGTCCTGGACGGCGGCCGGCTCGCCGACCTCGGCACGCACGAGGAGCTCCAGGAGCGCTCCGCCCTCTACCGCCGTCTGCTGACCGACCCGGACGAGCTGGGCGGGGTCTCCCCGGGCCACGCCCGCCCGGTCCAGCCGCAGGAGGACATGTCCGTCCGCGAGGAGCTGGACGCCGAGTTCGACGCCGAGCGCGGGGTCACCCCGCGGCTGTGGACCGGTGACCGCGAGCCCAAGGACCTGGCGCTCTCCGGCACCCCGGCCACCCCCGAACTCCTCGCCCAGGTCGAGGCACTGCCCGCGGCCACCGACACCCCCGACATCGACGAAGCGCGCGCGGTGCGCCCCGAGAAGTCGTACGGCCTGCGCCGTCTGCTCCGCGGATTCGGCACCCCCCTTCTCGTCAGCCTGCTGCTGGTCGCCGTGGACGCGGGTGCCGGCCTGCTGCTGCCGGTGCTGATCCGGCACGGCATCGACCAGGGCGTCACGAAGGCGGCCCTCGGCGCGGTGTGGGCGGCCTCCCTGCTGGGCCTGTTCACCGTGCTGGTGCAGTGGGCCGCGCAGATCGGTGAGACCCGGATGACCGGCCGTACCGGCGAACGCGTCCTGTACTCGCTGCGCCTGAAGATCTTCGCCCAGCTCCAGCGGCTCGGCCTCGACTACTACGAGCGCGAGCTGACCGGCCGGATCATGACGCGGATGACGACGGACGTCGACGCCCTCTCGACCTTCCTGCAGACCGGCCTGGTCACGGCGTTCGTCTCGGTCGTCACCTTCTTCGGCATCATGGGCGTCCTGCTGGTGCTCGACGTCCAGCTCGCCCTGGTCGTCTTCGCCACCCTGCCCCCGCTGATCGTGGCCACCTTCTTCTTCCGCCGGGCGAGCGTGAAGGCGTACGAACTCGCCCGTGAGCGGGTGTCGTTGGTCAACGCCGACCTCCAGGAGTCGGTGGCCGGGCTCAGGATCGTGCAGGCGTTCCGGCGCGAGCGGGACGGCGGGCGGCGGTTCGCCGAGCGCAGCGACAGCTATCGCCAGGCCCGTATCCGGGGCCAGTGGCTGATATCGGTCTACTTCCCGTTCGTGCAGCTGCTGTCGTCGGTGGCCGCGGCGGGCGTCCTGATCGCGGGTGCGGGCCGTATCGAGGCGGCCACGCTCACCACCGGCGCGCTGGTCGCCTACCTCCTCTACATCGACCTGTTCTTCGCCCCGGTCCAGCAGCTCTCCCAGGTCTTCGACGGCTACCAGCAGGCCACGGTCTCGCTGGGCCGCATCCAGGAGCTGCTGCGCGAGCCGACCTCCACGGAGTCCGCCGACGAACCCCTCGAGGTCCGCGCCCTGCGCGGCGACATCGCCTTCGAGGACCTGCACTTCGCCTACGGTGACGAGGAGGAGGCCCTGACCGGCATAGACCTGACGATCCCGGCCGGCCAGACCGTCGCCTTCGTCGGCGAGACGGGCGCCGGCAAGTCGACCCTGGTCAAGCTGGTGGCCCGGTTCTACGACCCCACCTCCGGCCGGGTCACGGCCGACGGCACGGACCTGCGCACCCTGGACCTGACCTCGTACCGGCACCGCCTCGGTGTGGTCCCGCAGGAGGCCTACCTCTTCCCGGGCACCGTCCGCGACGCCATCGCCTACGGCCGCCCCGACGCCACCGACGCCGAGGTCGAGGCGGCGGCACGGGCGGTCGGCGCGCACGAGATGATCGCCACGCTCGAGGGCGGCTACCTCCACGAGGTCGCCGAGCGCGGCCGCAACCTCTCGGCCGGCCAGCGCCAGCTGATCGCGCTCGCCCGCGCCGAACTGGTCGACCCCGACGTCCTTCTCCTCGACGAGGCCACGGCCGCCCTGGACCTGGCCACCGAGGCCCTGGTCAACCAGGCCACCGACCGCCTGGCGGGCCGCCGTACGACCCTGGTGGTCGCCCACCGGCTGACCACGGCCGCCCGCGCCGACCGGGTGGTGGTCATGGACCACGGCCGGGTGGCGGAGGACGGCACCCACGACGAACTCCTCGCTCTCGGCGGCCAGTACGCCGAGCTGTGGCGGACCTTCGTGGGCGAGTCCGAGCCGGAGGAGCCGGTGGGAGTGGCGCACTGAGGCAGGCATCCGGTCGCCCGTCCTTCTGACGGCCGTGCAACCATCCGACACATGTCGTGCGTCCGTACATCAGTACGGTCATCGGCCATGCATGACGGCGGTACGGGGAGGACGACAGTGGACAGTGGTGCGATACGCCGACGCCTGGCGATGGGTGCGGCCGTGCTGGCCGGGTCCATCGGGCTCGCACTGGCGGTGCCCGGCACCGCCAGTGCGGCCGTGGACGGGTCCTGCGCCGGGCGCGAGGTGAGAACCCTGCCCTTCAGCACCGGCACCGTGCACGTCTTCAAGCGCAACGGCTACGTCTGTGCCGTCACCATCGCCCGGAAGCCCGGCGTCAAGCGCGTGATGTCGGTGAGCGTGCAGGCCCGCGGCAACCGCCCGGTCGTGGACAAGGGCCGGTACAAGCACCGCGCGGGCCCGGTGACGGTCCACGCGGGCGAGCGCTGCGTGTGGGTGAAGGGCACGGTGAGCGGGGATTCGGTCAGCTCTGGCTGGATCCTCTGCTGACCGCGTACCGAAATCCTGTGCTGATCGCGAACACCACCCAATACCCCCTGGTGTGACGGAAGTTGCTCCGATAGCTTCCGGCGCACATCTGTCTCACAGGGGAGAGTGCGCATGCGCAAGGCGCTCAGATGGCTGCTGGCGCTCACGGTGTTCATAGGCACGCTGAGCACAGCGGGCGCGGCCACCGCCGCACAGTCCGAGCCCACCGACATCAAGGACCGGCTCCTGTCGATACCCGGCATGAGCCTGGTCCAGGAGAAGCCGTACCCCGGGTACCGCTACTTCGTCCTGAACTACACCCAGCCGGTCGACCACCGGCACCCGGACCGCGGGACCTTCCAGCAGCGCATCACCGTGCTGCACAAGGACGTTTCGCGCCCCACGGTCTTCTACACCAGCGGCTACAACGTCTCCACGAACCCGTCCCGCCGCGAGCCCACGCAGATCGTGGACGGCAACCAGGTCTCACTGGAGTACCGCTTCTTCACGCCCTCCCGCCCCGACCCGGCGGACTGGTCCAAGCTGGACATCTGGCAGGCGGCGAGCGACCAGCACCGCGTCTACGAGGCGCTGAAGCCGGTCTACTCGGCCAACTGGCTGGCCACCGGCGGCTCCAAGGGCGGCATGACGGCCACCTACTACGAGCGCTTCTACCCCCGTGACATGGACGGCGTGGTGGCCTACGTGGCCCCCAACGACGTCGTCAACGACGAGGACTCGGCCTACGACCGCTTCTTCGCCAAGGTCGGCACCAAGGAGTGCCGGGACCGCCTGAACGCGGTCCAGCGCGAGGCGCTGGTACGCCGGGAGCCGCTGGAGGCGAAGTACGCGAAGTTCGCCGCTGACGGGGGCTACACCTTCGACACCATCGGCGGCCTGGACAAGGCGTACGAGGCGGTCGTCCTCGACTACGTCTGGGGCTTCTGGCAGTACAGCCTGCTGAAGGACTGCGACTCCGTCCCGGCGAACGCGGCGACCGCGACGGACGACGAGATCTGGAACTCGGTCGACACGATCTCGGGCTTCTCCGCCTACACCGACCAGGGCCTGGAGCAGTACACCCCGTACTACTACCAGGCGGGCACCCAGTTGGGCGCTCCGACGATCCACTTCCCTTACATCGAAGGGAAGTTGATTCGCTACGGCTACCAGCCCCCGCGCAACTTCGTACCCCGCTCCATCCCGATGCGCTTCCAGCCCGGGGCGATGCGGAACGTCGACACGTGGGTCCGCCACCACGCGCACCACATGCTGTTCGTCTACGGCCAGAACGACCCCTGGGGCTCGGAACGCTTCCGCCTCGGCAAGGGTGCCCGTGACTCGTACGTCTTCACGGCCCCCGGGCTGAACCACGGGGCGAACGTGGCGGGCCTGGTGCCCGAGGAGAAGGCACTGGCTACGGCACGGATCCTGGAGTGGGCGGGGGTTGCGTCGACCGCGGTCGAGAAGGACCCGTCTGCGGCGAAGCCGCTGGCGCGGTACGACGCGAAGCTGGATGCGCGGGGTGTGGAGCGGGAGCCCGCTCTGCGCCCCTGACCGGCGCTCCACCAGCCGCGACGGCGGAGTTCTGCTTCGTCGTCGCGGCTATTTCCTGGTCGGGCAGACATGGCCCACTGAGTGACCGGGCAGATAGGCGGTGTGTTCCTCCGGGGTGAGGTCCCGGTTGACGACGCGGCAGATCTGGTGGATCGCCGCGGAAGGTGCCAGGAGGTTCGTGTTCCACAGGCGGGCAGTCTTGTCGGCGCTGCCCGTGGCGACGGTCCTGCCGTCCGGGCTGAACGCAACGGACTGCACGGTGTTCTCGTGTCCGTACTCGGTCGCGCGTGGTTCTCCGGTGGCCACGTTCCAGAACATCATGGTCCAGTCGCTGCTGCCCGTGGCGAGGGTGCGGCCGTCGGGGCTGAACGCAACGGAGTTCACCCAGTCGTCGTGCCCGATCAGGGTGCTGCGGGGCTTTCCGGTCGCCACGTTCCACAGCCGGGCCGTGTAGTCGAGGCTGCCCGTGGCCAGGGTGCGGCCGTCGGGGCTGAAGGCCACGGCGTAGACCTGGTCGTTGTGGCCTTTCAGGATGGCCCGGGTCTTGCCGGTGGTGGTGTCCCACAACCGTGCCGTGGCGTCGGCGCCGGCAGTGGCGAGGGTGTGGCCGTCGGGGCTGAAGGCCACGGCGTAGACCTGGTCGTTGTGGCCTATCAGGATCGTGCGGGTCTTGCCGGTGGTGATGTCCCACAGCCGTGCCGTGCGGTCGACGCCGGCGGTGGCGAGGGTGTGGCCGTCGGGGCTGAACGCCACCGACTGCACGCCGGAGGGGTGCTTCAGGACGCCGCGAGCCCGGCCGGTGACGGTGTCCCACAGCCGGGCCGTGGTGTCACCGGCGGTCGCGACGAGGCGGCCGTCGGGGCTGAAGGCCACGGCGTTGACCTGGCTGTCGTGGCCTTTCAGGATCGTGCGGGTCTTGCCGGTGGTGATGTCCCACAGCCGTGCCGTGCGGTCGACGCCGGCGGTGGCGAGGGTGTGGCCGTCGGGACTGAACGCCACCGACGTCACCCCGTTGGTGTGGCCGATCAGGGTGGTGCGGGTTGCACCGTGCGTGCTCCACAGCCCCACGGTGTTGTCGCGGCTGCCGGTGGCGAGGGTGTTGCCGTCGGGGCTGAACGCGACCCCGTACACCATGTTGGTGTGCCCGACCAGCTCGAGCCGGGTCGCACCTGTGGCGACGTCCCACAACCGGGCCGTGCGGTCGACGCCGGCGGTGGCGAGGGTGCGGCCGTCGGGACTGAAGGCCACCGCGTACACCAGGTCGCTGTGTCCGGACAGTACGACGAGTGCCTTTCGGGTCGACACGTCCCACAGCAGCGCCGTGGTGTCCCAGCTGCCGGTGGCCAGGGTACGGCCGTCGGGGCTGAAGGCCACCGACTGCACCGCGTTGGTGTGTCCCCTCAGGATGCCGCGCTGCTCGCCCGTGGCGACGTCCCAGAGGCGGGCCGTGGCGTCCCAGCCGGCGGAGGCGAGGGTGTGGCTGTCCGGGCTGAAGGCAACCGACCACACCTGGTCCGTATGCCCATTCAGGATTCTGCGGGTCTTCAGGGTGGCGATGTCCCACAGCCGAACGGTGTGATCGCTGCTGCCCGTGGCGAGGGTCCGGCCGTCGGGGCTGAACGCCACCGAGGTCACCCAGCTGGAGTGTCCCCTCAGGATGCCGCGGGTCCTGCCGGTGGCGACGTCCCACAGCCGTGCCGTCGCGTCGGTGCCGGCGCTGGCGAGGGTGCGGCCGTCGGGGCTGAACGCCACGGAGGTCACCGAGTCCGTGTGCCCTCTCAGGATGGCCCGGGTCCTCCCCGTGGCGACGTCCCACAGCCGAACGGTCCTGTCGCTGCTGGCGCTGGCGAGGGTGCGGCCGTCGGGGCTGAACGCCACGCTCGACACCAAGTTGGTGTGCCCGGACAGGCGCCGGTGCAACGGTAGATCGGCGGCGGAGCGCAGGCTGGCGAGGGACTCGGGCGTAGGGCTGATCCGGTATGCCTCGACGGCCAGCAACGAGGAAAGTTCGGGATTGGTCGCGGACAGCGTGTCGGACTGCGTGGCCAGCTGCCGGGACAGCGCTGCCTGCCGTTCCGCGACGGCCGTCCGCCACTGCCAGAGCGCCCCCGCGCCGCCCAGAAGCGCCAGTACCAGCAACGTCGCCAGCACGGTGATGAGGCGTCTGCGCCGCTGAGCGATCGCGCCTTGGCGCTGCCGGCTCGCGCTGAGGAACTCCGTGATGTCGTCCGGCAGACCACGACGCTGCGACCACTCCAGGCCCTCGGCGAGCGCCGTCCCGGCGAGCAGGTCTCCTGGATCGTGCTTCTCGGCCCAGTGGAGCTGGCGTTCACGGGTGCGTTCGAGCCACTCGTGGAAACGGTGATCCTGGCGTACCCACTCCCGCAGGGCACCCCAGTCGCGGATGAGGGCGTCGTGAATCAGCTCCGCCACCGGCTCACCCGGTGGGGCATCGGGGCGATGAGGGTCGCGGAGCGTCTGTGTGGTGATGATGCGATGGCGGGCGAGAGCGGCGATGACGGTGCCGACGTCGCCGTCAGGGGCATTGTCCGGGCCGGCCGCGAGGTCGCGCAGCTCGTCGAGCGGCACCTGCGCACGGACGGCGGGGATACGGCGTCCGGGGTCCGCCGGGTGCACCAGCGAGGTGAGGATGCGCCGGGCGATCTGCTGCTGATCGGCGGACAGCTTGTCCAGGGCGCTGTCGCACCACGTGGTCAGACTTCCGGTGACCGCCCCGATGCGCCGGTACGCCTCATGGGTGAGGTAGCCGTCCTTCCGGCGCGACCACAGCTGCTTGAGTGTCAACTCCAGCAGCGGCAGCACGGTGACCGGAGCCAGCCGAGCAGCCATCGCTTCGGGGCTGCTCTCCAGGACGTCACTGATGATCTGTTCAGGCAGCCCCGGCTGGAAGCGGAGTCCCGCTTTCTCGGCGGGGAGCACGATGATGTCGTGCAGGTCGCGCTGGGTCAGCGCGCCCGGCACGTTGAGCAGCCCGGGTGTCGCGGTTTCCAGCAACTTGGGTGCAAGCGCTGCCAGTTGGGGATAGAAGTCGTCGCGCATGACCAGGATCACGCTGAGCCTGGTGGGCGCGTCGGCGGCCGCGGCGATGTCGTCGATGACGGCCAGGAAGTCCTGCGGCCGGCCGTCGGTGCTCTGGACCAGAAGTTCTTCGAACTGGTCGATGACCAGGAGAATGCGCTCGTGGTCAGGCTCGCTCGCCAGCTTCTGTTCGACCGCCGCCGTGATCCCGTCACTCGCCGCCCCGGGCAGCCCGGCACGCTCGATCTCCGTCGGCAGATCCTGCCGGGGCCGCGCCAGCACCGGCAGCCACCGGTCGCTCCCCACCACCTCCCCCTCCGCCAGCGCCCGCAGCACACCCGCCTGGATCAACGACGACTTGCCCGAGCCGGACGGCCCGAGCAGCAGTGTCAGCCGCCGTCCCAGGGCCAGGTTCGCCACGACCTGCCGTACCGCGTCCCCGCGCCCCTCGAACCACTGGGCGTGCTGCGCGGTGAACGGCTCCAGCCCCCGGTACGGGCAGACCTCCTGCGCCGCCAGCTCGGGCCGGACCTCCCGTAGGACCTCGGTCGGGGTGGCGTACGCGATGTCCTGTCCCCGCCCCCACTCGTCGGGCGCCGTGATCTCGGTGAGCATGCCGATGACCAGGCCGGTCACCTTGTCCAGAACGGGCCCGCCGCTGAACCCGGTGGTGAGGTCGTTCGCGTCGGTCAGCTGGAGATGCGCGCCCCTGCCCGCCGAGGCCGGCAGCAGATCGGCCACCTCGCCGCGGCCCCAGTGCCCCTCCCGCGGAGCCTGGGCGGGGAAGCCGAACGACCGGACCTGATGCCCGCCGCACCCCTCCGCCGAGCCCAGCGGCAACACCCGTGTGCCAGGCGGCGCGCCGCTCAGCCGGACGAAGGCCACGTCCTCGTCCTCCGGTGCGCGCCACGAGTCGGGGAGGACCTGTCCTTCCAGGCTGTCCGCACCACCCGCCGCACGAGGGAAGGCCAGTAGCACCCGCTCGCCCGGCCCGGAGTTCGCCGCCCGCACCACGTGCGCACACGTGACCAGGACATCCTCGGCCACCAGGAAAGCCGCCCCCGCCACGCTCCCGTCCGGCCCGAGGATCTGCGCCACCGCCCTGGGCAGATCCGAGGACGGGCCCGCGTCCGCCCCGCTCCCGGAGCTAGCCACCGTTGCCCGTCCACGCCACGGTCACCTGCAGATGGCAGTTCGCGCTGCTCTTGGTGATCACCGCCCCGGCCTCGACCGCGAGGTTCACGCCGAACTCGACCGTGATCGAGTCGGGCCGGGCCTTGCGCAGTTGGTCGAGGGCGACCTGCGCCACCCGGGTGACCGGCTCCAGAGCGTCCTGCAGAGTCTCCGGCACCTCGCGGATGGCGTCCCCGACGCGCCCGGCCTTCACCGGCCCGTCCACCCCGGCCGCCCCCTCGACCAGCACCCAGCCCCCGCCCTCCAACGGAATCCGGGTCAGAGGTGTCACGCCTCCTCCTCCGCTCGCGCGCCCACCAGGGATCACAGCCAGCATCCGGCACCGGTGGCATATGCCGCAGCTCGAGCTGGGCCGTACGAAGGAGACGTCACACCGGCCGGGCGCACCCCACCGGCCGCCTCCCGCCCAACTCGACGTAGAGCACCGTCGGCGCAGGGCACTCGGACCGCTCGGTGACCGCCTTCGCGACCTCGTACTGCGGCTTCCGGTGTCCCGACCCGTCGCACGCCGTCTCCCGCACCTGGCCGCCGCCGGAGTCGTAGAGGCAGTCGCCGGGGATCGTGCGGGGGCCGCCGCCGGCGCCCGGGTCGCCGGGGTGCGGGGGCTCCAGGTTGCGCATGCAGGCGTAGCCCTGAGGGATCGCGCCGTCGCCGTCCTCGTCGTCCCGCGGTCGCTGTTCGCTGATGTGCAGCACGAAGTCGGTGGTCGGCGGGCACAGCGGGCCGTCGGCGGTCGTGCCGTCGTAGCGGGCGACGACCCGGGCGGCGGCCCGCTCGCCGGTGCAGGGGACCTCGGTGAAGCTGGTGGTGCCGAAGGAGCTGCACTCGCCGACCGCGAGGAACTGGGCGCCGTAGCCGGAGGGGAGGGCGGTGGCGGGCCGGGCGTTGCCCACCGGGGCGTCCGCGTGGCCCTGGCAGCCGCTGAGCAGGCTGGTCAGGACGGCCGCCAGGACGGCGAGGGCAGGGGTGGGTGGCAGGAGGCGGTACGCCGTCCGTGCGGCACCCTTCCCGCGCATCGCCAACCCCCCCCAGACACCCCCCTGTCCGGGCACTGCCAACCCCCAGACACCCCCGCCCAGCGTGGCCCCGGCGCTGGGGCCACGTCAGGCGAACAGTAGGGTTTCAGCCCTTTGGGTGCGTTGTGCCCCGTGTGCGACGTACGTCTAGTACGTCAGCCCGTGGCCGAGGGGGTACAGCACCTGGGTCGGATCGTCCGCCCGCTGCACCGGCACCGGGAGCCTGCCCCGCGGGTTCACCCGTCCGGCGATCACCCGCGCGGCGGCCCGCAGTTCGACGTCGGTCCAGGAGTAGGTCGCCAAGTAGGCCTTGGCGGAGGGGAGCTGGGCCACGTCGTAGGGGTTGCGGATGGCGACGGCCGCCACCGGGGTACCGGTGGCGAGAAGTTGCTCGGCCAGGGTCTGCTGGGTGCTGCCCGCCGTCACGTTGTACGTCCCGACGACCACCGCGTCCGCGTCCCGCGCCGCCGCCACCGCCTTGGCGATGGTCGTCGCGGAGGGTGCGGTCCCGGTGGACAGGGCCGTGGCGGCGAAGCCCAGTTCGGTGAGGGCGGTGGCCAGGACCGAGGTGGGCGGGCCGGTGGTGCCGGACGGGGAGGCCGGGTCGGCGCCGACGACCAGGATCCTGTGCTGGGTGCGGGGGTCCAGCGGGAGGACGTCGTCCTCGTTGACCAGCAGGGTCGTGGTTCGTTCGGCGATCCGGTCCGCCGTGGCCAGGTGGGATGCGGTGCCCACCGTGCGGTCGACGGCGGACCGGGGGACGTACGCGCCGTCGAGCAGTCCGAGGTGGGCCTTCAGGCGGAGGATGCGAAGGATCGATTCGTCCAGCCGGGTCTCGGTCAGCTCGCCGTCGCGGACGGCGTTCAGCACCGCGTGCCAGGCCACGTCGATCGAGGGCGGGTTGAGCAGCTGGTCGACGCCGGCCTTCAGGGCCAGCACCGGCACCCGGTCGTCACCGTACTTGGTGCGCACGCCCTCCATGCCGAGGGAGTCGGTGACCACGACCCCGTCGTAGCCGAGTTCGCCGCGCAGGATGCCGGTGAGGATCGGGTGGGACAGGGTCGCCGGGTCGCCGGAGTCGTCGAGCGCCGGGAACTGGATGTGGGCCGTCATGATCGAGTCGATGCCCGCGGCGATCGCCGCCCGGAAGGGGACGGCGTCCAGCTTCTCCCACAGGTCACGGCTGTGCGTGATGACCGGGAAGCCGGTGTGGCTGTCGACGGCGGTGTCGCCGTGTCCCGGGAAGTGCTTGGCGGTCGCCGCGACCCGGGAGGTCTGATAGCCCCCCACCTCGGCCGCCACCAGGGCCGCCACCGCGTCCGGGTCGGCCCCGAAGGACCGTACGCCGATGACCGGGTTGGCCGGGTTGACGTTCACGTCGGCATCGGGGGAGTAGTCCTGGTTGATGCCCATGGCGCGCAGCTCCGCACCGGAGATGCGGCCGAGGGTGCGGGCGTCGGAACGGGAGCGGCCCGCGCCGATCGCCATCGCGCCCGGGAACAGCGTGGCCGGCTTGCCCACCCTGCACACTATTCCGTGCTCCTGGTCGGTGGCGATGAGCAGCGGCAGGCCGCGGGGCAGCTCCAGGGAGGCCTGCTGGATGCCGTTGGACAGGTCGGCGATCTGCCGGGGGTCGCGGGTGTTGTGGGCCCAGGTGAAGTAGATGATCCCGCCGACCCGGTACTTCTCGATCAGTTCGGCGGCCGTGCGGACGCCGAGCTCCTTGAGGTTGGCGTCGATGTCGGCCTGGTCGGGGGCGGTGGCGGAGTGGCCGTAGACCCGCATCACGAAGAGCTGGCCGACCTTCTCCTCCAGGCTCATGCGGGAGATCAGGGCGCGCAGAGCGCGGTCGTTCGAGGTGACGGCGTGGGCGGCGCCGGCCGGTACGGTCAGCGCGGCGGTGAGGCCCGCGGTCGCGGCGAGGACGGCCCGTCTGGACGGCCGTGCGGTGTTTCCCGTGCTTCCCGTGCTGGTGTGGTGCACGTGCGCTCCTTCCAGAGGAGAACCGCTGAAGGAAACTTCCGAGGAGTCACCAATATCCGGGAAGTTTCTTTCCGTCAAGGGACTGCACAGTAAGCCAGGATGAGGCCGCCATCGGCGCTTGGGAGGGGGGCGCGCCGATGGCGGTGGGCTGTCGGGCGTGATGCGGCGGAGAGGGTGCGTCGGCGTTCGCGGCCTGCGGCGAGGGCCGACACCGCACCACGGACTCGTCCGGCAGCTCGCGGGTTGGACGGGTGCGGGCGGCGGTGGGTTCCCCTGACGGGAGGTCAGCGCAGTCCGTGCCGGTCGGCCCAGGAGGAGACGGCCGCCGCGATCTCGGCCGGCCGGTCCTCCGTGGCGTGGTGGCCGGCCGGGCCGCAGTGCACCGTCTCCAGGCCCGCCAGGTGGGTGGCGCACCACCCGGCGGTCTCCGGGCCGATCAGCAGGGTCGGTGAGCCCTCGAAGGTCAGCAGCAGCTTGGGCGTGTCGGGGCTCTTGGCCAGCCAGGCGTCGTAGGCCTCGATGCGGGCCACGAGGTCGGCGGGTTCGCCGCCCAGCGGCAGCTGGCGCGCCCACGAGAGCAGGGGGCGGCGGCTGTCGGGGGTGGGGTAGGGCGCGAGGTAGGCCTCCACCTCGGCTTCGGGCAGAGGGGTGAGGACGCCGCCGGAGTAGGCCTGCCGGACGAAGAGGTTCTCGTCCAGCATCCGCTCGCCCTGCGCCGAGCGGATCGTCTCGGCGCGCCTGCGGGCCTGCGGGCTCAGCTCCTCCCAGGCCATCGGCTTGACGATGGTCTCGAAGAAGGCGATGCCGCGCACCCGCCCGGGGTGCCGCGCGGCCCAGTCGAAGGCGAGCGCGCCGCCCCAGTCGTGGCCCACCAGGACCACGTCGTCCAGGCCGAGCGCGTCGAACCAGGCGTCCAGGTAACGGGCGTGGTCGGCGAAGCGGTGAGTGATGTCCGGCTTGCCCGAGCGGCCCATGCCGATCAGGTCGGGGGCGAGCAGGCGGCCGGCGCCGATGCCGGGCAGCACCTTGCGCCAGGTGTGCGAGGAGGCGGGGTTGCCGTGCAGGAAGACGAAGGGAGTACCGCTTCCGGACTCCTCGTGATGGATGGCCGAGTCGAGGACTGGAGTCGTGGGCATACGAATACCGTACATGGATATTATGTCCATGGCTATTATCTGGCGAGGGCTGCCCGCGACGCGCGCGGTCCACCCCCTGGACATTCCGCCCATCCGCCCGCGCGACGGACCATCATGACGGCCATGCCCGCAGTCGACATCCCCGGTTCCAAGTCCATCACCGCCCGCGCGCTCTTCCTCGCGGCCGCCGCCGACGGCGTCAGCACCCTCGTACGGCCCCTGCGCTCCGACGACACCGAGGGCTTCGCCGAGGGCCTGGTCCGGCTCGGCTACCGGGTGGGCCGCACCCCGGACGCCTGGCAGGTGGACGGCCGCCCGCAGGGCCCGGCGCTGGCCGAGGCCGACGTGTACTGCCGCGACGGCGCCACCACCGCCCGTTTCCTGCCCACCCTGGCCGCCGCGGGCCACGGCACCTACCGCTTCGACGCCTCCCCGCAGATGCGCCGGCGCCCCCTCGGCCCGCTCACCCGGGCCCTGCGCGACCTCGGCGTCGACCTGCGGCACGAGGAGGCCGAGGGCCACCACCCGCTCACCGTCCGGGCGGCCGGGGTCGAGGGCGGCGAGGTCGTGCTGGACGCCGGCCAGTCCTCCCAGTACCTCACCGCGCTGCTCCTGCTCGGCCCGCTGACCCGGGGCGGCCTGCGGATCCGGGTGACCGACCTGGTCTCGGTGCCGTACGTGGAGATCACGCTGGCGATGATGCGGGCGTTCGGCGTCGAGGTGGTCCGGGACGGCCAGGTCTTCGACGTCCCGGCCGGCGGCTACCGGGCCACCACCTACGCCATCGAGCCGGACGCCTCGACCGCGAGCTACTTCTTCGCCGCGGCGGCCGTCACCCCGGGCCGCGAGGTGACCGTGCCGGGCCTCGGTTCGGGGGCACTCCAGGGCGACCTGCGGTTCGTCGAGGTGCTGCGCCGGATGGGCGCGGAGGTGGACGTGGCCGCGGACCGGACGACCGTACGCGGCACGGGAGTTCTGCGCGGTCTGACCGTCAACATGCGGGACGTCTCCGACACCATGCCGACCCTCGCCGCGATCGCACCCTTCGCCTCAGGACCGGTCCGCATCGAGGACGTGGCCAACACACGGGTCAAGGAGTGCGACCGGCTGGAGGCCTGCGCGGAGAACCTGCGCCGGCTCGGCGTGGACGTGGCGACCGGCCCCGACTGGATCGAGATCCGGCCCGGCACGCCCCTGCCGGACGTCGGCATCAAGTCGTACGGCGACCACCGCATCGTGATGTCCTTCGCGGTGACCGGACTGCGCACGCCCGGGCTGTCGTACGACGATCCCGGCTGCGTACGGAAGACGTTCCCGGGCTTCCACGAGGCGTTCGCGGAACTGGCCGCGACCACCTGACGGGACGGTGGCCGTCTTCGCTGGACCGCGGGGAAGGGCTCGGAAATCATCGGACGCATGACCACGCGCTCGTATCTCGTCCTGCACGGCTGGCAGAACCGCCGGCCCGGGGGCCACTGGCAGCACTGGCTCGCCGACCGGCTCACCGCCCTCGGGCACCGGGTGACCTACCCGCAGCTGCCCGACCCGGACGACCCGGACC
This sequence comes from Streptomyces sp. BK340, assembly GCF_007827595.1. Taxonomy (GTDB): domain Bacteria; phylum Actinomycetota; class Actinomycetes; order Streptomycetales; family Streptomycetaceae; genus Streptomyces. The sequence goes on from NZ_VISR01000004.1 coordinate 141,274, forward strand.
TCGAGGCGTGGCTCGGTGAACTGGCCCGGCACCTGGAGGAGCTGGACGAGTCGGGCGAGCGGGTCGTCGTGGCGCACAGCCTTTCCGCCGTGCTGTGGCTGCACGCCGCGGCCCGGGGAATGAAGGAACAGCGGTACGCGGACCGGGTGCTGCTCGTCGCGCCGCCGTCCGCATCCGTTCTCGTCCGGTACCCGGAGGTGGCTGGCTTCGCGCCGCCCGTCCCCGGCTTCGTCCTGCCCGGCCGGACCCGGCTCGTCGCGGGCGACGACGACCCGTACTGCCCCGAGGGCGCCGGCCCCGCCTTCGGTGCGCCGCTCGGCATCCCCACCGACATCGTCCCGGGCGCCGCACACCTCGACCTGGACGCCGGTTACGGCTCCTGGCCGGCCGTGCTCGACTGGTGCCTGGGCGACCCGGCACCGCTCACGGCACGTCCACAGCAGTAGGACCGTCCGCCGGCCCGGCTTCCCCGGAGCGCAGTTCCGGGGTCGACGCCGCGACCGCGCCCACCGCCAGGACGCACATCAGGCCGCCGGTGACCAGGGCGGTCGCCCCCGAGCTCCAGCCGGCGACCAGGCCGCCCCGGACGTTGCCGAGGCTGGGGCCCGCCTGGCCGACGATCGCCTCGGCCGCCGTGACCCGGCCGAGCAGCGCGTCCGGGGTGAGGGTCTGCACGATCGTGGACCGGGAGACGACCGACGTGGCGTCCGCCGCCCCGGCCACGACGAGCAGGGCGACGCCGATCCAGGGGTTGTCCGACAGACCGAAGGCCACCAGGGCCGCACCCCAGGTGCCGGACGCGCACAGCATCACCGCGCCCGGGCGGCCGTGCCGGGTCAGCGAGCCGGACAGCGCCGTGGCCGTGACACCGCCCACCGCGAGGGCCGACAGGAGCAGGCCGAGGGTGCGCGGACTGTTCCCGAACCGCTCGGCGTTGACCAGCGGGAACAGGCTGACCGGGAAGGACAGCACGGTGGCCGCGAGGTCGGTGATCAGCGCGCCCCGCACCACCCGGTGCCCGGCCAGGAACCGCAGCCCGTCCAGCACCCCGTGCAGCCCCGCCCGCGACGGCTCGCCCTCCGGCGGCAGCGCGGGCAGCCCGAAGGCGCCGTAGAAGGCGACACCGAAGCTGAGCGCGTCCAGCAGATAGCAGGCGCCGATGCCCAGCCAGCCCAGCAGCACACCGGCCAGGGCCGGGCCGAGCAGGAACATCGTCTGGCCGGTGATCTGGTTCAGGGCGAGACCGGCGGCCACCTGGTCCTTGGGCAGCAGCCGCGGCACGAAGACCCCGGCCGCCGGGGCGCCGAGCGCACCGAAGCCCGATTGGACGGCGACCAGTGCGAGCACCGCCGCCACCGGGACATGTCCGGTGAAGCCCTGCACCGCCAGCAGCAGCGAGCAGACGGACTGGCCCACGGTGGCCGTCAGGTAGATCCGCCGCCGGTCGGCGCGGTCCACCCGGGCCCCCGCGAACAGCCCGAACACCACCAGCGGCAACGCCTGCGCCAGCCCGACCGCACCGGTCCACGCCGTGCTGCGGGTCATGTCCCACACCTGGTACATGACCGTCACCAGAGTCATGGACCCACCGAGCAGCGACACGGTCCGCCCGGCCAGCAGCCGCCGGAAGACGGGCGAGGTGCGCAGCGGCCGCACGTCGATGAGCGAGCGGGCGAGGCTCATGAGAGGGAACGCGGGCAGGCGAGGGCACGGAGCGCGGGCTGCGGAATCACCGGGGGAGGGTATGCGGGCGCCCTCCGGCCCGGCCAGCGAATTATCCGGCCCGGCCCGTCAGGACACCGTTGCCCGGATCCGGTCCCCCCGCTGCGCCGAACAGGCTAAGCAGCCTCTCCCAGCAGCCGTACGAGGTGGTCCCGGCCCGCGCTCAGCAGGCCCGGAAGCGGGGCCGCCGACTCGTACCACCGCTTCTCGTACTCCCAGCACAGCCAGCCGTCCCAGCCGTGGCGGGAGAGGACGTCCACGCACTCGGTGAGCGGGAGGACGCCCGCGCCGAGCGGCAGCGGGGCGGTGTCCTCGGCCGAGGCGATGTCCTTGACCTGGACGTATCCGAGGTGCGGGGCGAGGGCCGCATAGCTTTCCGAGGGCTGCTCGCCGCCCAGCCAGGTGTGCATCACGTCCCACAGCGCGCCCACCTGCCGGTGGCCGACCGGGCCGAGGACACGGATCGCGTCGGCGCCGGTGCGGTGCGAGTCGTGGGTCTCCAGCAGGATCCGCACACCGAGCGCGGAGGCGTCCTCGGCGGCGGCGCCCAGCCGCCGGGCCGCGACGGCGTCGGACTCCTCGCGGGGCCGGTCCGGGTCGGCGCCGGGGAAGACCCGGACGAACGGGGCGCCCAGGTCGTGCGCCAGCTGGAGGAGTTGACGGATCTCGTCGAGGACGGGGGTGTCGTCGCCGGGCGCGGCGACGCGCGTGTACCCGGCGAGGCTCAGCACCTCGACCCCGGCCCCCTTGAACAGCGCGGCCGTCTCGGCCCGCTCGGCGGCGGTGAGGCCCGGGTGCACCGGCTCCTCCGGATGGGCGCGCAGTTCGATGCCGTGGTATCCGTGCGCGGTCGCGAGCGCCAGGACCTCAGGGACGGGCAGGCCGGGGACACCGAGAGTGGAGAACGCCAGCTTCATGCTCGGACCCTACTCGTCACACGCCCGATCCGTGCAGATCCAACCGCCAGTCCTGCCCCAGCAGATCCTTGCCGAAGGAGCGGTGCGGCCGCTCGGCGACGAGCACGAAGCCGTGCCGCTGGTAGAGGTGCCGGGCGCTGCTGAGCACGTCGTTGGTCCACAGCACCAGGTCGCGGTAGCCGACCCCGCGCGCGAAGTCGACCACGGCCCGCACCAGCCGGTCGCCGATCCCGTGCCCGCGCGCGTCGGGCTCCACCAGGAGCAGCCGCAGCCGAGCGGTGGCGGGCACGTCGTCCCGCACGCAGATCACGCACCCCACCGGCCGCCCCTCCAGCTCCGCGATCCACACCCGCTCCAGATGCGGGTCGTGGTCCTGGGCGAAGTCGGCGACGATCTTCGCCACCAGTCCCTCGTAGTCGGCGTTCCAGCCGTACTCGGCCGCGTACAGGGCGGCGTTTCGCTGCACGATCCAGCCGAGGTCACCGGGCTCCGGCTCCCGCAGGACGACCTCACCCGGCGTCGCCTTCCCGCCCCCGAGGATGTCCCGGACGGTCCGCATCGCCTCCGCCAGCCGCGGCCGGTCCTCCGGGGCCACGGTGTCCAGCAGCGCCCGCACCGACTCCTGCGCCCGCTCGTCCAGCAGTGCGGCGGCCTCGCGCCCGGGCGCGGTGAGCGTGACGCTCCTGCGGCGCGGATCCGCCGCGGAGGTCCCGCGCTCGATCAGCCCCGCCTCCTCGAACTTGTTCAGGATGCGGCTCAGATAGCCGGCGTCCAGCGCGAGCCGGGCGCGCAGGTCGGCCGCGTCCAGATGCCGCTCGTGCGCGAGTTCGTACAGGACCCGGGACTCGGTGAGGGTGTACGGCGCGTACAGATGACGGCCGTAGTCGAGGGCGCCGATGACGCCCGTGTAGAAGCGGTTGAAGGCGCGGACGTCCTGGACGGTCATGATCGCCCCCGGATACTTGACTCAGTCAGAGATACCGTCCTCCGAGGCTAAGCCCACAACACGGCGCCGTCCACCAGCCCCGGCCCGATCCAGCCCCGCGGCAAAGGCACCGCCGACCACCTCGGGACCGCCGACCATCTCGGGACCGCCGAGCACCTCGGGACCGAAGAAGAGGCGCTCCTGCCGCGGAAGCTCATCGGCGCGCGCACGCCGGACTCACAACGGTGTCTCCCGTACCGCGACGGCGTCGACCCCCGCGGCTCGCAGCTGCCGCGCGAGCAACTCGGTCTCCGCAAGCGTGCCGCCGTACTCCCCGGCCACCACCTGCTCGACGAGGGCCCGGATCTCCGTCAGCCCGACGCCGAGCCGCTCCCGGGCACGCGCATGACGGCCGGCCTCCGCGCCGAGGGCTCCAGGCGCAGAACGGCCCGCCCGTGCTCCGTGAGCATCCGCTCCCGCATCCCGGCCGGAAGTTCCCTCCCGCACGCGGCCATCCCGCTCCCGCAGGCCGGGCACGCCGTCCCGGTGTCCCACCGCGGCGTGTCGTCGTCCAGCAGTACCTGCACGCCGTGCCACTGTGCGGTGGCACGGCAGGACGTGCAGGGCACCGAGCCCTCGAGTGATTCGACGATCACCGGCGCCCTCCGCGCTCAGCCCCGCGGCACGCCGGTGGAACCCCGCACCATCAACTCCCCGCGCACCGAGGCGATCCCGCCCGGCGGCGGCTCCTCGCGGCCCATCGCGATCCGTCCCGCACGGGCTCCCGCCTCGGACAGCGGCAACCGCACCGTCGTGAGAGAGGGCACCGCGTCGATGGCGAACGGGAGGTCGTCGAAGCCGGCCACGGACACGTCCTCGGGGATCCGCAGCCCCGATTCGCGCAGTGCGGCACACGCGCCCAGTGCGACGGAGTCGTTCGCGGCCACGATCGCCGTCAGGGAGGGGTCCCGGCGCAGCAGCTCCAGTGTGGCCTCGTGTCCGGACCGGCGGTCGTAGCGGCCGTGGACCGTCCAGCGAGGGTCGTTCTCCATGCCCGCCGCCGCCAGCGCGGCCCGGTGGCCCTCCAGGCGGTGCCGGGTGGTGGTCCGCTCCTCGGGGCCCGCGATGTAGCCGAGCCGGCGGTGGCCGAGGCCGATGAGGTGGTCGGTGAGTGCGCGGGCGCCCCCGCGGTTGTCGAAGGTCAGCGCGATGGCCCCGGTGTCCGGCGCCGGCGGCCGCCCGCACAGCACCACCCGGGTCCCGGCCTCAGCCAGCTTCCGCAGCTTCGCCGCCACCGCCTCCGCGTGCGGCGCGTTCTCCACGGCCCCGCCGGTCAGCACCACGGCCGCGGCCCGCTGTCGCTGCAGCAGGGTCAGGTAGGTCAGTTCACGCTCCGGCGAACCTCCGGTGTTGCAGACGACCGCGAGCCGTTCGCCGCCCGCCCGGCCGCCCGGGCCCCCGATCTCCCCCTGGATCGCACTCGCCATGATCCCGAAGAAGGGGTCCGCGATGTCGTTCACGAGGATGCCGACGAGGTCGGAGGTGGCCGCGGCGAGTGCGCTGGCGGGGCCGTTGAGGACGTAGTCCAGCTCGTCCACGGCCCGCAGCACCCGCTCCCGCGTGGAGGCGGCCACCGGGTAGTTCCCGTTCAGCACGCGCGACACCGTCGCGGGGGAGACCTGCGCGCGGGCCGCCACATCCGCCAAGGTCACCGTCATCTGTCGTCCTCCGGTCGCGCATCTGATCGCGCATTGGTGCTCATACGTCCACGTAGACAGGCCGCGCCCGGCCACGGTTCCGTGCGGTGTCGAGCAGACCCTAAGGCCAACCAGCCGAGTTGTTCGCCCCCTCGAACAACTCGAAGAGGACACGGTCTTGTACGGACCACGGTCCAGAGGCTAGCTTCTCCGGATAGAAAGCGCTTGCTGCCGTGTGTTGGACGCTGACGACGCTGCTGATGCCGACCCGGGCGCCCGTCGCCCACGAAGGGGACTGACGTGACACGCAAGACGGTGCGTATCGCCATGAACGGCGTGACCGGGCGCATGGGCTACCGCCAGCACCTCGTCCGGTCGATCCTCGCCCTGCGCGAACAGGGCGGCCTCGACCTCGGCGAGGGCACCGTGCTGTGGCCCGAGCCGGTCCTGCTCGGCCGCCGCGAGCACGCCCTGCGGGAGATCGCCGACCGGCACGGCCTCGAGCACGTCTCCACCGACGTGGACGCGGTCCTCGCCGACCCGGCCGTCGACATCTACTTCGACTCCCAGGTCACCCCGGCACGGGAGGAGTCGGTCAGGAAGGCGATCGCGGCCGGCAAGCACATCTACACCGAGAAGCCCACCGCCACGGGACTGGAGGGCGCCCTGGAGCTGGCCCGGCTGGCCGACGCGAAGGGCGTCAGGCACGGCGTGGTCCAGGACAAGATCTTCCTCCCCGGCCTCCGCAAGCTGAAGCGCCTGATCGACGGCGGCTTCTTCGGGCGGATCCTGTCCGTCCGGGGCGAGTTCGGCTACTGGGTCTTCGAGGGTGACTGGCAGCCGGCCCAGCGCCCCTCGTGGAACTACCGCGCCGAGGACGGCGGCGGCATCGTCGTCGACATGTTCCCGCACTGGGAGTACGTGCTCCACGAGCTGTTCGGGCGGGTGACCTCCGTCCAGGCCCTGGCCACCACCCACATCCCGCAGCGCTGGGACGAACACGGCAAGCCCTACGACGCGACCGCCGACGACGCCGCCTACGGCGTCTTCGAGCTGGAGGGCGGCGCGATCGCCCAGATCAACTCCTCCTGGGCGGTCCGCGTCAACCGCGACGAGCTGGTGGAGTTCCAGGTGGACGGCACCGAGGGCTCGGCCGTCGCCGGCCTGCGCAACTGCCGCGCCCAGCACCGCAGCGCGACCCCCAAGCCGGTCTGGAACCCGGACGTCCCCGCCACCGAGGTCTTCCGCGACCAGTGGCAGGAGGTGCCGGACAACGCCGAGTTCGACAACGGATTCAAGGCCCAGTGGGAGCTGTTCCTCAAGCACGTCTACGCCGACGCCCCGTACCACTGGGACCTCTTGGCCGGCGCCCGTGGCGTCCAGCTCGCCGAGCTGGGCCTGAAGTCCTCGGCCGAGGGCCGCCGCATCGACGTACCGGAGATCTCCCTTTGACCGCTCCGCTCCCAGAAGGGAGGGGATTCCTGGCTCAGGCTGCCTCCGGGAGCAGCGCTCCCGGAGGTCTTATGCCCTCGACACCAGCCGGGTTCAGACCTGCCCGGATGAGCATCACGCGGGCGGAGTTCTTGTCTCTGGGGGAGACGGCTCCGCACGCGGTGCAGGTGTAGGTACGTTCCGAAAGAGGAAGTGCGTGCTTGGTTCTCGCTCCGCACGATGCGCAGTCCATGGTGGTGTGCGCGGGGTGCACGAGTCGGATGTGCCGTCCGTGCTTGCGCCCCATCTCGATCAGGGCGCGCTTGGTGGCGCCGATAGCGGCGTCGGCGGCCTTGCGGGCCAGGGAAGACTTGGCGAGGAACTTCGGGCGGAAGTCCTCGACGGCGATGGCGTCGTGGTCGGTCACGGCCCTCTTCGCCCACTTGCGGCCCGTGTCCTGCCGCTGCCGGGCGATCTTCGCGTAGGTCTTCGCTCGCCACTTCTTCGCCTCGCGGTAGCCCTTCGAGGCGGCCTGGCCCTTCTTGGGTTTGCGGCGGGCCATCATCCGGTCGTACCGGGCCAGTTTCTTGTGGGCCTTCTTCCCGTGCTCGGGGTGCGGGAGGTCGTGGGCGTCGGAGGTGGTGGTCGCGGTCTGCTTCACGCCCCAGTCCACGCCGAGCACCCGGCCGGTCTTGGGCAGCGGCTGCACCACGGTGGGGACCACGAACGAGCAGTACCAGTGCCCGACGCCGTCCTGGTACACGCGCACCGAGGAGGGCGCGGCGGGCAGGTCCCGCGACCACACCACAGTCAACACGACCCCGCCCGACAGATGCAGACGCCCGCCCTTCAGCCGGAAACCGCGCTTCGTGTAGTTCAGTGTCGGCAAGGCTTCGTGCTTCTTCTTGCACTGCGGCATCCCTGCCCGGCGGTGCATCGGCAGCCGTTCCTTGATGTCCCTCTGTGCCTTCGCGCGGGACTTGCCGAAGTCCCGGATGAGCTGTTGCTGCGGTACCGAAGAACCCTCAGCCAACCATGGTGTCGTCGAGCGGGCCTCGGTGAGCATCTTGTCCAGTCGGGCCGGGCCGCAAGTCTCGCCCTCTGCGTAGGCCTTCATCGACCGGGCCACGCACTCGTTCCAGAGCCACCGGCACCGGTCCCACTCCGCGCGAAGGGCCGCGCGAGCTGTCGACGACGCACGAAGCCGGTAGGTGTACCGGACGTGCCCAGCCTCCCCTACCGTCAGTGGTGTCATCATGACACCACGCTAGCACTACAGTTGAGGTCATGGACCATGAAGTACGCATCACGCTCAGACTGCCTGCCGACATTCACGAATGGCTCGTCGCTCAGGCCAAGTCCGCCCGTCGCTCACTCAACTCCGAGATCGTGTACCGCTTGGAGGGGGAGCGCGCCTCTGGTGAGGCGGACAGTGAATCGCCCTGACGGCAACCCGCCTTTCCCTGCTTTGCCCCACACGGGTCCGACTCCCACCCGGCCTGAAGGCCGGACCATCCTGGGGGGTTCCCTGTGACCATCCAGCTCCCGGACTCCAAAGGAACGTTGAGGACGTACGAGCCCCGCCAGGAGCCGCTCGCCCTCACTCCCGGCACCCCCTTCACCTCCCGCACGGTCTTCTCGGCGGCCCACGTCGTCGCCGACCCGTACGCCGACGTGTCCCCCGACTCACCCGCCGCCGTCGACTGGGACGCCACCCTCGCCTTCCGCCGCCACCTGTGGTCCCACGGGCTGGGGGTCGCCGAGGCGATGGACACCGCCCAGCGCGGGATGGGCCTGGACTGGGCGGGCGCGGCCGAGTTGATCCGCCGGTCCGCGGCCGAGGCGCACGGCGTGGGCGGCCGGATCGCCTGCGGCGTCGGCACCGACCAGATCGCCGGCGGCACCCTCGCCGAGATCCGCGCCGCCTACGAGGAGCAGCTGGCGGTCGTGGAGGAGGCGGGCGCGCAGGCCGTCCTGATGGCGTCGCGGGCACTCGCGGCCGCCGCCCGCGGCCCCGAGGACTACCTGGAGACCTACGGCCATCTGCTCCGCCAGGCCGCCGAGCCGGTGATCCTGCACTGGCTCGGCCCGATGTTCGACCCCGCCCTGGAGGGCTACTGGGGCTCACCGGACCTCGACGCGGCCACCGGCACCTTCCTGGAGGTCATCGCCGCGCACCCGGACAAGGTCGACGGCATCAAGGTCTCCCTGCTGGACGCCCGGCGGGAGATCGACCTGCGCCGCCGCCTCCCGCAGGGGGTGCGCTGCTACACGGGGGACGACTTCGACTACCCGGAGCTGATCGCGGGCGACGAGTCGGGCTTCAGCCACGCCCTGCTCGGCATCTTCGACCCGCTGGGCCCGCTGGCGGCCGAGGCGGTGCGGGTCCTGGACACGGGGGACACGGGCGGCTTCCGCGCGCTGCTCGATCCGACGGTCGGCCTGTCCCGCCACCTCTTCCGGGCCCCGACCCGCTTCTACAAGACCGGAGTCGTGTTCCTGGCCTGGCTGGCGGGCCACCAGTCCCACTTCGCGATGGTCGGCGGCCTCCAGTCGGCCCGCTCCCTGCCGCACTTCGCCCGCGCCTACGAACTCGCCGACGGCCTCGGCCTGTTCCCTGACCCGAAACTGGCCGAGGAACGCATGAAGAACCTGCTGTCGCTGTACGGGGTGAACCAGTGAGCACCGGACTCGAACGCTTCTCCATCAACCAGATGACGGTCAGGCAGCTGTCCCTCCCCGAACTGGTGGACGCCTGTGCGCAGTCGGGCGTGCCCGGGGTCGGGCTGTGGCGCGAGCCGGTCCGGTCGTACGGCGTGCCGAAGACCGCCAAGCTCGTCCGGGACGCGGGCCTGTCGGTGACGACCCTGTGCCGGGGCGGTTTCCTCACGGCGATCGACCCGGCCGAGCGGGGGCAGGCCCTGGCCGACAACCGCCGGGCGATCGACGAGGCGGCCGTGCTCGGCACGGACACACTCGTCCTGGTCTCGGGCGGCCTGCCCGCCGGCTCGCGCGATCTGCACGGCGCCCGCGAACGCGTCGCCGACGCACTGGCGGAACTGGGCCCTCATGCCGAATCCCACGGCGTACGCCTCGCCATCGAACCCCTGCATCCCATGTACGCGTCCGACCGCTGCGTGGTCTCCACCCTCGCCCAGGCCCTGGACCTCGCCGAGCGTTTCCCGGCGCATCAGGTGGGCGTGGCCGTGGACACGTACCACATCTGGTGGGACGACCGGGCCCCCGCCCAGATCGCCCGCGCCGGCGCGGGCGGCCGCATCCACACCTTCCAGCTCGCCGACTGGACCACCCCCCTGCCCGAGGGCGTCCTCAACGGCCGGGGCCAGATCGGCGACGGGTCGATCGACATGCGGGAGTGGAAGGGCTACGTGGAGGCGGCCGGTTACACCGGACCGATCGAGGTCGAGCTGTTCAGCGAACGGTTGTGGGCGCGGGACGGGCGGGAGGTGCTGGCGGAGACGGCGGAGCGGTTCGTGACGCACGTCGCCGGTTGAGCGCCGAGGGACCCCCGCCGGGGTGGCAGGGGTCCGGCCCGGCGGTTCTCAGCTCTCGTTGTGGCAGTTGTACGGGTTGGGATCGTCGAAGTCGTGCCCGGCGAAGCAGCTCTTGAAGTCGTAGCCGTTGGGCTTGAACAGGAACGCCATGTCCTGGGTGTTGTTCCAGATGTAGTTGCCGCTGCCCCAGTACAGGTGGCCGGCGGTGTTGGTGCCTCGGCCGGTGTGCAGCTTGACCGTCCTGCCCGCGCCGATCCTGTACGACGGCAGCACGTAGCGGTGCCCGGCCGTGTCCTCGACCGACCAGCCCTTCAGCTGCACCGCGGAGGAGGTGCCGTTGTGGATGTTGATCCACTCGTTGTTCAGACTCGTGTTCGAGCGGGTGTCACTGCCCGGGCTGTCGTACTGCCAGCCGCCGAAGTGAACGGTCTTCGGATCGGTGGCGGCATGGGCCGGAGCGGTGGCAAGGGCACCGGCGGCCACGACTGCAGCGGCGACCAACACGGGGTACGTCTTCATGGGGTCCCTCCCTGAGCATCCAGAAACCCCTGCTCAGCGTTGCGACGCGCGGGAGCTGGGGCGGCTGACATGGTGACACACACCACCCACGTGATCCCATGGGTCACACCGTGCCGAACCACGCCTCGGCGAGCGAGGGCAGCGTCTCCCCGGCAGGTACGGGCAGTTCCTTCAGGTACCAGGGGAGATCGCTGTACACGTGCAGCAGTGTGTACGCGAGCAGTTGGGACGGGTCGAAGGTGTGGCCGTACGCCCCGGCCAGCCGGGCCAGCAGGCCGGGATCGGCGCGGGTGACGAACAGGCCGACGCCCACGAAGTCGTACGCACGGTCACCGATCATGGCCGGTTCGAAGTCGAAGAGCCCGGTCAGGCGCCAGCCGTCGGGATCGACGAGGAAGTGCTGCCGCATGACCTCGGTGTGCAGCAGGGAGGGGTGCGGGGCGCGCGGCAGGCAGACCGAGGCGAGGAAGTCCGGGATCTGCTCCAGCCAGGCGTCCGGCAGCCGTCTGGCGCGCTGCCGTGCCACGGCGTCGGCGGTACGGCGGTCCACGAAGGCGCCCCAGTCCCCGGGGCCGAGGACGTCCGTGAGGGGACCGGGGCCGAGGGAGTGCAGCACCGCCAGGGTCTCGCCGATCTCGGCGACGAGCCGCTCGCGGTGGCTCCGCGGCACCCGGTCCCACACCTCGGCCAGGTTCTCACCACGGAGGCGGGACATCAGGACGTACCGCCAGCCGTTCTCGTACGCGCCGAAGCCGCGCACCTGCGGTGTCGGCACCGGCAACCGGCCCTCGAGGTGGGTGAGGACGCGCCCTTCGGCGACGCCGTCCCCTGCGGATGCTCCGGGGAACAGCTTGAGAACATGCTCTTCACCCACGGCGTAGACGGGCAGCGAGCCGTCCGGGAACCGGGTCAGCGGTGCGCCGGCCAGACCGAGGCGGGCGCAGAGGTCCTCCGCTCCCGGGCGCATCACCGTCTCGTCGGGGACGACCGCGTCCCGCTCCTCGTCCGTTTCCACCGGAGGCAGCATGACCGCGACCGTAGGCGGGCGGGTCCCGGGGAGCAACGGGATTCCAGGGTCCCGGCAGGGCGGAAAAAATCTCGCGGGGTCGTACAACCCTTTCCCCACATGGTGTGTCGTACCGTGCGTCAGGACTTCTGGGGGGGGGATTCCGGGGGGGATCCGGGGGGTTCTGATACGGAGGGGAAAGCCGAGGGGGCGTACCCGGTCGACGGACCGGGTACGCCCCCTCGAAAAGTCAGCCGGGGGTCCGGGCGCCGGCCCGGCGCAGCGAGCCGACCTCCGCGGCCGTCGGGTACGACCCCTGGGCGCCCCGCTTCGTCACCGCCGTCGCACCGACGCGGGCCGCGTAGGCCGCGGCCTCGGCCAGGGCGGAGCCCGAGCCCAGCTGCCAGGCCAGGGCCGCCGTGAACGCGTCGCCCGCCCCGGTCGTGTCCACCGCGTCCACCTGCACCGACGGCACCCGGGTCACACCGGAGGAGTCGGCCACCAGCGCCCCCTGCGCGCCCAATGTCACGACCACCGAGCGCGGGCCCCTGGCCAGCAGCAGCCGCGCCCAGTCCGCGGGCTCCTCGCTCACGCCCGGGTCGCCGAGGAGCACCCGCGCCTCGTGCTCGTTGACGATCAGCGGGTCGCATGCGGCCAGCACCTCCGTGGGCAGCGGGCGCGGCGGGGACGGGTTCAGCACGAACCGGCTGCCCTCGGGGAGGTTCCGCACGACCTCCACGACCGTCTCCAGCGGGATCTCCAGCTGCGCCGACACCACCCGCGAGCCGAGCAGGAGGCTGACGGCGGCCCGGACGTCGGCCGGGGTCAGGCGGGCGTTGGCGCCGGGGGACACCACGATGCTGTTGTCCCCGGAGGGGTCGACGGTGATGAGCGCGACGCCCGTCGGCGCCCCGCCCACCAGCACGCCCACCGGGTCCGCCCCGGCCGCCCGCAGTGAGTCGAGCAGCAGCCGGCCGTGGTCGTCGTCGCCGACCCGGGCCAGCAGCGCCGTACGCGCCCCGAGCCGGGCGGCCGCGACCGCCTGGTTGGCACCCTTGCCGCCCGGGTGGACGGCGAGGTCGCCGCCGAGCACCGTTTCGCCGGCGGCCGGCCGCCGCTCGACGCCGATCACCAGGTCGGCGTTGGCCGAACCCACGACCAGGAGGTCGTAGTCGTACATCAACTGTCTCCCAACACGGGTGCGTTCGAATGTCATGAGCCGGGACTCGGACGGACGACCGTGGAGTCGGCGGCCCGGTAGGGGGTGTCCACGAGTTTTCCCCACTGTCGGAGCCGGGCGGTAGCGTCGGATCATGTCCAATCTGGCGGTGGTCGAAGGGGTCCTGGAGCGGATCACGTACGCCAACGAGGAGAACGGCTACACGGTCGCCCGGGTCGACACCGGCCGGGGCGGCGGCGATCTCCTCACGGTGGTGGGTGCGCTGCTCGGAGCCCAGGTCGGCGAATCCCTCCGCATGGAGGGCCGCTGGGGCTCCCACCCCCAGTACGGCAAGCAGTTCACGGTGGAGAACTACACGACGGTCCTGCCGGCCACCGTCCAGGGCATCCGCCGCTACCTCGGATCCGGTCTGGTCAAGGGCATCGGCCCGGTCTTCGCCGACCGCATCACCCAGCACTTCGGCCTGGACACCCTGCAGATCATCGAGGAGGAGCCGAAGCGGCTGATCGAGGTCCCCGGCCTCGGCCCCAAGCGGACGAAGAAGATCGCCGACGCCTGGGAGGAGCAGAAGGCGATCAAGGAGGTCATGCTCTTCCTCCAGACCGTCGAGGTCTCCACGTCCATCGCGGTGCGGATCTACAAGAAGTACGGCGACGCGTCGATCTCGGTCGTGCGGAACGAGCCCTACCGGCTGGCCGCAGACGTCTGGGGCATCGGCTTCCTCACCGCCGACAAGATCGCCCAGTCGGTCGGCATCCCGCACGACAGCCCGGAGCGGGTGAAGGCGGGCCTCCAGTACGCGCTGTCCCAGTCCGCCGACCAGGGCCACTGCTTCCTGCCGGAGGAGCGGCTGATCGCGGACGCGGTCAAGCTGCTCCAGGTCGACACCGGGCTGGTCATCGAATGCCTCGCCGAGCTGGCCGAACCGGCCCAGGAGGGCGCGGATCCCGGGGTCGTGCGGGAGAAGGTGCCCGGCCCCGACGGGGAGGCGGAGCCCGTCACCGCCGTCTACCTCGTGCCCTTCCACCGTGCCGAACTCTCCCTCTCCGCCCGGCTGTTGCGCCTGCTGCGGACGCCGGAGGACCGGATGCCGGCCTTCCGGGACGTGAACTGGGGCAAGGCGCTTGGCTGGTTGAGGTCCCGCACCGGAGCCGACCTCGCCCCCGAGCAGGAGGCCGCCGTCCGGCTCGCGCTGACCGAGAAGGTCGCCGTGCTCACCGGCGGGCCCGGCTGCGGCAAGTCCTTCACGGTCCGCTCGATCGTGGAACTGGCCCGCGCCAGGCAGGCCAAGGTGCTGCTGGCCGCCCCCACCGGCCGCGCCGCCAAACGGCTCGCCGAACTGACGGGCGCCGAGGCCTCCACGGTCCACCGGCTGCTGGAGCTGAAGCCCGGCGGTGACGCGGCCTACGACCGGGACCGCCCGCTGGACGCCGACCTGGTCGTCGTGGACGAGGCGTCCATGCTGGACCTGCTGCTCGCCAACAAGCTGGTGAAGGCGGTGCCGCCGGGGGCCCATCTGCTGTTCGTCGGGGACGTCGACCAGCTGCCCAGCGTCGGCGCCGGGGAAGTGCTGCGCGACCTGCTGGCCGAGGGCGGCCCGGTCCCGGCCGTGCGGCTCACCCGGGTCTTCCGGCAGGCCCAGCAGTCCGGGGTGGTCACCAACGCGCACCGCATCAACGCCGGGCAGCATCCGCTCACCGACGGCCTGAAGGACTTCTTCCTCTTCGTGCAGGACGACACCGAGGAGGCCGGCCGGCTCACCGTGGACGTGGCCGCCCGGCGCGTTCCGGCCAGGTTCGGGCTCGACCCGCGCCGGGACGTCCAGGTGCTCGCGCCCATGCACCGCGGCCCGGCCGGTGCCGCCACCCTCAACGGCCTGCTCCAGCAGGCCATCACGCCCGGCCGGCCCGACCTGCCGGAGAAGCGGTTCGGCGGCCGGGTCTTCCGCGTCGGCGACAAGGTCACCCAGATCCGCAACAATTACGAGAAGGGCAAGAACGGAGTCTTCAACGGCACCGTGGGCGTGGTCACCTCGCTCGATCCGGTCGAGCAGCGACTGACGGTGCTGACGGACGAGGACGAGGAGGTTCCGTACGAATTCGACGAACTGGATGAACTGGCTCACGCGTACGCGGTGACGATCCACCGTTCACAGGGGAGTGAATATCCCGCCGTGGTGATCCCCGTCACCACGGGGGCATGGATGATGCTTCAGCGGAACCTCCTGTACACGGCGGTGACACGGGCCAAGCGACTGGTCGTCCTCGTCGGTTCACGCAAGGCGATCGGGCAGGCGGTGCGCACGGTCTCGGCCGGACGGCGCTGCACGGCACTGGATTTCAGGCTCAGGGGCTCCTGACCGGCCCCTGAGCAGGGGCGGCGGCAGGGATGGAGAGTCGCGTCACAAAAAATGATCGATCAAACGAGTCGCAAAGGTCACAGAGCACTTCCAGATGCCGGTCGGAGGGGGCAGGATGAGCAGGTTGGCGGCACTGAGTGCCGCCAATAGGCCCAATGGTCGACCCCGAGTGCACTCTCCTGAGCCAAATGGGGGATGGTAGAGACAGTCAGGGCACCTCGAAGATGAGGCACTACGTCGGGTGAGGGAAGACGTGAGCGACAACTCTGTAGTACTGCGGTACGGCGACGGCGAGTACACCTACCCGGTGGTCGACAGCACCGTCGGTGACAAGGGCTTCGACATCGGGAAGCTCCGCGCCCAGACCGGTCTGGTGACTCTGGACAGCGGTTACGGCAACACGGCCGCCTATAAATCCGCCGTCACCTACCTGGACGGCGAAGCGGGCATCCTCCGCTACCGCGGCTACCCCATCGAGCAGCTCGCCGAGCGCTCCACCTTCCTCGAGGTGGCGTACCTGCTCATCAACGGTGAACTCCCGACCGTCGACGAGCTGAGCACGTTCAAGAACGACATCACGCGGCACACCCTGCTGCACGAGGACGTCAAGAACTTCTACAGGGGCTTCCCGCGCGACGCCCACCCGATGGCCATGCTGTCGTCGGTCGTCTCGGCGCTGTCCACCTTCTACCAGGACAGCCACAACCCGTTCGACGAGAAGCAGCGCAACCTCTCCACGATCCGCCTGCTCGCCAAGCTTCCGACGATCGCGGCGTACGCGTACAAGAAGTCGATCGGTCACCCGTTCGTCTACCCGCGCAACGACCTCGGCTACGTCGAGAACTTCCTGCGCATGACCTTCTCGGTCCCGGCGCAGGAGTACGACCTGGACCCGGTCGTCGTCTCCGCGCTCGACAAGCTGCTGATCCTGCACGCGGACCACGAGCAGAACTGTTCGACCTCCACGGTCCGCCTGGTCGGCTCCTCGCAGGCCAACATGTTCGCGTCGATCTCGGCCGGCATCTCCGCCCTGTGGGGCCCGCTGCACGGTGGCGCCAACCAGTCCGTCCTGGAGATGCTCGAGGGCATCCAGGAGGCCGGCGGCGACGTGGACTCCTTCATCCGCAAGGTGAAGAACAAGGAGGACGGCGTCCGCCTGATGGGCTTCGGCCACCGGGTCTACAAGAACTTCGACCCGCGCGCCAAGATCATCAAGGCCGCCGCGCACGACGTCCTCTCCGCTCTCGGCAAGTCCGACGAGCTGCTGGACATCGCGCTCAAGCTGGAGGAGCACGCGCTCTCCGACGACTACTTCGTCTCGCGCAGCCTCTACCCGAACGTGGACTTCTACACCGGCCTGATCTACCGCGCCATGGGCTTCCCGACCGAGATGTTCACGGTCCTGTTCGCCCTCGGCCGCCTGCCGGGCTGGATCGCCCAGTGGACCGAGATGATCAAGGAGCCGGGCTCCCGCATCGGCCGCCCGCGCCAGATCTACACGGGCGTGGTCGAGCGCGACTTCGTTCCGGTCGAGGAGCGCTGAACGTACTGAGTGTGAGGGCCTGCTCGTCGGGCGGGCCCTGAACCAGTGCTGAGCGGGTTGCGAGGCAGGTCGCTGCCGAGCAGGAGAACAGCAGAAGGCGCCCTGAGCCGTCAGTCCCCCCACGGGCCGACGACCAGGGCGCCTTCCCATGTCCCGGTGCGGATTCCCCCCACGGGATCCGGCCGGGCGCTCGGAGAGGACAGCGCCTGAATCGCTGTCTGAGCACAACGAGCAAAACCCGTCGTACTCCAGTGATGCGGTGCGATCTGCCGGGACAACGCACGCTGGGAGGGCCGCTCAAAGCTTCCCGGTGTGCGTGCCCCGGCAACGCATCTCTGAGGAAGTCCCCCAAGACATCCCCAGATGCCAGTCAGCGCCCCCCAAGACGCTGTTCTGACATCGCCAACTTAGACCTTCGAACCCCTTCGATGGTTACGTTCGCGTCACTGTGATCTGCGTCTCTTGCATATGTCCCTTAGGTGCGCAAGAGCCCCGATACGACGATCGAGGCCCAAGCGTAAGGAAGATGCGCGAGCCTTGTGAAGAGCTTATGTGAGGCTCGCGCCCGACTCTAGAGGCACTCTTACTTCAGCTCCACCTAACCCCCGGTAACACCGGTGGGCTTCAGCGGAACCGGCGCAGTCGCAGGCTGTTGGTCACCACGAAGACCGAGGAGAAGGCCATCGCCGCCCCCGCGATCATCGGGTTCAGCAGGCCCGCGGCGGCCAGCGGCAGCGCGGCCACGTTGTAGCCGAAGGCCCACACCAGGTTGCCCTTGATCGTGGCGAGGGTGCGCCGGGAGAGCCGGATGGCGTCCGCGGCCACCCTGAGGTCCCCGCGGACCAGGGTCAGGTCGCCGGCCTCGATCGCCGCGTCCGTCCCGGTGCCCATGGCGAGCCCCAGGTCGGCGGTGGCGAGCGCGGCCGCGTCGTTGACGCCGTCGCCGACCATCGCCACGGCGCGTCCCTCGCGCTGCAGCCGCCGTACGACGTCCACCTTCTCCTCGGGGAGCACCTCGGCGATCACCTCGTCGATGCCGACGGTGCGCGCGACCGCCTCGGCGACGGTCCGGTTGTCCCCGGTGAGCAGCACCGGCGTGAGCCCGAGGGCGCGCAGCTCGCGCACCGCCGCGGCGCTGGTCTCCTTGACCGCGTCGGCGACGGCGAGGACTCCGCGGGCCCGCCCGTCCCAGCCGACCGTGACGGCCGTACGGCCGTCCTGCTCGGCCTGGCGCCCGGCCCGGGCCAACTCCTCCGGGAGGACGTCGAACAGCCGCCCCACGGCCACCTCGCGGCCTTCCACGCGCCCGCGTACGCCCCGCCCGGGGACGTTCTCGAAGTGTTCGACCTGGGGGAGCGTGCCGGCCCTCCCCGGCTCTCGGCTTCGCTCGAGCGGAGGGATCCCCGTCTCGGCGCCCGCTGCGATCGCCCGCGCGACGGGGTGCTCGGAGGCGTGCTCCAGGGCCCCGGCGAGCCTCAGCACCTCCTTCTCGTCCTCGCCGTCGGCGACGTACACCGCCTGGAGGGTCATCCGGCCGGTGGTGACCGTGCCGGTCTTGTCCAGGACGACAGTGTCGACGCGGCGCGTGGACTCCAGCACCTCGGGTCCCTTGATGAGGATGCCGAGCTGGGCGCCGCGGCCGGTGCCGACCATCAGCGCCGTCGGCGTGGCGAGGCCGAGCGCGCAGGGGCAGGCGATGATCAGCACGGAGACGGCGGCCGTGAACGCGGCGGAGGTGTCCCCGGTGGCCGCCAGCCAGACGCCGAACGTGCCGAGCGCGATGAGGATGACGACGGGGACGAAGACGGCGGAGATCCGGTCGGCGAGCCGCTGCACCTCGGCCTTGCCGTTCTGTGCGTCCTCGACCAGCTTCGCCATCCGGGCGAGCTGGGTGTCCGCGCCGACCCGGGTCGCCTCCACCACCAGCCGGCCGCCCGCGTTGACCGTGGCGCCGGTGACCTGGTCGCCGGGGCCTACGTCCATCGGCACCGACTCGCCGGTCAGCATGGCCGCGTCCACCGCGGAGAGGCCCTGGACGACCCTGCCGTCGGTGGCGATCTTCTCCCCGGGCCGCACCACGAACCGGTCGCCCACGGCCAGTGAGGCCACCGGCACACGCACCTCGCGCCCGTCCCGCAGGACGGCGACGTCCTTCGCGCCCAGCTCCATCAGGGCCTTCAGGGCCGCGCCCGCGCGACGCTTGGAGCGGGCCTCCAGATAGCGGCCGAGGAGGATCAGCGCGACGACTCCGGCGGCGACCTCCAGGTAGATGGTGGAGGCCGCGTCCATCCGCGAGACGGTGAGGCGGAACTCGTCGTGCATGCCGGTCATGCCCGCGTCGCCGAAGAACAGCGCCCACAGCGACCAGCCGAACGCGGCCAGCGTGCCGACGGAGACGAGGGTGTCCATCGTGGCGGCACCGTGCCGGGCGTTGGTCCAGGCGGCCCGGTGGAAGGGCAGGCCGCCCCAGACGACGACCGGCGCGGCGAGCGTGAGCGAGAGCCACTGCCAGTTGTCGAACTGCAGCGCCGGGATCATGGCGAGCAGGACGACGGGGGCGGCCAGCAGCACGGAGACGAGCAGGCGGCGGCGGAGGGCGGTGAGTTCCGGGTCGCGCCCGGCGGCTTCCCGGACCTCGGGTTCGGGCTCCGGCGGCGCGGGCTCCTCGGCGGTGTAGCCGGTCTTCACGACGGTCGCGATCAGGTCGGAGACCTGGACGCCCTCGGCGTAGCTGACCTTCGCCTTCTCCGTCGCGTAGTTCACGGTGGCGCTCACGCCGTCCATGCGGTTGAGCTTCTTCTCCACCCGTGCGGCGCAGGAGGCGCAGGTCATCCCGCCGATGAGCAGCTCGACCTCGGACGTGCTGCCTATCTCGCTCGCTGTCTGTGTGGTGGTGCTGGTCATGTCCGGACTCCAGACATCGGACCGGACCGTGCGGATCCAGTATCAGCTGGTCGGCACGGCCCGGTCGGTGAAAGTTTTCGGGGCTCGCGCCCGGTGTGAGGGGCGGGCCCGGTCGCTCGGGTCGTGCGCTCAGGCCCTGCCGGCCAGCTCGAAGCCCGCCTCGTCCACGGCGGCACGGACGGCCTCGTCGTCGAGCGGGGCCTCGGAGACGACGGTCACCTCGCCGGTCGACGCGACGGCCTTGACCGAGCTGACGCCGGGAATCTGGGAGATCTCGCCGGAGACGGAACCCTCGCAGTGGCCACAGCTCATGCCGGTCACCTTGTAGACAGCGGTGACGGAGCCCGAAGTGTCGGTCTGGGCGGTCATGTCGTTACTCCTCGTCGTGGCGTGTGCGGCCGGTGGGGCCCACGGGGGAGTCCCACGTTTCTCAGACTATACCCCTAGGGGGTATTTCTCCAAGAGGTGCCCCGGTGTGCCAGTGACCGCACCCAGGCGATGCCGGCCACGGCGACGAGCATCAGACCGCCGACCGAGAACAGGGTGAACAGGTGCTCCTGCACGGCGCTGGGCCGCGGGATGTACCCCTGTGCGAACAGCTCCGGTGCCAGGCCGGTGCCCGACAGCCGGGCCACCAGCCAGATCGCGATGCCGTGTGTGGCGTCCCACAGAGCGTGCAGCACGGAGACGCCCAGCCAGGCACCGACGACCGGCGCGGCGAGCCGGAAGTGCCCGTTCGGGCGGCGGCGGGCGAGCAGGGCACCGCCCGCGATCGCCGTCCACAGGCCGTTTCCGAAGGGGGCGAGCACCCCGCGCAGGATCTCCGTCTCCAGCAGCGTCCTGAGGTCGATGCCGTCGGCGGAGACGGCCGCGGCGAACGCGTACCCGCAACTCTCCAGGGCCGCGAAGCCGAAGCCGACGGCCGCGCCGAGCACCAGCCCGGCCCGCATCCCGCGGATGCCCGGCTGCCGGCGCAGCACGAACGCCAGCGCGCCGAGCTTGGCCGCCTCCTCGGTCAGACCGGTGACGGTGAACATCCCCGGGGAGGGGCGGAGCAGGTACGACTCCGTCAGCGAGGCGCCGAGCACGCCGAGCCCGCCGCCCGCCAGTGCGCAGCCGAGGATCGCGCTGACGCCCAGGTCCCGGCCGTGCCGCTCGTACGCCCACAGCACGAACACGACGGGGACCAGGAAGCCGCCGAGCAGGATGAGGGTCGGCAGCGGTGCGGTGTTCCGGGTCGCGTACGTCACCAGCGCGGTCAGCGCCCACAGGGTGAGCCCGCCGCCCAGGCAGCGCTTCCACAGGCCGGCGCCGATGCGCGGGTACGGCGGCGGGGGCTGCTGGGGGCCGGGAATGCGGGCCCGGGGCGTACCGGGCGGCGGCGAGTGGGTCACGTCGGTCCCCTAGAGCTCCTGCTGGGCGATTTATCCGCACTCTAGGCAGATGTTCCCAGGGGTGCAGTCCGGGGACCGCCGCGGGGTCACGCGCTGCCGAGCCGGTCGCCCACCAGGGGCTGCAGGTAGCGGATCAGGACGTCCTTGATCTCCTGGACGTAGGCCGCACGCTCGGCGCCCTCGTGGGCGAGGACCAGCTCCAGGCCCGCCTTGTAGATGCCGAGGCAGACGTGGGCCGTGCGCGTGACGTCGGCCGGGCCGGCCTCGGGCAGGAGGGAGCCGAGCAGGCCCTCGATGCGGCCGATCACGGTGGCGTGCAGCTGGTCGTGGGCCTCTGCGATCCTGCCGGGCACGTCGGGGCCGTGCATCAGTGCGAAGAAGACCGGGTGCTCGGTGTTGAAGGTGATGAACCGGTCGACGGCCGCGCCGATGGCCTCCTCCAGGGAGGTGGCGGGGTCGACCGGGGTCAGCACCTCGCCGTACGTCTCCTGCATCTGGTGCATGAGCCGGTCGCCCAGCTCGACGGCGAGCGCTTCCTTGTTCGGGAAGAACTGGTAGAGCGTGCCCGGCGAGACACCCGCCTCGCGGGCGATGGCGTTGGTGCTGGCGGCCGTGTAGCCGGTGGTGCAGAAGACCCGGGCGGCGGCCTGGAGCAGCTGCGCGATACGGCGTTCACCGCGTGCCTGACGACGGCGCGGCTGCTCCTTCTCCGAGGTGTCGGACACGCGATATCCCCAGCCCTTCGAAGGCGATTGACAAACGCGAGCGGTCGCTCGCATTCTTGAGAAACGCGAGCGATCTCTCGTGTTTGCCAGTTTATGGCAATGACCGATCCATGCTGCCTGCCTGCACAGACATGGGTCAGGGTGAAGGGGACACCGCACGATGACCGAAGTCAACAAGGCGCCGCACCCGGGGGACGGACCGCCCCGCGTCGGGGGCTGGACACGTTTCGTGACTGCCCGCCCGCGCCTGTCGTTGCTGGTGGCCCTGGTGCTCACCGCACTCGCCGTGGTGGCCGGCAGCGGTGTCGCGGACCGTCTGGGCAGCGGCGGCTGGGAGGACCCGGCCGCCGAGTCGACGTACGCGACCAAGGCACTGGAGCGCGAGTTCCCCGACTCCCAGCCCAACCTGCTGCTCCTGGTGGACTCCGGCCGCGCCTCCGTGGACGACCCGGCGGTCGCCGCCCGGGCCCGCGCCCTGGCCGAGCGGCTGGCCACCGAGCAGGGCGTGACCGGCGTCGGCTCCTACTGGCAGTCGAAGTCGCCCGCCATGCGCGCCAAGGACGGCCACGAGGCGCTCATCGCCGCCCGCATCACCGGCGACGAGAACGCGATGGGCAAGACCCTGGACCGCATAGCGCCCCACTACCGGGGCACGCACGGCCCGGTCCGGGTGAAGGTCGGCGGCATCGTCGCGGTACGGCACGAGATGCAGACGATCATCAAGGAGGACCTCACCCGAGCCGAGATGATCGCCCTGCCCATCACCCTGATTCTGCTGGTGATGGTCTTCGGCAGCGCGATCGCGGCCCTGCTGCCGCTGGGCATCGGCATCGTCGCCATCCTCGGCACGAACGCGGTGCTGCGCGGTCTGACGTCCTTCACCGACGTCTCCGTCTTCGCGCTGAACCTCACCACGGCCCTCGGTCTCGGCCTCGCCATCGACTACGCCCTGTTCATCGTCCGCCGCTACCGCGAGGAACTCTCCACCGGAGCCGACCCGCTGACCGCCGTGGGCACGACCCTGCGCACGGCCGGCCGCACGGTCCTGTTCTCCGCCCTCACCGTCGCGGTCTCCCTGGCCGCCATGATGGTCTTCCCGCAGTACTTCCTGCGGTCCTTCGCCTACGCCGGCATCGCCGTGGTCCTGCTCGCCGCCGCAGCCGCGCTGATCCTGCTCCCGGCCGCCCTGCTCCTGCTCGGCCACCGGGTCAACTCCCTCGACCTGCGCCGCCTCCTGAGCCGCGGCCGGGAGCCGAAGGCCGCAGGCACCGAAGGCACCGCCTGGGCCCGCGCCGCCACGCTGGTGATGCGCCGCGCCCCCCTCTTCGCGCTCGGCACGACCGCCCTGCTGGTACTCCTCGGACTGCCCTTCCTGGGCGTGAAGTTCGGCACCGCCGACGACCGTCAGCTGCCCTCGGGCGCCGAGTCGCACGTGGTGCAGCAGCACCTCCGGGACGGCTTCCCGGGCACCCCCGGCGGCGGTCTGGAGATCCTCGCCGAGGGCAAGGCCGACGAGACCCAGTACGCGGACTACAAGCAGCGGGTGGCCGCCCTGCCCGAGGTGGTCCGCGTCGACGGCCCGCTGGTCAAGGGCTACACGGCCTACTTCACGGTGCAGCCGAAGGGCGAGGCCGTCGACACCGCCGCCCAGAACCTGGTCGGCGACCTGCGCTCGCTCAAGGCTCCCTTCGACACCAAGGTGACCGGCACGGCGGCCGTCCTGGTCGACTCCAAGCACGCGATAGGCCAACGCCTGCCCTGGGCGGGTGCGTTCATCGCGATCGTCACCCTGCTGCTCGTCTTCCTGCTCACCGGCAGCGTGCTGATACCCCTGCAGGCGGTCGTGCTCAACGCGCTCAGCCTGACCGCGATGTTCGGTGCGGTGGTCTGGGTGTTCCAGGACGGCCACCTCTCCGGAGCGCTCGGCTTCACCAGCCCCGGCTCGATCGAGACCACCCTGCCCGTCCTGATGTTCTGCGTGGCCTTCGGCCTCTCCATGGACTACGGCGTGTTCCTGCTCTCCCGCATCAAGGAGGAGTACGAGCGCACCGGAGACCACAACGAGGCGGTCCGCCACGGACTGCAGCGCACCGGCGGGCTGATCACCGCGGCGGCGGTCATCCTCGCGGTGGTGATGGTCGCCATCGGCACCTCCCGGGTGACCAACACCAAGATGCTGGGCCTCGGCATCGCCCTCGCGGTGCTGATGGACGCGATGGTCGTCCGCAGCCTCCTGGTCCCGGCGATCATGCGGCTCACGGGCCGCGCCACCTGGTGGGCCCCGGCCCCGCTGCGCCGCTTCCACCAGCGGTTCGGACTCAGTGAGGGCGAACCGGCCGTGCCGGCAGAGGAGGAGAAGGAGCCGGCGGGGGTGTGAGGCCCGTGGCTTCCATGTCAGGGTGAGCGCATGAGAGCCGTGGTGTTCGAGCAGTACGGAAAGCCGGCCGAGGTGCGGGAGGTGCCGGACCCGGAGCCCGCCGAGCACGGGGTGGTGGTGCGGGTCGAGGCGACCGGGCTGTGCCGCAGCGACTGGCACGGCTGGATGGGGCACGACCCGGACATCACGCTCCCGCACGTGCCGGGGCACGAACTCGCCGGTGTCGTGGAGGCGGTGGGGACCCGGGTCACCGGCTGGCGGCCCGGCGACCGGGTCACCGTGCCGTTCGTCTGCGCCTGCGGCACCTGCCCCTCCTGCGCGGCCGGCGACCAGCAGGTGTGCGAGCGCCAGACCCAGCCCGGCTTCCACCACTGGGGCTCCTTCGCCCAGTACGTGGCCCTCGACCACGCCGATGTGAACCTGGTCGCCGTCCCGGACGGGATGACGTACGCCACGGCCGCCGCCCTCGGCTGCCGCTTCGCCACCGCCTTCCGCGCGGTGGTGCGGCAGGGCCGGGTGGCGGCGGGGGAGTGGGTCGCGGTGCACGGCTGCGGCGGGGTCGGGCTGTCGGCGGTGATGATCGCCGCGGCCTCGGGGGCGCGGGTGGTCGCCGTCGACGTGTCGCCCCGGGCCCTGGACCTGGCACGGAAGTTCGGGGCGGCCGAGTGCGTGGACGCGACCCGCGTGCCCGGCACCGCGGCCGCCGTCCAGGAGCTGACCGGCGGTGGCGCCCATCTCTCCCTCGACGCCCTCGGCTCGCCCGCCACCTGCGCGGCCTCCGTCGACTCCCTGCGCCGTCGCGGCCGGCACGTCCAGGTGGGCCTGCTGCCGTCGGCGGACGGCACCACTCCCGTCCCGCTGGCCCGCGCCATCGCCCTGGAGCTCGAACTCCTCGGCAGCCACGGCATGGCCGCCCACGCCTATCCGGGCATGCTGGAGCTGGTCGGGTCCGGGGTGCTGCGTCCGGACCTGCTCATCACGCGCACGATCGCGCTCGACGCGGTCCCCGAGGCCCTGGCGGCGCTGGGGACGGCGCCGGGCGCGGGTGTGACGGTCATCGAGCCGTGGAGTTGAGCGCGGCCCACTCGCGGTCCAGGATCGACATGATCACCTCGTCGGTCCACGCACCGTCCTGCCGCTGTATCTCCCGCCGGACGCCCTCGACCACGAACCCGACCTTCTCGTAGACGTGCAGGGCCCGGCGGTTGTGGGCGTAGGCGCCCAACTCGATCCGGTGCAGGCCGAGTTCCCCGAAGCCGTGGCCGACGATCAGCCGGGCCGCCTCGGTGCCGATGCCGCGGCCGCGGCCCCTCGGGCCGATCAGCGTGCGGAAGGTGCAGCTGCGGGCGGCCGGGTCGTACTCGTACAGGACGACCTCGCCGAGGACTTCGCCGGTCGCGGGGTCGGTGACGGCCAGGTCGAGACGGTCGGGGGCGGTGGCCCGGGAGCCGTACCAGGACCGCACCCGCTCCGGGGTCAGGTCGGTGGACGCCGCGTAGGTGAAGCGGACCACCTCGGGGTCTTCGATGATCTCCCACATGACCTCGGCGTCGGCCTCGGTGAAGGGGCGCAGGACGGTCCTGTGGCCGGTCAGGACGGGTTTGACGGAGAAGCTCATGAGGCGACTGTGCCCCACGCGGAAGGTGGGGCACAGGTGATTTTCCGGAGGCCAAGCCCCAAAGGCCAAGTCCCCGGGGCCACGTCCGAAAGGCCGGGTCCGGGAGGTCAGTCCATTCTTCGGCCCCGGTTGCCCGGCCGGGAGGCGACCCAGGCGCGGACGGTGTCGGCGTGCCAGTAGGGCTTGCCGCCCTCCACGTGGTCGGGCGGAGGCAGCAGGCCGTGCTTGCGGTAGGACCGTACGGTGTCCGGCTGCACCCGGATGTGCGCCGCGATCTCCTTGTAGGACCAGAGTCCTCGGTCGGTCATGAGTTGCACCTCCCTGCGCGCGCCGCGGCGGCGGCCGGGGCGGCCGTCGGGGGAGCCGGGCGCTGCGCCGGCGATCACCAAGCCTGTGCCCGGTGAACGACGCAGAGTGACCGCGGGAAAGCGGCTGTTGGCCGGGTGTGACCGAGAACCCGCATAGGCGCGACATCTGTGACAGGAAGAGGGTGTTTGTGACACGCCCGCAGCAAAAGGTGTGCGTCGGCGCGAAGGCCGGGCCGCGCCTCCTAGGGGCGCGAAGCTGTCTCCTCCGTAGGCGCTCTCACGCCCCGCACGACCGGAGGAACGCCCGGGTCCGCCGAGCGATGGGCAGCGGAGCGTCCGGCTCGCACGGGTACATGTCCTGTTCGACGATCCCGAACAGCTCCGCCCCCAGCTTCTGCGCGGCCTCCAGTACCGGCCCCAGCGCGGGCACCCCGGACGGCGGCTCGCACATCACGCCCTGGGCGACCGCCGGCCCGAACGGCGTCCCCTTGGCCCGTACGTCGGCGAGGATCTCCGGGTCGACCTGCTTCAGGTGCAGGTACCCGATCCGCTCGCCGTACGTCTCGATCAGCTTGACGCTGTCCCCGCCGCAGTAGGCGTAGTGCCCGGTGTCCAGGCACAGCGAGACCAGGCCGGAGTCGGTGCCGTCGAGGAAGCGGGTGACGTTCTCCTCGCTGTCGATGTGGGTGTCGGCGTGCGGGTGGACCACGATCGACAGGCCGTAGCGCTCCCGCACCTCGTGGCCGAGACGCTCGGTCAGTGAGGTGAGATTCCG
The DNA here is from genome assembly GCF_007827595.1 of Streptomyces sp. BK340. Classification (GTDB taxonomy): domain Bacteria; phylum Actinomycetota; class Actinomycetes; order Streptomycetales; family Streptomycetaceae; genus Streptomyces. The sequence continues at coordinate 168,189 of NZ_VISR01000004.1, forward strand.
CCACTGCTCGGGGGTCAGCGTGTCGGGCTCCAGCACCTCGCCGGTCTTGTCGTCCCGCCAGAAGGAGGGGATGACGACCAGGTGGCGGGCGCCCATCGCCTGGGTGAGGGCGGCGATGTCGGAGACGTGTGCCCAGGTCTCGTCCCAGACCGCCGTGCCGTGGTGCAGGCCGGTGAAGACCGTGCCGGCCGACACCTTCAGGCCACGCCGGCCGGTCTCCTCGGTGAGCACGGCCGGGTCGGTCGGCAGATAGCCGTAGGGGCCCAGCTCGATCCACTCGTAGCCCGAGTCGGCGACCTCGTCCAGGAAGCGCTGCCAGGGGACCTGCCGCGGGTCGTCCGGGAACCAGACGCCCCAGGAGTCGGGCGCCGATCCGATCCGGATACGGGAAAGTGAGGAGGGTGACAACGCCGTCATGGTCGTCAGCGTGCGGGGTGGTGGAAAGCGGTGTCAAGCTCTGGTCCGAATGTCTGGACAAAACATTGACAGGGCTCGGCGGACAGGACTAGAAATCCGGGGAGAGCCGTGACGAAGGGAAGCCGATGGCGTACGACCTGATCACCATGGGGCGGATCGGAGTGGACCTCTATCCACTGCAAACCGGTGTCCCGCTCGCCCAGGTGTCGTCCTTCGGCAAGTTCCTCGGCGGGTCGGCGACGAACGTGGCGGTGGCCGCCGCCAGGCTCGGCCGGCGGACCGCCGTGATCACCCGCACGGGCGACGACCCGTTCGGCGCCTATCTGCACGAGGCCCTGCGCGGCTTCGGCGTCGACGACCGCTGGGTCGCCCCGGTGCCCGGACTGCCCACGCCGGTCACCTTCTGCGAGGTCTTCCCGCCGGACGACTTCCCGCTGTACTTCTACCGGCAGCCCAAGGCGCCGGACCTGGAGATCGACGCCCACGACCTGGATCTGGACGCGATCCGCGAGGCAGGCATCTTCTGGGTCACCGGCACCGGCCTGAGCGAGGAGCCCAGCCGTACGGCGACCCTCGCGGCCCTCGCCCACCGCGCGAAGTGCGGCACGACGGTCTTCGACCTCGACTGGCGGCCGATGTTCTGGCACGACCCGGCCTCGGCCCGTCCCTTCTACGCCGAGGCGCTGCGCCACACCACCGTGGCCGTCGGCAACCTGGACGAGGTGGAGGTCGCCACCGGAGTGCGCGAACCCCACGCCGCGGCCCGCGCGCTGCTGGACGCCGGGGTCGAGGTCGCCGTGGTCAAGCAGGGACCCAAGGGCGTCCTCGCCGTCAACAGCAGGGGCGAGTCCGCCGAGGTCCCGCCGCTCCCCGTCAACGTCCTCAACGGGCTCGGCGCGGGTGACGCCTTCGGCGGCTCCCTCTGCAACGGCCTGCTGGCAGGCTGGGACCTGGAGACGATCATGCGACACGCCAACGCGGCCGGCGCCATCGTGGCCTCCCGCCTGGAGTGCTCCTCCGCGATGCCCACCCCCGACGAGGTGGCCGCCGCGCTCGAGGCCGGAGCGGTCCTGTGAGGGCGGGCAGGGTGGCGGGCACCCACCACGAGGGCGGGGACGGCAGCCGGACGCCGCGCGTCGACGTCGCCGAGCTGGTCCACACCCGCACCCACCACCCCGAGGCGATCGCCGAGGCCGCGCTGCGCCGGGCCCGCCGCCCGCTGCTGAACGAGAACGGCCGGCTGATGATCGTCGCCGCCGACCACCCGGCCCGCGGCGCACTCGGCGTCGGCGACCGCAAGCTCGCCATGGCCAACCGTGCCGACCTGCTGGAACGCCTGTGCCTCGCACTGTCCCGGCCCGGCGTCGACGGCGTCCTCGCCACCGCGGACATCCTGGACGACCTGCTCCTGCTCGGCGCCCTCGACCACAAGGTCGTCATGGGCTCCATGAACCGCGGCGGCCTGCAGGGTGCCAGCTTCGAGCTGGACGACCGCTTCACCGGGCACCGGCCCGAGGACATCCAGCGCCTCGGCTTCGACGCCGGCAAGCTGCTGCTGCGCATCGACTACGACGACCCCGGCTCCCTGACCACCCTGGAGTCCACCGCCAGGGCCGTCGACGCGATGGCCGCGCTCCGGCTCCCGGTCTTCGTGGAGCCGTTCATCAGCCGGCGCGGCCCCGACGGGCGGCTCCGCAACGACCTGAGTGCCGAGGCGGTCACCAAGTCCATCGCCATCGCCTCGGGCCTCGGCGGCTCCTCGGCCTACACCTGGCTGAAGGTGCCGGTCACCGAGAACCCCGACGACATGGCCCGGGTCATGGAGGCCTCCACCCTGCCGGCCGTGCTGCTCGGCGGCGACATCGGCGACTCGCCCGAGGAGCAGGTGGCCGCGTACGAGAAGTGGCGCGGGGCGCTGCAATTGCCCACCGTGCGCGGCCTGGTGGTCGGCCGCTCGCTGCTGTACCCGGCGGACGGCGACGTGGCCGCCGCCGTGGACACCGCCGTAGGACTGCTGTGAGGGCCGCATGACCAGTACCGACCTGCACCTGTCCCGGGGCGCCACCGCGAACGCCCGGTACGCCGTCGACATCGACCCCGACCGGGCCGGCTGGACGCACAGCAGCCTGCGCATCGTGGAGTTGTCACCGGGCGGTACACATACGTTCACCACCGGGGACAGTGAGTGGATCGTGCTTCCGCTGCACGGCGGATGTACCGTGCGGATCGCGGAAGAAGAATTTCAACTCCTGGGCCGGGAAAGCGTGTTCGCGGGGGTCTCCGACTTCGCGTACGTGCCCCGGGACGCCCAGGTCCTGATCGCCTCCGGCGCGGGAGGCCGCTTCGCCCTGGCAGGAGCGAAGTGCGAGCGACGACTCCCCGCCCGCTACGGCCCCGCGCCGGAGGTCCCCGTCGAGGAGCGCGGCAGCGGCACCTGCGCCCGCCGGGTGCGCAACTTCGCCTCCGCCGACTCCTTCGACTGCGACAAGCTGATCGCCGTCGAGGTGATCACACCGGGCGGCAACTGGTCCTCGTACCCGCCGCACAAGCACGACGAGCACCGGCCGGGCGAGGAGTCCGAGCTGGAGGAGATCTACTACTTCGAGATCGACGGCCCGAACGGCTTCGGCTACCAGCGTGTGTTCCCCTCGCGCGAGGGCGGGACCGACGTCCTCGCCGAGGTCCGCTCCGGTGACGCCGTCCTCGTCCCCGACGGCTGGCACGGCCCGTCGATCGCCCAGCCCGGGCACGACATGTACTACCTGAACGTCATGTCCGGACCGGGTGAGACGCGCGAGTGGCGGATCTGCTTCCACCCGGACCACAGGGAGGTTTACCGATGACGACCTCGACGACGAGGCTCACGGTCGCGCAGGCGCTCGTCCGCTTCCTCGCCGCCCAGTACACGGAACGCGACGGCCGGCGGCAGCGGCTGATCGGCGCGGTCTGGGGCATCTTCGGGCACGGCAACGTGGCCGGCCTCGGCCAGGCGCTGATCGAGTACGCCACCGTGCCCAGAGGGGGGACGTCCCCCACAGCCCCCGTCATGCCGTTCCACCAGGGCCGCAACGAGCAGTCCATGGTGCATGCGGCGGTCGGCTACGCCCGCCAGTCGAACCGCCTGTCCACCCACGCCGTGACCACCTCCATCGGCCCGGGCGCGACCAACCTGGTCACCGGTGCCGCGCTGGCCACCGTCAACCACCTCCCGGTGCTGCTGCTGCCCGGCGACGTCTTCGCCACCCGCCCCGCCGACCCGGTCCTGCAGCAGCTGGAGGTGCCGTACGCGGGCGACGTGTCGGTCAACGACACCCTGCGCCCGGTGTCCAGGTACTTCGACCGGATCACCCGGCCCGAGGCCCTCATCCCGAGCGCCCTGCAGGCCATGCGGGTCCTCACCGACCCCGTGGAGACCGGCGCGGTCACCCTCGCCCTGCCGCAGGACGTGCAGGCCGAGGCGTACGACTGGCCCGAGGAGTTCTTCGCCGAGCGCGTGTGGACCGTGCGGCGCCCGGGCGCGGACCCGACCGAACTCGCCGAGGCCGTGCGGGCGGTCCGGGCCGCGCGGCGCCCGCTCGTCGTCGCGGGCGGCGGAGTCCACCACAGCCGCGCCGAGGAGACCCTCGCGGAGTTCGCGGAGGCCACCCGGATACCGGTCGCCTCCACCCAGGCCGGCAAGGGCTCGCTGCGCCACGACCACCCGCAGGACGTGGGCGGTGTCGGCCACACGGGCAGCGCCACCGCCGACGAGCTGGCCCGCACCGCGGACCTGGTGATCGGTGTGGGCACCCGCTACACCGACTTCACCACCGCTTCCGGCACCCTCTTCGAGAACCCGGACGTGCGTTTCCTCAACCTCAACATCGCGCCCTTCGACGGCCACAAGCTGGCCGGGCTGCCGCTGGTCGCGGACGCCCGCAGCGGCCTGGGCGAGCTGACCGAGGCGCTGGTGATGCACGAGCACCGGGTCGCCGACGCCTACGTCACCGAGTACACCGAGGACAAGGAACGCTGGGAGCAGCGCGTCGACGCCTGCTTCGAGGCGGACGAGCCGGACGTCAGGCCGACCCAGCCGCAGGTCCTCGGCGCCCTGGACGCCCTGGTGGACGAGTCCGACATCATCATCAACGCGGCCGGCTCGCTCCCCGGCGACCTGCACAAGCTGTGGCGGGCGCGCTCGCGCGACCAGTACCACCTGGAGTACGGCTACTCCTGCATGGGCTACGAGATCCCGGCCGCGATCGGTGTGAAGCTCGCCGCGCCCGAGCGGCACGTGTGGGCGCTGGTCGGCGACGGGACGTACCTGATGATGCCGACGGAGATCGTGACCGCCGTGCAGGAGGGCATCGCGATCAAGATCCTGCTGGTGCAGAACCACGGGTACGCCTCGATCGGAGGTCTGTCGGAGTCCGTGGGCGGCGAGCGGTTCGGCACCGCCTACCGCTACACCTCGGGCGACGGCACCTTCACCGGTGCCCCGCTGCCCGTGGACCTCGCCGCCAACGCGGCCAGCCTCGGTATGCGCGTACTGCGCGCGAAGACCGTACGGGACCTGCGCGCGGCGCTCGCCGAGGCGCGGGCCGCCGACACTGCCACATGTGTCTACGTGGAGACCGAAACGTCCGACACTGTGTCGGGCGCGCCTCCCGCGCAGGCCTGGTGGGATGTTCCTGTGGCCGAGACCGCGACCCGATCGTCCGCGGTCAAGGCACGTGAGCTGTACGAACGGCACGTCTCGACCCGACGCCGCCATCTGTAAAAGGAGTTTCTGGGCATGACGAAGATCGTCAACCACTGGATCGGCGGCAAGACCGTCGAAGGCGCGTCGGGTACGTACGGGCCGGTCACGGACCCGGCGACCGGCGCGGTCACCACCAAGGTCGCGTTCGCGTCGGTCGACGAGGTGGACGCGGCCGTCGCGGCGGCCAAGGACGCCTTCGCGACCTGGGGCCAGTCCTCGCTGGCCCAGCGCACGTCCATCCTCTTCAAGTTCCGGGCGCTGCTGGACGCCAACCGGGACGCCATCGCGGAGCTGATCACCGCCGAGCACGGCAAGGTGCACTCCGACGCCCTCGGCGAGGTCGCCCGCGGTCTGGAGATCGTCGACCTGGCCTGCGGCATCAACGTGCAGCTCAAGGGCGAGCTGTCCACGCAGGTCGCGAGCCGTGTCGACGTGGCCGCGATCCGCCAGCCGCTGGGTGTCGTCGCCGGCATCACGCCGTTCAACTTCCCGGCGATGGTCCCGATGTGGATGTTCCCGATCGCCATCGCGACCGGCAACACCTTCGTCCTGAAGCCGTCCGAGAAGGACCCGTCGGCCTCCCTCAAGATCGCCGAGCTGCTGTCCGAGGCCGGTCTGCCCGACGGTGTCTTCAACGTCGTCCACGGCGACAAGGTGGCCGTCGACCGCCTGCTGGAGCACCCGGACGTCAAGGCCGTCTCCTTCGTCGGCTCGACCCCGATCGCCCGCTACATCCACACCACGGCCTCCGCCAACGGCAAGCGCGTGCAGGCCCTGGGCGGCGCCAAGAACCACATGCTGGTCCTGCCGGACGCCGACCTGGACGCGGCCGCCGACGCCGCCGTGTCCGCCGCCTACGGCTCGGCGGGCGAGCGCTGCATGGCCATCTCCGCCGTCGTCGCGGTCGGCTCCATCGGCGACGAGCTGGTGGAGAAGATCCGCGAGCGCGCCGAGAAGATCAAGATCGGCCCCGGCAACGACCCGGCGTCCGAGATGGGCCCGCTCATCACGAAGGTCCACCGCGACAAGGTGGCGTTCTACGTCGAGGGCGCGGCGGCCGAGGGCGCCGAGGTCGTGCTCGACGGCACCGGCTACACGGTCGAGGGCTACGAGGACGGCCACTGGATCGGCATCTCCCTGCTCGACAAGGTGCCCACGTCCGCCAAGGCCTACCAGGACGAGATCTTCGGCCCGGTGCTGTGCGTGCTGCGCGTGGACACGTACGAGGAGGGCGTGGCCCTCATCAACGCCTCGCCGTTCGGCAACGGCACCGCGATCTTCACCCGCGACGGCGGCGCCGCCCGCCGCTTCCAGCTGGAGATCGAGGCCGGCATGGTCGGCGTGAACGTCCCGATCCCGGTCCCCGTCGGCTACCACTCCTTCGGTGGCTGGAAGGACTCGCTCTTCGGCGACCACCACATCTACGGCAACGACGGCACGCACTTCTACACCCGCGGCAAGGTCGTCACCACCCGCTGGCCCGACCCGTCCGAGGCCCCCGCCGGCGTCGACCTCGGCTTCCCGCGCAACCACTGAGGGCTGAACCAGCCCCTTGTCAGGCCGTCCGGATACCGGACGGCCTGACATTTTTTTGACGCCTCGGCTGCGATTCTCGTTTTGGAGGACCAAACGGATGGCGAAGGGGTAAACGGTAGATGACCTTGGAAAGCAAGGTCAGTTTCCGCTGAGTCTTAATGGATGCCCTTGTTTGGCGTTGCTGCCTGCGAAAGTGATGCAGCGTAAGTCTTGTCGAAGGTGCGGATTTCGAAGGTAAACAGCCATTGACGCAGCGGTTTTCGTCGGGGTTCTCTATGCAACGCCGGGAGCGGACGAAATGAACGCAGGACGAGCCGCCGGAGGCGATAGCGCTCCCGACCCCACCCTCACTCGCACGAGTCGATCGGAACCGCCTGCATGACCGACACGCTCCGCCCTGTCGAGACAGCCGTCACAGACGCTTCCGGGGCCCCTGACAGCCCCCAGAAGCTCAAGCGTTCCATCGGCGTCGTCGGCGGCACCCTGCTGACGCTCTCGTGCGTCACGCCCGCCTCCACGCTCTTCGTGGTCGTCCCCGACCTCTTCGGCTCCCTCGGCACCGCCACCGCCCTGACGATCGCCATCGGCTCCCTCCTCTGTATCGCCGTGGCGTTCTGCTACTCCGAGCTGGGCACCCTCATCCCCAGCGCGGGCGGCGAGTACGCGATGGTGTCGACGATGGCCGGGCGGCTCGCGGGCTGGCTCGTCTTCGTCCTGTCCCTGCTGGTCGTGATGATCGTCCCGCCGGTGATCGCGATGGGCACCGCGGACTACCTCGCGCCGATCGTGCACCTCGATCCGTCGATGACCGGCGCCGGCGTGATGCTGCTCGCCACTCTCGCGGGCCTGCTCGACCTGCGCGCCAACGCCTGGATCACCGGCATCTTCCTGGTCCTCGAGGTCATCGCCGCCGGTGTCGTCGCCCTCCTGGGCTTCACCCACAGCCACCGCGGGGCCGGCAGCCTGGTCACCATGCAGGTGGCCGGCGAGCACGGCCACACGGACACCGTGACGGCCATGCTGGTGGTCTCCGGGCTCGCCATCGCCCTCTTCGTCACCCAGGGCTTCTCGACCGCCGTCTACCTCTCCGAGGAGCTGGAGCACCCGCGCCGCAACGTCGCCCGCACCGTGCTCGCCACCCTCGCGATCTCCACCGTGATCATCCTGGTCCCGGTCGCCGCGATCACCATGGGCGCCTCCGACCTCAAGGAACTGACCGGCGGCGACATCAGCTCCATGGTCACCGCCTGGTCCAACTCCGCGGTCGGCACCTTCGTCAGCCTCTGCGTGGCCCTCGCGATCATCAACGCGGGCATCGTCATGGTCATCCAGAACTCCCGCGTCCTGTTCGCCTCCGCCCGCGACAAGGCCTGGCCCGAGCCGGTCAACAACGTCTTCTCCAAGCTCGGCCGCTTCGGTTCCCCCTGGGTGGCCACGCTCGCGGTCGGCGTCCCCGGCGCGCTGCTCTGCTTCGTCAACCTGGACACCCTGTACGGCGTCACGGGCGTCTCGGTGACCGGCATGTACCTGCTGGTCGCGGTCGCCGCCCTGCTCGCCCGCCGCGGCTCCCACAAGCACACGCCGGCCTGGCGGATGCCGCTGTGGCCCGCGATGCCGGTCCTGCTCATCGCGGTCCTCGGCTACATCCTGAGCCAGCAGGAGGCGAGCTACCTGCTGTGGACCGGCGGCATCACCGCGGTCGCCACCCTCTACTGGGTCTTCTACCTCCGGCCGCGCCGGGAGACCCGCTGGCTGGTGTCGATCCCGGAGGACGCGCAGGCGTAACAAACCCGGCTCACACCTTCCCGCGTCCTCGCCGCCCGCACCGTGCCGGGCGGCGAGGACGTCGTCGTACCACGCCTGAAGTACGCCGCGGCGGCCCCGTACTCCCCAAGGAGGGCCCCGGGTTCAGCCCGGCGGCCGCATCCGTTGTCGGAGGCGGACCGTACCGTTGAGCCATGGATCTTCGAAGGCCCGCCCTGCGCGGACTGCTGAAGGGAGCCGCGATGGGGGTCCCCCCTGCTCGAACGAAGTTGAGAGCTTGGGGGATGATGGGCGCCGCGGCCGCCGTCGTGGTGCTCGCCGGCGCCGGTACGTGGACGGCCGTCGCCTCCGACGACGCGCCGCCGGTGCACCGGAGCGACCGGGTCATGACCATGGCCGACGGGACGCGCATCGACACCTCGTACTTCACGGACGCCGCCGCCGGCCGCCGCCCCGCCGTCCTGCTCGGCCACGGCTTCGGCGGCAGCAAGGACGACGTACGGCAGCAGGCCGAGGACCTCGCCCGCGACGGGTACGCCGTACTGACCTGGTCCGCGCGCGGCTTCGGCCACTCCACCGGGAAGATCGGGCTGAACGACCCGAAGCACGAGGTCACCGACGTCTCCCGGCTCATCGACTGGCTGGCGAAGCAGCCCCAGGTCCGCCTCGACGAGCCGGGCGACCCGCGGGTGGGCGTGGCGGGCGGCTCCTACGGCGGCGCGGTCTCCCTGCTCGCCGCCGGACACGACCACCGCGTCGACGCCATCGCCCCGGCCATCACCTACTGGAACCTGGCCGACGCCCTGTTCCCGAACGGCGTGTTCAAGAAGCTGTGGGCCGGCATCTTCTTCAACACCGGGGGCGGCTGCGCCAGGTTCGAGCCGGAGCTGTGCCGGATGTACGACCGGGTCGCCGAGTCCGGCACCCCGGACGCGGCCGCCCGCGAACTGCTGGAGCAGCGCTCGCCGTCCGCGGTCGCCGACCGCATCAAGGTGCCCACCCTGCTGGTGCAGGGCCAGACCGACTCCCTGTTCACCCTCGCCCAGTCCGACGCCGCCGCACAGGCCATCAGGGCGAACGGCGCGCCGGTCGACGTCGACTGGATCGCCGGCGGACACGACGGCGGCGACCTGGAGAGCGGCCGGGTGCAGGGGCGGGTCCGGGCCTGGTTCGACCGCTACCTCAAGGGCGACAGGTCCGCCGACACCGGCCCGGCCTTCCGGATCACCCGCACGGGAGGCGTCGACTCCACCGACGGCGCCGCCCGGCTGCGCGGCGCGAGCGCCAAGACCTATCCCGGCCTGCACGACCACCGACGGACCATCGCCCTGACCGGCCGGGAGCAGCGCTTCGCGAACCCGGCCGGCGCCAGCCCGCCCGGCGTCTCCGCCCTGCCCGGCCTCGGCGGCACCGGCGGCCTCGCCCAGCTCTCCGCGCTCGGCGTCGGCGTCTCCCTCGACTTCCCCGGCCAGTACGCGAAGTTCGACTCGGCACCCGTGACCACCGACCTCAGGATCACCGGCGCGCCGACCGTGACGGCCCACGTCACCTCCACCCGCGAGGACGCCGTCCTGTTCGGCAAGGTCTACGACGTCGGCCCCGACGGCTCCCGGCAGGTGCTGCCCGCCCAGCTCGTCGCCCCCCTCCGGGTCACCGGCGCCCGCACCGGCAAGGACGTCACGATCACCCTCCCGGCGATCGACCACGAGGTCCAGAAGGGCCACCGGCTGCGCCTGGTCCTCGCCTCCACCGACCTCGGCTACGCCTCACCGGCCGCCCCGGCCACGTACACCGTCTCCCTCCAGGGAGGCCTGAGCGTGCCGACGGCCCCCGCCGTCACCACCGCGGCGGCCCCCCTGCCCGCATGGGTGTGGTGGCTGCCCCTGGCCGGAGCCGCGGGCGCGCTCGCCCTGCTGTTCACCGGCCGTCGCCGTACGACCGCCCCCGCGCCCGACCCGGCACTCGCCGAAGTCCCGCTGCGGATAACCGGCCTGAGCAAGCGCTACGCCAGGTCCACCGACCGGTACGCCGTGCGCGAGCTGTCCTTCCGTGTGGACAAGGGCCAGGTCCTCGGCCTGCTCGGGCCCAACGGCGCAGGCAAGACGACGACCCTGCGGATGCTCATGGGCCTGATCAAGCCGGACGACGGCGAGATCCGCGTCTTCGGCCACGCCATCCGGCCCGGCGCGCCGGTGCTGTCACGGGTCGGCGCCTTCGTGGAGGGCGCGGGCTTCCTGCCGCACCTGTCCGGCCGGGAGAACCTGGAGCTGTACTGGCGGGCCACCGGCCGCCCGCCCGAGGACGCGCACCTGGACGAGGCCCTGGAGATCGCCGGCCTCGGCGACGCCCTGGCCCGCGCGGTGCGCACCTACTCCCAGGGCATGCGCCAGCGCCTCGCCATCGCCCAGGCCATGCTCGGCCTGCCCGACCTGCTCATCCTGGACGAGCCCACCAACGGACTCGACCCGCCGCAGATCCGCGAGATGCGCGAGGTGATGATCCGCTACGCGGCCGCCGGCCGCACGGTGATCGTCTCCAGCCATCTCCTCGCCGAGGTCGAGCAGTCCTGCACCCACCTGGTGGTGATGGACCGCGGCCGGCTCGTCCAGGCGGGCCCGGTGGGCGAGATCGTGGGCTCCGGTGACACCCTGCTGGTCGGCACGGGCACACCCGTCGAGGAGCCGGTCGTGGAGAAGGTGGCCGCGCTGCCCGGCGTCGCCTCCGCCGTGCGCACCGAGGACGGGCTGCTGGTCCGCCTCGAACCCGGCGGCACGGCCGAGCGGCTGGTCGTGGAGCTGGTGCGCCTGGAGGTGCCCGTCGCCTCGGTCGGCCCCCACCGGCGCCTGGAAGACGCCTTCCTCACCCTGATCGGAGGTTCCGCATGAGCACGGTCGCCGAGCGCACCGAGACGGCCTCCGGCTACCGCGCGGGCCGCACCCTGCCCCTGCGCGTCGAGCTGCTCCGCCAGCTCAAGCGGCGCCGCACGCTGGTCATGGGCGCGATCCTGGCCGTCCTGCCGTTCGTGCTGCTCATCGCCTTCGCGATCGGCGGCGACCCGGCAGGGCGCAACGGCCAGGTCACCCTGATGGACACGGCCACCGCGTCCGGCGCCAACTTCGCCGCGGTCAACCTGTTCGTCTCGGCGGGCTTCCTGCTGGTGATCCCGGTCGCCCTGTTCTGCGGTGACACGGTCGCCTCGGAGGCCGGCTGGTCCTCGCTGCGCTATCTGCTGGCCGCACCCGTGCCCCGGGCCCGGCTGCTGTGGTCCAAGCTCGTCGTGGGGCTCGGGCTGAGCCTCGCCGCGATGGTGCTGCTGCCGGTCGTGGCCCTCGCGGCCGGCACGGCCGCCTACGGGTGGGGCCCGCTGCAGATCCCCACCGGCGGCGCGCTGGACTCCGGCACGGCGGCGCAGCGGCTGGCGGTGGTCGTGGCGTACATCTTCGTGTCCCAACTGGTCACCGCGGGACTGGCGTTCTGGCTGTCGACCAGGACGGACGCCCCGCTCGGCGCGGTCGGCGGCGCGGTCGGCCTGACCATCGTCGGCAACGTCCTGGACGCGGTCACCGCCCTCGGCCACTGGCGCGACTTCCTGCCCGCGCACTGGCAGTTCGCCTGGGCCGACGCCGTACAGCCGCACCCCGAGTGGTCCGGCATGATCCAGGGCACCGCGATTTCCATAACGTACGCCCTGGTGCTGTTCGCCCTGGCCTTCCGGGGTTTCGCCCGCAAGGACGTGGTGTCCTAGGTCACCGGCGGATCACCCGCCGGTCTCGGCGGGCCCCCGTCGTGGCCGGTTCGAGACGCATCCGCAACACCCTGGGGCGCACGTTCCGGCACCCCGCGCCGTCACAGTCGGCAGAGGTCGCACAAGCCGACGTCAACCGACGCAGGGGGAACGCGAGATGGAGCGGAACCGGACACAGCGATCACGGCGGATACGCGGCACGCTGCTCGCCCTCACGGCGGCGGGCAGCCTGCTGCTGACGGCCTGCTCGGCGGGCGGCTCCGAGAGCCACACCAGCAACGCCGACCAACACGGCCTGCCCGCCCCCGCCCCCGGCCGGGACGACCGGGGCGACAGCCAGGGCTTCGAGACGGCACCCTCCGACGACCACCTCTCCACCTTCGCCCTCGACGTCGACACCGCCTCCTACACCTACGCCCGCCGCACCCTCGCCGACGGCCGCACCCCCGACCCGTCGACGGTCCGCCCCGAGGAGTTCGTCAACAGCTTCCGCCAGGACTACCGCCGCCCCGACGGCAACGGCTTCTCCGTCACCGTCGATGGCGCCCGCACCGCCAGGCCGGACTGGTCCCTGGTCCGTGTCGGCCTCGCCACCCGGGCCGCCGAACCGGCGGGCAAGCGCCCGCCGGCCGCGCTCACCTTCGTCGTCGACGTCTCCGGCTCCATGGACGAACCCGGGCGCCTCGACCTCGCCCGGCAGTCCCTGGACACCATGACCGACCGGCTGCGCGACGACGACTCGGTGGCCGTCGTCACCTTCAGCGAACACGCCGAGACCGTCCTGCCGATGACCCGGCTCGGCGGCCACCGCGGCGCGGTCCACGACGCCATCGACGGCCTCCGCGCCCAGTCCTCCACCAACCTGGGCGCGGGCGTCGAGACCGGCTACGCCACCGCCGTCGCGGGCCTGCGCAAAGGCGCCACCAACCGGGTCGTCCTCGTCTCCGACGCCCTAGCCAACGAGGGCGAGACCAGCCCCGACGCGATCCTGCGCCGCATCGACTCCGCCCGCCGCGAGCACGGCATCACCCTCTTCGGCGTCGGCGTCGGCAGCAACTACGGCGACGCCCTCATGGAACGCCTCGCCGACAAGGGCGACGGCCACACCGCCTATGTCTCCGACACCGACCAGGCCCGCAAGGTCTTCTGCGAGCAACTCCCGCAGAACATAGAGCTGACCGCCCGGGACGCCAAGGCCCAGGTCGCCTTCGACCCGCACACCGTCGCCGAGTTCCGCCTCGTCGGCTACGACGACCGCAAGGTCGCCGACGACGACTTCCGCGACGACCGCGTGGACGGCGGCGAGGTCGGCCCCGGTCACACCGTGACCGCCCTGTACGCGGTGCGCACCAGCCCGGGTGCCGACGGCCACCTCGCCACCGCCACCGTCCGCTGGCTCGACCCCACCACCCGGGCCCCGCACGAGGAGACCGGCGCCCTGGAGACCGGCGCCCTCAAGGACTCCGTCTGGGAGGCGAGTCCCCGCTTCCAGGTCACTGCGGTCGCCGCCTACTTCGCCGACGCCCTGCGCGCCGGCGGCACCGACCACGGCCCCGCCCTGCCCGGCGCCCCCGGCCTCACCCGCCTCGCCGCCCGGGCGGCCACGCTGGCCGACGTCACCGAGGACCAGGACGTCCAGGACCTCGCCGACGCGATCCGGGAGGCACACGACACGGACACCGGGGACTGAGACCCCGCATGTCCCGTTGACCGCTCCTTACGGCTCCCTGGACCAGGACGGCTATCTCACCATCACGGGCCGCAAGAAGGACATCCTCGTCACCTCCGGCGGCAAGAACGTCTCCCCTGCTGTGCTGGAGGACCGGCTGCGCAGCCGCTCGCCTGTCGGCCAGTGCGTGGTCGTCGGGGACAACCGGCCCTTCGTGGCAGCCCTGATCACCCTCGACCCCGAGGGGGTCGCCCACTGGCTGACGGTGCGCAGGCTGCCCCCGGACACCCCGCTGACCGGGCTGGTCCGTGACGAGCGGCTGCGGGCCGAGGTGCAGAAGGCGGTCGACTACGCCAACGAGGCCGTCTCGCGCGCCGAGTCGATCCGAGCCTTCGCGCTCATGGAGGGGGAGTTCACCGAGGACAACGGGCTGCTCACCCCGTCCCTGAAGGTGAAGCGGCACGCTGTGACGGCGGCCTACGCCGAGCGGATCGAGGAGTTGTACCGGAGGTGGCGCACGCGAACGGCGGGCCACCGGAGGAGCCGGTGACCCGCCGTTCGGGAAGCTTGCTCAGCTGTTGGAGTTGCCGTTCGCCGACAGCGCCGAGATGTCGTCCAGGATGTGCGAGGCCGGCTCGTCGCCCTTGGCCTGGGTCGAGTTCTCCGCGCACTGCTGGTTCTGCGGCGCGGACAGGACCGGGATGTCCTGGACGCCGACGTTCGCGATGAGCGCGGCCACCGACTGGACGTTGACCTTCGCCGGCAGGCCGACACAGGGCTTGTTCACCGAGCCCTGGACCAGCGACAGCTGCGGGCTCATGTCGCCGAGCGTGGCGGAGTTGCCGAACGAGGACTGGGCCTGGTTGCCGCTCTGGGCCGTGGTGCCGTGGTCGTTGCCGGTGGCAAGGGCCTGCGGGGCGGCCGCGCCCGCGAGGCCGGCGACGGAGGCGGCGACGGCCGCGGTTGCCCACAGCTTCTTCATGTTCGTTCCCTTTCGAAAGGCGGACTCCGGGGAGGAGCTGCGTGATCGTCAACGGCCCGGGACACGCCGGAGTTGCGGGCTTTGCCTCGATTGGAGCAGCGCAGTCCGATGAGGTGACAGACGCCCTGCCTTTGGTGCGTCCGGGTGGGCCGGAACAGGCCGACGGGCCGCCGAGAAGTCGGCGGCCCGTCGGGGAGGGCCCGTGCAGGGCCGGGGCGATCTCCGGATCAGTTGTTGCTGGTGCCGTTGGCGGACAGCGCGGAGATGTCGTCCAGGATGTGCGAGAGCGGCTCGTCACCCTTGGCCTGGGTGGAGTTCTCGACACACTGCTGGTTCTGCGGCGCGGACAGGACCGGGATGTCCTGGACGCCGACGTTGGCCAGCGCCAGGATGGACTGGGCGTTGACCTTGGCCGGCAGTCCGATGCAGGGCTTGTTGAACGAGCCCTGGATGAGCGCCAGCTGGGGGCTCAGGTCCCCGCTCGTGCTGGAGTTGCCGAACGACTGAACGGCGTCGTTGCCGCTCAGGGCGGTGGTGCCCGTGTCGTTGCCGGTGGCGAGGGCCGGCGACGCGGCGGTGGCGGAGAAGCCGACGACGGAGGCGGCGACCGCGGCGGAGGCCAGAACCTTCTTGATCACTTGCAATTCCCTTCTGGAGAAACCCCGTCCATCGGAGCGTCCTGGTCAACTGCCCATCAGGCGATGGGTTGCTGTCCTTCACTCTGATGGCCTACACGGGGGCGGTGGCGCACGCGCAAGGGGCGAACTGTGGGGGAATTCCACCGAATCCACGCAGCTGAACGATCCGATCGGGTGATGCCCCGCAACCAATCGGTTCGGGCTGGGTTGATGCGGGGCAGGAACGTGCGTCTTGGTGAGCAGTGAGGAAAGGAAAGCGAAATGCTGAAGAAGGCAATGGCCGCGGCGGCGGTCGCCGCGTCCGTGGTCGGCATGTCGGCGGCGGTGGCCCCCCAGGCGCTTGCCATCGGCAACGACACGGGCACCACGGCCCTGAGTGGCAGCGACGCCCAGGAGGCGTTCGGCAACTCCACCACGGGTGGCAGCATGAGCCCGCAGGTCACGCTGGTCCAGAGCTCGCTCAACAAGCTGTGCGTCGGCCTGCCGGCCAAGGCCAACGCCCAGTCCATCCTCGCTGCTGTCAACGTCGGCGCGCAGGACATCCCGGTGCTGTCCGCGCCGCAGAACCAGCAGTGCGCGGAGAACTCGTCGCAGGCCAAGGACGACGAGCCGCTGTCGCACGTCGTGGACGACGTCTCCGTCCTGGCGGGCAACGGCATCAACAACGGCTGATCCGGTCCGGAAGGCCGCTCGGTGGCGCGCGGGATTCCCCGCCGCTCCCCGGGCGGTTTTCGCCGTCTTCCGCGGCCTTTTTCGAAGAAGCGTTTCTCCACGTATGCGCCAACTTGTCAATTCTCTGGAGGCGTTCGAGTGAATTCCAGAGCGACTCGCGTTCCGCAGTTTCTTCTGCCGTCTATCCCTCGTTTTACAACCTGCCGGTCATGGTGCGAGCCGTTCCAGCTGTGCTCGCTCGGTCTTCGGCCGTCATAGGGCATGACCGCAGAGAAGGGAAAGTTCATGAAGAAGAGCGCTGCCGTCGTTGCCGGCGCCATCCTGGCCCTGGGCGGGGCGGTTCCCGCGTTCGCCGACGCCGGTGCCACCGGTACGGCGTCCAACAGCCCCGGTGTCCTCTCCGGGAACGTGATCGAGGTCCCGGTCCACGTGCCGGTCAACGCCTGCGGGGACACGGTCGACCTCATCGGCCTGCTGAACCCGGCGTTCGGCAACGCCTGCGTCAACGGCTGACGCACGTAACTCAACACATCAGCCCACCGGCTGTGTCCTGGCCGGCCTCGGACCGTCGATCCTTCGATCTCTTCGTCCCGAGGCCGGCCTTCCCACTTCTTCGAGCAGGAAGACAACGAGATTGCGACAGACCCTCAGCAAGGGCGTGGTCGTGGCCGCAGCCGCGACCGGCATGCTGTCCTTGTGCGGCAGCTATGCGCTCGCCGACTCGGGCGCGCAGGGTGCCGCCCAGGGCTCGCCCGGCGTGCTGTCCGGCAACACTGTCCAGGCCCCGGTGGACGTCCCGATCAATGTCTGCGGCAACTCCGTGGACGCGGCCGCCGCGCTGAACCCGGCGTTCGGCAACTCCTGCGCCAACACGCACGGTTCGACGAGCGACGACAGCACCGGAGCCCAGTCCTCGCGTAACGGCGGTGAGCACTCGACTCCGTCCACGCAGGACGGCGGCAGCCACACGACCCCGTCCACGCAGGGTGGTGACAGCCGCACCACCCCGCCTCGCCATGCCGACGAGGACCACAGGACTCCGCCTCGCCACACCGGCGAGGACCACAGGACTCCGTCTCCGCACGGCAGCGGGGGCCACAAGTCTCCGCCTCCGTACAGCGGCGGTGAGCACTCGACCCCGCCTCCCTACGGCGGTGGCGTTCACCCCACTCCGACTCCGACTCCGCCTCCGTACGGTGGCGGTGAGCACTCGACCCCGCCTCCGTACGGTGGCGGTGACCACACGCCTCCGCCCTACGGTGGCGGTGACCACACGCCTCCGCCCTACGGCGGCGGTGACCACACGCCCCCGCCCTACGGTGACGGCGACCACCACCCGGGGCAGCCGCCCAGCCTGGCGCACACGGGTGGTGACGCACGGGCCATGCTGGCGACCTCGGCCGCCAGTGCCGCGCTGATCGCGGCAGGGACGGTTCTGTACCGACGCAGCCGGAGGACCTCCGGTCGGTAGCGCGCGGGGTGCCGGACCCCAGTGCCCGGCACCCCGCCTCCCTGCCACACGCAGGCGCTCTCCGCAGTGGCGCCGTACCGCATCCTTCAGTGCCGCACGGTCTCCGGCACCTCGCCACGCCGTGCGGCCGGGATCCGCCAGCCCGCCGGCCCCGCGCGCAACCGGCGCCGTACCCCGCGCACCAGCGTGCCCGCCGTGAAGGTCGCGCCGTGCACGAAGCGCATCGCCGGGCCGAAGCCCGGCCGCCGCGGCGTGCGAGGCGATCGACAGACCGTACGGGCCCGCTCCCGCCACCAGCAGGTCGTACATCAGCAACCCTCGCTTTCATGTCGTCGGGGAAGTCGTCGCAGAAGCCGTCGGTGAGGTCGTCGGTGCGGCCGCGATCTCACCCGGGGAGGCGCCGGGTGCCGGCGGGGATGGATCCGGCCTACGTAACGCGACCCGCGGCGCTCGTTCCGGTCGTGCACTCCGCCTCGCTGACGCACGCCACCCGGTGGGCCCAGCGCGCTCCCCACCGCTCCCAGCGCGGAGCGAGGGCTGCGGCGGCCCCGCCGACGGCCTCGAACGACCACGCGTGCGGCTGGAACACGGTCGGAATGCGCCCGCGCACGACGAGCCGGGCGGCTGGCCCCGCCTTGGCGCTGTGTGCATGCACCAGTTCGGGCCGCACCTCGTCGATCAGTCGTGCGAGCCGTCGTATCTCACCGGCCGGCCCTGGACCCGGTGACCGCCCGGCCCGCCACTCGCGCGCATCGGCGCCCAGGTCCCGCAGGCCCGCGGCGAGTTCGCCGCCGGGGCACCCGGCCGTGACCCGCAGACCGGTCGTGAGCTGGGCCCGCACGAGGTCCAGTACGACTCGGGCGACCCCGCCGTCGACGGGTTGCGCGAGATGCAGGACCCGCGGCCGGAAGTCGGGTGCTGGCGCCGCTCGGGGCGTGCGGGTGGGTACGCGCGTCATGCCCGCGCGTTCACGGCGACGGAAGAAGCGCCGGCTCACGACGCGTCCGGCTGGGAAACGAGCCGGAAGCCCGGCTGGTCACCACCGCGTCGCGGACGCTGAGGGTGCCGGTCACGAAGAAACCCGGACATATGTGCTGGAATCGTGAAGGTTTCTTTCCTGAGGGATCACTCCATTGGCGGCACAACCCCGAGGGGTGTCGTGCGTTGACACAGCGCTGGGCATTCCGCCCGGACGTTCGTGTCGATTTCAAGGAGCACCTCTCCATGTCGCGTATCGCGAAGGGTCTGGTCCTGACCTCCGCCGCCATCGCGGCCGTCGCCGGCGGTGCCGGTGTGGCTGCCGCCGACTCCGGCGCGCTCGGCACCGCCGCCAACTCGCCGGGTGTGGCGTCGGGCAACGTCGTCGAGGTTCCGGTTCACGTGCCGGTCAACGTCTGCGGCGACAGCGTCGACGTCATCGGTCTGCTGAACCCGGCGTTCGGCGGGCACTGCACCAACGGCTGACGTCGGGACGCACCCCTTCGGCCGGCCGTCCGCCCGCGCTTCGTCCGCGGGTGGGCGGCCGGTTCAGGTCTCCCCCGGATGGTTCACTCCGGGTGGGTGAGCGGTTGCGGAACGTCATGGCTGGTTCAACGGTGGGCTCAGACCCCTGCCCCACCGAAAGGAACCCCCATGCGTGTGCTGCCCGTGCGGCGTCTCGCGTCCACGACCCTCTGCGCCGCCCTCCTGGTCGGTATCACCGGCCCCGCCGCCGTCGCCGCCGACTCGGCCCGGGAGCGCACCCACGCCGGCTCCCACCCGGCGGTCCCCGGCACCGATGCGCTGCTCGCTCAGGTCAGGTCCCTGCGCAATGCCGACCCCGTGCTCAACCCGGTCGTCGACCTGCTCGACCAGTCCCTGCAGAAGGGCCGGCTGACCCCCGACGAGGCCCGCAGGCTCGGCGACGCGGCCAAGGCGGCCATCGCCAAGGCCGCCGCGGCAGCGCCGACGACACCGGCTTCGCCCACCACCCCGGCCGCGCCCACCGCCCCGGCTTCGCCCGCCACTCCGGCGACTCCCACGGCCCCGGCGACGCCCACCGATCCGGCCATGTCGAACACGGCCGCCTCCCCGAGCATGTCGGCCTCCCCGAGCATGTCGGCCTCCCAGAGCATGTCGGCCTCCCCGAGCCGGCCCGCCGCGCCGTCCCTGCCGGCCGACCCGAGTGTGGGCGCGCCGACCGTGCCCGCCGCCGCGGCCGCGCCCCTGCTCACCACGTTCGCCAAGAGTGACGTCAAGGCCGGCCAGGCCCGCGACCTCACCGGCGACCTGCAGAACGCGATCGACGCGCTGCTCCAGGCCGTCACCTCCAACGTCGACGCGCTGCTGGTCACCGTCACCGGAGCCGTGAGCGCCCTGGTCGATCTGATCACCTCGACCATCGGCGGCCTGCCCCTGCCCCAGCCCGTACCGCTGCCCAGCCTTCCGGCGGAGCCGGCGCCGCCCACCGGGTGATCCGCGCTGCTCGCGCCGCTTCGGCCGTCGTGTCCGCCGTATCCGTCGGGCACGACGGCCGAGCGCTGTTCACCGGCCGGAAGGGGATCTCATATGTCTTCTCGGTGCGGAGTTTCCGGCCCGGAGGGCTCTCGTTAGGCACGGCGTCAGAACTCCCTGGGGCGACCTGAGTTGCCGAAGAAAGGAACAGGATGAAGTCCCTGAAGGCTGCCGCTGTCGTTGCAGGTTCCGTGGCCCTGGCCGGCGTCGCCGCGCCCGCGTTCGCCGCCCACAGCACCGCCGACCTCACGCCCACCAGCCTCAACGGTGCCGTGAACACGCTCTCCAAGGGCGGTTTCACCCTGCACGACGTCATGCCGCTGCAGCACCAGTCGGACGCGCTCAGCACCGAGAACAAGGACTCCGTGCTCAGCACCGTCAAGGGCGTCACCGGTGCTCTGAACCAGCACAACCCGCTGCTCGGCGGCCTGCCCCTGCAGAGCTGAGGTTCGAGACCCCTTCCCTCGATCGTGTGGAGCGGCCCCGGGCACTGGTCCGTAAGAGTGAGAAGCCGCCGGGCCGCGCCACACCCCGTCGATAAGGTCGCGCGGTGACCTCAACCTCAAGCGAAGCCCGCCCCCTCCGCGCCGCCGCCCTCGGCACGCTCGTCGTCCTTCCCTGGAGCGGCGAGGCACCCGACGGCAGCGACACGCCCTACCTGCTGGCCTACTCCCTCGGGGACGCCGAGGGCGGCCCGGAGGCCACCGCCGCCGCGGTCGAGCGGCTGCTGGAGGGCAACGGCCTGCCGGTCGGCGGCGACCTGGTCGACGGCACCGCCAAGCCGAGCCTGCCCGTCACCCTGCTCGTCGAGGCCGGTCAGGCCGTCCTCAACATGCCGCAGCTGGTCGCCCAGGCCGACGCGCCGCCGGAGTGGCTCGCCGCCGTCGCCAAACGCGGTTACGCCTACCTCGTCTTCACCACCCGCGCCTGGCCCGAGGGCGAGCCCGGCAAGCCCGTCGAGCCCGCCGCGCTGGCCGCCTTCGCCGGTGCGGACGAGACTCTGAAGGCCGCCGCGCACGTCGTCCTGCCGGCCCGCAGCCTGCGCCGCTGATGCCACGGACCCTGGCCGGCGGCAGGGGATTCGGGCTGCTGCTGGTGATCACCGGGGCGGCCGGCCTGCTCGCCTCCTGGGTCATCACCCTCGACAAGTTCAAACTGCTGGAGAACCCGAACTTCGTCCCCGGATGCAGTCTGAACCCGGTGGTGTCCTGCGGCAGCGTGATGAAGAGCGACCAGGCCGCGGCCTTCGGGTTCCCCAACCCGATGCTGGGCCTGGTGGCCTACGGGATCGTCGTCTGCGTCGGCATGAGCCTGCTGGCCGACGTCCGGTTCCCCGGCTGGTACTGGCTGTCGTTCGAGGCCGGGTGCCTGTTCGGCGTGGGATTCTGCACCTGGCTGCAGTTCCAGTCGCTGTACCGGATCAACGCGCTGTGCCTGTGGTGCTGTCTGGTGTGGGTCGCCACGATCGTCATGTTCTGGTACGCCACCTCGCTCGTCGTAGGAAACGGGTTCCTGCCCGCCCCCGGACGGGTCAGGACCTTCTTCGCGGAGTTCACCTGGCTGCCTCCGCTCCTGCACGTCGGTGTCGTCGGAATGCTCGTCCTGACCCGATGGTGGGACTTCTGGACCAGCTGATGAAAGATCGGCTGATGGATGACGAGCTGTTGAGTGAACAGCCGACAAGTGACGAGCTGATGAGTGACGAGCCGACAATTGCTGCACTCGGGCGAAATGCGAGCTGATGTCGTTTTCCGGCTCGTTACGCGGTACGGACGTCGAACCCTACGCAACCTGAAAGGGCCCGTACCTGCCATGAAGTCGACCACCCGAGGAACCCTTGCCGCAGTCGTCACGGGCGTCGCGGCTGTCGTGGGGGCCGCCGGCCCCGCCGCGGCGGTCGGTGCGGTCCCCGTCCCCGTACCGCTGGAAGGTGTCTCCGACTCCCTGAACATGGAGGTGCCCAAGGCCGGTGCCGAGGTGCCGCTGCTGACGCCGGGCGCCCCCGCAGGGCCGCGGTACGCCACCGGGCGGCTCCTGCCCGAGCGGGTGCTGCCCCAGCTGCCGGTGACCGGTGCCCTGCCCGGCGCGGACCTCAGGGCACCCCTGCCGCATGTCCTCGGCGACGGCTTCGACCACGTCGGCGTGGGCGCCCCCGCCTCCGACCTGCACACGCTCGGCCCCGGCCTGGCACTGGACGCCCCCGTGACCCAGCCCGACCCGGACAACTTCGGCCTCCCGGACCTCAAGCTTCCCCAGGCCGGTGTCGTCGCCCCGGCCCTGCGGACCGTCCCCGGCGCCTCCCTGGGCACGGGCCCGGGCCGGTAGCCGGCGGTACGGAGGCCGTCGTACCCACCGGATGGCTCTGTGTTGGTGACCCCGTCCGCGTTCCGACGGTTACCCGTACGGACATCTGATCCCGGACGAGGAGAGAGCGATGGTCGTGGGTGCCGATGGCGTAGCGGTGGGTGCCGATGGCGTAGCGGTGGGTGCCGATGGCGTAGCGGTGGGGGCGGAGCAGCAGGTCAGAGTGGGTGCGTGGAGAGTGACGCGGAGGGAGATGACGCGGGGACTGCTGGCCTCGGCCGCCGCCCTGGCGCTTGCACCGGTCGTCGCCGCCTCCCGCCCGGCCCCCTCGGCGGACGGCCCCGAGGGCAGCTCCTTCGACGAGACCTACCGTGGCCGCCGCATCCTGGGCGTCCTGGTGCCGATCGCCGGACGCGCCGTGCCCCAGTGCGAATGGCAGGTCACCGTCGACGGCCGCCCGCTGCACCTGATGCGCCGGGCCGACGGCACCTGGCTGAGCATGGTGGACCACTACAGCTCGTACCGCACCCCGCTCGAGGCGACCCGCGCCGCCGTCGACGAGATGGGCCCCGGCCGGCGGCTGCGCGACCTCGCCCCGGGCCCGGTCGGCGGGATGCCGGCGACGGCACACAGCCACATGGAGGGTGAGCATGGCGTACGTGCGTAAGGACGTCAGCACGCTCACCCCCACCGAGCGCCGGCGGTTCGTGAACGCCCTGCTGGAGCTCAAACGGCGTGGTGAGTACGACGAGTTCGTGCGCCTGCACATCGACTACTACACCGCCGACGGCGAGGCCGGCCTGCGCACCGCCCACATGACCCCCTCCTTCCTGCCCTGGCACCGCAGGTTCGTGCTGGACCTGGAACGGGCGCTGCGCCGCGTGGACTCCTCGGTGACGGTGCCGTACTGGGACTGGACCCGGGACCGTACGACGACGTCCGTGCCCTGGACGAAGGACCTGCTGGGCGGCAACGGGCGGCGCTCCGACCGGCAGGTGATGACAGGGCCGTTCGCCTACTCGGCGGGCCACTGGACCATCAAGGAGGGGATCACGGACGGCAAGTTCCTCACCCGGGACCTGGGCCGTTCCGCCGCCCCCATCGCGCTGCCCACCAAGAGCGAGTTGAAATGGGCCCTCGACGACGCCGTCTACGACGTCCGGCCCTGGGACTCGACGGTCACCCGGGGCTTCCGCAACAAGCTGGAGGGCTGGGGGACCGGCAGCGGCAGCACCTCCTGGCGCAACCACAACCGGGTGCACCGCTGGGTCGGCGGCGAGATGCTCGGCGGCGCCTCCGTCAACGACCCGGTGTTCTGGTTGCACCACGCCTTCCTGGACCTGCAGTGGTACCGGTGGCAGCGCGCCCACCGCAGCCACCGCTATCTGCCCGCGGACCCGCCCGGACGCGCCGACCCGCAGCACCGGCGGATCGTCTCCCGGCACCAGAAGCTGCCGCCCTGGAACGTGACGCCCGACGGGCTGGAGGACATGAGTCGGATCTACCGGTACGCGTGAGCCGTAGGACGGCATGGGAAGAGCCCCGGCGCGAGTGCCGTGGCTCTTCCCTGTGTGCTGGGCTCACTTGCCGACGGGACGGACGCCGTCCCGAACACCTTCGTACCGGACGGGCGACCGGTACGGCTGCCCACCCAGTGGACCCGGAAGAAGCTGGTGCTGCGGCACATCGCCGAGCACACCTTCGAGCCGGGCCCTCGAGTACCCGGAGCGGGTTGTGAACGAGCGTCTGCGAGCCTGGTGCGAGGACTCCGACGACATCGACCATGTGACGCTCCGGCGCTACCTGGTGGACCTCCTCCATCTGCACCGGAGCGAAGGAATCTACCGACGTCCGAGGACGGATTGACGGGACGTCAACCGGTTGCCCGTACCGGTCAGGCCGCCGTGTGACGCGGCCTCAGGGCAGTCGTCGTACCGGAGCACCCGCGAGGTAGGCCTGGATGTCCTCCACCGCCTGGCCGTAGTACGTCTCGTAGTTGGCGCGGGACACATAGCCGAGGTGGGGCGTGGCGAGGAGGCGGGGTGCGGTGCGCATCGGGTGGTCCGCGGGCAGCGGCTCGACGTCGAAGACATCGACACCGGCGCCCGCGATCCGGCCCTCGTGGAGCGCGGCCAGCAGGGCGTCCTGGTCCACGATCGCCGCGCGGGAGGTGTTGACCAGGTAGGCCGTCGGCTTCATCAGGGCCAGTTCGGCGGCGCCGACGAGGCTCCGGGTGCGGTCGCCGAGGGCCAGGTGGACGGAGACGAAATCACTGGTGGCCAGCAGGTCCTCCTTGGAGGCGGCGAGTTCTGCGCCGACCTCCGCGGCCCGTTCCCCGGTCAGGTTCTGGCTCCAGGCGGCGACCCGCATGCCGAAGGCGAGCCCGACCTGCGCCACCCGGCCGCCGATCTTCCCCAGTCCGAGCAGACCGAGCCGGCGGCCGTGCAGGTCGGCGCCGACGGTGGACTGCCAGGGCCCGCCGGAGCGCAGCGCCCCGCTCTCCTCGACGATCCCGCGGGCCAGACCCAGCAGCAGCGCCCAGGTCAGCTCCACGGGAGGCGTCGACGCACTCGCCGTACCGCAGACGGTGACGCCGTGCGCCTCGGCGGCGGCGTAGTCGATGACGCTGTTGCGCATCCCCGAGGCGACGAGCAGCCGCAGCCGCGGCAGGCGTGCGATCAGCGAGCCGGGGAACGGGACGCGTTCGCGCAGGGTGACGACGATGTCGTAGTCGGCGAGGGCCGCGGCGAGGGCGTCCTCGCCGTCGAGGTGCTCGCGCAGTGCGACGACCTCCACCCGGTCCTCGATCACCGACCAGTCGGCCGACTCGGTGGCCACACCCTGGAAGTCGTCCAGGACCGCGCAGCGAAGTCGCACGTCGTCTCTCCCTTCCCCGCGGCGACTGTACCGGCAGCTCCGGGGCGGGAGCCGGGCGCCATACACCAGCCAAACGGAACGTGAACTGCTTCTTTCCGTGTGGTGTACAACTCTTCACCCTCTTCTTACGTCGAACTGACGAACAGCGGCGTTTGGCCCACCACGCGCCTGCCATCCCGGAAGAGGAATTCTGCTCATGATGATCCGTCGGTTGTGTGGTGTCCTGCGCGTGCGCGGGGCGACCGACCTGCTCCTCGTACTCCTGCTCGGTGCCGGCTTCGCCGCGCTGCCCGTCTTCGCGCTGCTGCCGTCCCTGTGGGGCTTCGCCGCGGCGTCGGCGGTGACGTATCTCGCGGACGAGGTGCTGCACTCCAGGGCTCCGGGCTTCGTGCGCAGGCTGGCGACGCTGCAGCTCACCCGCCCGCTGCGATTCGCGGTCCGCACGGTGATGCTGCTCGCGCTGGCCAGCCGGACGGACGCGCCGGACGAGGTGCTGGTCGCCGCGCTCGCCGTCTTCAGCGCCCACTTCGCGATGATGATGCTGTACACGGCGGTGCATCACGCGATCCGCAGGCGCCGGGTGCTGCCGCTGGTCGTGCGCAACCTCGACATGAGCGGGCTGCCCGTCCCGAAGCAGCCGCCCGCCGTCCTCTACCGGCGCAGTCTGCGCAAGCTCCTCCACCTGGACCTGCCCGCCCACGCCGGCCTGCTCGCCGCGCTGGCCGCCGGGACCTGGGGACCCGCGTACGCCGGCTTCGCCCTCTCCGTCGGGGTGACCGCGGCGGGCGTCCTCGCGCTGCTGGGCCAGTACCGCAGGGTCCGCCGCATGCCCGCCCGGGACGAGGTGTTCGCCGAGGTCAACCGCCAGCTCGCCGGTTACCGGCCCGAGGTGGCGCTGTACTTCAGCTTCGCCTCCGTCTCCCGGGACTTCATGTACCAGGTCAACATGTGGATCGAGACGCTGGAGCAGCTCGACCTGCGCCCGGTCATCATCCTTCGGGAGCGCGCCTCGTTCCGCTATCTCAGCCGCACCTGGATCCCGGTGGTCTGCGTCCCCAAGGCCGACGACCTGGCCGAACTGGAGCTGTCCGGCGTCCGGGTCGTCCTCTACCCGGGCAACGCGGGCAAGAACGTGCACATGCTGCGGGTGGCCGAGGCCAAGCACGTCTTCATCGGCCACGGCGACAGCGACAAGCTCGCCAGCAGCAACCGGGTCAGCAAGGTGTACGACGAGATCTGGGTGGCCGGCCGCGCGGGCCGCGACCGCTACCAGCGGGTCCGGCACGCGATCAGCGACAGCGCCATCGTCGAGGTGGGCCGCCCGCAGCTCTCGTCGATCCGCCTGCACGCCGAGCACACGCCCGGCCCGCTCCCCGTCGTCCTCTACGCGCCCACCTGGGAGGGCTGGAGCGACGACGACTGCCACACCTCGCTGATCCCGATGGGCGTGCCCCTGATCGAGCAGCTCCTTACGCAGAACGTCCGGGTCATCTACAAGCCGCACCCGCTCACTGGAAAGCGCTCCGCCGAGGCGGCCGCGGCCGACAAGGCGATCCGCGAGCTGCTGCGGGCCGACAACGAGCAGCGCGGCGCCGCGGAGGCGGAGGCCGCGGTCGCCGCGGCGAAGCCCCGGCTGCAGGAGATACAGGCCCGCCTCGACGAACTGTCCGGCCGGCTCGGCGGCGACGACGCCGAGCAGCTGCGCGAGGCCCGGGTGCCCGACCGCGCGGGGGCGGCCGAGTGGCAGGAGCTGCGCGCCGAGTGGCACCGGATCTTCTGGGAGAGCCGGGGCCCGGTCCGCCACAACGTGATCCTCAAGCAACTGCCCGCCCTCTACGAGTGCTTCAACCAGGCGGACATCCTCATCAGCGACGTCTCCTCGGTCGTCGCCGACTTCGTGGCCGGCCTCAAGCCGTACGTCCTCACCAACGCCCGCGACCTGCCCGACGACGAGTTCCGGGCCGCCTACACCACCGCGGGCGGCGCCTACCTCCTCGACCGTGAGTGCACCCGCCTCCCGGAGATCCTGAACGCGGTCCGGGTGCCGTACACCGATCCGATGGCCCTCGACCGCCGCATCCTCAAGGAGTACGTCCTCGGCCCGGACCACCCCACTTCCATGGAGCGCTTCAACGCGGCGGCGAACGCACTGGCGGCGCGGGCGGCGGCGGAGCGCGCGGAAGCGGAGGAGGGGGACGCGGAACTGGCGGCCTGAGCGCAGGCCGGGCCGTATCCGGCGGGACGGAGCCGGCGCGGGTGGATCCCGTGCCATGCTCCGGTAGGAACGTGCAGTTCACGGCGCGATAGCCTGGCGATCATGGCGGACTGGGAGATACGGTCGGCGTCGATGGCGGACCTCGAGCCGCTGGCCGAGCTGCGGGCCGTGGTGATGCGGGCGGACCTGGAGCGGCTCGGGCGCTACGACGAGCAGCGGGTGCGGCAGCGGCTGCGGGACAGGTTCGCGCCGGCGCACACCTGGGTGATCGAGGCGGCCGGCGCGTTCGCCGGCTGCGTCGCACTGCGCCCGGCCGCCGACGCCCACTGGCTGGAACACTTCTACCTCGCCCCGCACCTGCAGGGCAGCGGCATCGGCGGGGCCGTACTGCGCGAGCTGCTGGAGCGCTGCGACCGTGACGGCACCCCGGTCCGGCTGCAGGTGCTGCAGGGCAGCCCGGCCCGGCGGCTGTACGAGCGGCACGGCTTCACCGTCGAGACCGAGGACCCGGTCGACGTGTTCATGCTCCGCGAGCCGGCCTCGGCCGCGCCCTGACCGTCCCGGCCACACCGTCCGTCCTGTGGAAGGTCAGGTCCCAGGTTCCGTTGTTGTGGTGGAGCTGCCCGTAGCCGAAGAACGGACTAGGCCCGGCACCGGGCCGATACCGGCCGCCCACGTCTCGACCGCGTGGATCTCATGGACGACGGCCGCGGACGACCGGCACCGCGATGCGGTGGC
Source organism: Streptomyces sp. BK340 (assembly GCF_007827595.1). Taxonomy (GTDB): domain Bacteria; phylum Actinomycetota; class Actinomycetes; order Streptomycetales; family Streptomycetaceae; genus Streptomyces. The sequence continues at coordinate 196,451 of NZ_VISR01000004.1, forward strand.
CCTGTCCAGGGCCACGGTGCACCGAGCCCATTGAGCAGCGGTCGCCCGTCCCCTCACGAGATGATCTTTCCTGTGACAGAAGCGGCTGGCCCGGGCGTCGGCGACCATGAGTGGGCCGAGGGTTTGGCATGGGCTTACGGCCTGACATCACCGGACGCCGCTGAGCGCGCTGCGGCCCTGGACCGGCACGCTGGAGCCTCCATGGAGGCAGAGGCTGCGTTTGCCCGTTTGCACGAAGGCCCCTTCCCCGGGCTGTGGTTCAGAGCCGGGCTGCGGGCGAGAGCGAGACTGGTCGATCTGGTCGGCCTCGTGGTCCGGCGGACCTACCGGTGCAAGGACCGTGAGTACGTGCGTGTGGCCCGAGCAGTGGACGGAGACGAACTGCGCGACAGGCTCCACAGGGCGAAGTGCTCCGACAACCCGGCGGCACAGCTTCACGCGAGCTACGTGCTGTGGCTTCTGGACCGTCCCGCGATAGCGAACACCCGGCATGTCTGGCGCACATGGCTCTCCGGCACCCGTACCTGGCTGCCGGTGCACGCGAGTTGAAGTCGGCCAGGGCCGAGACCGGCACCTGGCTGTCTCAACAGTTCGCGCTGTAGCGGACGCAACCGGACGACGGGGAGTGGCTGTGGTCCCACTCGTGCCGCGCGGTCGTCAGCGATCCGCCCACCAGGAGGGCCACCAGCAGGTGGGCGACCACCGTCCAGCGGGCGCGGAAGATCACCGCGACAACTGCCAGGACGAGTACGACGATCAGCAGCGTCCGTAGCCGCCCGATGTGCGCGAGGCCGGCCGCGTCGATCCGCGCTCGGTCACCTTGCGCTGCCCATACCTCCAGTCCGAAGCCGTATATCCAGTCCAGCACGAGCCACGCGGTCTCCAACAGGAGCAGCGGGATCGCGAAGGCGAGGTCCACGCCCAGGCGTGTTCGGCGCGACCAGGGCAGTCGGCGCTCCGGGGCTGAAAGGGTGTCGGTCATGGATGCAGGGTGCCGCGGCTGAAGGTGATGCGCATGAGCACCCGTACTCAACTCCGGTCAGGCGGAGTGGCAGGTGGATGGACAGCGCGCCCCTGGTCCGTCATGCTGCCCTGGCGGGGATGGGCCGGTGTCGGCTGCGTTGTGCAAGGGGCGGGGATCGATGGAGCAATCGCAGGTCGAGGCTGTGCCGCCGGAGCGCATCCGTTACCGGCTGACGCGCCTCCAGCGCCTGCTGTCCACGCTGCCCGCCCTCTTCATCGTGGCGCTCCAGGTCTTGCTCTGGCTGGATGGCGGACCGTTCGGCCCGCTACGTTTCTCACTGCTCGTGTGGGCCGTTCTGCTGCCCGTGGCACTGGTCATCTCGCGGCCCTTCGGGGTCACTCTCACGCCGTCGGCGGCCGTCGTGCACAACTTCCGCCGCAGGACCGTCCCGTGGTCGAACGTCCAGGCCGTCCGGATCGAGTCCCTCTTCGGCAGCCGGACCGTCGTGATCTACGAGACGGGCGGCCGTCGTACCCGCCTGCGGGCGCCGATCACCGGGTTCCTCAGCTGGGATCGCAGCTTCGAGGAGAAGTTCCACACCATCGGCAGGTGGTGGCTGGATCACCGGGGCCCGGACTGGACTCCTGTCCCGCCGCCGGGGGCGTGGTGGGGCGGCCCGATGACGCCCGACGGGAACCCCTACGCCCCTCCCGCGTAGCCAGGGGCTGATCCGCGCACCGCCGGAAGAAACTAGTCGGGCAGCAGGCTGAAGCCGAGCAACACCGCGGCCTCGACGCGCACCGCCCCGGGAGCGAAGACACCGTCGGATTCGGGATCGCCTCCGATACGGCTCCCGTGGCTGCGCAGCCCGACCGATTCCGGATCGACGTCCTGAATGTGCACCACAGGGCCGAGTCGCACACCGCAGGCGTCCGCGTAGACCTCTGCTTTGCGCCGTGCGGCCCCGACTGCCCTGCGGCGGGCCTCGTCCCGGAGCGACGGCTTGTCGAGCACATCGAAGTGCACCTCGTCGACTCGGTTCGCGCCGGCCCGGACGGCGTCCTCAATCAGAAGTTCGAGCCGGTCAAGGGCTTCGGTCTGCACGGTGTACGTCGCCTCGCAGCGATAGCCGTGGAACGTCCGGTCCGCGCCGTAACCCTTGAACTCCGACTGGAGGGCGAGGCGCGATCCGGATACGTCGGAGTCGGGTATTCCGTGCTCCCGCAGCACGGTCCGCAGCCTGACAACTGCCGCTCCGGCCTGTTCGAAGGCCTCTTCGGGTGTCGGTGCCAGGAGGTCGACGGCAAGCTTTGCCTGGGCCAGCCGCGGCTCCGCCGACACGTGCCCTGCACCGAGCACACTGAGCCCCCAGGGCTCCTTGATCTCTGCCATTCGAGGATCGAATCAGCAACCCCCCACCGCCGCAACAGACTTGAAAGCCGTCGTGGCAGCGATGTCACCGCTTGGGCGGGCGCTCGGCGGAACCGCGCATGCCGAGTTCGATGGCGTGCCGTGTCGTGGACACAGTCGAGCCGAGATCCAACTCCTGCCTCCCCTGGGCGGTCTCCGCATTGTTCGGAGCCGCGATGGGCTGCGTCGCCTGGTCGCTGACCGTCTGGGCGCACGCGTACTGCGACGCGGGTTACGACGCCGGCGGACGTCTCGAACTCAACTTTCTGCTCCCTCTGGTCGTGGGAGCAGAAGCACTCGTCGGGCTTGTGGCCCGGGCCAATCGGCCGACGCACGGTGCTTCGCGCGCCGACGGCGGTCCGCGTCTCACTGCCGACGCTGCCGGTGGTTGTCGCGACGGTGTGGCCGGCATGGTGGTTCTTCGCGACCCGAGGGACGCTGGACGGCTGTCCCGGCGACTCCGGCCTCTGCCCCGTGAGCAACGTCCCGCCACAGTGGCCCGACTGGATCCCCGCCTGATCAGTCACAGGGCACGCCGGCAGTCGTCCGGCCCACCTGCTCGCTTCCCCGACTCACAGTGGTGCCCGGCCCGTTCCCCGGCTTGCGTCACACGGCCGGAGGGCCGAAGACCATTCCTCAGCGGTCTTCGGCCCTCCGGCGGGATGCAGCGGTTGTGCCGGCTACGACGGCGGGTGGCAGAGGGTGTGGTCGGCCTCCGCGTCACGGCACCGCCGCCGAGGCGGGCTAGCGGTGGCCGAAGTAGCGGTCGTGATCCCGGTGCCGGTCGGGGTACCAGCCGTGGTGCCAGCCCCGGTCCCGATCACGGTCACGGTCCCGTCCCCAGCCCCCGTCGCCGTCCCACCCTCGGCCCCGGTCCCAGCCTCGGCCCCGGTCCCAGCCTCGGTCCCGGTCCCAGTCCCGGTCGCCGAAGTGACCGTCGTGGTGGCGGTCGCTTCTGTAGCCGTGTGAGTAACTCCTCCCGTTGTCACGGTCATGGTCGGCTCCGGCTGCCAGGGCGGGCATGGCGGCCGCGCCGACGAGGGCGCCCGAAGCCACAAAGGTGGCGATCAGGCGGACCGTCGTACGAGAAACAGACATGAATCTGTCACCTCACGTTCGTGCCTACCGGCCCTGGTCGGGGCCGGGGCGTGCAATCCGGAATTCCCGGCTCCGTGCCGAGGTCTCACACTGTGGCCCTCCACGGCGACACCGGATCCACGAAGCGATTCGTGTTACAAAAACCGGATATGTCCGTAACCCTCGCTTGTATGGGCCATCGATACCGGGGGAGGGGCCGGGCGTCGGTCTGTCCCGGCTCCGAATCATGCTGCGAGCAGGAAAAAAGCAGCTGACGGTCCGTGACGTGCTCGGCGGTCCCGCCGCCTCGACTCCCCCGAATGGCCGGACGGCTTCAGTAACGACGGGGAGGCCTCTGTTCGGGCGACCCGCCGCAGTCGGCGGCGATCCGGGGGAATCCGCCGGCCCGGATCATCGACCGCCCGGGGGTGACCGGCTCCACGCCCGCATGCGCCGGTCCGCTCAACAGCTGATCACATCGACTGCCGGGGCGCCGATGGACCGCGTTAGTCTCCGATCATGGCCTTGCGACCTGATGAGTTCCACGACCACGCACGTGCGGCCGCGGACGGCGAGCTTCGGCTTCCGTTGGCACGGATGACCAGCTGGGACATGAGCCCGTTCGAACCTGACGGACTTCGCGTCGCGCCGCTGCGCCCGCCCGTTCTGCCCGAGCCGGAACGGCACGGCGAGGACCCGGCGAACTGCGACGTGTGCCGCGCCCGAGATGAAGGCATCTGGTTCGACGAACGCTGGCGACTGGCCCGGGTCACGGGTGTCGGCGTGCCGCTGGTGCTGATGCTGTACCCCCGGGACCACTACGACATGGCGGATCTGCCCGACGAACTGGCCGCCGAACTGGGGGTGCTCACCACTCACCTCGTCCGCCATGTGCAGGCACTGCCGAACATCTCCCGGGCCCACGTCTATCGGATCGGGGACGGAGCCGCACACCTTCACATCTGGTTCTTCGCCAGGCCCGAGGGGCAGGCCCAGCTGTACGGGTCGTGGATGCCCGTCTGGGACGACCTGCTGCCGGAGTACCCGGCGGACGTGGCCGATGCGGACGCGGCGGCCGTCGCTGACGCGCTGGTCACCTCGTACGGAGGCCGTCGTTCGGCCACGGACGAACAGATGGACCTCTGACCCTTCTGTGCGATTTCGAAGGCCACGGTCTTGCCGCCGGCTCCGTACGGCAGCTCTGTGGGACCTGGGCGGACCTCGTCAGCCGTGCCCTCCCGGGCACGGTCTGCGCCTTGCCGGACCCTGCCCGGGCCCGCCGGGCTCGTGCCCGTGCCGCGAGGCTGCGCGGGACGGCGTCGAGCGCGAACGGAGACGCCGTCAGGAACACGCCAGCCGATGACCCTCCGCGGAGGAAGGGCGTCCGCTTCGTAGCATGAGCCAATGATCAGATCCGTCGAACGGCGACCCCGGCCGCGGCGCGAGCGGCAGAATCCGGTGCGCCGTCACCGCCTGTTCGCCCTCGGTCTGGTCGGGACCGGCGTGGTGGTTGTGGCGGCGGCGTTCGGATTCCGCGCCGGCTCCGAGGACACAGCCTCCGTCGGCTCCGCCCAAGCCCCCCTGCGGACGACCGGGACCACGGCGTCCGGTGCGCCGGCGCCGCCGCGCCCTGCCGGCAACGTGCGGATCGCCGCCGTGGGAGACATCGTGATGGGCTCGCTGCCGGACGACCTGCCGCCGGACGACGGCGCCTCGTTCTTCGACCCTGTCGACGGCCTTCTCGCCGGAGACGTGGTGCTCGGGAACCTGGAGGGCACACTCACCACCGGCGGTTCCAGCAAGTGCGACGACAACGACAGCCCGAACTGCTTCGCGTTCCACGCCCCGCCGTCCTACGGCCGCTGGCTCAAGAAGGCCGGGTTCACGGTCCTGAACCTGGCGAACAATCATGTCGACGACTTCGGGGCGGAGGGGCGACGCCAGACGTTCGCCGCCCTGCGCTCCGTGAACCTGCCGTTCACCGGCCGCCTGGGCCAGATCGCCATCCAGCGGCTGCACGGCATCAGGGTCGCGGTGATCGGGTTCGCTCCCGACCGAGGGGCGAACGACCTCACGAACATCCCCGAGGCGAAGCGACTCACCGCCCGCGCCGCAAAGATGGCGGACGTCGTGATCGTCATCATGCACGCCGGCGCGGAGGGCTCGGACCGCACCCACGTAGAGCCCGGCACCGAGTACTTCCTCGGCGAGGACCGCGGTGACTGCTACCGCTTCAGCCGTGCGGTGATCGACGCCGGCGCCGACCTCGTCGTGGGCAGCGGCCCGCACGTGATGCGGGGGATGGAGTTCTACAAGGGCCGACTGATCGCCTACAGCCTGGGGAACTTCTCCGGCTACAAGGTGCTCGGCCTCGGCGGCACACTCTCCACCAGCGGCGTGCTGCAACTGACCCTCCGCCCCGACGGCACCTACGTGTCCGGGCGCCTGCGCCCGACTCGGATCGTGGAGCCCGGCACGCCGGAGCCGGGCGGCGAGGCGATCGACCTCGTCTCCAGCGTGTCGGAGGAGGACTTCGGCCCGCACGCCGCCCACATCTCGGCGGACGGGACGATCCAGCGCCCGTAGCAGGACGCCGGCGCCGTCCCGGCCGCGGCTGCGGTGAGCCGGCGGATCTCCACCATTCGGGCCTACCGGGCCCCGGAGGGACGCTTCAGGACGCGGGCGATTGCTGGGTTGCGGTACCCGGCTGCTGTACCGCAGCGTGGGATACGACGCATCCCGCAGAGCGGCATGCCGGGGTCTTCGCACTCCGACTTCGGCGCATGCGGCTGCGCGGAGTCGAACCTCTCGGGCTGGAACGGATGGTGCAGCTCCTCCGCGAGCATGGCCGGCCGGTGCGCGGAGGGCTGATCAATTCTGCCGATCGGAAATGGACCTTCCTGTTCTACTTCACCGAAGACGGCAGCGCACTGGTGGCCTGCGCCCGCCTGCAGCGGTGGGGCGAGCAATCACCGCTTTAGGAGCGAGGTTGGGCGGCCGTGAGCGCGACCTGCGGATTTTCGGTCTTGGCGGAGTCCGGCTGAAGCCACCCCCTGGGCACTCCGGTTCCCCGTGAGCCCCCGTCCGTTCTGGCACGAGAGTGGCATGCGGCGGGCCGTCTGCTGCCGGCATGTGGGTCACCTCCCCAGGTGTCAGGCGCTGTTGAGCAGCTCGTGCTTGGCGGCCCGGAAGTCCGCCAAGGCCTGCGGCACGTCGTCGAAGTAGTCGTTCCAGAGGCCGGGGCGTTGCCAGAGGGCAGGGGCCGGCGTCATGTGGCCGTCCTGCAGGACAAGGGTCCAGCTGGGCCGCACCTGTGCGTCGATGGTCTCGAACACCTGCGGATCCCAGAGCGACCCGGGACCGTCTCGCCGGTCTTTGCGGGTCTGTCCTCATCCCTGTCAGGGCGATCATGCGGGGCCGCCGACGCAGGCCAACCCCCTGGTGGAGGCAGAGGGTCAGGGGCGGTTCAGACCCCACGTCTGCAGGGCGTAGGGTCGCCCCTTCTCCTCACCCGTGATCAGCGGCACGTCGAGCAGTCCGAAGCCGGCCTTGGTGGCTACGGCGACGCTGGCGGCGTTCTCGGCCTCCAGCTCCAGGATCACCTGCCTCGCGCCCAGCTGCTCGAAGGCGTACGCGGCCATCACCCGCACCGCCCGCGCCGCCAGTCCCTGGCCGCGGTGCGCCGGGCCGATCGCGTAGCCGAGCTCCGTGCCCTCGGAGGCTCGCCGCAGCATCACCTCGCCGAGTGGTGCGCCGCCGTCGACGGTGATGGCGAGCAGGATGGTCGTGCCGTCCGTCCGCAGCTGCCGGGCCCGGTCCAGCCGTGCGCGGGCGGCTGCTTCGTCGAAGGGGGAGACGATCGGTGTCCAGTACGCGATGTCGGGGTGGTCGAACAGCTCCGGCATCGCGGCCAGGTCCGCCTCCGTCCAGTCGCGGAGGACGAGACCCTCCCCCGAGAGCTCGATCCGCTCGGGAAAGGACGACATGGTGCTGCTCATGGTGGAGAGCCTCCCTAGCCTGTTCGGGACGAGGCAGGATAACCGCGGGCAGGCAAAGGCTCACCGCTATTTTTTGGGGCTTTCATACCCCGGCCGTGGTGGGGCACTCGGCCTTTCATCAGCCACCACTCACCCCAGCCCTCATCCCCTCCGCCGTCGATCCACCCACTGAGGAGCGGCCCTGGGGCGCGTCTGCTCGGCCCTGTCCGGGGCGGCGGTGGGCGGTGGCGGTGGCGGGATGAGAGCACCACACAGGGGATGGCGCCCCCGGCAGGACTCGAACCTTCGGCCAAGCGCTTAGAAGGCGCGGACAGGTCTTGGTGGGCTGGGTTCATCGCCCCCTGCGGCCACTGTGCCCGGCTGCCGAGCACCACTGTCGTCCGCCGTCGTTGCCGTCAGCGTTGCCGTCACTGGCGTTGGACACGCCGTGTGTGGGCCTGCCATACAGGAGAGTTGTCGCCCAACTGGTGAGGCGTGGGATGAGCAATTCGTAGACCGGACGTATGGCGCTACGGCCCTGGGTAGAACCGATGGCGCAGGCCTGTGACCAGTTGCCTCCGCCCGGAGCGCTGCCTGGCGGCTTGATCTTTCAGCCCAAGTTATGGACAGGGTTTGAGATTGTCCGTTGTCCACGACGAAAGCGGGGTCGGGTCCCTCAACATGAGGGACCCGACCCCGTACATGCGTTTCAGCTCTGGCATGCGCACGCCGACGTGGTCTTGGCGTCCGACACGGTGATGCTGGGGCCGACGGAGGTCTCGTCTGACGCGTCGACGCCGCAGCAGGGACGACCGCCGGCCGTCACTCGGTGTGCAGGACGCGGGCGATGGTCTGCCGGGCCGCCGCACGCGCCGGCAGCACCGCACCCAGTGCGGCGATCGCCACCCCGGCCAGCACCAGCAACGTCATCAACCCTGGGTGCCACACGTCCAGCATCCGAGCGGGAAAGGTGAGTTGGGCCGCGTGCTCGGTGATCGGGATCACCACGTGGTACGCGGCGACTCCGAGCGGCAGTCCCAGGATCCCGCCGACCAGCCCGAGTCCGGCCATGGACACCACCATCATCACCGTGACCTGGCGTGGCGTCATGCCGATGGACTTGAGCATCCCGAGGTCGCGCTGGCGCTCCCGCGCGTTGAGTACGACGGTGTTGAACACGCCCATCGCTGCGACCAGCGTCAGCATCAGCGTCAGTGCGGAGGCCGAGCTGATGACGGTCACGGCGTCCGTGTTCAGCATGGTGTTTTTTGCCGGGTAGAGCCCCGGGTCGGCGGCTTGTACGGCCTTCGTGTAGGCGTTGAAGTCGGCGCCGCGGGTGAGGTGCACCCAGTACTGGTTGGCCTGCGCGTCCGGTGCCAAAGCGGTCACCGTCGACCAGTCCGCGCGCATCCAGTCCTCCGGGCCGGCCAGGATCTCCCCGACCAGGGTCACGCGCTCCTGGCGGCCGTCCGCTGCGGTCAGGGTGAAGGAGTCGCCGAGCCGCAGCCCCTGTTTGGCAAGGAATCTGCCGGAGGCCACCACTTCGCCGGGTCTGCTCATCCAGCGGCCCCGCGCCAGGCTGTCCGGGAGAGTAGACCGTCCCCCGCGCACGCCCTCGATCGCCACTCCTTCGCTCCGGCCGAGGATCCGTACGTTGATGAAGCCCACTGCGGCCACGTCTGCGACATCCGGCAGAGAGCGCAGGAGATTCTGCGTTGCGGCGTCGTTGTGACGCGGGGCCGTCTGATCGAACTTGGTCTGTCCTCGCCAGACGGTCGACTGTGCCGTGCCGTAGTCCTGTTCCGCGTGGCCGTAGGAGACCATGGTGGCCGACAGGCCGGTGGCGAAGGTCACCGTGGCCACACCGAGCAGGACCGAGGCGACGGTGAGCAGCGCCCGTCCGGGCCGGGCGAAGGGCAGGCCCAGGCCCAGAGTCACCGAGCGCGGCAGCCGCACCCCGCTCAACCACCGCTGCACCGCCGGTCCCCGTCCACCGTGCGGTGCGCTGCCCGCGCCGATGGCGCGTGCCGCGGATAGCCGGTGTGCGCGCAGGGCCGGGATGAGCGCGGCCAGCAGTACCGTCAGGGGCATGCCGAGTGCGGCGGTCGCGTACGCCCAGGAGCCGATCGTCGGGTGCACTGTCGCGGTGCCGAGCTTCGCGCCCTGGAAGACCTGGTGCAGCAGCGACGGCGCGACCACCCCGCCCAGGGCCGTGCCGGCCAGCGCGCCCGCCGTGGCGGGGACGCAGACCATCACCAGGTAGACCGCGACGACCTGATTGGGCGTGAAGCCCAGGGACTTGAGCACGCCGATGTGGCGGAAGCCGGAGACGACGGCGCCGCTCACCACGTTGCCCACGATCAGGACGGCCACCAGCAGGCCGAGGACCCCGAAGGCCAGGAGGAACGGCACGTAGGCGTTGGGGTTGACCGCGACCTGCGCCTTCAAGGTCAGGTACGACTGGTGGGCGACCAGCGATCCGGACGGCAGGCCGGCTCTCACCGCCGCGGTGTCCGCCGTGATCTGACGAGCTGTGGCGGCCCGGTCGAACCGGTAGAGCATCTGGTACGCCGTGGGGTGCAAGGCCGTGATCTGCTGTGGTGAGACCCATGCCTGCGCGGTGCCGCTCAGGCTGGAGGCGAGTCCCACCACGGTCAGGGGCCGCTGCCCGGGCAGTTGGATCCGCTTGCCGATCGGAGAGTGCGGCCCTTTGTCCATCCCGGGCGCGTCCGGCAACGCCAGCACGATCTGGCCCGGACCGGTGGCCCAGTGCCCGGCGAACAGGTCCAGTCGGTCGACGTTGCCACCGGGGTCCGCCCGCCCGACGACTGTCAGGGGGCCGGGCGCCATTCCGGGCAGCTGGGACGCCGCGCTTTCCGGCATGTCGATCACGGCTTGCGAAAACGGCCCGGCCGAAGCCCGTACACCCGGACGCTCCGCGGTCCGCTCCAGCTCCGCGCCGGAGACCTTCGACGCGTCGAAGGTGGCGACAACGTGCGCGCCGTGCGCCTGACCGAAGAGCCGGTCGAAGGGACCGGACGCGACGTCGAGCAGGCCGAGGGCGACTACCAGGGCCGTACTGGAAACGAGGACCACTGCCGCGATCACGGAGGTCTGCAACCGGCGCCGACGCACGGCCGCGCGGGAGGCCCTCCACACCGCGCTCATGCCGACCGCTCCAGGGTCCGCTCGCCGGTGATCCGGCCGTCCGCCATCACTACCAGGCGGCTGGCACAGCGGGTGGCCAGTATCTGGTCGTGCGTCACCAGCAGCAGGGTCTGGCCCAGTTCGTTGAGATCGATGAGCAGGTCCATCACCTGTTCGCCCGCGTGGCTGTCCAGAGCGCCGGTCGGCTCGTCCGCCAGCAGCAGCGCGGGCCGGTTCATCAGCGCGCGGGCCACCGCCGCTCGCTGGCGCTCGCCACCGCTGAGCGCGGCGGGGTAGACGTTCCTGCGGTCGGCGATGCCGAGTTCGTCCAGCAGCTCCAGCGCCCGGCGCCGGGCCTGACGGGCGGGCGTTCCGGTGAGCTGGGCGGCCAGGGCGACATTGTCGATCGTGGTCAGGTCGTCGATGAGATTGAAGAACTGGAAGATCATGCCGATCCGGCGGCGCCGGAACAGCGCCAGCCCGGTCTCGTTCATCGCGCCCAGGTCCTCGCCGTGCACACGCACCCTGCCGGCGCTCGGCCGGTCAAGGCCGGCGATCATGTTGAGCAGGGTGGACTTGCCGCAGCCGGACGGCCCCATCACCGCCACCGCCTCCCCGGCGCCGATCTCCAGCGACACCCCGTTCAGGGCGACGGTGTCGCCGTACTCCTTGCGCAGGTCGCTCACCCGGACGACGTCCTGCTCGTGCACGGCGGCCGGACCATGCTCCGCAGTCGTGCCGCTGATGCCTTCGGTGGTCATGACAGGGACGGTAGGCGGCGTGGGCAGCCCTGAGCGTCAGCCCCCGGAGGTATCCGACGGCGGCGGTCATACCGGCGATGTACGGGGTGGACCCGGAGAGGGACGCCCGCTCCTCGGCCGGCTGGCACGATGGACGACGTGTGGAGATCGGAGACGGGCCTGCTGCTCATCGCCCTGGTGACGGTGAGCCTGGCGGCGACCGGGGGCGCCACCCTGCTGCTGGCGCGCGCTCGCCGCCGCTACCGCAAGCTTCTGGAGGACCGGCGCTGGCTGCTGGAGCGCGAGCGGGAGGCTGCCGCCCGTACGGCGGTGGTGGCCGAACGGGCCCGTATCGCACGGGAGTTGCACGACATCGTCAGCCACAAGGTCAGCCTGATGGTCGTGCAGGCGACCGCGGCCCGTGAGGTGCTCGCCGCCCTGCCGGACGCGGCGGAGACTGCGTTGCAGGCCGTGGAGGGTGCCGGACGTGAGGCGATGACCGAACTGCGGCACCTGATGGGCCTGTTGGCACCGTCGCCGGACGGCGACGATGACCGGACCGGGCGCGACGGCGAGGGCGACCCCTCCGCACTCGCACCCCAACCGAGCCTGAGTCAACTGGGCACCCTGGTCGACCGGATCGCCTTTGCCGGCCTCCCGGTCGAGGTGCGCATCTCCGGGGAACCGCGCCCGTTGCCGCCCGGCATCGACGTCACCGCCTACCGGGTCGTGCAGGAGGCGCTGACCAACGCGCTCAAGTATGGCGACGGCGGCACGGCGACCGTCATGGTGCGCTATGCGGACCACGGTCTGCGGGTCGAGGTGCTCAACAGCGGACCGAGCGTGCTGTCCGCCGGCCCCGGATCGGGCACGGGAGCCCGATCCGGTGGCCACCAGTGCCGGAACGACGGAGCGGGGCACGGGCTGCTCGGTCTGCGCGAGCGCGTCGCCGTCTACGGAGGCCACTTCGACGCCCGACGCCGCGTCGGTGGCGGGTACCGTGTCCGCGCACGCATCCCCCTGGAGCGCCCGTGACCCAGCCCGCCGCCGACCGCCGCATCCCCCACGCCCCGGACCAGATCCTGGACACCCAGGAGCCAGGACCGAGCCCGAGCAAGGAAACCGTTGCCCCGCGCGTCCTCATCGCCGACGACGAGGAGCTCATCCGAACCGGCTTCCGCCTCATCCTCACCTCGCGCGGCATCGACGTCATCGGCGAGGCCGCAAACGGCGTACAGGCCGTGGCAGAAGCCGAGCGGCTACGCCCGGACGTCCTTCTGATGGACATCCGCATGCCCAAACTGGACGGCCTGGAAGCCGCCAAGCGCGTCCTGCGGCTACTCCCGCGCTGTCGGGTCCTCATGCTCACCACGTTCGACCTCGACCGGTACGTCTACGCGGCGCTCGCCGCCGGCGCGAGCGGATTCCTGCTCAAGGACGTCACCGCCGCCCATCTCGCCGCGGCGGTGCGGCTGGTGAACACGGGCGACGCGCTGCTCGCCCCTTCGATCACCCGCCGTCTGGTCGAACGCTACGCGACCACCTACGAGGTCGGCCGAGCCGAGGCGGCTCACCGCCTCGCCAATGCGGCGACCGTGGAGCGCACACCCCCGCTTCACCGCGACCTCGCTCCGCTGACCCCCCGCGAACACGAGGTGCTGGCCCTCATGGGCCGGGGCCTGTCGAACACCGAACTCGCCGAAGCCCTCACCCTGAGCGAGGCCACCGTGAAGACCCACGTCGCCCGGATCTTCGCCAAGCTTGCCCTCCGCGACCGCGCCCAAGCCGTCATCCTCGCCTACGAGACGGGCCTGGTCACCCCCGGCAGCTCCACCGCCGAATGACCCCCCCTTCCCCAGCACGCGGCATCGACGCCCGCCAATCCTCTCGGTTCATCCGCCTCCGCGGGGACATGGCGCCGCAGGACGTCGCCACCTTCGGCGAGGGCGCCGTACCGGCCGCCGGGTGACCGCACGTCCATCTGCTCTGTGCATCTCGAGGCAGCTCGGGGACGTCGAGCAACGATCCTGGCTCGATCTTCCATCCCCGCCCTGCCTGCACGGCCTGACGGTGGCCGGAGAACTTCTCCGCGTATTCACCGCCGCCACCCGCAGAAACTCGGTGACAGCCGGACAGCGCCGGAGCCTCTCCGCGGTCACCGGGGGACGGTCCGGCGCTCCTCTGCGTGCGGCTGCACCCACCCTGACCAGCAAAAAGCCCTCCCGATCGGGAGGGCGAGGGGTGGCGCCCCCGGCAGGACTCGAACCTGCGGCCAAGCGCTTAGAAGGCGCCTGCTCTATCCACTGAGCTACGGGGGCCTGGTGCGGGACAAGGATAAAGCTCCCCGTTCCTTGACCCGGTTGCTTCGCCTCCGTGGCTCGATGTGGAGGTTCGGTGAAGCGGTCCTGATAATCGCAGGCAGGTACGAATCGTGCACCGCTTTTGGCCCCTGACGCACAGGGTGTTGTGCACTCGTTATGCCTGGACTGTGCCCGTGTCCCGGTCGTCCCTTACATCCGATGTGTTCCATCGGCGCGCTGAGATGTCCATATGCTTCAGAATTCCCCTAAAATTGGGCATTCTTCGCATGTGGTGACCTTGGACGTACGGCCTCAGCTGCTCGACACACTCTCCGCGCTGCGCGACCGTGTCGACGCCGCACGCTTTCCGCTGCCCCTGGCCGGGGCCCCACGCGCGCGTGCGAACCGCGAAGAACTCCTGGCGCAGCTAGACGACTACCTGCTGCCCCGGCTACGGGAACCCGACGCGCCCCTGCTGGCCGTCATCGGCGGCTCCACCGGGGCCGGCAAGTCGACCCTCGTGAACTCCCTTGTGGGGCGGCGGGTCAGCGAGGCGGGCGTGCTGCGGCCGACGACCCGCACACCGGTGCTGGTCTGCCATCCGGAGGACCATCACTGGTTCAGCAGCATGCGTGTCCTCCCCGACCTCACCCGCGTGTGGGTGCCGGAGCAGGAGGCGGGTGACGACCTCCTGCTCACCGGCGGGAACCACGCGCGCGTGCTGCGCGTCGAGACCGCCGACACCCTCCCGCGCGGGCTCGCCCTGCTCGACGCCCCCGACATCGACTCCCTGATCGCCGACAACCGCGTCCTGGCCGCCCGGCTGATCTGCGCCGCGGACGTCTGGGTCATGGTCACCACGGCCGCGCGCTACGCCGACGCCGTCCCCTGGCATCTGCTGCGCACCGCCAAGGAGTACGACGCCACTCTGGTGACCGTCCTCGACCGCGTACCCCACCAGGTCGTTTCCGAGGTCTCCCGCCAGTACGGCGCCCTGCTGACCAAGGCCGGCCTCGGTGACGTACCCCGCTTCACCGTGCCGGAGCTGCCGGAGTCGGCCTGGGGCGGCGGCCTGCTCCCGGCCACGGCCGTGGCAGCCCTGCGGACCTGGCTCGTCCACCACGCCCAGGACGCCACGGCCCGCCAGCGCGCCACGGCCCGTACGGCGTACGGCCTCCTCGACTCGCTCAAGTCGCGCCTGCCCGAGCTGGCCAGTGCCGCCGCCGCCCAGTACGCGGCCGCTCTCCGGCTCACCTCTGCCGTGGAGAGCGCGTACGACAGCGAGCACGCGCGCGTGCGCGGCCGGCTGCAGTCCGGGGCCGTGCTCGCCGGGGACGCGCTCAAACGCTGGCGCGCCTTCCCGCTCGACTGCACACCCGGTGAGCTGCTCGACTCCCTCGTGGAGAGCCTGGCCGCGCTCCTCCTGTGCTCCGTCACCGCCGCCGACGAGCGTGTCGACGAGGCCTGGCGGCGCGAGCCCGCCGCGGGCGCCGCCGGGCTCGTCGGCCGGGATCCCTCCCTGGAGAACGCCGAGCACCGCATCGGGCTCGCCGTACGGCGCTGGCGGCGCGAGTTGGAGGAGTACGCGGAGGACGAGGTGCGGGAACTCGAGCGCAGCATCGCGCCCGACGCCGAGGTCGTCGCCGCCCTGGTCGCCACCACGCTGCTCGGCGGGCGCCGGGCGCGCAACGCGGGCGAAGGGCTCGCCCAGCGGATCAGCGCCCACGGCGCGCTGCGGCTGCGCGACCGGGCCGGACGCCTGCTGACCGAACACGTCGACCGTGTCATGCACGCCGAGCGCGAGCGGCGCATCGCCCCGCTCGACGCCCTGGACGTCCAGGCCGAGCCCCAGGCCGAACTCATCGCCGCGCTGTCCGTACTGCAGAAGGAGAGGTGACCGGTGACCGCCGTCACTGACCACGACCACACGGACCACACGGACCACATGGATCACATGGAACGCATGGAGCACGCGGAGGGGGCCGGGGGAGTGGAGCCCGGCCTCGGGGGCAGGGACGAGTTGGGCGACGGCCTCCCGCCGGCGGGCGGCGGTTCCGGGGACGGCCTTCCGGGGCAGGGCGGCCCGGCTCCGGAGGGGCACATCGCCGAGACGGCTGCCGGCGCGGACGCCAGGACCGAGACCGACGCCGAGGCCGAGGCCGAGGCCGAGAAGAAGTCCGGTGCCAAGGCCGGGGGTGAGGCCGGGGCCGCGGAACGGGACGCCGGGACGGACCGCGCGCGGCACGCGCGCGTACCCGAGAAGCGCGCGGAGAGCGACCCGCACGTGCGCCTGCCGGAGAAGCGCAAGGAGAGCGAGCCCCCCGCGCGCGTGCCCGAGCCGAACGGGGACGGGGAGCCGCACGCACGTGTGAAGACCCCCGAAGCCGTCGGTGGGCAGCACACCCGCCCCAGGGACGGCGGATCGCCCGCCCCGGCCCCCGGCCCGGCCTCCGAGGCGGACCGTGACTCCGGATCCGCCCCCGACCCTGAATCCGACCTCGAATCCGAGGACGCCTGGGACGACGGGCTCATCGCCCGGCGCGTCACGGAGAGCACCGCCGCCGCCCTCGCCGCCGAGCGTGCCTCCGTACTGGACATCCCCGCACGCAACGCGGTCAGCCACATCCCCGCGCCCCTGGCCTACGACGGCCCCCTGCGCTCCCGCCTCGACGCCCTGCGCGAACTGGTCGGCCTCTCCCGCACCCGCCTGGACATCCGCACCCTCGCCGAGGCGGGGCGGGTCCTGGACGAGGCGACCGCGCGCCGCAAGCTCTCCGGGCGGCACACCGTCGTCGCCATCGCGGGCGCCACCGGCAGCGGAAAGTCGCAGCTGTTCAACGCGCTCGCGGGAGTGGCCATTTCGGAGACCGGCGTACGGCGCCCGACCACCGCGGCCCCGATCGCCTGCAGTTGGAGCGACGGCGCGGCGAGTCTCATCGACCGGCTCGGCATCCCGGGCCGGCTGCGCAGGCGCCCCGTGCAGAGCGCGGAGGCCGAGGGGCAGCTGCGCGGGCTGGTCC
The DNA here is from genome assembly GCF_007827595.1 of Streptomyces sp. BK340. Classification (GTDB taxonomy): domain Bacteria; phylum Actinomycetota; class Actinomycetes; order Streptomycetales; family Streptomycetaceae; genus Streptomyces. Next base: position 213,086 of record NZ_VISR01000004.1, read on the forward strand.
TGATCGACCTGCCCGACCACGACTCCGCGGCCGTGGAGCACCGTACACAGGTCGACCGGATCCTGAAGCTGGTCGACGCGGTCATCTGGGTGGTCGACCCCGAGAAGTACGCGGACGCCGTGCTGCACGAGCGCTATCTGCGGCCCATGGCCGGCCACGCGGAGGTCATGTTCGTCGTCCTCAACCAGATCGACCGGCTGCCCGGGGAGGCCGCCGACCAGGTCCTGGACGATCTGCGCCGGCTGCTCGACGAGGACGGCGTCGCGCTCGGCGAGTACGGCGAACCGGGCGCCACCGTGCTCGCGCTGTCCGCGCTCACCGGCGACGGCATCGGTGATCTGCGCGAGGCACTCGGCGAGTTCGTGACGGAGCGCGGTGCGGCGGCCCGCCGGGTCGCGGCCGACGTGGACGCCGCGGCGGAGGAGCTGCGGCCCGTCTACGTCACCGGCCGGCGCATCGGCCTCAGCGAGGAGGCGCGGGAGGAGTTCGCCGCCCGGCTCGCGGCCGCCGTGGGCGCCACCGCGGCCGGCGAGGCCGCCGAACGCGCCTGGCTGCGCAACGCCAACCGCGCCTGCGGCACGCCCTGGCTGCGGCTGTACCGCTGGTACCAGGACCGTGGCGGACCCACGACGGGCCGGGTCCGGGTGCGGGCCCAGACGGACGAGGAGGCCACGGCCCGTCAGCGGGTCGAACAGGCGGTCCGTACGGTCGCCGACCGGGCCTCGGCGGGTCTGCCGACGCCTTGGGCGGCGGCGGTGCGGGAGGCGGCCGCACGCGGCTCCCAGGGGCTGCCCGAGGCGCTGGACGAGCTGGCTGCGCGGGCCGGGATGCCGCCGGGACGGCCGCCGCGCCCGGGGTGGTGGCCGGTGGCCGTTCTGGTCCAGGCGGCCATGACCCTGCTGCAGGTCGTGGGCGGCCTGTGGCTGGCGGGCCAGATCGCCGGGTTCATGGCACCCAACCTGGGAGTGCCGGTGCTGCTGATGGTGTGCGGGATCGTCGGCGGGCCGCTCGTGGAGTGGGGCTGCCGGATGGCGGCCAGAGGACCGGCACGCCGGTACGGCATGGAGGCGGAACGGCGGCTGCGGGAGGCGGCCTCCAGCTGCGGCCGGGCCCGGGTGCTCGATCCGGTCGCTGCGGAGCTGCTGCGGTACCGGGAGGTGCGGGAGCAGTACGGGCGGGTGGTCCGGACCGGGGCCGGGGCGGTGTGAGGCCGGCGGGTGCGGGTGCGGCCGGCGAGGGTGGGTGAGGACGGGAGAACACGTGGGCCACTCGTTCGGGTGCCGGGATTTTCCACAGGCGGGTGGCCGTCCACACCGCTCAGCGGGCTCGGCCCGGCGGAGGCAGTCTGGTTCCACGGCGATCGCGCCGCGCGTCCGACGAGTGGAGGGCGGGCGGCGCAGGCGATCGGCGTGGCGTGTGACGGCGTACCCGGTCCGGGTGCGCGGGCACGGCAGACGCAGCCGTACGGGAGGGGCCCGTAGGCGTGTCCGCCCGGTCGAAGGGCCGGGCGAGGGAGGGGTGCACGATGAACGAGACCGTGGTGTGCGTGGTGGGCAACGTGGCGACGCAGCCGGTGTACCGGGAGTCGGCGGCGGGCCCGTCGGCGCGGTTCCGGCTGGCGGTGACCTCGCGTTACTGGGACCGGGAGAAGAACGTCTGGACGGACGGGCACACCAACTTCTTCACGGTGTGGGCCAACCGCCAGCTCGCCGTGAACGTGGCGGCATCGGTGGAGGTGGGACAGCCCGTCGTCGTCCAGGGGCGGTTGAAGGTGCGCTCGGAGGCGCGCGAGGGTCAGCAGAGCTGGGCGTCGGCCGACATCGACGCGGTGACCATCGGCCACGACCTGTCGCGGGGCACCGCGCTCTTCCGCCGCGCGGCCAGGCCCGAGGTGCCGGGGACGGCACGTCCGGAGCCGAACTGGGAGACACCGCCCGCCGAAGCTCCGACCGGTGATCCGGCCCAACAGCGCCTGGAACCAGCGGCGGTGACATGACGTGAGCCGAGCCGTCGGCGCCGTCGGCCGCGTTGCCGGGGATACCCGCGCCCCGGCCCGCACCTGGGCCCAGCCGCGGCCTGTCGCCGCGTCACTCCGAACACCCCCACCGAATCGGCGGATTTGTCGACAAGCCCAGCTCGTGTCCCGCTCGGGCGATAACGATTCCGGATCGGATCGGCTATCAGACGATCTGACCGGCCGGGCGGGGTCCGCGTGATCCATAGGATGCCGGGCATGCCCCTCGGGGCCGCCGATTCTGCTGGTGGGACCGTCCCCCACGTCCAACGGGTCCTGCTCGAAGGGGAATTCTGTGCTTGCTGCGTTCTCTGGGTTTCCTCGATCCGCCCAAGTGGCCCGCCTCGGCGCCGTGACGCTGGTGTCCGGCCTGGTGGCGGCGAGCGTGCTGGCCGGCTCCGGCGCGGCCGCGGCCGACGGGAGACCGCAGACCCAGGGCGGCGCGACGGCCACGATCAACGGTCTGAAGACCTACGGCGAGGCCGTGATCCACGAGGACGGCGGCGACCAGCGGGTGGCCGCGGGCCTGTTCGAGATGTCCGTGGACGGCGGCGGCACCCTGCAGACGTACTGCGTCGACCTGCACAACCCCACCCAGCGCGACGCCCGCTACCAGGAGACCCCCTGGAGCGGGACCTCGCTGGGCACCAACAAGGACGCCGGCCGGATCCGCTGGATCCTGCAGAACTCCTACCCCCAGGTCAACGACCTCGCCGCCCTCGCCCGGAAGGCGGGCGTGGGCGGACTGACCGAGCAGGACGCGGCGGCCGGCACCCAGGTGGCCATCTGGCGCTACTCGGACGGGGCGAAGGCCGACGCCGTCGACCCGCAGGCCGAGAAGCTCGCCGACTACCTGGAGAAGAGCGCCCGCGGCAGCGCCGAGCCGCAGGCCTCGCTGACCCTGGACCCGCCCGCGGTCTCCGGCCGCCCCGGCGATCTGCTCGGCCCGGTGACCGTGCACACCAACGCGGACAGCGTGGCGGTGAGCCCGCCCGCGGACCTGGCCGGCAGCGGGGTCCGGATCATCGACAGGACCGGCAAGGTGATCACCTCGGCGAGGAACGGCAGCGAGCTGTACTTCGACATCCCCGAGGATGCGGACGACGGGTCGGCCCAGCTGACCGTGCAGGCGTCGACCACCGTGCCGGTGGGCCGTGCCTTCGCCTCCGAGAGCCGCAGCCAGACCCAGATCCTGGCCGGCTCCAGCGAGTCCACGGTCTCCGCGACCGCGAGTGCCACCTGGGCGGACAAGGGCGCCATACCGGCGGTGTCGGCCCGTAAGAACTGCGCCAGGGGCGGCGTGGACATCACCACGGCCAACAAGGGCGACCAGCCCTTCACCTTCGAGCTGATGGGAGCCGAGCACACCATCCCGGCGGGGGCCATCCGCACGGTGACGGTCCCGCTCCAGGAGGACCAGCCCTACGACTTCACGATCACCGGCCCGAACGGCTTCAGCCAACGCTTCACCGGCGTCCTCGACTGCCGGACCCAGGGCGCGCTGACCACCAAGAGCACCCGGACCCTCAGCGAGCCCAGCCCCGCCACGGTCGGCGGCTACACGACCCCACCGGACACCGACCTCGCCGCCACGGGCGGCTCCGCGATCACTCCGATGATCGCCGGGGTGGCCATCGGTCTGGTGGTGATCGGTGGCGCGGTCCTGGTGGTCCTGCGCCGCAAGGAGACGCCCACGGGGGAGTGACGGACCCCACGGCCTGCCGCGGCCGCCCGGCGCCCTGCGGCAGGATTGAGCCGTGCCAACCAAGTCGGACAAGATCGAGCTGAGCGAAGACGAACTTCGTGAGATCACGGGCTACGCGGCCGAATGTGCGCGCAGGGCTCTGTCGATCTTCGAGGAGAGCCTTCCTGCCGACACCCGCCCCCGCGACGCCATCGACGCGGCGGACGCCTTCGCCGGGGGCGGCCGGCGGACGGGAGCTCTGCGGCAGAGCGCCTGGGCGGCGTTCAGGGCGGCTCAGGAGGCCCACGCACCCGCCGCGGTCGACGCGGCCCGAGCGGCCTGCCATGCGGCCGGTGCCGCGTTCCTCCATCCCCTGGCGGACGCGCATCAGGTGAAGCACATCCTCGGTGCGGCGGCGCATGCGGCGCGAGCCGAGGAGCTGGCGTCCCAGGAGCCGGCGTCCGAGGACCGGACCCTCGTCGCGGGGACGCTTGAATGGGCGCGTCGTCACGCGCCGGCGGCGGTCACCGAGGTGCTCGGCCGGCTGCCCGCGGCGCCTCCCGGGGGCGGGCGAGTGGGCGAGTTCATCCGCGACCTCGACGCCGCCCTCCGCTCCTGAGAAACCCCAGGTCAGGGCGTTCTGCCTGCTCGGGTTTCCGCGCAGGGCCGACCGGCTGCGCAAAGCGGGAGAGTGTTCCGGGCCACCCCCGCTCCAAAAGAAGCTGACACACAGGTAAAGTCCGACCACCTATTTGCAGAACATCTGAGTGCATCGGCTTCCAGTTCGCGGTCGTGCGGCCGCGTCCGTCGGCAAGTCAGTGCTCGGGGATGTCGAGTTGCCTGGAGCCCGCGAAGTGTCATCGCCCCTGTCTGCTCGGTCGCGTACCGCAGCGGCACGCCTCCTCCTGCCCACGGTGCTCGCCCTGTCGTACGCCGGCCAGGCGGTCGGCGCCCTCCTCCCGAGCGTTCCGCTTCTCGTGGCCTCCACCGCTGCCGGACTGCTGGCTGACATGGCCATGCACCGTTGGCAGCGGGGCATGGCCTCGGCCCTCGGGAAGCTCCATGCGACGGTGTTCGTGCGCCAGGTCGTGCGGGATCTTCTGCTGGTGGCCGGTCTGATCCGTATCGAGGACCAGGACTACGAGACGAAGTACCTGGTTCTCGTCTGCGGTCTGCTGGTCTTCTACTCCCTGCACTTCGCCTGCCAGGCGCTCGCGATCCTCGTGCGCCGGTCCCGCACCCTGCCCGTGGTGACCCGGAACATCGACGCCTCGCCGCTGCAGCTGAGGCCCGCTCCTCCGGCGCTGCTGATGAACCGCGCGGGGCAGCGGCTCCTGATGTTCGGCCTGCCCTCGACGGCCGGCCTGCTGGCCACCGCGGCGGGCGTCTCGGCCTGGTCCGCGGCCGCGGGCATAGGCGTGTCCGCCGTCTGCGCCGTGCTGGCCGTCGGCATGCTGCTGGTCCGGCTGCTGCCGGCCCGCAGGCCGGTGACGAGCGAGCAGGCGCTGGAGTGGTTCGAGGCCTGGCTCGCCGAGTACCAGCCGACCGTGGGCATGTACTTCTCCGGCGGCACCAGCTCGGCCTACCAGGCGAACATGTGGCTGGAGCCGCTGGCCCGGCTGGAGGGCCGTCCGCTGATCGTCCTCCGCGAGCGCTTCATGGTGCGGAAGATCGCGTCCACCGACATCCCGATCGTGTGCCTGCCCAAGGTCGCCGACCTGATGCGGCTGGAGCAGTCCACGCTGAAGATGCTGATCCACCCGTCGAACTCGGGCAAGACCTCCCAGGTGCTGCGGATCCCCACCATCAAGCACGCCTTCGTCAACCACGGCGAGAGCGACAAGCTGTCCAGCTGCAACCCGTACGCGAAGGCGTACGACGAGGTGTGGGTGGCCGGTCCCGCGGCGCGCGAGCGCTACGCCCTGGCGAACGTGGGTGTCGACGACCGGGACGTCGTGGAGATCGGACGCCCGCAGCTGGACGCGATCGCGCCGTACGCCGGTGCGCCCACGGGCCCGTACACCACGGTTCTCTACGCCCCCACCTGGGAGGGCTGGGACGGCAACCCGGGCAACACCTCGATCATCGAGGCCGGCGAGAACATCGTCCGCGCCCTCCTGGCCGATCCCCGGGTCCGGCTCCTGTACAAGCCGCACCCGCTGACCGGTTCGGTCGTTCCGCAGGCGGGAGCCGCGAACGCCCGGATCCAGGAGATGATCCGCGCCGCCAACACCGTCCGTGCCGCGGAACACGCCGACGAGCGACCGGCGCCCTCCGCGGCGGCGGAGCTGGCCGGCCGGACCGCCGAACTCGACCGGCTGACCACGTCCTCGTTCCGGGCGAGCGCGGACGACGCGGAGCGGATGATGCTCCAGTCGGTCCCGGAGCCCGGCCGGGCCGCGGCCGTGACCGCCGCGACCGCAGCCTGGGAGACCGCGTTCTGGGCCTCGTTCCCCGCGTGGGAGCACCAGATCGTCACCGGGGCGCGACCGAACGTCTACGCCTGCTTCAACGTGGCCGACGTGCTGGTCAGCGACGTCTCCAGCGTCATCTCCGACTACCTGGAGAGCGAGAAGCCCTACGCCGTCGCCAACACCAGCGGCCTTCCCGAGCAGGACTTCCGCGCGGCCTTCCCGACGGTCCGGGCCGGCGCCGTGCTCACTCCGGACGCGGCCGGCATACCGGCCCTGCTGGAGTCCGTGCGCCACCCCGAGAAGGACACCTACGCCGAGGCCCGCACCGAGCTCAAGCTCCACCTGCTGGGCCCCTCCGACCCGCCGTCCGTCGTCCGCTTCAACGATGCGGCCCGGGCGCTGTGCGCGGAGGCCGACGAGCACCGGGCGAGCATGGCGGTGCGCGCCCTCCCGGTGATCCCGACGCAGCGGGACGCCGGGGCGACGCTGGACAACGAACACGCCAAGGGCTGAGTCCCGGGGGGGCCACGCCGGACCATCCGGCCCGAGGGGCCGTCACACCCCGCTCCGCGGGTGTGACGGCCCCTCGGCCGTTCCGGGAAACACCAGGTCAGGGGCGCCCGCCCGTACGGGTTTCCATCCAGGGCTAGCCGTCAGGCAAGATGGGGTGTATCTGCCCACTGCCAGATTCAAGCTGCCGGACGGTTTCTCTTGGCTGAGTTCATTTACACCATGCGCAAGGCGCGCAAAGCGCACGGCGACAAGGTGATCCTCGACGACGTCACCCTGAGCTTCCTGCCGGGAGCGAAGATCGGTGTCGTCGGCCCGAACGGTGCCGGTAAGTCGACCGTGCTGAAGATCATGGCTGGCCTTGAGCAGCCGTCGAACGGTGACGCGTTCCTGTCGCCGGGCTACACCGTCGGCATCCTGCTGCAGGAGCCCCCGCTGAACGAGGCGAAGACGGTCCTGGAGAACGTCCAGGACGGTGTCGCCGAGATCAAGGGCAAGCTCGACCGGTTCAACGAGATCGCCGAGCTGATGGCGACCGACTACTCCGACGCGCTGCTCGACGAGATGGGCAAGCTGCAGGAGGAGCTGGACCACGCCAACGCGTGGGACCTCGACGCCCAGCTGGAGCAGGCCATGGACGCGCTGGGCTGCCCGCCCGGCGACTGGCCCGTCACCAACCTCTCCGGTGGTGAGAAGCGCCGCGTCGCGCTCTGCAAGCTGCTGCTGGAGCAGCCCGACCTGCTGCTCCTCGACGAGCCCACCAACCACCTCGACGCCGAGTCCGTGAACTGGCTGGAGCAGCACCTCGCCAAGTACCCGGGCACCGTCGTGGCCGTCACCCACGACCGGTACTTCCTCGACAACGTCGCCGGCTGGATCTGCGAGGTCGACCGCGGCCGCCTGCACGGCTACGAGGGCAACTACTCGAAGTACCTGGAGACCAAGGCCACCCGTCTGAAGGTCGAGGGCCAGAAGGACGCCAAGCGGCAGAAGCGGCTCAAGGAAGAGCTGGAGTGGGTGCGGTCGAACGCCAAGGGGCGTCAGGCCAAGTCCAAGGCCCGTCTCGCGCGGTACGAGGAGATGGCCGCCGAGGCCGACAAGATGCGGAAGCTGGACTTCGAGGAGATCCAGATCCCGCCGGGCCCGCGCCTGGGCAACGTCGTCGTCGAGGTCGACAAGCTGAACAAGGCCTTCGGAGAGAAGGTCCTCGTCGACGGGCTGAGCTTCACCCTCCCGCGCAACGGCATCGTCGGTGTCATCGGCCCGAACGGCGCCGGCAAGACCACGCTGTTCAAGATGATCCAGGGTCTGGAGACCCCGGACTCCGGCGACATCAAGGTCGGCGAGACCGTCAAGATCTCCTACGTCGACCAGAGCCGCGAGAACCTCGACCCCAAGAAGACGCTGTGGGAGGTCGTGTCCGACGGGCTCGACTACATCAACGTCGGACAGGTCGAGATGCCGTCCCGCGCGTATGTGTCCGCCTTCGGGTTCAAGGGGCCGGACCAGCAGAAGCCGTCCGGTGTCCTCTCCGGTGGTGAGCGCAACCGCCTCAACCTGGCCCTGACCCTGAAGCAGGGCGGCAACCTGCTGCTCCTCGACGAGCCCACCAACGACCTCGACGTCGAGACCCTCAGCAGCCTGGAGAACGCGCTGCTGGAGTTCCCCGGCTGCGCCGTGGTCGTCTCCCACGACCGGTGGTTCCTCGACCGGGTCGCCACGCACATCCTCGCCTACGAGGGTGAGTCGAAGTGGTTCTGGTTCGAGGGCAACTTCGAGTCGTACGAGAAGAACAAGATCGAGCGGCTCGGTCCGGACGCCGCGCGCCCGCACCGTGCCACCTACAAGAAGCTGACCCGGGGCTGATCGATCTTGCGTCACATCTACCGCTGCCCCCTGCGCTGGTCCGACATGGACGCGTACGGCCATGTCAACAACGCGGTCTTCATCCGCTACCTGGAGGAAGCCCGGATCAACTTCCTGTTCCGCCCGGACAAGGAGTTCAAGCAGGGGTCCGTGGTGGCGCGCCACGAGATCGACTACAAGCGGCAGCTCGTCCACCGGCACCACCCGGTGGACATCGAGCTGTGGATCACCGAGATCAAGGCCGCGTCCTTCACCATCACCTACGAGGTGAAGGACGAGGACGTGGTCTACGTACGGGCCTCGACGGTGGTCGTGCCGTTCGACTTCGAGGCCCAGCGGCCGCGCCGGATCACCCAGGAGGAGCGGGAGTTCCTCACGGAGTACACGGACGCGGCCGACGAGGAGGCCGTCGCCGCATGACGGTGCTGCACCTGGCCGACGAGTCGGAGGCGGCGGACCTCGCCGCCTTCCTCTCCCGGCTGCTCCACTACGACCGTGGAGCCGCGGTGCGCCTGCAGGCGTCCGGGACCGCACTCGCCGTGTTCGGACGGCCGCCGTCCTTCGAGGTGCTGGCGGTCCGCGCGGTGCGCCTGGCGAAGCCGTACGAGAACGGGCTCGACGTCACGCTCGACGTGACCGTCTCCGCCGGTGAACTCCTGGAGTCCGTGGACGAGCGGGCCGCCACGGCCGCCGTCCCGGCCGCGGTCACCGGGCCGCCGTGGGCCGGTGTGCTGCCGCCGCGCGGCGGCTGGCAGCCCGAGCCGGGGCTGCCCGCACCGGACGCGCTGCGTACGGCGGTGGCCGCGGCCGTCGCCGAGTTCCGCTCCCGTACCGAGGAATTGGCGCCCGAGCGGCGTACGCGTGCGGAGCTGGACCGGATCGGACGGGACATCTGGTCCCGGGAGATCGGGGAGACCCGGCTGCCGGTGCGGGCCGTGCACGCGGCTCAGTCGCTGGGCTTTCTGCGGCCGGGGACCGGCGCGGCCGAGACCGGGCTGTTCTCCTCCGGGGCGTGGCTGAGGCTGCGCACGCCGTACGGCTCCGTCGCGGTGCGGCGCGCCGGGCTCGGCACCCTCGGCGTCAGCGTGCGCTGACCCGGCCACCTGCTTCTGCGCTGCTCGTCCGCTACTTCTCCGCACTGTCGTCCGGCCACACCCCGATGTGGTCCGGCTCCAGTTCCAGGGCCACCCGGTCGCGCATGTTCAGGGCCCGCGTGTACTCGGCGGGCAGCTGGAGACGGCCCGCGCGGTCGAGCATGGCGTACTCGCGTGCGACCACGGTCTCGTGGCCGGTCGTGGCGTCCACCTCGCTGCGGCGCAGCACCTCGGTGGAGGTGCGGCCGTCGCGGATGGCCACCGTGCGGCGGACCTCACCGGCCACCGCCTGGTCGTGGGTGACGATCACGATGGTGGTGCCGAGCGTCTCGTTCGCGGTGCGGAACGCGTCGAAGATCTGCGCGCCGGTCTGGGAGTCGAGTTCGCCGGTGGGTTCGTCGGCGAGGAGGACCGCGGGGGCGTTCGCGAGGGCCACCGCGATCGCGGTGCGCTGCTGCTGGCCGCCGGACATCTCGTGCGGGTGGCGGTCGCGGCAGTCGGCCACCTGGAGCAACTCCAGCAGTTCCAGGGCGCGTTCGGCGCGGGCGCGGCGGCGGGTGCGGGTGCCGGACAGCTGGAGCGGGAGGGCGACGTTCTGGGCCGCGGTGAGGTAGGGGAGCAGATTGCGGGAGGTCTGCTGCCAGACGAAGCCGACTACCTCGCGGCGGTAGGCGAGGCGGTCCTTCGCGGTCATGGTGAGCAGGTCGCGGCCGGCGACGCGGGCGGCCCCCGCGGTGGGGGTGTCCAGACCGGCCAGGATGTTCATGAGGGTGGACTTGCCGCTGCCCGAGGCGCCGACCAGGGCCATCAGCTCGCCCTCACGGACGAGCAGGTCGAGCCCCTGGAGGGCCTGAACCTCCACGCCGTCCGCGGAGAAGATACGGACGAGGCGGTCGCAGGTGATGAGGGCGTCATGGCCGTAGGCGGGCCGGTTGCGGGCCTCGGCGACCTGGTCGGCGAGGTCGGAGAGAGTGGTATCGGCTGTCATGGGGTCTCCTGGATGGTTGCCCGGAACGCTCATCGCCCCTCCCCGGCCCGCAGCTCCCGTACCGACCCGCGTCTCCCGGTCCACCACGCCTGGGCCCCCGCCACCCCCACCGTCAGCACCACGACCGTGATCGCCGGTGCCGTCAGCGACCAGGTGTCCGGGCGGAGTGCGGCCGAGTTCACGCCGGGCTGGGCGGAGGTCAGGGCGATGGTGGTCAGGTCGATGCCGGGCGACAGGACGCGGATGGCGGTCCAGCCGGTCAGGGTGCCGCCGGCCGCGGCGAGGAGGGCCTGGGGAAGGGACTCAAGGACGAGGAGGCGGCGGCCCTGGGCGCGGGTGAGGCCCATCGTGCGCAGGCGGGCGAGGAGCGCGGCGCGTTCGGGTGCCGCCCGCAGCAGCGCGAGGAGCAGGGCGAGGACCGCGAAGCCGGCGCCGGCGGCCACCGCCGCCGTGTAGACGTGCCCGGCGCCGGTCTGCAGGGGCGAGTCGGCGTACCGGGAGCGCACCTCGGCCAGGGCCTGCACCGTGACCGAGGCGGGGGCCGCGCGGCGCAGCGCTTCCGCGTCCAGGAGGGCACCGGTCAGCAGCAGTGTCGTGGGGCGGTGGGCCGCGTCCGGGAGTCCGGCACGGTTCACGATCAGGAAGTCGGAGCCGGGTACGGCCGGGGTGCGGTCGAGGACGGTGGTGATCCGTACCGTGACCGCGCTGCCGTCCCCCAGCCTTACCAGGAAGGGGCGCCGGGTGCCGTACGCGTGGGCGACGGAGGGGGAGGCGAGGGCGGGGAGCGTCCTCGCGTTCCTCAACTCGCCCGCCGGGAAGGCCCCGAGGCCGGTGTCGGCCGCCAGCCGGCCGTACGCGGCCGGGTCCACCCCGACCAGCGGTACCGTGTCCTCCCCGTCCAGCGGCTTGGCCTCGTACGTGATGCTCGCCGCCGCCACCCCGTGCACCCCGGGCAGCGCGCGCACCCGGGCGGCCAGGTCCGACGGGAGCGCGGTGGCCGCGTCCATGCGGGCGTCGGCCCCGACGGTGAGCAGGGCCGCACGGTCCCGGGCCTCGGCCACCCCGGCCAGGACCGAGCCGCCGAAGGCCGCCGTGGTCAGCGCGGTCAGCAGCGCCACCAGGGGCAGTACCGCGGAGGCCTGGGCGCGGCCCGCGCGGGCCAGGGACAGATGGCCCACCGCCCCGCGCAGCCGGCCGGCCGGGCGGGCGAGGCGGCGCAGCAGCAGGGGGTGGAGGCGGAGCAGCAGCAGGGCCGCGATGACGCCGGTCAGTACCGGGGCCAGGGACACCAGTTGACCGGCCGACGTGCCGCTGCGGCGCAGGGTCGCCACCGCCCCGGCCGCCAGGGCCAGCAGGGTCAGCTCGGCCACGGTGCGGCGCCGGGAGGGTCGTACGGCCGTCACGTCCTCCCGTGCCGCCGTCACCCGTACCGCGCGGTGGGCGAGCGCGACGCGCAGCGGGAGGGCGGCGCAGGCGGTGAGCGTGACGGCCAGGGCGGCGGCCACGGCGGGACCGGTACGCGCGCCGGGGAACAGCAGCAGCGCGGCGGCCAGGCCGGCCGCGCCCGCGGGTACGGCGACCACGGCGGTCTCGGCCAGCAGCCGGCCGGTGAGGCCGGGCAGGGAGGCGCCCCGGGCGCGGAGCAGGGCGAGTTCGGTGCGACGGCGGTCGGCGGCCAGGCCGCCCGCCATGAGCAGGACGACGACGGCGACCGTGGCGGTGCCTGCGACGGCCACCGCGACCAGCGGGGCGATGCGCGAGCGCAGCCGGGAGAACGCGGCGAGGCCGTCGTCCAGGCCGGTGCCGACGTCGGTGCCCTCGCCCGTGACGGTGCGGGCGCGGCGCAGGCCGGGACCGGACTCCAGGGAGGCGACGGCGGACCGCAGACGGTCCACGTCGTGGGCGCGCAGACCGCCGAGGTCTGGGGCGAAGTACCAGTAGCGGGAGGGCTCTCCGCGCGTGTACGGCAGGGCGGGGGCCGCCTCCAGGGGCAGCAGGAGTGCGCCGAGCCAGTAGGTCTCCGGCGGGTTGGGCGGGGGCGTCCGGACCAGGCTGGGCGTGCGCAGCAGCGGGACGGTCGACCAGTAGGCGCCGGCGGGGTCGTGCGGGGTGAGGATGCCGGTGACCCGGACGGCGAGCGGGCCGCGGCCGACGCAGGGCACGTGGATGACCGAACCGACCTTGATGTGCAGGCTCTTGGCGGTGGCGGCGGTGACGGCGGCCTCCACCTCGGGCGCCATCGGGTCCAGCGGGCCCGAGGTGCGCGGGAGACGGCCCTCGCGGACGTCGGCGTGCCCGGCCAGGCCGCTCTGTGCGATCAGCTGGACATGGGCGAGCAGGCCGCTCGGACGCGGGATGAACGCATCGGGCACGGCCGTGTCGGTCTGGGTCGCGATGCCGTACGCGGACTGGGCACGGTCGACGGACAGCGAGTCGTCGACCGTGCCCAGCAGCTTCCGGAACTGGCGTTCGAGCACGCCGGGACGGAGAAGCGTGTCCGGGGCGTCGCCGGACACGTCATAAAGGGGCATCGAGGGGGTCACCCGCAGAGTGGTGCGCTCGGGGCGGGCCTGGTGGAGCGTGTGCACCAGACCCGCGTCCTCGTACCGGTCGACCGCACGCGGAAGGGCCCCCGCCAGACAGGCGGTCACCACGACCAGCAGCGCGAGCGCGAGCGCGGCACCGGGTGCGGAGCGCAGCCGGGTGCGCACCCAGGGAGCGACCGCGGAGTGCACGGAACTCACGTCACTCACCCCTCTGTTCGCGCAGCGCCCGCGCCGGGTCCGCCCGGCGTACGGTCGCCGTCGCCGCGACCACCAGCGGAGCCACTGCGACGGCCGCCAGCAGCAACACCACACGGTCGGCCGGGAGTTGGACCAGCAGGTCGGGAACGGGCCGGGTGGCGTCACCGGTCAGGACGATCAACGGGAGTACTCCACGGGCCAGTACGGTGCCGAGGGCGACGCCCACCGCCAGGGCCAGACCCACCAGGACGGCCTGTTCGGCGGCGACCGTGCGGGCCAGCCGGCGGTGTGGGGCGCCGAGGGCGCGCAGCACGGCGAAGTCCGCCTCGCGCGCCCGCAGCGCCCCGGCGGCGCCCACCGCGAAGCCGACCGCGGCGAGGGCCGCCGCCACCACGGCGGCCGCGGCGAACGCGGCCGTGGGCCCGGCGCCGAAGGGGTCGTCGCGCAGCCCGGCGGCGATCTCGTCCCGGACCACCACCTGCCCCGGGTCGACGACGTCCGGCAACGCCCGCACCTCGGCGGCGACCTGGGCCGCCCGGACCGGAGCCGTACGCAGCCACCACTCGGTGGGCGTGAGGCTCTCCCCGTACCGCGCGTGCAGCACCCGGTTCGCGGCCCGCAGATCGATCAGTACGGCGCCGCCGTCATGGCTGCCCGAGGTGCCGGTCGTGGGCAGTGCGCGCACCGCCCTGACGATCCGCACCGGGATGCTCTGGTCGCCGACCTGCACATCCACGCGCTGCCCGGTGCTGGCGCCCGCCGAGTCCAGGAAGCGGTCGGTGGCCACGGCCGTCACCTCGGGCGGCGCGGGACGCGCCACCTGGAGCTGGACGGACACGGTGGCGACCGTCCAGTCCGCGTCCGGAAGGTATCCGGTGCGGTAGGTGACGGTCAGCGGCCGGGTGGAGACGATCCGGGGCCGGGTGGGGCTGGTGGCAGGGGTGGAGACGGCCGCGCCGCCGGTCTGCACGGCCGTGGTCCAGGAGGCGGGCAGCGCCAGCGGGCGCCGGGTCCCGTCGGTCCCTTCGGCGGTCAGGCCGCGGAAGGTGAGCCGGTGCTGTTCGGCCCGGTCGGCCGGCTGGGACATGTCCAGCTGGAGCGCGGTGAGCAGCGCCGGGCCGGTGGCGGAGCCGAGGTCGAGGGTGAGGGTGTGCGGGCGGCCGTCGGCGGGGAGCCGCCCGAACGGCACCTGGTACGGCACCCCGGACCGGTCCTCGAGCCCGACCGTGACGTCGGCCGTCTTCCCGGGCCCCGCGGAGCTGTGCAGGCTCGCCGTCAGCCGCAGCCGCGCGGTGTGCGCCGGCACCCGGGTTCCGGCCGGGGAGTCCTTCGGCGTCAGCGCGGCCAGCAGCGGCCGCACCGGTACGGCCGCCAGGTCCGGGCGCATCAGCATCGCGTCGCCCGCGTGCGCGGTGTCCATGGCCAGCACGGTCGCCGTACGCTCGCCGGACAGCGGCTCCTCGGCGCGTGCGGCGGGGACCGCCCCGCGTACGTGCGGCAGTGCCGCGTACACGTCCGTACGGCCGAGCTGCCCGTCCCCCGCGGACAGCACCCGCACCGGCGCTCCGGCGCGGAAGTCGGCCTGGTCGTCCTGCGAGCGGTCCCAGGAGGACGCCTGCCCGACGGCCAGCATGCCGAGCGCGACGGCCAGCACGAGCAGCAGCACGGGGCCCGCGGCGCGTGCGGTACGGCGGCTGAACTGCCAGCCGGCCAGCGCCGCCGGCAGCCCCCGCCCGGCCGCCGCCCACCGCTCGGCGAGCCGCGCCACGGGCGGCAGCAGCCGCAGCGTCAGCACGGTCCCGGCGAGCAGCGCCAGCGCCGGCGCGGCCACCAGCAGGGGATCCACCCCGAGCGCCCCCGACCGGTCGGCGGAGACACTCCCCGAGTCCTGCTGCGCCAACTGCCAGTAGGCCACCGCGGCCACGGCGAGCAGGCCCAGGTCGCCCCCGGCGCGGAGCGGGGTGGGGAGCAGACCGGCGCCGGTGCGGCGGGCGCGGGGGCGGGAGCCGGGTGAGCCTCCCGCACGGCCTTTCCCGAAGCGGGAGACGAGTGGTCGCCGCGTCCGGCCCGGCTCCGCCCGCCGTCCGCGCCGCTCCGTCTCCGCCCCGGTCAGGGCCGGTGGTGTCAGCGTCAGCACGCAGCCCAGGGCCACGGCGGCCGCCACCAGCCAGACGCCGGGGCTGCCGCCGGGCGGGAGGTCCAGCCGCAAATCGAGGCGGGACAGCGGGCCGTGGTCGGTCAGCAGGGTGGTGAGCGGTCCGGCCAGCAGGGGCGCGCAGACGGCGGCCGGGAGGGCGAGCAGCAGCGACTCGGCCGCGCCGAGGGCCGCGATCCGGGCCCGGGAGGCGCCCCGGGCCCTCAGCAGCCTTGTGCCGGCCGCCCGTTCGGCGCCGAGCAGCCGGGCCACCAGCAGCAGCGCGTACCCGGCGAGCAGCACCAGCTGGAGCGCGACGATCAGCAGGGTCGAGCGGGAGACCAGCAGCGAGCGGTCGGCCCGGTCCAGGACGTCCGGCAGCGAGGTCGTCGACGCGGTCACCCCGCTCAGGGCGTGGGACCTGCGCAGTGCCGTGCTCCCGGCCCGCGCCGCGTCCCGCAGCGCCCCGATCCGCCCGGTCGTCACCGCATCGAACCGGGCCGACGCCAGCCAGGCCGTCGGCCCGGTGCTCACCCGTTTGCCGGCGAGCACCGGGGGGTCGGCGAGCAGCGGCCCGTACGTCGTGAAGCCGGAGTCCTTCACACCGCGCCCGAGCAGTTCGTCCAGCTGCCAGTACGGCGCGTTCGCCGACACGGGCCGGTAGAGCCCGCTGACCCGTACCCGGACCGTCCCCTCGCCCAGCCGGTCGGCCAGGGTGAGACGGTCGCCGGGTTTCAGGCCGAGCGGCCGGGCGGCCGCCTGGGGGAGCGCCACCTCGATCTCGCCGCCCGCTCGGCCGGGAAGCCGGCCGGCGACCGCCCGCACCTGCGTGCGGTCCAGCGCGGCGAAGAAGGTCAGATCCGGGTTGCCCGACCGCTCGGCGGGCGGCTGGAGCGAGCGGGGCAGCGCGTACGGGCCCGAGCGGCGCAGCGTCCGCACGGTCACCGGTAACCCGTCGAAGGTCCGGCGCGCGCCCTGTCGTACGGCGGTGTCGGCGGCGGCGCGCCCGTCGGCCGGTACCCCGGCCTTGACGATCAGCGAGGTGGCGGTCGCGTTGCGCGGGTCGTTCAGCACATGGCGCAGTGCCGCGTCCCCGATCGCGCCCGAGTACGCCGTGAGCGTCGTCAGCACCGCGGTGGTGAGCAGCACCGTGAGCAGGGTGGAGCCGAGCAGCAGGCGATACGCCCGCGCGCGTGCGAAAACGAACCCCGTCACCCTGCCCCCGTGTCGTCCGGACGTGCGGAACTTCCAGACCTTCGGGCGATGCTGGCAGAAGGGACGGCTCGCAGGTAAGCGTTTCTCGATCGGTCTATACCGGATCGTGACCGGATTCCGGCGTCAGGCGACCGGAATCCGGCGTTCAGCGGGTCATTCGGGAGTGTTCACCATCGACTGGGCCGCATACGCCAGGTAGTTCCACAACGTCGTCGTGTGCTCCTCGGAGAGCCCCAGCTCGTCGACGGCCACCCGCATGTGCCGCAGCCAGGCGTCGTGCGCCGCCCGGTCCACGGTGAACGGGGCGTGCCGCATCCGCAGCCGCGGGTGCCCGCGGTTGTCGCTGTAGGTGGTGGGACCGCCCCAGTACTGCATCAGGAACAGGGCCATCCGCTCCTCGGCCGGGCCCAGGTCCTCCTCCGGGTACATCGGCCTGAGGATCGGGTCCTCGGCGACTCCCTCGTAGAAACGGTGGACGAGCCGGCGGAAGGTCTCCTCCCCGCCGACCTGCTCGTAGAAGGTCTGCTCCTGAAGCGTGCCGCGCCGAATCTCTTTCACCCGTCCATGGTCTCAGACGGGGTGGCCCAGGACTCAAGGCTTAGGACCGCACCCGCCGGGACAGCCCCGCCGGGGCAGGCGGCAGCCCTACTGTGGACACATGGGCGCCTACGACACCGAGATCGACGTGCTCGCCGCCGTGGCGCGGGCCGCGCTGGTGCGGGAGATCGACGCCGAGGGGGCCTGGGCCGAGGACCCGGTGTGGCGGGAGGCGTTCTCGGAGGTGCCCCGGCACCTGTTCGTGCCGTTCTACTACGTCGGCGTCAGGGGCGGTTACGAGCGCCGCTGGCGGGAGAGCCCGAACCCCGAGGAGCGCGGACGCTGGGTGTCCGGCGCCTACGCCGACACCCCGCTGGCCACCCGGCTGCGCGACGGCGAGCTGCTCTCCTCCAGCAGCCAGCCCTCGCTCATGGCGAGGATGCTGGTCGCCCTGCGGGTCGAGGACGGCAACCGGGTCCTGGAGGTGGGTGCCGGGACGGGGTACAACGCGGCACTGCTCGCCCACCGGCTCGGTGACGACGGCCTCGTCACCACCGTCGACCTGGAGCCGGAGATCACCGAGTCGGCCCGGCAGCACCTGGCCCTGGCCGGGTACCACCCGGTGGTCGTCACCGGGGACGGCGCGCGCGGGGTGCCCGAACGCGCCCCGTTCGACCGGATCATCGCCACCTGCACGCTGTCCACGGTGCCGCGCGCCTGGCTCGACCAGTGCAGCCCCGGCGCCCGCATCCTGACCCCGTTCGCGACCGGGCTGCTCGCCCTCGACGTCTTCGGCGCCGGGCACGCCGAGGGCCGCTTCCTGTCCACGGCCGCCTACTTCGTGCCCCTGCGAGGCGCGGGCCGGGCGGAACCCGGGGCGGTGTCCCTGCACGGCCTGCCGCGCCCGGCCCGCGAGCACGAGCTGTTCCGCTTCCTGCTCGCCCTGACCCACGGCGCCTTCGACCCGCAGGAGGCCTACGCCCTGTGGGAGCGCGAGGGCAGACCGGAGCGCGCACGGTACGGCGTCACGGTCAGCGGCGGGCGTGTGTGGGCGTGGCTGGACGACCCGGAGGGGCCGTACATCTGGCCCCTCCCCTGATCGTCCGGTTCCTCCCGGGGTCAGCCCCGGCGGACGGTGATCGTCGTCCAGGCGCCCACGTGCACCCGGTCGCCGTCCTGCAGCGGCACCGGCACGAACGGCTGGATCGGTTCGTCCGAGCCGTTGACCGTGGTGCCGTTCGTCGAGTTCTGGTCGACGACCGCCCAGGTGCCGTCCGGCTGCTGGACCAGCACCGCGTGCTGGTGCGAGACGCCCGGGTCCTCCGGCGGCACCGACAGGTCGATGTCGGGGGTGTCGCCGGTGGAGTGCCGGCGGCGGCCGATGGTGACCTGGTTGCCGCTGAGCGTGCGCTGCTGCTCGGGCGAGTACGCGGGCAGGTTCAGACCGGCGGCCTCGGGGCCGGAGCGGTGCATCATCGCCATGAAGTACTCGCGGTCCGGGCCGATGGTCGCGATCCACGTCGTCGGACCCTGCGGCGCCGGCGGGAAGCCGGGGCCGGGCGGGGCCTGGGTGGCGCCGGGCGGCGGGTAGCCGTAGCCCCCTCCGGGGCCTCCGGGGCTTCCGGCCGACGGCGGGGAGATCACCCAGTCGTCCTCGCCGCCGCCGAAGGCCGGACCGCCGGCCGGGGGCCGGCCGGTCTCCCGCGGGAACGCGGGCGGCGAGGGCGGGCCGGACTGCTGGAAGGCCTGCGGCGCACCGCCGGCCGGGCCGCCGGGACCGGCGGGCGGGGTCGGCCCGGGCGGCGGAGGAACCGGACGGGACGGGTCGCCACCGAAGCTGGAGGGGCCACCGGGTCCGCCAGGACCGTTAGGACCGGAGGGCTCACGGCCGAAGGGGCCGCCGGGGCCCTGGCCCGGGCCAGGGCCGAAGCCGGACGGACCACCGGGCCCGCCGGGACCACCCTGGCCCTGCGCACCGCCGAAGCCCGAAGGACCGCCGGGGCCGCCGGGACCGCCCTGACCCTGACCGGGACCGCCGCCGAAGCCCGACGGGGGACCGGAGGGACGCCGGCCGCCGCCGAAGCCGCCCGGGCCGCCCGCGGTGGGCGGCGGGCCGGACGGGCCGCGCTCACCGGCGAACGGCGTCGGGCCCGAGGGCTCGCTGCCGAACGACGGGATCGGCTCGGCGGGACGGTTCACCTGCGAGGGCCGCGAGCCCTGGTACTCGTACGAGTCACCGCCGCCGTACGTCGAACTCGGCGGCTGGAAGCGCGGCTGGGCCGGCCGCGGCGCGGCCGGGGTGTACGAGGTGGCCGTGTTGGTCAGGAAGTTCCACCGGCACTCCTCGCAGAAGGGCGCGCCGCCCTCGCGGGGCGTCCGGCACTGCGGGCACAGCTCGGGCTCGGGCGCACCGGCCCCCTGCGGGCGGCCGCCGGCCTGGGTGCCCTGCCGGGGCGGGAAGCCGTATCCGCCGGCGGCCGGCGGCGGTGGCGGGGGCGGAGGTACGGCACCGGCCATGCGGTGACCGCACACCTCGCACCAGTCGTCGGAACCCGACTGGTGTCCGTTCGGGCAGGTCGGCATGTCGGCGCTTCCCCCTCTCCTTCAGGGTCCTACTCAGTACTGCTGAGTCACTACTTCTTTACACGAACAGTCTTTGTGGACCGTGTCTCGAGAGTCATCTCGTCGGCCTCCGCGACCTTCGCCTTCAGTCGCACAGTACCTGTCGCTGCATCGACCACGTCCACCACCTTCGCAAGCAGTTTCGCAGTATCGGCGTTCCCGGAGGCACTCGCGAGCTGAACAGCGCGGCCCAGTTTGGCCGTTGCTCCATCGAAATCGCCCGCTTTACGGAGATCGAGGCCTTGTTGGATGGCTTGTGCCAGTTCGGCCTGCCCGGTGTAGTGGGCGACTTGGGGGTTGATCGAGGTCGAGGCCGTCATGTCGTCGGTCCACACGGCCCGCACGAGCCCCTGGGCGCCTAGGTTCTGTGCCGTCCCGTCCGGCTGCGGTACGACCAGTGAGACCCGGGCGGCGAGCATCTCCCGGCCGAGGCCGGCCGCCGGGACCTCGACGCACAGGTGGTAGTCGCGGGACTCATCGCCCCAGGACCCGGTGGGGTAGTCCCCGGCCCGGGGCCCGGCCTCCGTGCGCCGGCCGGTCAACTCCTCCACCGTGGGCGCGACTTGCTTGACGAACCTGATGGTCGTGCCGACCGGGGTCCACACCCGCAGGGCGACGTCGGCGACCTCCTTGCCCATCGCCGTCTCCATCATGTGCGTGAAGTCGGCGGCCAGCCCGGCCGGGTCGGCGACGATGTCGGCGGTGCCGAGCAGCGCGGAGGCGATGCCTGTGACTTCTTTCACTTCCCAGTCGGTGCCCACGCCGCGCGCGTCACAGGTGAACCGCCCGGCACACTCGTCCAGCGCGGCCCGCAGGTCCTCCGGCGACTCGTGCTCGTTGCGTCCGTCGGTGAGCAGGATGCCGTGCCGGATGGCCACGTCCGCCGAGGACAGCAGCCGGTCGGCCAGCCGCAGCCAGGTGCCGATGGCCGTACCGCCGCCCGCGCCGAGCCGGCGCAGCGCCTGCTTGGCCTCCTCGCGGGTCCGGGCGTCGGCGACCGCGAGCCGTCCGCCGCCCGGGTAGACCTCCTTGGCGACGTGTGTGCCGCCGATCACCGCGAAGTGGGTGCCGTCGCGCAGGGTGTCGATCGCGGCGGCCGTGGCGTCCCGGGCGTTGCGCATCTTGGTCGGCGGGTAGTCCATGGAGCCCGAGCAGTCGACCATGACCGCCACGGCGGCGGAGGGCCCGTGGCCCGGTGCGTACACGGGTGCGGCGAGCGCGCTCCCGATCGTTCCGCCGCCCGTCGCCGTCACCGTGACGATGGCGTTGACCTCACGGCCGCCCTCGGGCAGGTACTCGTTCTGGTAGACGTCGACCGAGAACTGTGGCGCGTGGGACTTCGCGAAATTGGCCATGTTGGTTCAGATCCCCCTCGGACACCCCGCCGAAGCGGAGCAATGCGTGTGGACGGACCGGTCCCCTCCGGTCCGTCGAGGCTTCCCCGTTCTGTACGGCCTCAGGCCGATCCTGCCCCCTGCGGCGGCACCGGGAACGGCAGGACGGCCACTGTTACGTTGTCGTGGCCCCCGCCGTCCAGGGCGTGGCCGACCAGAACGCGGGCGCTGTGCAGTGGCCGCTCGGCCGCGTCGGCCGGTACGGCCTCGGCCATCTCCTCGGCCGTCTCCGCGTAGTTCCACAGGCCGTCGGTGCACACCACCACGACACCGGGCCGGTCCGGCTTGAAGGAGGCGGTGTGCGGCTCCAGTTCGTAGGCGTCCGCGCCGAGCCAGCCGGTGATCGCGTGGGCGCGCTCGTCGGCGTAGGCCTCCGCCTCGTTCATCAGGCCGGCCGCGACCATCTGCGCCGCCCAGGAGTCGTCCTCGGTCAGCCGGGCCGCGGGCGCGCCGCGGTCCGCCGGCACCCAGTAGGCGCGGCTGTCGCCGACCCAGCCCACCACCAGCAGCCCGGAGGTGACGACCGCGCCGACGATGGTGCACGCCGGGGCGTTCTGGTGCGGGGCGTGCTCACGGTCCGCTGCGGGCTCCCCGGCGAGCGCGTTGACGGCCTGGGCGGCCGCCACGATCGCCTCGTGCATCGCCTGCTGCGGGTGCGTGCCGCGCGGCAGGGCGGCCAGCAGGGTGTCACCGGCCGCCTGTGCGGCGGCCGCCGAGGCCTCGTCCGGGCGGGTCGCCGAGGACACGCCGTCACAGACGATCGCCAGGTCGGCGGGCGCGCCGTCGGGCAGCGCGGTGCGGCCGACCGTGAAGGCGTCCTCGTTGCGGTGGTGGCGCAGACCGCGGTCGCTGACCGCGGCGACCGGGCCCGACTCCCGCTCCATGTGGTCGCGTTCGCGGGGCTGGGCGTGCCCGCAGTTCTCGCAGTAGCCGTCGCTGTCCACCCGGCCCGCCCGGCAGGCCACACAGACCGGCTGGGGCTCCTCCGGCACGGCGGCGGCCGCCGCGCGCGGGTCCGGTGCCTGCAGCGGGTACTCGTCGGGCTCCGGGGGCCGGTCGAAGCGGACACCGGGCGCGGCCGGCTCCTCGGCGTGCAGCGGCTTGCCTCCCGAGTCGGTGCCGGGCAGATCGGCCGGCAGATGGACCTCGCCCGGGGTGCCGCCGGAGCCGGCCGGCTCGGGGGCGGGCCAGTCCACGCCGTCCCCGGGCACGGGGGAGCCGGTCATGGTGAGCGTCGGATGGTCCTGCGGCGGGACGGGCACGACGGACAGGTCGTATCCGCACGCGCCGCAGAACAGGTCACCCGGTTCGAGCGGCTCCGCGCAGCTCGGGCACTTCGACGGTGCGGCCTGCTGGGGCATCTGCGACATCAACTACACCCACGTCCGGGGGCGGTAACGGTTGGCCCGTTCCACCAGTTCGATCCTCTCCTCGCCGCCGGGCGCCAGCCGGGCCAGCGTGCGGTACGCGCGCTCCAGTCCGAAGCGGAGGCCCCGCTCGTCCAGACCGCTGCCGAGCAACACCCGTCCGCCGGCGGCGGGTCGGTCGGTGCCCTGGCCTGTGGAGAGTATCCAGTCCAGCGCGCTGCCGAGCACTTCGGCCGACAACTGCTCGCGCCGGGACGGGTCCAGGCCGTACGCGTCGAGCGCCTCGACCTGGCCGGCGGCGGCCGTCAGATCGTCCAGGAACGCCACGTCCGCGGCGCTCGCGGTGCGCTGTCTGAGCCGCGCCCGGACCGCGGCGACCCGGGCGGCCGTGTAGTGGATGGAGGACTCCGGCACCGACTCCAGGGTCCGTACGGCACCGCGCCGGTCGCCGGCCGCGAGCTGCACCCGGGCCAGCCCGAAGGCCGTGCTGACGAAGCTCGGATCGGTCGCCCACACCAGGCCGTAGTACTCGGCCGCGTTGTCCAGCTGGCCCAGCACCTCCGCGCACAGGCCGAGCGCCAGCTTGGGCGCGGCCTCGCCCGGGAAGGCGTCGTAGATCGCGTCGAAGGACAGCGCCGCGCCTTCGAAGTCACCGGTGACCAGGGCGGCAACGCCCCGGTACCACACCACCCGCCAGTCGTCGGGCCGTTCCTCGTCCAGCTCGGCCAGTGCCATCAGCGCGGCCTGGTGCTCGCCGCTCTCCAGCCGCGCCCGGATCTGCCGCAGCCGGGTCTCGACGGTCTGCGTGGGCGCCGCGTCCAGCGCGCTGATCAGCTCGGCCGGCGCGGACGCCATCAGGCCCGCCAGGAAACCGGCGTTGGGGTCGCCCGGGTCGACCAGCGGTACGGGCAGGGCGAGGGCGGCGGCGGGGGTCTCGACCGGCTTGACGATCGAGGCCGCGGGCAGCGCGGGGGCGGGCCGGGCGCTGTGTACCTGCCGCGCCCCGAGCCGGGACACGTCCCCGTCGAGCTTGGGGAACAACTCGGTGTCCGTGACCTTCACTTCGGGCCCGAGCAGCGTCGACAGCGCGGGCCGGGCCTGCCCGGTCTGCAGCGAGACGACCTCGCGCAGGACCCCGGTCAGCTGCTCGGCCATCTCCTGCGCGGAACCGAACCGGCGGGCCGGGTCGGGGTCGGTGGCGCGGACCAGGAGCCGGTAGAAGGACTCGTACCGGTGGAAGACCTCGATGTTGTCCGGGTCGGGCAGGGAGTCCACGAAGACGTTCGTGTACCCCTGGAAGTCGAAGGTGAGTACCGCGAGCGTACGGCCCACCGTGTACAGGTCGCTCGCCACCGACGGGCCGACCTCGGCGACCTCGGGCGCCTGGTAGCCCACCGTGCCGTAGATCGCCGACTCGTCGTCGTCCATGCGGCGCACCGCGCCCATGTCGATCAGCTTGAGCTGGTCCTCGGTCTGGATGGCGTTGTCGACCTTGAAGTCGCAGTACAGCAGGTTGCGGCTGTGCAGATGCCCGAGCGCCTCCAGCGCTTCGATGCCGTACGCGCACGCCTGTTCCACCGGCAGCGGATCGCGCCGGCCGTCCGGTGTGCGGCGGGCGTTGGCGATCTCCTTCAGCGACTTGCCGCCGACGTACTCCATGACGATGTAGCCGTCGAGGGAGCCGGTGCGCTGGTCGAGGTGCTCCACGAAGTTGTAGATCCGCACGATGTTGGCGTGCTCGATCTCCGCGAGGAAGCGCCGCTCGGAGATCGCGGCCGCCATCGCGTCCTGGTCGCCGGTGTCGAGCAGGCCCTTGAGCACCACCCACCGGTCGGACACGGCCCGGTCCACGGCCAGGTAGATCCAGCCCAGGCCGCCGTGCGCGAGGCAGCCCGCGACCTCGTACTGGCCGTGCACGATGTCCCCGGCCTTCAGCTTCGGCACGAACGAGTAGGGGTGCCCGCACTTGGTGCAGAACCCCTCCGTGCGCCCCGGCCGGTCACCGCGCGCCCGGCCCACGGGAGCCCCGCAGTCGGACCGCGAGCAGAACCGCTTCCGCTCCGGCACCTCCGGGTTCTCCAGCACCATCGCGCGCGGGTCCGGCCGCGGTACCTGCGGCACCGAGACGAGACCGGCGCCCAGCCGCCCCCGGGCGGAGGTGCCGGAGGAGGAGCCGGAGCTGCGCACCGACACCGAACGGCCGGTGGACCTGCCCGACAGCGAGCGCGAGAGCCGCCCGGACACCGAGCGCCGCGACCTGGACGACTGCGACGACGTACGCGAGCTGCGCGCACTGCCGCCGCTCGCCGAGCCCCTGCCGCCACTGGTGATCCCGGTGGGCGGCGACCCGACCATCCCGGTCGCCGAGACGACGGGGGCGAGGCCGCAGGTGTCGCAGTACAGTTCACCGCCGCCGACGTCCTCGTACGTCCCCTCGCAGCCCGGCCGCTGGCACGCCCGCTGTGCCTGACTCATGACGACTCACTCCTACGGTCCTGAGGTTCGCCCTGCTGGGGAATCCTCGACGCGCCGAGCTGTTCGGCCGCGGCCTGCTGGTAGCGCAGCACGGCCTGTTCGGCCACCCGCAGGTCGCAGGGGGCGCTCCACAGCATGCGCCGGGCGCTGTCGTACCGCTCGATCAGCAGGGGGTCCTCGGCCAGCCCGTGCCGGGCGACCTTCGCCCGGTACGCGTCCAGGCGGCCGCGCAGCTCGGCGCGGACCGCGAGCGGCGCGGTGACCGCCGTCAACGACTCACGCGCGCGCAGCAGTTCGTCCTCGGCCTTCTGCTCCAGGGACTCCAGGAGCGGGGAGAGCCGGTGCCACTGCGCCTGCCGTCGGTACTCGGCCGCGGTCGCCAGCTGTTCCTGCAGCGCGGTCGGGGGTCCGCTGACGACGGGCACCTCGGTCGCGGCGATCTTGGCGAGCACCTCACCGCGCGCGGTGCGCGCCTCGGCGAGCGTGCGGTCCGCGCGGGACAGCACGTCCCGCAGCCGGATCAGCCGGGTCTCCGCGTCCTGGCGGACGGTCAGCACGGCGTCGATCTCGCGGCGCACGTCCTCCAGGGCGCGCGCCTCACGGTCGTACACGGTGGTGTCCGGGCGGCCGCCGCCGGGCGCCGAACTGCCCTCCGCGGGCACCCAGAAGGCGAGCGGGTCCGAGACCACGTCCTCGCGCAGCCTGGTCAGCGTGCGGGTGATGCGCTCCAGGTCGTCGCCGGCCGGGTGCTCGCCGGGGCGTACGCCGACGGAGTGCGCGAGCTTGCGGGTGCGCTGAAGTTCCGCGGCGAGTAAATCGATCCGGGCGGGCAGCGCCGACCAGACCGCGTCGGCGGTGACGACCAGGTCCAGCGAGGACGCGTACAGCTCGTTCATCCGGTCGACCAGGGTGCCGAGCGAGAAGCTCTCGCTGAGCCTGCCGGCGGCCGCGAGCGTGACGGCGCCGCCGGGCACGGTGACGGAGTCGCCGCGCAGCAGTTCGGTCAGCTCCACCAGGTCCTCGCGGCTGGACCAGCGGCGCCGGGCGCGGATCTCCCGGGCGGAGCGCAACGCGGCCGTGTACGCGTCGAAGTACGCCCACAGCAGGGTGATCGACGCCTCCGCGGCCGCCCAGCGTTCCCTGGTGACGCCGGTCAGTTCGGCGCCTTCGAGGAGTCTGCGGCCCGCGTGGTCCTGGAGGGCGAGCAGTGAGGTCTCGATCGCCTCGTGCTCGGCGCCGAGCCGCGCCAGCGCACGGTCCACCTCGTCCCGGTCCATCACCGGCCCGGCGGGGTCCGTGACGCCCATCGATCACCTCTCGCTGCTGTGTGGTTGGCCTTAGGTGGGTTCTGGTCGGGGTGGGGTGGTTCAGCTCTTGCGCAGGTACTCCGGGGCCGGCGGCTTGGACGCTCCGGAGTCCTCGCCCAGTGTGGCCGACAGCCATCTGTCGTACGACGCCTGCCAGCCGCTCGCGCGGTAGCCGACCAGGATGCGATTGACCCGGCGTACCAGATCGTCGGCGTCCTTCTTCATCGCCACGCCGTAGTACTCGGTGGTGAACGCCTCGCCCTTCAGCTCGACCGTCGGGTCCTGGGCGGCCTGGCTCGCGGCGAGGGCGCCGTCGGTGACGACCGCGTCGACCTCGCCGAGCTGCAGCCGGACCAGGCAGTCGAGCTGGTTGGGGACGGTGCTGGAGATGTCCGTGGAGGCGGGCAGGGTGCCCTTGTCCCGGTCGGCCTTCAGCTTGAGGTAGGCGGTGGAACCGGACGCCGTGCAGATCTTCTTGTGCGCGAGCGTGTCGTCGTACCCCGTGATCGACGAGGACTTGGGTGCCAGTACCTGCTGTCCGGTCTTGAAGTACGGGGCGGAGAAGGCGACTTCGCCGAGCCGCTGGCAGGTGACGGTCATCGTGCGCACGACCATGTCGACCCGGCCGTCCTGGATGGCGGGGATGCGCTGGCTGGTCGGTATCGCCTTGAACTGCACCGCGTCCGGGTCGCCGAGGATGTCCGCGGCGATCCGGTGCACCAGGTCGATGTCGAAGCCCTCCAGCTCCGCGCCCTTGGTGTTCGGGTTGCGGTAGCCCCAGTGGTAGCTGTTCTGGTCGACGCCCACGACCAGCTTGCGCTTGGCGCCCGTACGGGACTTGATGGCGTCGATGGTCGGCCCGTCGGCGCCGGACGGCGACAGCGTCTGCTTCTGCGCGTCCGAGTCCTTGCAGTCGGAGGCCCGGGCCTGGGTGGCCTCGGCCACTCCCGGTCCGGCCGTGCGCCCGGCCTGGCGGGCCTCCTGGGTCCGCGGCAGCAGCAGGACGAACGCCAGCGCCAGGGCGCACAGCACCGCCATCGCGCCGACTCCGCCCCAGCCCCGAACGGAGGCCCGTGCACGTGCTGCGTACATCGTCCTGCCCCCTGTCACCGGTACTCCGAAAGCCTGCGTCCGATGCCGGCGACCGCGCCTGCGGCACCGAGGACCGCGAGGACGGCGGCGCCGACCGGCAGCCCGGTCATCGCGTCCCGTCCGTCCCCGGCCGCCTGCTTGAACTCGGCCTGCTCGTGGCCGATGGCCAGGGCGAGATTGCGGTCGACGCTGTCGAAGCACTCACCGGTCGCGCCCTTGCCGCCGATCACCATGTCCAGCGCCTGCTGGTAGTTGCCGTTCTCGTCCTCGGTGCGGGCGGTGGTGTGGCGCTTCTTCCACACCGCCATGTTGCCCTCGGCCGCCTTGACCGGCGCGGTGCCCGTCCCGTCGTCGGCGAGCCGGTCGGCCTCGGTGAGGCCCTTGCCGAGCACGGTCATGTCCTTGTCGAAGTCGTAGTAGTACGCGTCGTACGTCTGCCCGCCGACCGTGACCGTCTCGGCGCCGCGCGCCACCAGGCTCAGATTCTCGTTGCCGCGCGCCTTCAGGGACGCGATCCGCGCGTCGTGCAGGACCTTCAGCGAGCGGATGCCGTGGTCGTACGAACCGTCGAGGCCCGAGCGTGCGACGGCGTGCCCGACGACCAGCCACAGCAGCACCAGGGTGGTGGCGGCGGAGGCGGCGACCAGGCCGTGGTTGAGGACGCGGTTGGTGCGCCGGTAGGTGCGGTGCTGGGCCCAGCCGAGCGCGGCCAGCGCGAGCACGCCGAGCACGATCGCGGACCACGGGTACGGCGTCGCGTCCCCGTAGTCGGCGTCGAGCCGCTGGTTCTCCTTCGTGTAGAGATCCTCCGCGGCCGGGAGCATCTCCTTCTGCATCTTCTCGTTGGCGTACCGCAGATAGGCGCCGCCGACGGGATACCCCTGCCGGTTGTAGGTCCGGGCGCGCTCGATGAGGCCCTTGTACTCGGGCAGCAGCCGGTTCAGCCTGGCGATGGTCGCCTCGGAGGGGGAGCCCGGATCCGCGTTGGCGGCGGCCGTGACGAGCCCCGCGGCGGCCGTACGGATGTCCTTCTCGTACCGGTCGCGCGAGTCCGCGGTCTCCTGCCCGCCGGCCAGGAACCCGCTGGAGGCGGCCGTGTTGGCGTCGGCCAGCGAACGGTAGATGCCGGCCGCGCCGGAACTGAGCGGCTGGCTGCGGTGCAGCACGTCGTCGGCGGCGGCCGCCCGCTCGGAGATCTGCCAGGTGGTGACCGCGCCGAACGCGACGACGAGCAGCGCGAGAACGGCCCCGATGATCCGCAGCCGCCCCGGCTCGGTGGTCGCGGCGGCGCGCACCTGCTCGACACCTTCGGCGAAGGCGGTACGGCGCGGGGCCGGGGGCGGGCCGACGCGTGCGGGCGAGCCGGGCTGGGAGGGGATCGCGGGCATGGCGGGACCCGCCGGTGGCGGCGCCGCGCTGCTCTTCGGCGGGTGTGTCACTTGACCTCCCCCATGGTCATTCGTTCGCCGCCAAGTATCACCGCCCTGACCGGCATCCGCACCAGCCTTCACTCGATCTTGATCGGATCGCAGCGCAAGCCACGGCGTGACGGCGCGGGGCGCCGGCCGCACCACCCCTCGATGATGAACACGCCGGGTGCGGCGGATCGGTTCCCCCGCAACCCCCGGCACCGCTTGTACCCTTCGCCGACATGCACGGACGACCGAGCCACGACCCCGGCTCCCCCCGCATGTCACGCCATGACTGGTGGGGCGTGGTCCTCGAAGCCCCCGACCCCCACGCCCTCGCCCGCTTCTACTCCGAACTCCTCGGCTGGGAGATCGCCAAGCAGGACCCCGACGGAGCGGCGATCACCCCGCCGGAAGGCGTCGCCTACCTCGCCTTCCAGCGCGCGGACGACTACGTCCCGCCGGTCTGGCCCGCCCGCAGGGGCGCCCAACGCATCACCACCCACCTCGACTTCGAGGTGACGAACCTGCCGTCCGCGGTGACCCATGCCCTCGAACTCGGCGCCCGAGAGGCCGACCACCAGCCCCAGGACAACGTCAGGGTGCTGCTCGACCCGGCCGGACATCCGTTCTGTCTCTACCTGGACCAGTAGGCCCGAGCCCGCTCCTGCGCCCCCACCCCCGCCCCCAGCCGGTCCAGGCCCAGCAGTGCCGCGCCCAGGACGGGGCTGGCCGTCACCACTCGGATGTCGGCCTTGGGGGCGCGGGACGACAGCAGGTCCCGGATGCCGTCGTCGAGTTGGGTGTGGCCGGCGGTCAGGACGCTGCCGCCGAGGAGGACGGGGGTCTCCTCGGTGAGGAGGTCGAGGCGGGTGAGGGCGACCGTGGCCATCGTCGCGACCTCCTCCGCGAGGCGGTGCACGATCGAGCGGGCGACCTGGTCGCCCTGCGCGGCCGTGTCGAAGAGGACCGGCGTCAGTTCGTGGCGGCGGCCGTCTTCGACGTGCTCCAGATGCAGGGCCTCGATCAGGGCGTACATGGTCGGGAGGCCGAAGTGGGCGGGGAGGGTGCGGACCAGTTCCGTCGGCTCGCCACGGCCGTCCTCGGCGCGGGCCGCGTACCAGAGGGCCTCCTCGGCCAGGCCCCAACCACCGCCCCAGTCGCCGGAGATGCGGCCGATCGCCGGGAAGCGGGCGGTGCGGCCGTCGGGGCGCATGCCGACGCAGTTGATGCCCGCGCCGCACACCACGGCCACGCCCCGGGGCTCGGCCACGCCCGCCCGCAGGATCGCGAAGGTGTCGTTGCGGACCTCCACCGAGGTGCCCCACGCGCGCGCGTCCAGCGCGGCCGCCAACTGCTCCTCCTCGACCGGCAGATCGGCGTTGGCCAGGCAGGCGGAGACGTGCGAGGCGGCGGGCAGGCCCGCGTCCGACAGCGCCCGGGTGACCGGGCCGGCGAGGGCGTCCATCGCGGCCGGGACACCCACCGCGGGTGGGCGGAAGCCCCCGCCGCGGGCCGTGGCCAGGACCTCGCCGCAGGCGGTGACCACGGCCACGTCGGTCTTGCTGTTGCCCGCGTCGATGGCGAGGACACTCCCGGATTCAGGTGCGGTCAGGCCCACGCCAGGTGCTCCCGGTTGTGCGTGATGAGCTGGTCGGTGAGGGGCTCGGCGTACTCGTACTGGCCGATCAGGGGGTGGGCCAGCAGGGCCCTGAAGACACGGTCCCGGCCGCCGCGCAGCGCCGCCTCCAGGGCCAGGTCCTCGTACGTCGTCACGTTCGCCACCAGGCCCGCGTACAGCGGGTCCAGATCCGGGACCGGCAACGGCACCGGGCCCGTCGGGCCGACCGCCGCCTGCACCTCGATCACCGCGTCGTCCGGCAGGAACGGCAGCGTGCCCCTGTTGAGGGTGTTCACCACCTGGTACGGGCTTCCGGCTCCGCCCAGCAGGGCCGCCGCCAGGTCCACCGCGGCCTCCGAGTAGAAGGCGCCGCCCCGCCTGGCCAGCAGCGCCGGCTTCTCGTCCAGGGACGGGTCGCCGTACATCGTCAGCAACTCGCGTTCCATCGCGGCGACTTCCTCCGCCCGGGAGGGCTTGGTGCGCAGTTCCCGTACCACCGCGTCGTGCGCGTAGTAGTAGCGCAGGTAGTACGAGGGCACCACGCCCAGGCGGTCCAGGAGGGGGCGGGGCAGACGCAGGTCGTCGGCGATGGCGTCGCCGTTCTCGGCCAGGAGCTTGGGCAGCACGTTCGCGCCCTCGGGGCCGCCGAGGCGCACCCCCGTCTCCCAGGTGAGGTGGTTGAGGCCCACGTGGTCCAGATGGACGTCCTTCGGGTCGGTGCCCAGCAGCGCCGCGAACTTGCGCTGGAAGCCGATCGCCACGTTGCACAGGCCCACCGCACGGTGGCCCGCCTGGAGCAGGGCGCGGGTGACGATGCCGACGGGGTTGGTGAAGTCGATGATCCAGGCACGGGGGTTGGCGCGGCGGACGCGTTCGGCGATCTCCAGGACGACGGGGACCGTGCGCAGCGCCTTGGCGAGGCCGCCCGCGCCGGTGGTCTCCTGTCCGATGCAGCCGCACTCCAGGGGCCAGGTCTCGTCCTGCCGGCGGGCCGCCTGGCCGCCGACGCGCAGCTGGAGCAGCACGGCGTCGGCGCCCTCCACACCCGCGTCCAGGTCGGAGGTGGTGACGATCCGGCCCGGGTGGCCCTGCCTGGCGAAGATCCGGCGGGCCAGGCCGCCCACCAGCTCCAGGCGTTCGGCCGCCGGGTCCACGAGCACCAGTTCCTCGATGGGCAGGGTGTCCCTGAGCCGTGCGAAGCCGTCGATGAGTTCGGGGGTGTAGGTCGAGCCTCCACCGACCACAGTGAGTTTCACTGGAGGTTTCCTCGCTTCCATGAGGTAAGGGCTGCGGTCATCGGCCGGGGGTCCGGGGGGCGTCCCCCGGGTGAGCACGGCATACGTGGTTTAACCCTTCACTCCGGTGAGCGTGACGCCCTCCACGAACGCCTTCTGGGCGAAGAAGAACACGAGGATCACGGGGGCCATGACCAGCACGGTCGCGGCCATGGTGAGGTTCCAGTCGGTGTGGTGCGCGCCCTTGAAGGACTCCAGGCCGTAGGAGAGGGTCCAGGCGCCGGGGTTCTCCGAGGCGTAGATCTGGGGGCCGAAGTAGTCGTTCCAGGCGTAGAAGAACTGGAAGAGGGCGACGGCGGCGATGCCCGGCTTCGCCATCGGCAGGACGACCCGCAGCAGAGTCCGCAGGTCACCGCAGCCGTCCACCTTCGCCGCGTCCACGTACTCGTTCGGGATCGTCATCAGGAACTGGCGCAGCAGGAAGATGGAGAACGCGTCCCCGAACGCCATCGGGATGACCAGCGGCCACAGCGTGCCGGACAGGTCCAGCTGCTTGGCCCAGAACAGGTACATCGGGATGATGACCACCTGCGGCGGCAGCATCATCATCGAGATCACCAGCATGAGTGACAGGTTGCGGCCCCGGAAGCGGAACTTCGCGAGCGCGTACGCCACCGGGACGGACGACACCACGGTCAGCACGGTGCCGAGACCGGCGTAGATCAGGGTGTTCTTCCACCAGGTCAGGAAGCCGGGCGTGTCGAAGACCTTCCGGTAGTTGCCCCACTCCCAGGTGTGCGGGATCAGGTCCCGGCTGAGCGCCTGGGTGTCGCTCATCAGCGAGGTCAGGAGCACGAACACGAAGGGGAGCGTGAAGAACAGCGCGGCGGCGATCCCCAGGGAGTGGATCGCGATCCACTCGAGCAGCGCCCTGCGCCGGGCGGTCCGCTCCGCCCCGGACACCGGCGGCGCCGTCTTCACCGGCCGGTCCAGTACTTGGGTCATGGTCAGTCACCTGCCTGGATGAGACCGCCCCGGCGCCGCATCAGGAGCGCGGTGAACGCCATCGACAGGGCGAACAGCACCAGAGCCACCACACAGGCCGAGCCGTAGTCGAAGCGCTGGAAGCCGAGGTTGTAGACGAGCTGGGGGAGGGTGAGCGTGGACTTGTCCGGGTAGCCGGGCTCGAACTGGGTGCCCGCGCCCTGGATCACGCCCGAGGCGACCTTCCCCGCGATCAGCGGCTGCGTGTAGTACTGCATCGTCTGGATCACCCCGGTGACCACGGCGAACATCACGATCGGGGAGATGTTCGGCAGGGTGACGTAGCGGAACCGCTGCCAGGCCGAGGCGCCGTCCAGCTCGGCCGCCTCGTACTGCTCCGTCGGCACGTCGAGCAGCGCGGCCATGAAGATGACCATCAGGTCGCCGATGCCCCACAGTGCCAGCAGGGTCAGGGCCGGCTTGGACCAGGCGGGGTCGTTGAACCAGCCCGGCGCCGGGACGCCGATCTTCTCCAGGATCGAGTTGACCGGTCCCGTACCGGGGTTGAGCAGGAAGGCGAAGGCCATCGTCGCCGCCACCGGCGGGGCGAGGTAGGGCAGGTAGAAGAGGGTGCGGAAGACACCCGCGCCCGTCTTGATCTTCGTGATGAGCAGCCCCACCCCGAGTCCGAAGACGACCCGGAGGGTGACCATCACCAGTACCAGCCACAGGGTGTTGCGCAGGGCGGGCCAGAAGAGCGGGTAGTGCTCGAAGACGTACGTCCAGTTCTTCGTTCCGCTCCACGTCGGCGGCCTGAAGCCGTCGTAGTGCATGAACGAGAAGTAGACCGTCGAGATCAGCGGGTACGCGAAGAAGACCGCGAAGCCGATCAGCCAGGGCGACATGAAGGCGGCCGTACGCAGTGCCTGTTTCCGCTGCTTTGCGGCGAGGCCGGCACTGCGGCGCGTCGAGGCGAGCGTGCTCGTGTTCATGGCTACTTCGCCTGCGCGATGTCCGTGTCGATCTGCGCGGCCGTCTTCTTCAGACCGGCCTTCAGATCGGTGGCCCTGCCGCTCTCGTAGTCGTAGCCGAACTGCTGGATCGTCACCAGGTACACGCCGCCGTTGATCGAGGCGGGACTGGTGGTCGAGTCCGGGTTCGCGGCGATGTCCAGGAAGGTCTTGAAGCGGGGGTCGTACTTCAGCTTCGGGGACTTCAGCGCGGCCAGCGTGGAGGGCACGTTGTGGATGTCGTTGGCGAAGCCGACCACCGCGTCCGTGTCCGTGGTCATGTACTTCACCAGCTCCCAGGCCGCGTTCTGCTTGTGGCTGGTGGCCGCGATGCCCGCGATGGTGCCGGTGATGTAGCCCTTGCCGTACTGGTCGGCCCGGTCGTCCGGTACGGGCATCGGGGCGACGCCGATGTCGAACTTCGGTTTGGCGTCGAGCGCCATCCCGAGCCGCCACTCGCCGTCCATCTGCATGGCCACCTGACCGGTGTGGAAGGGGTGCTTCGGACCCCACTCGTCGCCGAGGGTGGCCCGGAACTTCTCCAGCTTCTGGAAGCCGCCGAGTTCGTCGACGAGCTTCTTCTGGAGGGTGAAGCCCTTCTCGAACGCCGGGTCCTCGGCCACGTTCGACTTGCCGGCCTTGTCGAAGTACGTCGGCGAGAACTGCCCGAAGTAGTGCTCGGTCGTGGATTCCCAGCCGTGGTAGTCCGGCATGAAGCCCAGCTGCTTGTAGCCGTCGCCCTGCGGGATCGTCAGCTTCTTGGCGTCGGCCTCGAACTCCGACCAGGTCTTCGGCGGGGCCGTGATGCCCGCCTTCTCGAACGCCGTCTTGTTGTAGTAGAGGCCGTACGCGTCGCCCAGCAGCGGCACCGAGCAGCGGTTGCCGTCGAACTGGGTGTACTCGTTCATCGCCTTCGGGAAGGTCGTCTCCGGGTCGATGTGCGACTTCTTGAAGAAGGGGTTGAGGTCCACCAGCGCGCCCGAGGAGCAGAACTTGCCCACGTTGTTGGTGGTGAAGGAGGAGATCACGTCCGGGGCCTTGTCGCCGCCGGAGCGCAGCGCCTGGTTGATCTTGTCGTCGGTCATATTGCCGACGACGTTCACGTGGATGTTGGGGTGGGCCTTCTCGAAGCCGGCGACCAGCGACTTGACCGCCTTCACCTCGTTCGGCGCGCTCCACGCGTGCCAGAAGTTGATCGTCGTGTCCTTGGAGGCGTCGTCGGTGGCGCCGGAGTTGGACTGGCCGGTACAGGCGGTGGTGAGCAGGGCGAGCGACGCGGTTACGGCAAAAGCCGCCTTTCGGACAACGGAGGGTATGACTTCGGGCATGGCGAGGTCTCCCGGGGCAGGGGTGGGTGAGAAGAGGGGGACTGCGGGGGCGGGGCTCAGCGCGAGGTGTCGAAGACCTCGTCGCGGGTGGTCGCGAGCGCGGACTCCAACGCGCCGCGCAGCACGGGGTGTTCACGGACGTCGCCGACGACGATCCGGGGGCGGGCCGCGGCCAGCTCCTCCAGCTCGGCCTGGACGAGGGCGCGCAGCACCTCGCCGCCGGCCGTCAGGACGGAGCCGCTGAGGACGACGAGTTCGGGATCGAGGACGGAGGCGAGCGAGGCGAGACCGGTGGCCAGCCGGGTCGCGTAGGCGGCGAGCAGCTCCCGGTGGGGTCCGCTCACGTGGTCGGCGGCGCGGGCCAGGAGTTCCGCGGCGGCCTCGGCGTACGGCCCCGGCGGCACGTCCTCGATGCCGAGTTCGCGGGCCAGCTTCGGTACGGCCTGGGAGCCGGCCAGCTCCTGGTAGCCGCCGCTGTTGGCCTTGGTCACCTGGCGCACCAGGGGGGTGCCGGGCACGGGGAGGAAGCCGACCTCGCCGGCGCCGCCGGTCCAGCCGCGGTGCAGCCGGCCGCCGAGGACCAGGGCGGCGCCGAGGCCCTCCTCGTTCCACAGCAGCACGAAGTCGCTGTGGCCCCGGGCCGCGCCGAGCCGCTGTTCGGCGAGGGCGACGAGGTTGACGTCGTTCTCGTACTCGACCGGCATCGGGAGCGCGGCCGCGAGGTCGTCGAGCAGCGCGGGGGAGTGCCAGCCGGGCAGGTGGGAGGCGTAGCGCAGCCGGCCGGTGCCCGGGTCGAAGGCGCCGGGGGTGCCGATGACCAGCCGGTGGACGTCGTCCCGGGCCAGTCCGGCGGACTTCACGGCGCTGTCGAGGGCGTCGGTGACCTGCCGGACGACCGGGTGGGCGGAGCGGCGGCCGGGGGTGGGCAGTTCGTACTCGCCGACCGTGCGGCCGGTGATGTCGGCGACGGCGGCGCGGATGCGGTGCGGGGTGACGTCGAGCCCGGCGGTGTACGCGGCCGTGGGATTGACCGCGTACAGCTGGGCGTTGGGGCCCGGCCGGCCCTCGCTGGTGCCGGTGACCCGGACCAGACCGGCCGCTTCCAGGCGGGCCAGCAGCTGGGAGGCGGTCGGCTTGGACAGGCCGGTGAGTTTGCCGATCCGGGTGCGGGACAGCGGCCCGTGCTCCAGCAGGAGGTCCAGGGCGGCGCGGTCGTTCATGGCGCGCAGCACGCGAGGGGTGCCCGGCGTACCGGCGGTTCCTGCCATGGGGGTCGACACCTGCCTTTCCAACTGCCCAGTTTCCCAGTGACCTGGTCATGGCGTCCAGTCTTGATCAACCGGCCGCCCGAAGATCACTGTTAGGAAACTTTCCTATTCGGGTGGGAGGAACGTAAGCCCAGGACGAAGAGGGCGTCAATAGACAACGCCCCCGAGGCAACAGAGTCGTTACCTCGGGGGCGTGCCGTGAGCGCGTGCCGGCCTGTGGTGGGGGTGCCGGCCG
The DNA here is from genome assembly GCF_007827595.1 of Streptomyces sp. BK340. Classification (GTDB taxonomy): domain Bacteria; phylum Actinomycetota; class Actinomycetes; order Streptomycetales; family Streptomycetaceae; genus Streptomyces. The sequence continues at coordinate 249,633 of NZ_VISR01000004.1, forward strand.
GAAGAGGGTGCCGGTCTACCTGACCGTCACGTGGTCACCGGCGGAGGTCTTGGCCGCGGTGGTGGCCGTACCCGTGAAGACGAAGCGGTAGGTGCCGCTCCTGGTCGCCGTCACCGTGGTGGACAGGGCGCCACCGGTGCCGGAGGTGATCGCCTTGACGTTCTTGTACGAGCCGCCGTCGGCCTTGAACTGGAGCAGGACCGTCTGGCCCTTGTAGCCGGTGTACTTGCCGGTCTCCCAGTTCGCGCGGGTCAGGCTGCCCTTGACGGTGAGCGTCTTGCCCTTGGCCACGGGCTCCGGGGCGGCGTTCGCGGTCAGCTGGGCGGCGCGCCGCACCGTCAGCGGGGCGAGGTTGCCCCACAGCGACACGTCGGTCTCGTTGTGCAGGTAGTCGTCCGAGACGGTGCCCTCGGCGTGGGCGTACAGGCCGGCGGCCTTCCACGTGGTGGCGTCCGCGGCCTCCCACAGGGAGTCTCCCGGTTCCACGACGATCGACTCGGTGCAGCTCTCGGTGACCGTCGTGTCCGTCGTGGCCGTGGCCGAGCAGCTGGGCGCCGTCTCCGGGTCCAGCTCGTTGCCGATGTTCCGCAGCGTGCCGCGGTAGAGGACGACCGCCTGGAACGTGCTCTTCTGGTCGATGACCAGGTCCTTGGGCCGGGTCAGGGTGTACGTCACCGGCACGCTCACGGCCTTGCTGACACCGACGACGAGCGGCTTGCCGTTGTTCACGGTCACGCCGGCGAAGGTCAGGTCGGGCGTGCCGGACGCGGAGGCGACGGGCACGGCCAGGCCGGTCAGGGCCAGGGCGCCGGACAGGGTGGCGCCTATGGCGAGCTTTCTCATGTATCCCCACATTCGAAACGGGCCCCCGGGCGGCGTCGCGCTCCAGATCAAGGGCCCGTCGTGAGGTGACAGTAAAGGATCACCGGATGCGGGGGGAACGCGGGGTTCCTGTGAAGACGATCTGAATTCCCGGGCGCGTCAAGAGTCCGTCACGGATCTGCTCTCCGCTGGTCAGAGGGACGCGTTGTGTCAGATCGTGCGACTCTTCAGTCGTTGACGAACGGGGCCGTGTCCAGGGTGGGGTAGGGGGCGGGGAGGAGGAGGGGTTCGCCGAGATCGACCTTGGTGTCGGTGCCGTAGTACGCCTTGGTGGGGTCGTCGCCGGGCAGAACCGGGGCTGTGTAGCAGTGGGCCGTCTTCGTGTCGCGGTTGATCAGGACGTAGACGGGGATGCCTACGGCGGCGTACGTGGCCAGCTTGGCACCGGTATCGATCGCGTGGTTGGTCGACGTGACCTCGCCGACCAGGGCGATCATGTCGATGGGGTACCAGCCCTTGTGCACCTTGAGGTATGAGCTGTCCAATTCGGTCGGCTCCCGGTGCAGGATGTAGAAGTCGGGAATCACCAAGGCCATGGTGCTGCCGTCTTGATGGGCGGCCCGGAACCCCATACCCATGCCCGCCAGCTCGAGTCCGGCTGTGTGGAGTTGGACGGTGAGCCCGACAGCGCCCTTGCTGTGGTTGTAGTCCGGCTGCGGCGGCACGATGACCGTCCCCTCGACGTACTCGGGTCGAATCGGCGCCACTGACGCCTCCTCGATCGCGATCAGCAGATCGATGGGGTCCTGCGTCATCACCGGCTCCATGATCGGTTCAGCGCTCATCGCTGGTTCTCCTCGTCGCACTGGTGCCAGGCTAAGCCCGCGCTGGGTGCCCCGGCGGAACGATGGGGCACCCAGCGCACACTCGACGCCGGATGCCCCGACCGTTCACTCGAACGAGTGTGCTGAACCGTTCCGTCCTCGTACGCCCTACTTCGGCGCCGGCCGCTGCTGCGGAGTGATCGGCGAAGCCGCCGTCGACTGGGGGGAGTCCGCGTTGGAGTACGCCGAGGGCGCCGCGACCGAGGCCGTCGGGTCCGGGACGTCCTCGATGTCCTCGACGGCCGTCGCCCCGCCCACGATGCGGATGCTGGCCGCGTCGAACGCCCGCTTGATGCGCCAGCGCAGCTCACGCTCCACCGCCACCGACTTGCCGGGCATGGTCCTGGCCGAGACCCGGACCACCATGGAGTCGATCAGCACGCTGTCCAGGCCGAGCACCTCGACCGGCCCCCACAGCAGCTCGTTCCAGGGCTCTTCCTTGGTCATCTGCTCGGCGACCTCGTCCAGCGTGGCCTTCACCCGGTCCAGGTCCTCGCCCGACCGCACGGTCACGTCGACCCCGGCCGTCGCCCAGCCCTGGGAGAGGTTGCCGATCCGCTTGACCTCGCCGTTGCGGACGTACCAGATCTCGCCGCCCGCGCCGCGCAGCTTGGTCACCCGCAGCCCGACCTCGATCACCTCGCCGGAGGCCACACCCGCGTCGATCGAGTCGCCGACGCCGTACTGGTCCTCCAGGATCATGAACACGCCGGAGAGGAAGTCCGTGACCAGGTTCCGGGCGCCGAAACCGATCGCCACACCGGCCACACCGGCCGAGGCCAGCAGCGGCGCCAGGTTGATCTTGAAGGTGGACAGCACCATCAGCGCGGCCGTGCCGAGGATCAGGAAGCTCGCCACCGAGCGCAGCACCGAGCCGATCGCCTGCGAGCGCTGCCGGCGCCGCTCGGCGTTGACCAGCAGCCCGCCCAGCGCGGTGCCGTCCACCGACTCCACGGTGCGGTTCATCCGGTCTATCAGCTTGGTGATCGCCCGCCGCACCGCCGTTCTGAGCGCGAACGCCACGACCAGGATCAGCAGGATCTGCAGACCCATCGCGAGCCAGGTCGACCAGTTCTGCTCCACCCAGCTGGCCGCGTTCGTCGCGCTCTCCTGGGCGTCCTGAAGCGTCGGCACGGCCGGGGCCGTCGCCCCCGAGGGAGACGGGGTCGGCGTCGCACCGGCGGCCAGTAGGACGACGGGCAAGGACACGGCAGGTACCTCCAACGTGCTGCGCGGTCCGCTCCGGTGGGGCGGTCAAGGTCACGAAAAGGTCACCGGACGGACAGGACCACCACACTAACGGGGCATGGTGTGTGCACCACGCCGTTCCGCTCAGGAGGGCCGCAGGAGAGACGGGTCTCACCCGGGCTTGAACAGGCCATGATCCGGGGGATGCATCAGGTGTGGTCGAAAACACTCCCAGCCCGTTACCGGGACATGGTGGCGCTTCCACCAGGCATGAGGGGAGACTGACTGCAGATCGTCCCGGCGCGAGCCACGCGCCGCCGACGCCCAAGGAGGCACCCGTGCCGCATGTCCTGGTCCTCAACGCGTCGTACGAGCCGCTCGGCGTCGTACCGCTCCGTCGCGCGCTCGTCCTCGTCCTGGAGAACAAGGCTGTCTCCCTCGAGGAATCCGGCGCCTATATGCACAGCGCAACCGTCACAGTCCCCGCACCCAGCGTGGTCCGGCTCAAGCGATTCGTCCGGGTTCCCTATCGGGGGCCCGTTCCTCTTACCCGCAGGGCGTTGTTCGCCCGCGACGGGGGCCGGTGCATGTACTGCGGTGGCGTCGCAACCAGCGTCGACCACGTCATCCCGCGCAGCCGCGGGGGCAAGCACGTCTGGGACAACGTGGTGGCCTCCTGCCGCCGCTGCAACCACGTGAAGGCCGACAAACACCTCGTCGAGATGGGCTGGCGGCTGCGTCACAAACCGGCCCCGCCCACCGGTCTGGCCTGGCGCATCATCGGGACCGGCCATAGGGACCCGCGCTGGCTGCCCTACTTGCAGCCGTACGGCGCGGACGACGCCATGGCCCGGATCGACGGCATCTCAGCCTGACGATCCGGGCCTCCGTGTACCCGGGGCGGCACCCCGGGCACCCGCGTGGTCCGGTCCCGGGGACCCCCGTACCCCGGGGCCGGACGTTCGGGCGGCGGTCAGGCGTAGCGCAGCTCCGCCGGGTGCACGGACCGGCGCAGCAGGGGCAGCGAGGTCGCCGCCGCCAGCAGGCAGCAGGCGTACACACCCACCGGGACCAGCAGTGCGGCGTACGGCACGGTCTGGGCGACGTACTCCTGGGTGAGCGCGCCGTACCAGATGCCGATCGCCATCCCGCCCGCCCCGGCGAGCGCGACCGCGGGAGCCAGCGGCAGGGCGGTCTCCAGGAGCAGCGCCCGGCCGAGCACCGCCCGCGGCACCCCGGCGGCGACCTGTGCGGCCAGGCCCCGGCGGCGGTTGGCCAGGGACTCGGCGGTGCCGACGGCGAGGCCGGAGAGGGTGATCGCGAGGCCGACGAGGATCGCGGCGCCGGTCAGGTCGATGCCGGTCGTGTAGAAGGACAGGGGCATGCCCAGCTGGTTCCGGCTGCTCATGGCGTGCAGGTCGGCGAGGAACGCCTGGCGGACGCCGACGAAGCCCGTGCCGACGATGGTGACCAGCAGGACGGCCGCGTGGGTGCGGGCCGCGGCCCACGGGTCGTCGCGCAGCCGCTCCGCCGCGATCAGCGTCGCCGCGGACCGGGCGCGGCCCGCCAGCGCCCGGCCGACCAGCCCGGCCGTACCTCCGGCCAGCCACACCGTGCCCGCCCCGACCGCGATGACCAGCCCGAACAGGGTCAGCGGCAGCTGCCCCCGGTCCGTGTCGGAGGTGTTCGTGACCGCCCAGAGCGCGAGGAGCAGGACGACCAGCACCCCGCCGGCGAACAGCAGCCCGGGCCCCCGCCCGCTGGCGGGCCGCACCCGGCGCACCCACCCGAGCGGCGAGGCCACGACCCGGCGCAGCGCCAGCGTGCCGGTCAGCGCGCCCAGCACCGGCACCCCGAGGGCGACCAGCGTGAGACCGGTCCAGGCCGCGCCGGTCGGGCCGGCCCACAGGTGCAGCAGGACCGGCACCGCGACGGCGGTGGCGAGGGCCGAGCCCAGCAGGCAGGCCAGCCCCGTCTCCAGCGCGGCGATCCGGCGCACCTGGGCCGGGCCGGCGCCGGCCAGCCGCAGCCCGGCCAGCCGCCGGTCGCGGTGCACGGCGCCGATCCGGGCACACTGCCCGAGGAACCCCAGCACCGGCACCAGCAGAAGCAGCAGGCAGACGATCACCCCCGAGCGCTCGCCGGGGTTGTTCAGCAGACCGCTGCCGAAGGGCACCAGGTGATGCCCCCGCAGCGAGGCCAGGGCGACGGCGGTGAGGGCGAACCCCGTGGCCAGCGCGGCCCCGGCCGCGGTCAGTCCGGCCCGCCACCACTCCTGCCGGTCGGAGCCACGGGTGAGCTGCCAGGCGAGGCGCACATCGGTGGTCAGGGTGCCGCTCGTACGGGTCGTCACACCGCCACCTCCGCCGGCACCGCGAGCCCGTCGCTCATCCGCGTCTCACGGTCCGCGTAGGCCGCGACCTGGGCGTCGTGCGTGATCAGCAGCACCGCCGTGCCCGCCTCGCGGGCCGTGTGCACCAGGGCCGTCATCACCTGCTCGGTGGCCAGCGAGTCCAGGGCTCCCGTCGGCTCGTCCGCGAAGACCACCTTCGGGCCGGTCACCAGCGCCCGGGCCAGGGCGACCCGCTGTGCCTGGCCCCCGCTCATCTCGCCCGGCCGCAGTTCCTCCTGCCCGCGCACCCCGAACCGCTCCAGCCACGCGCCCGCTCGTTCCCGGGCCCCGGCGCGGTCGGTGCCGGCCAGCATCAGCGGCAGCGCGACGTTGTCCACGGCCGTCAGCTCGGGAATCAGCTGCCCGAACTGGAACACCACACCGAAGTCGGTGCGGCGCAGCTCGCTCAGCCGGTTCTCCGGCAGCTGGTCGAGTCGCTGCCCGTCGTAGGCCACCGCGCCCTCGTCCGGCCGGACGATCCCGGCCAGGCAGTGCAGCAGCGTCGATTTTCCGCTGCCGCTGGCGCCGGTCACCGCGAGGATCTCGCCCGCGCGCAGTTCGACCGAGGCGCCGCGCAGCGCCTGGGTCCTGCCGTGCGCCTTGACCAGGTCCCGGCCCGCCAGAAGCGGCACCGAGGAGTCCCCCCTGTTGTTCATGTTGCGTCGACCTCCGCGGTCAGAGTGATCAGCCGGGCCGCCGTGGTGTTCATCCAGCGGAGGTCGGCGTCGAGATGGTTGAGGGCGTAGTCCGCCGAGAGCACGGTCGCCAGATCGGCGCCCGGGTCCGTCTTCACGGCCGTGAGCTGTCGCATCCGCTCCATGTGCGCGGCGCGCTGGGCGCGCAGGTAGGCGGCCGGATCGCCGCCGGAGAGGATCGAGACGACGACCTTGGCGAAGATCTCGTTCGTCACGAAGGGTGCGGGCGGGGCGATCTCCCCGGCCCACCGGGCCAGTTCACGCGCTCCGTCCTGCGTCGACCGGTACAGCGTGCGCTCCGGCCCGCCGTCGGCATCGGTCCCGTCGATCTCCGCGAGACCGTCCCGGACCAGGCGTTGCAGTGTCGTGTAGACCTGCCCGTAGGCCAGCGGACGAGCCTGGGGGAAGCGTTCGTCATGGCGCCGCTTGAGGTCGTAGCCATGGCTCGGCCCCGCCTCGAGCAGCCCCAGAAGGATGTGCCGGGTGCTCATGGAGATCAGTATGCACTGGATACATGTACTGAGTGAATAGCGAACGGCGAATGCCCGACGGGAGTGGCCGGTATGTCGGAAGAAGCACGTTGCCCCTCCGTACAGGTCTGGCATCGCGCCCACGGGGTAGGCCTGCTCTCATCCGCAGACCCGGAAGCACCCGACCCAGTGACAAGGAGGCCCCCGTGGCCGCACCGGCTCATCTCCCGATCCCGGCCCAGTGGAAACCCGTGGCGGAGCTGTCCGCCGAGACCCACGAGGCGTCCGTCGGTGTCCTCGGCGTATACAGCGCGGAGAGCGCGAGCGCCGAGGCGCCGCTGACCAGCGAACCGCCGCTGCCCGACGCCGAACCCCTCACCAGCGAACCGCCGCTCGCCGACGCCGCCCCGCTGACCAGCGAGTCCGACCCGATCCCGGACTTCTCCGGCGCGGGGCTGTAGATGGCTGCGGCGCGCGAGGACGAGGAGCTGTCCCGGCTCGCCGGGCTGCACGGGGTCGCCACCTCCTACAGCCCGGCCCCGGACCGTACGGTCGCGGTCTCCGCCTCCGCCGTGGTCGCCGCCCTGGCCGCCCTCGGCGTCGACGCGAGCACCCCCGACGCCGTCCGCACCGCACTCGCCGAGCGGGAGCGCGAGCTGCGCGCGCGGCTGCTGCCGCCGACCGTGGTCCAGTGGGCCGGCGCCGAGGTGCCGCCCGCCGCCCTGGCCGCGTTGCCGCCCGGCACCCGGCTGCGCGTCGAGACCGAGCAGGGGGAGGAGCGGGACGGGACCGCGGGGCTGCCCACCGGTGTGCACCGGCTGAGCGCCACCGCACCCGACGGGCGCACCGGACACGCCCACCTCATCGTCGCCCCCGACCGGCTGCCCGCCCCCGCCACCCGCTCCTGCGGCCTCCTCGTGCAGCTGTACTCGCTGCTCTCCCGGCGCTCCTGGGGCATGGGCGACCTCGGTGACCTCGCCGAGCTGGCCGGCTGGGCCGGGCGCACTGCCGGAGCCGGGTTCGTGCAGGTCAACCCGCTGCACGCGACCGTGCCCGGGACCCCGGCCGACCCGTCCCCGTACCGGCCGTCCTCGCGCCGCTTCCCCGACCCCGTGCACCTGCGGATCGAGGAGATCCCCGAGTTCGCGTACATCGAGGACCAGGGCCGGGTCCGCGCGCTGCTGGAGCGCGCCGAGCGACTGCGCGCCGACGTCCTCGACAAGGGCGCCCTCATCGACCGGGACGCGGTGTGGGAGCTGAAGCGGCAGGCCCTGGAGCTGGTCGTCCGGGTCCCGCTCGGACCGGGCCGGCAGGCCGCGTACGACGCCTTCCGCGCCGAGGAGGGGCAGGCGCTGGAGGACCACGCCACCTGGTGCGCCCTCGCCGAGACCCACGGCCCCGACTGGCACGGCTGGCCGCAGGCCCTGCGCGACCCACGCTCCGCCGAGACCGCCCGTGCCCGCACCGAACTGGCCGACCGGGTCGACTTCCACGCCCGGCTCGCCTGGCTCACCGACGGCCGGCTCCGCGCCGCCCAGCGCGCCGCCCGGGAGGCCGGCATGCCCGTCGGGATCGTCCACGACCTCGCCGTGGGCGTGCACCCCGGCGGTGCGGACGCCTGGGCGCAGCAGGACCACTTCGCCGCCGGCATGTCGGTCGGCGCCCCGCCCGACGCCTTCAACGCCCGCGGCCAGGACTGGGGTCTGCCGCCGTGGCGCCCCGACCGCCTCGCCGCCTCCGGCCACGCCCCCTACCGTCACCTCCTGCGCGCCCTCTTCCGCTATGCCGGAGCCCTGCGCATCGACCACGTGATGGGCCTGTTCCGGCTCTGGTGGGTGCCCCGGGGCTGCCCGCCCACCGAGGGCACCTACGTCCGCTACGACGCCGACGCCATGCTCGCCCTGCTCCTCCTGGAGGCCTCCCGCGCCGGATCGACGGTGATCGGCGAGGACCTGGGCACCGTGGAGCCGGGGGTGCGCGAGACGCTGCAGCGGCGCGGGGTGCTCGGCACCTCCGTGCTGTGGTTCGAGCGGGACTGGGAGGGCGACGGCCGCCCGCTGCCCCCGGAGCGCTGGCGCGCCGACTGCCTGGCCACCGCCACCACCCACGACCTGCCGCCCACCGCCGCCCGGCTCACCGGTGACCACGTCGACCTGCGCGACCGCCTCGGCCTGCTGACCCGCCCGGCCGCCGAGGAGCGCGCGGAGGCGACCGCGGACACCGCGGAGTGGCTCGCCCTGCTGGGCAGCCTGGGCCTGCTCGACAGCCCGGCCGCCGGGCCCCCGGGGTCCGACGAGGAGGCGGAGATCCAGGGCGTGTACCGCTTCCTGCTGCGCACCCCGGCCCGGCTGATCGGCGTCTGGCTCCCGGACGGCGTCGGCGACCGCCGCCCGCAGAACCTGCCGGGTACGTGGGACCAGTACCCGAACTGGCGCCTGCCGGTCGCCGACGCGGAGGGCAGGCCGGTGCCCCTGGAGGACCTGACGGCCTCGCCCCGGCTGCGGGCGCTGCTGGCGGCGCTCAAGGAGGGCGGGCCTGCATAGGGCACCCCGGGCGCGCGGCCTTCCTGGCCGTTCGCTAACTTGAGAGCGTGGACAAGAAGAACGCCCTGCGCGCCGGCGCCCTGGCTGCCGGTACGACGCTGATGATGCTGCTCATGTCGTCCCCCGCGCTCGCGCTGACCCGCGACGACGGTGACGACCCCGGCACGGGCCTGAGCGTCGGCGCGACGCTGGGTCTGTACGTGCTGCTGCCGCTGGCACTGTTCGCGGTCATCGCCGGGCTGGTGATGGTCCTGGACAAGTCCAAGACGCGCGTGACCAAGCCCGGCAAGGCGAAGGCCTGAGCGCGAACCTGATCTCTGCCGAGGGCGCCGTCCTGCCGCATGTGTGCGGTGGGGCCGGCGCCCTCGGTGCTTTTCCGGGCCAGCGTCTGTTGCACGGGGATCGAGGCCAAGACCAGCGGCGCGTACCTGCCGGACAGCCCAGCGTTCATCACCTGTGCCGCAGGCGGCCCCAAGGTCGCCGAGCTGTGCAATCCGGGCATCTACGGAGGCGCACGCCGCGGCTTGACCGCAGGGGTTGAGGACTGCCAAGCCGACGGCGAGTCCGGGAAGCGGTACGGCAATGAGACCATCCGCGTCCGACCGCGTCACCGCGAACCGGTCCGTCGCCTACCGCATCCACGAAGACACGCTGCGCGGGCGCTGGTACCTCACCGCGTCCTGGACGAACCCCCCGGTCCAGACCGTGCCGCTGGCGGCGGCCCGCGCGAACGGCCTGGTCGGTGTCGACACCAACGCCGACCACCTGGCCGCCTGGCGCCTGGACGAACACGGCAATCCGGTCGGCGAACCGCGGCGGTGCGGCTACGACCTCACCGGCACCGCCCAGCACCGGGACGCCCAGGCCCGCCACTGTGCGAGCCGCGGCTGCCGTCCGTCGTCGCGGCCTGCCGGCCGGCCCGACCCGGGGCCGCGGCCGAGCCGGCCGGGTCAGGGGCTGGGCGCCGTCAGGTAGCGCTGCACCGTGGGTGCGAGCCACGCCACGATCTCGTCGGGGTGGAGCGCCACGGTGGGCGGCAGACGCAGCACGTAGCGGGTGAGGGCCAGCCCGAGCAGCTGTGCGGCGCAGAGCGCGGCCCGCGTGGGCACCTGTTCGGGGTCGGGGCACACCTGCAGGGCCACCGGCAGCAGCTGGTCCCGGAAGATGCCCTGCATGCGCTCGGCCCCGGCCTGGTTGGTGGCACCCACCCGCAGCACGGCCGTGAGTTCCTCGTTCTCCTCCCACAGGTCGAGGAAGTGGGTCACGAGGGCCCGGCCGACCTCGTCCCGCGGTACCCGGGTCAGGTCCGGTAGCCGCAGGTCGAGCGCGACGGCCGCGGCGAACAGGCCGTCCTTGTTGCCGAAGTACCGCATCACCATCGACGGGTCGATGCGCGCGTCCTTGGCGATGGCGCGGATGGTGGCCCGTTCGTAGCCGTCGGTGGCGAAGCGCTCGCGGGCGGCGGTGAGGATCGCGGTGCGGGTGGCGTCGGAGCGGCGGCGGGTGCCGGGGCCGGGATCTGTGCTGGTGCTGTCACTGCCGTTCATGCCAACGAGCGTAGGCCAACATTTGTATGCCAACAAGCGTTGACACCTCTTTCAGGACGTCGCTAATCTCGTCAACAAGCGTTGGCAAACAAGCGTTGGCATTAGGAGGCCATCATGAGCGGCACCAACACCGGCAGCTTCAACAACACCAGCCACACCGAAAGCACCCCGAGCCCCGTGATCATCGTCGGCTCCGGTCCCACCGGCCTCCTCCTCGCCGGCGATCTCGCCACCGCCGGCGTCCCGGTCACCGTCCTCGAAAAGCGCCCGCACGAGATCAGCAACCTGTCCCGCGCCTTCGTCCTGCACGCCCGCACCCTCGAGCAGCTCGACGCCCGCTCGTCACCCACCACCGCCCCCGACGGACGCGCTTCGCGGGCACCTCTTTCGCGAAGCCTCGCCGACGAGCTGGAAGCCGCCGGCCGGCCCCTGGACCGGCTGCGCCTCTTCGGCCGGCTCACCATCGACCTCGGCGCCCTCCCCTCCCGCTTCAACCACCTCCTCGTCCTCCCGCAGTACGAGGTGGAGAAGGTGCTGGAGCGGCGCGCGGTGGAGGCGGGCGCCGACTTCCGGTACGAGACCGAGCTGACCGGCCTCACCCAGGACGCGGACGGCGTGACCGTGGCGGCCCGCGGACCCGGGGGCCGGACGGAGAGCCTGCGGGCCGCGTACGTCGTCGGCGCCGACGGCATGCGCAGCGTGGTGCGGGACGCGGTCGGCCTGCCCTTCCCCGGCAGGTCGGTGATCCGCTCCGTCGTCCTCGCCGACGTGCGGCTCGCCGAGAAGCCCCCGAACCTGCTCACCGTCAACGCCGTCGGCGACGCCTTCGCCTTCCTCGCGCCCTTCGGTGACGGCTACTACCGGGTGATCGGCTGGCATCGCGGCCGCAACGTCCCCGACCGGGAGCCGCTGGACCTGGCCGAGGTCAAGGAGATCACCCGCCTGGCGCTCGGCCGGGACTTCGGGATGTACGACGCCCGCTGGATGTCCCGCTTCCACAGCGACGAGCGTCAGGCGCCCGCCTACCGGGTCGGCCGGGTCTTCCTCGCCGGTGACGCCGCGCACGTGCACACCCCGGCCGGCGGCCAGGGCATGAACACCGGGCTGCAGGACGCGGCCAACCTGAGCTGGAAGCTCGCCGCGGTCGTCACCGGCCACGCGGACCCGCGGCTGCTCGACAGCTACCAGGCCGAACGCCACCCGGTCGGCAGGGCGGTGCTGCGCAGCAGCGGCGGCATCGTCCGCCTCGCCATGGCCAAGCGCCCCTGGACGCTGGCGGCCCGCGCCGCGCTCACCGCGTTCCTCGACGCCGTGGGCCCCGCCCGCCGCAAGGCCGCCGGCCAGGTCACCGGCATCGGCTACCGCTACCCCGCGCCCCGCGGCGCCCACCGCCTCACCGGAACCCGCGCCCCGGACGTCACCCTGGCCGACGGCGGCCGCCTCTACGAGGCCCTGCGCGGCGGCAAGTTCGTCCTGATCACCCCGGAGCCGTACGAGGGCGGGTGCGGTGAGCGGCTCGCCGTCGCGCGGTGGGCGAGCGACCGCCGTACGACGGTGCTGGTGCGCCCCGACGGATACGTGGCCTGGGCGGCGGAGGCCGCGGACGCGGTACGCATCGAGGCGGCCGTGGACGAACACGTCGGCGGCCGCGGACTTTCTTAGTTCGAGCGGTCCGCGTCCGCCCTCATCCCCGACCGAAGGATCCGGAAGATCTCGAATCCGTCAACTTCGCTTCCAGGCAGGGCACACACGCGCTTGGCTGGTGTGAGCGGCAGGGGCGGACAGGGGGGTGGGGGATGACGGGGGTGCGCCGTGCGTTACGCATCCTGGCGGGGGCGGGGCTGCTGGTCACGGTGGGCGTGGCGACGAACCAGGTCCTCAACGACGGCAGACTCAGCTGGACCTGGCTGTACGCCTCGCTCTGCGTGTCGGCACTGAGCCTCGTCTACTCGGAGCTGGGAACCGCCTCCGTCCCCGCCGAGGGTGAGAACACCGGTCCCGCGCGCGGCGGCCGCCGCGTGTACCTGCGGCAGCTGCGGGCGAGCGTCCAGGACATGGAGACCGTCGGCATCGCCACGCAGGGCGAGTTCGTCTTCCGGATGCGTCAGGTGTACGTCGATGTCAGTGTCGTACCGCAGCCACTGCACGCGGCGGCCAGGGAGCCGTACCTCGGTTCGGTGGGCGGCGGGGAACGCAGAAGCCTGGCGTCGGTGCTCCGGGACGCCGAACACGACGAGGCGTCCCGGGTCCTGGCGGTCATCGGCGGTCCGGGCTCCGGCAAGACGACGCTGGCCCGTAACACGGCCCTGGAGCTGTGCGCACACCGCTGGCGTCCGTGGAAGAGGCGCCTGCCCGTACTGCTGTACCTCCGTGACCACGCCACGGCCCTCCTGGCCGACGAACCGCCGACGCTGGAAACGGTGGCGGTCTCGGCAGGCTGGCTGGACGGCAAGGTCCCGGCACGCTGGCTCGCCAGCCAGCTCGACCGCGGAGGCTGCGTGGTCATGCTGGACGGCCTGGACGAGGTCGCCGACCCGGCGGAACGGGGCCGGGTGGTGGCCTGGGTCGCTCGCCAGATCCAGCGGCACCCGCACAACACGTATGTGGTGACCTCCCGCCCGCACGGCTACGAGTCGAATCCGCTGCCGGGCGCGGAGGTCCTCCAGGTACGCCGCTTCACCTGGCAGCAGATCGAACGCTTCCTGCGCCAGTGGTCGTACGCGACGGAGAGCCGCGCCCGGGGTGGCACCGGTCACGAGGTACGCGCCGCCGCTGTCAGGACCGCCACGGACCTGCTGGCCCGCCTGCGCAGACAAGCAGCCCTGTACGACCTGGCGGCCAACCCTCTGCTGCTGACGATGACGGCGAACGTGCACCGTTACCGAGGACAACTGCCCGGCAGTCGAGCCGAGTTGTACGCCGAGATGTGCGACGTGCTGCTCCACCGCCGCTCCGAAGCCCGAGGGCTGACCGACGCCACGGGGCTCACCGGTCCGCACAAGCAGCACGTCGCCCAGCATCTGGCCCTGGCCATGATGAAGGCCAGGGTCCGCGACTGGCCGGTGCGAGACGCCGCGAGGGCGATCCGGGTGGCCCTTCGGCAGGTCCCGGGCCAGGTGACCGCCGAGGTGTTCCTGGGGGTGGCCCGCAAGAGCGGCCTGCTGGTCGAACGCGACCATGATGTGTACGGCTTCGCCCACCTCACGCTGCAGGAGTACCTGGCCGCTGCCCAGCTCGGCGTCCCGCACGCCGACACCGCTGTCCTGACGGCGAACGTCGACGACCCGTGGTGGCGGGAGACGATCCTGCTCTGGTCCGCCGGCAATGACGCCACGCCCGTCATCACCGCCTGCCTGGACAGTGGCACGGTTCCCGCCCTGGCCCTGGCCTTCGACTGCGCCGAGGAGGCGAGAACCGTCGACCCCGACGTCCGGGGCCGACTGGAAGCATTGCTGGCCCCGCCGGAGCCCGGCCGACCTCGTGATCCCGCCCGCGCACGTCTCGTGGCGGGGATCCTGGCCACACGGGCCCTGCGCGAGACCATCCGGATCGACGACACGACGGCGTTGTGCGCACGGCCCGTTCCCCATTCCCTGTACATGGCGTTCGTCAGCGAGGAGGAAGCGGCGGGCCGTCACCATCCCGTTCTGCCGGACCCGGCGGGGAGCGACAGCGGCGTGGCGGTAGGCATGCAGGCCGGTGACGCCGAACGCTTCGTCGACTGGATCAACACCCTCACCGGAGACGGCGAGACCGCCTACCGGCTGCCGGCCCCTGCGGAGCTCGGTGACGCCGCCGCCCTGGCCGCCGACCTCACCCGTCACACCGTCTGGGCTCATGACGGCACCGAGACGTTCCTTCATCAGCCGCAGGGAGTCGACTGGCCCTACACCTACCCGGCCGCGCAGCTCCGCCCTCTCGTGGCCGCCGATCGGGAACGGATCACCCTGTATCTACGGCTCATGGCCACGCCGGAGCCACAGCGCACCCAGGTAGAGGCCTGGACCAAGGTCCTCACCACCGCACTCACACACGCTTCGGCGCTCCGCAGGGCCCCTGCCCTGTCCGCACTGAAACTCCCTCTCGTCCTGGCCATGGCGATCGCCATCGACGACGTCCGCCGGTGTGCCGAGGCCTTCACCGACAACCGCGAGCTCGGCCCCGCTTTCCTGCGGGCATTCGACCTCGCCCACGCCTTCACCCGCGCCGTCGGGACCGTTCCCGTCCAAGAGCTCTCTCTCAACCTGGACCCCGTTCTCGCCCGCGCTCTCGAACACGCCCACTCGGTCGTCGGCGCCCATGCCCCCGAAATCCTCGACCCCGGCATCAGCCTCGACCGCGTTCAGGAACTCGCCTTGGGTCTCGCCATCGACCCCACCCTGGGCCGCGCGCTCCCGCACGCCTACCGCCTCGACCTCGACCGTGCCCTCGAACACGCCCGGGGGCTCGACGAGAGCCTGATCCGTACCCTCGGCCTGGCCCTCGAATCCGCCGATGTCCCCGCCCCCGCTCCTGACCTCGTCCGTGCCGTCGACCGCGCCCTCTCGCGCTCCCTGTCCCACCCCTTCCTGCGCGACCCCAATCTCGATCTCGCCCTCAACCTCGCTCTCAGTCTCACCCGCGACTCCCACACACAGGTGCTGACGCTCTCCCTCAACGTCTTCCGTTCCCTGTGCGGCCGCGATTTTCCCGGCTGGCCACTCGCCGCCGACGATGACGCGGAGGCGCCCGGACTCGACGCCCTGGACGACGTCCTGGTGGCGCGGGCGACTGAAGGATGGCTGGCCACAGGCCGTCCCGTTGCACGGGCAACAGAGGATCCGGCCGGCCGTCTGCGCTTTCAGCGCAACATCCTCCGGTCGACAGCCACCGATTTCCCGGCTCGTCAAGCACAGGTGCTGCTGGAGGACACCACGGCGCTGCTCACGGCGATACGCGACCGCACCGTCCCCTGCGACGCGCGAGCGCTGTCCTCCGTCCGCACGGCCCTCATCGCCGCGACGCTCGATCTGGACGAGTCGGGTTGGCGCCATCAGGGCAGAAGCGGCCACATGTACACCGTCTGGAAGAGCCTGGCCGCTCTCGACGCATCCTCGAACGGCCCCCGCCCCAACCAGATCCTCCTCCTCATCCGCACCCAGCCCTAGGGGCTTTCGTTCGGGGCGGACGGCCGCTGTCCGCCTAGTGCTCCGCCCCCTGAGTCCCTGCAAGCAGCTCCCGCAGCAGGCCGGCCAGCTGGTCGGCCTGTTCGGTGTCGAGGGAGGACAGGGCCGCCGTCTGGACGGCGAGGCCCGCGCCGACCGCCTGGTCGATGACGTCCAGCCCCTTCTCGGTCAGCGTCACCTGGAGCCCGCGCCGGTCGTGGGGGTCGGGGGAGCGGCGCAGCAGGCCGGCCCGTTCCAGCTTGTCGAGGCGGCCGGTCATGCCGCCGGTGGTGAGCATCAGCGTCGCGGAGAGCTGGCGCGGGGAGAGGGTGAACGGCTCGCCGGAGCGGCGCAGGGTCGCGAGGACGTCGAACTCGCCGCGCCCGATGCCGTAGGGGGCGTAGGCCTTCTCCATGCGGTCGCCCATGGCGCGGGAGAGGCGGTAGATCCGTCCGAAGACCTCCATCGCCTTCGTGTCCAGATCGGGCCGCACCGCCGCCCACTGGTCGATGATCGCGTCGACGGGGTCCCTGTGCTGCTGTCGGCCTGCACTCATGTGCCGAGTATCGCCGTCCGGACGGTCACCCGCAAGAAAGTAGCTTGACGAAAAGTAGCTTAGGGCTAAGCTACTTTCCATCAAGTCACTCTGAAGGGGGAGCCGTCGTGAAGAGGAAGCGCGGGGAGAGCGAACGCATACCGGGGGAGTGGGCCCTGCCCGTCGCCGCCGCGGTCAACGGCGTCGGCACCGGCATGTACGTCCCGTTCACGCTGGTGTTCTTCCACTACGTCACCGGACTGTCCTTCACGGTCGTGGGCGCCGTGCTCACGGTCACCGGCCTCGTGGGCATCGGAGCCCTCCCGCTCGCCGGGACGGCCGTGGACCGGTACGGCGCGCAGCGCGTGCTGTACCTGCTCTACGGCGTCCGGGTCGTCGGCTTCGCCCTCTACCCCTTCGCCCACTCCCTCGCCGCCTTCGCGGCCGTGGCCCTGGTCACCGCGGCCGCCGACCGCGCCTTCCCCGCCGCACAGCAGTCCCTGATCGGCGAGGTGGCGCGCGGGACCGGGCGGGACAGGCTGCAGGCGTCGACGCGCGCGCTGCAGAACGCCGGCAACGGAGCCGGCTCACTGCTGGCCGCGCTGGTCATCGCCTTCGCGGGCAGCACCGGTTACACCTACGCGGCCTGGGGCAACGCCCTCTCCTTCGCGCTGGCGGCGCTGCTGCTGCGCCCCCTGAGGCCGGCGCGCGCGGCCGGCGAGGTCCCGGCCCCGCTCCCGCGCCGGTCCGGCACCGGATACCGGCTCGTCCTCGCCGACCGGCCCTTCCTGGTCGTCACCGGCGCCAACTTCCTGAACGCGCTGAGCTATTCGGCCCTGTCCGTCCTCTTCCCGCTGTTCGTCGTGGAGTGGCTGCACGGGCCCGCGGTGTTCACCGGTGCCGCGTTCACCGTCAACACCGTGCTGTGCGCGGTGGCCGGCGTGTTCGTCGGCGCGCGGGTCCGGCTGACCGGCGCCCGGCGCACCCGGGCCGCGGCGCTGGGCGGGGTCCTGTTCGCGGCCGCCTTCGCCGCGCAGATCGTGCTCGGCACCCTGCGCCCCAGTTCGGGCACGGCCCTGGGTGTCGCCCTGGTCGCCGTGGTCGTCGTCTACACGGTCGGCGAGCTGATCCACAGCCCCGCCGCCCAGGTGCTCGCCGTGGCCGCGGCGCCCGAGGCGGTGCGCGGCCGGTACATGGCGGCCTATCAGATGTCCTGGTCGCTGGCGAAGGCGGTGGCGCCGTCCCTGTTCACGTTCCTGCTCACGCTGGACGGCCGGGCTCCCTGGGCCCTCCTCGTCCTCACCTCGGCCGTGGCCGCCGCCCTGCTGATCAGGGTGGAGCGCCGGCTGCCGGCGGACGCGGTGCGCCCCCGGCCGGTGACCGTGACCCACAACGGCGCCCCGGCTCCCTCGCCCGTCACGGCGTGACACCCACCTCCTCGGAAACCGAAGGGACTCGGCCATGAACCGCCCCGCGACCATCCTGCTCACCGCCCTCGCCCCCGTCTCCTGGGGCACCACCTACGCCGTCACCACCCAGTTCCTGCCGCCGGACCGCCCTCTGTTCACGGGCCTGATGCGGGCCCTGCCCGCAGGGCTCGTCCTGCTGGCGCTGACCCGGGTGCTGCCGCGCGGTGTCTGGTGGGCGAAGGCCTTCGCGCTGGGCGCGCTGAACATCGGCGCCTTCTTCCCCTTGCTGTTCGTGTCGGCGTACCGGCTGCCGGGCGGGATGGCCGCCGTGGTCGGCTCGGTCGGACCGCTGTTCGTCGTGGGCCTCTCGGCGCTGCTCCTGGGGCAACGGCCGGGCGGCCGCACGCTGGTCGCCGGGGTGGTCGCCGCGTTCGGCGTGAGTCTCGTCGTGCTCAAGGGGGCCGGTGCCCTGGACGTGATCGGGGTGCTCGCGGCCGTCGCCTCCACCGCCTCGATGGCCGCCGGGACCGTGCTCACCAAGCGGTGGGGCCGCCCGGACGGGGTCGGCCCGCTGACGCTGACCGGCTGGCAGCTCACCGCGGGCGGCCTGCTCATCGCGCCGGTCGCCTTCCTGGCCGAGGGCGCCCCGCCCGCGCTCGACGGCCGTGCGGCCGGCGGTTACCTCTACCTGGCGCTGGCGAACACGGCGCTCGCCTACTGGCTCTGGTTCCGCGGTATCGGCCGGCTCAGCGCCACCCAGGTCGGCTTCCTCGGCCCGCTCTCCCCGCTGACCGCCGCCGTGGTCGGCTGGGCGGCCCTCGGGCAGGCGCTGACGCCCCTGCAGGTGGCCGGCATGGCACTGGCCTTCGGGGCGACGCTGGCCGGGCAGCTGGGCGCGGGACGGCGGCCATCGTTCAGTTCCACTGAAGAGACCGCTCGAAAAGATTCGATGGACCTGACAGGTCGGGCGCCGCGACGGTAGGTGCGACACCCACCACCGAAAGGACCTTCGTGGCCACGGCCTCGCACCAGACCGGCACCACCCCCGTCGCTCACCCCCGGAAGGCCGCCGCCCCCGTGCTCGGCCTCGCCCTCGCCGCCCTCGCCACGGTCGTCTGGTCCGGAAGTTTCGTCACCTCCCGCGGGCTGGCCGGCAGCGTCCCGCCGATCCAGCACGCCTTCTGGCGCTGGGTGATCGCCCTGGCGGCCGTGGCCCCCTTCGGCGCCCGCCGGGCCTGGCGGCAGCGGAACCTGATCCGAGGCCACCTCCGTCACGTCCTTCTGGCCTCCCTGCTGGGTGTCGCCGTCTACCTTTGATCTTGCGCAGTGCTCCCCCGTTCACGGGGGAGGTGAAGCGCATCTCAATGCTGCTCTGACCTCGGTTTTGGGCACGGATCTGCGCTGTTGACCTCAGCCGGATCGCACGGGGCGCTGCTGGTTTTCGATGTACTGGCGTACGACGGTCAGCGGTGCCCCGCCGCAGCTTCCGGCGAAGTACGAGCCGGACCAGAAATGGCCGCCCCACAGGTACCGGCGGACGTGCGCGTCGTATTCCTTGCGCAGGTACCTGGAGGAGACGCCCTTGAGGGAGTTGACCAGCCTGGAGAGCTGCACCTTTGGCGGGTAGTGCACCAGCAGATGCACGTGGTCCTCTTCGCCGTTGAACTGCTTCAGCTCGGCCTCGAAGTCCTGGCAGACCTCTCGCATGATCTCCTCGCACCTGGTCAGCATCTCGCCCGTGAACGCCTTTCGCCGGTACTTGGTGACGAACACCAAGTGGACATGCAGGTTGTAGGCGACGTGACGACCCGTTCGCACATCGGGATTTGGATTCCATCATGGTGACATGAACCAAACGATAGAGTGATCGCGTGAGCACGGAACGTGTGCAGCGGAAGCGGCAGTTCGGGCACCGCGCCCGGCTGGCGCTGACGCCTGCGCAGATCCGACTCATGGACGACCAGGCGCACGCGGCCCGCACCATGTGGAACTGCCTGCACGACTGGTGGACGATGCTCCCCAGGGATAAGCGCTCCCTGGCCGCGGCCGACGTAGCGATCCGCCAGGCCCGCAAGGACATCGACTGGCTCGGCGTGCTCCCCGCCCAGGCCGCGCAGGCCGTACTGAAGACGTACTTCCAGGCCTGGCGGAACTGCTGGGACGGCCGCGCCGACGCGCCGAACTTCAAGGCCCGCCTCCGCACGGTGATGTCCGTGGACATCCCGCAGGGCCGGGACCTGAACATCACCCGCGTACACCGCCGCTGGGGCATGGTCAACATCCCCAGGATCGGCCGGGTCCGCTTCCGCTGGACCAAGGACCTCCCGGTCGGCAAGCACGCCGACAGCGGGAACCGGATCACGGGGGCGCGGCTGGTCAAGGACGCGCTCGGCTGGCACATCGCCTTCCGCGTCCAGGCCCTTGAGACCGCACCCGAACCCCACCAGGGGCCGGAGGTCGGCATCGACGCCGGAGTGAACCTGCCCCTCGCTCTCTCGGACGGCAACCATCGCGGCCACGGCCGCCCGCCCCGTCTCCCCGACGGGACGGCCGACCGCGACAAGTGGCTGAACCCGCAGGAGAAGACCAAGCTGCTGGGCCTGGAACGACGCGCTGCCCAGCGTAAGCAGCACCGCAAGCGCGGGGAGAAGACCTCCCGCCGCTTGCAGCACACCTACGACCAGATCAAGCAGCTCCGCGCAAAAGCCACGCGCCGCGCTGTTGACTGGCAGCACAAGACCACCACCACCATTGCCAGGCAGTACGGCACGGTCGTGGTCGAAGCACTCACCATCACGAACATGGTCAAGTCCGCCAAGGGCACTATCGAGGAACCCGGCAGGAACGTCGCCCAGAAGTCCGGCCTGAACCGCTCCATCAGCCAGGAGGCATGGGGCCGCACCGTGACGATGCTGGCGTACAAGACCGCCCGCAACGGCGGTGCCCTGCACAAGGTTCCCGCCCCCGGTACCTCCCTGCGCTGCTCTGCATGCGGTTTCACCACGCCGGGCAGCCGGGAGGACCAGGCCACGTTCGTGTGCAAGAACCCCGACTGCGGGTGGTCCGGCAACGCGGACTGGAACGCGGCCCGGAACGTCTTGCACCTGTACCGGATGGGCCACGCGCTCATCCCGGCTGCCGGGAGGGCAGTCGTCAGGCGTCCCCGCGGCGTCAAGCCCGCCACCGCAAGGTAGGCAGGAATCTCCCTCGTTTACGAGGGAGAGCACTTCAAAACACCCTCGTCAACCAGGCGGGCCTGACCACCCCGGCCGCCACCATGGGCATGATCATGGCCGCCTCACCGGTCCTGATGGCGGTGTTCGAACGGCTGGGCGGCGTACGGCTCGGAGCGCGGCGGACCGCAGGCCTGCTGACCGCCTGCACGGGCGTGCTGCTGCTCATGGGCCGCGGCGCGAGCTTCGGCGCCGGCGACCTGTGGATGATCGCCGCGTCCTGCTGCTTCGCCGCCTACAGCGCACTGCTCCGCCGCAGGCCCGCCGAGCTGGACGGCACCGGCTTCCTGTTCACCACGTTCCTGATCGGCACGGGCTTCCTGCTGCCCGTACAGGCGGCGAGCATGGCCGTCCAGGGCGGCTTCGCTCCCACGCCCGCCACGGTGCTGCCCCTGCTGTACGTGGGCGTGGCCTCCTCCGCGATCGCCTTCTTCGCCTGGGGCAGGGCCATCGCCCTGATCGGCGCCGCCCGCGCGGGCATCGTCTACTACCTCCAGCCCGTGTGCGTGGCCGCCCTCTCCTGGGCCCTGCTCGGCGAGGACACCGGCCGGCCCCAGCTCCTGTGCATGGCGCTGATCCTGGGCGGGGTCATGCTGGGCGCGGCGCCCCGTCGGTGACGGCGCCGGGCAGCCCGGACCACCGCGCGACGGTACTTCCCGGGACGGCGGGCCCGGCTCAGCCGACGGTGAAGCCCGCCGCCCTGGTGTCCAGGGTGGTGGTGCCGTCCTCGGCGGTGGCGAGCACGGCGACGCGCCAGGGACCGTGCGGGGACGACGCGGCGTCGGCGCCGGTCACCCCGGTCGTGTAGACACAGCGCACGGTGTCCTTGCCGGCGGGCTTGCAGGTGGCCGGCTCCGCCGCGGCCATCTCACCGGCGGTCGGCCCCTTCCTGGCGAGGGAGGAGTTCGCCGGCCAGGCCAGCACCTTCAGGCTCTTGACGCCGGAGGACGCCGTGACTTCGGTGGTGAAGGTGAACGAGCCGTCCCGGTGGCCGTCGGGCGCGGTGTAGCGGGCGGCGCTGTGCGCCAGGGCGGGGGGCTGGTTCTCGGCGTGGGCGACGGCAAGGGCTCCGGCGCCTGCGAGGACGACGACACCGGCGGTCAGGGACAGGGCGATACGTCGGGACATGGCAGGTTCTCCGTCAGCTGTCTCAGTGGTGCGGAACCGGCGCTCTCTGCTGCGCCGCTGCATCGATACTCGCGGCGCGGGGGCGGCCGGGACGTGAGCTCGGATACTCAACTCGGCCTAGGCGGATTCGCCCGGCCCGGTTGCCCTTCCGGCCCTGTAGCGTGCCCGCATGACCGAGTGGGACCTGAGGAAACTGCGGATCCTGCGCACCCTCCGGGAGCGGGGCACCGTCACCGCGACGGCCGAGACCCTGCACATGACCCCCTCCGCGGTCTCCCAGCAGCTCACCAACCTCGCCCGGCAGCTCGGCGTACCCCTCCTGGAGGCGCAGGGCCGCCGGGTCAGGCTGACGGACGCCGCCCGGCTGGTGCTGCGGCACACCGAACCCGTCTTCGAGCAACTGGAGCGCGCCGACGCGGCATTGGCGGCCCACGCCCAGGGCGAGACGGGCGAGGTGCGGGTCGGTGCCTTCTCCACGGCGGTGCCCGCCCTCGTCGTACCGGCCGTACGTTCCCTGCGGGCGACGCACCCGGGAGTGACCGTGCGCGTCCGGGAGGCCGAGGCCGCCGAGGCCTGCGACCTCCTGTCCGCCGGCGAGGTCGACCTGGCCCTCTCCCTCGCCGCCGAGGCCCCGGGCGCGGCCGACCCCCGTTTCACCCGCCTGCCACTCCTGGCCGACCCCTTGGACGTGGCCCTGCCCCCGGACCATCCCCGCGCCACCGCGCCGGAGTTGACCCTCACTGACCTCGCCGCCGAACCGTGGATCTTCGGCGGCAGCGGCCCCTGGTCCGACATCACCCGCCGCGCCTGCGAGTCCGCGGGCTTCAGCCCCCACCAGGGCCACTCGGCCTCCGGCTGGACCGCGATCCTCGCCATGGTCGAGGCGGGGATGGGCGTCGCCCTGGTCCCCCGCATGGCCGCCGCCGGCCGCGAGGGCGTGGTGATGCGCCGACTGGGCGCGGACCGTCCGGTACGGCACGTGGTGGCGGCGGTACGGAAGGGGGCGGAGGCGGGAGCGGCGGTCGCCAGGGTGCTGGCGGCGCTGCAGGCCGCGGCCTAGTGAGGCCGTCGCACCTCGTACAGGAAGCACCCGAACTCCACCGCCCGCACATGCACGAGGGCCACCTCGGGATCGGCGAACGCCTCCGCGAACGCCGGCTCGAAGCCGGTCGTGTCCTCGACCAGGCGGCCGCCCAGGATGCGGCCGTCGGCGGAGTAGCGCCGCACCGTGCGGTGGGCGCTGGTGAAGGGCAGGGCGGTGCCGGCCGGGCCGGGGCAGTCGTCCGCGTGGATGAAGACGGGGCCCTGTTCGTCGTAGGCGCCCGGGTCGGCGCCCGTCTCGGCCGCCCAGCGGCGCAGGGGCGCGTACGAGACCAGGGCGATGCGCTCGCCGGGCGTGCTGCGGCGCAGGCAGCAGCGCAGGGGCGCGTCGCCCTCGTCGTCCGTGAAGGGGCGCAGGGGGCGGCCCGCGTCGTCGCCGGTGCGCAGTTCCCTGAGCACCGCAGGCGTCAGCGGTCGTGCGAGGTAGGTGGTCATGGATTCAGCGTGGCCCGCGGGCGGTGCCAGGTCCGGCGGGATTCGGACCCGGCGCTGGACCGCCCCGTAGGATCGCCGCCGTCCGGAAACCCCGACGGGAGGCGCCCGTGACCGTGGACGGGTGTGCGAGCTGTGGTGGTCCCCTTTCCGCGAGGGCCGGCCGCAGGGGCCGTAGCCCGGTGTACTGCTCCGCGGCCTGTCGGCAGAAGGCGTATCGGGGGCGGCAGCGGGCTGGAGGAGTTGAACGACGCTGTCGGACGGCAGGCGCGGGGGCTGGTGCCGCGGCCCGCCGACGCGCTGTACGCCGGCGTGAACGAGCTGTCCTCCTCCGTCGCCCGGCTGTGGCGGATCGCCGCGAGATCCGCGCCCACCGCCCGAGCAGGGGTCGGGCGTGATCCTCACCCTCAACAGCGGCTCCGCGCACGGCAGTCCGATGATGGGCGGCACCGGGCCGGCCGACGCGGCGACCGACACGCTCGTGCGGAACCTCGCCATCGAGCTGGGGCCGCGCGGGGTGCGTGCCGTGGGGCTGTGGGCGGCCGGGGTGCCGGTCCAGCGAGGAGAAGCTGAAGGCCGTCGAACCCGAACGTGGACATCGAGGGGATCCTGGAGCACCTCGCGGGACTGCGCATGACCCGCCGCGACCCCGCTCTCGCCGAGATCGCCGCCACCGCCGTCTTCTCGCCTCCGGCCACGCGGCGGGCATCACCGGCACCTTCGTCGACGTGACCGGCGGCATGTTCCCCGGATGACCTGACATCGCGGGTCACTCTTGACGGGCCCTGCTCCCGACGCTCCCATGGAACCGCTCAACATCCAGAAGCGGAAGTGGAGTTGTCATGGGCTATCCGGGCGTCGACGAACTGGAGCGGCGGGCCCGCGCGCTGGTCGCCGCGGCTCCGGGGGTGCTGCGGCTGCGTGCCGTCGGCGAGAGCCGGGGCGGCCGGCCGCTGTGGCTGCTGTCCGCCGGGCACGGGGAGCGGCAGATCCTCACCGTCGCCGGTGCGCACGCCAACGAACCGGTGGGCGGGGCCTCCGCACTCCGGCTCGCCAGGCTCCTCGCCCACCGGCCGGAGTACCTGGAAGCGCTCGGCTGCACCTGGCACCTCCTGCTCTGTCTGGACCCCGACGGGGCCCGGCTCGCGCACGGCTGGCAGCCGGAGGAGCCGGTCCCCTCGCTGAAGGAGTGCCACCGGTACTTCTACCGACCCGAGTTCGCCTGTCAGCCCGAGTCGCTGCCCGTCCCCGGCTCGGGCCGGGAGCAGCTGCCCGAGTCGGCGGCACTCGTGCGGCTGCTCGACGAACTGCGGCCCGCGGTCCAGTTCACCCTGCACGGCATCGAGGTCGGCGGTGCCTTCACCCTGCAGACCAGGAAGGTCCCCGGCGCCGCGCGCGCCTTCCGCGAGACGGCCGCGCTGCTGCGCATCCCGCTCGACCACCGTCCGTACGACGCTCCCGACTGGGAGCCGGACCCGCCCGGCGTCCTGCGGCTCCCGGACGGGAACACCGGGAACGAACGCGACCCCAGCGGCTACGTCGCCGAGAGCACCTGGCTGTACCCGTGGCGCTACGGCACCCTGACCGTCGTCGTCGAGGCGCCGGCCTGGTCCGCCCCCGCGGTGAGCGACCCGCGGCCCGCTCCCGACCCGCGGGAGGAGGCCGCCCGGGCGGCCGAGCTGATGCTGGGCCGCACCGGGGAGATCACGGCACTGGCCGGCGACACCCTGGCCGGCGAGGTGCCCGAGGACCTGCTGCCCCTGCACGCCGCCGCCCGGGAGCTGCTGGCCGTGACGCCTTCGATCGCCGCCACCTGGGAGGGGGAACGCGCCGGCTGCCGGGGCCACTTCGCCACCCTGGGCGTGGCCGCCCGCCGTATCCCGCTGCGCGTGGCGGCCATGCTGCGCCGGGCCCTGGCCGGCACCGCCCCCGGGACCGCCTGCGCCCTCACGGAGCTGGTGCACGAGTGGTGCCGGGAACTGGAGAAGACGTACGAGCCGCGGTGGATCCCGGTGTCCGCGCAGACCGGGCTGCACGTGCGGACCATGCTGGACGTCGCCCGCCGGGTGTGCGGCTGAGCAAAGGGAGAGGGCGCCCGGTGCACTCGCACACCGGGCGCCCTCGGCGCCGTACGACGACTACGACGACTGTGCCGGACGGGCCGGCCGCTACTCGGCCGCCGCGTCCGCCGCCTGGGCCTTCAGCGCCCGCTCGACGCCCGAGCGGGACTCCGAGACCAGCCGGCGCAGGGCCGCGTTGGGCTCGGCCGCGGTCATCCAGGTGTCCGTCCTGGCCAGGGTCTCCTCGGAGACCTGGAGCGACGGGTACAGGCCGATCGCGATCTGCTGGGCGATCTCGTGCGAACGGGAGTCCCAGACGCCCTTGACGACCTCGAAGTACCTGTCCGTGTAGGACGCGAGCAGCTCGCGCTGGTCGGTCTGGACGAAGCCGCCGATCACGGCCTCCTGCACGGCGTTCGGCAGCTTGTCGGAGTCGATGACCGACGCCCACGCCTCCGCCTTGGCCTCCGGGGTCGGACGGGCCGCGCGGGCGGTGGCCGCGTGGCGCTCACCGGCCGCGGTCCTGTCCCGCTCGTACTCGGCCGCGATCTCCGCCTCGTCGAAGCGGCCGACCGCCGCGAGCCGCTCCACGAACGCCCAGCGCAGCTCCGTGTCGACGGCCAGGCCCTCGATCGTCTGGGTGCCGTCCAGCAGGCCCTCCAGGAGGTCCAGCTGCTCCGGCGTCCGGGCGGTCGCCGCGAAGGCGCGCGCCCAGGCCAGCTGGTGGTCGCCGGCCGGCTCGGCCGCCCGCAGGTGGGCCAGCGTGGCGTCGGTCCAGCGGGTCAGCAGGGCCTCGCGGGTCGACGGGTCGGCGTACAGGTCGATCGCCAGCTTCACCTGGCGGTGCAGCGACTGCACCACGCCGATGTCGGACTCCTTGGCGATGCCGGACAGGACGAGGGACAGGTAGGCGCGGGCCGGCAGCTCCGCGTCACGGGTCATGTCCCAGGCCGACGCCCAGCACAGGGCACGCGGCAGGGACGCCTCGAAGTCGCCGAGGTGCTCGGTGACGGCCTTCAGCGACTCCTCGTCCAGGCGGACCTTGGCGTACGACAGGTCGTCGTCGTTGAGGAGGATGACGGCCGGGCGGCTCCTGCCGTCCAGCTGCGGTACGGCGGTCAGCTCGCCGTCCACGTCCAGCTCGATGCGGTCGGTGCGCACCAGCTTGCCGCTCGCGTCGAGGTCGTAGAGGCCGATCGCGATGCGGTGCGGGCGCAGCACCGGCTCGCCCTTGGCGCCGGCGGGCAGGGCCGGGGCCTCCTGGCGGACGGCGAAGGACGTGATGACACCGTCGGTGTCCGTGGTGACCTCGGGCCGCAGGACGTTGATGCCGGCCGTCTCCAGCCACTTCTTCGACCAGGTCTTCAGGTCACGGCCGGAGGTCTCCTCCAGGGCGCCCAGCAGGTCGGACAGGCGCGTGTTGCCGAACGCGTGCCGCTTGAAGTAGGCCTGCACGCCCTTGAAGAACTCGTCCTCGCCGACGTACGCGACGAGCTGCTTGAGCACGCTCGCGCCCTTGGCGTACGTGATGCCGTCGAAGTTGACGAGCACGTCGTCCAGGTCGCGGATGTCCGCCATGATCGGGTGCGTCGACGGCAGCTGGTCCTGCCGGTACGCCCAGGTCTTCATCGAGTTCGCGAACGTGGTCCACGAGTGCGGCCACTTCGAGCCGGGCGCGGAGGCCTGGCAGGCGATGGAGGTGTAGGTGGCGAACGACTCGTTCAGCCACAGGTCGTTCCACCACTCCATGGTGACCAGGTCGCCGAACCACATGTGGGCCAGCTCGTGCAGGATCGTCTCCGCGCGCACCTCGTACGCCGCGTCGGTCACCTTGGACCGGAAGACGTACTGGTCGCGGATGGTCACCGCGCCCGCGTTCTCCATCGCGCCCGCGTTGAACTCGGGTACGAACAGCTGGTCGTACTTCGCGAACGGGTACGCGTAGTCGAACTTCTCCTGGAACCAGTCGAAGCCCTGCCGGGTGACCTCGAAGATGGCGTCCGAGTCCAGGAACTCGGCGAGCGAGGGGCGGCAGTAGATGCCGAGCGGCACGCTCTGCCCGTCCTTCTCGTACACGCTGTGCACGGAGTGGTACGGACCGACGATCAGCGCCGTGATGTACGACGAGATGCGCGGCGTCGGCTCGAAGACCCAGACGTCGTCCTTGGGCTCCGGCGTGGGCGAGTTGGAAATGACCGTCCAGCCAGTCGGTGCCTTCACCGTGAACTGGAAGGTCGCCTTCAGGTCGGGCTGCTCGAACGAGGCGAAGACCCGGCGGGCGTCCGGCACCTCGAACTGGGTGTAGAGGTAGGCCTGCTCGTCGACCGGGTCGACGAAGCGGTGCAGGCCCTCGCCCGTGTTGGTGTAGGCGCAGTCCGCGACGACCCGCAGGACGTTGCGGCCCTCCAGCAGGCCGGGCAGCGCGATCCGTGAGTCCGCGAAGACCTCGGCGGGGTCGAGCGCGTCGCCGTTCAGGGTCACCTCGTGGACCGCCGGCGCGACCAGGTCGATGAAGGACGCGCCGCCGTCTTCGGCGACGTCGAAGCGCACCGTGGTCACGGACCGGTAGGTACCGCCCTCCTGCGCGCCGGAGAGGTCGAGATCGATCTCGTACGAGTCAACGGTGAGCAGCGTCGCCCGCTGCTGAGCCTCTTCGCGAGTCAGGTTTGTGCCAGGCACGCGGTCATCTCCTCGTTATGTGTGCGTTCGGCCATCCTTCCACGGGACCTGTACAGAGGGCGACGTCCTGCGGCTGCGCGGCGCAGCCGTAGGGAAAGCCCTATGGACCGGAAAAACAGGAGGGCGGCCACCCGGAGGTGACCGCCCCGTTTCAGACGATTCGCGCTACTTCGCGGACAGCTCGGCCGCCACCAGCTCCGCGATCTGCACCGCGTTCAGCGCGGCGCCCTTGCGCAGGTTGTCGTTGGAGATGAACAGGGCCAGGCCGTTCTCCACCGTCTCGTCGCGGCGGATGCGGCCGACGTACGACGGGTCCTTGCCGGCCGCCTCCAGCGGGGTCGGGATCTCGGACAGGACGACGCCCGGGGCACCCGCCAGCAGCTCGGTGGCGCGCTCCGGGGTGATCGGGCGGGTGAAGCGGGCGTTGACCTGGAGGGAGTGGCCGGAGAAGACCGGGACGCGCACACAGGTGCCGGAGACCTTCAGACCCGGGATCTCCAGGATCTTGCGGGACTCGTTGCGCAGCTTCTGCTCCTCGTCGGTCTCGTTCAGACCGTCGTCGACGATCGAGCCCGCCAGCGGGAGCACGTTGAAGGCGATGGGCCGCTTGTAGACCTGCGGCTCGGGGTAGTCGACCGCCTCGCCGTCATGGGTGAGCCTGTCGGCCTCGGCGACGACCTTCTGCGCCTGCCCGTGCAGCTCCGCCACGCCCGCGAGACCGGAGCCGGACACCGCCTGGTAGGTCGCGACGACCAGCGCCTCGAGCCCGGCCTCCGCGTGCAGCGGCTGCAGGACCGGCATCGCGGCCATCGTGGTGCAGTTCGGGTTGGCGATGATGCCCTTGGGGCGGTCGGCGATCGCGTGCGGGTTCACCTCGGAGACCACCAGCGGGACCTCGGGGTCCTTGCGCCAGGCCGAGGAGTTGTCGATCACCACGGCGCCCTGCGCGGCGACCTTCTCGGCCAGCGCCCGGGAGGTCGCGCCGCCCGCGGAGAAGATCACGATGTCGAGGCCGGTGTAGTCGGCGGTCGTCGCGTCCTCCACCGTCACGCCGTCCAGCACGGTGCCGGCCGAGCGGGCCGAGGCGAACAGGCGCAGCTCGGTGACCGGGAAGTTCCGCTCCACGAGGATCCTGCGCATGACCGTGCCGACCTGACCGGTGGCTCCGACGATTCCGACCCTCACGGCGACTCCCTCTACGTGTCTCTTGCTGTGTGCCTCTGCATGACCGGGGCTTTTCCATCATGCGGCCGACCCCGGTCCACCTGTCCAATTCTTTGCGATGTGTGCCCGAGGAATGGGACACGATCACTCGGCCGACGGTTCCCGATGTCCGCCGCGCCCCCTGCTGAGCTGGAGATATTCCCTTGCGGAGGGGCAGGCACCGGAAGCTGTGCTGTCCCGCCCCTGCCCCCGCGGTTCCCGGCCACGCACGGTGTGACGTACGCCTCTGCGCAAGGGGCCGAACGTTTTTCCCCCTTGCGGCGTCGTAGGGGCAAACGCAGGAGGGGGTGGCTTGTGCTGCGCGGAGGGGCACGCCGTGGGCAGGGGGCGTACGCCGGTGCCGACCAGGCCGGTGACGATCCCCTGGACGCGGCCCAGGAACGCCGGGTGCGGGCGGTGCTCGCGCTCGGCGGCGTGCCGCAGGCGGACCTGCCGGACGGGGTGCAGCAGGTCCGGCTGCGGCTGCTGGAGCGGGCCGCGAGCGGGCGCGAGGCGCCGCGGGACGTGTCGGCGTGGGCGGCGGTGGTCGCCTCCAACCTCGCCATGGACTGGCACCGGGCCAAACGGCGCCAGGAGCGGCTCGGGGAGCGGCTGGCGTCGCTGCGTGAGCCCGTGCACCCCTCCGGCGAGGAGACCAGCCTGCTCTCCCTCGCCGTCGCCCGGGGGCTGGACGAACTGCCCGACGCCCAGCGGCAGGTGGTGATCCTGCGCTTCTTCGCCGACCTGCCCGTGCGGGGGATCGCCGAGGAACTGGGCGTTCCCGAGGGCACGGTCAAGAGCAGGCTGCACACGGCGGTCCGCGCGCTGCGCGAGAGGCTGCACGAGGACGAGGTGGTGTGACGTGACCGCCGAACACGAGGGCGCGGGAGAGTACGCCGGCATGGACGCGCTCATGGCCGCGATCACGGGCGAACCCCTGCCGGAGGAGGCCCGCGAGGACGCCGCCCGTCTGAGCGAACACGCCTCGGCCGAGGCCGACGTGGCGGTGCTGAAGGAGCAGTTGACCTGGCTCGCGGAGGCGTTGATCGGGGAGGAGCGGACGACGGCACCGGCGGCCGAGGAGACCGGGGCCGTGGCGGGCCCCGCCCGGAGCGGACCGGCTGAGGGGGCCGGGTCGACGACGGGCTCCACCCGGAGCGCCCCGTCCGGGAAACGCCCCGGGAACCCGACGCGTCCCGCCGCTCCCGCACGCCCGGGGCGCCCGTCCGGCCCGCGCCGGGCCCTGCGGCTCGCGCTCGGCACGCTCGTCGGTGCGGCGGCCCTCGGCATGGTCTTCGGGCTCGGCCGGCTGATCGTGAACTCCGGGGCGAACAGCTCGATGGGCGGCAGCAGCGCCGACGCGAAGAGCGAGGGCCATGCACCGGTGTACAGCGGCGCCGGCGGCCGGCCCTCCGACCCGGCACTGGCCCTGGCCTGCTACCGGCTGGTCGTGGAGGGCACCGTCGCCAAGGTGGAGCCGAAGCCCGAGAACCCCTGGACCCTGGTCGTGCTGAAGGTGAGCCGTTCCTACCGGCCCGCGCACAGGCCGGCCGAGGTGAGTTTCCTCCTGGACGGCGGCGCGAAGCCGGCGCCGCGCACGGGACAGCATGTGCTGATCGGGGTCGGCCGGGGCCAGGACAACGCGAGCCTGTGGGCCGTGGGGGACGGCCGGGTGGCCGCCGAACGGGAGTGGATCACCGAGGCGCTGCCCGAGGCCCGGCACACCACGTGCCCGTCCGAGGAAGCGCCGACGGGCAAACCGTGAGGGGCGGGTGTCCCTCCGGACACCCGCCCCTCACCTCGACTCAGGCCCGTCGCGTCACGGCGTGACCTTCTCGATCTTCACGCTGCCGACGCCCGCGACCGTGCCGCGCGCGTTCACCAGCTGCAACCGGCCGAAGAACTCGCGGCCCGCGGGAGCCTCGGCGGCGGCCGTGACCTGGCCGGTCACCGTGGCCGAGTCGCCCGTGCCGAGCTTGACCGGGGCCGAGTCGTCGACCGTGACGGTGCCGAGCGTGGAGGAGAAGAACACGTCCCGGTAGTTGTAGTCGGTCGCCCCGGACGGGACCGAGTAGCCCACGACCTTGATGGTGTACGTGCCGGCGGCCGGGGACGGGACGGAGACCGCCTCCTCCGAGTCGCCGTCCGCGGACTGCGCGACCTGCTTGCCGCTCGCGTCGTACACGGTCAGGTCCAGGTCGGCGGACGCGTCGGAGACGCCTCCGATGGCCACGTCCAGCGACTTGGCGCCGGCCGGGACGTCCACCGTGGTGGTCTGGGTCTCGCCCTCCTTGATCGACGGGCGGGCCGTCTTGGAGGAGCCCAGCGGGCCGCCGACCAGCTTGCCGTCGAGGGCGGCGTACTTGTTGGTCACCTTCCAGGAGGCGGTGGCCGGGGTGCCGACCTTGGCCTCGGGCACGGTCACGGTCTCCGGGTCGAAGGCCGCGCCGAGGACGGAGACGTCCAGCGTGTACGGGTTGTCGAGCAGCGGCGAGGTACGGCGCGACTCGACCTCGATCTCCCAGACACCGGCCTGCGGGTCGGCGAAGGAACGGACGTCCGGCTTGCAGCCGTTGCCGTCGAGGTAGTTGTTGTAGCAGTACGGGGTGCCGGTGTTGTCGACCGGAGTGCCGTACGGGTGGATCGCGATGAACCGGGTCTGGCTCTTGTCCTTGAGCCCGCTCATCGCGACCTCGAGGGACTTGGCGCCCGCGGGCACGTTCAGGAAGTACGACTGGGTGCTGTTGCGCTGCACCGAACCCGACGCGGAGTAGGTGTAGTTCACCGGGGCGGAGACCACGACGGTGGTGAGGATCTGCTTGTCGATCCCCTCGGTCCGCGGGTCGTCGACCTCCAGGATCGCGCTCTTGATGCCCGCCGACCGCGGCGCCGCCTGGACCTTGACGGTCACCGGCTGGTTCAGCGGCAGCCGCACGACGTCGTCGCCGAGGATCCGGAAGGTGTCACCGGCGTTGTTCTCGAAGTGCAGCTCGTGCCACACGGCCTTGTCCGGGCCGGAGGTACGGGTGATGGTGACGTCGTACGTCTTCTTCTGGCCGGCCTTCAGGCCGCCCTCGCGGTCGTACAGACCCGTGCCGTAGCCCGGGGTCTTGAGCGCCTGGTCGAGCGCGGTGTCGACGGGGGCCTTGACGGTGTAGTCGTGGGCTTCGGCGTCGTCGCGGATCGCGTCCCACGCGTCCACGATGTTGATGCGGCCCGCGCCCTCCTCGTACGCCTGCACACCCTTGATGTGGTCGGCGGTCGAGGTCAGCGCCGTGCGCAGCATGGCGGGCGTCAGGTCGATGCCCTTCCGCTTGGCGGCCGACAGCAGCAGCGCGGAGGCGCCGGTGGCCTGCGGGGAGGCCATCGAGGTGCCCTGGAGCATCGAGTAGCCGGCCGGCAGCGAGTAGCCCGCCTCGGCGACCGGGGAGCCCGGCAGCCAGGTCTGGGTGGTGTTGATCGCGGCACCGGGCGCGACCAGGGTCGGCGTGAAGCCGCCGTCCTCACGCGGGCCGCGCGAGGAGAACGGCATCATCGCGTACCGCTTCTCCACCTGCGAGCCGTAGTTGGCGGCCCAGGTCTGCTTCGAGATGGCCGCGCCGACCGAGATCACCTTGTCCGCGAGGCCCGGGTCGCCGATGGTGTTGGCGCCGGGACCGGAGTTGCCCGCGGAGATGACGAGCTGGACGCCGTAGGTGTCGATGAGCCGGGTGTACAGCTCGGCGCGCGCGTTGTTGCCGTCGTTCAGCGCCGGGAGGCCGCCGATCGACATGTTGACGATGTCGACGCCCCGGTTGGTGACCAGGTCGATCATGCCCTCGGTGAGGGCGACGTTGGTGCAGCCGCCGGTCCAGGTGCAGGCACGGGACGAGACGATCTTCGCGCCGGGGGCCGCGCCGTTCATCTCGCCGCCGAACAGGCCGTTGGCGGCGGTGATGCCGGCCACGTGGGTGCCGTGCTCGGACTCGATGACGCCGATGTTGACGAAGTCGGCCTTCTTGCCGACCCAGGACCCGCCGTAGGGGTCCATCGGGACGTCCTTGCGGATCTGCACGACGAACGGCACCCGCTCGGCGACGTCCGTCTTGGGGTCGTCGGTGCCGAAGTAGCCGATCTGGTAGCCGTCCTTGTACGGCTTCATCGGCGTGTCGTCGCTGAAGTCGTGGTTGTTGTTCAGGTCGACCGTGACCGTGCCGGCCGCGGCGTCGTACAGGACGCCCCAGCTGTCGGCGGTGTCGCCGTCCCGGTTGAGGTCGCCCTTCTCGTCGCCGCCGGTGGTCGCGGACTCCTTGAAGGTGCTGATCCCGTACGAGCCCGCCGGCGCCGTCCAGGTCTGGCCGCCGTAGCTGAAGCTCGGGCCGGAGACCGAGGTGATCATGGGCCGCCAGGTGGCGTCGCTGTCCAGGATCGGGTCGGTCGAGGTCACCCAGTCGACGATCTTGCGCTCGCCGGTGGTGGTCTTCTGCAGCGCCGGGTGGCCGAGGTCGACGCCGGAGTCGAGGATGCCGATGGTGACGCCCCGGCCGTCCGCCTTCGGGTGCTCGTCGACGAAGTCGACGGCGCCGGTCTCGAAGGACGGGTTGTACGGGTTCTCGGCGGGCGTGTCCTTGCCGGGAGCCGGATAAGTCGTGGTGGCCCTGGCCGACTTGGCGGTGTCCGCCTTCGGCGTCGGGTCGTCGAGCGCGATCTCCTGGCGCAGGTCGATGGCGTGCACCGAGGACAGCTTCGCGGCGGCCGCGATCGCGGAGTCCGCCTTGGCGGTCGGGACGGTGGCGCGGACGTAGCCGAGCTTGTCGTAGGTGCGGCCCACCGAGCCGCCCTTGACCGCGTCCAGCTCATCGGTGACCTGCTCGGTCTTCCCGGGCGCTGTCGCGATCATCATCGTGACGGTCTTGTCACCGTCCGCCTTGGCCTCGGCGAGCAGGTCCGCGTCGTCCGAACCGAGCTTGTCGTGAGCGGACTTGACGCCGGGATCGGTGGCCGTGGCGGGTGGGGGCACCTCCCGCGCGTTAAGCAGTGGGGGAGCGTCCGCGGCGAGGGCCAGGGGTATCGGCCCGGTCGCACAGAGAGCGGCCACCACGCCGACGGCCAGGCCTATGCGGGCCAGACGTCTGTGGCCGGGTATCGGATCGCGCTCGGGGGTGTGGGTCATCGGCATCCCTTGTAGGTAAAGAATCCAGTGCCGGACGAGGGCACAGCTTTACCCAAGGGCCAGGAATTTGGGACCCGTTGACCGAATCGATATGGATGTATGGGGAAAACCCGCGATGAGGTTTGAGCGGATTGGACCCGTCTGGTTCGGGATTCGCTCAGTTCTCCTTGGTGCGGGCGTAATGACGGGACGCCTTCGCCCGGTTGCCGCACGCCGCCATCGAACACCAGCGGCGGGTGCCGTTCCTGGACGTGTCGAAGAAGTGCAGGATGCACGTCTCGTGGGCGCAGGTGCGGATCCGGTCCGGCGCCTGCGTCAGCAGTTCCAGGTAGTTCCGGGCGGCCAGCCAGGCCGGACCCCAGGCCGGGTCGGCGAACTCGGGCTCCTCGGCCGCCCCCTGCTCGGTCAGCCGGGCCCGGATGCGTCCGTGCGCGAGAACGGCGTCGACGAGCGGTGCCCCCTCGGCCGGTGACCCGTCCACCGCGGCCTTCAGTGCCTCCCGTGCCTGGCGCACATGGTCGAGCACGTCCTCGTCGGCCGCGTGGGCGCCGTCGAGCCCGTTGCTCGCGAGCCACACCGCGAGTCCCCCGGTGTCGGCGAGCAGGTCCTGGGTGACGCCCTCCCGGTTCCAGCGGGTGTTGATCAGGTCGAGGGCGAGGGGCTCACCGGTGAGCGGGCGGGGATCGCGGGCGGCGGACATCGGACTCTCCTTCTCGGCTAACCGCTCAAGAGTACGTGACCGGTTGCGTCTCCGTCTCTAACCTCCTACTCTGATTTCAACAGTTACAAAACCCGATGGGGGAGCCATGACTCTGCGCACCGGCCACACCGGCCTGAACGTCACCGACCTCGACCGCTCGCTCGCCTTCTACCGGGACGTCCTCGGCTTCACCCTGCTCGCCGAGGGCAAGGAGGACGGCCGGCGCTACGCCTTCCTGGGCGACGGCGGCGAAGGCCCCGTCCTCACCC
The DNA here is from genome assembly GCF_007827595.1 of Streptomyces sp. BK340. Classification (GTDB taxonomy): domain Bacteria; phylum Actinomycetota; class Actinomycetes; order Streptomycetales; family Streptomycetaceae; genus Streptomyces. The sequence goes on from NZ_VISR01000004.1 coordinate 285,219, forward strand.
TCTGGCAGCAGGCGGGTCAGGCGTACGACGGCAGCCGGGCCGGACTGCACCACCTGGCCTTCACGGCCGACTCGACGGACCGGGTCCGGGAGTACGAGACGGCGCTGCGCGGCGCCGGGGTGGAGTTCGCCCACGAGGGCGTGGTGGCCCACCGGGAGGGCGCGGCCTCGGGCGGGATCTTCTTCCACGACCCGGACGGCACCCGCCTGGAGATCTCCGCGCCACTGGGCGCCGAGACCGCCCCCGCGCCGCACGCATCCGCTCCGACCTGCGGTTTCTTCTAGCCATGAGCGTCTACCACGCCGGTTCGCGTGCCTTGCAGGACCTGGTCGGCGTCCGGGACCGCGCCGAACACGTCGGCCGCTCCCTCGGCCAGGACATCAAGCCGGTCGCGGCTGCCTTTCTGGAGCTGCAGCCGCTGCTGGTGGTGGGCGCGGCGGATCCGGGGACGGGGAGGGTGTGGGCGTCGGCGCTCACGGGCGCACCTGGATTCGTCCGGGCCACCGGACCCCGGCAGATGTCGGTCACCACGGACGCCGGTCAGGACGGCCGGCCCGAAGGGGCACGGGGAACTGCGCGGGCAACCACATGCGACCCGTACCCGAACGACGACCTGACGGACCCCCTCACCACGGCCCTGCGCATGCCCGGCGCGGCCATCGGCACCATCGCCCTGGACCCCCGCACCCGCCGCCGCATGCGCCTCAACGGCCGGCTGCGGCCGACGGCAAGGGGCTTCGCGGTCGAGGCCGACCAGGTGTTCTCCAACTGCCCGAAGTACATCCAGCGCAGGGAGGGCTTCGAGACCGTGGACCGGACGCCGGGGGAGCCGCGGCGAAGTGGTGAACTCGGCGTACAGCAGCAGGAGTTCGTCGAAGCGGCCGACACCTTCTTCCTGGCCACCGTGCACCCCGGCGGAGCCGACGTCAGCCACCGCGGGGGCAACCCCGGCTTCGTGCGGGTCCGTTCACCGCGCGAACTGAGCTGGCCCGACTACTCCGGCAACGCCATGTTCCTCACCCTCGGCAACCTGCGCACCGACCCGCGCGCCGGGCTGCTCTTCCTGGACTGGACGACCGGCACGGTGCTGCAGCTCACCGGCGAGGCGCACACCGAGTTCACGGCCGACGGCGGGCGAACGGTCCGCTTCACGGTCGCCGAGGCGATCGAGACCCCCGCCGCCCTGCCGCTGCGCTGGTCCGCGCCCGAATATTCACCCGCCAACCCGGAGCCCACCCGCTAACGTCCGTCCATGCGACGGAAGCTGAGGGTGGCGGCCTACGCCGTGTGCGTCCGCGACGGACAGATCCTGCTCGCCCGCTCGCCGGGCCTCGACGGGACCCCCGAGTGGGTGCTGCCGGGCGGCGGCATGGAGCACGGCGAGGACCCGTACGACACCGTCCGCCGTGAGGTGACCGAGGAGACCGGCTACCGCATCCGGGTGACCGGTCTGCTCGGCGTGGACTCCAGCAGACGTGTCTTCCGCGGCGGACGCCTGCGCCGCCTCGCCGACCACCAGGGCGTGCGGATCCTCTACGAGGGCGAGATCGCCGGCGGTGACCTGCGCCACGAGGTCGGCGGCTCCACCGACTTCGCCGCCTGGCAGGACCTGGACACCCTGCCGGGCCTGAACCGGGTGCGCCTGGTCGACGTCGCGCTGCGGCTGTGGCGGGAGCGGCCGGCGGCCGGACACCTGGACCCCGGGGCCCGTCCCCTACCCCGGGAGATGAACGAGGAGTAACCGTCCTCCGGACGCTCGCAATCGACTCCGTGACCGCACCTCTACCCCGAGATCCACGTACGGTGATCGGCGCTGCGCGTTGCTGTCGTGTTCACGCACAGGTCATCCCCGGTGCCAAGCATCCAGAGCGAGCGGGATGTTCGCGAGAGCGATCGCCCGCGACCACTGCCGACGCGTTCGCACTCGGGGAGATCGCGCCATGTCGCGCATACGCTCTGTCGCCACCTCCGCCATGGGGGTCCACCGCCGTACCGTCCTCGCCGCCGCCGGAGCGGTCTCACTCTCCGCGGGCGTCGGCTACGCCCTGCGCCCCACCGACAGCCAGGCAGCCGCCAGAACCGCCGAGGCGCCCGTCGCCCACTCCCGGCAGGCCGCCGCGGCGACCGCGCTCGCGCCCTACACCAAGGGCACGACCCTCTCCTCCGTCGCCGCACCCCGCAACAGCTCCGGCTACCGGCGCCTCGGCGACGGCGCGGGCTGGAAGCGGGTCGTCCGCAGCGAGCTGGCGGCCCCCAAGTCCGGCCGCGCGTCCCGCCGTACGCCCCTCGCCGCGTTCGTGCAGTTCACCGACCTGCACCTGCAGGACGTCCAGCACCCGCTGCGTCTGGAGTACCTGCGCTCCACCGACCCGCACGCCTGGCGCCCGCAGGAGGCGCTGACCGTGCAGGGCGCCATCTCGCTCGTCGAGCGGGTCAACGCGCTGCGCGGCGCCCCCGTCACCGGCTCGCCGCTCCACTTCGTCATGACCACCGGCGACAACACCGACAACAACGCCCACTCCGAACTGGAGTGGTTCATGAAGGTGATGAGCGGCGGCCGCATCACGCCCAACACCGGTGACCCGCGGCACTTCGAGGGCGTGCAGAACAGCGGCCTCAAGCTGTACTGGCAGCCCGACTCCACCACCCGCGACGGCGACAAGGCGCTCGGCTTCCCGTACCTGAAGGGGTTCCTGGCCGCCGCCATCCGCGAGGTGCGCAGCCCCGGCCTCAACCTGCCCTGGTACTCCACCGTCGGCAACCACGACGCCCTCCCGCTCGGCTGCTACGGCTCCCACGGCGACCCCTACCTCGCCGAGGCGGCCATCGGCGGCAAGAAGCTGATGAACGTCACCGCGGCCGAGGCCAAGAAGATCCAGGACGCCATCAAGAAGGCCACCGACCCCAAGGGCGTCGGCTACCGCGACTTCCTCAAGGCGCACGCCCGCTCGATGCACTCGGTCACCCCGGACGAGAAGCGGGCGCCGTACACCTCCGCGGACTATCTGAAGGCCCACCTGGACCCCGCCCACCAGGGTCTCGGCCCGGTCGGCCACGGCTACTCCTCGGCGAACCTGGACGCGGGCACCCAGTACTACGCCTTCCGCATCTCCGAGGACGTCATCGGCATCAGCCTCGACACCACCGACGCCGGCGGCCACTACGAGGGCTCCGTCGGCACCGCCCAGCTGAAGTGGCTGGAGAAGACGCTCAAGGACAACAAGGACTCCTACGCCGTCGTCTTCAGCCACCACACCAGCAAGACGATGACCAACACCCGCCCCGACCCGGCCCACCCGGGGGAGCGCCGCCACAACGGCGCCGAGGTGGTCTCGGTGCTGTCCGCCCACGCCAACGTGCTGGCCTGGGTGAACGGCCACATCCACAAGAACGTCATCACTCCGCACCAGGCGTCCGGCGGCCGTTCCTTCTGGGAGATCTCCACCGCCTCGCACGTCGACTACCCGCACCTCGCCCGGATCATCGAGCTGGTGGACAACAAGGACGGCACGGTCTCCCTGTTCACCACCCTGATCGAGTCCGCGGCCCCGCACCGGACCGACTTCGCGGACCTGTCCCAGACCGGCCTCGCCGCCCTCTACCGCGAGCTGGCCTACAACGCCCCCGGCGCCAGGACGACCCTCGCGGGCGCCGCGGCCGACCGGAACACCGAACTGGTGCTCAAGAAGGGCTGATATTCACTCAACCGGCCTACAGGCAGGCAACCTTCGCACACCACCACCAGGTCCCTTTCCCCGACCGAACCGAACGGCACAGTTGGGGGAAGACATGCGCGCACGTACGACCCTGGTGGGCGCCACCGCCCTGCTCCTGTCGGCGGCCCTGGTGGGCCCGGCCTTCGCGGCCGGCTCCGCCACGGGCGGCCACCTGGCCACACGCAAGGCCGTCGAGGCGGCCGTCCGGGCCGGCGTGCCCGGCGTGACCGCCACCGCGAAGGACACCCACGGCACCTGGTCCACGACGGCCGGCGTCGGCGACACCCGCACGGGCGGGCCGCGCTCGGCGGCCGACCACTACCGCGTCGGCAGCATCACCAAGACGTTCGTCTCCACCGTCCTGCTCCAGCTGGAGGCGGAGGGCCGGCTGTCGCTCGACGACACGGTGGAGAAGTGGCTGCCCGGGGTGGTGCACGGCCACGGCCACGACGGGAGCCGCATCACCGTCCGCGAGCTCCTCAACCACACCAGCGGCATCTACAACTACACCTCCGACGAGGACTTCGGCCGCACCTACTTCACCAAGGACGGCTTCTACGCACACCGCTACGACCCGATCACTGCGAGTGACCTGGTCGCGATCGCGATGCGGCACGAGCCGGACTTCGCGCCGGGCACGTCCTGGCAGTACTCCAACACGAACTACGTCCTGGCCGGCATGGTGATCGAGAAGGTGACGGGCCACTCGTACGCCGACGAGATCACCCGCCGCATCATCGCCCCGCTGCACCTGACGGCCACCTCCCTGCCCGGCACGCGGGTCACCGTCCCGCGGCCCAGCAGCCGCGCCTACTCGAAGTTCACGGAGACGACGGGCCCGTCGTACGACGTCACGAAGCTCAACCCCGCGATCGGCTCCTCGGCCGGCGAGATGATCTCGGACTCCGCCGACCTGGACCGCTTCTACAGCGCCCTCCTGCGGGGCAAGCTGCTCCCGCCCCGGCAGCTGCAGGAGATGAAGACCACGGTGAAGGGCACCGGGTACGGCCTCGGCCTGGCGGACATTCCGCTGAGCTGTGGCGTTCACGTCTGGGGCCACGACGGCGGCATCCACGGCTCCGTCTCCGCGGCGGTGACGACCGCCGACGGCCGTCACTCCCTGGCGGTCAATTTCAACGGGGACTGGACCGGGGACATGATCGCCGTGGTGGAGGGGGAGTTCTGTTAGTCAACGTTTCATTCGCGTAGTTCTGTGTTAACCCGCACGTAATGTCCGTACCGCCTCATTTTGGCTAACCCGCTGTGGACGGGGTTGGCTCGATCTTCTCGATCATTTATGCAAGGCGGGTGGTCGTGTGCGTACGAGGCACGGACTGCGTGTGCTGTCGGTCTACGAGGGCTTCTTCTCCGGAGGGGCCAGGATCGTGCACAGTGAAGTCGTACTGGGACTGGCCGAGGGCGGCCAGTCCCACCAGGTACTCAGCATCCATGGTGAGGTCCACCGCGAGGCCACCAGGCAGCGCATGGAGGACGACCACTGCTACCGCGCGTTGACGGCCGGCGAGGTCGGCGTCACATCGCTCGGCCGCACCGCGGGCCTGGTGGACGGCTCGGTCGCGGCGTCTGTTTTCAGCGGACCGGAGCTGGCCGAAACCGCCCGAGCCATGGCCGGGGCGGACGTGATCCTCTCCCTCAAGGAGCAGCCGCTCGCCCTCCTGAACCAGGCCGGGCTGCCCCGCCGCCCGGTCGTGGTCTGTCTGCACCGCTCCGACCCCGAGAACCAGGGCCCCGCCCTGGACGAGCTGAAGGCGGCGATAGCCGACGGCACGGTGGCTGCGTGCGTGTGCTGCGCCGAGTCGACGCGGGCCGCCTACGAGGCCGCCGGCATCCCGGCCGAGCTGCTGCACGTGATCCCCAACGGCGTCGACCTGCTCCGGTTCCGCCCGGACGCGGCGGCCCGGCTGGAGTTCCGCAGGTCCCTGGGCATCCCGGCCGCCGCCCCGGTGGTGGTCTTCGCGGCCCGGTATGCGCACATGAAGAACGTCCCGCTCTTCCTCCGGGCCGCCCGGACCTGGCTGGCCCGCGAGGGCGGCGGTCACGTGGTGATGTGCGGGGCCGGGATGACGGACGCCAACCCCGCCCTGCGGGCGGATCTGGAGGCCGCCTTCGCCGGGGAGCCGGGCCTGGCCGGCCGGGTGCACCTGCTCGGTGTGCGGCACGACATGGAGGCCGTCTACGCCGGCTCCGACGTCGTCGCCCTGACCTCCGTCTCCGGGGAGGCGGCGCCGCTGTGCCTGATCGAGGGCATGATGTGCGGCGCGGTCCCGGTGACGACGGACGTCGGCGACAGTGCGGCGATCGTCACCGGCCACGGCTTCGTCACCCCGCCCGACCCCGGCGCGATCGCCCTGGCGTGGTCGGCCGCGATCGCGGGCCGCGCCGAGCTGGCTCCCGCCCTGGAGCGCAGCCGGGAGCGCTTCAGCCGCACCCGCATGATCGCCGCGTACGCCGCGCTGCTCGACGAGGTGTACGCCTCACACGTGGGCGGGCAGCTGATCGCCGCGCAGCACGCTGTAGGCGACGCCGTCCCGCCACCGGCCGTCCCGGAAGACGATGCCGCGTAGTACGCCCTCGCGAGTGAAGCCGGCCTTCTCCAGGGCCCGCTGCTCGGCGAGGTTCTCGGCCTCGGTGTCCGCCTCGATCCGCATCACGGGGGTGTGGGCGAAGAGATGGCGGACGAGCTGTAGCTGGGCCCGGGTGCCGATCCCGCGCCCACAGGCCTCGGGCAGCAGCTGGGCGCCGATGTTCCAGCAGTGGGTGGAGGGCGAGACGACGCGCTTGCGCCAGGCGACGAACCCGAGCGGGTCGGCGGCGGCCGCCACCATCAGCAGGCCGCCGTCCTCGCCGAGCAGCCCGTTCTCGGCGAAGCGGCGCCGGAAGCGCCCGGGGTCCGACCAGCCGTACCACTGGAACGGTCCGGCGGTCTCCGGCTCCAGCAGGAACCGTTCCAGCACGGTCAGGTCGTCCTCGCGAGCGGGACGCAGTACGACGGCTTCATCGCTCATCCTGTCACGGTAACGCGCTTGTTCACGACGGTAGTTGGACATGAGGAGGGGCCACCGGCGTCGTCCCGGTGGCCCCTCCTCTCCCCTCCTGGTGCGCGCCCGGTCCGTCACTACCGGGGGAGCACCACGACGTAGGCGGCCGGGTCGCGGTCGCCGGAGGCCATCAGGGCCGTGCGGACCACCGTCGCCTGTTGCTCCAGGGACTGCCGGAGCTTCCTGGGGGTGATGTAGACGACCGTGATCCCCAGGCGTTCCAAGTGCTCGCGCTTGCGCGCGTATTCCGACCAGAGGGCGTCGTCGTCCTGCCGATGGCCTTGGCCCGGTGCCCGGGTGTCCAGTTCGACCGCGACCGCCTGCTCGGGCCAGTACGCGTCCACGCCGCCGAGGTGGGGGCCGCCGGGCAGGCGCAGGTCCACGTTCCAGACCGGGTCGGGCAGGCCGCACTCGGCGACCATCCGGTAGAGGCGGTCCTCGGCGATCGCCCGGCCCTCGGCCACCAGCGAGTCCACCGCGTCCACCACGTGCGGGCGGTTCAGCAGCTTCGCCTGGGTCAACTCCCTTACGACTGCGGCCGGTTCGCAGTGGCCGGCGCGTACCGCCTCGGTCAGCAGCCGGCGTACCGCGACCGCGTCCGTCAGCTCCGCCACCGCGTCCGCCAGCGCGCGCGGCACCGGCGCCACCGGCAGGCCCGTCACCGCGCAGGGGGTGGGCAGGGAGGGCGTGCGCAGGACGTGGACGTACCCGCTGGAGCGCAGCCGGCGCAGGCGGGGGATCAGGACGTCGACCCGGTCCAGGGAGAGGAGCGGCGGGGTGGAGGAGAACCCGTGCAGGGTGAGGGCCGCGAGGCCCGTGATGACGGCGTCCGCGTACACCGGGCGGTGCGGCTCGTCGGCCGTGGGCTGGGCCGGGACACCCGGGGCCGGCTCCCGCGCGGCGTACAGCAGGGCGCCGTGCAGCCGCTCCTCGCTCGTCGGCGGGCCGGGGTGGAGCAGGACCACGCCGGGCAGCAGCTGCTGCCAGGGGCTGCCGGGGCGGCACTGTTCGGTCAGCTCGGCCGTGGAGATGCCGTGGGACCGGAGCTGACCTACCGTCAGAACGCGGCGGTGGGCCTCGGAGAGGTGACGGAGGGGGCGGGGGGGAAGTGGGGTGTTGTGCGTCATGGCGTCGGGATTCCCGCGCCCCGTCCCCTCTTTAACCGCTGTTACACGGTCGTCGATAAATGCGGACAAGACGGCACTAAAGGACGCATGTTCGGGTGCCGAGTAGGCACGGAAAACCCCTGGTCCAATCGGGTGCGGACCAGGGGTTACGGCTGCTATTGCCTGAATTCCGTAACGGTCACCGACCGGGAAAGCTCAGGCCAAGGATCACGCTCCGGCGGCCGCCGTGTCGCACGCCTGTGCGCGCAGCGAGCGCGCCAGGTCGTCCCGCGCCTCCAGTACCAGCCGGCGCAGCGCGGGCGCCGCGTCCGCGTGGCCCGCGAGCCACGCGTCCGTCGCGTCCAGCGTCTCCTGCCGGTCCTGGAAGCCGGGGAACAGGCCCCGTACGACGTCCATGCCGATCTGGATCGACCGCTCCTGCCACACCCGCTCGATCGCCGCGAAGTACTTCTCGGCGTACGGCGCCGTCAGCTCCCGCTGCGAGGGCCGGTCGAAGCCCGCGATCGTCGCCTCCACCAGCGCGTTCGACAGGGCGTCGGACTCCACGACCTGCGCCCAGGCCTGCGCCTTGACCGCCGCCGACGGGCGCGCGGCCAGGCAGCGGACCTGGTGGCGCTTGCCGGACGCCGTGTCGTCACGGGCCAGTTCGGCCGCGAGGACGGACTCGTCGGCCACCCCGTGGGCCGCCAGCGGCTCCAGGAACGCCCAGCGCAGCTCCTGGTCCACCTCCAGCCCCTCGACCGTCTCCGTGCCGTCGAGCAGGCCCTTCAGCAGCGCCAGATCCGTCTCGCCGGCGGCGACCGTGGCGAAGAACCGCGCCCAGGCCAGCTGGTGCTCACTGCCGGGCTCGGCCGCCTGCAGCTCGCGCAGCGCGCCCTCGGCGAGCAGCTCCTCACCGGTCGCCCGCCACTCGGGGGCCGCGTAGTGCACCAGCGCCGAGTCCGCCCACGCGTGCAGCATCTGCAGCACACCGATGTCGGACTCCCGGCCCGCGAACCGCAGCACCAGGTCCACGAAGTCCCGCGCCGGCAGCAGGGCGTCCCGGGTCAGGTTCCACAGCGCCGACCAGCACAGGGCGCGCGCCAGCGGGTCGGTGAGCGCGCCCAGGTGCTCGCGCAGGGTGGCCAGCGAGGTCTCGTCGAAGCGGATCTTGCAGTAGGTCAGGTCGTCGTCGTTGACCAGCACCAGCTCCGGGGCCTCGGCGCCGGCCAGCTCCGCCACGACCGTGCGCGGACCCTCGACGTCCGTCTCCACGCGCGCGTACCGCTCCAGGGCGCCCTCGGGCGTACGGCGGTACAGGCCCACCGCGACCCGGTGCGGGCGCTCCTCGGGGTGCGACTCCGGTGCCTCCTGCACCACCGCCAGCTCGGCCACCCGGCCCTCGGCATCCAGCAGCACCTGCGGGGTCAGCGAGTTCACCCCGGCCGTCTGCAGCCAGGAGCGGGCCCACGCGGACATGTCCCGGCCGCTGGTCTCCGCCAGCACCGACAGCAGGTCGCCCAGGCGCGTGTTGCCGTACGCGTTCCGCTTGAAGTAGCGGCGGGCGCCCTCCAGGAACGCGTCCTGGCCGACGTACGCCACCAGCTGCTTGAGCACCGAGGCGCCCTTCGCGTAGGTGATGCCGTCGAAGTTGAGCTTGGCGTCCTGCAGGTCGCGGATGTCCGCGGTGATCGGATGCGTGGAGGGCAGCTGGTCTGCGCGGTAGGCCCAGGCCTTGCGGCGGTTGGCGAAGGTGATCCAGGCATCGGTGAAGCGGGTCGCGCCGACGTTCGCGAACGTGCCCATGAAGTCCGCGAAGGACTCCTTCAGCCACAGGTCGTCCCACCACACCATGGTGACCAGGTCGCCGAACCACATGTGCGCCATCTCGTGCAGGATGACGTTGGCCCGCGCCTCGTAGGACGCCTGCGTCACCTTCCCGCGGAAGATGTACTCCTCGCGGAAGGTCACCATCCCCGGGTTCTCCATCGCGCCCAGGTTGTACTCGGGCACGAACGCCTGGTCGTACTTCCCGAACGGGTACGGGTAGTCGAAGTGCTCGTGGAAGAAGTCCAGGCCCTGCTTGGTGACCAGGAAGACGTCGTCGGCGTCGAAGTGCGGGGCGAGACCCTTGCGGCACATCGCGCCGAGCGGGATCTCCAGCTTCGTCCCGTCCTCGAGGATCCGCTCGTAGGAGTCCGTCACATAGTGGTACGGACCCGCCACCACGCACGTGATGTACGTCGAGATCGGCTTCGTCTCCGCGAACCGCCAGACGCCGTCGGCGAGTTCCCCGGCGCCGTTGCTCCACACGGTCCAGCCCTCGGGCGCCTGCACCTCGAAGCGGTACGGCGCCTTGAGGTCCGGCTGCTCGAAGTTCGTGAAGACACGGCGGGCGTCGGCCGGCTCGTACTGGGTGTAGAGGTAGACCTCGCCGTCCTCGGGGTCCACGAAGCGGTGCATGCCCTCGCCGGTGCGGGAGTAGGCGCACTGCGCGTCGACCGTCAGCTCGTTCTCGGCGGCCAGGTCGTCCAGCGCGATCCGGGTGCCGTCGAAGACCTCGCCCGGGTCCAGGTCCTTGCCGTTCAACGTGACCGACGTCACGCTCGGGGCGACCAGGTCGGCGAACGTGGACGCGCCCGGCTCGTTGCAGCGGAACCTGATCGTGGTCACCGAGCGGAAGGTGCGCGGCTCGCCGCCCCCGTCGCCCACGGCGGAACGCAGGTCCAGCGCCACCTCGTACCCGTCGACGGACAACAGGGCGGCCCGCTCGCGGGCCTCGTCGCGGGTCAGATTCTCACCGGGCACGGGCGGCACTCCCTCGTGATCGCTTGGATGGGACGGATCAGGACCGATCCTGCCACGCACTCCTGACACGGGACACCAGGGAATGAGGATGGTGAAGGGAATGTTGACCTTTCAAAAGCCCATTCCGCTGAGGAGACGCATGTCCGAGACCGTGACCACGAGCGGCAAGACCCCCGTGGACTTCTGGTTCGACCCGCTGTGCCCGTGGGCCTGGATGACCTCCCGCTGGGTGCTGGAGGTGGAGAAGGTCCGCGAGATCGAGGTCCGCTGGCACATCATGAGCCTCGCCGTCCTCAACGAGAACAAGCTGGACGAGCTGCCCGAGGAGTACCGGGAGATGCTCGCCGTCAAGGCGTGGCAGCCGGTGCGCGTGGTCACCGCGGCCTGGCAGAAGCACGGCGCGGACATCCTCGGCCCGCTCTACACCGCGCTCGGCACCCGCTTCCACAACAACGGCGAGGGCGCCACCCTGGAGGCCATCGCCGGTGCGCTCGCGGACGTCGGCCTGCCCGCCGAGCTGATCGAGTACGCCGAACAGAAGGACTTCGAGTTCGACGCCGAGCTGCGCGCCTCCCACAAGGAGGGCATCGAGAAGGTCGGCCAGGACGTCGGCACCCCGGTCATCGCGGTCCCGGGCCCCGACGGTGAGCAGATCGCCTTCTTCGGTCCGGTCGTCACCCCCGCCCCCAAGGGCGAGGAGGCGGCCCGCCTGTGGGACGGCACCCTCGCCGTGGCCTCCGTCCCCGGCTTCTACGAGATCAAGCGGACCCGCACCAAGGGCCCGGACTTCAGCAACCTGTAAGCCCTGAACCCGGTAAGTCCTTCCGGAACGGGCCCGGCGGTCAGCGCCGGGCCCGTTCCCGTGCCTCCGCCAGGCGCCCGAGGTGCTCCTCGTATCCCTTGGCGTAGTACGCGGCCCGGTCCGCGTCCGGCTCGACGACCCGGGTCGGCTCGGTCCAGGCCGCCGCGTCCAGGGCCGTGCCGAACCGCTCGGCCGCCGCCAGCACCGCGCCCCGCGCGCCCACCTCGCCCTCGACCACCCGCAGCGGGCGGCCCAGCACGTCCGCCAGGAGCCGCATCCAGGCGGGGCTGCGGGTACCGCCGCCGCACACCGCCAGCGTCCCGGTCAGGCCGGCCGCCGCCAGGCAGTGCCGGGCCGCGTAGCCGATCCCCTCGCAGGTGGCCCGGATCAGGTCGGCCGGCGTCGACTCCAGGGAGACACCGGTGAGTTCGGCCCGCAGCCGGGGCTCCACGAAGGGGGCGCGCTCACCGGAGGGTGCGAAGTACGGCAGCACGCGCACCCCGTGGGCGCCCGGCGGGGTGGCGGCCAGCAGGGCGTCGACCTCCTCGTGCCGCACGCCCGTCGTGTTCAGCACCCAGTCCAGGGCCGCCGTGCCGACCATCGCGGGCATCGCGCGCAGCCAGTGCCCGGGCCGGTCGGTGGAGATGTACAGGCCGGCCGGTTCGCCGTCGAGGTCCAGGTCGGTGGTGGCGACCAGCGCGGCCAGACAGGTGCCGACGATCAGCAGGCCGTCACCGGGCGCGGTGACGCCCGCGCCGAGAGCACAGGCCGGCAGGTCGTACGGGCCGTTCGCCAGCCGGGTGCCGGGCGGCAGCCCGGCGCCGCGCGCCGCGCCCGTCGCCACCGGATCGCTGACCGGCGCGAGCAGGCCCCGGCGGTGGGTCAGACCGAGCAGCTCCACGACCCGGTTGTCGTAGGACCGGGTGCGCGGGTCCAGGAACGGCATCGACGCGTCCGACACGTCCGTCACCGCCCGTGCCGCGCCGGTCAGCCGCTGGAAGACCATGTCCTTGCAGTAGACGGCCGCCGCGGCCGCCTCCAGGACCTTCGGCTCGTACCGGTCCAGCCACGCCAGCAGCGGGCCCGGACAGCCCGGGAACATCGCGCCGCCGGTGCGCCGGAACACGGTCTCGAAGGTGCCGTCCGCCAGCCACTGGTCGACCAGTTCATGGGCCCGGCCGTCCATCCAGGAAGCCGCCGGCCGCACCGGCCGGCCCGCCGGATCCACCAGCCACACCCCGTCGCCCTGCCCGGTGAGTCCGGCCAGCTCCACCGGCTCCGGCACCCGTGCGGTCAGCGCCCCCAGCACGGCGACGACCGCCCCGTACACCTCCTCCATGTCCTGCTCCACGGCCCCGCCGCGCAGGTCGAGCCCCACCGGCCGTGCCTCGACACCCAGTTCGCGCCCGCCGCCGTCGAACGCGGCGGCCTTCACCATGGACGTGCCCACATCGATCCCGACGAACATGCGGCTCCCCTTTTTTTGGCTTCGTTCGCCTGCGGGGGCGCCTCAGCCGGTGTCGAGAGCGCGATCGTGCTCAGCCCTTCGGGCCTCCGCGCTCCCCCAAGCTCTCGGCTTCGCTCGAGCAGGGGGGACCCCCATACACTCTCGACACCGGCGCGCCCCCTCCGGCTCTCTTCGCGGCCGACGCGTCGGCACACCGTGCGCTGGTGGGCCGTTACCGGAGGCAGTGCGCGAGCGGCTCCCCGCGCACCCAGCGGCCCACCTCGGCGGCGGCGATCCGGGCCGCCTTCTCCGCGACCGCCCGGCTGGCCCCGCCCAGGTGCGGGGTGAGCACGACACGGTCGGCGAGAGCGGGCAGCCGGGAGTCCGGCGGGAGCGGTTCACGGGCGTAGGTGTCCAGGGCCGCCGCCGCGAGCCGCCCGCCCTCCAGCGCGTCGCACAGCGCGTCCTCGTCCAGCAGCGGTCCCCGGGCCGCGTTCACCACCACCGCCCCGGGCGGCAGCAGAGCCAGCTCGCGGGCGCCGATCAGACCACGGGTCTCGGCGGTGAGCCGGGCGTGCAGGGTGATGACGGCGGAGCGGCGCAGCAGGTCGTCCAGCGAGGACACCCGCAGCCCGTGCACCTCCCCGCGCACATAGGGGTCGTACACCAGCACCCGCGCCCCGAAGGCGCACAGCACCCGCGCCACCCGGCTGCCCACCGCGCCGTAACCGACGAGTCCGACCGGCAGGTCCTCCAGCTCCAGGCCGCTGTGCTCATAGGTGTAGTACGCCGATCCGGCCCAACTCCGCTCGCGGGCGAGGAGTTCATGGGCCTGGGGGATGCGGCGCAGGGCCGCCAGGAGCAGGCCGACGGTGAACTCCGCGGTGGCGGCGGCGTTGCGCCCCGGCGCGAAGCACACCCGGACGTCGTGCCGCCCGGCCGCCTCCAGGTTGACGTTGACCGGCCCGCCCCGGCAGACCACGACCAGCCGCAGCTCCGGGCAGGCACCGAGAACGCGTTCGGTCACCGGGCCCATCTGCGTGACCAGGACCTGCGCGCCGGCGAGGGCGCCGATCAGCTCGTCCTCGGCGTCGCTGGCCTCGCTCACCTCGGCGACGGGGCCGAAGGGCTGCAGCGGCCAGCCGAGGGTCAACTCCCGCACATCACAGGCCGCTTCCTTCCCGAGCGCGGCCGTGATGAGGGACGGCAGGACGAAGTGGTCGCCGGCGGCCACCACACGCACACTGGAGGTCATCGCAGGGTGTCTCCCGTCTCGGCGTCGAAGACATGGGTGAGTCCGGCCGCCACCCGGACCCGCTCGCCGTGCGCGAGGCGGACCTCGGGCCCGGTGAGCACCACCAGGTGCCGCTCCACCCCGTCGAGGGCGAGCGTGGCGATGCCCGACTCCAGCAGGGGTTCGTGGGCCACGACCCGGGCGGGGATGCCGTCGGCGCCGCCGGTGAGGCTCAGGTCCTCGGGGCGGACACCGACCACCACGGCCCGGCCCTCGGCCACCGGCACGGGCAGCGCGATCCGCACCCCGGCGGACAGACGGGCGTGGCCGTCGGCGGTGGCGGCGCCCGGCAGCAGGTTGATCGCCGGCTCGCCGACGAAGTCCGCCACGAAGGCGGAGGCGGGGCTGTCGTAGATCTCGTAGGGCGTGCCGAGCTGCTGGATCACACCGTCCCGCATGACGGCGATCCGGTCGGCGAGGGACAGGGCCTCCTCCTGGTCGTGCGTGACCAGGATCGTGGTGTGCCCCAGATCGCGCTGGATGCGCTTGAGCTCCCGGCGGGTGGTGTCGCGCTGGGCCGCGTCCAGATGGGACAGCGGCTCGTCCAGGAGCAGGACGTCCGGCTCCCTGATCAGCGCGCGGGCCAGGGAGACGCGCTGCTTCTGCCCGCTGGACAGACCGGCCGGGCGGGCGTCGAGGACGTCGGTGAGGCCGACCCGCTCGGCGATCTCGGCGACCTTGCGCCGCACGTCGCCCCGCAGGCGCCTCGGGCGGGCCCGCAGCCCGAAGGCCAGATTCTCCGCGACCGTCAGCGGCGGGTACAGCGCGTAGTTCTCGAAGGCGACCCCGATGTTCCGCGCCTGTGCCGGACGGCCGGCCACCGAGGCGCCCCCGACCAGGATGTCCCCGCCGGACACCGCCTCCAGACCCGCGATCATCCGCAGCGTGGTGGACTTGCCGCAGCCCGACGGCCCCAGCAGCCCGAGCAGTTCACCGGACTCCAGACTCAGGTCCAGGCCCCGGACCGCCTCCACCGCCGGGCGGCCCCGCGACCGGTAGGTCTTGCGCAGCTCACGTAACTCCAGCGCGGTCATCGCCCTCCCTCGGATCCGTGGCGCACACCTCGTAGCGCACCTTGTGCTCGTCCAGATCGCGCAGCGCGTCCGGCGACGCCCCGTCGTCCACCAGCAGCAGGTCGAAGCGGGAGAGCGGGGCGACCCGGTGCAGGGCGACCCGGCCCAGCTTGGTGTGGTCGGCCAGCAGCACGTTGCGCGCGGCCGCGTCGAGCATCGCCCGCTTCACGGAGACGATGTGCTGCTCCTGGTGGTAGGCGTAGCCGCCGTGCACGCCCGACGTCGACACGAAGCCCACGTCCACCCGCAGCTGCTCGACCGCCTCCACGCACGACACCCCGAGGAACGACGAGTGCAGCTCGTCGTAGTCGCCGCCCAGCGCCATCAGATGGATGCCCCGCCGCCCGGCGAGCAGGTTGATCGCCTCCAGGAAGTTGGTGACGACCGTGAGCGGGGTGATCTCGCCCAGCCGCAGCCGGCGGGCCATCTCCAGGGTGGAGGTGGAGTCGTCGAGGAGGATCGCCATGCCGGGCTCTATGGACTTCAGCGCCCGCTCGGCGAGCGCCGCCTTCTGCGGGCGCATGGTCTTCAGCCGGTACTGCACGTTCGACTCGAACACCCCGGACGGCTGCGCGGTCACCCCGCCCCGGAACTTCCTTACGATGCCCTGCCGTTCGAGTTCGTCCAGGTCCCGGTGGATGGTCATCAGGCTCACCCCGAACCGCTCGGCCAGCTCGGCCGCGGAGGCCGAGCCCTCGGCCAGCACCAGTTCGGCCATGGCGGCCTGCCGGGCCGCGGGTCCCTGCTGTGCACCTGTGCTCATCACGTGCTCTTCCCGATCCGTCGTCCCGGACGCCCTGGCCGGTCGGCCTCGAACACCAGCAGGTTCTCAGGCCGGACGGCCGGACGGACCGGTTCGTCGGGACGCAGGCCCGCCGCCTCGCTCCGGGGCGCGACGAGCGACAGGTGCTGCGCGCCGATCCGCACGGTGACCTCGACGGACCGGCCGAGCACCTCGGTGACGTAGACCGATCCGGAGAGCCGGTGGCCGTCCCCGGCCGGCCGGACGTCCCGGGGCCGTACCCCGACCAGCACCTCGCTGCCGGCGGGCGCCCGCACGGGCAGCGGCAGTTCGACCGCGCCGTCCGCCGACCGGAAGGCCCCCGCCTCCGTCACCGTCCCCGGCAGCAGATTGATCCGGGGCCGCCCGAAGGCCCGGGCGACCTCGGTGTCGTGCGGCCGGTACCAGATGTCCTCCCGGGTGCCGGTCTGCACGATCCGTCCGTCCCGGATGACCCCGATCCGGTCCCCGAGCGCCAGCGCCTCGACGGAGTCGTGGGTGACGTACAGCGTGGTGGTGCGCCGGACGGACCCGATCGCCTTCAGCTCGGCCCGCATCTGCTGGCGCAGCTTGGCGTCCAGGTGGGAGAGGGGCTCGTCGAGGAGGAAGGCGCGGGCCGGGCGGACCAGCACCCGGCCGAGGGCGACCCGCTGCCGCTGCCCGTTGGACAACTGCCCGACGGACCGGTCCAGCAGGCCGCTGATGCCGAGCAGTTCGGCAGTCGCCCCGACCCGCTCCCGGGCCTCGGCGGCGGGCAGCCGGTGCCGTGGGGAGCGCAGCGGCGAGACGAGGTTGTCGTACACCGAGCGGTGCGGATAGAGGGCGTAGCTCTCGAAGCACATGGCCACACCCCGGTCGTACGGCTCCACGTCCCGCACGTCCCGCCCGTCGATCTCGACGGTTCCCGAGTCGGGCCGCTCCAGCCCGGCGACGGTCTTCAGCGTGGTGGTCTTGCCGGCTCCGGACGGTCCGAGCAGACAGAAGAACTCGCCCTCCTCCACCCGGAGTTCCAGCCCGTCGAGGGCGGTCGTCCGGCCGAAGGACTTGTGGACGTCCCGCAGCGCTACGCTCACGACTTCACCGCCCCGAACGACAGCCCGCGCACCAGATACCGCTGGATGGCCAGCGCCAGCAGCAGCGGCGGTACGACGGAGACCAGCGCGGCCGCGGCCGTGAGGTTGTACTTGGGCCGGTCGCCGCCCAGGAAGGACAGCGCGCCCACGGTCACGGTCTGCGCCGAGCTGGAGGTGAGGATCAGCGGGAAGACGAAGTTGTTCCAGGCGAAGATGAACGCCAGCAGCGACACGGCCGCGACACCCGGCTTCACCAGGGGCAGGGCGACCTTGAAGAAGGCCTGCTTGCGGGAGTAGCCGTCGAGCAGCGCCGCCTGCTCCAGCTCCGGGGTGAGATCGGCGAAGTACGACCGCATGATCCACACCACCAGCGGCAGCGTGACCAGCTGCAGCACCCACACCATGCCGACGTACGTGTCGAACAGCCCCAGCTTCTGGTAGAGCACGAACAGCGGGATGATCACGGTGAGTTCGGGCGCGAACCGGAACGACAGCAGCGTGAACATCAGGTTCTCCGAGCCCCGGAACCTCCAGCGCGCCGAGGCGTAGGCCGCCGGCAGTCCGACCACCAGCGAGAGCGCGACCGCGCCCACCGACACCACCAGGCTGTTGACGAAGAACCGCACGAAGGGGATGCCCTCGCTGCCGCCCAGCACGGTCCGGTACGAGTCGAGCGTCGGGGTGAACGAGAAGTAGGTGCTGAAGAGCTGGTCGGCGGGCTTGAGGGACAGGATCACCATCCAGGCGACCGGGAAGAGCGCGAAGAGGAAGTAGAGGACCAGGGCGGCATCGGCCAGCCAGCCCAGCAGGCGTTTCTTGTACGTCACTCGACCTCGGCCGCCTTCCGCTGGATGCGCCCCAGATGCCGGACGAGGACCATCGCGGCCAGGTACACCACGGCCCACAGCACGATCGTGTAGCTGATCCCGAAGGAGTACCGCTGGAAACGGATCGCCTCCAGATACGCCCGGATCTGCAGGACGAGCGTGGAGTCGCCCGGACCGCCCTCCGTCAGGGCGTAGATGATGTCGAAGACCTTCAGCGAGTCCATGAACCGGAAGATCACCGCGACCAGCACGTACGGCCACAGCATCGGCAGGGTCAGCCGCCGGAAGGTGTACCACCGGCCGGCGCCGTCCACGGCCGCCGCCTCGAACGGGGAGGCGGGCAGCGACCGCAGACCGGCCAGCGCCAGAATCGCCACGAACGGGGTGTAGACCCAGACGTCCACGGCGATCGACGACAACAGGGCGCCGGCGGGCGTGTCCGTCCACTGCACTCCGCCGAGCCCGAAGGGCCTCAACAGGTGGTTGACCACGCCGACCGACGGCTGGAGCATCAGTTTCCAGATGATCGCCGCGATCACCGGGGCGATCATCAGGGGCAGGATCAGGATCTTCTCCAGCACCCGGCCGACCAGGGACGAGCGGTGCAGCAGCAGGGCGACGGCGACCCCGAGCACGGTCTCCGCGGCGGCCGCGCCGACCGCGTACAGCACGGTCACCCAGGCCGAGTTCCAGAAGGCTTCCTGCGTGAACACCGTCTCGTAGTTGTGCAGCCCGACCAGGTCGGGCTGCGGCTTGCTCGCCGAGAAGTCGAACAGCGTGTAGTACAGGCCGAGCCCGAACGGATACAGAATCCCGCAGGTCAGCAGCAGTGCGGGGACGATCAGCAGGTACGGCCGCAGGGCGGCCCGCCGGCCCATCGCCCTCAGCCCACCTTGGACTTGAGGTCGCTCGCCAGCCCGTTCAGCACGGACCCGGCGTCCTTCCCGCCGTAGATCTCCTGGAGGGCGGCGGCCCAGCTGGTGGTGGCGTCGAAGAACTGGGCCTGCGGGGTGAACTGGATCTTCGTCTGGTCGACGACCGTCTCGAAGGTCTCGATGAAGCCGGGCAGGTGCCGCATCTTGTCCTTGTAGGCGCCGTCCTGGCTGACCGACTTCCGCACGGGGTCGATGTGGTTGTTCGTGAGGGCGGCCCGGCGCAGGTGCTCCTTCCCGGTCGCCCACTGCAGAAAGAGCCAGCCGGCGCTCTTCCGCCTGCTCCTGGCGTTCATGCCGAGCGACCAGATCCACATGTTGGTGGCGAGCGACCCGTCCGGTCCCTTCGGCCCGGGGTGGAAGGCGATCTTCCCGGAGGCGGGCGAGGCCCCCTGCACGGCCTGGAAGTAGGCGGCCGTGTCCGCGTCGAACAGCATCCCGGCCTTCTTCGCGCCGAGGTCGCTGGAACACTGGTACCAGGTGTACGACGTCCAGGACGGCGGCCCGCCCTGCTTCACCATGCCGGCCCAGTCCTCGGTGAAGGCGACGGCCTTCGGGGTGTTCATGGCGGGGGTGAGCTTCCCGCCCCCGACGGTGAAGTCGTGCAGCCCGTTGCGGGCGTACATGGTCATGAACCCGGGGTGGATGGTGGCCCAGCTGCGGGACCCCCGTACGGCGATCCCGTACATGCCGTCGAACCCGGCACCGGGAGCCTTCTTCTTGATCACCCCGGCCAGCTCGCGCAGCTCGTCGAAGCTCTCGGCCGGCTTCAGCCCCAGCCTGCCGAACACCTCGGTGTTGTAGGCGACCACGTTGGTCTCCCAGCCCCACGGCAGCGCGTACTGTCCGCCCCGGCCGAGCGGGGCGCCCGCCTTCAGGGACCACTGGTCGGCCTGGAGAAGGTTCGGGAAGAAGTCGGCCCGGTCCCATTCGGCGCCGGTCGCCGAGGAGTTGCGCATCCACGGCCCGAGGTCCTCCAGCCACCCCGGTGGCCCGTACTGCCACACCATGTACGCGCCGAGCATGAAGACGTCGTAGGAGGCGCGCCCGCTGGACAGGTCGACGGTGAGCTTGTCGAAGTAGTTGTCCTCGGGGAAGACGTCGTACTTCACCTCGATGCCGGTCTTCTCGGTGAAGGCCTTCAGGTCGGCGATCAGGGCGTCGGTGTACGGGTGCTTGTTGAGCAGCGCCTTGACGATCGTGCCCTTCTCCCGCTTCCAGTCGAAGGAGCCGGTGACGTCGTCCGCGGCCGAGCCGCCGCCGTTGTGACTGTCGTCGCCGCCGAAGCCGGTACCGCAGGCGGACAGCAGCGGGGCCGCGGCGGTGGCGGCGGTGAGGGCTCCGGTGAGCGCGAGGAAGCGCCGGCGGTCGTGCACGTGCCTGTCCATCCGTGACCTCCGTCGGTGGGGCGGTGGGGTCGGGCGGGGTTAACAGCGCGAATCGACTCGATAACAGAGGGTGTAACGGCGAGAGAAGGCCGTCAATCCCTTGTGCACGGGGAAATCAGGGGGAAATCTCGGAGGAGCATGGGAAGTTCACAGACCGGTTCGCTATCTGCGGGAGGTCCGGATGGGGTTGGCGTGGCTCGGGATCGACCTCGGGACGCAAGGGGTGCGCGCCCTGCTCGTGACGGCCGACGGCGGCGTCCTCGGCAGCGGAGCGGCGCCCCTGCGGCGCGGGCGGCGGGACGGGGTGCGGCACGAGCAGGACCCGGGGGAGTGGTGGGAGGCGGTGTGCGCGGCCTGCGGGTCTGCGCTCGACGGGGCGCGGGTGCCCCTGGGCGGGGTCGCGGTGTGCGGGACCTCCGGGACCGTACTGCTCACGGACGACGCCGGCCGCCCGGCGAGCCCGGCGCTGATGTACGACGACGGGCGGGCGGCCGCCGAGGCCGGCCGGCTGCGGTCGGCGGGGCTCACCGTGCAGGACACCTGGGCGCTGCCGAAGGTGCGCTGGCTGGTCGGCCGGTACGGCCCCGGCCGGGTGGCCCACCAGCCCGACCTGGTCAACGCGCGGCTCGTCGGCCGGCCCGTCCCCGCCGACTCCAGCCACGCCCTGAAGACGGCGTACGACGCGGTGCGCGACCGCTGGCCGGACCTCACCGGCCTGCCCGCGGGGACCCTCCCGGACGTCGTACGCCCCGGCACCCGGCTCGGCGAGGTCTGCCCGGCCGCCGCGGCGGCCACCGGCATCCCGGCCGGCACCCCGGTCGTCGCGGGCATGACGGACGGCTGCGCGGCACAGATCGCCTCGGGTGCGCTGCGGGAGGGCGCGTGGAACTCGGTGCTGGGGACGACCCTGGTCCTGAAGGGAGCCGCCGCGGACCCGGTCCACGACCCGGCCGGCGTCGTCTACAACCACCGTGCGCCCGACGGCACCTGGCTGCCCGGCGGCGCCTCGAGTGTCGGCGCCGGTGTCCTCACGGCCCGCTTCCCGGGTGCCGACCCGGCCGCGCTGGACGCCGCGGCCGCCGCCTTCGAGCCCTCGAACGCGGTCGCCTACCCGCTCGTCTCCCCGGGCGAGCGCTTCCCCTTCCGCGCCCCGCGCGCCACTGCCCTCCTCCTCGGCGTCCCCGAGTCGGACGCCGACCTGTGGGCGGCCCTCCTCCAGGGCGTCGCCTTCACCGAACGCCTCTGCCTGGACTACCTCCACCACCTCGGCGCCCCCCTGCACGGCCCCCTCACCTTCACCGGCGGCGCGGCCCGCAGCCCCTACTGGACCCAGCTCCGCGCCGACGTCCTGGGCCGCCCGGCCAGGGTCCCGGAACAGCCGGAACCGGCCCTGGGCATGGCCGCACTGGCCGCCTACGGCACCGGTGCCGCACCCACGCTGGCGGAGGCGGCCGAGCGCATGGCCCGCCCCGGCACGACCGTCGACCCGCGCCCGGACCGCTCGGCCCGCTTCACCGAGCCGTACGGCCGGCTGGTGGGCGAGCTGGAGTGCAGGGGGTGGCTGCCGAAGGAGGTCGCCGCACATGCGCGGGCGCGGCTGGCCCGGGATACTCCGGGCTCATGAGTGCGACCCTCCTCCTCGCCCGCCACGGCCAGACCGTCTGGCACGCCGAGAACCGGTACGCCGGGGTGAGCGACGTGGCCCTGACCGACACGGGGCGCGCCCAGGCCGAGGCGCTGGGCCGCTGGGCCGCGGTCCACCCCGTGGACGCGATCTGGACCTCGCCCCTGTCCCGGGCGATCGCCACCGCCGAGCCGGCCTGCCGGGCCCTCGGCCTCACTCCGCATCGCGAAGCCGGCCTGCGGGAATGCGACTTCGGGGTGGTGGAGGGCCGTACGCTGGCCGAGTTCGAGGCCGAGGACCCGCAGGCGGCGCAGGCCTTCCGCGTCGATCCGGTGGCGCACCCCTTCCCCGGCGCCGAGGATCCACGCGCCGCCGCGGCCCGGGGAACGGCCGCCCTGCGCCGGATCGCGGCCGCGCACCCGGACGAGCGGGTCCTCGTCGTCGCCCACAACACCCTGCTCCGACTGGTGCTGTGCTCGCTCCTGCACATCCCGGTGGGGGAGTACCGCCGCGTCCTGCCGCGGTTGCGCAACGCGGCGGTGAGCGAGATCCGCGTCACGGAGTACGGTGCCGCGCTGCTGTCGCTCAACATCCCCTGCGAGTGACCGGTCACGGGTGTGGCAGCAGCCCCCGCTCCATCGCGACGACCACCGCCCGGGTGCGGTCGTTGACGCCCAACTTGGCGAACAGGCGCAGCAGATGCGTCTTGACGGTGGCCTCGGAGATGACGAGCCGACGGCCGATCTCGGCATTGTCTGCCGACGCCCGGGCACAGCGCCACGAACAGCAGCCAGCCGACGAGCGCCCGCCACCCTCGGGGTGGGGAAGACCCCCGCGAGTCACGTCCTCGCGGGGGTCCTCTCTCATCCGCCTGCCGACGTGAACGGTGAGAAGACGATCACGAGGCAGGACGACTCCGGGTGCCTCAGGGGGCGAGCAGGAGCACGTCCGTGCGGGACTTCGCCGCCGCGTACCGCCGGGCCACGTCCTGCCAGTCGACGACCTGCCACATCGCCTCGACGAAGTCCACCTTCTGGTTGCGGTACTGGAGGTAGAAGGCGTGCTCCCAGGCGTCGAAGACCAGGATCGGGGTCGAGCCCTGACCGACGTTGCCCTGGTGGTCGTAGACCTGCTCGACGATCAGCCGCCCGCTCAGCGGCTCGTACGCCAGCACGCCCCAGCCCGAACCCTGGGTGGTGGCCGCCGCCTTGGACAGCTGCGTCCTGAACGCCGCGAAGGATCCGAAGGACTCCTTGACCGCCTCCGCCAGCTCGCCCACCCCGTCCTGCGCCAGCGGCTCGCCGCCGCCGTCCTTCGGGCCGGTCATGTTCTGCCAGTAGATGCTGTGCAGGATGTGCCCGGAGAGGTGGAAGGCCAGGTTCTTCTCCAGGCCGTTGACCGCCCCCCACGACTCCTTGTCCCGCGCCTCGGCGAGCTGCTCCAGCGTGTCGTTGGCGCCCTTCACATAGGCCGCGTGGTGCTTGTCGTGGTGCAGCTCGATGATCTCGGGGCTGATCACCGGCGCGAGCGCGGAGTAGTCGTAGGGCAGGTCGGGCAGCGTGTAGACGGGCATGGGCGGTCCCCTTCGAACCTCTTATTGCAAAGAGCTTGCAACTACACGCTAGCAACAAAAAGACCCCCGCGGGTGCACCGCGGGGGTCTTTCAGGACGGGCTCGAAGGGGAGGGGCGAGGTCAGGACCGGGCCCGCACCCGCTGCCACACGTACCCCACGACCGCCAGGAACAACGTCATCCCGCCGGTCGAGTACAGCTGGACCCGGGTCCCCTGCTCCCGGGCCATCAGCACGAAGATCGCCGCCATGCCCGCCAGCGCGACCCACGTCAGGAACGGGAACGCCCACATGCGGACGACCAGCTTCTCCGGCGCCTCCCGCTCCACGCGCCGCCGCAGCAGCAGCTGGGAGACGGCGATGAAGATCCAGACGACCAGGATGACCGCGCCGATCATGTTCAGCAGCCAGGGGAAGACGTCGTCGGGCCGCCAGTAGCTCAGCAGCACGCACACGAAGCCGAAGACCGAGGAGACGAGGACGGCGATGCGCGGGACACCGCCGGAGACCTTCGCCAGGACCTTGGGACCCTGACCGCGCTCCACCAGCGAGTAGGCGATGCGCGAGGAGCCGTAGATGTTGGCGTTCATCGCCGAGAGCAGGGCGACCAGCACGACGACCTTCATCACCTGGCCGGCGCCGGGAATGCCCAGGTGGTCGAGGGCGGCGACGTACGGGCCCTTGTCCGGGTCCGCGATGTCCTTCGAGTCCCACGGGACCAGCGTGACCACGACCGCCATGGAGCCGACGTAGAACAGCGCGATGCGCCACATCGCCGTACGGACCGCGCCCGCCACGCCCTTGACCGGGTTCTCGGACTCGGCGGCCGCGATCGTGACCGTCTCCAGGCCGCCGTAGGCGAAGACGGAGGCGAGCAGACCGATGACCAGACCCTCGCCGCCGTGCGGGAAGAAGTCGGTGAGGTTGGAGGCGCCCGGGGAGTCCGTGCCGGGGAGCACGCCGGCGATGGCCAGCCCGCCCAGGACCAGGAAGAGGCTGATCGCGCCGACCTTCAGCGCCGCGAACCAGAACTCGAACTCGCCGAAGTTCTTCACCGCGGCCAGGTTCGCCCCGCAGAACACCAGCATGAACAGGGCGACCCAGGCCCACTGCGGGGTGCCCGGCAGCCAGCCGGTGACGATCTTCGCGGCGGCGATGCCCTCCAGGCCGACGGCCGTGCACAGCAGGACCCAGAAGGACCAGCCCGCCGTGAAGCCCGCCCAGGGGCCCATCGCCCGCTCGGCGTGCGCCGAGAAGGAACCCGAGGAGGGGTGGGCGGCGGACATCTCGCCGAGCATCCGCATCACCAGCATCACCAGGAGGCCGGAGAGAGCGAAGGCGATCACGATGGACGGTCCGGCGGCGGCGATACCGGCGCCGGAGCCGACGAACAGGCCCGCGCCGATCACACCGCCGAGGGCGATCATCGACAGGTGGCGCTGCTTGAGGCCGTGGGACAGGGAGACGCCGTCCTGCTGCTGCGGTGGCGTCTCGGTGGTGGTGTTGCTGGGCATGGGCGCGGCTCGTCCCGTCCATGAGGGTGGCAAAAACGCCCACAGTCTGGGCGGCCCGTCCGCTCACGCGGACAGGCGGCCCAGTATGCGGACAACCCCTTTACGGAGGGTGAAGGCGACGTTACGCGGCCACGGGTGTGTAGTGCGAGGCGTCACCCTCGATCGAGTAGCTCTCCTTGCCCTCGATTCCGACCGGGATGTCACCGGCGACGGTCACCCGGTGCAGCCGGCGCGGCCGGCCGTCGTAGTTGTCGATGGCGTAGTGCTGGGTGATGCGGTTGTCGAAGAGGACCAGCTGGTTCGGGGACCAGCGCCAGCGCAGGATGTTCTCCGGACGGGTGACGTACGCCTGGAGCAGGTCGAGGATCCTGCGGGACTCGCCCACCGACAGGCCGACGATCCGCTGAGCGAACCCGCCGATGAACAGCCCGCGTTCACCGGTCAGCGGGTGGACGCGGACCACCGGGTGCGCGGTGCGGTACGTGATGGACGTGAACTGGGCGCGCTGGGCGGCCTTCTCCTCGTCGATCTCCTCGGCCGGCACCGCGTAGTCGTAGTCGTTGGTGTGCTCGGCCCACAGGGTGTCGGCGAGCCGGCGCAGCGGCTCGGGCAGGTCGCGGTAGGCGGCCGCCGCGTTGGCGATCAGGGTCTCGCCGCCGTACGGCGGGACGGTGATCGAGCGCAGGGTGCTGGCCTGCGGCGGGTTGAGGACGAAGGTGACGTCCGTGTGCCAGTGGTTGGCGCGGCCCCGCTCGCTGTCCACGGGCAGCACGTTGGGGGCACCCTCGACGGCGCCGACCGTCGGGTGGGCGGTGGTCAGGTCGCCGAGATGGCGGGCGAAGGCCTGCTGGCCCGCGTCGTCGAGGTTCACGTCGTCGAAGACGAGCGCCTTGTGGACGTTCAGGGCCTCGCGGATCGCGGCGGCCTCCTCGGCAGCGAGCGGCCGGGAGATGTCGACGCCGGAGACCCGGGCGCCGATGCGTGCGGTGACCTTGGTGATCTCGATGGACATGTGCGCTGGTCCTTTCACACGAGGGAAGCGGTGTACTGGTTGGCGGGGCGGGGGAGGCCGTAGCGCTCCCGCAGGGTCTGGCGGGGGCGGCCGTCGTACTCGGTGCGGAGCAGGCCGCGGGTGCGCAGGACCGGTACGACGTGCTCGACGAACGCCTCCAGACCGGAGGGCAGCACGGCCGGCATGATGTTGAAGCCGTCGGCGGCGCCCTGCGTGAACCAGGTCTCGATCTGGTCGGCGACCTGTTCGGGCGTCCCGGCGAAGGTGAGGTGCCCGCGTCCGCCGCCGAGCCGCCCGATCAGCTGCCGTACGGTCAGCCGCTCGCGCCGGGCCAGCTCCACGATGAGCGTGTAGCGGCTCTTGGCGCCCTCGACGGCGGACTCGGGCGGCAGGTCGGCCGGGAGCTGCGCGTCCAACTCCAGTGTTCCCGGGGTGAGCTGCAGCAGGCTCTCCAGGCGGCCCACCCCGTGGTCGTACACGATGTGGTCCTCCAGCAGCCGCTCGGCGGCCCGCGCCTCGGCCTCCGTCGAACCGATCACCGGGACGATGCCGGGCAGCACCTTGATGTGGTCGGGGTCCCTTCCCTCCTGTGCGGTCAGGGACTTGAGGTCGCCGTAGAAGGCCTGGGCGTCCCGCAGTGTCTGCTGGGCGGTGAACACCGCCTCCGCGTACCGGGCCGCGAACCGCTTGCCGTCCTCCGAGGAGCCCGCCTGCACGAGAAGGGGGTAACCCTGGGGGGAGCGAGGTACGTTGAGCGCGCCCGCCACGCTGAAGTACGCCCCCTTGTGCCGGGGCGGGTGGATCTTGGCGTCGTCGCCCCAGACCCCGGCCGCCTTGTCGGCGACGATCGCGTCGTCCTCCCAGCTGTCCCAGAGCTTGAGGGCCACGTCGAGGAACTCGGCGGCGCGGGCGTACCGCTCGGCGTGCGCGGGTTCGCCGTCCAGGCCGAAGTTGCGGGCGGCCTCGGCGCCCGCGGTGGTGACGATGTTCCAGCCCGCCCGGCCACCGCTGATGATGTCGAGCGAGGCGAACTTGCGGGCCAGGTTGTAGGGGGAGTTGTACGAGGTGGAGGCGGTCGCGATCAGACCGATGTGCTCGGTGGCCGTCGCCAGGGCGGTGAGCAGGGTGAGCGGCTCCAGGGCGCCGGCCGGGCGCTGCGCGACGCTGCCCCACAGCTGCGGACCGTCGGCCAGGAAGAGGGAGTCGAAGGTGCCGCGCTCGGCGATGCGGGCGAGCCGCACGTAGTGGTCCAGCTCGACGTGCGCGTACGGGTCGCTCTCCGGCAGCCGCCAGGACGCCTCGTGGTGGCCGGTGTTCATCAGAAACGCGTTCAGGTGGAGCCGGCGGGTCATGCGTGGTCCTCCGTGACACCGAGTGCGGCCAGCAGCCGCTCGCGGTACTCGCCCAGCACCGGCTCGCGGTAGGAGCGCGGGTGGGGGTGGTCGATGGTCAGGTCGAGGCCGATACGGCCCCGGTCCAGGACGAGGACCCGGTCGGCGAGCACGATCGCCTCGTCCACGTCGTGGGTGACGAGCAGCACCGAGGGCCGGTGGCGCTTCCACAGCTCGCGCAGCAGGTGGTGCATCCGGATCCGAGTGAGCGCGTCCAGCGCGCCGAACGGCTCGTCGGCCAGCAGGAGTTCGGGTTCGCGGACCAGGGAGCGGGCGAGCGCGGCCCGCTGTGCCTCGCCGCCGGACAGCTCGCCCGGCCAGGCCCGCTCCCGGCCCTCGAGGCCGACCTCGGCCAGCGCCGAACGGCCGAGCTCGACGGCGTCCTTGCCGTCCAGGCCGAGGAGTACGTTGTCCAGCACCCGGCGCCAGGGCAGCAGCCGGGAGTCCTGGAACACGACCGACACCCGCTCGGGCGCGGTGAGGTGCCCGCTGCCCGCGACCCCGTGGTCGAGGCCCGCGACGGCTCGCAGCAGGGTGGACTTGCCCGAGCCGCTGTGCCCGAGCAGGGTGGTGAACTGGCCTGCGGGCAGGTCGAGATCGATGCCGTCGAGGACCGTACGCCCCTCGAACGACCGGGTCAGGCCCCGCAGCCGGACGGCGGGCCGGGTCAGCTGCTCAGTGTGCGGCGCCACGACAGCACCCTCCGTTCGATCAGGCGGACCACGCTGTCGGAGACCAGGCCGAAGACGCCGTAGACCAGCAGGCCGACCAGGATGACGTCGCTCTGGCCGTAGTTCTGGGCCTGGAACATCAGGTAGCCGAGGCCGCTGGTGGCGTTGATCTGTTCCAGGACCACCAGGCCCAGCCAGGAGCCGGTGACGGCGAGCCGGAGTCCCACGAAGAATCCGGGCAGCGCTCCGGGGATCACGACCTGCCGGATGAAGGTGAACCTGGACAGGCCCTGCACCTCGGCGAGTTCGACGTACCGGCTGTCGATGCCGGACAGCGCGGCATGTGTGTTCAGGTAGAGCGGGACGTAGACGACGATCGCGATGACGGCGATCTTGAATGTCTCTCCGATGCCCAGCCAGAGGATGAACAGCGGGATCAGACCGAGGGTCGGGATCGCCCGGTTGAGCTGCACGGTCCCGTCGATCAGTGCGTCCCCGGCCCGGCTGAGCCCGGCGGCGAGCGCGAGGGCGACCCCGGCGGTCAGGCCGATCGCGAAGCCGTACGCGGCCCGCGTCAGCGAGGTCAGGATGTCGGTGGGCAGCGTGCCGTCGGTCCACAGCCGGGCGCCCGTGCGCAGCACGGTCCAGGGCGCCGGGATCGCGCCCGGGTCCAGCCGGCCGGCGGCAGAGGCGGCGGCCCACAGGACGAGCAGCAGCAGCGGGCCGGCCAGCCGGGCCGCGGGCAGGCGGCGGCCGGGGGAGAGGCGGCGCCGCCGGCGGACCTGGGGGAGGTCCCCGGCGGTCGTGGCCGCCACGGCGGTCGTGGTCGTGGTCACGGCGCTCACCTCCGGTACTCCGCCGGTACGGCCTTGGCGGCGAGGGACTCGAAGCGGTGGTCGAAGAGCGAGGAGACGTCGAACTTCTTCACGAAGCCGCCCGCGGCGAGCAGGTCGGCGGTCTCCTGCTCCCACTTGACCGCCTCGTCCCAGCTGGGCGGGAACAGCGGCTTGTTGGCGAGCCTGGAGATGCCCCGGGCCTGCTCCAGGGTCAGGTTCTGCGTCTTGACGTAGAACTCCTCGTTCCACACGTCCGGGTGCTCGTACTGCCACACCTGGCCCTTGGCCCACTGCGGGATGTACGCGGCGATCGCGGCGGCCTTCGCCGGGTCGGCCAGCACGGAGACCGGCGCCCACAGCAGGTTGAGCAGGTCGACGACGTCGGTGCGGATGGCGTGGGCGCCCTTGCCCTCGTACTGCTTGAGGTAGGCGGGCGCCTGGCTGTTGGCGAGCGGGGCGATGTCCACCTGCCCGGACTGCAGGGCGGTCAGGAACTGGTTGCTGGTCAGCGGGACCAGCGTCACCTCGTCGTACTTCAGCCCCGCCTGCTTCAGCGCCCGGAGGAGCACGACACCCTGCGCCTGCCCCTGGGAGAAGGCGAGTTTCCTGCCCTTGAAGTCCGCGACCGTCCGGATGTCGCTGCCCGGCTTGGTGGCGAAGAGGTAGTTGGGCTTGCGGGTGATGTCGATCGCCACGATCTTCGCGTCGAAGCCCTGGTAGTGCGCCTGGATCGGTGGAATGCCCGCGTTGTTGGCCAGATCCAGGGACTTGGCGCGGAAGGCGTTGATGACATCGGGACCAGCCCCGATGTTCACCCAGCTCGACACCGCGAACGGCAGGGCGGGCAGCTTGGCCAGCCTGAACTGGAGCTGCTGCACACCCAGGTACGAGGCGACCTTCAGGCTGGTGCCGGTCGGCACCTTGTCGGCGAGCGGCTTCGTGGCCGTGCCCTCGGTGTCGGCGGCGGCGCTGCCGTGCGCGCAGCCGCTGAGACCCGCCACGGCGGCGGACGCGCCCAGCACGGAGGTGAGAAAGAGACGACGGTGCATGGGAGTACTCCCCTGAGGAAAAGGGCGGAAAGGCATGCAGAAATCCGGGTGGGGGCAGGCCGGAAAAGAAAGAACTCACGCAACGGAAACACGCGCTTCATGCGCGGCAACGTGTCAGCAACAGAAGGTGCGACAGCTCGTGTGCGGGTTCATGACCAGCATGTTCCCGGCCATGCTCGACCCCTGTCAACATTCGGAGTTTCTGAATTAAATAGCCTCAGCTGACGCACTCAACGGGTCCCGGTACAGCACGTCGAAAACAACCGATCCGCCCGCCACCGCCAGCACGGAATCGGGGAAACTGGTCGGGTGGACAGCCGTCGCACGGCTGTTTCCGGCCGCTTCCCTGAGAGCGTGGAGGCAGTCCGTGAAGTGGATGACACCCACCTCGGTCACCACGACGGTCTCCGGGTTGAGCACGTCCAGCAGCAGCCCGGCCGCCCGTCCGGTCGCCCGGGCCCGCTCCACCAGCAGCCGCCGGGCCACCGGGTCCCCGGCCGCCGCCGCGGCCACCACCTGCATCGGGTTCACCCCGTCGATCACCCCGGCCTCCCGGGCCCGTCGGCACAGCGTCCGTTCGCTCAGTTCCACCTGGAGGCAGCCGGTTCGCCCGCAACCGCACGGCTCGGTGCCGCCCGGCACCGGAAGGTGGGCGATGGCACCGGCCTGGGACCGGGGCCCGTGGTGCACCTCGTCGTTGGTCGCGAAGGCCGCGTCGACCACGTTGCCGACGAACAGATGCAGCACGCTGCTGCTGCCCCGGACCCGCCCGAACAGCCGCTCGCCGTTGACCAACGCCCGCGCGTGCCCGTCCACCTGGACCGGCAGCCCGGTGCGGGCACCGAGCATCTCCCGCACCGGCACCTCGCGCCAGCCCAGCAGTTCGTGCTCGACGACGGTGCCCGTCTCCCGGTCCACCCAGCCGCCGACCGCGACCCCGACGCCCAGCGGCCGACGGCCCGGCACCTGCGCGAGCAGTGCCTCCAGGCCCTCGGCGGCCCGCGTCAATACCCGGCCCGGATCGGTCCGTTCGTGCTTCAGCCGCCGCTCGGCCACCACGCGGCCGCGCAGGTCCAGCAGTGCGACGGTGGTGTACGGCACGGCCACGTGCACACCGCAGACCAGGAACCGCTCATGGTCGAGGTCGACCGGCACATGCGGCCGGCCGACCCCGTTCGAACGGCGGGGCGCCGCCTCCTCATGGATCAGCCCGAGCCCGGCCAACCGGGCGCAGTGCTCGGTCACCGACGCGGGGGACAGCCCGGTCAGCCGGGCGATGGTGCTGCGCGCCACCGGCCCGTGCTCCAGCACGGACCGCAGCACGACGCTGGCACTCGTACGCCGCCGGTCGCTGTCGGCGGCACGGGGAACGGGGGAGACAAGGGTGGATGCCGCGGTACGGGGCATGGAGGACCGTCCTCGGAAACGGGGCCGACACGTCTCGGAGAGGAGCGGCACACCGCAGGGCGCCGCTACCCCGGGCGGCGACAGGTGGCCGTGCCCTGGCGTCGCAGGTCGACATAGCGACGCGACGTGAAGTACCGGGCCTGGGCAACCATGCGTTCGAAGCTAGCAAAGCGCCCCCGCGCTGCCCAGACGGCGACCGACGGGCGAGACGGCCACCAGGGCATTGGTGGAACCATACAGACGCGGCGTCAGGTCCCCCCGTACCATGCACCACTTCACCTCAGTGACCGGTATCACGCCGTACCCGGTGTAACCCGCACCCTTTGTTCGGAGCCCACCAAGGGCCGGTTCCCGCCTTTGTCGAGCACTGACGGTGATCAGCGTGCGGCGGCCGGGATAGCGTCACAGTGTTCCCACCTGCCCACACCACTCGCGGAGTCCCCATGAGCACCGCCACCGTCGCCGCCCGCCCCGGCGCCGTCCTCGCCGACCTCCTTCCCGCGTCCCGCGTGCGTGACGCCGCCCTCGTGGTCGGTGGCGCCGTGCTCACCGGTCTCGCGGCCCAGCTGTCGGTTCCGGTGCCCGGCTCCCCGGTTCCGGTGACCGGCCAGACCTTCGCCGCGCTGCTCGTCGGCACCTCGCTCGGCGCCCGCCGCGGCTTCCTCTCCCTCGCCCTGTACGCCGTCGCGGGTGCCGCCGGCGTGCCGTGGTTCGCGGACGGCACCTCCGGCTCGGGCGCCGTCTCCTTCGGCTACATCCTCGGCATGCTGCTCGCCTCCGCGCTGGTGGGCGCGCTGGCCGCACGCGGCGCCGACCGCTCCCCGCTGCGCATGGCGGGCACGATGATCCTCGGCGAGGCCGTCATCTACGCCATCGGCGTCCCCTACCTGGCCGCGGCCGCCGGCATGTCCGCCTCCCAGGCGATCTCGCTCGGCCTCACCCCGTTCCTCATCGGCGACGCCCTGAAGGCCGCCCTGGCGATGGGCCTGCTGCCCACCGCCTGGAAGTTCGTCAGCAAGCGCTGACGCCGTAGTTCTTGCAGAAGAGGTTCGCCGGGTCGTACCGCTCCTTGGGCCCGGCGAGCCTCTTTTGCGTGTCCGTGCCGCTCAGGCCTCCTGCCGCCGGCGCTGCGACCACCACACCCCGGCCGCGCCGGCCGCGATCAGCGCGGCGCCCGCGGCGCCCAGGGGCAGCAGGTCACGCCCCACACCGGTCTTCGGCAGCTCGTCGCCGCCCGGTGCGACGGGCTTGTTGTCGGTGCCGAGGAGCAGCGGGGTGGCCGGGGCGTTCGGCGACGGGTTGGTCGTGCCGAAGGGCACCGGGCCCTGCTGCCAGAAGGTCTTCTTCCCGTCCGTGGTCTGCACGGGCAGACAGATCTTGCCGGCCTTGCTCAGGTCGTAGGCTGCCTGGACCGCGTACGACTTGGACCGCCCGGCCGCGAGCGTGCCGACCGGGCAGCTGAAACCGCTGTTCGCACCTTCCGGCAGGTTCTTTTCCGCGATGGCCGAGCAGCCCTGAACACCGGTGATCTTCAGCGCGTCGAATCCGACGACCAAAAGCCGAATGTCACCGCTGTCCTTGCTGCCGTCGTTCTTCACGGTGGCGGTAATCGCCGTCTTTTTCGAACTGTTGTCGACCGAGATCCTCTCCGGCAGCAGCGTGCGCAGCTTCACGCCCGCCGGTGCCTCGTCGACCGCCTTTCCTCCCTTGTCGCTGCCCGTTCCCTGGTCATCGGCGGCGGCCGTGCAGGCGAGGACCAGCACGGCCGAAAAAGATGCCATGACCAGCGATCCCGCGATGCCCGCCGTGCGACGAGAACTCATGTTCGCCCCCCTTGCAACCCCCTGGACTGCGCCTGAATTCGCAGTACTTGAAGAGGTACCACAAGATTTCCCCGCACTATGCTGGTACGGCTCGAAGTGTGACCGTTGTGTTTCAGCAGAGACGGTCGTTGAGGGGGGTGCGAGGCATTGCCGGGAAATTTGGGGGAAGCGGGAGAACCGAGGGCCGGCGGGATTCCGGGGCTGCTGGTGAACGCGCGCTATCGACTGGTCGAAAGCATCGGGCAGGGGGGAATGGGGCGGGTGTGGCGGGCCGTCGACGAAATGCTCGACCGGCTGGTCGCGGTGAAGGAGATACGCGTCGACGGGCAGGCCGCTGAGGACAGCGGCACACACCGCGAACGCACGCTGCGCGAGGCCCGGGCGACGGCCCGGATCGACCACCCCAACGTCGTGCGCGTGTACGACGTGGTGGACGAGGGCCAACGCCTGTGGATCGTCATGGAGTTGGTCACCGGCCGCTCACTGGAGCGGATCATGACGGAGGAGGGCCCGCTGAGCCCGCGCGAGACCGCGCGCATCGGCCTCGGCCTGGTGGCCGCGCTGCGCCAGGTGCACGCCGGCGGCGTCCTGCACCGGGACATCAAACCGGGAAACGTCCTGGTGGAAACGGGAGCGGGCCGGGTCGTCCTCACCGACTTCGGCATCGCCGCGATCCAGGACGCCAAGGCCCTCACCATGGTCGGCATGCTCGTCGGCTCCCCCGACTACATGGCTCCCGAGCGTATCTCCGGCCGCCGCCAGGGCCCTCCGTCCGACCTGTGGTCCCTGGGCGCGACCCTCTCCGCAGCCCTGGCGGGCAACTCCCCGTTCACCCGCGACACCACCCTGGCCACCCTGCACGCGGTCCTCTACGAAGAACCCCGCCTCCCCCCGACGGCAGGCCCCCTGCACCCCCTCCTCGCCGCCCTCCTGGCAAAGGACCCGTCGCACCGCCCCGGCCTGAGCGAGGTCGAGCGGGCCCTGAGGGTGGTGATGCATCCGTCACCGACCCCGACGGTTCCCCTGGGGGAGGTGACGGTGGCGGGGGAGGTGCCGGTGGTGGGGGACGACGGTCCGGTGATGCCGGGACCGACGATGCCAGGGGTGACTGCGCCAGGGCTGACCGTGCCTGGGCTGACCGTGCCTGGGTCGACCGGTCCTGCTGTGGCGGGTGCCGGGCCCACGGGGGCCGCCTCAGCACCCGGAGTCGAGCCGGTGACTCCTGGACCGGTGGAGTCCGGGCCGAGCGGAGCCGGGACGGTGGGGCCCGAGTCGGGCGGTGTCCCCGTTCCTGGCGGCAATGGCTCTGCCGATGTCGGTGGCGGTCACGCTCCTGGCGACCACGACCACGACCACGACCACGACCACGACCACGACCACGACCACGACCACGACCACGGTCCTGCCCGTGTCGGCGGCGGCCCACGCCCCGGTGACCCCGGCCCTGCCCCGGTGAGCGGCGGACATGCTCCCCCCGACCACGGACACACCCCCGTCGGCAGCGGCCCAGGCCCTGCCGGTGGCCGGGGCGGACTCCTCGCGGCACCTGACGAAGCCGTGCCCGGGGGTGATCCGGTGCAGCAGTCCGCCGGGGCTCTCGGGCGGGCAGGTGCGGTGACCCGGCGTCGGGCGGGTGCACCGTTCGAGCCGGCCGGGGCGCCCGAAGGGCAGGACGGGCCGCACTTCCGTCGTACCGCGCTCCTGGCCGTTCTCGGGGTCGTCGCCGTCGGTGTCGTGATCGCCGTGCTGGCCGCCACCTCCGGCGGGGGCGGGCGGCGGGAGGAGGCCCGGGGCGGGACCGCCACGGCTTCCTCGCCCAGGGTCTCGGACTCCGGGGCCGTCACCCCGACCGGCTCCCCGACCGTCGACGGGACCTCGCGGCCGCACAGTCCGCCGCCCGGCTCCAGGACGGAGGCGGGCGGGTTCGCATGGATTCCGCCGCAGGGATGGCGGCGGGACGTGAAGACCGGGGCCGAGGTCCACTACACCTCGCCCGACGGGCGCCAGGAACTCGTCGGCAAGTCCTCCCTGGCCCGGGGCGACCTCCTGGACACCTGGAAGCGCTCGGAGGAGAGCGCCCGGCAGGGACGCGACTACGTCAAGATCCGGCTGGCGGAGACCAGATTCCAGGGGTACCCGGCGGTCGTCTGGGAGTACACCTTCACCCTCAAAGGCACCCCCTGGCACGCCCGCCTCCTCGGCTTCGACGCGGACGGGAAGTCGTACCAGATCAACACCTGGTACCAGCCGGAGACCGAGCGGCAGGCCATCAGCCTCTACGACCGCGTCAAGGCCAGTTTCATGGTCCTGTGATGCGCGAAGGAGGGAGCCCCGAAGGACTCCCTCCCCGAAACGCGGCCGTGGGCCGGATCAGCCGACGCTCACCTTGTCGACCGGCTCCGCCTCCGCGGCGGAAACCGGCCGGCGACCGACGACCTTCTCCTTGATCACGGCGACGGCGACCACGAGCGCCGCGACCAGCACGGACAGCAGCACCGTCGTACGGCCACTGCTCTCGCCCTTCGTGTCCGTCAGCATGTAGCCGAGGACGAACACGATCAGTGCGGCCGTCGCCCAGGTCAGGTAGGGGTACAGCCACATCTTCACGACGAGCTTCTCCGGCGCCTCCCGCTGGATGATCCTCCGCATCCGCAGCTGCGAGAAGCAGATGACCAGCCACACGAACAGAGCCACCGCACCACTGGAGTTGACCAGGAAGAGGAAGACCGAGTCCGGGAACTTGTAGTTGAAGAAGACCGCGACGAAGCCGAAGAGGACGGAGGCGAGGATCGCCGCCAGCGGCACGCCCCGGGACGTCGTACGGGCGAACGCCTTCGGCGCGTCACCACGCTGACCGAGCGAGAACGCCATCCGGGAGGCCGTGTACAGGCCCGAGTTGAGGCAGGACAGCACCGAGGTCAGCACGATGAAGTTCATGATCTCGCCGGCGTGCGCGATGCCGAGGGAGTTCAGGGCGGCGACGTACGAGCCGTCCTTCGCGATCGAGGGGTCGTTCCACGGCAGCAGGGAGACGACGACCAGGATCGAGCCCAGGTAGAAGACGCCGATACGCCAGATGATGCTGTTGGTCGACTTGGTGACCGCCTTCTGGGGGTCCTCCGACTCGCCGGCCGCCAGCGTCGCGATCTCGCTGCCCATGAAGGAGAAGACGACCAGCAGCACACCGGTGAGGATGGCGCCGGGTCCGTGCGGCAGGAAGCCGCCGTGCGAGGTCAGGTTGCCGAAGCTCGCCTTGTCGGCGTGCACGCCCGGCAGGACACCGAAGATGGCCAGCAGGCCGACGACGATGAACGCGCCGATCGCCACGACCTTGATGCCGGCGAACCAGAACTCGAACTCGCCGTAGGAGCCGACCGAGACCAGGTTGGTCGCGGTCAGGACGGCCATCACGATGAGCGCCCAGCCCCACTGCGGTACGGCCGGGATCCAGCCCTCGAGGATCTTCGCGCCGGCGGTGGCCTCGACGGCCAGCACGACGACCCAGAAGAACCAGTAGAGCCAGCCGATGGAGAAGCCGGCCCAGCGTCCGAGCGCGCGGTCGGCGTGCGCGGAGAAGGAACCGGAGGTCGGGTTGGCGGCGGACATCTCGCCGAGCATGCGCATCACCAGCACCACGAGCGTGCCGACGAGGGCGTACGACAGGAGGATGCCCGGTCCCGCGGTAGCGATACCGGAACTGGAACCGACGAAGAGGCCGGCTCCGATGACGCCACCGATCGCGATCATCGTCAGATGGCGGTTCTTGAGTCCTGCTTGGAGGCCCGAACCAGGGGTCATGGACGGATTTCCTTTACGCCAGGGGGAGCAACTCGCACCAGCGGTGTACGAGCCGGTCCAGTGAAACCGAGGCGAACGAATCCGGGAACCTCCGAATCCAGATCGTTACTTGAGGTTTCCTTGAGGTTCTATGGGTTCAGTCACATTTTCTGGGCTCGACACCCGAGGCTGCTGCCCGGAAACAGGCGTGTCACACTCGTCCCATGCGCGTGTATCTCGGCTCCGACCATGCGGGCTACGAACTCAAGAACCACCTCGTCGAATGGCTCACGGCGGCGGGGCACGAGCCCGTCGACTGCGGGCCTCTCATCTATGACGCCCAGGACGACTACCCGCCCTTCTGCCTGCGTGCCGCGGAGAAGGCGGCCGCGGACCCCGAGGCTCTCGGCATCGTGATCGGCGGCTCCGGAAACGGGGAGCAGATCGCCGCGAACAAGGTGAAGGGTGTGCGGGCGGCTCTCGCGTGGAGCGAGGAGACCGCGGCGCTGGGACGGCAGCACAACAACGCGAACGTCGTGGCCGTGGGTGCGCGGATGCACAGCACGGAGGAGGCGACCAAGTTCGTCGAGGTCTTCCTCAACACGCCGTTCTCCGGTGACGAGCGTCACATCCGCCGCATCGACATGCTGTCGGAGTACGAGACGACGGGCGACCTGCCCCCGATCCCGCCCCACCACCCGCAGCAGTAAGCCCGGGCACTCCGCCTCAGGCCCCGCGCTGCCCACTCACCCAGCCGACTCGGTCGGCCGACAGGGGTGGGCGGAGCGGGACAGGCTGCTCCCCCCTTGTCCCGCCCTTCTGCCGACCGAGACGGGTGGGCGGGTGGGAAAGTCACGGCAGGAAAGGACACCTCAGCCTTGCCAGAAGGGCACACCATCCACCGGCTGGCCCAGGACTACGCCGAGCGCTTCCAGGGCACCGCTCCACGGGTGACCAGCCCCCAGGGCAAGTTCTCGGACGCGGCCGACCTGCTGAACGGTGCCCTTCTCACCGGCACCGAGGCCCACGGCAAGCACCTCTTCCTCCGGTTCCGCGACACCGACTGGGTCCACATCCACCTCGGCCTGTTCGGCAAGGTCGGCTTCGGCCCCACCCCGGCACCCCCGCCCACCGACACCGTCCGGCTCCGCCTCGCGAACGACACCGCGTACGTCGACCTGCGCGGCCCGACGACCTGCGCGCTCATCACGGACGACGAGAAGCGGGCGATACACGACCGCCTCGGGCCCGACCCCCTGCGCGCGGACGCCGACCCGGGCGCGGCACACCGGAGAATCTCCCGCAGCCGTACGACGATCGCGGCACTTCTGATGGACCAGAAGATCATCGCCGGCGTGGGCAACGTCTACCGCGCCGAGGTCCTCTTCCGGCACCGGATCGACCCGTACCGCGAGGGCCGGGACATCACCCCGGCCCAGTGGTCCGCCATCTGGGCCGACCTCGTCGCGCTCATGCGCGAGGGCGTGCGCAACAACCGCATCGACACGGTCCGCCCCGAGCACACCCCGGAGGCGATGGGCCGC
Source organism: Streptomyces sp. BK340 (assembly GCF_007827595.1). Lineage (GTDB taxonomy): Bacteria > Actinomycetota > Actinomycetes > Streptomycetales > Streptomycetaceae > Streptomyces. Next base: position 323,744 of record NZ_VISR01000004.1, read on the forward strand.
CCGCCCCGCGTGGACGACCACGGCGGCGAGGTCTACGTCTACCGCCGGGCCACCCTGCCCTGTCACATCTGCGGCACCGAGATCCGCACCGCCGGCCTCGCCGCCCGCAACCTCTTCTGGTGCCCGACCTGCCAGCAGCCCTGAGCGGGAGCCGTCAGAAGCCGTGCGGCAGCCACGGGGTCACCGGTGAGGCGAACGCCACCGACGCCTCCGTCAGCGCCCCGTCCCGCAGTTCCCGTACCCGGCCGGCCGCCGCCAGCGACAGCAGGGTCACACCGCCGAGGTAGGCCGCGCCCAACTCCCGTACGGACAGGGTGAGATCGGCCGAGTCGGTGGTGCGCTCGCAGGACGCGCCCTTGGTGTCCCCGGTCAGCCGCCAACGCCCCGCGTTCCAGGGGCAGAAGTCGTCCGCCACCTCCAACACGACGTCCACCGGCGCCTGATAGGCGCGCGCCGCCAGCGCCGCACCGACGTCGACCAGACGGACGTAGCACGAGTCCCGCAGTCGCGGCACACAGCGCCGGATGTCGGAGACCAGGTACTGCCACGCGTCGTCGACCGGCCGTCCCCGCACGGTCAGGTTCGTCATCAGGTCGATGTCGAACAGGAAGCGCCACAGGGCCGCATCGGTCGCCGGGTCCAGCGCGGCGAGGCCCTCCAGCGACACCGTGCCGTTGTGCCCGGTCGGTCCCCAGCCCAGCTTGGTGCGGAAGCGGGCGTACCCGGTGACCTCGCCGTCCCGCTCGGCGACCACGCACTGCAGCGCGGACGCGCCCTCCCGCTCGCTCTCCGGGTCGAGCAGCGCCACCCGCTCCCAGCCGGGCTGCCGGGCCAGCATCCCGGGCCGGCGCGGCACCAGCGCCGCGTACACCGCCTCGCACTCGGCGAGGACGTCGGCGGGCTGCGCGTACCGCAGCCGTATGTCCTCGGTGCCGGCGGGCAGGGCCAGCCGCACCCGGCTGGTGTCGATCTCGGCGTGCAGCTGGAAGGTGGCGGCGCCGTATCCGAAGCGGCCGTAGATGGCCGGCTCGGAGGCCGTCAGCGCCGCGAGCGGCTCGCCCAGGGCGTGCAGGTCGTCCAACTGGCGCCGCATCATCGAGGTCAGCACGCCACGCCGCCGGTGCGTTGCGGCCACGCTCACCATGGTGACGCCCGCGGCGGGCACCTGGGACCCGCCCGGCACGGTCATCCGGAAGCTGAACGCCCCCGCCGTGCCCACCAGCACGTCCCCGTCCCAGGCGGCCAGGGACCGGTCGAACTCGGTGAGCGATCTGTCCAGTTCGCGCTCCTCGGCCGACGCCGGACCCGCGCCGAAGGCACGGATCAGGTTGTCCCACCAACCGTCCCACTCCTCGGGGCGCAGCACCTTCAACTCGGTCGTACGGTCAGTCGCCATGAGCCATGCCTATCAGGGCATTGCGGGACGAGCCAGTGAATTTCTCCCGGTCGGCGGCGCGATGACCCTCCGTGCCGTTCACTGTGTAGTTCAACCGCGAAGTTGAGCCTCTCACGGGGGACAAGTGGGACCTCCCGTGCCAAGCGGCTGGTCCGATCGATAGGGTCCCGAACTAATGGCAGCAGGACGAGAGCGGCGCGCGAAGGCCGAGACGTTCACGGCCCGGTGGAAGATGCAGTGGCACCGGGTCCGCGTCGGCCTGCGCAGAAGCGCCGTGGACTACTTCCGCGGCGACGGTTCGGACTGGATCGCGCTCGCCGGTCTGCTGCTCACCATCCCCGTCCTCGCGGCCATGACCCTCGCCAACTCGGTGTGGTGCTCCCCGGGCACCCTCGTGCTGCCGATCGTCGCGGGCGGCCTGCTGCTGCGTCCGGCGAGCCTGCTCGGCCTGTACGCGGCGGCGGCCACCGCGCTGATCGTGGAGTCGGTGCGGCTCGGCCCGTACACCGAGGGGCCCTCGCGGGTCACCCCCGGTGTGGTCCTGGTGGTCGCCGCGTGCGGCTTCTTCGGCCTGCTGACCGCGCAGTTCCGCAGCCGGGTCGGTGTGCCGTGGCGGCGCGGCGGCACCATGCTCTTCGACCTGCGCGAGCGGATCCGGGTGCAGAGCAAGCTGCCGAAGCTGCCGCAGGGCTGGCACCACGAGATGGCGCTGCGCCCGGCGGGCGGCCAGTCCTTCTCGGGCGACTTCGTCGTCGCGGCCCGTACGAACAGCGGCCGCACCCTGGAGGTCGTGCTCACGGACGTGTCCGGCAAGGGCATGGACGCGGCATCGCGTGCGCTGCTGCTGTCGGGCGCGTTCGGCGGACTGCTGGGCTCCCTCGCCCCGCACGCCTTCCTCACGGCCGCCAACGGCTATCTGCTCCGCCAGGACTGGGACGAGGGCTTCGCGACCTCCATCCACCTGGTGCTGGACCTGGACTCCGGGGACTACGAGCTGTACTCGGCGGGCCATCCGCCGGGGCTGCAGCTGAGCGCGGGCAGCGGCCGCTGGGAGGAGAAGGCCGCCGAGGGCCCGCTGCTGGGCGTGTACGACGGCGCCCAGTTCGACCCCGTCAAGGGCTCGCTGCGCCCCGGGGACGTGCTGATGCTGTTCACGGACGGACTGGTGGAAACCTCCGACCGCGACATCGTGGAGGGCATCGACCGCCTCACCGGAGAGGCCGACCGCTATGTCGCCGGCGGCTTCCACGGCGCCGCCTGGCACCTCATCGAGGCGGTCGCGAAGGACGTCAACGACGACCGGGCCCTGCTCCTGATCTGCCGCCAGGCAGCGCCGGCCACGGCCCGCTGAGCCACCCCCGGGGAACGCCGGGGGTGGGGTTTTCCCCCGCCCGGATCCGCCAGCCGTCCGCATGGTCCGGCCACCCTCCGTATCCGTACGGTCGACAGACGTCACCGAACGCCCACGACCGGAGGGACCCGCATGCCAAGCGACTGGGCCGTAGAACTGCACGGAGTCACGCGCCACTACGGCCGCGGAGGCTCCGCCGTGCACGCCCTGCGCGGCATCGACCTCGCCCTTCCCTCCGGCACCTTCACCGCGGTGATGGGGCCCTCCGGCTCCGGCAAGTCCACGTTCCTGCAGTGCGCGGCGGGCCTGGACCGCCCCACCGCGGGCCGGGTCGTGCTCGGCGGCACGGACATCACCGGGCTGAGCGAGAACAAGCTGACCGCGCTGCGCCGCACCCGCCTCGGCTTCGTCTTCCAGGCCTTCAACCTCCTCCCTTCCCTCACGGTCGAACAGAACGTCGTCCTGCCCATGCGGCTGGCCGGCCACCGACCCGACCGCCGCCGCTCGGCCGAGGTGCTGGCCCAGGTCGGCCTCGCCGACAAGGCCAGGCGCCGCCCGAGCGAGCTGTCCGGCGGCCAGCAGCAGCGCGTGGCCGTCGCCCGGGCCCTGGTCACCCGCCCCGACGTCGTCTTCGCCGACGAGCCCACCGGCGCCCTGGACACCAGCACCGCCGCCGAGATCCTCGCCCTGCTGCGCGACGCCGTGGACTCCCAGCGCGCCACGATCGTCATGGTCACCCACGACCCGTCGGCGGCCGCCTGGGCCGACCGCGTCCTGTTCCTGGCCGACGGCCAACTGGTCGACCACCTGGACCGAGCCCCCGCAGCCCACATCGCGTCCCGCATGACGGCCCTCACCGCCCACGCGGCCCGCACCCGCCCGGCGGCCTGATGCGCTCCAATGGCCTGGCAAGAGCATCCCTCCGCTTCAAGCCCTCCACCTTCGTCGGCACCTTCGTCGCCCTCGCCCTCACCGCGATGATCGTGGCGGCCTGCGGGATCCTCCTGGAGACCGGCGCCCGCGCCAAGGTCCCGCCCCAGCGCTACGCCCACGCCCCGGTGGTCGCCTCGGCCGACCAGCGCGCCCGCCTGGGCCACGCCGGCGAAGGCGACAGCCAGCCCGTCCCGGACCGAGCCCGCCTCGACAGCTCCCTGACCGCCAAGGCAGCCACCGCTCCCGGCGCCCGCACCGCCGTACCCGACATCACCTTCCCGGTACGCGGCCCCCACGGCACCCCGTACACCGCCCACAACTGGACCTCCACCACCTTCACCGGCGAGCACCTCATCACCGGCCGCCCACCCGCCCCCGGCGAAGTCGTACTCGCCCACGACAGCACCGAGAACACCGAGAACACCGACAGCATCGACAGCACCGAGAACACCGACAGCACCGACACCACCCGCACCGTCGGAGACCGCATCACCCTCACCACCCCCGACGGCACCCACATCACCTACCGCATCTCCGGCCTCACCCAAGCCCCCCGCACCACCGTCTGGCTCTCCGACCCCGACGCCCTACGGCACTCCGGCCACCCCGGCCGAGTCGACGCCATCGCCGTACTCCCCGAGCCCGGCGTCACCCCCGCCACCCTCAGGTCCCAGGTGGCCCGCGCCCTGGGCCACCACGCCCTCGTGCACACCGGCGACGACCGGGGCGCGGTGGAAGACCCCTCCCTCGCCCAGGCCCGGGAACTGCTCACCGGACTCGGCGGCTCCTTCGGCGGCGTCGCCACGCTGGTCGCCGTGTTCACCGCCGCCGGCACCGTCGCCCTCGGCATCGGCCAACGCGCCCGGGAGTTCGCCCTGTTGCGTGCCATCGGCACCACCCCGCGCCAGATCCGCCGCACCATCGCCACCGAGGCACTCCTCGTCGCCCCGCCGGCCGGCGCGGCCGGCTGCCTGCCCGGCATCGTGCTGGCCCACTGGTGGTTCGGCCAGCTCCAGGACAAGGGGGCCGTACCGGACGCCGTACGACTCGCCGTCTCCTGGATCCCGCTGGTCACCGCGGTCGGCACCGTCTTTCTCACCGCCCTGTGCGCCGGCTTCCTGGCCGCCCGCCGCAGCTCCCGCATCAAGCCGGGCCAGGCGCTCGGCGAGGCGTCCGTGGAGCGGCCGCGCATCGGCTGGATCCGCACCCCCCTCGGCCTGGCCGCCGCCGTGGGCGGCTGCCTCTGCGCGGACCTGGCCTCATCCACGAGCGGCGAGGACGCGGCCAACGCGGCCCTCGGCATCGTGCTCCTGTTCATGCTCGCCGTCGCCCTGCTCGGCCCGCTCGTCGCCCGCGCCTGCGCCGCCCTGTTCGGGCTGCCGCTGCGCGGGGCCGGCGCCCCGGCCGAACTCGCCGCCGCCAACTCCCGCACCAACGCCCGCCGGCTCGCCTCCGCGATCACCCCGATCGTGCTCGCCATGGCCTTCGCCTCGGTCCTGGTCTTCCTGCAGACCAGCGAGGAGAAGACCACCGCCGACCAGCAGCGCGCCGGGGTCACCGCCGACCACATCGTCACGGCCGAGCCGGGCCTCGCCCCCGACGCCGTACGCCGGGCCCGGGACACTCCCCGGGTCACCGCGGCCGTCGGCCTGTTGCGCAGCTCGGTCCTCGTCCCGGTCTCCGGCTCGCTGCGGTCCGCCTCCGCCCAGGGCGTCACCGGTTCCGTACGCGACCTGGCCGCCGTCCAGGACCTGGACGTCCGGCACGGGCGCCTGACCCTGCGGCCCGGCGAGATCGCCGTGGACGCCGGCCTCGCCCGCGACGCCCATGTGCGCGTCGGCCGGCGCCTGCGCCTCCGACTGCCCGACGGCACCCGGGCCGCCCCGCTGGTCGTGGCGACGTACGGCCGCGGCATGGGCCTGTCCGAGCTGACGGTGAGCCGCGCCGACCTCGCCGGCCACGTCACCTCCGCCTTCGACACGGAGCTGTGGACGAAGGGCGGTACGACGGCCGGTCTCGCCCCTCTCGGCACGGTGCTGGACCGGTCCGGCTACTCCGCCGCCCAGTCCCTGGACCGGCAGCTCAACGCCTGGGCCAACGCCGTGATGGCCGCCGTGCTCGGCGGGTTCGCGGCCGTCGCCGCCGGCAACACGCTGGTGATGACCGTCCTCGCCCGGCGCCGGGAACTCGACACCCTGCGGCTGGTCGGCTCCACGCGGCGGCAGGTCCTGCGGATGATCCGCTGGGAGGCCCTGCTGGTCACCCTCGCGGGCATCGCGCTCGGCACCGCCATCGCCGTGGCCACGCTGGTGCCGATGACGAACGGGCTGACCGGGCAGGACCCGTACATCCCGCCCGTCGTCTACGGTGCCTTCGCCGGCGGCATCCTGCTGCTCGGGCTGACCGCGGTCACCGTCCCGGCCCGTGCGGCGCTGCGCCGGGAGACACTGGACGAATGACCGGGACACCACTCACCCTGGCCGAGGTCGAGAGCCTCGCCCGCACCGCGCACGCGGGGCAGACCGACAAGGCGGGACGGCCGTACGCGGAGCACCTGGCGGCCGTGGCCGACGGGGTGCGCGCCCGCGGCGGGGACGCCGAGCAGATCGCGGCGGCCTGGCTGCACGACTCCGTCGAGGACGACGCGCTGAGCGAGGAGTGGCTGACGGCGGCCGCCCTGACCCAGCGCACCAAGGCCATCGTGCGTGCCGTCACCAAGCGGGCGGGGGAGGCGCCGGAGGCGTACGCGCGCCGGATCCTCGCCACCCCGGGCGCGCTGCTGGTGAAGCAGGCCGACCTGGCGCACAACGCCGACCCGGAGCGGCTCGCGGCCCTGGACGAGCCGACCCGGAAACGACTGACCGAGAAGTACACACGGATGCGCGCACTTCTCGGTCTCGATCAGCGGGGCCGGACGCCCGGGCAGCGGAGCTAGGGGGTTTCGTTCGGATCGGCCCGGGTCCGCGGCGTCCGGCACGGCACCTCGCCGCGTTGCCGGACCACCCGGATACGCCCAGTACGCGGGTGATCCTCCGCCTTGCGATGCACCGCACCGGACGCCGCGGCCTGATCCGGCCTGATCCAAACGGAACCCCCTAGACGCCGACCTTCTGGCGTTCGCGTTCCTTCTGCTGGCGCTCGCGGGCCAGTTCGGCCGCGTCCTGCTTGAACGCCCACTCCATCTTCGGCTCCATCGCGAACCGGAACACCCGCTGCACGGGCCGGGTGCACAGCAGTGTGACGACGGCGGCCGCGGCGACAGTCACCGCGATCTCGCCGAGCGGGTGGTGCAGCCAGGCGTGGTCGAACCAGCCCCGGTAGTCGGCGAGCTTCACCAGGAAGCCGTGCAGCAGATAGCCGTACAGGGTGCCCGCGCCGAGCGCCGTGAACCACATCCTCCGGCGCGGCACCCAGGCGAAGAAGCAGGCCGTCAGCACCAGCGAGCAGCCCAGCATCGCGAGCACCATCACCGGACCGCACCACCAGGGCGCGCCCAGCTCCTGCGCGGAGTCGCGGTGGTAGAACCAGGCGGTGTTCATGCGCGGCACCGCCCACCAGCCGACCGCCAGCGCCACGGCGAAGACGGGCACCGAGGCGATCCGCACCGAGCGGCGGCGCACCAGCTGGAAGTGCTCGGGCTTCATGCACAGGCCGAGCACGAAGTACGGCAGGAACTGCAGGACGCGCTGGAGGTCGAGGTCGTCACCGATGCTCGGCGTGACGCTGGCCAGCATGGCGAGGCCGACGGCCAGTGGCAGCGGCCAGCGCACCAGCTTCCAGATCGGTGTCGTCAGCCGCCAGACGAACAGCGCGACCAGGAACCAGGTCAGGTACCAGGGATCGAGGAGGCTGATCGGCTCGTGGGAGCCGTCGACGGCGTTCTTGAAGAGCGGGTACGCGGTCTCGAAGAGGACGTACGGCACGGCGACACCGGTGATGAGCCGCTTCAGCCGGTCCGGACGCATGTCGAAACTGCGCGAGAAGAAGCCGGAGATGATGATGAACGCCGGCATGTGGAAGGTGTACACGACGGTGTACACGCCCTCCAGGATCCGGCTGTCGCCCTTCAGCGGTTCCCAGGCGTGCCCCATCGCGACGAGCACGATCGCCAGGTACTTGGCGTTGTCGAAGAATGAATCACGCTGTTTGCCCGGTCTGTCCGCGGGCGGCTGCCGCTTCTGCGTACTCATCGGGGTACGCGGACCGGGCACTCCGTCCGCCGGCGACTGTGCCGGGGGGAGCGGCCTGCGGCTGTGGCCGGGGGACGAGGCGGCGTCAAACATCTCAGGCACCCTAGCGTCGACTGTGGGATTCCGTAAAACCCCCGTGGTCATTCCTGGTTATCGCCTTCGGGTACCCGCTGATTTACATGTCGTGCCTCTTCTGTCCACGTGATGATGGGCACAACCAAGCCCTCCGTTCAGACTCAATGTCCCGATTCATCCCGACTAATTGGGGCATAGTGCGCCCCTGTGGCATCAATTCGAATTCCCTGCGCACATGATGTGTGGGCACGGAAACGAAGCTGCGCAATTCCCTGTGGAGTCGGGTGCGGGTGTCCCGTCGAATTACTGTGCGGGGCGTCGCCCGCCGCGGGTGCTTGTCCAACGTTGCGTCACGAACCGCATACGGTGGCCGGGTTGGTGGCACGATGGTTCTGGCGGGGGTGCGGGGCAGTACCCCCGGGCCGGGAGAGCGGACCGACCGAGGGTGTGATCAGTTGTGGCCATTTCACTGTCTGTGGTGCTGCTGTTGGCGATCATCCTTGTGGTGCTGATCCGAGGCGGGAGCATCAAACCGGGTCCGGCCATCGTCGCCGTCCTCTTCGGTTTCTTCCTCGCCTCCACCGGCATGGCGCCCTCCATCAACCGGTTTCTGAACTCGATAGCGGAGACCATCAACCAGATCAAGTTCTGACGCCGGCGGGGGCCGAACCACTTCGTCTTCCACCGACGGGCCGATCGTCATCCGCGGGCTGCGCGGCGCGGCCGGGCGCGGCTACTTCGTGTGCTTCGACGGCGACAGCACGCACACCACGATCACCCGGACAGACCTCGCCCACGGTACGGCCCGCTGGACCGCCGAGGTGGTCCGCCCCCTCTGCTCCGCCGCTGCCGAGGGTCCGCACGGTCGCTGTCGCGGTCGTACGGGCACACGATGGAGATGACGGAGTTGGCAAGCGACCCGGCGATGCGCCGGGACACGACAGCCGGAGGGAGGCGCGACGCCATGCCCCAGTTCATGGACGTCCACCACGGGATGGAGGGCATCACCGCCGACCAGCTGATGCAGGCCCACAAGGCCGACCTCGCCATCGAGAAGGACGAGGGCGTCCACTTCGAGAAGGCCTGGGCGGATCCGGAGTCCGGCACGGTCTACTGCCTTTCTGAGGCCCCCACGGCCGAAGCGGTCCAGCGCATCCATGAACGCGCCGGTCACCTGGCCGACGAGATCCACCCGGTCCCCCTGACCGCGTGACCGACCCGGAAGAGCCCGGCCCGAAGGATCACGCCTAGGGGTGAACCGGCGCGAGAGCCCTGGGAACGACTGAAGGCCCAGAGAGAGGAAACCACCTCTCACCTGGGCCTTCGGCCTTCGGAGCGGGCGACGGGAATCGAACCCGCGTAGCTAGTTTGGAAGACTAGGGCTCTACCATTGAGCTACGCCCGCGACAGCGCGCCGCAGGTCGGTGACCACGGCACTGCTGAGCATCGTAGCGGGTCGCCCGCCGCGGAGGCCAACGCGTTTGGACTGCGGCGATGCCACCCGCGCGGCAGTCTGCAAAGCAGCCGACGGATCCGGCCGGGGCATGTACCCTACGTGTCGCACCAGACGGGGTGTGGCGCAGCTTGGTAGCGCGTCCGCTTTGGGAGCGGAAGGCCGTGGGTTCAAATCCCGCCACCCCGACCACCGGCTCGCGGTGCCGCAATGATCGCCTTTTGGGGCGCTGACCGGCTGCGGTTACTATGCAAGCTGCGCGCCCGTGTGTCCCGGCCCACTCGGCCTACGAACTCCTCCGGGCGGCGAAATCCGCCGGACCCGTCTGGCTCCGGCAGAACCCAAGAAGTCAGCCACAAGGAGACCGAACCGTGAAGAGCGCCGTGGAGACCCTGAACCCGACCCGGGTTCGGCTCACTGTCGAGGTGCCCTTCGAGGAGCTCAAGGACAGCCTCGACGCGGCGTACAAGAAGATCAACCAGCAGGTCACGGTGAAGGGCTTCCGCAAGGGCAAGATCCCGGCCCGCGTCATCGACCAGCGGTTCGGCCGCGGTGCGGTGCTGGAGGAGGCCGTCAACGACGCGCTCCCGAAGTTCTACACCGAGGCGGTCAACGAGGCCGAGCTGAGCCCGCTGGGCCAGCCCGACGTCGACATCACCGAGCTGAAGGACGGCGAGACGCTGAACTTCACCGCCGAGGTCGACGTCCGCCCGGCCCTCGAGATCCCGGACTACTCCGGCATCGAGGTCGAGGTCGACGCCGTCGAGGTCACCGACGAGGACATCGAGAAGTCGGTCGAGCAGCTCCGTGAGCGCTTCGCCTCCACCTCCCCGGTCGAGCGTGCCGCCGAGGACGGCGACGTCGTCACCATCGACCTGGAGGCCAAGGTCGACGGCGAGGTGCTGGAGGACGGCATCGCCAACGGCGTCTCCTACACCATCGGCTCCGGCGAGCTGCTGGACGGCATCGACGACGCCGTGAAGGGCCTGGAGGCCGGTGGCGAGGCCACCTTCACCTCCGAGCTGAAGGGCGGCTCCGCCGCGGGCAAGGAGGCCGAGGTCACCGTCAAGGTCACCCAGGTCGCCGCCCGTGAACTGCCGGAGCTGGACGACGAGTTCGCGCAGCTCGCCTCCGAGTTCGACACCCTGGACGAGCTGAAGGCCGACAGCCGCAAGCGCCTGGCCAACATGAAGCAGTTCGACCAGGCCACCCAGGCGCAGGAGCGTGTCCTGGAGAAGCTCCTCGAGCTGGTGGAGGTCCCGGTCCCCGAGAAGCTGCTCGATGACGAGATCAACACCCGCAAGCACAACCTGGAGCACCACCAGCTCGGCCAGATGGGCCTCACCCTCGAGAAGTACCTGGAGATCCAGGGCAAGACGGTCGAGGAGTTCGAGACCGAGACCCGCGAGGCCGCGGTCAAGGGCATCAAGACCCAGTTCGTCCTCGACGAGCTGGTCAAGAAGGAGAACCTCAACGTCAACCAGGAGGAGCTCACCGAGCACCTCATGCGGCGTGCGGCCTCCTCCGGCATGTCCCCCGACCAGTTCGCCCAGGCCGTCGTCGAGGGTGGCCAGGTGCCGCTCCTGGTCGGCGAGGTCGCCCGCGGCAAGGCCCTGGCCGTCGTGGTCGAGTCCGCCACGGTGAAGGACACCAACGGCGAGGTCATCGACCTGGACGACGAGGACGAGACCGAGTCCGCCGCCGAGGGCGCCGAGGACGCGGCCGAGGGCGCCGAGGACGCGGCCGAGGAGAAGACCGAGGGCTGAGTCCCACGGCGTCTGTGACGACGTAGACGGGCCCCTGAGGACTTTCTCAGGGGCCCGTTTGTCGTACCGGCTCGTACCGGCCAACCTGGAGGGGCACGGGACCGCAAACCGCACCGCCAAACCGGCGGGGCACTCCGCTACGCCCCCGGCGAACACCCGCTTCTCCGGGATTCCCCGAAGCGGCCTGAGCGTTAGGGTCCATGAGTACGAGGGCAAGCTGGACTTCCCGCTAAGCCCCGGCAGGACTACGTGAGACGGCCCGGCGCCGTCGTAAGACGAGCAGGTGGATACGTGACGAATCTGATGCCCTCCGCCGCCGGCGAGCCTTCCATCGGTGGTGGCCTCGGCGACCAGGTCTACAACCGGCTGCTCGGCGAGCGGATCATCTTCCTCGGCCAGCAGGTCGACGACGACATCGCCAACAAGATCACCGCTCAGCTGCTGCTCCTTGCGGCCGACCCCGCCAAGGACATCTACCTCTACATCAACAGCCCCGGCGGCTCGGTGACGGCCGGCATGGCGATCTACGACACCATGCAGTACATCCCGAACGACGTGGTCACGATCGGCATGGGCATGGCGGCCTCGATGGGCCAGTTCCTGCTCACCGGCGGCACCGCCGGCAAGCGCTTCGCCCTGCCGCACACGGACATCATGATGCACCAGGGCTCCGCGGGCCTCGGCGGTACGGTCTCGGACATCAAGATCCAGGCCCAGTACCTGCTGCGCACCAAGAAGACCATGTCCGAGCTGACCGCGCTGCACTCCGGCCAGACCGTCGAGACGATCGTTCGCGACGGCGACCGCGACCGCTGGTTCACCCCGGAAGAGGCCAAGGAGTACGGTCTCATTGACGAGATCATCACGCACGCCTCGGGTGTTCCGGGAGGCGGCGGCACCGGTGCCTGACCGGCCCGGCCACGCCAAGCACCGCCGAGACCCCAGCCCCCCGAACGCCACCAGGACGGTGAACCCCATGAGCAACTTCCACGGCGCCGCCAGCGGCCTGTACGAAGGGCCCCGCCCCGACAGCCGCTACGTCATCCCGCGCTTCGTCGAGCGCACCTCCCAGGGCATCCGCGAGTACGACCCGTACGCGAAGCTCTTCGAGGAGCGCGTGATCTTCCTCGGCGTCCAGATCGACGACGCCTCCGCCAACGACGTCATGGCGCAGCTGCTGTGCCTGGAGTCGATGGACCCCGACCGGGACATCTCGATCTACATCAACAGCCCCGGTGGTGACATGACGGCCCTCACGGCCATCTACGACACCATGCAGTTCGTGAAGCCCGACATCCAGACGGTCTGCATGGGCCAGGCGGCCTCCGCCGCGGCCATCCTGCTCGCCGCCGGTACGCCGGGCAAGCGCATGGCGCTGCCGAACTCGCGCGTGCTGATCCACCAGCCGGCCGGCTCCACCGGCCGCGGCCAGCTCTCCGACCTGGAGATCATCGCCAACGAGTTCACCCGGATGCGCGACCAGCTGGAGACGATGCTGGCCAAGCACTCCAACCGGCCGATCGAGAAGGTCCGCGAGGACATCGAGCGCGACAAGATCCTCACGGCCGAGGAAGCGCTCGAGTACGGCATCGTCGACCAGATCATCTCCACCCGGAAGATGAACAACGCCGAGGTCCGCTGACGCGGGTCGACATCCTCGTCGACGTATTCTCTGCCCCTCTTGGCACGGTGCACGTCAAAGTGAACCCTGCCAAGGGGGGCCCGAACACAGGGCCCGGCAAGGTACCGTCGGACATAAGGCAGCACCAGGAGCCGCTGGATTCGAAAGCGTCCAGGCGTCTCCCAGGCGAAGGGGAAGCACACCGTGGCACGCATCGGTGACGGCGGCGATCTGCTCAAGTGCTCGTTCTGCGGCAAGAGCCAGAAGCAGGTCAAGAAGCTCATCGCAGGGCCCGGTGTGTACATCTGCGACGAGTGCATCGATCTCTGCAACGAGATCATCGAGGAGGAGCTCGCCGAGACGAGCGAGGTGCGCTGGGAGGAACTCCCGAAGCCCCGCGAGATCTACGAGTTCCTGGAAGGCTACGTAGTCGGCCAGGAAGCGGCGAAGAAGGCGCTCTCCGTCGCGGTGTACAACCACTACAAGCGGGTCCAGGCAGGCGAGAACGGCGGCGCCCAAGGCCGCGACGACGCCATCGAGTTGGCGAAGTCCAACATCCTTCTGCTCGGCCCCACGGGCTCCGGCAAGACCCTCCTCGCGCAGACCCTGGCCCGCATGCTCAACGTCCCGTTCGCCATCGCCGACGCGACGGCGCTGACGGAGGCGGGCTATGTGGGCGAGGACGTCGAGAACATCCTGTTGAAGCTGATCCAGGCGGCGGACTACGACGTCAAGAAGGCCGAGACGGGGATCATCTACATCGACGAGATCGACAAGGTCGCGAGGAAGAGTGAAAACCCTTCCATCACCCGCGACGTCTCGGGCGAGGGCGTCCAGCAGGCCCTGCTCAAGATCCTCGAGGGCACCACGGCCTCCGTCCCGCCCCAGGGCGGCCGCAAGCACCCCCACCAGGAGTTCATCCAGATCGACACGACGAACGTCCTGTTCATCGTGGGCGGTGCCTTCGCGGGCCTGGAGAAGATCATCGAGTCGCGGGCCGGCGCGAAGGGCATCGGTTTCGGCGCGACGATCCGCTCCAAGCGCGAGCTGGAGGCCAAGGACCAGTTCGAGGACGTCATGCCCGAGGACCTGGTCAAGTTCGGCATGATCCCGGAGTTCATCGGCCGCCTCCCTGTCATCACCTCGGTCCACAACCTGGACCGCGAGGCCCTCCTCCAGATCCTGGTCGAGCCCCGCAACGCGCTCGTCAAGCAGTACCAGCGCCTCTTCGAACTCGACGGCGTGGAGCTGGACTTCGAGCGCGAGGCCCTGGAGGCCATCGCCGACCAGGCCATCCTCCGCCAGACCGGCGCGCGCGGCCTGCGCGCCATCATGGAGGAGGTCCTCATGTCGGTGATGTACGAGGTCCCGTCCCGCAAGGACGTGGCCCGCGTCGTCATCACCGCGGACGTGGTCCACTCCAACGTGAACCCGACCCTGATCCCGCGGGACGCGCGGGGGCGGGGCTCGGGGGAGCAGAAGACAGCCTGAGCTTCTCGGCGCCGACGGGCAGGCACCCTGTGTTGGGTGCCTGCCCGTCGGCGTGTCAGACCAGTGCCGATCGGATCGAGCCATCGTTCCGGCGGCAACTGGAGCCCTCCCTGTTTCCGTGATCAAATCAGCCCGACCAGGTCAGACGTGTGTTCGAATATCTGGCTGTGCAAAACGGGAGGACTCCGAATGACTTTCCAGAGGGCGAAGCGCATGGTGGCCGCGGCCGGTGTGGTGGTGGCGGCAGGGGCCCTGCCGATCCTCGTGGCCTCGCCGGCGAGCGCCACGCAGGGCGACTGCTCCAACTACGTGGCCACGCATGGATACCGCGCCGGCGTGAAGGTGAAGGCGGCGTGCGGCAACAAGGCAATGCCCTTCCCAGGCGGCCCCGACATCGCCAATCCGTTCTGTATCCACGGTCTGGTGGCCCTCGGCGTGAGTAACGGCGTTGCCGGCGAGGCGTGTGTACGAGCCTGACCATGCAGAAGGCGGCTCGGTGCCACCGAGCCGCCTTCTGTGATGCGGGAGTGCTGCTACGGGGTCCTCAGGCCTTGACGCGTACATCCTTGCGGAGCTTGGCAGTGATCTCCGCGGCGTCGCTGATGGACATGCTCTTGCCCGTCATCGCGCTGGCCACGTCGGCGTTGATGGTCACGCCGAGGGTGCTGTGGTCGCCCCAGATGCACACGGGCATGATCATCTGCTTCGGGCCCGAGGAGCTGGACCCCGATCCAGTCATGTCCAGCTTCACGGACTGGCACTTCATTACGGCGCCGTCGAGGCCCGCCGGCTCCTGCTCCTCGGGGCTGCCGACCAGCGTGCCCTTGGTGTCGTCGCCGCTCTGGTCCTTCTCGGACTCCTTCTTCATGTTGGCGAACATCGCGTCGACGACGGCAGCGGGGTCGTCGATCTGGCCGTAGACGCCGCCGAACTTCAGCATCTTCATGGCGAGGGGGTTGCTCTTGTCGCCGGACTGGTACTCCGCGCCAACTGACTTGGCGTTCTTGACGCCGGCCTTCCGGGCAGCCGACACATCGCTGTCCGTCATGGCGTCTTCGCTGGAGCCGGCACCCTTCTGGTACTCGCCGTTGATCACGGTGGTCGGAGTGATCAGCTTGTGCGGGCCGTCGTCAGCGACGTCGGCGCTGCTGCTCCCGCTGAGCACGAAGTAAGCACCCACCGCGATCGCCGCGACGACCGCCACGGCCCCGATGATCAGGCCCGTCTTCTTCTTGCCGCCGCCCGCGGCGGGCGGCTGCGGGACGCCGTAGGGCTGCTGGCCGTACTGCTGCTGCTGGCCGTACGGGTTCGGCTGCTGCTGCGGCGCGCCCTGCTGCGGGTAGCCGTAACCGGGCTGCGGAGGGGCCGGAGGGGCCTGCTGGGGGTAGCCGTAGCCGGGCTGGGGTGCCTGCGGCGGCTGGCCGTAGGGGCCCGGCTGGCCGTAGGGACCAGGCTGCCCCGGCTGGCCGTAGGGCGGCTGCTGGCCGTACGGGCCCGGCTGGTTGTTGCTCATTTCTGGGTTCCCCTCCAGATGCTTATGTGTTCCTGACATCCTGGACCAGGCACAGGAAGCACACGGCACCGGGGGCCTGACCGTTACAGAAGAAACGCGTTTCGGGACCACCCCGTGACACCTCTAAACTGACCCCCGTGACCGAGAACGCTCAGCAGCAGCCACCCGCGCCCGACACCGAACTGCCGACCCAGTACGCGCCGGCCGATGTAGAGGGGCCGCTGTACGAGCGCTGGGTAGAGCGGGGTTACTTCGAGGCGGACGCGAAGAGCGACAAGCCGCCGTACACGATCGTCATCCCGCCGCCGAACGTCACCGGCAGCCTCCACCTGGGCCACGCCTTCGAGCACACCCTCATCGACGCCCTGACCCGCCGTAAGCGCATGCAGGGCTACGAGACGCTGTGGCAGCCCGGCATGGACCACGCCGGCATCGCCACCCAGAACGTCGTCGAGCGAGAGCTGGGCAAGGAGGGCAAGTCCCGCCACGACCTCGGCCGCGAGGCCTTCGTCGAGCGCGTCTGGCAGTGGAAGGGCGAGTCCGGCGGCCAGATCAGCGGCCAGATGCGCCGCCTGGGTGACGGCGTCGCCTGGTCCCGCGAGCGCTTCACGATGGACGAGGGCCTCTCCCAGGCCGTCCAGACCATCTTCAAGCGCCTGTACGACGACGAGCTGATCTACCGCGCCGAGCGCATCATCAACTGGTGCCCCCGCTGTCTGACGGCCATCTCGGACATCGAGGTCGAGTACCAGGACGACGACGGCGAGCTGGTCTCCATGAAGTACGGCGAGGGGGACGACACCATCGTCGTCGCCACGACCCGTGCCGAGACCATGCTCGGTGACACCGCCGTCGCCGTTCACCCCGACGACGAGCGGTACAAGCACCTGATCGGCAAGCTGATCCGCCTGCCGCTCACCGACCGCTCCATCCCGGTCGTCGCCGACACGCACGTCGACCCCGAGTTCGGCACGGGCGCCGTCAAGGTCACGCCCGCGCACGACCCGAACGACTTCGAGATCGGCCAGCGCCACAACCTGCCGTCGCTCACCGTCATGGACGAGCACGCGGTCATCACGGCCCACGGCCCCTTCCAGGGCCTGGACCGCCTGGAGGCCCGCTCCGCCATCGTCGCCGCGCTGCGCGCCGAGGGCCGGATCGTCGCCGAGAAGCGGCCCTACGTCCACAGCGTCGGCCACTGCTCGCGCTGCAAGACCACCATCGAGCCCCGCCTGTCCATGCAGTGGTGGGTCAAGGTCGGCCCGCTGGCCAAGGCCGCCGGTGACGCCGTCCGCGACGGCAAGGTCAAGATCCATCCGCAGGAGATGGAGAAGCGGTACTTCGACTGGGTCGACAACCTCCACGACTGGTGCATCTCACGGCAGTTGTGGTGGGGTCACCGCATCCCCGTCTGGTACGGCCCGAACGGCGAGGTCGTCTGTGTCGGCCCCGACGACGAGGCCCCGACCGGCGAGGGCTGGCACCAGGACACCGACGTCCTCGACACCTGGTTCTCCTCCGGCCTGTGGCCCTTCTCCACGCTGGGCTGGCCCGAGCAGACCGAGTCGCTCGCGAAGTTCTACCCGAACTCCGTCCTGGTCACCGGCTACGACATCCTCTTCTTCTGGGTCGCCCGGATGATGATGTTCGGCCTGTACGCGATGGACGGCACCCCGCCGTTCCACACCATCGCCCTGCACGGCATGGTCCGCGACCAGTTCGGCAAGAAGATGTCGAAGTCCTTCGGCAACGCGGTCAACCCGCTGGACTGGATGGACAAGTACGGCTCCGACGCGCTCCGATTCACCCTCGCGCGCGGCGCCAACCCCGGTGTCGACGTCCCGATCGGCGAGGACTGGGTCCAGGGCTCCCGCAACTTCGCCAACAAGATCTGGAACGCCACGCGCTTCGCGCTGATGAACGGTGCGACGGTGGACGGCCCGCTGCCGGACGCCTCCGCGATGTCGGCGACGGACCGCTGGATCCTGTCCCGCCTCAACTCCGTCATCGCCGAAGTCGACGCGCTCTACGACGACTTCCAGTTCGCCAAGCTGTCCGACGCCCTCTTCCACTTCGCGTGGGACGAGGTCTTCGACTGGTACGTCGAGCTGTCCAAGACGACGTTCCAGGCGGGCGGCGAGCCGGCCGAGGTCTCCAAGCGGGTCCTCGGCGAAGTCCTCGACGTCACCCTCAAGCTGCTGCACCCGATCGTCCCGTTCGTGACGGAGACCCTCTGGACCACCCTCACCGGTGGCGAGTCGGTCGTCATCGCCGACTGGCCGAGCGACAGCGGCTTCCGTGACGCGGCCGCCGAGCGCGAGATCGAGTCGCTGCAGTCGGTCATCACCGAGGTCCGCCGCTTCCGCGCCGACCAGGGCCTCCAGCCCGGCCAGCGCGTCCCGGCCCGCCTCACCCTCGACGGCACGGCCCTCGCCCCCCACGAGGCCGCGATCCGCCAGCTCCTGCGCCTCCAGCCGGAGGGCGAGTCCTTCACGGCCACGGCCACCCTGCCGGTCGCCGGAGCCGAGGTCGCCCTCGACCTGTCCGGCACGATCGACGTGGCCGCGGAGCGCAAGCGCCTTGCGAAGGACCTGGCCGCCGCCGAGAAGGAGAAGGCCCAGGCCACGGCCAAGCTCGGCAACGAGGCGTTCCTGGCGAAGGCCCCGGACAACGTGGTCGACAAGATCCGCGGGCGCCTTGCCAAGGCGGACGAGGACATCGCGCGGATCCAGGCCCAGCTGGAGCGGCTGCCGCAGGCGTAAGCCTTGGTACGGCGCTGAAGGCCTCCGGAACCGTAAGGTTCCGGAGGCCTTCGTGTACCCGGGGGCAGGTTCCGCTCACCCGCGCTTGCGGGGTGCCGCCGCGCCCACCCTCCCCAGGCTCTCGGCTCCGCTCGAGCAGGGGGGACCCCCGTCGCCCCGGCTGCACGACTGCCCGCAGCCACGTACGGCACCTGGGCGGCCGACGGTGCCGCAACTCCCCAGGGGCGCGGGGCTGTGCCGATGTGCGGCTCCGCCGCGTGGGCACGACCAGCCCCCCACGTACCCGCAGCCGGTGGACAAGACAAGCCATCCCATACCGGCGCCGCGAAGCCACCGCCCGCTCCGTAGACTGGCCCCGTGAGCGACCTCCCGCACGAAAACGACCAGCCCGACCCCCTCGACGCCTTCGAAGAACTCATCGCCGAGGAGACCGACCGCGACCCCGACCTCGCGGTGATCGAGGCCGGCAGCCGCACCCTGCGCACCCAGGGCGGCCCGCCGCAGGCCGACGTGCCCGCGCGGCCGGAGGACCCCGAGGTCGACCGGGCCCTGCGAGAGGTCGAGGCGGAGCTGGCGGGCCGCTGGGGCGAGACCAAGCTGGAGCCCTCCGTCAGCCGTATCGCCGCGCTGATGGACGTGCTGGGCGAGCCGCAGCGGTCGTACCCCTCGATCCACATCACGGGCACGAACGGCAAGACCTCCACCGCCCGCATGATCGAGGCCCTGCTCGGCGCCTTCGACCTGCGCACCGGCCGGTACACCAGTCCGCACGTGCAGTCGGTCACCGAGCGGATCAGCCTGGACGGCGCACCGATCTCCGCCGAGCGGTTCATCGAGACGTACCAGGACATCAAGCCGTACGTCGAGATGGTGGACGGTCTGCAGGAGTACCGGCTGTCGTTCTTCGAGGTCCTCACGGGCATGGCGTACGCCGCCTTCGCGGACGCCCCCGTCGACGTCGCCGTCGTCGAGGTCGGCATGGGCGGCAGCTGGGACGCGACGAACGTGATCGACGGTGACGTCGCGGTGGTCACCCCCATCTCCCTCGACCACACCGACCGGCTCGGCTCGACGCCGGGCGAGATCGCCGCCGAGAAGGGCGGCATCATCAAGCAGGACGCGACCGTGATCCTGGCGCAGCAGCCGGTGGATGCGGCGCAGGTGCTGCTGAAGAAGGCCGTCGAGGTGGACGCGACCGTGGCCCGGGAGGGGCTGGAGTTCGGCGTCGTGGCCCGGCAGGTCGCGGTCGGCGGCCAGCTGGTCACCCTGCGCGGCCTGGGCGGCGAGTACCCCGAGGTGTACCTGCCCCTGCACGGCGCCCACCAGGCGCACAACGCGGCCGTGGCGCTCGCTGCCGTGGAGGCGTTCTTCGGTGTCGGCTCGCTGCGCGCGGAGCCGCTGGACATCGACACCGTGCGCAAGGCCTTCGCGGCCGTGTCCTCGCCGGGCCGGCTGGAGGTCGTGCGGCGCTCTCCCACGATCGTGCTGGACGCGGCGCACAACCCGGCGGGCGCCGAGGTCACCGCCGAGGCCGTGCGGGAGGCGTTCGACTTCACCCGGCTGATCGGTGTGATCGGGGCGAGCGCCGACAAGAACGTGCGGGGGCTGCTGGAGGCTTTCGAGCCGATCTTCGCCGACGTCGTCGTCACGCAGAACTCCACGCACCGTGCCATGGACGCGGACGAGCTGGCCGCGATCGCCGTCGAGGTGTTCGGCGAGGAGCGGGTCCAGGTCGAGCCGCGGCTGCCCGAGGCTCTGGAGGCCGCGATCACGCTGGCCGAGGAGGAGGGCGAGTTCGCGGGCGGCGGGGTGCTGGTCACCGGTTCGGTCATCACGGTGGGCGAGGCCCGCCTGCTCCTGGGGAAGGGCTGAGGTTCCGTCGTGCGTACGCTCTGTTCATCGACGCTGATCGGCGAGTTCTTCATCATCGGGTTCGCCGGACTCGTGGCCATGAAGGACCCGGACCTGTCCACGTCGACGGTGTGGCTGGTCAGCGGCATCGCCATGGTCCTGTGCGTGCTGCTGTGCGGGATGGTGACCCGGCCGGGCGGGGTCGCCCTCGGCTGGGCCCTGCAGCTGGCCCTGATCGCCTCCGGTGTCTTCGTCCCGACGATGTACTTCATGGGCGCGGTCTTCGCGGCGCTGTGGTGGGCGTCGGTGCACTACGGCAGAAAGGTCGACGAGGCCAAGGCCCGTTTCGCGGCGCAGGCCGAGTCCTCTACACCTGACGCTGCGTGACAGCTACACGGACACGCCCTGTAACCTCGTCCCACCGCACACGTCAGTCGTAAGGAGCCCCCCGTGAGCCAGCGCACCCTCGTCCTGCTCAAGCCCGACGCCGTCCGTCGAGGCCTGACCGGCGAGATCATCAGCCGTATCGAGCGCAAGGCCGGCTGGCAGATCACCGCGCTGGAGCTGCGCACCCTGGACCAGGACACGCTGGAGCAGCACTACGGCGAGCACAAGGGCAAGCCCTTCTACGAGCCGCTGGTCGACTTCATGTCCTCCGGCCCGGTCGTCGCGCTGATCGTCGAGGGCGAGCGGGTCATCGAGGGCGTGCGCGCGCTCGCCGGCCCGACGGACCCGATCGCCGCCGCGCCCGGCTCCATCCGGGGCGACTTCGGTGTGATCGTCCGCGAGAACCTGATCCACGCCTCCGACTCGGAGGAGTCCGCCGAGCGCGAGGTGAAGATCTTCTTCCCGGGGCACGCCTGAGCGCCATCCTGCGGATTTTCCGCTAATTTTTTGAGGGAGCGTCAGCTCCGCTCGGAGTCCTGACCAGGGGCGGCCGTACGTTTTCGGCCGTCCTTTGGCATATGCGTTGCCGATCGGGGGAACGTGTGCCCCCGATGGGCCGTCTCCACAGGCGAGGCGACGCGCCATCTGCTGACAATGGCGGAGACCCTCGCGCAGTGTTCGTGCAGGCGCGTTTACGATGGAAGCCTTCACGTCACAGCACCCGCCTCGCCGACCTGATATGCCCTCAAAAGCTTCGGAAGGCCAGATGAATCCGGATGGGGAACTCAATGTCGTTCATCGGCCGTGACATGGCTGTCGACCTCGGGACCGCCAACACGCTGGTGTACGTCAGGGGTCGCGGAATCGTGCTCAACGAGCCGTCCGTCGTCGCGATCAACACCAACACCGGTGGCATCCTCGCGGTCGGTGCAGAGGCGAAGAAGATGATCGGCCGCACGCCGGGCAACATCGTCGCCGTGCGCCCGCTCAAGGACGGCGTCATCGCCGACTTCGAGATCACCGAGCGGATGCTCCGCTACTTCATCCTGAAGATCCACAAGCGGCGGTATCTCGCCCGGCCCCGAGTCGTCGTCTGTGTGCCCTCGGGCATCACGGGCGTCGAGCGCCGCGCCGTCATCGAGGCGTCCTCCCAGGCGGGTGCCCGCCAGGTGCACATCATCGAGGAGCCCATGGCGGCCGCCATCGGCTCCGGTCTGCCGGTCCACGAGGCCACGGGCAACATGGTGGTGGACATCGGCGGCGGCACCACGGAGGTCGCGGTCATCTCGCTCGGCGGCATCGTCACCGCCCAGTCCATCCGCGTCGCGGGCGACGAGCTGGACAACGCGATCATCCAGTACATCAAGAAGGAGTACAGCCTCCTGCTGGGTGAGCGCACGGCCGAGCAGATCAAGATCACGATCGGTTCGGCGTACGACCTCGACGCCGACGAGCACACCGAAGTCCGCGGCCGGGACCTGGTGTCCGGGCTGCCGAAGACCGTCGTCATCTCGGCCGCCGAGGTCCGCAAGGCGATCGAGGAGCCGGTCAACGCGATCGTCGACGCGGTCAAGACGACCCTCGACAAGTGCCCGCCGGAGCTGTCCGGCGACATCATGGACCGAGGAATCGTTCTGACCGGCGGCGGAGCGCTGCTGCGCGGGCTGGACGAGCGGCTGCGCCGGGAGACCGGCATGCCGATCCACATCGCCGAGGACCCGCTGGACAGCGTGGCGCTCGGCTCCGGAAAGTGCGTCGAGGAGTTCGAGGCGCTCCAGCAGGTCCTGGACGCCCAGCCGCGCAGATGACGTAACTCTTCGATTCCGCCGTACGAGATGATCTCCTCTCGTACGGCGGATCGTTGGTATAGAGGCATAAGCTCCCACAAATGGGCCCCTTGGGCCGGCGCTTCGCCAGTGGCGCGCCTTCAGGGGTCCCCGAATTCCTACTGAGGAAGGGCACGGCCGCCGCACGTGAGGGACACGAAAGAGAGCCGGCTGCTCCTGGTCCTGCTGATCGCCATCGCGTTCGCGTTGATCACGGTGGACATCCGCGGAGGCCGGAACTCGCCGGTCGACGGTGCCCGACAAGCCGCGGCAGCGGTGTTCGGTCCGATCGAGAACGGGCTGTCCTCGGCGGTCGATCCCGTCGGCGACGCCGTCTCCGCGGTCCGCGACTCCGGCAGCCGCCACGACCGGCTCGCACTGCTGGAGAAGGAGAACGCGGCGCTCAAGGCGAAGCTCGGCAGCGACGACCGCAACCGCAGCCGCCTCAAGCAGCTCGACAAGATGCTGAAGATCTCCGCCGAGGGTCAGTACGGCATCAAGGGCGCCCAGGTCATCGCCATAGGGTCGGCGCAGGGCTTCTCCTGGACCATCACCGTCGACGTCGGCGCGAACGACGGCATCAAGCGCGACATGACCGTTCTCAACGGGGACGGCCTCGTCGGCCGCGTGACCACGGTGGGCCCCGACACCTCCACCGTGCTTCTCGCCAACGACCCCGACTTCACCGTCGGTACGCGCATGGAGGGCAGCGACGAACTCGGCTTCGCCTCCGGGCAGGGTGACCGCCCGCTACGGGTCGAACTCCTCAACGGCAAGGCCGAGGTGAAGAAGGGCGACCGGCTCGTCACCTTCGGCTCCCAGGCCGACAAGCCCTTCGTGCCGGGCGTGCCGGTCGGCGTGGTCTCCCGCGTCGACCCCTCCGGCGGCGGCCTCACCCGCACGCTCTACGTCACGCCGTACGTCAGCTTCACCCAGCTCGACGTCGTCGGCGTGGTCGTCGAGGCCCCGAAGAAGGACCCGCGCGACGAGGTCCTGCCGACCAAGCCCAAGCCGACACCGACACCGACGGTGACCGTCACGGTCACACCGTCCGCCGCCGCCAACGCCACCGACGAGCAGCAGCAGTAGGAGCTGAATCCCCATGCGTGTCAACCGGATCCTGCTCTCCAGCGCGCTGGTCGTCGTCGCCCTGGTGATCCAGGTGAGCGTCCTCGCCCGCCTGCACCTGCCCGGCGCCGTCCCGGACCTGCTGCTGCTCACCGTCCTCGGTCTGGCCATGGTGTACGGCCATGTGGGCGGCGCACTCGTCGGGTTCGGCGCCGGCCTGCTCGCCGACCTCGCCCCACCCGCCGACCACGCGGCCGGCCGCTACGCCCTCGTGCTGTGCGTCATCGGCTACGGCGCCGGACTCATCAAGCCGGACAACGGCCGCCTGAAGTCGGCGACCGGCCCGATGGCGGTCGTGGTCGCCGCCGCCGTCGGCTCCACCCTGCTGTACGCGGGTGTCGGCGCCCTGGTCGGCGACACCGCCGCCCGCCATGTCGGCCTGACCGGACTGCTGTTCTCGGCCGCCCTGTACGACCTGCTGCTCGCGCCCTTCGTGGTTCCCGGCATCATGTGGCTGGCCCGCCGCTCCGACAACGACCCGCTCGCGGACAGCAGCCCCGCCGCCAAGGCCGGCGACATCTCCTCCGGCTGGCTCTCCTCCGGCACCGGGCTGCGCATCGGCAGTCAGCGCGGCGGCCTCGGCTCCCTCAAGGCCAAGGCCCGCACCCGCTCGACCCGGGTCGGCCGCATCAAGGGGGTCAAGCGGTTGTGAGCACACGGGAGTTGCTCAGGGGCACGCACAGCTTCGTCGTATATGACACGTACACGTACTGAGAGGGGGAGACAGCCGCAGTGACCAACATTCCCGAGACCGGACGGACCCCACGGGTCCAGACCCGGCTGGTCGTGATCCAGATCCTCGTCCTCTCCCTGCTCGGCACGCTCGGCGGCCGTCTGTGGTATCTGCAGATCCGGGAGGGCGCCGAGTACCAGAAGGAGGCCTCCGGGAACCACGTCCAGCAGGTCGTCGCCCCCGCCGTGCGCGGCGAGATCCTGGACGCCCGGGGCGTGCCGCTCGCCGACAACGAGACGCGTCTGGTCGTCTCCGCCTCCCGCACCGACCTGCTCAAGCAGAAGGACGACGGCAAGGCCGTCCTCGCCAAGCTGGCCGACGTCCTCGGCATGAAGCCCGAGGAGGTCAGCCAGAAGGTCCGGCTGTGCGACGCGAAGACCCCGCAGCCCTGCTGGAACGGCTCGCCGTACCAGCCGATCCCGATCACCGACGAGGCGACGCCCAAGCAGGCCCTGCAGATCCGCGAGCGCGCCGAGGACTTCCCCGGCATCACCGCCGAGCCGGAGGCCGTGCGCCGCTACGCGGGCCCGGGCAAGTCCAACAGCGCCCAGGTCCTCGGCTACCTCTCGCCGGTCACCGACGACGAGATCCAGAAGGCCAAGGACACCGACTCGCCCTACCTGCGCTCCGACATGGTCGGCCGCTCCGGCCTCGAGCGCCAGTACGACAAGGTGCTGCGCGGCAAGGCCGGCGTGACGCGGTACGAGGTGGACAACCTCGGTCGGGTCATCGGCAAGGCCAAGTCGGACGCCGCCGAGTCCGGTTCCAACCTGGTCACCAGCATCGACTCCCGGGTGCAGCGGGTCGCCGAGTACGAGCTGGACAAGGCCATGAAGAAGGCCCGTCAGCAGTTCGACAAGATCACCGGCGAGAACTACAAGGCCGACTCCGGCGCCGTCGTGGTGATGGAGGCCAAGACCGGGCGGATCGTCGCCATGGCCTCCGCCCCGAACTACGACCCGAACGTCTGGGTCGGCGGCATCTCCGGCAAGGACTACAAGGCCCTCACCGGCAAGGACAGCGACTACCCGCTGCTCAACAGGGCCATACAGGGTCAGGCGGCGCCCGGTTCGACGTTCAAGGTGGTCTCCACGGCCGCCGCGGTCCAGGCGGGCTACGAGTGGGACGGCGGTTACCCGTGCACCAGTTCCTACTCGGTGGGTGGCCAGGTCTTCAAGAACTTCGAGGGGGAGAGCTTCGGCCCCATCTCCCTCGGCCGCGCCCTGGAGGTCTCCTGCGACACGGTCTTCTACGGCCTCGCCGACCGGGAGTGGAAGAAGGACGGCGGCATCAACCCCAAGAAGGGCCAGCCCAAGGACTGGTTCTTCAAGACCGCCCACCAGTTCGGCCTCGGCAAGGAGACCGGCGTCGACCTGCCCAACGAGGTCACCGGCCGCGTCCCCGACCGCCAGTGGAAGCTGAACTACTGGAAGGCCAACAAGGACGCCTGGTGCAAGTCCGGCAAGAAGGACGGCTCCTACGTCGAGAAGATCGCGTACGAGAACTGCCTCGAAGGCAACAAGATGCGCGAGGGTGACGAGATCAACTACTCCATCGGCCAGGGCGACACCCTCGTCACACCGATCCAGGAGGCCGTGATCTACGGCGCCGTCGCCAACGGCGGCACCATGTACCACCCGACCATCGGCAAGGCGGTCATCAGCGCGGACGGCAAGACCGTCACGCCGATCAAGCCGAGGAAGTCCGGGAAGCTGCCCGTCAGCCAGGCCACCCTCAAGGGCATGAACGACGCCTTCGCGGGCGTCATCACCCGCGGTACCGCCGCCTGGAAGTTCGGCGGCTGGCCGCAGGACAAGATCGCGCTGCACGCCAAGACCGGTACCGCGGAGGTCTACGGCAAGCAGACCACGGGCTGGCTGGCCACGTACACCAAGGACTACTCGGTGATCATGACGATCGCCCAGGCGGGTACGGGTTCCGGTTCCTCCGGTGAGGCCGTGCGCAACATCTACAGCGCGCTCTACGGCGTCCAGGGCGACGGCTCGATCGACAAAAAGAAGGCCCTGCTGCCCGAGCCGCAGAAGGGCCTGCCGAAGGTCCGCACGGACGGCACCATCGCCGCCCCCAAGGTCACCGGCGACCCGGCGAAGGACGTCGAGGCCTCCCAGCAGGACAACCCCACCAACGACGACACCCAGCAGCCCGCCACCAGCCCCTCGCCCAGCACGGGCAACAGCAACACCCGCAGGCGGCCGCGCCGGAGGGGGAGCCGGAGGATGCTCACATGACCGGCAACAGCTTCTCCGTCTCCGGGTACGGCCCCGAGCGGGCCGGCTGGACCAGGATCTTCGCCCGCGACTCGCTGACCCGCCGGCTCGACTGGCCGATGCTGCTGGCAGCCCTCGTGCTGTCGCTGCTGGGCTCGTTGCTGGTGTACTCCGCGACCCGTAACCGTACCGAGATCAACCAGGGCGACCAGTACTACTTCCTGGTCCGCCATCTGATGAACCTCGGCATCGGGCTCGCCCTGATGATCGGCACGATCTGGCTCGGCCACCGCGCCCTGCGCAACGCCGTGCCGGTCCTCTACGGCCTGTCGCTGCTCGGGGTGCTGCTGGTGCTCACCCCGCTCGGCGCCACCATCAACGGCAGCCGCAACTGGATCGTGTTCGGCGGCGGCTTCTCGCTCCAGCCCGCCGAGTTCGTGAAGATCTCGATCATCCTGGGCATGGCGATGATACTGGCGGCCCGGGTCGACGCCGGGGACAAGCCGTACCCCGACCACCGCACGGTCGTGCAGGCGCTGGGCCTGGCCACCGTGCCGATCCTGATCGTGCTCCTCATGCCCGACCTCGGCACGGTCCTGGCCATGGTGGCCATCATCCTGGGCGTGCTGCTCGCCTCCGGCGCCTCCAACCGCTGGATCTTCGGCCTGCTCACCGCCGGTGTGATCGGCTGTGTCGCCATCTGGCAGCTCCACATCCTGGACGAGTACCAGATCAACCGCTTCGCGGCCTTCGCCAACCCCGACCTGGACCCGGCGGGCGTCGGCTACAACACCAACCAGGCCCGCATCGCGATCGGCTCGGGCGGCCTCACCGGCGCCGGGCTCTTCCACGGCTCGCAGACCACCGGCCAGTTCGTGCCCGAGCAGCAGACCGACTTCGTCTTCACGGTCGCGGGGGAGGAGCTGGGCTTCGTCGGCGCCGGCCTGATCGTCCTCCTGCTGGGCGTGGTGCTGTGGCGTGCCTGCCGCATCGCCCGCGACTCGACCGAGCTGTACGGCACGGTCGTCGCCGCGGGCATCGTCGCCTGGTTCGCCTTCCAGGCCTTCGAGAACATCGGCATGACCCTCGGCATCATGCCGGTCACCGGTCTGCCCCTGCCGTTCGTGTCGTACGGCGGATCGTCGATGTTCGCGGTGTGGGTGGCGGTGGGACTGCTGCAGTCGATCAAGGTGCAGCGGCCGATGTCCGCGTGAGGACACTCGCCGGACGGGCAGGGCGTTCACCGGATGGACGACGGTAGTTCTCCCGCCATTCACCCTGGTTGGCCCCTGCCCTCCCGGCCGTTCTGCCACTAGATTCAATTCATGGCGGATGCGAAACGCGAGATCGAGCGCAAGTACGAATCCGACGACAGTGGCCTGCCCGACCTGACCGGCGTCGGCGGGGTGGCGGATGTCCTCGACAAGGGCCTCGTCGAGCTGGACGCCACCTACTACGACACCGCGGACGAGCGGCTGGCCGCAGCCGCCCTCACCCTGCGCCGTCGCACCGGAGGCTCGGACGCGGGCTGGCACCTGAAGCTCCCGGTCGCCCCCGGCGTCCGCGACGAGATCAGAGCGCCCCTGTCCGACACGATCCCCGACGAGATCGCCGCACTGGTCCGCTCCCGGGTCCGCTGCGCCGAACTGGTCCCCCTCGTCCGGCTCCGCTCCGCCCGCGACGTACGCCACCTCGTGGACGCCGACGGCGCGCTGCTGGCCGAGGCGAGCGTGGACACCGTGACCGCCGAGCGGCTCTCCGGAGGCGGGGGGACCGCCCAGTGGACCGAGATCGAGGTCGAGCTGGCCGACGACGGCGATCCGGCCTTCCTCGACAAGGTCGAGAAGAGGCTGCGCAAGGCGGGCGTACGGCCCTCGAAGTCGCCGTCGAAGCTGGCCCGGGCACTGGAGCAGACCGGCGGCCGGCGGCCCGGCTCCGGACGGCGTGCCAAGCCCGTGACCGCCGGCGACCACGTCCTCGCCTATGCGCGCGAACAGCGCGAGGCGATCCTCGGGCACGACCCGGGGGTCCGCCGGGACGTACCGGACTCCGTCCACCAGATGCGCGTGGCCACCCGACGCATGCGCAGCACCCTCCGCACCTTCGGCACCGTCCTCGACCGCGCCGTCACCGACCCGATCGCCGCCGAGCTGAAGTGGCTCGCGGGCGAGCTGGGCGTGGGCCGCGACCAGGAGGTGCTGGCGGAGCGCCTGATCACCCTGCTCGAGACCCTGCCGCCCGCCCTGGTCTCCGGTCCCGTGCACAAACGGCTCACCACCTGGGCGGCCGCCAAACACAACAGCGCCCTCGGCCACGTCGTCGCGATCCTGGACTCCGCCCGGTATCTGGCCCTGCTCGACGCCCTGGACACGCTGCTCGCCGACCCGCCGCTCAGGAAGAAGGCGGCGGGCAAGCCGGAGAAGGTGATCGCCGCGGCCGTGCGCAAGGACCTCGTGAAGGTCTCCCGTCTGGTCACCGAGGCCCTGGACGAGTCACCCGGTGAGGCACGCGACACCGCCATCCACGAGGCCCGCAAGAAGGCGAAGCGCACCCGGTACGCCGGGGAGGCGGCCATCCCGGCCCTGGGCGGCCCCGCCCGCTCCCTGGCCAAGTCCATGAAGTCCCTGACCAGCCTGCTCGGCGAACACCAGGACAGCGTCATGGCCCGCCACACCCTGCGCGAGCTGTCCGCGCTGGCGCACGCGGCGGGTGAGAGCGCCTTCACCTACGGGCTGCTGTACGGCAGAGAAGAGGCGGCCGCGGCGGAGGTGGAGGAGGAGCTGCCGGGCCTGTGGCGGAAGATCGAGACCGGGGTGTCCGTCTGAGCGTACGAGAGAGGCCCGCGATCAGGTTACGCTTGATGGTCACCCCTGCCAGCTCACGAAGGTAATCCCCGCGATGTCTGTCGAGTCGGTCTTCCCACAGCTCGAAGCTCTGCTCCCGCATGTGCAGAAGCCGATCCAGTACGTGGGCGGCGAGCTGAACTCCACCGTCAAGGAGTGGGACAGCTGCGACGTCCGCTGGGCGCTCATGTACCCGGACGCGTACGAGGTCGGCCTGCCCAACCAGGGCGTCATGATCCTCTACGAGGTACTCAACGAGCAGGAGGGCGTCCTCGCCGAGCGCACCTACAGCGTGTGGCCGGACCTGGAGGCCCTGATGCGGGAGCACGGCGTCCCGCAGTTCACGGTGGACAGCCACCGCCCGGTCAAGGCCTTCGACGTGTTCGGCCTGTCCTTCTCCACGGAGCTGGGCTACACCAACATGCTCACGGCCCTGGACCTGGCCGGCATCCCCCTGGAGTCCAAGGACCGCACGATCGACGACCCGATCGTGCTGGCGGGCGGCCACGCGGCCTTCAACCCGGAGCCGATCGCGGACTTCATCGACGCGGCGATCATCGGCGACGGCGAGCAGGCCGTGCTGGACATGACGAAGATCATCCGCGAGTGGAAGGCGGAGGGCCGCCCCGGCGGCCGCGAGGAGGTCCTCTTCCGCCTGGCGAAGACGGGCGCCGTGTACATCCCGGCGTTCTACGACGTCGAGTACCTCCCCGACGGCCGCATCGGCCGCGTCGTCCCCAACAAGTCGGGCGTCCCGTGGCGCGTGTCGAAGCACACCGTCATGGACCTGGACGAGTGGCCGTACCCCAAGCAGCCGCTCGTCCCGCTGGCCGAGACCGTCCACGAGCGCATGTCGGTGGAGATCTTCCGCGGCTGCACCCGGGGCTGCCGCTTCTGCCAGGCCGGCATGATCACCCGACCCGTCCGTGAGCGCTCGATCACCGGCATCGGCGAGATGGTCGACAAGGGCCTCAAGGCGACGGGCTTCGAGGAGGTCGGCCTCCTGTCCCTGTCCTCCGCAGACCACTCGGAGATCGGTGACATCGCCAAGGGCCTGGCCGACCGCTACGAGGAAGACAAGATCGGCCTGTCCCTGCCGTCGACGCGGGTGGACGCCTTCAACGTCGACCTGGCGAACGAGCTGACGCGCAACGGCCGCCGCTCCGGCCTCACCTTCGCCCCCGAGGGCGGCTCCGAGCGCATGCGCAAGGTCATCAACAAGATGGTCTCGGAAGAGGACCTGATCCGGACGGTCTCGACGGCTTACGGCAACGGCTGGCGCCAGGTGAAGCTGTACTTCATGTGCGGCCTGCCGACGGAGACGGACGAGGACGTGCTGCAGATCGCCGACATGGCGATGCACGTCATCCAGAAGGGCCGCGAGGTCTCGAAGTCCAACGACATCCGCTGCACGGTCTCGATCGGCGGTTTCGTCCCCAAGCCCCACACCCCCTTCCAGTGGGCGCCCCAGCTCTCCGCCGAGGAGACGGACGCCCGCCTGGAGAAGCTCCGCGACAAGATCCGCGGCGACAAGAAGTACGGCCGCTCGATCGGCTTCCGCTACCACGACGGCAAGCCCGGCATCGTGGAAGGCCTCCTCTCCCGCGGCGACCGCCGCATCGGCGCGGTCATCCGCGCGGTGTACGACGACGGCGGCCGCTTCGACGGCTGGCGCGAGCACTTCTCCTACGACCGCTGGATGGCCTGCGCCGACAAGGCCCTCGCCCCCTTCGGCGTCGACGTCGACTGGTACACCACCCGCGAGCGCACCTACGAGGAGGTCCTCCCCTGGGACCACCTCGACTCCGGCCTCGACAAGGACTGGCTCTGGGAGGACTGGCAGGACGCCCTCGACGAGACCGAGGTCGAGGACTGCCGCTGGACCCCTTGCTTCGACTGCGGTGTGTGCCCTCAGATGGACACGCACATCCAAATCGGCCCGACCGGCAAGAAGTTGCTGCCGCTGACGGTCAAGAACGCTGGGCCGGCGCCTGCTGCGAGCGGTCACGCGCACTGAGGTGGGCGAGGCACTCGATCGGGTGGTTGAGGCGCTGGCGGGGGTGAGCGAGGAGGAGGTGGCTGTGGTGCTGTCAGAGCTCGCTGTTCCGCGCCCTCGCCCGTCGGTGCCGTCGGCGTCTTCCCGGACGCCGCTGCCGGTTCCGAGAGGGGCCTCGCAGATCGTCTCCGAAGTGGAGTGGATCTAAGCGCGTGAGTGGCCGGCTGAGCCCCTTCCCGCTCAGGGAAGGGGCTCAGTGCTGTTTGGCGGGTAGGACTTGAGGTAGATGTCCCCTAGGGGGCCGGGTGCGGCTGTTCACCGTCAAGGACCCGGTCCGGGGCTAGCCGGTCTTCCAACTCTTCGACGAGCCCTACCAGGCGTGGAGCTGGCGGTATGTCACCCGCTTCAGGCGAGCCGCACACGGATGCCCAGCGTCCTGTCCCCTCCCCGGCGCAACTTGCTGTCGAGGATCATGAGGCGGCCGAGGATGCCGTACTTGCGGGCGATGAGTGAGCGGTAGCGGGCGCTGGTCGCCGCGTCGGCGATATCGGCGGTGGCCGGGACCTGGTCGCCCGTAGGGTTGCCGCGCAGGTCGCAGGGGCCGATGAGGATGTCGCCGCGTGCCCGGATCCGCTTGACCTTCCAGGAGTCGGCGGGGGTTCGCACGCCCAGCGTGTCACCGTCGCGTACCACCCACACAGGGGTGGCGACCGGGGTGCCGTTCTTGCGGTAGCTGGTGACCAGCAGGTACTTGCCGGAGCCGAGCCGCTCCAGCAGCGCTTCGTTCATGATGCGTTTCTGCTCCTCGTTAATGAGTTCGAGGTCGTGGCCTCTTGGGTGGCGTACTTCCATGTCAGTTCGGAGGTAGCCGTAGCCTCATGCCGGTCTGCCGCCCGGATCGGCGCCTCAGGCGGCGGCCGGCACTCGTCTGGATCTGAGAGCGGCGGAGTGCGCCCAGATGATGACGATCGGGAGGAGGAAATCCAGGAGGGCGGAGGCGAGGAAGACTCCCGCCGGGCCGGGTATGCCGTCCTGCGCGAAGGAGACCAGCCGCCCGATGCCCCCGAGGAAGATCGGGACGGCCAGGAAGTAGACGAGTACTCCCTGCCGGCGGATCATTGCCGCCGCCCAGAAGAACAGGGGAGCCCAGCCCAGGTGGACGCCCGCCAGGAAGCGGTACAGGTTGTCCGCGTCCGCCCCGCCCGCCGGAGCTCCCTGCGCCAATTCCTCCAGGCCGCCTCCGAGCGCGATGGCAGTGGCCACCAGCAGGCAGACACGGACGATGATGTCGGCCGGTGTGAGAGGGGTACGGGCGGCCACCATGCATCCCTGCTTGTCACGGAGTTGGCGTTGGGCTTGTCGCTCAGACCTGCTCGGTGGGGCGTACGAGCAGCTCGGCGACGGCCACGTGCCGGGGGCGGGTGACGATGTAGCCGACGGTGTCGGCGATGTCCTGGCTCTGCAGCCGGTCGATGTCGCCCAGAGCGGCGGTGATGTGCTGCTGGATGACGTCGGGGTTGTGGGTGCGCAGTTCGGTGTCGACGCTGCCCGGCTCGATGACGGAGACGCGGACGTGCTGGCGTGCCAGTTCCTGGCGCAGGGATTCACTGAAGGCGCCGACACCGAACTTGGTGGCGCTGTACACGGCGGACATGGCGTAGGCGTTGCGGCCGGCGAGTGAGCCGATGTTGACGATGTCGGCGACCCGGCGCGGGGCCTCGGCGGCGGCCTTGACCAGGTGGGGGACGGCCGCGTGGGCGGTGTACATCAGGCCCATGAGGTTGATGTCGATCATGCGTCGCCAGTCATTCAGGTCCGCGCTGGGGGCGGGTCCGAGCAGCATGAGGCCGGCGTTGTTGACCAGCGTGTCCAGACGGCCAAGGTTTTCGACGGTCCGCTCTACCGCTTCCGCGGCGGCCTGGGCGGTGGTGATGTCGGCGGGCACGACCAGGGCCTTGCCGCCGGCGTCGGAGATTTCCGCGGCGAGGTCGGTGAGCCGGTCCTCACGTCGGCCCACCAGGGCCACGGAGGCGCCCTCGCGGGCAAGCTCCAGCGCGGTGGCGTGGCCGATACCGCTGGATGCTCCGGTGACCAGGGCGACGGTTCCTTCAAGACGACGATTCATGGGTTCAAGCCTTTCGATGAATGACAACGCCGGTGCGAGCCGTACGGGATAGAGGGACGACCCCTATGGGTGGGGGCCGTACGGGGGTAGAGGCCGCTCAAGGCAGAGCCGAGGGCACAATGGGGAAGTGAGCAGCACTGGGCAGAAGACCACCGACAGCACGCGCCGAGAGACCAGGACTGAGAGAGAGCTACCGCCTCGCGAACGCCTGGTTCGGGCCGCGTCGCGGCTGTTCTATTACGAGGGCGTCCGCGCGATCGGCGTGGAACGGCTGATTGCCGAGGCCGGCGTGACGAAGGCGACCTTCTACCGGCACTTCGCCTCCAAGGACGACCTGGTCGTGGCCTATCTGCTGACCAAGGACGCCTACTACCGTGAGGTGGCCGAACCGCTGGCCGCCGGGCACCCGCCCGCGGAAGCGATCGACCTGATCTTCGAGGCCATCGCCGAGCACGCCCGCGAGCGCGGCTTCCGCGGATCGCCGTTCATGAACGCGGCCGCCGAGTACCCGGACGCCGACCATCCTGTCCGTGACCTGGTGACGTCCCATCGGGACTGGATCCGCACCCTCTTCCAGGATCTGCTCACCCGGCTCGGCCACGCCGATGCGGAGTCGGCCGCCGGTGCGCTGCTGATGCTGTACGACGGTGCGATGGCTGCCGGCTACCTGGACGACTCGACGGCCGCCCACAAGACCTTGCTGAACGCGGTCCGGCTCATCCGATCGGACGGCTGATCCCAGCAGGGCCGCGCGGAGCAGTGGCCCTCTGCGGGGCCCCGGCCAGGCCGGGGCGCGGGGTGCTTTCATAGAACTTTTTTGATCTCTCTTCGACGTGCGCCGGGGCCCACCAGCAGTTCTCTGCATGGAGGCAGTCCCAGCCGGAAGGCCGAGAGGCCATTCCCATGAGAGGTAGGAAGACCGGTCGTTCTCCCTTTCGACAGTAGCCCCCTCGGCGTTCGCGCGCCACTGGTCGGCCTCATTTGTGGCTTCCCTCACCGGTCCGCAGCCGGCTCACGCTGCTGGCGCAGAGGGCCCTCCATGACGCCGCGGCGCTCGCCGTACGGCAGCGGAGTACAGCAACCACCACACCGAAGGTGGCTATCAACGGCCGTCGATGACCTCATGACGGGCGCCATGGACCGCGATGGCCGTCCGGCCGAGAGTTCGGGACGAAGCGGTAGTGGTGTGCGGGCCAACGCAGGCCTGAGGCGGAGGACTTCGAGGGCACGAACAGCGCCTCGCGATGATGCCCTCAGCAGCCGGGACGGCCGCCTTGCGTTGCTACCTGCCCTCAGATGGACACGCACATCCAAATCGGCCCGACCGGGAAGAAGCTGCTGCCGCTGACGGTCAAGAACGCTGGGCCGGCGCCTGCTGCGAGCGGTCACGCGCACTGAGGTGGGCGAGGCACTCGATCGGGTGGTTGAGGCGCTGGCGGGGGTGAGCGAGGAGGAGGTGGCGGCTGCGCTGGCTGCGGTCGGCGCTTCGCGTCCTCGCCCGCTGGCGCTGTCGGCGCCCTGTCGGACGCCGTTGCTGGGCCCTGTATCTACCCCGTACGTCGTTTCCGGGGTGGAGTGGGTCTGAGAAAAGCTCGTCGTTGGGCCTGACACCAACCGTGGCGTAGGGTGCCGGACGCGAGCGGTGCCCAGTGGTATGCGGTCAACGAGGCCCACGGCGACGGGACGTCGAGCGCGGCCCTCTGGATCAAGCAAATCGTCTCGTCGAGTGTGTCGAGGCACAGCTCCACGCGCCGTGCTGCGAGGTCATCCGTGATGAGCTGCAACGCGCCGGCGGCACTCAGTCCTGCGGAGAAGATCCGATTGATCAAGTCCGACGTGACTGAGTTGATCCACGCTTCGTCCAGCCCGGACGTGGTGGGGATCGGGCCGTCGTGTCGGGGGCTGGCCGGATAGTCGTCGACAGATGGCTTGCCCGGGCGGCGTGCGATGGCTTCCCCTGCGAGCCGGCCGTACAGTTCCATGATCCGCAGGTCTCGCTCGCAGGGTCGGCCGGGCTGTGGCATGTGCGTCGAGATGATGCCGATCATCTGCCCTGTGTGGTCGACCAGCGGTGTGGACTGAACCGCGCGGACACCTGCATTTCTGAAGACCTTCTGGTGGGGTGTGAGAGTCGGGTTGTCGCGAACATCGGCCACGACCGCCTGAACGCCTCGCCAGGCAGCCCGTCCGCACACAGATCACTGCTCAGGCAGGCGCCCGCGGTGGCGACCGGCTCTGCAAGCTCACTCACCGCGCATGGCGTCTGACGACGGTTGCCAGCACCGCCTCGACAGCCCCCGCCACCTCGGCAGCGCCCCGCTCTGGACCCACCCCGCGGAGAAACTCGACGACGTCGGCGATATCAACCGACTCGGGTGATCGGAGGGCAGTGCCACCGTGCGTCGGTGACCTCGGGCCTTGGGAGGTACATGCGCAGCGCCACGTACCAGATGCCCTGCTGCGGTGTGGGCAACCAGTTCGACTCCCGACCGGGTCCTGGTGAGTCGGGCCGCAGGTAGAGGGTCAAGCCGCCGTCGGCGTCTCTGACCAGCCCCTGGGTGCGGTCTCCGATGGAGTACCGGCCGATGGGATTCGGGATGAGGTTCCGGCCTTCGTCGTAGGCGGTCAGCGACCAGAAGGCGTCGACCGGCGGCAGTGTCCCCGCCTGGTAGTGCAGTTCGTAGCTGCCGACGGCCAGCGTTTCACCGACGCCGTCGGTGAAGGCCGCCAGGTAGACGGCTTCCTCGGGATCGTTGATGGCGATGCCCACCAGGGACTGCTCCGCGGCCCGCCTGAGAAAGTCATCCCCGAGGTGCCCGATCTGCGGGGGAGGGTACCGCCAGCCGTTGATCAACTCGCCCCACTGGCCGCTGAGCAGCTGCTGTTCGAGCATGGGTACGGCGGTGGTGGCGGCCCTGATCAGGCCTTCCTTCACCGGCTCCGGTTGTGCCTCGACGTCCAGCCCCGGGCCGATGCCGATCTCCGCGAACTGCCGTAGCAGGACATCGTGGTGTGGCGGCGGAGGGTTCTCGGCCAGCACCGCGTTGAGCGTCTTCCACGGCCCGAGCGGATCCTTGGCGGGGTCGACCGGTACCAGTACGTCGCGGCGTTCCGGGAGCGTGGCGCCCTCCCTGCCGAACAGGTGAAGCGGCGTCAACCGGTACTGCTGCTGAAGCGCGTGGACGGCCGCGAGGTCGTGTTCGCCCTCGACGAGGGTCCGCCCGACCACCAGGACCCACGGGGTGGGGGCGGTCGCCGTGCGGCGCACCCCCTGCGGGAGGTCCCCAGTCCACTCCGGGCCGATGAGGGCGAAGTCACCGGCCTTCGATCCGGTCGTCCGCATGCCCACGTAGTCGTAGTTGTCGGAGGTGAAGGCGACCAGTTCGAAGGTGAAGTAGCGGTTGCCCATGTCCGGGTGCGAGAGAATGAGGGGCTCCTCGCGCAGGTCCACCCACGCCCAGGAGTACAGCGTGTCGTTGTTGGGGGAAACACCCTCCCGGTCCGAGGCGTCCCAGAGCCTGCTCGCATGCCAGAAGTGGTTGACGGGCGCGTAGGGCGTCGTTCCCGTCTCGGGCTTCTGGGTCACCCAGCGGTGGCGGAGCACGGCGTTGTGGATGTAAGGGAAGCCGTAGACGAACGCCTGTTCCCCCAGTGTGTACGCGTACTCGCGGCGCCAGTCGTCCAGCCGGCCGGTCAGCGTCGGCTTCACCGAGTGCCATGCCACAGGTACGGCCCGCGTCATCTTCCTGGCGCGGTCGATGGTCTCCCCCGGATGACGTACGGCAGCCGCGGTGGCCTTTCCGGTGGCGGCCGCCGCCTGACCGATGCCGGTCGCCGCCTCGCCGAGACCGTGCCGCAAGCGTTGTATGGGACGGTAGCCGGTTGCTGAGGATGCCATCACCGCACTCCTCTCGTATGGCTGGACAGCACGGCTTGTGGCCACCACGCGAACTGAGGAAGACCTTCGACGACATGTTCCGGCTCTCCCGGTGCACGCCAAAGGGCGGCGTTCTGCGCCATGCTCTATGTGTTACCGGGCCGAGTGTTCCAACGCACCTGCTTCCTCGAGTAGATCACCGCGTCCGCACCCCGGCAACCGGGTCCGGCAGGTCATGGCGCACGATCCCCTGGTCCCCGTTCGAGGGCGGCGAGGAGCGGGATCGTTTCGTCGTCAACTGCACCGTTCGCCGCGGATGCTCCCCCTCCCCGGCACGACCAGCGTCCAGCACCTTCTCAAGCGCCACCGGGCTGTGGCCCCCAGATGCGACTGTGAGGATGTTGGGGTGCCGCCTTGGGTGGTGGTCTGGCCCGCGATACGACTGGAGGGGAGCGTCCGGGTGCTCTTCGAGTCGGCCGGACACCGCTTCCGCCTGTGTCTGGACGAGGGATGACCGACTGGATCGCGCATCATTCGATCCACAACTCTTGACAATGACCCGATCGGGAGGGGCTCGCTGCTGTCTTTCCGTGCATGTCGGCCCAGGGAACCCGACGGTGCGCAATGGCCGGGTTAGTGTCAACCGATATGCGCCGAAGCACGGGAGTCTCTACGGTGTCATCCGCTGAGTCAGCTACCAACTCGACGCCCCTGCGGATCATCCTCGCTCTCGCTCTCGCTTTCACCGTCACCGTCGTCGATCCGCTGGTTCTCGGCCTGAATCTGCCGGAGGTGAACCGGGCCCTCCATGTGCCACCGCAAGCCGTGGGGTTGCTCGGCGGGGCAGCGACGCTGGTGATGGCCACCTCCGTTCTCGCCGCGGGCAGGCTCGGGGACTCCATCGGTCTCAAGCGGCTGCTGATGCTGGGACTGGTCATCGTCACGATCGCCGACCTGCTCTCCGTCTTCTCGCCCGGCTATGGCTTCCTGCTTGCGATGCGCTTTCTGGCCGGGCTGGGGATGACCGCGCTGCTGGCAGTGCCGCTGGCCCTGCTGAAGGTGTCCGTGACGCCAGAGAAGCGGCCGATCGCCATCGGTGGCCTGATGGCCGTTGACGTGATCCTGTGCGGTGTGATCCCCGCGTTCACGGGCTGGGCGGTGGCGGTCGTCGGCTGGCGCTTCCTGTTCCTGATCGCCCCGCTGCTGTGCTTGGTGTCGTTGTGGTTGACGTCCCGGTACGTCCCGGAGTCACCCGTCCAGCCGGGCCATCGCCTCGACGTGGTGGGTGTCACCCTGATCGGGGCGACTCTTCTGGCCCTCGTCGTCGGCCTCGCCGCGGCGCAGAACGGCATTCTCCGGGCCGAGACATGGGTGCCGTTGGTGATCAGCCCGGTCCTTGCCGCGCTCTTCGTGCTTCATGCACGCCGCACTCCGGAACCCGCCGTGGACCTGACACTGTTCCGTAGCGCACCGTTCAAGGTGGCCTTGGCGGCGACCCTCACGCTGAATTTCCTGATCGCGGGGCTCGGCATCGTCCTTGGGCAGTTCGGCAGCGTTGTGCTATCGCTCTCGCCCGAGTCCGTCGGTCTGCTGTACCTGCCCGGTACATTGCTGATTGCCGGTACCGTGATCCTGGCCGGAAGCCTGATCGGGAAGTGCACTCCGCGACCGGTGATGATCACCGGTCTGGTGGTGATGGCGGCAAGTGGACTGCTGCTGGCGGGTACAGCGGGCCCCGCGATGGCGCTGTGGCTGCTCGTGCCGACCACATGGCTGTGCAACCTGGGGGCGGTGGTCACTTCCGCATCGGTGTCCGAGACGGTCCTTTCCCAGGCGCCGCCCGGGCACTCCGGCGCGGTGGCCTCCGTCCAAATGGCCTTCGCGATGACCGGCGCCGCTTTCGGGCCCACCGTCTACGTTCTGCTTCTCAATCTCTTCTTCCGGCGGCAGTGGCTAATGGACGCGAAGTCACGCGGGCTGTCGGTGGCCCGGGCCGGACGGGCCGTGGATGCTGTGCGCAGCGGATTGGCGCAGACTCCGGGCAGCAGCGTGTACGACTCCAACCTGCTCCGTCAGGCCTCAGGACTGGACCTCGGGCTGGACTTCGCCGACGGTCTACGGCTCACCATGCTGACCGTCAGCATCCTGCCGCTCGTGGTGGCGGTGCTGGCCTTCCTGCTGATGCCTCGCCGAAAGGAGCCCACGGTTTAGGGCGTGCCCAGCGCAGGTGCCGAGCCCGTCGCCGACCGCGCCGTAACGGCTCGGCGCTGCCGTATGGTCACGCGCTCTGACGTGAGTGAGGTACTCCACCAGTTGGCCGAGGTGCGGGTGGGGATGGGTGAGGGTAAGGCGGCGGCTGCGCTGACTGCGATCCAGGCGCCGCCGCCCGGACCTGCGGCGCTGATCGAAGCCCCGAAGTTCACGGTCGGCTCGGCAGATGGACCGGAGCGGTGTCGTGCGCTGTCCTTGCAGTTTTGGGCTGGACTCAACTGGGGGATTCGTCCGCAGCGACGTCGGCGATATCAACCGACGCGGGTGATCGGAGGGGAGTGCCACTGTGCGTCGATGACCTCGGGCTTTGGGAGGTACATGCGCGAGACGTTGACGGCGTCGGTGGTGTCGACACCGAAGCCCACGGTGCGTTGGCCACACTCTCGTAGAACGTTGAAGATCTGAGCAGCGCGTCCGACTCCCGTGGCTGGAGCGACACGGTGTGGAGCGGGGCGGCGTCCTTCCCGGACGCGCACACGTCGGCGCTGCGGCCGGGGGCTGCAGGACCTCTACTGGCTCCACTCGGTCGATCAGCTGTGGACCCTCACCGAGCACGCGGGCGAGGGCAACCGGGTTCTCTACGGGGTGATCAGGCCGACCTGCCCCAAGTGAGCCCTCTGCCGCGAAGAGGCCGAGGCGGGAGGTGACGCGCCTCCCGACCGTCGGTCGCACAGTGAGCGAGGCCCAGGTCTTCGCCCTGGGCCTCGCTCTGCACCGAGTCGCTTCCGGTGATCAGGCTCCCCGCCGGGCCGCATGCATGCGTCCTCCGGCGAGATGCGCTGGGCTTTGATCAGCACCTGGCGCGTAGAGCCACACTCCGTGACACCCCAGTCCCGACAGGGATCAGCGTTGGTGGAATCCAACACGGTTCCCGCCTTCGGCTGGAGAATCAAGGGCTGTCCGCGCAATCGTGCCAGGCCGAGGCCGCAGCCACCCCTGATCACAAAGGCCGCCGAAGAATCTGCGGTCGACGCCCTGGAACGCAATGGCCGTCCAAACGGTAGTTCTGGACAAAGAGGTCTGAGCAGGCCGGCCCCGACTCAAGAACGCTGGGCCGGCGCCTGCTGCGAGCGGTCACGCGCACTGAGGGGGGCCAGGCGCTCGATCGGGTGGTTGAGATCGTTTCCGAGGTGGAGTGGGTCTGAGGGCCCGTTCCAGGATTAAGCGCGACCGAATAGGCCTCGAGTCCCTTTCCTGACTGGGAGGGGGCTCGTTGGTGTGCGGTGGCGTGTGAGTCCAGGGGTACGTCGTGGCCGACCCGGTCGCTCAGCGCGGTTGTCTCTGGGCCATGCCGGTCATTGTCTCCGGCCGTTCGGGGGCGTGCGGGCTCTCCTCCGGTGCTCGGTCCGCCCCGAGGGGGAGGTCTCTGCGAGCGTGGGCGCTTGGGCCGCCCGGCAGGAGAACGACAGCGAGGCGGGGCCGCCGGGCGTGTCCCGGCACATGGACGGGAGATGACAGATGCTCGTGCGAGCAACTCGGGCGGTGTGGCACCGGGGGGTGCCGGCGGTGGTTGTGGCGACGATGGCGGGGGCGGCCGGCCTGACCGGGGCGACCCCGGCCACGGCTGCCCAGAACACCACGGTGAACTGCAACGCCGACCCCGGCGCCCTGCAGCCCGCGATCAACGCCGCTTCGCCGGGGAGCACACTGCAGGTGAGGGGGACCTGCGTCGGCAACTTCACCATCGACAAGAACCTGACCCTGACGGGAGTCCAGGGCGCGGTCCTCGACGGCAACCACACGGGTTCCGTGGTGACGGTCACCAATGGCGCCCAGGCGCGACTGGCGGCCTTCACCATCACCGACGGCCACAACTTCAATGGCGGCGGCGTCCTCAACATCAACGGCGGCACGACGACGCTGGACCGCACCACGGTGACCGGCAACAGCTCCGTCTTCACCGGCGGCGGCATCTTCAACGACGGCACCAGCAAGCTGACGCTGACCAACTCCACGGTGCAGCACAACACCGCGGGGAGCACAGGCGGCATCGACAACCGCGGCACTGCGAGGCTGACCCGCAGCACGGTGCGTGACAACACCTCCAGCTCGGACAGCGGCGGCATCTACAACGGCGGCTCGCTGACGCTGAACCTCTCCACGGTGAGCGGCAACACCGCCACCTCCCCCGGCGGCGGGGGCATCTTCAACGACGGCACGCTGACGATGACCCGCTCCACGGTGCGGGGCAACACCGCAGACTTCGGTGGCGGCATCTACAACCGCAATGCGGCGACACTGACCCTCTCCTCGGTGGTGGGCAACACCGCGAACGGTGGCCCCGGCAGCGGCGGCGGCATCTTCAACAGCGGTGGCACAGTGACGCTGGACCGCACCCTGGTGCGTAACAACACCCCGGACAACTGTTCTCCCGAGAACACCATCCCCGGCTGCACCAACTGACGAGCGGTCGCTTGACGATGTGGCTGGCCTGTGCCCCCTTCCCGGACAAGGAAGGGGGCACAGTGCTGCTCGGCGGGTGCGCCCTCGGCTGCCGCGTCAACCGTCACCCTGCTCGATGTCCAGATGGATCGGACCCCGAAGAACGGGACTAGGCCGGTACGGCGGCGGGTCTGCGAGCAGTCCGGGCCGGTCGAGGCGGCGTACCAGTTCGGTCAGCGCGATCTGGGTTTCCCGTCGGGCCGGCGGGCCGCCGAAGCACAGCTCCAGTTTTTCAGCAGCCACTCCGCGTTGATGTCACGGCGTCGCGGCAGCGTGGTGGCATCGGCCGGCACCCACCCGGTCAGGACCTGCTTGGACAGGGGAGGCCGGTCGTAGGGCTCGCCCAGCTCGTCACCGATCATGGTGAGCGAGCCGGTGAAACCCTCGTCCCGCAGCGCCTCGGCGGCCCGCAGTCCGGCCAGTGAGGCCCCGACGATCACGATGCGGCCGTCGCGCTTGAACTCTCGCAGGTTGTCGGCGCTGGTCATGACTTCGACGCCTCCGCCGGTGCGTTATGTAGTTGCGCAGCCGCAGCAGGGTGTGTGCGATCTCGGCTCGAAGTCGGACTCTTCCAGCCCGTGGGCCGCCGTGGTCGGCCTGCGCTTCGCGCCGAGACCATCGGCCGCCTTGTCGGCGAGGCGCTCTCGTCTCGTGGGGTGAGAGCATCGCCCATGGACGTGTGCGAAACCCGTCAAATTGCTGTTTTGGGCGAGGTATCGCCTCCATGGAGGGATGCGAAGACGACGCGCGAGGGGATTGCGCCCGCGCCACGGACAGGAGCACGTAATGACTTTCCCAAGCTTCGCTGAAGCCGAGCTTTCGCCACTTGTTAGGTAAGCCTTGCCTGCCTTATGTTCTGGGCGCTTCCTGTGCACGTCAGACCGGAGTCCCCATGTCCAGCAGCAGCATCGTCCTGCTCGGAGCCATCGCAGGCTTCACCATCTACCTCGGCCTCCCCCTCGGCCGCCTCCGCACGCCCACGCCCCGGCTCAGGGCCGGCCTTAACGCCGTCGCCATCGGCATCCTGATCTTCCTCGTCTGGGACGTACTGACTCACGCCTGGGAGCCCATCGACGAGGCGCTCGGCAAGCACACCTGGGGAACGGTGGCGTCCGGGGGCTTCACCCTGGTCGTCGGCCTCACTGTGGGGCTCGCCGGACTCGTCCACTACGACGGCTGGATCGCCCGCCGTCGTGAAGCCGCCGCTCGGGCCACGGGCCCCGGCG
This sequence comes from Streptomyces sp. BK340, assembly GCF_007827595.1. Classification (GTDB taxonomy): domain Bacteria; phylum Actinomycetota; class Actinomycetes; order Streptomycetales; family Streptomycetaceae; genus Streptomyces. Next base: position 367,228 of record NZ_VISR01000004.1, read on the forward strand.
CCGCCGCCGGCGCCGAACTGGCGCAGAAGCCCCGCAGTCAGGCGCTCTCGCTCGCGCTGATGATCGCCACCGGGATCGGTCTCCACAACTTCGCCGAGGGCCTGGCCATCGGCAATTCCGCCGCCCGGGGAGAACTCTCCCTGGCCCTCCTGCTGATCATCGGCTTCGGCCTGCACAATGCCACCGAGGGCTTTGGCATCGTCGCTCCGCTGGCCGCCGAGGGCGAACGCCCGTCCTGGCTCACCCTGCTCTGGCTCGGCCTGATCGGCGGCGGCCCCACCTTTCTCGGCACCCTTGTCGGCCAGCACGTGGTCAACGACACTCTGTCGATCGCCTTCCTCGGCCTCGCCGCCGGCTCGATCCTCTACGTCGTCATCGAGCTGCTGGCCGTCGCCCGCAGGGCCGGCCTCAAGACCCTCACCACCTGGTGCATCCTCCTCGGTCTCCTGCTCGGCTTCGCCACCGACGCCATCGTCACGGCCGCAGGCGCCTGAGCGCTGGTCGTACAACCGGGCCCGAAGCAGCTGCGAAGCATCGGTCTCATGTCAGACGGGCCCCGCCGGGGGTTGCTGTAGCAGCGGCATCGGCTGGTGCGGTGCCTCGCCAGGGCGGTGTCGGTTCGACGACTTGTCCACGGTCAAGGGCCTGTTTAACCGGACATACAAGAAGGACCAGTGGGACTGGTCTCCGCGGAGCACCCCTTGAACGACAGTTCGAGTTCATCAAGGCCGGGCCTCACGCTGTGGCAGAGATGCTGGTTTGCGCTCATTGACCGGTGAGTGGAAGCTCGGACGCTCTCTGATTTGTCCGAGGGTGCTGACGGCGATCCAAGCGTGCGTGAACCGCCTTCCCGCTCTGGAAGAGGGCTCTGTGCTGCTTGGTATGTGGAACTTGAGGCAGGTGTTCTCCAGCCCTCAGCTCCCGCCGCTCATGCTCCCGGAGCCAGCACCAGCATGCGGAACGGACCTGGCGGCACGGGCTTGAGGGTGTCGTCTCCGGCGTACCGCCATCCCCAGGACCGCATCGTCTCAACGGTCCTGTGGTCCCGGACGTCCACCAGTGCGACGCCGAGCGCGGCGCCGTGGTCGGCGAGCAAGCGCCGCTGCAGTCGCCGGGCGAGGTTCCAGACAGGGTCCCGGTACTCCCGGCGCACACGAGGCGGGACGACGATCCCGGAGACGACGAAGAGCCGCCCGGAGGCGGCGCTCTGGTGCAGACTTCCCCGAACGTGTTCGCCGAGGCCCGCCCACCATGGACCCGTGCCGCTTGTGGGGAAGCCGTAGGCGTATCCGGTCAGGGCGGTGGTCTCCGCGATCAGCAGCGAGAACCCCGGTCGTCGTGCGTCGGCCGCGAGATGGCGCAGGAAGACGACACGCGCCTCGTTCCACGCCCATGGGTCGCCCCCGGAGGTCTCCGCGTACAGGTCGCCCAGCTCCTGCAGACGGTCCGCGACCTGACCACGCGTCAGCGGGCGGACGCGTTCTGCGACCTGGGGCGAGCACATGCACCCCCGCTGCGTCGGGCCCGGCATGCCGGTACGCGGCCTGCCCCGTACGGGCCGGAGCGCGGGGAGGGCCAAGGTCGTCGGGAGGAACGCCTGCGCGGTCATGACCAACCCTGCCCCGGACACGGACGAAAGCCGCCCCGGCGTCGTCGATCTCCGAGAACGGCACCGGTGCCTGAGGCGGTGCGCGGCGTGCCCTCGGTCTCTCCACCGTACTCCCGGCCGGGCCCACCTCGGCGAGCGCGACCCGGCGGTCGCTGTTCTGCCGGCTCAGGGCGGCCCGCGGGGGCACCGAGCTCGGCCGGGCGACCCGTATGACCTGCCGGTCTGCTGATCGGCAGGTCATGGGACGCACAGCCGCCCTGACCCGGCATACCCTTCAGACAGGGGCCGCCGCGGAAACGCGACGCCACCCCCACCATTGCCCGGCGTGTCGGGCAGCGACCGGAATCATGGTTCGTACCCGTCGCCTGCCAGGAGGTCGTATGCAGCACGAGCCCCTGCCCTCCGAGGGCCACGCCGAGGTCCGCATCGTCGCCGCGACGCCGGAGGTCGCCCGTCGTGTCGCCGAAGTGCTCCGGCGCTGCTTCGACTCGACCGAGCAGCGCAGCTACCCCGCCGGCGATGAAGGAGGGACCCGGCTCCATCTCACCCTCGACACCGCGCACGCCGCGGAACCCGCACGGACCTGGCTCGCGACCAGCGAATCGACAGAGCAGGCGCACGCTCACGCCGACGAGGTATGAACCGGGTCCGCGAGGCCACGTGGATCCACCGTCGCGTTCGTCCCCGCGCGGCCGTCACCCCGGAGAACGACAGCCATGACGAAACTCCGCGAACGCAAGCACAACCGCGAGGCGGTTCTGCGGTCCCTGTACAGGGCCGTCGGACTCAATCGCCCCGAGGTCAGCGGATCGGTGCTCCGCGCCGAGCTGGGCATGCCCGACGAGGACCTCTCCGCTGCCTGCGCCTATCTGGCTGACGAGGGCCTGATCAGCGTGGAATGGACGTCGCACCGGACTCCAGCGGCCGTCTCGCTGACACATGAGGGAGTCTGCCTGATGGAGGATCTGGAGGAAGAACAAGAGGAGGAAGAGGAGATGGCACAGAGGGCGGAGCCGGAGGACTGAGCCGCCCGCTTCTCCTGGGCCAGGAGTAGCCTGAACCCACCGAGAGCTTTTCGCGCAGCGCTTCCGGCGGTGCCGTTCCCGGTGAGGGACGAAACGGGCAGTCGTCCTACGGCTCCCGGGACGGGACCGCACGATGGAACCCACCAGAACGCCGGCCGAAGGCGCGTCCGGTGCCGACGCGCACACGTACCGCATGCCCCTGCCCCGCCTGACCCTCACCCCGGACGTCAGTCATGGCCCGCTGGACGGGGCCTGGTGGCCGCGCTGCGACGCGCTGGAACTCGAACTTCCCTCGCTCGTCGGCTCGTTGGAGCCAGACCTGGGAGCTGCGATACGCGTCACCGTGGACCCCGCCGAATGGCCCGACCACCCGCACACGGTCATGGCGCCCGGCAGGGTGATCGCCGTGGATCCGGCCGGACCCGGAAGCGATGCGCACGTCATCACCCTGGACTGCGGCACCGTGGGACGCTGGGTGCTCCTGGTCGTCCCGCCCGAGGAACCCGCCGGAACAGCCGCCCGGCTGCTGGCCGCCGCAGCCGACCCCGAGAACCCGCTGACCGCCGCGCGCATGCTGACGCTCGCCGAAACGGGTCGCCCGGTCGGCGCGAACGGGGAGGCGGAATGAGGCACGGGGCCCCTTGGGAGCCCGTGGCAGGGACGATCGACCGGCCTCAACCACCATCTTCCCGCGAGCCGTTGCCCACTCGGGGCGAAGCGCCTGCGCTCTTCGAGGAGTGCCGCATCGTCCGCGCACACGGCGAACTGGACACGCGGACCGTGGCCCCACTGGTCCGCGCCCTGGTCGAGGCCCGCGCGACCCGGCCTGGACGGCTCCTCCTGATCGTGGACCTGAGCGACGCGACCTTCACCGACCGCAGCATCCTGACGCCACTGTGCGAGGCATGGTCCGACTGCCGCGCCCGGGGCGGCTGGCTACGCATCGTGTACGACAACCACGCGACCGACCCCACCCCTTTCCGCCAGACCGGCCTGATCGACCGCTTCCCCGCCTACGCGAACGCACAGGACGCCTGGGAGGGGCGAACGGCCGACGCCGCACTCCGCCTCACCGCGAGCGCATTCCCGGCCGCCGAGGCGAATCGTCGGGCCGAGGACGACCTGCCGCACCGAACCACTCGACAGGACACCTCATGAGCGACCGACTACGGCGCCCGCCGCCGGCCCCGCCCGTCCCCCGTCTGTACCTTGCGCCCGAGAGCAGTGTGCCGCGCCGTATCGACGGGGCCTGGTGGCCGCGTACCTTCGATCTTCTGACGGAACTGCCGCCACTGCTCTCCGGTCTGCCCCGTGCCTGGGGTCGGATCGCCAGTGTCCTGGTGAACGGCACGGGGTGGGCCGGGGCACCGGGCCGCATGCTCATCTGCAACGAAGTCGTCCGGCTGCGCAGCACCACCACGGAGCGCACGCCGAGCACCATCGTTCTGATGGCTCCCGCCCATGGGCGCCGGGATCTGCTGGTCGTATCGCCGGAGGCCACCGAGCGGGCCGCCGCATCGGTCATGTCCGCAGCGGGACTGACACCGGAGCAGGGACACTTCGCGAGGTGAGCGGGCGGGTTCCGGCCCGTCCGGCGGTACGGCTGGGGGGAAACTTGCGACGGCTCGTCGGACTGTGTGTGGAAGGACATCTGTCACGGCGAGCCCACATCTCCATGCCTGCCGGAGTTAGGGTTGTCGCACGACGCGGATGGCCCTGAATCCTTCGGAGACCGGTGCCAGGCACGCCGGGGGCCCCTGCCGCGTGCCTGAAAACGAAGGTGCTATGCCCGCTGAGAACGTCTCTGCCGCAGGCAGCCTCGACGATGACGACTATCCCGCCTACACCATGGGGCGGGCCGCAGACGTTCTCGGCACCACCCCCGCTTTCCTCCGGGCCGTCGGCGAGACCGGGGTGATCACTCCTCTGCGTTCGGAAGGGGGGCACCGCCGGTACTCCCGCCGTCAGTTGCGCATCGCCGCCCGCGCCCGGGAGCTGGTCGGCCAGGGCACTCCCGTGGAGGCCGCGTGCCGCATCGTCTCCCTCGAGGACCAGCTCGACGACGCCCTCCGCCTGAACCGGGAAATGCGCCGGAAGCTGGCTGAGCACGCCGCGGATACCTAGTCCCGCCAATACAGAAATATGTAGCCCAGCGGGATGAGAAATGTCGAGTGTTCCTAAAAACGCATGACCGCCTGTGCCTGCCTCTGTGCTAGCGTGATAACAGTTGCAGTTTTGGTTGCCAGAGAGTTTTTCTTCGCTGAGCTTTCCGGATCTTTCCGGAGGGGTGATCATTGCGGCGACTCGGCTCCGCAAAGTGCGGAGCCCGGCACTGCCCCCAAGGGAGATTCGATATGGCATCTGGCACCGTGAAGTGGTTCAACGCGGAAAAGGGCTTCGGCTTCATCGAGCAGGAGGGTGGCGGACAGGACGTGTTCGCCCATTACTCGAACATCGCCACCCAGGGCTTCCGCGAGCTTCAGGAAGGCCAGAAGGTTACCTTCGACGTCACGCAGGGCCAGAAGGGCCCGCAGGCCGAGAACATCGTTCCCGCCTGACGCTGACGCGAACTGTCGCGAGCCACTGGTTCGCGCATCATGTGGCTGGGGCCCGCGCTCTTGGGGTGCGGGCCCCAGCTCATTGTTTTACGACTTTTCGCATTTCCCTTCGGCTCATTCTTGTGATTCCTCGTGCGGCTTCCCCGTCGGCCGGAATTCCTCGATATGCCGCATCGAGGAGGTTCCTGCATGAACCACACCAGTCAGACCGGCGGCAGTTCCGGTCGCTTCCGCACGGACAGAAGTCCCACCCGCTCGACGGGCTCCGCTCGCGGCAGCAGCTTCCGTACGCAGGAGACGGGCCGGCCAGGTCCTCGTCCGGGTGCCGGGCGCAAGAGCGTCAGGGGAGCACGCTCCACCGCGCGCCGACAGGAGTTCGCCCTGCCGGTCACCCTCACAGAGCCGCTGCCGGCGGTCGAGACGTTCGCCGGCCTGGACATACCCGAACGGCTGCTGGCCGCGCTCCGTGCCGAGGGCGTGACCGTTCCCTTCCCGATCCAGGCGGCCACCCTGCCGAACGCACTGGCGGGCCGGGACGTCCTGGGACGGGGGCGCACGGGCTCGGGCAAGACGCTCGCCTTCGGTCTGCCGGTGCTGGCCCGTCTGGACGGGCAGCGGGCCCAGCCCCGGCAGCCGCTCGCCCTCGTCCTCGTACCCACCAGGGAACTGGCCCAGCAGGTCACTGACGCGCTCACCCCGTACGCCCGCTCCCTGCGGCTGCGCCTCGCCACAGTGGTGGGCGGCATGTCGATCGGCCGTCAGGCGAGCGCCCTGCGCGGCGGAGCCGAAGTCGTCGTGGCCACGCCGGGCCGGCTCACGGACCTCATCGAGCGGGGAGCCTGCCGGCTGGACCAGGTCGCCGTCACCGTCCTGGACGAGGCCGACCAGATGGCCGACATGGGCTTCATGCCTCAGGTGACCGCGCTGCTCGCCCAAGTCCCCGCCGGCGGTCAGCGGTTGCTGTTCTCGGCGACCCTGGACCGCAACATCGACCTCCTGGTGCGCCGCTACCTCCACGACCCCGTGGTGCACTCGGTCGACCCGTCCGCGGGTGCCGTCACCACCATGGAGCACCATCTGTTGCACATGCGCGATGCCGACAAGGACACCGTCGCGACCGAGATCGCCGCCCGCGACGGACGTGTGCTCATGTTCCTGGACACCAAGCACGCGGTGGACCAGCTGACCGAGCGCCTGCTCTCCGTCGGCGTGCGTGCCTCGGTCCTGCACGGCGGTAAGTCCCAGCAGCAGCGCAACCGGACACTCGCGCAGTTCAAGGACGGCCACGTCACGGTCCTGGTGGCCACCAACGTCGCCGCTCGCGGAATCCATGTCGCGGGCCTCGACCTCGTCGTGAACGTCGACCCTCCTGCCGACCACAAGGACTACCTGCACCGCGGCGGCCGCACCGCACGCGCCGGCGAGTCCGGCACCGTCGTCACCCTCGTCCTGCCGTATCAGCGCCGCGCGGTGGACCGCCTGATGGCCGACGCCGGTATCACTGCGCGCACCGCGCAGATCCGTCCGGGCGAGGTCGAACTGCAGCGCATCACCGGCGCCCGGACCCCCTCCGGTGTACCCGTCACCCTCACCACGCCGGTCGACGGACGACGTGAGCGCACGGGATCCGCCGCCCGGAGCCGGGGCGGCCGGGCCACCGGCCGGGCCCGTCGCTCCGTCCCGAGGACCAGCACATAGGCCGGACACGGGGAATGCGCTCCCGGCAGTCAGGCCGAGACGTCGCCCGTCCTGTACGCCCCAACGACAAGGAGCACCCTTTGACGCCGATTCCGTCCCGAACACAGCAGACCGACGACGCCTACGGCACCGGGCTGACCGCCCGCGACGCCATGCACGCTCCCGGGCCGCAGGTCGACGACCACATGACGGTCGACGTGGCCCTGTCCGTGCTCATCGGAGCCCGCGTCTCCCACCTGCTCCTCCAGGACGAGGACGGGCGGTGCGCCGGACTGGTCACCCAGGCCCAGCTCACCGCGCACCGCGGCGGCTCGTGGTACTGCGACCGGACCCGGCTGCGGGACATCCCGCTCGACCGCGGACCGTTCACCTCCTCCAGGGCCGTACTCAGCGAGGCGGAAGCGGCCATGAGGGTCCGGGCCCTGCACGTGTCCCCCGTGATCGACCAGCACGGCTACGCCCTGGGCGTCCTCGCTCTCACGCCCTGACCGCCGTCCGACCACTGCCGGGCAGTCGGCTTCTCCGGTGTTCTTCCCCATCCCTGAGGAGGCATCCATGCGCTGTGTCATCGCCCGTTTCCCCTTCGACCTGATCAAGAGTGAGGTCGAGCAGTCGATGAGCCGCATCACGCCCGAGCCCGTCACCGGCGTGTCCGTGACCATCGGCAGCCGCACCTACCCCGTGATGCAGGTCGGGGAAGTGGTCACCAGGCTGAACCGCCGGGACTTCACGACGGGCGAGATGCGCCGGGCACTGACCCGCCTCGGCTTCATCTGCCACGAGGCCGGCCCGGTCATGCCGGCCCGCAACACGCGAGCCGGCGAAGATGCGCTCGGCTGGTGGCGCGAGTGACTGCCTGCCCGTAGACGGACACGCACGTCCCCATCGGCCCGACCGGCAAGAAGTTGCTGCCTCTGACGGTCAAGAACGCGGGTCCGACGCCGGCGGCGTTTCAGTCCCTCGCCCGTCTGAGTGGGTCCGGCGAACCCCCTCTCCTGACCGGGACGGGGGTTCGCTGGCGTTGAGACCCCGCTGACGGGGCGCCGCCACGCCGGGCCGCAGCCATGCGACGGCGGGCGCACGAGCGTTGCATCATGCCCCGTGGTGATCATTTGCCTGAGAGTCGGGGGACGCTGTGTGGTCAATGATGTCGTCGGAGGAGCTGCCGCCGAGGGAGCGGTTCGACTGGTTCTCGGACCTCGTCTCGCGGGAGGTGATCCCCAGCGCGCTCAGCACCGAGTGCTCCGCCGACTTCGAGGCGAAGGCGGCCGTGCTGGAGCTGGGGGACGTCCGGGTGGCGAAGCTCGGGTTCTCGCCGCTGCGGTCGAGGCGCACACCGGCCCTGATCCGGCGCGGCGATCCCGAGCAGTACCAGCTGGGGCTGATGCACGCGGGCGCGGCGTCCTTCTCCCAGCACCGCAACGACTGCGGCGTGGGGGCCGGGGACTTCGTGCTCTGGGACACCTCACGGCCTTCCGACGCGGAGATACCCGTCTACGGGGGCTCGGCCGGGCTGCTGATGTTACAACTGCCCCGGAACGCCCTCCCGTTGCACGATCGGCACGTCGCCCGCCTGCTCGCCAGCCGCATCCCCGGTGATCGCGGCACGGCCGCGGTCCTGGCCGCCTTCCTGCGGTCCCTCGAAGCGCACGCCGCCCAGTGCACGCGGCCGGAGCTGGAGCGTCTCGGCTCGGTCGCCGTCGACCTGCTCGCCGCCAGCCTGGCTCAAGGGCTGGACGTCGAGGAACGCCGAGGTCCGCACGCAGGCGGTGGTGCGGCGGATCCACGCCTTCATCGAGGACCACCTCGGCGATCCGGACCTGACTCCCGCCACGATCGCGGCCGTGCACCACATCTCGGTACGGACACTCCACCAGTTCTTCCGGGGAACGGGGGAGACCGTCCAGGCCCGTATCCGGCGGCGCCGTCTGGAGCGGTGCCGGGCCGAGCTCGGCAAGACCGGCCTTCTCGTCCATCCGGTCGCGGTGATCGCCGCCCGATGGGGGTTCAGCGGCCCGGCGGTGTTCAGCCGTTCCTTCCGGGAGGCGTACGGGGTGAGCCCGACCGAGTTCCGCGCGCTGAGCGTCAAGGAAACCCGCGCTCACCGCACACTCCGGTGATCACCCGCTTCCTAGTCTTGGCGTCGTTCGATCGGCCTGATCGACATCGCCAGAAAACGGGAGGAAGAGTCATGAAGAAGAGAGTCGCGCAGGTGGCCACGGCGGCAGCCGCGGTGCTCACGTTCGGTCTGTTCAACGCCGCTCCGGCGAGCGCGGCCTCGGCGACCTGCGAGAGCTGGGGCGGCGTGTGCACCAGCGGCTCCGTACCGGCGAACTCCGACCACACGGTCTGTTTCTCCGGCAAGCGCAAGGCCCTCGCCTACTGGGGGCGAGCCGAGCTGTGGGACGCCGACACCGGCGTGATGGTCGGCTCCTTCCCCACCAACGCCTACGAGAACAAGAGCAACTGCGTGGGCGGTCTCTACGGCCAGCACTACTACGAGCGCGGCACGGGCGGCTACTTCTACGGCACGGTCTGGAACTGACCCACAGCTTCTTCCGCGCCCTCGGCGGATCCCCGGTCGAGAGGAGGGCCGGGGCGCCCTGCCCTCCTCTCGGAGCCCCGTCCCCGACCGGGACGGGGCTCGTCGATGTCCGGTGTGCTGCCTGACACGCCGCCAGGCTGCCCTGCACGTGCGGAACGCGGTGGGTCAGGCCGGGGTGTCGGTGTCCTGCGTGGAGGCCGCGAACGCCTCGGGGCCCTGCTCCACCGCCGCCGGGTCCATCCACATGACCTGCCAGCCGTGGCCGTCGAGGTCGAAGAAGCTGCGTGAGTACATGAAGCCGTAGTCCTCGGCGTCGTCCGCCTTGGAGCCGCCCGCCGCGAGCGCGGCGGCGCTGACCGCATCGACCTCGTCGCGGGACGACACGCTGAAGCAGTACAGCGCCAGCGTGTGCGTGGCCGGATCGGCCATCGGCAGCTTCGCGAACTCCGCGAACTTCTCGCGGCTGAGCAGCATGACGAAGGCGTGCTCGCCGACCAGCATGCAGGCGGCGGTCTCGTCGGTGAACTTCGGGTTGAAGCTGAACCCGAGCTTGGCGAAGAAGGCCTTGCTCTTCTCGAGGTCCGCTACGGGGATGTTCACGAACAGCATGCGGCCGGGGTGTACGGGATCGGTCATGGTGGGTCTCCAGTCGGTGGCTCGATGGCGTACGTCCCGTCAGACCGGCCCGGCCGGCGGAACTCATCGGTGGATCTCGGCCCAGCCTGGCGTAGTACAGCAGCGGGTCGGGGGCCCGGCCGCCCGAGGCGGCGAGCACGTCTGCGATGACGGTGCGGTCCGTCGCCGTGATCGGCGCGTCAGGGTCCGGGGGCCCGACGGGCGCCGGGCGTGGCTTCCTGGAGCGCAGGTCGTCCGTCAGCGCCGGCGCGCCCGCCCCGCCCCGGCTGTGGATCTGCGTGACGTGGGCGGTCGGGAATAGCCTGGAAGCAGCTGCTTCGGGGTGGGGCGGACCCTCCTGAGGTATTCAGAATCCTGAGGTATCCAGACCGTCGAGGGGGGACGCGAACAGGGAGGAAGCATGCCCTGGAATCTGAGCGGCACCTACCTGGAGAGCTGCAACTGCGACGCGGTGTGTCCCTGCACCACCTCGGGCCTCACTGCGCCGGCCGACCAAGACCGCTGCCAGGTGACCTTCGCGTTCCACGTGGACAGCGGGAACGTGGAAGGCGTGGACGTCTCCGACCGCAGCGTCGCCGTCTTCATCGACGCACCGCAGGTGATGGCCGAAGGCGGCTGGCAGGTCGCGCTCTACGTCGACGGTTCGGCCGACGAGAGTCAGGCGGAGGCGCTGGGCAAGGTCTTCTCCGGCCAGGCCGGTGGGCCGATGGCGGCGCTGACTCCGCTCATCGGTGAGGTCCTGGGCGTGGAGCGCGTCCCCATCGACTACCACGACGACGGCCGCCGTCACGCCGCGCGCGTGGGCGACGTCATCGACATCGAGATCGAGGACCAGGTCGCCCCGCAGTTCGGCGAGGACGGTCCGGTGATGGGCCTGACCGGCATGTTCCACCCTGCGAACAGCACGCTGACGATCGCCCGGTCCACCCGGGCGACGGGCGTCGGCGTGTACGGCCGGTCCTGGGACTTCACCGGCGGCAACGGGCACTCGGCGCCCTTCACGTGGTCCGCATGACCGCTGGGCCGGTCGCCGGCCGCCGCGCGGCGCGCCCTGCCGGGCTGCTGCTGGTCGCCGCGGCCGCCGCCTGGATCTGGATGGTGACGCGCTGGGGAGGCATGCAGGTGACGGCCGGCACCATGGGCCTGGGACTGCCCGCTTTCCTGGTCGTGTGGACGCTGATGATGGCCGCGATGATGCTGCCCTCCACGGCGCCCGTCGCCGGGCTGTACGCACGCACCATCACCGTGCACCGGTCGAGACGCATGGCCGCTTTCACCGTCGCCTACCTGCTCGTCTGGGCCGCGGCCGGGCTGCCGGCGTACGCGCTGGCCGTGGGCCTGGGCCGGGCGGCGACCCTCCCCGCGGAGGCCGGGACCGCGGTGGCCGCGGCCGTGTTCGCGGTCGGTGGCGTCTACCAGCTCACGCCCCTCAAGGACCGCTGCCTTGCCAAGTGCCGCTCGCCGATCGGACACATGCTTCGCTACGCCTCGTACCCGGGGCCCTCTCGCGATCTGCGTGCCGGAGCCCACCACGGTGCCTTCTGCCTGGGCTGCTGCTGGTCGCTCATGCTGCTGCTGGCCGCGTTCGGACTGATGAACCTGTGGGCCATGGTGGCACTGGCCGCCGTGATCGCCGCCGAGAAGCTCGCTCCGGCCGGCCGTCTGGTGGCCCGTGCCGTGGGCGTCGCCTCGATAGCTCTGGCCGTCGCCGTCTTCTGGGTCCCGGCGCTGGCTCCGGGGCTCACCGGCGGTGGTATGGCCGGTATGTGAAGCAACTTCCCGCTGGTCGGGGCGAACGTCGTCCGCGGCACGGGCGGGGTCGGAGACGGGCTGCCGCTGCCCGGTGGATCGCGGCGCGATGCGGCGGTGTGTCTCCGGCGCCACACCGGGCCGGTGTGGCTTGATCGGCGGGCGGCCGCGTGCCGGGAGGACCCGGACCGGCCCGACTGGTACGCCCGGTACATGGCCGACGAGCAGACCGGCGCCGAACCGCCCCGGTAGGGCAGGTGCAGGGAGGAAGCATGGCCGAGACCTACGATCCCCGCCGCACGGCCGTTCTGCTGATCGACCCCTACAACGACTTCCTCTCGGAGGGCGGCAAGGTCTGGCCGCGGCTGGAGCCCGTGGCCGGCGAGGTCGGTCTGCTGGACCATCTGCGCTCTGTGATCGCCTCGGCCCGTGCGACCGGTGTGCGCGTGGTGTTCGTGCCGCACCGCCGCTGGGAGCCGGGTGACTACGACACGTGGGACCATCCGACCCCCTCGCAGCGGAAGATCCAGCAGTTCCACCACTTCGCGAGGGGTTCCTGGGGCGGGGAGTTCCACCCCGACTTCCAGCCGCAGCAGGGCGAGTTCGTCGCCCAGGAGCACTGGGGGTCGAGCGGGTTCGCCAACACGGACCTGGACATGCAGCTCAAGCAGCACGGCATCACCCACGTGGTTCTCGTCGGCGTCCTGGCCAACACCTGCGTCGAGGCCACCGCTCGTTTCGCCATGGAGCTGGGCTACCACGTCACACTGGTCCGCGACGCCACCGCGGCCCTCGCTCCCGAGATGATGCACGCCGCCCACGAACTCAACGGCCCCACCTTCGCCCAGGCCATCGTCACCACGGACCAGCTCGTCGCCGCGTTCGACGGATCCCGGCCATGACGGTCGGGCTCGTCCGTGCCGAGGCCGGAACTGTGCGCGACTGCACGGCCGAGGGAGCCCCCCTTCCTGAGCGGGAAGGGGGGCTCCCTGGTGTCCGGTGGCGTGTGTGAGCCCGTGAGCCCGACGCCGTGCGGGCCCTCCTACCAGGCCACCGGCAGCTCCAGCGGAAACCGCCTGATCGTTTCCGTGTCCCAGCGCACCTCCTCCGGTGGCACTGCGAGCCGCAGACCGGGGAACCTCTCCACCAGGCGGCCGATGGCCACTTCGAGTTCGGCCATGGCCAACGGCATCGCGATGCACCGGTGTCCGCCCCAGCCGAAGGTCATGTGCGGAGCGGTGGGGCGGTCGAGGTCGATGACGTGGGGGGCCGCGTAGCGCTCCGGGTCACGGTTGGCCGTCAGGTACGACACGTGCACGAAGTCGCCCGCCTTGATCCGCACGCCGTCCAGCTCCACGTCCTCCAGGGCCACGCGTGGGATTCCGACCCCCTTGCGGAAGGGGATGCAGCGGAGCATCTCGTGCACGACGTCGGTCACGGTCTCGGGCCGGCGCCTGAGGTGCTCCATCAGCTCGGGACGTGTCAGGAACAGGTAGGTGATGTCGCTGATCTGGCAGGTCGCCGTGTCCTGGCCGCTGAGCGCCAGCGTCAGTGCCATGACCGCCAGTTCCCTGTCGTCGAGCTGCTCCTCGCCCTCCCGCGCCGCGGCCATCGCGCTGATGAGGTCGGGGCCGGGCGAGTTCCGGCGCTGTTCGACGAGCTTGGCGAAGTAGGCCGTCAGATCGGCCTTGGCCGTCGCGGCGGCCTCCTTGGTGCCCGCGCCGACGACGAGCAGTTGGTGCACGGACTCCTCGATCCGGGGCCATTCCTCCCGTTCGATACCGAGGAGGTCCAGGATGGCGTGCTGGGGGAGCGGGTTGGAGAGGTGCTGGACCAGGTCCGCCGGTGGTCCCTGCTTCTCCATGTCGTCCAGCAGGCGGTCCGTGAGCCGGATGATCCGCCGCCGCATGCGGTCGACCTGCTGCTGGGTGAAGGCCTGCGAGGCCAGGTGGCGGACGCGGCTGCTCAGCGGCGGGTCCATCACGTTGATCGATTCCGGCGAGACGATGGGCTCCGGCGTCATCCGCGGGTAGTCGTGACCGATGATGCCCGCCCGGCTGAACCGTGGGTCGGTGGTCACCTGCTTGACGGAGTCGAAGCCGGTGATCAGCCAGGCGTCCGCATCGCCGTAGGGAAGCCGGATGCGCGCGGGGGAGCGGCGCTGCATCAGGTCCGCGAGCGCGGGGTCGAAGTCGAGTGCTTCGCTGAAGTCGAACGGGCAGGTGATTGTCTCGTGGTCCGCGGCCATCAGCCGGCTCCTCCTGGCATGGGTACGACGTTGGTGACGTCCACGGCCCGGCGAACGGCCCGGGCGAGTCCGACGGCATCGCCGACAGCCCAGTAGTGGACGAAGAACAGGCGTGGTTCGTCGGTGAGGTTGTGGTGGTGCACCTCGACGAGTTCGATCCCGCCGCGTCGCAGGGCCGTGAGGGCGGGCTGGACCTCGGCGGCGATCATGACCAGGTCGCCGCTGAGGGCGGCTCTTCCGCCGCCGAGCGGCTGGAAGTTGACGGAGGTGGTGGAGCCCAGTCCCGGCGGCAGGGCCACATGGCCGTCGGTGACGGTCTCGCGGCGGACATAGGTGGACTTCCAGATCACGCCGTCGGCGGAGCCCCTGACGCCCATCGCGGCGTCGATGGCGGCGGTGTCCAGGTCGATGCGCGGCGAGGAGGTGGCGGGCGTGGCGGGCGGGGTGCCGGTGCAGTCGAACGCGGCGCGCAGACCACGAGCGACGGCGACGGGGTCGTGGCCGTGGGCGTGCAGATGGACCCACCAGACGTCCGGCTCGTGGGCGAGCAGGTGCTTGTGGATGGCGGTCTGCATGATTCCGTGGTCCTGCAGGACGTCGCAGAAGTGCTGCAGCTCGCGCTCGGTGACCACGGCGTCACCCATCAGGAGCGTGCTCCGGTCGGCGTACCGGACGAAGGAGACGTGCGTACCGAGGGCGAGCGCGGGGTCGATCCGAATGCCGCGCGAGTAGACCTTGAGGTCCTTGCGCGGCAACGGCGTGTGGTACATGAATCGCCGCATGTCACCGGGCCGGCCGAGAGACTTGCCCACGTCCGCCCAGTCCGTCAGCTTGGTCATCACCGGTTGGACCGGGGTGCGGCCCGCCGGTCCGGCGGACAGGGCGTCGGCCCGGGCCGGCACGCCGGCACCTATGGGCGCCAGGGCGGCCGCCGCCAGCAGACGACGCCGGGACGCGGAGAGTCGGGAGCGGGTGTCTTGCTGTCTCTCGTCAGTCATGTCATCGGCCTCCACGCAGGATGCAAGCACGGGAAACCGCGTTGATTGCTGATCGGCACAGTTGCACCCGGCCAGGTGGGCTAATGAGGGGGGTTCCCAGAGCGGATGAAGGTGTCTAAGTTGTTCCGATTAGGATGGATTCGACGGGTGTAGATCGCGACAGGTCCACATCCGATCTCTTGCAGCCCAGCGGGTGAGCGGAGGCGACAGTCGACAGTGGTGAACACCAGCGGTGGCGAAGCGCACAGCACCGACCCGTCCATGCCCCACGTCCCCCGTTCGCTGCACCAGCCGCAGGGCCTGCGGACCATAGCGACCGCATGGCCCTCGGACACACACCGCATACGGATGCGGCTGCTCGACGCCGTGGACGAGGACCGGCGCGATGTCGAGGTCCTGCTGACCGCGCTCCAGCAGGCGGTGGCCGAGGTGCACGGCCTGGGCGGCATGGTGCATCTACCGGGCGGCGGCATGAGCGGCATCCTCTACCTGGTCGCCGACAGCGGCCTGCCGGAGTCGATGACCCGGCCCTGGCTGATCATCCCGGTACGAGGCGCGGCCCCGCCCAGCAGGGCCGCCCGCAACGACACCGTCACCTGGCGTTCCGACCTGGCCCCGCCCGACCCGGTGCCCGGCCGGGACCCCTCCGCCCTCTGGCCCTCCCGGCTCCCCGCCGGCATCGGTCACCTGGCCGTCCCGATTCCGGGCGGTGGCCGTCGGCGCGGCGCGCTCTCCGTCCTCTTCGCCCCCGGCGACGAGCCCGGTGCGGCGGAATGCGCGTTTCTGGACGAGGTGGCGGGCTGGATGTCCGGGAGGCTCGCGTCGTCCGGGATCCTCAGTGCGTCGCCCACCCTGCTGCGCGCCCTGGAGAACGAGCCGGGACCGCGGGAGGCCACCCCCGCGTGGGACGTGGAAGGGGCGCCCTGCGTCACGTACACCTGGGACCTGCGCACCGGCGAGCTGACCTCCGACCGGCCGGTCGAGGAGGTGCTGGCCGGGATCGATCCGAAGGTGATGAGCGGTGGCATCGAGGCGTGGGCGGCGCTGATCCACCCGGACGACCTGCCCGGGGCGGTGGCCGGCTTCGACACGGGCATCCAGCTGCGCGGCGGCTTCCAGAACGAGTACCGGGTCCGGCGCGAGGACGGCACGTACCTCTGGATCGAGGCCGGTGCCCGGACGATCACGGACCTGGACGGGACGCCGGTGAAGGTGATCGGCACCCTCCGGGACAGCAGCGAGACGCATGCCGCCGCCGAGTCGGTCGGGCGGGCGCTGCAGCACATGAGCGACGGCTTCGTCTCCCTGGACGCGGACTGGCGCATCGGCTTTCTCAATCAGGCCGCCGAGCGGTTCCTCGGCGCCGCCGGGGACGTGGCCGGAGACCTGCTCTGGAACATCCCCGCGGTGGGTGCGGTGCCGGGGCTGGAGCAGCGCTGCCGGGCGACGGCGGCCGAGGGCCGGCCGGCCGGATTCGACATACCGGGGCCGGACGGGATGTCCTGGTACCACCTGCGGCTGGTGCCGGTGCCGGAAGGCCTCACGCTCTACATCACCGACACCACCGAGCGCCATCTGCGCGAGGCCGAGCGGGCCGCGGCGGAGCGGGCGTCGGCCGAGCGGGCGGCCCTGGTGCAGCGGGTCACGCGGGAGCTGGCCGAGGCCGTCACGGCCCAGGACGTGATGGCGGCGACGGCCGACGGCGTGATGACAGCCCTCGGGGCCACGGGACTCGTCATGCTCGGCGTGGTCGGCGACCGGCTGAACGTGGTCGGCTCCCGCGGATACGCGGAGCGCTTCACCCGGCTGCTGGACGGGCGCTGGACCGTGCGGGACACCATGAACCCGGTGGGAGACGCCCTGCACACCCGCACCCCGCTCTGCATCTCCTCCCCGGAGGAGTTCCTGACGCGTTATCCGGGGACCGAGTCCCTGATCCAGGAGAGCGGCAAGCAGGCCTGGGCCTTTCTCCCGCTGGCGGTGTCGGGGCGCGAGATCGGCGCGGCGGTGATCTCCTTCGGCCGGCCGCGGGTACTGGACGACGACGAACGAACACTGCTGACCGCGCTCAGCGGACTGATCGCGCAGGCCCTGGAGCGAGCCGGGCTCTACGACGAGGCGACGACCCGGGCCCGCACCCTCCAGCGCAGCCTGCTGCCACAGGCACTGCCCGAGCTGCCCGAGGTGACGACGGCGGCGCGCTACCAGCCGGCCAAGCAGGGATCCGACGTCGGCGGCGACTGGTACGACGTGATCCCCCTCTCCGCGGCCCGGGTGGCGCTCGTGATCGGCGACGTCATGGGCCACGGCATGGCCGAGGCCGCCACCATGGGCAGGCTCCGGACAGCCGTCCGCACCCTCTCGGAGCTGGAGCTGCCGCCCGACGAGATCCTCGGCCACCTCAACGACATCGTCGGCGAACTGGGCAACGACGCCTTCGCGACCTGCCTCTACGGCATCTACGACCCGGTGAGCCGGTGTCTGTCGTACGCCAGCGCCGGTCAGCCGCCCCCGGCGGTGGCCCACCCCGACGGCACGGTCACCTTCCTGCCCATGACCCCGGACCCGCCGCTCGGGGTGGCCGCTCCGCCCTTCGAGGCACTCGAGACCCCACTGCCCGCCGGCAGCCTGCTCGCCCTCTACAGCGACGGCCTGGTCGAGAGCAAGGACAGGGACGTCACCACCGGCATGAACCACCTGGCCGAGCTCCTCTTCGAGTCCGTGAACGCCATGCCGGACGCACCCTCGGACGCATCCGACCTGGACGCCCTCTGCGCCACCCTCACCTCCGCTCTGCTCCCCGCCCACGGCGCGCTGACGGACGACGCCGCCCTGCTGCTGGCCCGCACGCACCCGCTGGACGCCGAGAACGTCGCCGAGTGGCCGTTGCCGGAGGACCCGGTGGCGGCGGGCCGGGCACGTGAGCTGGTCCGGGCTCAGCTCACCGACTGGGACCTGGCCGACGAGGACCTGCTCATGACCACCGAACTCGTGGTCAGCGAGCTGGTCGGGAACGTCGTCCGGCACGCCTGCGGCCCCATCCGGCTGCGCATGCTCCGCAGTCGCGCACTGATCTGCGAGGTCTCCGACGCCAGCCTGACCACGCCGCACATCCGCCACACCTCCGCCACCGACGAGGGCGGCCGCGGCCTGCAGCTCATCTCCGCGCTCTGCCAGCGCTGGGGCACCCGCCACACCCGCACCGGCAAGGCCATCTGGACCGAACAGCCCCTGCCTTCCGCCCCGGTCCGACCGGCACGGGACGGCACCGGCTCGGGACCGTGACACCCGATGGCCCGAGGTGATGCATGGAGGGCGGCTACGTCCGGCCGTCGGGGGTGGGGTGCCATTCGACCAGGACGATGGTGGCGTCGTCGCGGAGCCGGCCCCGGTGGTGGTCGAGGATGGTGTGGATCAGGCGCCTCAGCGCCTCGGGGGCGGGCTCCCCGGACGACAGTGAGCGGGCGACGAAGTCGGCCAGGCGTTGCTCACCGAACAGTTCCCCGGTCTGGGACCGGGCCTCGGTGACGCCGTCGGTGTGGATCAGGACGCGGTCACCGGGTTCCAGCTGGGCCTGGTGAGCGGTGAGCGTGTCGCGGTTGCCGGGACCGAGGCCCAGCGGCAGCTGGCTGGGAGCCTCCAGGGCGTGGGGGACGATGTGGCGGCCGCGTATGAGCAGCGGCGGCGGGTGGCCGCAGTTGACCCAGCTCAGGCTCCCGCTGTCGAGGTCCAGGTCGGCGAAGACTCCGGTGAGTATGCGGTCGGGCAGCCAGTGTTCGAGTTCGGCGTCGACCCGCTCGGCGATGCCGGTGAGTGTGCCGTCGGCCAGGCGGGCGGCGCGGCAGGTGGCCAGCGCGACCGCGGAACACAGCCCTGAGGCGAGGTCGTGTCCCATGGCGTCGACGACGGCCAGGTGCAGCCGGGAGTCGTGCAGGCTGTGGTCGAACGCGTCGCCGCCGATCTCGTACGCGGGCTCCAGGACCGCGGTGGAGGTGACCTGGTGGGTGCCCAGAGTGCGCGGGGGCAGGAACGCCCAGACCATCTCGGCGGCGATCGTCATCGGCCGCCGCCGTGTGGTCAGGGCGTACAGGTCACTGAACCCGCTCTTGCCGACCACGATGACCGCGGCGACCGAGGCCAGGATCTCCGCATGGTCGAGCAGCCGGGCGGTCAACCGGTCCGCGGTCACCCGAAGCACGCCGATCCGCTCCACGCCGTCGATCAGCGGCAGCCAGAGGGTCAGCGCACCGTGCCGTGACAGCTGCACCGATTCCGTTCTGTACGCCCATCCGGCCACGGTGCCCTCGATCGGGATCGGCTCCGCCGCCCCGCCGCCCGACATACCGGGACTGGGGGGCAGCGGCACCAGCAGCCTTTGCTGGACGTCGGCCAGAAACAGGAGCGCCGCGTCCATGCCCAGGGCTTCGGCCGCGGCATCCACGAGCCCGGCCACCTCCAGCGGCGTCGCCTGGTGCGACCGCGTCACCAGGTCTGCGAGCACCTCACCGAGCACGTCAGGTGCGCTTGGCTCTCCAACGGGAGGCTGTCGAGTCACCCCACGCTCTGCTCGACCGGCAGATGGATCGGACCGCGAAGAACCGGGCTGCGCCGGTACGGCGGCGGGTCTGCGAGCAGTCTGGGCCGGTCGAGGCGGCGTACCAGTTCGGTCAGCGCGATCTGGGTTTCCCGTCGGGCCAGCGGGCCGCCGAAGCACAGGTGGATGCCGCTGCCGAAGCCGAGGTGCTGGTTGTCCCGGCGATCGGGGTCGAAGCGGTCGGGATCGTGGAAGCGGTTCGGATCGCGGCTGCCCGAGGCCAGCATGAGGATGATCCGCGAGCCCTTGGGGATGACGGTGTCGGCGACCGTGATGTCGCTGTAGGCCGCCCGCCAGGGAACGATGTGCACGGGCGGTTCGTAGCGCAGCAGTTCCTCGACCAGCGGCACGATGAGGCCGGGTTCGTCGCGTAGTCGTTGCAGCACCTGTGGGTGGCGCAGCAGTGTCAGCATGCCGTTGGTGATGAGGTTGACGGTGGTCTCGTGGCCGGCGATCAGCAGCAGGTTGGCGGTGGCGACGATCTCGTCGTCGGTCATGCGCCCGTCCGGCCCGTCGTCGTTGGCCAGCCGGGACAGGAGGTCGTCGGTCGGCCGGCCGTGGCGTTGCTCCACCAGCCCGCCGAGGTACTCGCGCAGGGCCGCGCCGGCCCGCCGGCCGTTCTCCAGCTTCTCCTTCGGGTCGGTCTTGGGGTTGTAGTCGATCGACTCGATGATGTCGTTCACCCACAGGTGGAACCTGGGCTCGTCCTCGCGCGGCACACCGAGCAGGTGGCAGATCACGGTGACGGGGAACGGGTAGGCGAAGTCGTCGACGATGTCGATCTGCTCCTTGCCCGCGAAGGCGTCGATCAGACCGCCGACGATGGCGGTCAGGTCGGGATCCATACCGGCCACCAGCCCCGGGGTGTGCGGGGGACCGAAGTGACGCATCGCCATACGCCGCAGGCGGTCGTGCTCGGGAGGGTCGAGGTTGATGAACGCCGGCGCGCCGGGCCTCTCGAACGCCTCCATCGGATGCGACAGATTGCGGACGTCGGAGCTCAGGTGCGGGTTGTGCAGGATGTCCGCGAGCTCGCGATAGGTACTGATGACGTAGCTGCCGTCCTCCTGCAGGGCCACCGGCGTCTCGCGCAGCTCGGCGTACAGCGGGTACGGGTCGGCGCGGGACGAGTAGTCGAGGATCCGGAGCAGCGTGGCGGGCTTCTCGGTCGTGGTCATCTTGCCTTCCCCCTTACCGGTGGTGCTGCTGCATGGACGTGACGCGCCGCTCACCCGGGTCATTGCCGGTGACGACCACAGTGGCTCCCCGGGCGATCAGCTCGGGGCCGGGGAAGTCGACAGGCACCGGTTTGTTGTCGACGGGCTGGTCGGGCGTGGGGCAGGGCGGCGGGAAGGGCGCGGCCGACTCGATCAGCTGCCGGTAGTGGTCCAGCCACTTCGCGTTGTTGAAGCTCACCGCGGCGGTGACCCGGCCCCGGTAGCCGTAGGCGGCGACGAAGCGGCGGTCGGACACCGACCCCTGCGTGACGACGACCTCGTCGGCGAAGGTCGGTACGCCGACGGACTTGATGTTGACGCCGAACTGGATCGACCAGAACAGCGGGATGGTCAGGTGGGGCCAGCGGTCCGCCTGGCCGCTGACCATGTTGTGGGCGGCGACCTCGGCCTGCTCCACGGCGTTGGCCCAGTGCTCCAGCGAGATGAGCCGGTACTCGTAGATCGGGTTCGGGCAGCGTGCCACGTCTCCGGCGACGAAGACGTCGTCGGTGATCAGGCCGTTGATGTCGAGGGCGCGGCAGCCCGTGTCGCAGGCGATGCCCCACACGCCCGCCGCGAGTCCGGAGTCCCGCAGCCAGTCGGTGTTGCGGATGCCCCCGAGTGCCACCACCGCCACGTCGGCGTCGATCGTGCTGCCGTCGTCGAAGTGGGCGCGGCGGAAGTGTCCCTGCGCGTCGCCCTCCAGCCGGGTGACCTTGACGCCGCAGCGCAGGTCGACGCCGTGAGCGCGCTGCATGTCCGAGGCGACCTCACCGATCATGGCACCCAGCGCCCCGACCAGCGGGGCCGGTGCGAGTTCGGCGACGGTCACGGGGATGTCCCGCTCCCGGCAGATGGAGGCGATCTCGGAGCCGGTGAATCCCGCACCGATGACCAGGACCCGGGAGGGCCCGGCGGCGAGGGCCCGCTGCAGGCCTTCGGCGTGCTCGCGCGTGCGTACGACGAAGACCCCGTCCAGGGCCGCCTCGCTCTCGACGAACCAGGGCCGGGCGCGTACTCCGGTGGAGATCAGCACCCGGTCGAAGGGAATCTCGCGTCCGTCGGCGAGACGCACCTGGTTGGCCGCGAGGTCCAGCCCGCTGGCGGGCACGCCCAGCAGCCACTCCGCGTTGATGTCACGGCGTCGCGGCAGCGTGGTGGCATCGGCCGGCACCCACCCGGTCAGGACCTGCTTGGACAGGGGAGGCCGGTCGTAGGGCTCGCCCAGCTCGTCACCGATCATGGTGAGCGAGCCGGTGAAACCCTCGTCCCGCAGCGCCTCGGCGGCCCGCAGTCCGGCCAGTGAGGCCCCGACGATCACGATGCGGCCGTCGCGCTTGAACTCTCGCAGGTTGTCGGCGCTGGTCATGACTTCGACGCCTCCGCCGGTACGTCCCGTCCCTCCAGCTGGTCGACCAGAATCGCCTGGACCGGGCAGGCGGCCGCGGCCCGCAGCACCTGCTCGCGCCGGGCGTCGTCCGGGCTCGGGTCGTACATCAGTGCTTCCTCGCCGTGCATCCGGAACGCGTCCGGAGCGAGGAACGCGCACTGCGCATACCCCTCGCATCGGGAAAGGTCCACGACAATTCTCATCCCGACCTCCACAGGGACTGCAGGCTGCGGACCCGGAAGCCTGCGCCACTGCGGCGCACACGGCGCGGGACAGGCATCGCGAGAAGGGATTCGGCCGTCGCCCACCCTTGCGAAGTGCGAAGGGGCGGGCCACGCTCGCCGGGCCACCGCAGAAGGAACTGATCGTCGGATCGTCGCAAGTAAGGCGACCGGGGGCCGCAAAATCACCCAAATGGCGTGACCTTGCAGTCAAAAGCGTATCCCTGGCGCACATCACCTGCACCCGGGAAAGGGCTGCCCTGCCTGTCTGGAGCCTGTCCCGAGGCTGCCCGGAGCGGAGGCGCCACCGTCATTCACTCGCACGCCACGTGGCCATGCGGCGAAGGCCGTGCGCCGTCGTCGATTCTGTAGCTGCGATCAGAGCAGTTCCTCGATGCGCCGGAGGCACGCATGGGCAAGGCGTTGGGTGATGTGCTCGGCCTTGCGGCCGGTGTCGCGGTCAGCCCTCTTCCGATCGTCGCTCTCATCATCGTGCTGGCCACGCCTCGGGGCCGTCTGAACGGACTGGTGTTCGTCACCGGCTGGGTGGTGGGTCTGTCGGCCCTGGGTGCGGTGGTGCTGGCCGTCGGCGGCCAGGAGAAGGCCGACACCCACGGGCATCCGGCCGACTGGGTAGGGGTTCTCAAGCTCGTTCTGGGCGTGGCACTGGCTCTCTTCGGGCTGAGGCTGTGGCGTCATCGCCCTGCCGATGTCACGCAGGCGCAGTTGCCGAAGTGGATGGCGGCCATCGACAGCTTCACAGCGGTGAAGATCTTCCTTCTCGCCCTGCTGCTGTCGGCCGGGAACCTGAAGAACGCCCCGCTGACCATTGCCGCGGCAGCGTCCATCAGCTCGTCGGGGCTGCCGGTCGGTGAGCAGATCGCCACGCTGGCGATCTTCGTCGTCATCGCTTCCGCCGGGATGCTGGTCCCGCTCGGGGTCTTTCTGGTCATGGGGGAGCGGGCGAAGAACACCCTGGGCAACTGGAAGGAATGGGCGGCGCGGCACAACATGGCCATCATGGCGGTGCTGTTCTTCGTGTTCGGGCTGAAGCTGCTGGGGGACGGCATCGACGTTCTGGTCTCCTGACGAGCCGGCACCGCCTCCGGGTGGGCTGCCGTCCCGGCTACTCGTCTCTCTGCAGGATGTACGTGCTGCGCGAGTCCGGGTCGCCGAAGAAGAAGCAGGGCTCGAGTGCCTTCCTGTCGTTGCGCCGCAACTCGAATGTCCAGGTGTAGGTACTGGGGGGCCGCGGGCGGTCCGTCGGCCGGGATCAGTCCCGAGAACCCGCTCACCTCGGAAGGCGCCCAGGCCCTGCTCGCCATGCTCCCTGCCCGAGTCGAGCTCGAGCCGGGCATGAGTGAGCGGGAACTCGATCGCGTCGAGGAGCGCTGGGGATTCCGTTTCGTTCCGGAGCACCGGACCCTCCTGGGTGCGGGACTGCCGACCGGGGGCCGCAACTGGCCCGACTGGCGCAACGGCGACCCGGAGGACCTGGCGGAACGGCTCGCCCGGCCGGTGGACGGAGTGCTGTTCGACGTGGAGCACAAGGGTTTCTGGCATCCGGAGTGGAGTACGAGGCCGGCGGACCCGCAGGACGCCCTGGAGGTGGCCCGCACATACCTGGCCGAGGTCCCGGTGATGGTGCCGGTCCACTCGCACCGCTATCTGCCGGCAGATCCGGAGCGCACGGGCGCGCCGGTGCTGTCGATGCACCAGACCGACATCATTTGCTACGGCACCGATCTGGTCGACTACTTCCATCACGAGTTCGGCCGGCCCGTGCCCACGCCCGAAGGCCATCAGTACGCCACGATCCCGTTCTGGTCCTACTTCCTGGACTGAACGGCGACGGCCACGACTGCTGCGCGGGCGGCGCTCAGCGGGACTCGGTCGTCACGGTGGGGATCTCCTCCTGTACGGGTGCGCCGCGGCCGATGGTCATCGACCAGCGCACGGAGGAGGGGGCCTCCACGGAGGCGACACCGCTGTGGGCCGCTCCGCCGAGGTCCAGCTGGTTGTAGGTGGTGCTGGCCTTGCCGGCGAGGCACTCCAGCCGGAAGGAGGCGTGCACGGGCCGCACTGCGACCTTGATCCTGCCCGCGCCTTGGCAGCGGACGGCGACGATCAGCGCGTCCCCCTTCCTGCCCTTGGCGAAGGCGATACTCGCGTTCCCGGTGGTCGCCTTCTGGCGGCCGGCCAGCGTCTCGTCGGCGTCCAGCTCCGGGGGCTGTGGGGCCGAGGGCTGTGCGCTGCTGCCCGGAGTCGCCGTCGCCGTCGTCGTCGCCGTCGTCGACGCCGAACCCGGATCGGACGAACGCGCGGGCCGCGCGGGCTTCTTGGCCTCGGGGTGGTCCGAGGTGCAGCCGGTGAGCGGAGCGAGCAGCGCGGCACACGCGATGCTCAGTCCTGCGAGGGTCCGCAAACGCCTCCTGGGCGTGGGCATGACATTTCTCCCTCGGTCCGGGGTGGTGACACGCCGGGATCGACCGGTCGCTCGCGGCTGATCATGTCAGCGGCGAAGGGCGGACCGGCGTCTTCCGCCGGTCTTCTGAGCAAGACGTGAGCTTCGCTTCGCGACGCCGGCCTGCGGTCGGCGGGTCAGGCCGGGTGCGCCTGTGTGCGCTGGTGGCGCAGTTCGCCCTCCTGGGCGAGTCGGCGCAGCAGCGCCAGGACCGGTTCGAGGAGCAGGATCACGATGGCCGCTCGTTCGGCCAGCTGTTCCGGTGCTTCGATGCCGTCGAGCTGTTCGAGGTCGAGGCGGGCGACGGAGGCGGCGAGCCTCGCGTAGGGGAGCAGGTCGTCGTTGTCGAAGGGGACGCCGAGGCGGCTGAGTTCCTGGAGGCCCGCCGCCAGCGCGTGCGGGTGGGGCGAGTCGTCCGAGATGTCCCACTCCAAGGCGTCGAGCAGCTGCTCCACCTGCTGGAGTTGCTCCGAGCCGACCTCCGCGTAGCCGGGCTCCGCCGGGATCGGCAGCGCGTGGTGCAGGACGCCGAGGGTGGGACGGGACTCCTCCGGGTGGTCGACCGCCGCCAGTACGTCCCGGGCGGCCGCGATGGACAGGCCCCCGCGGGCGGTCAGTGCCCGGATCAGCCGCAGTCGCTGGACGTGCTCCTCGCCGTACTCGGCGATCGTGGCGCCCGTCGAGCGGCCGGGCGGCAGCAGGCCCTCGCGCAGGTAGTACTTGATTCTCCCCACCGGAGTGCCGGATCGGCGGCTCAGCTCCGAGATCTTCATGCGCTCCCTCGACTTTCGGCTGGTGCCCAGTGTCCCAGGTGCCGGCGGCTGGACCCCCATCTTGGAAAGTGCTACTTTCCAGTCTTGGAAAGTACAGGTTTCCAGTGCGTCGCCCGTCCCGGCGGCCGACGTGAGCACCGCGCACACAGGTGGCGCGAGCACCGCGCACCCGAGACGCGAGCGCCGCGCGCACAGAGGAGAAGCGCATGGCCAGTTCACCCGCCCACGCCCGCACCAGCGCACGGCACCTGCTGAGAGGGCGCCGCCTGTGGGTCGCCTCCACAGTGGTGATCGGCCTGCTGTCCTTCCTGCTCTCGCTGCTCTACCTCGGCGCGAACAGCAACCCCGCCGGGGCGATGCACGACCTGCCGATCGCCGTCGTCAACGCCGACCGAGGGGCCGTGCACGGAGGCAGGCAGCTGAACCTCGGCGCGCAGATCACCGAGCAGGTCGCCGCCGCCCCGCAGCTCAGGGGCAAGGTCACCTGGAAGCGGGCGGACCGTGCCGAGGCGAAGCGGCTCATGGGCGAGAACAAGGCGTTCGGGGCGCTGGTCGTCCCGGAGGACTTCTCCGCCTCCGTGCTGGGACTCGCGGCCAAGGGCGACACCTCCCCGTCCCGGCCGACGCTGGAGATCCTCACCAACCCCGCGGCCGGCAGCTTCGGCTCGAACATGGCCGAACAGGTCGACCGCGCGGCCGCACACAACGCCTCGGTCACCCTGGGAAAGAAGCTGGGGCAGCAGCTGGCCCAGCAGGCCGCCCGAGCCCATGCGGCCGGGAAGCACGTCGCCGCACCGAGCGCCCCCGAGCGGCTGCTGCTCGCGGACCCGGTCGAGGTCGTCGTGGCGCAGGGCCATCACCTGGGCAGCCACAGCGGATACGGCCTGACCGCGTTCTTCTACACCCTGGTGCTGGTGCTCGGCGGCATGCTCGGCGCCAACGTCATCCACATGCAGGTCGACACCGCCCTCGGCTACGCGGCCAAGGACCTCGGCCCCTTCCGCACCGCCGAGCCCGTCCGGCACCTGAGCCGGACCCGGCACTTCCTCGTCGGCTGTGCGCTGATGGCCGGGGTCTCCCTGGTCACCTCGGCGCTGGCCATGGCCGCTGCGGTCGGGATCATCGGCATCGACGCCTCGCACCTGGTGCTGCTCTGGATCTTCGGGGCCGGCGCGACGATGGCGATGGGCTGCACGGCACTCGCCCTGCTGGCGGTCCTCGGCACCCCCGGCCCGCTCGTCTCGATGCTCGTGCTGATCGGCCTCGCCATCCCGTCGGCGGGTGCCACCATCCCGCTGCAGGCGCTGCCGTCCTTCTACCGCTTCCTCGCCGAGTTCGAGCCGTTCCGCCAGGTCCTCGACGGGGTCCGGTCGATCCTCTACTTCGGCGCCCGGCTCGACGCGGGACTCGCCCGAGCCTGGACCATGACCGGCGTGGGACTCGCGCTCTCGCTGCTCCTCGGACTGGGACTGACCCGTCTCTACGACCGCAGGGGCCTGCACCGCACCGCACAACTCGCCCCGGCCGCACTCCCCACGGCCGCCTGACCGGCCCCGTAGCAGGCGGCTCACCGCAGCGGGCCGGCAGCTCCTCGACCAGGTCGTCGACCGCTGTGCCGAGGAGGAGCAGCACCTCCTGGCCCCGATGTCCGACGACGAACGCCGGCTGCTGGCGCTCCTCCTCGGCCGCATGGAGGAATCGCTCCGCACCTGAGCCGCACACGAGGCTCAGGTGCGGAGCGGACCCGGCGGCGACGCCCCGCGCTGTTGCGGAGGGCAGTGGCCCGGCGTTGGAATCAAGTGTGAGGCACTTTGGCGGCATCGAGTCCGTCGGCCGCCCTGCGCCCGCGACGGGTGTCGGCCGCAAAGGGCTCAGGAGCAACGCCCTCGGCATGTTCTCCTCGGTGGCCATGGGCCTGGCTTCCGCCGGCCCGGCGTACAGCATCGCCGCCACGCTGGGCATCATCGTGGCCGGGGTGGGACTGCAGGCCCCGGTCGTCACCATGCTGGCCTTCATCCCGATGCTGCTGGTCGCGTACGCCTTCCGGGAGCTCAACGCGAGCAACGCCGACTGCGGGACCACTTTCACCTGGGCCACCCGCGCGTTCGGACCGCGCACCGGCTGGATGGGCGGCTGGGGCCTCATCGTCGCCAACATCGTCGTCATGGTGAACCTGGCCGAGGTCGCCGCTGTCTACGGCTTCCGGCTGCTGGGCCTGGACTCACTGGGGGAGAGCCGGCTGTGGACCACGGTGGCCGGCATCGTCTGGATCGTCCTGCTGACCGCGATCTGCTACGTCGGCATCGAGGTCTCGGCGGCCGTCCAGCGCTGGCTGCTGTGCCTGGAAGTGCTGATGCTGATCCTGTTCGCCGTCGCCGCGCTGGTCAGGGTCTACACCGATCCTCCCGCGACGGCGATCCATGTCTCCGCCTCCTGGTTCAACCCCTTCGAGGTGTCCTCGACACAGGCCCTGACCTCGGGCGTCCTCGCCGGCGTCTTCATCTACTGGGGCTGGGACACCGCCTTCTCGGTCAACGAGGAGACCGTCGACAGCGCACACGTCCCCGGGCGCGCCGCGGTCCTGTCCACCGTGCTGCTCCTGGGCATCTACGGCCTGGTGTCCACGTCGTCGCAGGCGTTCGCGGGAGTCGGCACCACCGGCATCGGGCTGGGCAACCCGAACGACTCGGCCGACGTGTTCTCCGGACTGGGCGATGCCGTCTTCGGGAGCCACGAAACGGGGATCATCCTGTCGCGACTGCTGATCCTGATGGTGCTGACCTCGGCGCTGGCCTCCGCCCAGACCACCATCCTGCCCCTGGCCAGGACCGTCTTCTCCATGGCGGTCCACAAGGCCGTCCCCGCCCGGTTCGCCCGCATCCACCGCAGGTTTCTCACCCCGACCTGGGGGACCATCGGCATGGGAGCGGTCTCGATCGCCCTGCTGATCCTGCTGACGTCGTTCAGTCAGAACGTCGTGGCCGACTCGATCGACTCGGTCGGTCTCGCGATCGCGTTCCAGTACGGACTGACCGGCTTCGCCTGCCTCTGGTACTACCGCAAGATCCTCACCCGCAGTGTCCGGGACATGATCTTCAAGGGCGTGTTCCCGGCGCTCGGCGGGCTGATCATGCTGCTGCTGTTCCTGTACGCCGCCTTCGGCGTCTACGCCGACCCGCGGTACGGCACGACCAGCGTCGATCTGCCGCTGATCGGACCGACCGGCGGGGTCACGGTCCTGGGCCTGGGTGCCCTTCTGATCGGTTTCCTGCTGATGCCGTTGGTCACCCGTGGCCACACGGTGGCCCTGAAACTCCAGCGGAACCTGCTCCCGCGCCATCTGCCGGCGCACACCGCCGTGGACTCGGCGGCCCGCTACCAGCCCGCCGACAGCGGGTCCGGGGTGGGCGGCGACTGGTACGACGTCATCCCGCTGTCGGGCTGCCGGGTCGGCCTGGTCGTCGGGGACGTGCTGGGTCACGGCCTGCGCGCCGCGGCGACCATGGGGCAGCTGCGCACGGGGGTACGCGTCCTGGCCCGCCTGGACCTGAGCCCGGACGAACTGCTGTCCCGCCTGGGCGACCTCGCCGAGCAGACCGCGCGTGAGCGCAGGACCGGACACGGTCCCGGCCACCTGAGGCCGCGGGACACCACGATCCGGGGCGTGGCCTGCCTGTACGCGGTGTACGACCCCGCTTCGGGCAAGTGCCGGCTGGCGCGGGCCGGGGACTCGGTGCTCGCGGTCGTCGTACCCCACCCGGGTGTCGTCGAGCGTCCGGAGCTGCCGTCCGGGCCGCCGCTGGGAGTGGGCGGCCCGCCCTACCAGAGCACGGAACTGGAGTTCCCGCCGGGCAGTGTCGTCACCCTTTTCACGGGTGGCCTCCTCCAGGCGGCCGACGACCGTGCGGCCGGCCTGGCGCAGCTGTCCCGGGTGCTCGCCGGCGACTGCGGGTCCCTGCAAGGGCTGTGCGACCTGGTGGTGGACACCCTGCTGCCCGGCGCGGTGGACGTCGACGCGACCGTGCTCACGGTCCGCACCCGCATGCTCGACCAAAACCAGTTCGCCCAGTGGGCACTGGTCTCGGACCCGGCGGCGGTGGCCACCATCCGTTCCGCCGTCGCGAAGCAGCTCGGCGACTGGGGGCTGGACGACCTGGCGTTCACCACCGAGCTGATCGTCAGTGAACTGGTCACCAACGCCATCCGCTACGCGGGCGGCGGCCCGATCCAGGTACGCCTGATCCGCGACCGGAGCCTGATCTGCGAGGTCTCCGACACCGGCCACACGACGCCCAATCTGAAGCACGCGGAGACCGACGACGAGGGCGGCCGGGGC
This sequence comes from Streptomyces sp. BK340, assembly GCF_007827595.1. Taxonomy (GTDB): domain Bacteria; phylum Actinomycetota; class Actinomycetes; order Streptomycetales; family Streptomycetaceae; genus Streptomyces. The sequence goes on from NZ_VISR01000004.1 coordinate 397,289, forward strand.
CTGTTCATCATCGCCCAGATGACCCACCACTGGGGCACGCGCTACACCCCCACCGGCAAGACGATCTGGACCGAGCAGGACCTGCAGCCGGCGGACGGCCAGTAGTGCCCCGCTCGCCGGCTGTTCCTCGGAGCAACCACCCGCGGAGGGTGAGGCCGTACCCACCGATCGGTTCGATCCTGTCGGGAAGGCGACCCGGCGCGGCGCCGGGCCGGCAGGTCGGGCCAGGGCGGAAGGCGGGCGGACGATGGCCGACGACAGGGCCGAACGCATAGCGGAGTTCATCAGGCCTCTGCGGGTCGAGCCCGGCAGGAAGGTGCAGCTGGCGGACGACTTCGACCCCGGCTACAAGGCGGGCATCCGGAAGAAGAAGGAGGGCGTCGAGCTGCTCCGCGTCGGCGTCGAGCTGCTCGCCGACTACCAGCGGCGGCTGGCGGCCCAGGACACCTATGGAGTGCTGGTGTGCCTGCAGGCGCTGGACGCAGGCGGCAAGGACGGGACGATCCGCCATGTGATGAGCGGCGTCAATCCGCAGGGGGTGCGGGTGTCCAGCTTCAAGGTGCCCTCGGCCGAGGAGCTCGATCACAACTATCTGTGGCGCTACACCTGCCGGCTGCCGGGGCGCGGCGAGATCGGCATCTTCAACCGGTCCCACTACGAGGAGGTCCTGGTCGTACGGGTGCACCCGGAGAACCTCGACCGGCAGCGGCTGCCGGACTCGGTGCGCGGCCCGGACGTGTGGGACCGGCGGTACCGGGAGATCAACGACTGGGAGCGCCATCTGACCGACAACGGGTTCAAGATCGTGAAGCTGTTCCTGAACATGTCGAAGGAGGAGCAGCGGATCCGCTTCCTCAAGCGCATCGACGTTCCCGAGCGCAACTGGAAGTTCTCGCCCGCCGACGTGCGGGAGCGGGCCCGGTGGGACGACTACCAGCGCGCCTTCTCGCAGATGCTGTCCGCCACCAGCACGGAATGGGCGCCCTGGTACGTCGTACCTGCCGATCGCAAGTGGTTCGCGCGTGTCTGCGCGGCCGCGGTGGTGGCGCACACACTGATCGAGATCGATCCCCAGTACCCGCAGGTCAGTGACGAGACCCGGCGCGGGCTGGCCGAGGTGAGGCGGGAGCTGGAACGTGAGGCGCCCAAGGGCGCGGCCCCCGACCCGTACGCCGCATCGGTTTCCGAAGGCGAATCCGGCAACGGGAAGCGCGGCAGGAAGGGCAAGCACTCCGGCGGGAGCGGCTGACGGGTACGGCCGACGGGAACGGCTGAGAGGAGGCGCGCGCCATGACCGCGCAGACGGACGCCCCGCACGAGGGGACGACGGACGACCGGGCCTGGTACGCGCGCTCCGCGGAGGAGGTCGCCGCCGGGTTCGAGGTGGATCCGGCCGTGGGACTCTCCTCGGCGAGGGCCGCGGAGCTGCTGCGCACGAACGGCCCCAACGCGCTGCCGGAGGAGAAGGCCCTGCCGGGCTGGCGCCGCTACCTGGCCCAGTACCGCAGCTACATGCAGCTGGTCCTGGTCGCCGCCGCCGTGGTGTCGTTCCTGATCGCGCAGTGGAGCACGGGCATCCTGCTGGTCGTGCTGACGGTCCTCAACGCGGTCGTCGGCATGCGGCAGGAGGGCAAGGCGGAGAGCGCCATGAACGCGCTCAAGTCGATGCTGAAGGCGACCGCTCGCGTGCGCCGGGACGGGACCGAGTCCGAGATCCCGGCCGAGGAAGTGGTCGTCGGCGACGTCGTCCTCCTCACCGCCGGGAACGAGGTCCCCGCCGACGGCCGGATCATCGCGACCAGCGCCCTGCAGATCGACGAGTCGGCGCTGACGGGCGAGAGCGTGCCCGCCGCCAAGGACGCGGCGACCCTGGCCGACGGCGACCTGGGCCCCGGGGACCGGACCAACATGGCGTTCATGAACACGCCGGTCACGCACGGCAGCGCGACGCTGATCGTCACGGCCACGGGCGCCGGCACCGAACTCGGCCGCATCTCCGGGATGCTGTCGGCGACGCCCCGCGAGGCCTCCCCACTGGACCTGGAGCTCAACCGGCTCACCCTGTGGATCACGGGGGCGGCCGGACTGACGATGATCGTGATGTTCGTCCTGGGACGCAGCCGCGGCCAGGCGTGGGACGCGCTGTTCGTGAGCGCCGTCTCGCTGGCCATCGCCGCCATCCCGGAGGCCCTGCCCACGGTGACCCAGACGATCCTGTCGATCGGCGGGGTGGACCTGGCCCGGCGCCAGGCGATCGTGAAGGACCTGCCGTCGGTGCAGTCGCTGGGGTTCACCTCGGCGATCAACTCCGACAAGACCGGCACGCTCACCATGAACCAGATGACCGTCGTGGAGGTCATCGATCCCGGCGACCGCTACACCGTCTCCGGCACCGGTTACGGCCTGGAGGGCAAGGTCCATCACGCCGTCGGCAGCACGCCCGGCATCGAGGACGCGATCCTGCCCTACGTGGTCGCCAGCGACGCGGGGCTCGTGGACGGCAAGGTCGTCGGCGACCCCACCGAGGGCGCCCTGCTGGTGCTCGGCCACAAAGCCGGGCTGGACATCGACGCCACCCGGGAGCGGCTGCCCCGGCTGGCCACGCTGCCGTTCGACCCGTCGTACAAGCTGATGGCCACCTTCCACCCGGCCACGGACGCGGCCGGCCGGCCGGTCGTGCGGTGCTTCGTGAAGGGGGCGGCGCCCGCGGTCATGGCCCGGGCCGCCACCGCGCTGCGCGACGGTACGACCGTCCCCTGGGACGCGGAGCTGCGCGAGCGGGCCCAGACACACGTCCGGCGCATGGGCGGCGAGGGCCTGCGGGTGATGGCCGCCGCGCGCCGCGACCTCGACCCGGCCGCCTTCGATCCGGACGGGGACCTGCTCGCCCACGTCACCGACCTGCAGATGACGAGCCTGGTCGGCATGGTCGACCCGCCCCGCCCGGAGTCGCGGGCCGCCGTTGCCGACGCGCAGGCCGCGCACATCCGGGTGCGGATGGTGACCGGCGACGACGTCGTCACGGGCGCCGCCATCGCCCGGCAGCTGGGCATCGAGGGCGAGGCGCTCCTCGGCGCCGAGTTCGCCGCGCTGCCGGAGAGCGAACGGCTCGCCCGGATCGACGACATCGGGGTGGTCGGCCGCGTCGCCCCCGAACACAAGGTGCTGCTCGCCGACACGCTCAAGAAGAAGGGCGACGTGGTGGCCATGACCGGGGACGGCGTCAACGACGCCCCGGCCATCAAGGCGGCCGACATCGGCATCGCCATGGGCTCCGGCACCGAGGTCGCCAAGAACGCCGGGCGGATGGTGCTGTCCGACGACAACTTCGCGACGATCGTCTTCGCCGTCGAGCAGGGCCGCAAGATCTACGACAACCTCACGAAGTACATCCGCTTCGTCCTCGTGCTCCTCGTGGTGTTCGTCCTGACCTTCCTCGGCGCGACCCTGTTCGACATCGCGGCGGGCGAACCCTTCACCCCGGCCCAGGTGCTGTGGATCCACTTCTTCGTCAACGCGGCCTTCGGCTTCGCGCTCGGCTTCGACCGGCAGAGCCCGGGACTGATGGAGCGCAGACCGCGTCCACGCGGTGAACCCGTGCTGACCAGGGGAGTGATGGTCACGGTCGGGCTGTCCGGGCTGGTGATCACCATCAGTCTGCTCGCCCTGATCAAGCTCGGCGAGTCGCACTACGGCAGCACCGCCGTCGGCCAGTCCATCGCCTTCACGTCCTTCGCGCTCTGCCTGATCGTGGCCGCGCTCGAATGCCGCAGCGAGACGGCGACCGTCCTGACCACCGCCAGCTTCGACAGCAAGCAGATGAACTGGGCGATGCTCGTGGAGTTCGCCCTCGCGGTGCTGGTCACGCAGATGGACGGGCTCCGCCGGCTGCTGGGCACGACACAGATCAACGTGCGGCAGTTCGGCTGGGCGCTGGTGCCGGCGCTGGTGCTGCTCGGGCTGTGGGAGCTCGGCAAGCTCGTCGCCAGGCGGGCCGCAAGGACGTGAGAGGCCGTAGATGGCGACCCGGCACGTCACCGCACGAACAGTGTCCCGGCTGCGGGCCGTTCCCGGAGTCCGCGCCGTGTCGTCCTACCGGCGCGAGTGGCTGGCCAGGGACCTGGTCGCCGGAGTCGTCCTGACGACACTGCTGGTGCCGCAGGGCATGGCGTACGCCGAACTCGCGGGCCTGCCGCCGATCACCGGCCTGTACACGTCGATCCTGTGCCTGCTCGGCTACGCGGTCTGCGGACCGTCCCGGATCCTGGTGCTGGGCCCGGACTCCTCGCTCGGCCCGATGATCGCCGCCACCGTGCTCCCGCTGGCCGGGGCGGGCGGGAACCCCGCACGGGCCGTCGCCCTGGCCTCGATGCTCGCCCTGATGGTCGCGCTCGTGATGATCCTGGCCTCGGTGGCCGGGCTCGGCTTCGTCGCCGACCTGATCTCCAAGCCCACGATGATCGGCTACATGAACGGGCTGGCCCTGACCATCCTGATCGGACAGCTGCCCAAGCTGCTCGGCTTCAAGGTCGAGGCCGACACCCTGATCGGGGAGTGCGTCGGCCTGGTGGAGAAGCTGGCCGCCGGTGCGGTCGTGCCGGCCGCGGCCGCGGTGGGCATCGGCGGGGTCGTGCTGCTGCTGGTGCTGCAGCGCCGGCTGCCGAAGGTGCCCGCGGTGCTGGTGATGGTGGTGCTGGCGATCGGCGCCGCCGCCGTGTTCGAGCTGGGCGAGCACGGGGTCGGCCTGGTCGGGGTGCTGCCGAAGGGCTTCCCGCCGTTCACCGTGCCCGACGTCCGGCTCGACGACCTCGGGCCGCTGTCCGCGGGCGCCCTGGGCATCGCCGTGGTCTCCCTGGCCGACACCATCTCCAACGCGTCGGCCTTCGCGGCCCGCACCGGACAGGAGGTCCGGGGCAACCAGGAGATGGCCGGGATCGGGGCCGCCAACCTGGCCGCGGGCTTCTTCCAGGGCTTCCCGGTGAGCACGAGCGGCTCGCGCACGGCGGTGGCGGAACGGGCGGGCGCGCGGACCCAGTTGACCGGGGTCGTCGGCGCGGCCCTGATCGTCCTCATGCTCCTGCTGGTCCCGGGGCTGTTCCGGAACCTGCCCCAGCCCGCCCTGGCCGCCGTGGTCATCGTCGCGTCCCTCTCCCTGGCCGACCTGCCGGGGACCGTACGGCTGTGGCGGCAGCGCCGCGTCGAGTTCCTGCTGTCGCTCGCGGCCTTCTTCGGTGTCGCGTTCCTCGGGGTGCTGCCCGGGATCGCGATCGCGGTCGCCCTGTCCGTCCTCAACGTCTTCCGGCGTGCCTGGTGGCCCTACGACGCCGTGCTGGGCCGGGTGCCCGGACTGGAGGGCTTCCACGACATCCGCTCCCACCCCGGCGCGCAGCGGCTGCCCGGCCTGGTGATCTACCGGTTCGACGCGCCGCTCTTCTTCGCCAACGCCAGGACCTTCCGCGACCAGGTCCGCCGGCTCGCCCGCGGGGACCCGCCGCCGAGCTGGATCGTGGTCGCGGCCGAGCCGATGACCGACGTGGACACCACCGCCGCCGACGTCCTGGAGGACCTGGACGAGGCTCTCAACGCCGAGCACATCCATCTGGTGTTCGCCGAGCTCAAGGACCCGGTGCGGCGGAAGATCGAACGCTACGGGCTCACCCGCACCATCGACCCGGACCACTTCTTCCCCACGGTCGAGGCCGCCGTCGCCGCCTACCGTCTGCGCACCGGCGCCCAGTGGACCACCGGCGCCGGGTGATCTCACCTGCCCAGCGCCAGCCGCGCCACCCGTGGCCAGTCGGCGGCCGGGCGGGCGACCGGTGAACCGGGACGGCGGCGCGGCACGCGGACGCGCAGGGCCCCGGCGTCGATCCGGCACACGACGGGTACGGGCAGCACGACGTGCTCCCCGTCGATACCGGCCGGGACGGTGGGCGTGTCCGCCTCGACGACGACCTCCCGCGCGGTCAGCCGGGTCAGCCCCGGCGAGCGCGGACCGCGCAGCAGCCGGGCCGCCTGCACGGTGCTGCCCACACGCACGCACAGCACGCCGAGCCGTCCGGAGTTCAGGCAGACCCTGCGCCCCGGGCGGTCGACGTCCACGGCACGCCGGTAGGGGTTGTTGCTGACGAGCAGTGCCTGCAGGCCCGAGGCCCGCGACCGGCCGGCCCGCATCCGCAGCCGGGGGGCCCTGTCACCGGTGAGGAGATCGGGCAGCTCCCGCAGGGCCGTGCGGACCTTCTGGTCCCGGTAGGCGGGATTGGCCACCACGACCGCGTACGTGCCGAAGGAGACGTTGTTGACGAACACCCGGTCGGCGGCGAACCCGAGGTCGACGCGGAACTCGTCGGCGTCGGTCAGTGCCGCCAGGGCGGCCGCGGGATCTTCCCGGTCCAGGCCGAGGTCCAGGGCGAAGTGGTTGCGGGTGCCGGCCGGGATCACGACGAAGGGCAGTCCGTGCCGGGCCGCGACCTCGGCGACCAGGGCCTGTGTGCCGTCCCCGCCGGCCACCCCCAGCAGGTCGGCGCCGTCCGCCACCGCCCGCCGGGCCAGCTCCGCCACGTCCTGGTGGTGCGCCGGGTCCAGCAGGAACACCTCGGCGCCCGCCGCCCGTGCCCGCTCCGCCAGGTGGCAGCGGGCCACCTTGCCGCCGCCGGAGTTCGGGTTCATCAGGACCCACGGGTGGCGCGGCGGCTCGACGGGGCCCCGGTCACGGTGGCGCGGGGAAGCGCCCGCGGGCGTCAGTGCCATCCGCGCGGCCACCACAGCCAGCACCCACAGGCCCAGCGACAGGCAGGCCGCCCACAGCAGGTCGTGCGTGGCGTACAGCGCGAGGACCGTCAGGGGCGCGGCCACCGACAGCAGCGTCCCCACGGCCCGGACGACTCCGGTGTGCGCGAGGGCCCACCACACCCCGGCCGCGGTGAGCACCAGCCCCGCGACCCCGACCAGCACCCACAGCACGCTCTTCAGTCCGGCGACGACCAGCGGCACCGCCACGCTGCCCAGCAGGGCGAGCAGCGCCGCACGGGCCCAGCGGGCGGGAGCCGGGCCGGAAACCGATCTCACGGTGCTCGTGGCACACCTCGGGAGGATTCGCAGGAGCCGTCATCCCGTCCACCTTGGACACAACGGCCGCCGGCCGGCTTCACCCGACGCGGGTGAACACAACCACCGAGGCGACCGGCCGCGGGGTCACGCCGGGCGCCCGGCGGAGGCATTTTGCACGTCGCATGTGCGCGACGGCACATGCCGGATAAAGTCGTCCGGTTACGACCGGTTGTGGGGGTGACCGGAGTTCGGTCGGCCATGCCGACGTCCTGGGGAGGGCATACAGCGGATGAGTCGTCGCTCTGCTGGTTTGGTGGGGGTCTGGGCCGAAGTGCAGCGGCAGCAGCAGCGCCAGAGAGAGGCCGAGGCCCGGCAGCGCAGGGAGCAGGAGCGCCAGGCGCGGGCCCGTCAGCGGCAGCTCGCCCAGAACCACCGTGAGTACCGACAGGCCGAGGCGGGGCGCCGCACGGCCGAGCTGGACGCCCAGGTGGCCTCCTTGCAGGGGCTGTTGGCCGCCGGGTGCCGCGCCCCTGCCTTCCGGGCGGCGGGGCTGCTGCGCTCCGAGGAGGTCCAGCCGTTCGATCCGGGCCCCCTCGGCTGGCCGGGGCGCATGCCGGATCCGGCGCAGTACCAGCCGCAGGGAGGCTGGACCGCGAACCGGCGCGCGCAGGCCGAGGCCGAGGCCCGGGCCAGGTTCGAGCACGACTGGCATGCCGCCCAGGCCGCCGAGGCACAGCGGCAGCGGCAACTCGCCGCCTGCCGGCACGAGTACGAGCAGCGGACCGGCGCCCAGCTGTCGGAGGTCCGCCGGCACAACGCCCAAGTCGCCGAGCTGACCGAGGGCGTCAGGCGCGGCGACCCCGAGGCGGTGGTCGAGTACTTCTCGGCCGTCCTGTACTCGTCCACCACCTGGCCCGAGGGGTTTCCGCGGCAGGTCTGCGCCGCGTACGACGCGCCGGCCCGGCAGCTGGTGCTGGACTGGGAGCTGCCCGGCTACGGCGTCGTTCCCGAGACGAAGTCGGTGCGGTACATGCCCACGCTGGACCAGGAGAAGGAGACCCCGCGTCCCGTGGGGCAGCGCCGCGCGCTGTACCGGGAGGTGCTGGCGCAGTCCGTGCTGCTCGTGGCCCACCAGCTTTTCGCGGCGGACGAGTCCGGGGCCTTGGAGTCGGTGGTGCTGAACGGGGTCGTGGACGACCACGACCCGGCCACGGGACGCCAGGCGCTCATCTGTCTGGCCACGGTCATGGCTCCGAGGGGCACGTTCACCGGTCTCCACCTGGCGCAGGTGGATCCGGTCAGCTGCCTGACCGAGGCGCTGCGGGGACAGCTCTCGGCCCGGCCGGACCAACTCGCCGCGGTACGGCCGAGCCGTCGGCCCCAGGACGTCCGGGACCGTCCGGTCACTCGCGGGGGCGAGGAGGAACCGGATCTGTACGACATGGACCCGATCGCCTTCGAGTCCCTGGTCGCCGACCTGTTCCGGGCCATGGGCATGGAGGCGGTGACGACCGAGCGCTCGAACGACGGCGGGGTGGACGTCGACGCGGTGGATCCGGCGCCGATCCGCGGGGGCAAGATCGTCGTGCAGGTGAAGCGCTACCGCAACACGGTGCCGCCCACGGCGGTGCGCGACCTGTACGGGACGGTGCAGGACGTCGGCGCGAACAAGGGTGTGCTGGTCACGACGTCGGGCTTCGGGCCCGGCTCGCGCACCTTCGCCCAGGGCAAGCCTCTCGAGCTGATCTCCGGCACCGAACTCGTCGACCTGCTGCACCGGCACGGGCTCCGCGGCCGCCTGGGGGAGCGGGGCCGGCCTGCTTCGAGGCCCGGGCCGGCGGCCCGCGAGGACTACAACGTGCTGGGGATGTCCTGGTCCGGTGACGTGGTGCTGGACGTCTGCGCGCTGGTCTGCGCGGGCACCAGAGTGCTGAGCGACGACCACTTCGTCTTCTTCAACAACCGGGCCACACCCGACGGTTCGGTACGCGCGGTGCCGCCCACGGCGCCGGACCGGGCTGCCCTGAGGGTGGCGTTCGACGCGCTGCCGGATCGCGCGGACCGTCTGGTGCTGGTGGCCGCGGTCGACCCGGAGGCCGACCCGCACGCGGATCTGTCCGGGTTCACCGGCGCCGGTATCCGGTTGCTGGACTCCTCGATGACGGAGCTGGGACGGCTCGAAGTCTCGGACGGCCGGCCCCAGGAAACCGCCCTGGTGCTCGGCTCCTTCCGGCGCCGCACCGGCGGCGACTGGGACTTCGTCGTCGGCGGCCGCGGATATCCGGGCGGTCTGGCGCAGCTCGTGCGCGATCACGGTATCGACGTCGAGTAAGCCGGGCGGACCGACCAGTTCGAGCAGGACGCGAGCGGCCCGGCCGTAACGGGAAAGGCCCGCCGGAGAACTCCGGCGGGCCTTTCGCTGACGTCGGCTCAGTGGGCCGGGGCGTACTTCGGGTTGGGGCCGTACTGGTTCGGCTCCGCCTTGCCCTCGGAGGCGAGGAAGACGATCAGGATGATCGTGCCCACCAGCGGGATCAGGGAGATGAAGATCCACCAGCCGGAGCGGCCCGTGTCGTGCAGGCGGCGGATCGTGACACCGAGGCCGGGGAGCAGGACGGCGAGGGTGTAGATGAGGCTGATGACGTTCGAGCCGATGGCGCGGTCGACGACCGTCAGCACGATGCTGATGATCAGGTTGAACAGGAAGAACATCCAGTATTCCTGCCGCCGCGCACGGCCGCTGAACACCGCGTACTTCTTGAGTACGTCCACATACCAGTGCATTCTCGTCCCCCCCTGGGATTCGCTTGATTGCTCCCCCATCGAATCAGTCAGGGTGACCGGAAACCATAGTTTTGGCGTGCGCGGGTCAATGTGTTACCCGGCCGCTGCCGTTCGGTGATCAGACCCCGACGTCGGCGGCGAGACGGGCGTCCAGCCAGTCGAAGACGCGCTGTTCGAACAGAGCGCGGCCCAGCGGCTCGCAGTGCCGGTGCGCCCCTTCCGCCTCGGTGAAGCGGACCAGGTGTTTCGGGCCGGTCAGGGCCTCGTACAACTCCCTCGAAGCACCGGGCCAGAAGTGCTCGCCGTCCGGGTCGGTGATCAGCAGCGGGGTGGTGATCCGGTCGACGACCGGCATGACGTCGTACCGGGAGACCTCGGCGAGGAGGTCGTACGGGGAGTCGATGCCGTACGGCTTGGCCCGCCGGCGCCAGGTCGCTGCGAGTGCCCGGTCCTGGGCGAGGGCGCTCTCGACGACGCGGTCGAAGGCGGCACGGTCACCGGACTCCCACAGACCGCGCAGACCGGGGCCGAGGTTGTGCCACCAGCTGTCCACCACGCGGGTCACCCCCGGGTCGGCGACCGCGGCCGCGATCCGGCGCTCGAAGGCGAGCGCGCGCGGGACCCAGTAGCCGGCCTGGCTGACGCCGGCCAGCACGATCCGGCGGGGGTCCACATCGGGCCGGGAGAGGAGGAAGTCCACCACCGGGGTGATGACGTTCTCCCAGTCCGGCCGGAAGGTCACGCCCCGTTCGAAGAGCATCGACTGCTGGCCCGGGCCGTCGAAGAGCAGTACGCGGTACCCGCGGGCCACCGCCGGTGCGCCGAGCAACGTCCAGGCGGCGCTGAGCGGGCCGTCGCTGCCGTTGTTGACGATCAGTGCGGGGAGGGGGCCGCAGGCGCCGGGCGGGCTGACGAGGTAGCCGGGCAGGGACGTGTTCTCGTACGGGACGGTGACCGGCTCGGCGGGCGGGTCCCAGGACGTCAGGAAGCGGTGCAGGCAGGCGCGGTGCTCCGGGAACACCTCGGCCAGCCGTCGGTCGGGATCGGCGACCGCGTCGACGCCCACGAGGGCGGTGCCGAAGTAACCGGCGGCGCGCAGCAGGGCGTCCCGGGCGCTCACCGTCCGTCCCGCGGCCGCGCTGCGACCGGCCTGCTCCCGCACTCCGCGGGCCAGTTCGACCCAGGCGGTGAACCAGGCCTCGCCGTCACCGTCCGCCACGGCGGAAGCGGTCGCCAGCACCTCCCCCACGTCGGCACCCTGCCGCCAGGCCGCGCCCAGGGCGAGCAGGATCTCGTAGTCGAACTGGTCGTTCTCGCTGAAGCGGTAGGTCATGGCGGCTCCCGGCACCGTTCAGGCGCCGACGAGGGACCTCGACCCCGCCGCGGCGCCCAGGCGCAGCCTGGCCAGGGCGGAGTCCCTGTTCGCGACGACCCGTTCGCGATGGGTGTCGGGTACCTTGCCGCCGTCGAGCAGCCTCTCGCAGCACTCCAGGCTCTCGCGGTACTCACCCATCCAGTACGACGCGACCGCGAGCTCGTTCAACGCCCGCCACTCGTACCAGTGGTGCTCCACGAACAGGGTGTCCGACGGTTGCGGGATCTCTGCCGCGCGCTTCGCGAACAGGTACGCGAGCGGCCAGCGCTCCCCGTGCACACGGCACAGGTAGGCCAGCTCGGCGAGCGGCTCGGCGCGGGTGGGACGGTACTCGTGCGCGTCCAGGAAACGGGCGATCACCTCGGGCATCCGGCGCTTGAGCAGTACCGCCGTACGGGCGGCGTACAGGCGGGCGCAGAAGGTCTCCTCGACGAAGCCGCTCATCACCGCCCGCCGGTCGTAGGCGGCCAGTGCCTTCCCGTGTTCGTCGGCGTCGCGCCAGCTCTGGGCGAGGTAGAAGGCGTACCGGGCGTTGTCCGGCTCCTTGGTGAGGGCTTCTTTGAGGATCGCGGCGTCGCGGAGGTACTTCTTGCGCCGGCTTCCCCGCAGGCGTCCGCCACCGCCCATGATGACCATGCGCGCGCCGGCGAAGGTCGCCCGGTCGAAGGACGTGTCGCACTCCAGGTACTCGTGCAGCACACCTACGTACCGCCACGGGAGGCGCGTCGACACCAGGGTCGGGCGCCAGTGGACGACGGAACCGTGACGGATCTCGAAGTCGTAGCAGTCATGGTCCAGTTCCGGCATCGAGAAACCGGGCGCGATCTCCAGCGCGTCGTCGGCGTCGATGAACAGCAGGTAGTCGGCGCGCTCCCGGGCCAGTTGGATCGCCTCGGTGCGGCTCAGGTCGAAGCCCTTCCAGGGGCTCTCGTACAGCGCGCCGGGCAGGTCGGCCAGGGTTTCGCGGATGACGTCCTGGGTACCGTCGGTCGAGCCGGTGTCGAGGATCACCCAGGTGTCGATGAGGGGGCGCACGGATTCGATGCAGCGCCGGATCACATGTGCCTCATCCTTGACGATCATGTTGAGGCAGACCGTTTTCATGGCTGTTCTTGTTTCTTTTCTGTGATTCAGGCGTCGACTCGGCGTGCGATCACTTCCATGCAGACGCGGTAGCGCTCGCTGATCGTGTAGTGGACGGGCTCGAAGCCCTGCTCGGTCAGGAGCGCGTAGAGACGGCGGCGGCTGAAATTGTGGAAGTGCTCGAGTTCGCCCCAGTAGGGATTGGCGTCGGCGGCGTCCAACAGCCGCCAGGCGGCGCAGTCGTAGTTGGGCATCGACGCGAAGAGCACGCCGTCCGGCCGCAGCAGGCGGTGCGCGGCGGCCAGGCCGGCGCGCGGATACGGCGTGTGCTCGAGTACGTCCGCCATGCTGATGACCGCGAACCGCCCGGGCTCGTCGAGGTCCGTGACATCCGTGCAACGCGCCTCGAAGCCAAGGCGTCGCAAACCCTCGACGCTCGAACGCCGGAGGTCGAGGCCCATCGGCTCGAAGCCCCATTCCTCGGCGGTGAACAGGAGCGAGCCGTTTCCGAATCCGACGTCGAGCCAGGTGCCGTCCGCCACGTGACGGGCGACGCGCTCCACGATGCGCGCCGACACGGCCCGGCTCTGTTCGAACCCCGCGCCCGGCTGCTGGTGCCCGTTGGTCGAGGAGAAGATCACCGACGCCGCCTCGGGCGTGAAGTAGCCGTCGGTGAAGACGTGTTCACAGTCGGCGCAGCGCATCCAGGTCATCGTGGGATCGATGACCGACCGGTACAGCGGATGGCGCGAGCAGTCGCCGGTCCGCAGCGTGGACAGGACACGGCCCAGGCAGAGCGGACAGGCGTCGTACGGCAGGCGCCCCTTGGGCGGGACGCGCGTGGCCGCGGCAACGGACGCGTCGGCCACGACTGCGGAGTCGGCGGTCATGCGAGCAAGCTACTCGCGGCCCTCGCCGATGCCGGGGTGGCGCGGCGAATCCGGTCCCACGGTCGGCCCAAGCGCGAGGGGTGTCGGCAGAGCCCGGACGGACCCTGCGGACACCCCTCGCACCGGGTGCCGGTCGGCCGGACTCAGGGGGTCCGGGTGGGGTACGGCAGGTCGGCTACGGCGTTCCGTCGTTGACCGCGCCGGGACTGGGCTGATGGATCACGAAGGTCCAGGGGTTGTTGCAGGTGAGGGTGGCCGGATGCTGGTTGTTGTTCTCCGTGCAGGTGGTCTCGAAGACCAGCCCCGTGGTGGTGATGACGTCGATGTTGATGCCTTTGTTCTCGCCCTGGGCGTGCGCGTTGATGGAGACGCCACAGGCGAAGCCGGTCGCGGCGGTGCTGGGGTAACCCGTGAGCCCGCTGAGGTCGGTCCACCGCAGGGTGTGGTCCGTTTCCTGGCCCCGGTTGTCCCGGATGCCCGCGTACGTCCTCGGTGCGCCGGTCGCACCGGTGGCGATCGCGGCGCGGAGCTCGAAGTCGGCCGAGTCCTGTTGTGCGTCGATGTCGGTGCACGGGCCGGGAGCACCGGTGGCGCCGGTGTCGCCCTTCGGGCCGGGCGGACCCGTGGGGCCGGTCGGACCGGTGGGGCCGGTCGGGCCCGTCGCGCCCCGGCACTCGTCCTTGCCGCCGTTGCCGCCCTTGGCCCAGGACGCCTTCAAGCCGGACTTCGGCTTGCCGGGCTTCTCCGGCTCGCCCTTGCATTCGTCGTGGTCGCCGCTGTAGCGGCCCATCCAGTAGTCACCGGCATTGCGGCTCATCCGGCTCTCGGCGGGCTGACGCCCCGCCAGAGCCGCGTGACCCGACACGTTCTTCGCCGCGGCGACGGCGGGGCTCACCACGCCGGCCGCCATGACCAGCGTGAGCGAGGCCACCATCCCGGCCTTCTTGAACCTGTCTCGCGCCAGGGGCCCGAGTAGTGAGGACGTCCTGTACTCAGGACTCATCAACGTGCTCCTTGCCTCGTCCGGTCCGGGAGGCTTCCCGAACCCGAATGCGAGGTTGACCCGTGCGGGCCCGGACCGGGCGTACGGCACGTCGGAACTCATGTGTTTATCCGTGGATCGGACTAACAGATGACTGCATCCGTAGGGGCTGCCCAGGCGTCTACCTCGGTATGGATCTCCAGAAGTCCCCGCCCGAGCCGCAGTACCCCGAGGGATGCCTCGCCGTCGCGATCCGCCTTCCCGTGCGCATCGTCGTGCTCGTGCTGGTGCTTCCCGTGCGCATGGTGTGGGACGCGCTGGTGGTCTGCGGCCGGTTCCTCACCGACACAGTGCTGCGTCCGGTGGGGCGCGCGCTGCTGTGGGTCGGCCGGGCGGTCTTCGTGTGGCCGTGGGTGGCGCTGTGGCGCTACGTCCTCGTGCCCGTCGGGACGGCGCTCGGATGGCTCGGGCACGTCCTCGTCGTCGTACCGCTGCGGTGGCTGTACACCTATGTGCTGACCCCGGTCGGGCGCGCCTTCGCCTGGGCCGCGCGGGGGATCGGGGCCGGCCTGGAGTGGCTGAACGCGCGTGTGCTCGCGCCGGTGGGCCGGGGTGTCCTCCGGCTGCTGAAGGGAGCGGGCTTCCTGCTCGGCGCGCTCGGGGCGGGTGTGTTCGCCGCCGTGGCCTGGCTGGTGCGGTACCTGCTCGTCGTCCCCGCGCAGTGGCTGTACGAGTGGGTCCTCGCCCCGGTCGGGCGGGCGCTGGCATGGGTCGCCGGCGCCGTGGTCACCGCGATCGGCGCGGTCCTGTACTGGACCACCCGCGTCCTGGTCGTCCTGCCCGCCCTCGCCCTGTGGCGCTGGGTCCTCGCACCCGTCGGCCGATTCCTCGCCGTCGTCGTGCGCGAGGTGGGGAAGGCGCTCGGGCACGCCTGGCGGATCGCGGGGCGGATCTCGCGCGTCGTCGGCAGGGCCCTCGCGACCCTCTTCCGGTGGATCTTCGTGGAGCCGCTGCGCTGGGTGTACCGCACGGTCCTGACCCCCGTCGGGCACGTCGTGCGGGACTTCGTCCTGCGGCCCGTCGCCGAGGCCGCGCGCGTGGTGGGGCGGACCGCGCGGCAGGCGCTGACCGCCGCCCGCGACACCGTGCGGCAGGCCCGCGCGGACCTGAGGCGGATGGTCCTCGGCGAGCCCCGGCAGCCGGTCCCGGTCGACCGGCGGGAACCCACGGGACCCGGGACACGTACTCTTGGTAGCAGTACGACCGCTCTCACGAAGGACTAGGACACTGGGCAAGCGACAGCCCGAAGGCCCGCCGCCCGCACCCGCGGTGCAGCGCATCCGACTGCGCTACACCAAGCGCGGCCGCCTCCGGTTCACCAGCCACCGTGACTTCCAGCGCGCCTTCGAGCGTGCGCTGCGCCGCGCCGAGGTGCCCATGGCGTACTCGGCGGGGTTCACGCCCCACCCGAAGGTGTCGTACGCCAATGCCGCACCCACCGGCACGGGCAGTGAGGCGGAGTACCTGGAGATCGCGCTGACCGCGTCGCGCGACCCCGAGACCCTGCGCGATCTGCTCGACGAGTCGCTGCCCACCGGGCTCGACATCGTCGACGCGGTCGAGGCACGGACCTCGGGCCTCGCCGACCGGCTGACGGCCTCCGTATGGGAGCTGCGGCTGGACGGAGTCGACCCGGTCGAAGCACAGCGCGCGGTCGAGGCCTTCACCGAGGCCGACACCGTCGAGGTGCAGCGCATGACCAAGAACGGCGTCCGCACCTTCGACGCCCGCCCCGCGGTCGTGCATCTGGAGACGCACAGTTCGACGCCTGATAGGCCCAGCGACCAGCCCTGTGCGATACTGCGGCTGGTTGTTCGGCACGTGACGCCTGCCGTACGACCCGACGACGTCCTGTCCGGTCTCCGCGCCGTGGCCGACCTGGCGCCGCCGGTCCCCGCAGCGGTGACCAGGCTGGCGCAGGGGCTGCTCGATGAAGAGACCGGCACGGTGACCGACCCGCTCGCGCCCGACCGCGAGGCAGCCGAGGCCCTGACGGCCCAACCGGTTGCCGCCGCGACGGCGCCGAAGCCGGAAGGTTCCGCGTAGGGACGGACGTCGTAGCGCCGCCCTCGTACTCGGGAGCCACCTGGGTCGGGCAGCGCACCGACCAGAAGACTTTCGCCAGGCCGTACCGACAAGGCGTACGGAACCGGCGAGACAGGACACAGAGTGCTCCCGTGCGGCGCCCGCGCCCCGGACGGCGGCCACTGCGCATCGCGCGGGCCGCGGACGTCAACGGCGGACGGTCCTTGGAGACCGACGCCGGACCAGGCGCGGCGCCCGGGAGCCTGACGGGAGAAACGCCCGCATGCTCGAGCCGACCGAGCCCCGCGAGGGCTCCGAACTGAACACACCGAGCGACACCCTGCCGCCGCGCAGGCGTCGCCGTGCCTCTTCTCGCCCGGCGGGTCCGCCCGTCGCGGCCGAGGCACCCACCGAGGTCACCGTGCCGGCCATACCGGCAGCGGAGGCCGAGGAGATCACCGAGGAGCAGGCCGCGACCGTCGAGGCGCCCCCCGCCGTCGAGGAGCCCGCGCCCGCCGCTCGTACCACCCGCCGCCGCGCCACACGGCGTGCGTCCGCACCCGCCGGGGCACCCGCGGCTGCCGAGACCGTGGAGACGGTTGTCACGGCTGACACGGCTGACACGGCTGTTGCGACCGTTGCCGCCGAGGCCGTTGAGCCGGCTGAAGCCGTCGAGGCCGTCGAAGAGGTCGCGCCCGCACCCCGTACCCGCCGCCGTGCCACCCGCCGCGCCTCCGCGCCGGCCGGGGCTCCGGCCGCGGCCGAGGCCGAGGAGAAGACCGAGGTGAAGGCCGAGGAGAAGGCGGCGGCCGAGACCGCGCCCGCCGCCGACGTGGAGACCGCGCCCGCCGTCGAGGCGGAGGCCGCGCCCGCCGCCCGTCCGCGCCGTCGTGCCACCCGCCGCGCATCCGCTCCCGCCGGTGCGCCGCAGGCCGCCGAGGCCCCCGAGTCCGCGCCCGCCGCTGAGGCGCCGGTCGCCGAGGCCGCCGTGGAGGTCCCCGCGGCCGAGACCGCGCCCGCGGTCGAGGCGGAGGCCGCGCCCGCCGCTCGTACGCGTCGTCGTGCCACCCGCCGGGCGTCCGCGCCCGCCGGCGCCGCGGCCGAGGCCGTCGAGACCGTCGTGCCGGCCGCTGCCGCCGCGCCCGGCGCCGAGGCCGTGGAAGAGCCCGCGGCTGCCGAGACCGTCGAGGCCGCTGAGGCCCCCGCGGCGGCCGACGTCGCCGAAGAGGCCGCGCCTCGCCGTACCCGCCGCCGCGCCACCCGCCAGGTCTCCGCGCCCGTCGGTGCTCCGGCGACCGCCGAGGCCCCTGTGGTCGCCGAGCAGGCCGCCGCCGAGGAGGCCGAGACCGCCGAGCCCGTCGCCGTCCAGGCCACCGCCGAGGGTGCGCCGCGCCGTCGCCGCCGGGTCGTGCGACAGGCCGCGAGCGGGTTCTCCGCGCCCGCGCACTCCGCGGCCGCCGAGGCCGAGGCCGAGGCCGATGCACCGCGTCGCCCGGCCCGCCCCGCCGTGGCCGTGTTCCAGGCGCCGGTGTTCGCCGAGCCGAAGTTCCAGACGCCCGAGCGGGCCGCCGCCGAGGCCGCTGCCGAGGCCGCCGGGACGGAGGAGACCGAGAAGACCGCGGAGCCCGCGGAGACCGCCGGGACCGGGACGTACGCGGAGGAGCGCGCCGAAGCCGGCTCGCGCCGCCGCCGTCGCCGCCGTGGCGCCGCCTTCGCCGAGGAGCCGCAGGCCGTCGAGGCCGCCACCGAGGACGAGGAGCCGGAGGAGGCCGAGGAGGCCGCCGCCGAGGACCTCGCCGAGGGCGACGAGACCGAAGAGGCCGAGGGCGCCGAGGAGGCCGGCTCGCGCCGCCGCCGTCGCCGGGGCGGCCGTCGCCGTCGCCGCGGTGACGCCGTCGAGGGCGAGGCCGGTGAGGGCGGGGACGCCGAGGCCGACGAACTGGCCGCCGAGCAGGCCGCCCAGGACGCCGAGGACACCGTCGAGCAGGAGGAGGAGGACGCCGAGGACGCGCGCGACGAGTCCGGCTCCTCCAGCAGCCGTCGCCGCCGTCGCCGTCGTCGTCGCGCCGGTGACACCTCCGTCGACACCGAGCCCGACGAGACCGACCCGGAGCGCACGGTCGTCAAGGTCCGCGAGCCCCGCAAGCCCGCCGAGCCGTCCGACGAGGTGCAGTCCATCAAGGGCTCGACCCGTCTGGAGGCGAAGAAGCAGCGCCGCCGCGAGGGCCGTGAGCAGGGCCGCCGACGCGTTCCGATCATCACCGAGGCCGAGTTCCTGGCCCGCCGCGAGGCCGTCGAGCGCGTGATGGTCGTGCGCCAGCACGGCGAGCGCACGCAGATCGGTGTCCTCGAGGACGGCGTGCTGGTCGAGCACTACGTCAACAAGGAGCAGGCCACCTCGTACGTCGGCAACGTCTACCTGGGCAAGGTCCAGAACGTGCTGCCGTCGATGGAGGCCGCCTTCATCGACATCGGCAAGGGCCGCAACGCCGTCCTGTACGCCGGTGAGGTCAACTTCGAGGCGCTGGGCATGGCCAACGGCCCGCGTCGCATCGAGTCCGCCCTGAAGTCCGGCCAGTCGGTCCTCGTCCAGGTGACGAAGGACCCGATCGGTCACAAGGGCGCCCGTCTGACCAGCCAGGTCTCCCTGCCGGGCCGTTACCTCGTGTACGTGCCCGAGGGCTCGATGACCGGCATCAGCCGCAAGCTGCCCGACACCGAGCGCGCGCGTCTGAAGACCATCCTCAAGAAGATCGTCCCCGAGGACGCGGGCGTCATCGTGCGCACCGCCGCCGAGGGCGCGAGCGAGGAGGAGCTGCGCCGGGACGTGGAGCGGCTGCAGGCGCAGTGGGAGGACATCCAGAAGAAGGCGAAGAGCGGCAACGCTCCGACGCTGCTGTACGGCGAGCCGGACATGACCGTCCGGGTCGTGCGCGACATCTTCAACGAGGACTTCTCCAAGGTCGTCGTCAGCGGTGACGAGGCCTGGCAGACGATCCACGGGTACGTCTCCCATGTGGCCCCGGACCTGGCCGAGCGGCTGTCGAAGTGGACCTCCGAGGTCGACGCCTTCGCCACCTACCGGATCGACGAGCAGCTCGCCAAGGCGCTGGACCGCAAGGTCTGGCTGCCCAGCGGCGGTTCGCTGGTGATCGACCGGACCGAGGCGATGGTCGTCGTCGACGTCAACACCGGCAAGTTCACCGGCCAGGGCGGCAACCTGGAGGAGACGGTCACCAGGAACAACCTGGAGGCGGCCGAGGAGATCGTGCGCCAGCTGCGGCTGCGCGACCTCGGCGGCATCATCGTCATCGACTTCATCGACATGGTCCTGGAGTCGAACCGGGACCTGGTGCTGCGCCGCCTGCTGGAGTGCCTGGGCCGCGACCGTACGAAGCACCAGGTCGCCGAGGTGACCTCGCTGGGCCTGGTCCAGATGACCCGCAAGCGGGTCGGCCAGGGCCTGCTGGAGTCCTTCTCCGAGACCTGCGTCCACTGCAACGGCCGTGGCGTCATCGTCCACATGGAGCAGCCGACCGCGGTCGGCGGCGGTGGCGGCGGCAAGCGCAAGAAGCGCGGGCGCGGCGGTGACGGGCAGCTGCCCGAGCACGAGGTCGCCGCGGTGGCCGTGGAGACGGGCGAGGCCGTCGAGCCCGCGGCGGAGACCGTCGTCGAGGTCGCCGCTGAGCTGGCCGAGCCGGTCGCCCTGCCCGCCCCCGACTTCGCGCCGGACGAGGAGCTGTACAGCAGCGTCGCCGAGGCGGAGGCGGCGGCCGGCCGTGGCCGTTCGCGTCGCCGCGTCAGCCGTCGGGCCTCGGCCCCGGCCGGTGCGCCGAAGGCCGAGCGCCGCAGGGCCGGGAAGGCCACCGAGGCCACCGAGGCCGCGGAGACCGCCGAGGTCGTCGTGCCCGCCGAGGAGGCCGTGCTGCCCGCACAGCCGGAGCCGGTGGTCGAGGCGCAGGCCGAGCCGGTCGCCGCGGCGGCCCCGGAGCCCGCTGCCGAGGAGGCCGCGCCCAAGGGCCGTACGCGTCGTCGGGCGACCCGGAAGGTGTCCGCGCCGGCCGGTTCCCCGGCGGGCGCGGAGGCGGCCGTGGTGACGGTCGCCGAGACCGCGCCCGAGGCGCCGGTGGAGCAGCCCGAGGCCGAGGCCCCGGCTCCGGTCGAGGAGGCGCCCGCCGAGAGCGCCGCCCCGGCCCGCCCGCGGCGCCGTGCCGTGCGCAAGGCCACCGCGCCGACCACGTCCGAGGAGACGGCCGTCGTGGTCGTCCCGGCCACCGCGCCGGAGGCGGCTGCCGCCGAGGCGCCCGCTGTCGAGGCGGCGGAGGAGGCGGTCGAGGAGGCCGTGCCGGCCAAGAAGACCGCCCGCAAGGCGGCCAAGAAGGCGACGGCGAAGAAGGCCGCAACCAAGAAGACCGTGGCCAAGAAGACGGCCGCCAAGAAGACGACGGCCAAGAAGGCGGCCAAGACCGCCAAGACGGCCGCCGCCAAGTCGACGGCGAAGAAGACCACCACGGTCTCCGCCGCCGCCGACGAGAGCTGAACCCGCTGAGCGGTGTGCGGCCGGTCCGTGTGACCGGCCGCATACCGCGGGGGCCCGGCCCGGTTTGACCCCTTCGGCCGTGGCCCCGTAACCTTGACCGTCGGCGTGTCCACTGAACGCGCCACATCCCCGTAAACCTCTTCCTCCCGGGCACACGGTTGGCCGGGAGAGGTCGTTCCTGCTGTTCCTGGGCGGCTGGCCTTCGGGGGTGCCGTTTCTTCGAGCGAAAGAGAGATCCGCGTGTACGCCATCGTGCGCAGCGGTGGTCGCCAGCACAAGGTTGCTGTCGGCGACATCGTTGAGGTTGACAAGATTTCCACTGCCAAGGTTGGCGACACGGTCGAGCTCTCGACCCTGCTCGTTGTCGACGGCGACGCTGTGACCAGCGACCCGTGGGTGCTGGCCGGCATCAAGGTCCAGGCCGAGGTCGTGGACCACCACAAGGGCCAGAAGATCGACATTCTGCGCTACAAGAACAAGACCGGCTACCGCCGTCGTCAGGGCCACCGCCAGCAGTACACGGCGATCAAGGTCACGTCGATCCCCGCGGCTGCGAAGTAAGGGACTGAGGAGACATGGCACACAAGAAGGGCGCATCGTCCACCCGGAACGGTCGCGACTCCAATGCCCAGCGGCTCGGCGTGAAGCGCTTCGGCGGTCAGGTCGTGAACGCTGGTGAGATCCTGGTCCGCCAGCGCGGCACCCACTTCCACCCGGGCGCCGGTGTCGGCCGCGGCGGCGACGACACGCTGTTCGCGCTGCAGGCCGGTGCGGTGGAGTTCGGCAGCCACCGTGGCCGCAAGGTCGTGAACATCGTTCCGGTCGCCTGACCGGACGTTCACTTCGCGAGGCGGACCTCACTTCCCGGTCGGGAAGGCGGGTCCGCCTTTCGCTTGTTTCCCATGGAAACGCAGCAAGCAGAGAAACACCTGTACTCACTGGAGGCACTGAACCATGACCACCTTCGTGGACCGCGTCGAACTGCATGTCGCCGCGGGTAACGGAGGCCACGGCTGTGCCTCCGTTCACCGTGAGAAGTTCAAGCCGCTCGGCGGCCCGGACGGCGGCAACGGCGGCCGTGGCGGTGACGTCATCCTGACCGTGGACCAGTCGATCACCACGCTCCTGGACTACCACCACTCCCCGCACCGCAAGGCCACCAACGGCAAGCCCGGCGAGGGCGGCAACCGCTCCGGCAAGGACGGCGAGGACCTGGTCCTGCCGGTGCCGGACGGCACCGTCGTCCTGGACAGCGCGGGCAACGTGCTCGCCGACCTGGTCGGCCACGGCACCTCGTACATCGCGGCGCAGGGCGGCCGTGGCGGCCTCGGCAACGCGGCGCTGGCGAGCGCCCGCCGCAAGGCGCCCGGCTTCGCGCTGCTGGGCGTGCCCGGGGACCTGCAGGACATCGTCCTGGAGCTGAAGACGGTCGCCGACGTGGCCCTGGTGGGCTACCCGAGCGCGGGCAAGTCCTCGCTGATCTCCGTGCTCAGCGCGGCCAAGCCGAAGATCGCGGACTACCCGTTCACCACCCTCGTCCCGAACCTGGGCGTGGTGACCGCCGGCTCGACCGTCTACACCATCGCCGACGTGCCCGGTCTGATCCCGGGTGCCAGCCAGGGCAGGGGCCTCGGCCTGGAGTTCCTGCGGCACGTGGAGCGGTGCAGTGTGCTCGTGCACGTACTGGACACCGCGACCCTGGAGTCCGACCGCGACCCGGTCTCCGACCTCGACATCATCGAGGAGGAGCTGCGGCAGTACGGCGGCCTCGGCGACCGTCCCCGCATCGTCGTCCTGAACAAGATCGACGTGCCGGACGGCAAGGACCTCGCCGAGATGGTCCGCCCCGACCTGGAGGCGCGTGGCTACCGCGTCTTCGAGGTGTCCGCGGTGGCGCACATCGGGCTGCGGGAGCTGTCGTTCGCCCTCGGTGACCTGGTCGGCAGGGCGCGCGCCGCGAAGCCGAAGGAGGAGGCGACGCGGATCGTCATCCGGCCCAAGGCCGTGGACGACGCGGGCTTCACGGTCGTCCGCGAGGAGATCGAGGGGGAGCCGCTGTTCCGGGTGCGCGGCGAGAAGCCGGAGCGCTGGGTCCGCCAGACCGACTTCAACAACGACGAGGCCGTCGGCTACCTCGCCGACCGGCTCAACCGCCTCGGCGTCGAGGAGCGGCTGATGAAGGCGGGTGCCCGGGCGGGCGACGGCGTCGCCATCGGCCCCGAGGAGAACGCGGTCGTCTTCGACTGGGAGCCGACGGTCATGGCGGGCGCGGAGATGCTCGGCCGGCGTGGCGAGGACCACCGCTTCGAGGAGCCGCGGCCCGCGGCGCAGCGCCGCCGTGACAAGCAGGCCGAGCGGGACGATACGCAGCGCGCGTACGACGAGTTCGACCCGTTCGAGTAGTCGCTCGCACCACCCGGGCCGAGAAGGTGAGCGCCGGGCATCGCTCCTGCGGTGTCCCGGTGCCGGGCACACCTGCGGCGAATGGCCGGATCGGCTCGGGATTCGCCCGCTAACTCCCGTTACCGTAGGCATCTCCTGACATGCAGTGAGACCCGTTGCGGCAAGGTCACGTTCCATCCGTGGTTCCTGTGTCGCGGCGGGTCTTCTGTTGTCTGCCTGTTTGTCATGCACGCGAATGCTCTCGTTCAGCGGGCGGGACGTCCGGCCGTGGGAGCTTCCGAAGGTCCGGGCCCAAGAGGCCTCCGTGGCAAGGGAGTCAGCGAATGACCGGAGCATTACCGCCCGACCGACGCCGCTTTCTGACCGCCGGTGCCGCCGTCCTCGGCGCCGCGGCCTCCGCCCAGCTCTGGCTGCCGGCCACTGCGGCCCGGGCAGCCGGAACCCCGCTGCCCGACGGGATGTTCACCCTCGGCGTGGCCTCCGGCGACCCGCTGCCCGACGGCATCGTGCTGTGGACCCGGCTCGCCCCCGATCCCCTCCACGGCGGCGGCATGCCCGACGCGGTCGTCCCCGTGGAGTGGGAGATCGCCGAGGACGAGCGGTTCGCGAAGACCGCCCGCAGAGGCACCACCGAGGCCCGGCCCGAGTACGGGCACAGCGTTCACGTGGATGTACGGGGACTGCGCCCGGACCGCCCGTACTGGTACCGCTTCCGCGTCGACGGCCAGGTCTCGCCCACCGGCCGCACCCGCACCGCCCCCCACCCGCACCGCAGGGGCGGCTCGCTGCGCGTCGCGCTCGCGTCCTGCCAGAACTGGCAGCACGGCTACTTCACCCCGTACGCCGACATGCTCGCCCAGGACCCCGACGTCGTGCTCTTCGTCGGCGACTACATCTACGAGTCCAAGCCCTCCGCCGCCTCCGTGCGCCGGCACGAGGGCAGCGACGAGCCGTACACCCTGGTCCAGTACCGCAACCGCTACGCCCAGTACCGCACCGACCCCGACCTCGCCGCGATGCACGCGAACGCGCCCTGGGTGGTCACCTTCGACGACCACGAGGTCGACAACGACTTCGCCGGCGAGATCCCGCAGGACCCCGACAAGCAGTCGCACGACGCGTTCGTGGCCCGGCTGACCGCGGCCTACCAGGCGTACTACGAGCACATGCCGGTCCGCGCCACCGCGATCCCGGACGGTCCGCACATCCAGATGTACCGCCGGCTGGAGTTCGGCCGCCTGGCCCGGCTCAACGTCCTCGACACCCGGCAGTTCCGCACCGACCAGGCAACGACCCAGGACGGCGCCGAGAGCCCGTCGATGACCATGCTCGGCGCCGAGCAGAAGCAGTGGCTGCTGGACGGGCTGTACGAGTCCCCGGCCCGCTGGAACCTGATCGCCTCGCAGATCATGATGGCCGAGACCGACCTGCTGCTCGGCGAGGGCAAGCTCTGGTACTACGACGCCTGGGACGGCTACCAGGTCGAACGCAACGCCCTGCTGGAGGAGTTCGCCGGCGTCCGCAACCCGGTCGTGCTCAGCGGCGACCGGCACCTGACGATGATCAGCAACCTGTTGGAGGACTTCGCCGACCCGGACTCCGACGTGGTCGGCGCGGAGTTCGTCGGCACCTCCATATCCAGCAACGGCGACCAGGACCAGGCCGCCTTCCACGCGCAGTGGGACCCGCTGATGGCGGACAACCCGCACTGGAAGGTGATCGACGCCCACCGCGGCTACCACCTCTTCGACATCCGCCGCGACGGCATCGACGCCCAGGTCCGGGTCGTCGACACGGTGGTCCGGCCGCAGGCCACGGCGAGCACGCTGGCGCGGCTGCGGGTGGAGTCGGACGAGCCGGGCGTGCGCCTGGTCTCACAGGTGAGAGCCGGGTAAGCGCACTTTCGAGACACTGCTCGGGTTGCCGGTAAATTTTCTTCATCCGGCCACGTACACCGTTAACCGCTCTCTTACCTTGACCGGAACCGAGATGCCGCGGAATCCCCGTGTGGAATTCCGCGGCAATGGGCTCCGCCGAGGAGCTGTATTTCCGGCTTGTTCGCGACGGTGCCGTCCCGCATATGAAGAACTCGTGCAGCCCCACGCCCCGGGACGTGAAGATCCCGACTCCCCGTCGGGAGGCCACGGCGGCCGGTGCGATCGGCGCGGAGGTGGCCGAAAGGATCCGTACGCCGGGCGTGCGTGTCGTCGGTGATCCGGCGCCGCTCCCGGCGGTGCCCGAACGGCCGTTGCCGGCCGTGCCGGAGCCGCGGTTCTTCCCTGAAGCGGCAGCCCGGGCTCCGTTCGGCGCGTTCGTCGCAGCCTCGCCGTCCCCCGGTGCGAACCCTGTCCGGACCGTGCCCCGGATGCCGTGGAAAGAGCTGGTCAGGGTGCTCGGTCAGCACTGTCCGAAGCGACTCGGGCGGCGCCGATCGGAACCTGTGGACTTACTCACAACAATTCCACGGGGGTTCAACGCAACCGTCCCCAATCACCAGGAGTACTAGGTGAATGACAGGTTGCGCGCACATATGCATGGGACGTCACTCACCTTGCACTGCGGTTACCCGAAGTGGGACCATTTCACGGTTCCCTGTCGCCGCAAGGTAGGTCAGCCTGTGTCCCAGCACATAGCCAAGCCCCGAACCACCGCAGTGATCCTGGCCGGTGGTACCGGTCAGCGGGTGGGTCTGTCGATCCCCAAGCAGCTGCTGAAGATCGCCGGCAAGGCAGTCATCGAGCACACCCTGACCACCTTCGAGAACACCGAGTCGATCGACGACGTCATCGTGCTGATGGCGCCGGGCTATGTGCCGGACATCGAGAAGATCGTCGCCAAGGCCGGGTTCCGGAAGATCAAGAAGATCATCGAGGGCGGCTCGACCCGCAACGAGACCACCGAGCGCGCCATCGAGGCCCTCGGTGAGGGTCTGGCCGAGGGCGAGGACCTCAACGTCCTCTTCCACGACGCCGTCCGCCCCCTGCTCTCGCAGCGCGTCATCGACGACTGCGTGACCGCGCTGGACCGCTTCCAGGCCGTCGACGTCGCCATCCCGTCCGCGGACACCATCATCGTCACGCGCACGCACGGCGAGGACGGCGAGTTCATCACCGAGATCCCGGACCGCTCCCGGCTGCGCCGCGGTCAGACGCCGCAGGCCTTCAAGCTGTCCACGATCAAGCGGGCCTACGAGGTCGCCGCCGGCGACCCCAACTTCCAGGCCACGGACGACTGTTCCGTCGTCCTCAAGTACCTGCCGGACGTGCCGATCCACGTTGTCGCGGGCGACGAGTACAACATGAAGGTGACGCAGCCGGTCGACGTCTTCATCGCCGACAAGCTGTTCCAGCTCGCCTCCACCGCCGCCCCCGAGCAGAACGGCGAGGAGGCCTACCGCGCGCTCCTCACCGGCAAGACCGTCGTGATCTTCGGCGGCTCCTACGGCATCGGCAAGGACATCGCCGAACTCGCCGAGTCCTACGGCGCGAACGTCTACGCGCTGGGCCGCTCCACCACCGGCACCCACGTGGAGAACCCGGAGGAGGTCGACGACGCGCTGTCCAAGGCGTACGCGGAGACCGGCCGGATCGACTACGTCGTCAACACCGCGGGCGTGCTGCGCATCGGCAAGCTCGCCGAGACCGACAACGCCACCATCGAGGAGGCGCTGAAGGTCAACTACCTGGCCCCGGTGCAGATCGCCCGCTCGTCGTACAAGTACCTGGCCGAGACCAAGGGCCAGCTGCTGCTCTACACCTCCAGCAGCTACACCCGCGGCCGCGCCGAGTACAGCCTCTACTCCTCGACCAAGGCCGCCATGGTGAACCTCACTCAGGCGCTGTCCGACGAGTGGGCCGGCGACGGCATCCGCGTGAACTGCATCAACCCGGAGCGCACCGCCACCCCGATGCGCACCAAGGCTTTCGGCCAGGAGCCGGCCGGTTCGCTGCTCTCCTCCGAGGCCGTGGCCGGCACCTCCCTGGACGTGCTGCTCTCGGAGCTGACCGGTCATGTGATCGACGTCCGCCAGCAGGACCCGACGGCGGGCGCCGCCAAGGCCTCCGGGTTCGAGCAGGCGCTGGCCTCCGTTCTGGACCGTCAGGACGGCATGTAATAATTGCGGCTAAATAGCTTATAGGAATTCAGGCCTCTGTGTTCGCCCATTCGACGGGCGTTCGCAGAGGCCTGACTCCGTACGCCTCGCAAAAGCACCGCCACTTCCGGCAATACCGAACAAAACCGGCACTCCCCCTCCCAGAGCAGGTTTCTCTGTGATATCCACCGCTATTCGCGTCGCCCGGGTGGGCAGCGTGGCCGAGCTGGCCGCGGCGGCCCTCGTGATGCTGGGGTTCCCGGCGCTCATGCTGGCCGCGCTCGTCCCGAGCGTCTACGCCTTCGCGGCCGTTGCCGCCGTGACGTACCTGGCGGACCACTATCTGCACCGCAAGGGCAGCTACCTGATCAACCGCCTCAGCAAGGTCCGGGCCGGTCTTTCGATCCGGTTCCTGATCCGGCAGCTGCTGCTGATCCTGTTGCTGGCCCGGCTCTCGCACGCGGACGACCTGATCTTCTACGGTGCGGTTGCCTGCTTCATCGCCTTCTACGGCCTCCAGGCCCCGCACGGCGCGCTGGTCACCCTCATCCGCAGCCGTCGCCGGATGCCGGTCGCCACCCGCAACGTGGACCTGAAGTCCCGCATCCGCATCCCGGACGCCCCGCCGCGACGCCTGCTGCACCGCTCCGCGGAGAAAATGCTCCACCTCGACCTCTTCGCCGTCGTCGGCATCGTGGTCTCGGCGATCGTGGACTCGGCCGTCGCCGGTTTCGTGGGCATCGGCCTCACCGTGGGCCTCGGCTGCCTGTACGTCCTGGTGCTGGTGCCGTACGTGCGCGGCCGGAGGACCCCGCCGAAGGCCGACGTCGTCCTCGCCGCCGTCGACGAGTGGCTGGCCGGCTACAAGCCGGAGACGGTCCTGTACTTCTCCGGCTCCAAGGACTCCGCGTACCAGGTCAACATGTGGCTGGAGACGATGGAGCGGCTGGAGAGCCGGCCGCTGATCATCCTGCGCGAGCGCGCCATCCTGAACAACCTGGCGCCCACCACGGTCCCCGTCATCTGCGTGCCCGGAGGGGTGCACCTGATGAACCTGGACCTGTCGACCGTGCGCGTCGCCCTGTACGCGGCCAACGTCGGCAAGAACATCCACCTGTTGCGCGTGCCGACCATGAAGCACGTCTTCATCGGCCACGGCGACAGCGACAAGCTGGCCAGCGTCAACCCGTACAGCAAGGTGTACGACGAGGTCTGGACCGCCGGCCGGGCCGGCCGCGACCGCTACGCCATCGCCGACGTCGGTGTCCGCGACGACGACATCGTCGAGGTCGGCCGCCCGCAGCTGGCGCCCATCCAGAGCAGTAGGGGCGTGCCCGACGGGCACTGCCCGACCGTTCTCTACGCCCCCACCTGGGAGGGCTGGGACGGAAACCCCGGCAACACCTCGATCGTGCTCGCCGGCGAGAACATCGTGAAGAAGCTGATCACGGCCGACCCGCCGGTCCGTGTCCTGTACAAGCCGCACCCGTTCACCGGCACCGTCAGCAAGGACGCCGGCGCCGCGCACCAGCGGATCACCGCCCTGGTCGAGAAGGCCGCCGCCGAGCGGGCCGCCGATCCGCGCTTCACCGCCGACAGGGCCGCCCAGGAGAAGGCGAAGTCGGACCTGGGCCGCATCGAGGCCCGGATCGCCGAGCTGACCGGCAAGGGCGGCGACAAGGGCGACGAGGCCGAGGCCACCCGCGACGGGATCGTCGACGTCCAGAGGCACGAGGAGATCGCCCGGCTGCGCACCGAGTGGAACGACGTCTACTGGCGCTCCTTCCCCTCTTACGAGCACCGGGTCATCACGGGTGCCGAGCCGCGCCTGTACGACTGCTTCAACGTCTCGGACGCGATGGTCTCCGACATCTCCTCCGTGGTCTCGGACTTCATCGCGAGCGGCAAGCCGTACGCGGTGACCGACTCCGCCGAGCTGGGCGTGGAGGAGTTCAAGCGGCAGAACACGGCCGTGCGCGCGGCGACGATCCTGTCCAACGGCGCGGCCGAGCTGGGCGGCCTGCTGGACGCCGTACGCGACCCCTCCAGCGACCCGCTGGCCGAGGACCGGGGCGAGCTGAAGCGGTACCTGCTGGGCCCGGACGAGCCGAAGTCCATCGACCGGTTCAACACCGCGGTCGCCGACCTGGCCCTCAAGGCCGAGACCCGCAACGTCGGCCAGGAGTCCCGGGCGGCCGCCGGGAACGCCGACGCCGCCGAGCTGACCAACGCGGTACCGGGTCAGCGCGTGGCGTCCGCCGGTGAGACGGACGGTGTGAGCGCGGGCTGACCCGTTCCCCTGCCATGCGGCCTCCGAGGAGCAGTCCTCGGGGGCCGTTGCCGTGTCCGCCGTCTTACGCGGCTCTTGACCGCAGCTGAACCGCTCTTACTCCGGATGCGTACTGTCTCGTACCGCCCGCCGTGCTCCGTTTCTGTCCGGTTCCTGTGAGGCGGCATCGGTGTGATGTGCACCACTGATTACCCGCTGTGAGGCAACCGCTTCCCACGGGTGCCCGTCTATCAGGTTGCGAATGAGGCGATACGGGGGGAATGTTCCGTTGACCAGCGGGAAAGCGAGGGGGAAACGTGACCGTCGTGACGCAGCCTGATGTCACCGTGATCATCGGGGCGTACGAGGCGATGCCGTACCTGGTCGAGTGCCTGGCATCCGTCGAGGCTCAGACCATCGACCCGGCACGTATGGAGGTCATCGCGGTCGACGACGGCTCGACGGACGGTACCGGGGAGTACCTGGAGGAGTTCGCGGACCGCGCCCCCATGCCGGTCACCGTCATCCGCCAGGACAACTCCGGCGGCCCCAGCGGACCGCGCAACGTCGGCCTCGGCAAGGCGGCCGGACGCTACGTCTTCTTCCTGGACGCCGACGACCGGCTCGGGCCCGAGGCCCTGGAGCGCATGGTCGCCATGGCCGACAAGAACGGCACCGACGTGGTGCTCGGCAAGGTCGAGGGCATCAACCGCATCCCGCCGAAGTCCATGTGGGGCAAGACCCTCGACCGGACCGACGTCTTCTCGTCGAACATCAAGTTCACGCTCAGCGCGCAGAAGCTGTTCCGCCGGGCACTGCTGGAGAAGCACGGCATGCGCTTCGACGAGTCCCTGTGGACCGGCGAGGACGCGCTGTTCACGATGGAGGCTTATCTGCGGGCCGACGGTGTCTCGGTGGTCGCCGACTACCCCTGCTACTACCTGGTCGGCCGCGAGGACGGCAAGCACGTCACGAAGACCGGCAGCTACACGCTCCGCTTCGACTCCGCCCGCGCCCTGATGAAGCTGATCGCCGACATGGTCCCGGCGGGCGACAAGCGCGACACCCTGATGATCCGGCCGTTCCTGATCACCCTGCTGCCCCAGTTCGGGCCGAAGTTCCTGACGGACGACGAAGAGGTCCGCCGGCACAAGTTCGAGCTGGCCAAGCCGCTGATGGAGGCCTACTGGACGCCGGGGGTGGCCCGCCGGCTCAAGGTGCACGAGCGGCTGCGGCTGCACCTCGTGGCCATGCAGCGGCCCGAACTGCTGCTGGACGTCGTGAAGTTCGTCAAGGCGAAGAAGCAGGCCGCCGCGATCCTGGAGAAGCGCGGCACCCGCGTCTACCTCGTCTACCCGCACTTCCGGTCCAAGGAGGCCGGCATCCCCGACCAGGTCTACCTCGCCGAACCCCGCGAGGCCCGGGCCTTCGAGGGCTACCGGGAGGCCGCCGCCAACTCCTTCCTGCGCCGGGCGCTCAGGAAGATCCGGCGGATGCTCCCGAGCGGAGGATTCGGCGCGGCGGCGGCCTGAGGACCGCCGCCGGCCGGGGGAGTCACTGCTTGCCGGACTGCAGCGCCCGGCGCAACGGCCGGCCCACCACGCGGCGGGCGCGCCGGTAGACGGACGCGGTGGGCGCGGGCACGCCGTCCTTGACCTTCCTCGCCCGCGCCAGCTCCCGGCGCAACTGGGTGTTGTCCTCGGTCAGTTCGCTGACCCGGGTGTGCAGCCAGCCGAACCGGCTGCTGAGCGAGGCGAGGTCCGTGTCGTTCCACGGGCGCACACCCGGCGGGAACGACAGCGAGTCCATCTTCTTCTCGAAGGCCGCGCCGCCGTCGCCGTGCGTGAAGGTGTTCTGCAGCCCGTTCCTGTCCAGGAAGCCGACGAACCGCTCGAAGCGCTCCCGGTGGTTGCCGACCAGCCCGCCGAGGTCGGCCTGCTCGTACAGCCGCGCCGGGTCGGCCGCCTCCGGGTCCTTGACGACCTTGTCCAGCCGCTGGTGCGGGATCTCGAAGTACCGGCACAGCTCCAGCGTGCGCGAGTCGCCGCACAGCACGGTCGCGGGCGTTCCCGCGAGCAGCGCCGCGATGTTGCCGTGGATGCGTGAGCCGAAGGAGAAGTCGAAGGGGCGCAGCTCGTCGATCCAGGTGACCGGGTCGACGTACACCCGCACCTTGTCCTCCCGGTACATCGGGTGGTCCGGGTGCGTCGGGATCGCGGTCACCGCGGCGTTGGGGTCGCTGAGGTCCCGCCAGTGCAGCTGCCGCGCGTCGCTGAGGTTCTGGCCGATGAAGCGCAGGTTCGGGTACCGGTCGTGGGCCCGGGTGATGATCCGGCCGAGGCCCTGCTTCTTCACCGCGCTGTGCGAGCCGTTGACCGCGATCCGCGACTCGGCGGTCAGTCCGGGCACCCGCTTGCGCACGTCGAGTTCGCTGCCGTACAGGAACAGCGACGGGCAGCCGATGACCTCCACGTCCCGGAAGCCCATGTCCCGCAGGTACTGCTCGGTGAACTCGCCCCGCACCCCGATCGAGGCGCTGCGCTCCAGCACCGCCGCACAGAACTCGCGCACCGTCGGCTCGATGCTCTTCAGCCGTGCCGGGTCGTAGCTCACCCCGGTCTGCGCGCCGACGCCGAGCACCACGACGGGGATCCTCAGCCGGGTGATGAGCCGGGTCAGGCGCTTCAGCGCGGTCTCGAAGGACGGCCGGAAGGCGTTGGCGAGCGGCACGACGAAGGCGTCGTACTCCGCGTTGATGCGCGCGGCAGCGGCCACCTCGGTCCGTCCGCCGTTCGAGACGACCTCGGTCCCCGGGACCTCGAGGATCTTGTGCGCCGCGTCCTGGAAGATCAGGTTGCCCGCGTTGGTGGCGATGACGTCCTGGTGGAGAGCCTCCTCCACGGTGAAGACGTCGTAGGGGCTCTTGCCGGAGCGAAGGAGTATGCGCCTCGGTTGGCGAACGTTAGGTGACACGAAGGTCAAATTATGTTTGTCAGGGATTTAATTTCTATAGACAACCAGTACAACCTTTTTACCGTACGCAAACAGTGATCGAACGATCACGCCCCGCCTGTCCGGGGGCTGGACCGGTGCGCGGCGCACGGCCCCCTTCGCGTAGATTGCCGCACAGCAGCCGGAACCGGGCGAGGGGACAGCAGGCAAGGTGGCAAGGGCAAGGCAGGCCGTGGGTGAGGCCCGCAGGATCGTCGTCAAGGTGGGCTCCTCGTCGCTGACCACCGCCGCGGGCGGCCTGGACGCCGACCGCGTCGACGCGCTGGTCGACGTCCTCGCCAAGATCCGCAGCGGGGGAGAGAAGGAGATCGTGCTGGTCTCCTCGGGTGCCATCGCCGCAGGCCTCGCTCCACTGGGGCTGCGCCGCCGCCCCAAGGACCTGGCCCGCCAGCAGGCCGCCGCCAGCGTCGGCCAGGGCCTGCTCGTCGCCCGCTACACCGCCTCCTTCGCCCGCTACGGCGTGCGCGTCGGACAGGTCCTGCTCACCAGCGACGACATGAGCCGCCGCGCCCACCACCGCAACGCCTCCCGCACCCTGGACAAGTTGCTGGCCATGGGCGCCTTCCCCATCGTCAACGAGAACGACACCGTCGCCACCGACGAGATCCGCTTCGGCGACAACGACCGCCTCGCCGCCCTCGTCGCCCACCTCGTCCACGCCGACCTGCTGGTCCTCCTCTCCGACATCGACGGCGTCTACGACGGCGACCCCAGCAGGCCGGGCACCTCGCGGATAGCGGAGGTTCGGGGGCCCGCCGACCTCGCGGGCATCGAGATCGGCAGCGCTGGCAAGGCCGGCGTCGGCACCGGCGGCATGGTCACCAAGGTCGAGGCCGCCCGGATCGCCGCCGCCGCGGGCATCCCGGTGGTGCTCACCAGCGCCGTCCACGCGGCGGAGGCGCTCGCCGGCGGCGACACCGGGACCTACTTCCACCCCGCCGGCAGGCGCTCCGCGGACCGGCTGCTGTGGCTCCAGCACGCCTCCACCCCGCAGGGTTCCCTCACCCTGGACGACGGCGCCGTCCGCGCGGTCGTGGAGCGGCGCAAGTCGCTGCTGCCCGCCGGAATCGCCGCCGTGGAGGGCGAGTTCAGCGCAGGCGATCCCGTCGAGCTGCGCGACGGCACCGGCCGTGCGGTGGCCCGCGGGCTCGTCAACTTCGACGCCAAGGAGATCCCCCAGCTGATCGGGCGTTCGACCCGGGAGCTGGCGCGCGAGCTGGGCCCGGCGTACGAACGCGAGGTCGTACACAGGGACGACCTGGTGCTCCTGCACCCGTAAAAACGGGGCGTAACGTCGGCCCCCGGTGGGGGACGTTCCGTAAAACCGCCCCGCGGAGCCGTAGGGCCTGCTCAACTTTCTCTCAGGAACACGTTCCCGAGCGCTGCGTGAAGGAGGCCGTCGTGAGACGAGTGCGCCCTGGGGCGGCGGCGTCCCGTGGTGCTCTGACGAGCGTCGCGGCCGGGGGCACCTACGAGGAGCCCAGGGATCTGCCCCGCCTGTGGCACGTCACCCTCAGCGTCTCCGGGCAGGAAGTCCCCCTGGGGGATCTGCGGCGCGCCCTCGAGCAGCTGGCCCATGACCACCCCTTCCTGCTGACCAGCAGATACGCGAACGACCACGCGGAGATCCGCTACTGGGAAGAGGCCCGCGACCTGCACGACGCGGCCGCCGTGGCCCTGCGTCTGTGGGGCGAGCACCGCCAGACCGCCGGACTCCCCGCCTGGGAGATCGTCGGCCTGGAGGTCATCGACCGGGAGACCTACCATCAGCGCATCTCCGAGGGGTACGGCCCGCCCCCCGCGGCCCCGGTGGGGGTTCATCCCTTCTGACGCCGTACAGGTGTTTCCACCCCCTTGATCCCGTCTCGGGGTGTGGAACGAGCGATGGACGGCCCCGTTCGGCGCACTACCCTTCCCTCATGACCACGCTCTCGCCGTACGACTCCATGTCCCCGGTCACCCAGGCCGCCTACCGGGCCAAGGCCGCCGCCGCCGACCTCGCGCCGCTCCCGCGCGCCGCGAAGGACGACGCGCTGCTCGCCATCGCCGACGCCCTGGAGGTCCGGACCGGCGAGATCGTCGAGGCCAACGCCAAGGACGTGGCCAAGGCCCGGGAGAACGGCACCAGCGAGGCCATCGTCGACCGGCTCACCCTCACCC
Source organism: Streptomyces sp. BK340 (assembly GCF_007827595.1). Taxonomy (GTDB): domain Bacteria; phylum Actinomycetota; class Actinomycetes; order Streptomycetales; family Streptomycetaceae; genus Streptomyces. The sequence goes on from NZ_VISR01000004.1 coordinate 432,015, forward strand.
CCGAGCGGGTCCGCGCCATCGCCGCCGACGTCCGCGACGTCGCGAAGCTGCCCGACCCGGTCGGCGAGGTCGTCCGCGGCTCCACCCTCCCCAACGGCATCGACCTGCGCCAGGTCCGCGTCCCGCTCGGCGTGGTCGGCATCATCTACGAGGCCCGCCCGAACGTCACCGTCGACGCCGCCGCCCTCTGTCTGAAGTCCGGCAACGCCGTCCTGCTGCGCGGCTCGGCCTCCGCCTACGAGTCCAACAGCGCTCTGGTCCGGGTGATCCGGGACGCCGTCGGCGGCTCCGGGCTGCCCGCCGACGCCGTCCAGCTGGTGCCCGGTGAGAGCCGCGACTCCGTGCGCGAGCTGATGCGCGCCCGGGGTCTGGTCGACGTGCTCATCCCGCGCGGCGGTGCCTCCCTGATCCAGACCGTGGTCAACGAGTCCACCGTCCCCGTCATCGAGACCGGCACCGGCAACTGCCACGTCTACGTCGACGCCCGGGCCGACATCGACATGGCGATCGAGATCCTGATCAACTCCAAGGCCCAGCGGGTCAGCGTCTGCAACGCCGCCGAGACCCTCCTGGTCCACCAGGACATCGCCCCCGAGTTCCTGCCGCGCGCCCTCGACGCCCTCGCCGAGGCCGGCGTGACCGTCCACGCCGACGAGCGCGTCATGGCCTACGCCAAGGACTCCAAGGCCACCGTGGTCGAGGCCACCCCCGAGGACTGGGAGACCGAGTACCTCTCGTACGACATCGCCGCCGCCGTCGTCGACTCGCTGGACAAGGCCGTCGAACACATCCGGCTGTGGACCTCCGGCCACACCGAGGCGATCGTCACCACCTCCCAGCAGGCCGCCCGCCGCTTCACCCAGCTGGTCGACTCCACCACCGTCGCCGTGAACACCTCCACCCGCTTCACCGACGGCGGCCAGTTCGGCTTCGGCGCCGAGATCGGCATCTCCACCCAGAAGCTGCACGCCCGCGGCCCGATGGGCCTGCCGGAGCTGACCAGCACGAAGTACATCGTCACCGGCGACGGTCACGTGCGCCGCTGACGACCCTGGCGAAAAGGCGTCTCAGCAGGCGGATGAATTTCCATACCGTCTGCCCAAATTGACCCCCCAGGTCTACTCTGGATCCGTGCCGGAGGACGTGGGGGGCACGCCGTTCCCTGACGGCTGGGAGCCCGACGACGACCACGACCACGGGGTGTCGGACGAAGAGTTCGCCTCCGTGGTCTTCGACGAGGCCTTCGTACAGGCGGCCGTGGTGCACGAGCCGACCGCCGTCGAACGCCTCCTGGCCGCCGCACAGGCAAGAGCCGAGGCCTCCGAGGCCGAAGCCCGCCGCGCCCACGCCAGAGGCGAGCGCTACAACGACGGCTATGGCCCCGAGGGGGCCGATTTCGGTCATGATCGGGACGACGACGAACTGGACGACACCTACGTCCTCGGCGACGGCCGCGGCATCTTCGGGATCCACGGCAGGCAGGTCCGCTGGCATCGTCCCGTCGCCTGGGTGCTCGCCCTCGTGATGGGGATCGGCATGGTCGCGCTGGCCTTCGCCGCCGTCTACCGGGGCGCTTCCTCGAACACCCGCGACCGGGTGCCGTCCCCCGCCGCCACCGGCCTGGAGCAGGGCGCGGCCTCGCCCCCCTCGGCCTCCGCCGACTCCAGTCCGCCAGCCGTCTCGGCCTTCCCGCGGACCCCCTGAACGCCCGTACCGGCACCTGTTGAGAACCTGTCAGAAGTTGTCGCGTAGCGGGGCGTTTACCCGAGGCCCACGAGACCTACTCTGAAAGTATGGGCGGGCCTGGAGACCCACCTGAGGGGACACCCGAGGGCGGCCCCGGAGGTGGAGAGGACGAGTACCGATCCGTCGTCTTCGACGAGTCGTTCGTCCGTGCTGCCCGCCTCCAGGAGTACTCCGCGCAGGAGCGCATGGGCGACCACGCGCCCGCCGTGCGCCGCCGCCGGCTCCTGCACCGGGGACTGACCCGGCAGCTCCTGGTCCTCGCCCTGCTGCTCGCCGTCGCCTTCGGCACCGCGATCTACATGGGCGTCCGTCACCCGTACAGCTCCCCGCAGGCCCGGCGGTCCGCCGAGGCCGTGCGGATGACCGTCATCCCGCTCGCGCCCCAGGGCAAGGTGCCCGGCGCCGCCGACGCCGAGCTGCTCTACGCACACAGCCCCGCCGCCCAGTTCGAGGTCGGCGCCGCCGGGATCCCGCTGCCGGCCACCCGCAGCACCCCGCACTTCTCCGACAGCCAGGTCACGGCCGCGCTGAGCATCGCCAGGACCTATCTGGTCCGCTCCTCCCTCGACCCCGACGTGCTCACCGGCCGCCAGTTCCGCCCGGCCCGGTCCCTCCTCGACTCCGAGCAGCTCGACCAGTTCGACCAGAGCTTCGACCACCCCGCCGCGGACGGCCGCCACGCACCCACCGGCTGGCTGGTCCGCCTCGACCCCTCCCGCGCGCAACTGGCCGACGACCGGATCCGCGTCCAGGGCACCCTGCAGGCCGGCGAGGCCGACGCGGCCACGCTGGAGGTCAGCGCCGACACGATCGTCGTCTACGCCCTGCGCCGGACCGGCGCGGCCGACGACGAGCCCGTGTCGCTGTTCACGGTCCGCCGTGAGATGACCTTCCACTTCGACAGCGACGACCTGCGCGTCGGCCAGCTCCAGCTGGTCACCTCCTACGCCCAGGCCGGCCCCATGTCCTGCGCGGAGGACGCGACCTCCTACCTCCACCCCCTGCTGGCCGGGGAGTCCGCCAGGGCGGGCGGGCCGGCGGGGACCGACCCGTATGCGACGGACAGTGCCACCGCGCTGTGCGGGACGCTGGCCACCGGGGTTCGGCCGACGGGGTGAGGGTGTGCCGCCAGGTGCGGGTGCGGGTGCGGGTGCCGTGCGTGGGGTTTGCGCGCGCCCACGCGGCGGGGCCGTATGTCGATACAGCCCCGCGCCGTTGGGGAGTTGCGGTTACTCCTCGTCCGTCGTCGAAGTGTCCTCGGGCGATGCGTCCTTAGACGGCGCGTCCTTCGGCGGAGCCGGGCTCCTGAAGCCGTCGAAGCCCCGGCGGACCCGGCCGCCCAGGTCGCCGGCGCCGCCCGCGAGGTCGGTGACGAGCTTCATCAGCGGGTCCTTGGAGGTCTTCACGTCGTCCGCGTAGCTCGCGGCGGACTCACGGAAGGAGTCGCTGACCGAGGTGTCCTTGTCGTCGGAGCGCCGCGGGTAGTGGCCGTCCATGATCCGCTGGTAGTCCCGGGACTCGGTCCACTTCTTCAGCTCGGCCGCCCGGATGGTGGCGAAGGGGTGCGAGCGGGGGAGCACGTTGAGGATCTTCAGCACGGAGTCGCGCAGATCGCCGCCGGCCTCGTACTCCTCCGCCTGCTCCAGGAACGCGTCCACGTTCATCTCGTGCAGGTGGTTGCCGCCCGCGATCTTCATCAGGCCGCGCATGGAGGCCTTCGGGTCCTGCCCCACCAGCAGCCCGGCCCGGTCGGCGGACAGCTCCGACTTGCGGAACCACTCCCGCAGCGCCGCCACCAGCGCCATGATCGCGAAGTTGCCCAGCGGTATCCAGGCGACCTTCAGCGCCAGGGTGGTGAGGAACAGCAGGATCGTGCGGTACACCGCGTGCCCGGACAGGGCGTGGCCCACCTCGTGCCCGACGACCGCCCGCATCTCCTCCTCGTCGAGCAGCTCGACCAGTCCCGTGGTGACCACGATGATCGGCTCGTCGAGCCCGATGCACATCGCGTTCGGCTGCGGGTCCTGGTTGACGTACATCGGCGGGACCTTCTCCAGGTCCAGGATGTAGCAGGCGTCCAGCAGCATGTCGTGCAGATGCTTGAACTGCCGCTCGGAGACGCGCACCGAGTCGGAAAGGAACAGCAGCCGCAGGCTCCGCTCCGGAAGGAGCCCGCTGAGTGCCTTGAACACCGTGTCGAAACCGCTCAGCTTGCGCAGCGCCACCAGGGCCGACCGGTCGGCCGGGTGCTCGTACGCGCGCGAGGAGATTCCGGGGAAGCGCCTGCGCTGCCTGCTCGGCACGCGCTCGTGCCCCGTCTGCTCGCGGCCGTCGTCGGACATGTCTTCCCCCATGTGCGTATGAGTGCCTCACTGTGCCCCCGAGGCGGGAGCCAGCCTAGGCGGAGATACCGTGGACGGGCAGTACAGCCGAAGGAGTCCACGTCATGGAGCACCACCCCGCAGCCGCCTGGCTGACCGAGGCCGCCAGCAGTGCCGTCCAGCAGCATGGTTCGGGAAATCTGCTCCGGGTCGTCCTGATCGTGATGTTCGTCGGCTGCGCACTGACCGCGTGGCTTCTGCTGCGCGGCTACAAGCGGAAGGACGACTGACCGCCCGCGAAAGTTCCCCCGCCGGCGGCCGAACCGCGCCCGCGCCCGCACCAACGGCGGAGTCGGGGTGATCGCCGCCGGGCCGCCCGCTTACGATGAGCCGACGTCTTTATCCCGCCCACACGCGATAGGTCCTGCCGAAGATGAGCTTCCACAGCGCCACTGCCCAGTTGGTCACCCTCGCCGCCGAGGGCGGGGAGCACGGCGGCAACCACGACAGCCTGAACCCCGCCGTCACCGGCGGCAGCGCCCTCGTCATCCTGCTCCTGCTCCTGTGGATCACCACCCGCTTCAACCGGGACCGCTGACCCCGGACCCCGTCCCCCGCCGGGGCCCTCAGGTGGGGCCGGTAGGGTCTGCACGCATGGGAGAGCAGGACATGCCTACCGGCCCGGCGCACGAGACAGCCGCACCCGCGGCCGCCGACGCCGCCCAGCACGCCGAAACGGCGGCAGGCACGGTGAAGACCCCGGCGTACGGCCCGGGCAGCGGCCCCGCCCACTCGGGCAAGCGCCGCCTCGGCGTCATGGGCGGGACGTTCGATCCGATCCACCACGGACACCTGGTGGCCGCCAGCGAGGTCGCGGCGCAGTTCCAGCTGGACGAGGTGGTGTTCGTGCCCACCGGCCAGCCGTGGCAGAAGTCCCACCGCAAGGTCTCCCCGGCCGAGGACCGCTACCTGATGACGGTCATCGCGACCGCCGAGAACCCGCAGTTCTCCGTCAGCCGCATCGACCTCGACCGCGGCGGCCCCACCTACACCGTGGACACCCTGCGCGACCTGCGGGCCCTCAACCCCGACACGGACCTCTTCTTCATCACCGGCGCCGACGCCCTCGCCCAGCTGCTGACCTGGCGCGACTCGGAGGAGCTGTTCTCCCTGGCGCACTTCATCGGCGTCACCCGGCCCGGCCACCACCTGACCGACCCCGGCCTGCCGGAGGGCGGTGTCACACTCGTCGAGGTACCCGCGCTCGCGATCTCCTCGACGGACTGCCGTGCGCGAGTCGCCAAGGGCGAGCCCATCTGGTACATGGTGCCGGACGGAGTCGTGCGCTACATCGACAAGCGCGAGCTGTACCGCGGCGAGTGAGCCGAGAGGGGCACCGGTGAACGACCGATACGACGCGGGGTACGGAGACGGCCCGTACGAACTCGTCGGCTACGACGAGTACGGCCGTCCGGTGTACCAGCAGGTCCCGGCCCAGCCGACCCCGCAGCAGCCCTACGACCCGTACGCCCAGCAGGGCTACGGCTACGACCCCTACGCCACCGGGCAGCAGCCGGCCCAGCCCTACGACACCGGCAACCAGCGCCCTGCCCCGTCCTACGACGCGTACGACACCGGCCACCAGCCGTCCGCCTCCTCCTACGACACCTATGGCGGCAGGGGCGCGGCGAACCCGTACGACCCGTACGGCCGGACCACGACCAGCGGGCAGCACCCGCGGGTCACCGAGCAGACCGCCTACATCCCGCAGCAGGCCGGCCCGGCCGAGGAGCCGGAGCCCCAGGCCGCCCCCGAACGCGACTACCGCACCGAGCAGTTCGCCTTCGTCGAGGAGCCGACCGACGACTCCGAAGACGTCATCGACTGGCTGAAGTTCACCGAGAACCGCACCGAGCGCCGCGAGGAGGCCCGCCGCCGTGCCCGCAGCCGGATCGTCGCCCTGCTCGTCGTCCTCGCCCTCGTCGCCGTGGGCGGTGTCGGCTACCTCTGGTACGCCGGAAAGCTGCCCGGCCTGTCCTCCTCCGGCTCCAAGTCGGGCACGGCGACGCCGGCGGCCGCCCAGAAGCGTGACGTGATCGTCGTCCACCTGCACAACACCGGCAAGGGCGGCACCTCCACGGCGCTCCTGGTCGACAACACCACCACCGAGCAGGGCACGACCGTGCTGCTGCCCAACTCCCTCGCGCTCAGCGGCGACGACGGCAGCACCACGACCCTCGCCAAGTCGGTGGACGACGACGGCGCCTCCGGTACCCGCGACCAGCTCGACACGGTCCTCGGCACCGACATCCAGGGCACCTGGCGCCTGGACACCCCGTATCTGCAGAACCTCGTCGACCTGGTCGGCAGCATCGACATCGACACCGACACCGACGTACCCGACCCGGACGCCAAGAAGAAGGGCACCTCGCCGCTGGTCCACAAGGGCAAGGCCCAGACCCTCAGCGGCAAGATGGCCGTCGCCTACGCCACCTACCGCGCCTCCGGCGAGGCCCAGAACGCTCAGCTGGAGCGGTTCGGGCAGGTCATGCAGGGCGTGCTGCGCAAGATCTCCTCGGATGCGCAGGGCGCCACGGTCACCGTGCAGACCCTCGCGCAGATCCTCGACCCGCCGCTGACCGACAAGGACCTCGGCGCCTTCCTGGCCAAGCTCGCCGACCTCGCCAAGGGCGGCGACTACAAGACGGCCCTGCTGCCCGTGCAGTCCGACGGCACGCTGAGCGCGCGGACCAGCGGCAGTGTGGTGAAGGACATCCTCGGCGGCACCGCCAAGAGCCCCGACGCGGGCTCCGCGGTCCGGGTCTCCGTCCAGAACGCCACCGGTGTGAAGGACGACACCGAGAAGGCCCGCGTGGTCCTCCTCAACGGCGGCTTCACCTTCCTGGAGGGCGGCACCGCGTCCGCCGCCCGGACCACCTCGAAGGTGCTCTACGCCGACGCCGCCGACAAGGCGAGCGCCGCCGAGGTCGCCAAGACCCTGGGCCTGCCCGCCGGCTCCGTGGCCAAGGGCACCGTCTCCTCCGGCGCCGACGTCTCGGTCGTCCTGGGCAGCGACTACCGGCCCGCCTCCTCCTGACAGCGGCAGGGGCACCCCATGTGATCCGTTAATCACGTGGGGTGCGCCCGGTGGTCCGTGAGACCCTTGACGTCAAGTGTCCCCTTGACGGAAAGCCATGTAGTGACCGCCACTGATCGTTCCCTTGAGCTCATCAACACCGCTGCCCAGGCGGCGGCCGACAAGCTCGCCCACGACGTCATCGCCTACGACGTAAGCGACGTGCTGTCGATCACGGATGCCTTCCTGCTGGCCTCCGCGCCGAACGACCGCCAGGTCAGGGCGATCGTCGACGAGATCGAGGAGCGCCTGCAGAAGGAACTCGGCGCCAAGCCGGTACGCCGCGAGGGCGACCGCGAGTCCCGCTGGATCCTGCTCGACTACGTCGACATCGTCGTCCACGTCCAGCACAGCGAGGAGCGTGTCTTCTACGCCCTGGAGCGGCTGTGGAAGGACTGCCCCGAGCTCGAGCTGCCCGCCGACGCCAAGGCGACCCGCGGCAAGGCCGAGGAGCACGCCAAGCTGCTGTCCGCCGAGGCCGCCGAGGAACCGGGCGGGGACTGGTGATGAGCGCCACCGGCGAGGTGAGCGACCGCAGGGACCGGGGCCGCCGCATCATCCTGTGGCGGCACGGCCAGACCTCGTGGAACGTGGAGCGCCGCTTCCAGGGCACCACCGACGTCGAGCTGACCGAGACCGGTCTCGGCCAGGCCCGCCGGGCCGCCCGGCTGCTCGCCTCCCTGGGCCCCGACGCGATCGTCTCCTCGGACCTGCAGCGGGCCGCGAAGACGGCCGCCGAGCTGGCCGCCCTCACCGACCTCGACATCGTCCGGGAGGAGGGCCTGCGGGAGACCTACGCGGGCGTCTGGCAGGGCCTGACGCACGAGGAGATCATCGCCCGGTACGGCGAGCAGTACGCCGCCTGGAAGCGCGGTGAGGCGGTCCGCCGCGGCGGTGGCGAACTGGAGACCGAGGTCGCCGACCGCGCAGCCCCCGTCGTGCTGCGGCACGCCGAGAAGCTGCCCGAGGACGGCACCCTCGTGGTGGTCAGCCACGGCGGCACGATCCGCACCACCATCGGCCGGCTCCTCGGCCTGGAGGCCCAGCACTGGGAGAGCCTCGGCGGCCTCTCCAACTGCTGCTGGTCCGTGCTCGGCGAAGGCGCCCGCGGCTGGCGCCTGCTGGAGCACAACGCGGGCACCCTCCCGGAGCCCGTCCTCGGCGACGACGACTGACCCCCGACCCCGGATTTCACTTTCCGGCAGGTCACAGGCTAGAGTTCTTCTTGTTCGCCCCGCTGAGCGGGAAGAACACCAGGGGCTATAGCTCAGTTGGTAGAGCGCCTGCATGGCATGCAGGAGGTCAGGAGTTCAATTCTCCTTAGCTCCACTGATCGACACTCGCTCGAGTTGTCAAAGATCGGTGAAGAGGATCCCGTCCCCTCAGGGGGCGGGATTTTCTGTGTTCATCCTTGAGTCGGTCGGGGCCCTGCGGGCGTATAGCCATGCGGAGACGTTCTCGGTGGGCCCGTGGCGCGGGCCGGAACGGCCCGAGCCGGGGGCCGTGTCCGGACTGGTACTGAGGCGTCGCTGACCGTATTGGTCCGGCCGTGGCAGAATCAAACGGCCGGAAGGGGGCGCGGCCCGACGGGAGGAGTAGCGATGCCTGCGAGCATCCTTGAGGAGGGCGGCCACCTCCTCGGTGCGGCGTTGATACGGGGCACGGCGACCCGGCTCAGCTGCCCTTCCTGCGGTTCCGCGCGTGTCGCCCAGGTTCTCGGGGACAACGGCGGAATCTCCTACGTGTGCACGGCCTGCGGCCACAGCTGGAGCTGATCGATGGGTGCACACAGGCGAAAGTGCGACTGGTGCGGCAGTGGTACGCCGATCGTCCGTGACATGGAGCCGGTCAACCCCGACTACCAGTACTGGTGCGAGGAATGCGCGCGGGCGCTGATCATAAAAGGCGACCCGATCGAGACCTACCGCGAGCTGGAGGGTGAGCCGATCTACGGCCGGCTGCTCGAGGAGCACTGCACGCTCAAGAGGTTCTACTCCTTCGTGACCGCCTGACGCGCCGCCGACCGCGGCCGGGGGCTCGGCGCCGACGTCCGGGCCAGCGCGAGGAACAGTGCGGCGGCCCCTGCGTAGAGGGCCGACAGCGTCAACTGGACGCCCGTCTGATGCAGTTCGGGCCGTCCGGGGCCGTGCGGCACCCACCACGGAGCGTACGAGCAGAAGACCAGCGCCGTCCCCAGGGCGGCCGCCCGGTGCCCGCGCGTCCACAGCAGCAGCACCAGGGGCACGCACCACACCCAGTGGTGCGTCCACGACACCGGACTGATCAGCAGCGCGGTGACCGCGCAGGCGCACACCGCCCAGGGCCGCATCCCCCGCAGCTCCGCCGTCACCGCCACCGTGAGCCCCAGGACGGCCGCCATGGCTGCGCCGGCGACCCAGAGGGCTCCCGGGTCGGGTGTGTGCAGCAGACGGGCCAGAACGCCGCGCAGGGCCTGGTTGGCGGTGGCCTCGACATGGCCGGCCCGGTCCGCGCGGAACACCATGTCCGTCCAGAACCGCCACGAGTCGTACGGCAGCGCGGCCGCCGCGAGCAGGGTCGCCCCGGCGAACGCGGTGGCAGCCCCCCGCGCGTGCCGCAGCCAGGGCCCGCCCTCCCCGCCCCCGAGCCGGGCCGCGACACCCGTGGCGAGCAGGAACGCGGGGAACAGGGCGGGGGTCAGCTTGACCGCGGCGGCCAGCCCGAGCCCCGCCCCGGCCAGACGGCCGTACCCGTCGGCGGGACGACGGGTCAGGTCCCACAGCACCAGGGCGGCGAGCAGCAGATTGACCTGGCCGTAGCGCAGCGTCGTCCACACCGGCTCGCACCAGACGGCCACCGCCGCGACCCACCAGACGCTCTCCGCGCGCGCGTGCCCGACGAGTTTCAGCGACAGCCGTACGAACACCACGAGCAGGGCGAGATTCCCCGCCGTCGCCAACACCCGCAGCGTCAGGGGGCCCGGCAGGGTCAGCGCGGTGAACAGCAGGGCCGCGAACGGCGGGTAGGTGGAGGGCAGGTGCGCGGCGGTCGCCCGCAGCGCGTACAGGTCGCCTCCGGCGCGAACGGCGGCCCCTTCGGCCCGGTACACCATCAGGTCGATCATCGTCACGTGCGCGGCCCGCTGTGCCAGCCAGAACGCGGTGAACGAGACCAGGCACGCACCCACGGCCAACGGCACCCGGCGCCGGCCTCCGGAGAGCGCGATCAGGGTCACGAAAGCAGACATTAGCCCCCGTATGAGGGCAGAGTGGAAACCGATTTGGTGCTGCACCCCAGGGACCGTGTAATGTTGGCGTCGCCGCCGGGGAAACCGGGCGGAACAAAGCAAGGGGCTATAGCTCAGTTGGTAGAGCGCCTGCATGGCATGCAGGAGGTCAGGAGTTCAATTCTCCTTAGCTCCACAGAAGTCGAAGGCGGATCATCCGAACGGATGGTCCGCCTTCGGCGTGTTCCACGTTCTCCGGAGCGAGCAGACCGAAGGCGGTCACCCGGCTCGGGTGACCGCCTTCGGTTCCGCTCGGCGTCTCGGCGTCTCAGCGGCCGAGGGCGCGGCGGCCGCGGCCCTGGGACAGGACGGGCAGGTTGCGCGCGGGTGCCTGCCCGCGCGTGTCCTCCTCGATGCGCAGCGCCAGTGCCGGGCAGCGGCGCACCGCGCGCAGCGCCTTCGCCTCGGCGTAGCGCGGCACCTGTGCCTGCGCCACGGTCGGGAAACCGTCCGCGCCCAGCTCGAAGACCTCCGGGAGGATGTCGGCGCACAGACCGTGGCCCCGGCACAGCGTCCAGTCGACGTAGATCTTCTGGCGGCTGGAACCGGTCTCCTCGGGCTCTGGGCCGCCCGTGATGCCCATCGGGGCCCTGCCGCCCTCGAAGAGCGGCAGAACGCCTTCCACGGGCCGTCCGCAGCCGTTTCCGAGGACGTGCGCGGCCAGGTCGTCGGTGAACGCCTTGATGGTCGACTCCAGGAACATCGCGGAGCCGTCGGGGTGCGAACACGCCCCGCGCCGCTTCACGTTCTTCGCGACCTGCTTCAGCGCCTCCAGGGCGGCCGGTCCGCCGCCGTTGAGGATGTCCTCCATACCGCGCGCGGCGGCGGGCAGTCCGAGGTAGCAGGGGCCGCACTGGCCGGCGCTCTCCTCGGCCAGCCACTGGGCCACCCGCAGCGACTCGCCCAGCGGGCAGGTCTCCTGAGTGATCGGCAGGATCGCGCCCGCGCCCAGGGCACCGCCCACCGCGTCCAGGGAGTTGCGGGAGACGATCGCCTCGTTGACGGTGGCCGCGTCGATCCACTTGCCGTGGTAGCCGCCGGTCAGCACTCCCTGCGGCACCGGCGGGGCGCCGGCCAGCTGCAGGACGTAGCGCAGCGGCACGCCCGTGGGGACCTCGAGCACCATCGGGCGGGCGACCGCGCCGGAGACCGTGAGCATGACGGTGCCCGGCTCGTCGTACAGGCCGGTGTTGCCGTAGCGCTCGGGGCCGATGCGGGCGGCGATGGCCAGCTGCGCGAACGTCTCCGCGTTCGACAGCAGGGTGGGCGCCCCGCCGACGCCGGACTGCGAGGCGCTGATCTTGCGGCCGGGCGGGATCGCCGGGCCGCCGTCGACCGAGCGGATCAGCGACGCGGCGGCGCCGGTGACCATGCGCACGGGGTTGCGCTGCACCCACGCGCGCAGTGCCGATCTGCGGCTGTTGCTCAGGCCGCGCTCGGCGAGCGCGGCCTCCATGGAGCGCTGGGTGGACTCCCGGGTGACCCCGATCACGAGGGTGCGGGCACCGAGGGCCTCGGCGCACAGCAGGGCGCCGTCGAGGATGAGGTGCGGGGCACGGTTGATGAGCACCGTGTCCTTGCGGCAGGCCGGTTCGTCCTCACTGCCGTTGACGACGACGACCGGCCGCACTCCCCGCTTGATGGCGGACTCGGCGACCGATCGCAGCTTCTTGTGGAAGGGGAAGCCCGCGCCGCCGCGGCCCTTGAGGTTGATGGCCTCGGCGAGTTGGGCGAGTTTCTCGCCGCTCAGCGGGTCGAGCGGCCCGTGCACCTTCAGATGCATGGGCAGATCGAGCCGCTCCACAAGGTCGAAGCCCGACGTGAGCTGCGGAAGTCCGACCACGCGGACTTCGGGTACGTCGGGCAGGGCCTCGTTCACCTATAGCCTCCGGAAGGCATGTTCCAAGGTTCGCCCGAACCCGGCGTCTCGTACGAGGTGCCGGGGTTTGGTTCTGTGGCGGGACCGCTGTTGTACGTGTCACCCGAGTTGTACGTGCCGTAGAGGTTGTTCGTCTCACCGGTGTCGTACATGTCACTTCCGCCGTATCCGGCGGTGCCCGTATTGCCGTAGACCGGAATGGTGTATCCCGTGTCCTGGAGCGGGTCGTACGCCGACGGCGGGGCCTCGCCGACCGGCGGCGGGGACGGGACCGGCCAGCTGCCCGAGGTGCTGGACGGGCCGTCCACCCGTGGCATCGTCTCGGTGGCCTGCATGTCCCGCGGCAGGTCCATGCGTGTGGTCTGACCGGTGGCGAACGACTGCTGCTGGCCCGGAGTGGACACCGCGCGGTAGGCCGCGGCGAAACCGGACGCGGGCTCGGGTGCCGGGCTCGCGGGGGTCTGGTACAGCGGCGAGGCGGCGGGGGCGGGCCGCTCGCCCTGCGCGGCCCGCCGCTCGCGCCGGCCCTCGAAGCCCTGCGGGCCGGAGTCGGCGGCCCGGGAGCGGCTCGCCTCCAGGCCCTCGCGCCCCTGCCGCTCCTCGCTGCCGATGAGCGCGACGATCCGGTCGGCGACCTTGCGCTTGAACGGGCGCGGCGCGGCCCGCAGCGCGAGCGCCGCCATGATGCCGACCAGGCACAGCTCGTACGAGATCATGAAGAACGGCTTCGCGGCGCGCCCCGCGAACAGGCCGTGGATCAGCGCCGCGCACAGGGCCGGGTAGGCCAGCATGTGCATGGCGCGCCAGCGCGCGGCCACCGGCGCGGGGGAGGCGAACTGGTTGCGCAGCGCGCCGGTGACGCCCACGAAGATCATGAGCAGGGCGGCCAGCGAGCCGAGGCCGATCAGTCCACCGGTGCCCGACACGCCGAGGCTGAAGGGGATCAGCGCGGCGATCAGGACGGTGTGGCCCAGCGCGAGCTTGATCGTGATGTGCACCAGGAGGAACGCGATCGAGGCCACCGCGAGCACCCGGTGGATGGCCTGGGCGACGATCCGCTGACGAGTGTTGAGGATGAGCCGGTCCTGCGTGACCAGACCCCAGATCACCGAACTGGTGAGGCTGACGAGCGACAGGACACCCGCACCGAAGTTCAGGAAATCCTGGAGCCAGCCGCCTCCGTTCACCACAACCACGGGTATGAGCAGCAGGACGACAGCAGTCGCCACCCCATAGGCCGACCGGCCCGGCTTGGGGAGTGAGCTGTTACTACGACGAGGGTTCATGGGGGCAACTCCGAGCAGTTTCGGGAAGGCGGTCCCGCTGCCGAACTCTAGGTGGCGCCATACCGATCAGTACGAGGTTTGAGTTATTGCGTTGTTATCAAAGGACAATGCGACCGTGTCGATGTCCCTTAGCGGGTGTTACGCGAAGTAATCTTTGACCTTCGTTCAGTTCTGGTCGGGTTCGTGGCATGTCCACATGGCATACGGACGTCCGGCGCCGCTTGCTCAAGGGCTGCGGTACCCTAGCGCCATGCGTGCCGTACGCCTTCTGCTTAGCGGGCCGCGCTGATCAATACCGACCCCCGGTCGACCGGGCGGGTCGGCATCGGCGCGGCGTCCCCTCCTGTGCGAGGGGTTTTTTCGTTTCTCAAGGACACAGCCGCAGGCAGAGACGATCGATGGAGCTTTGAGGATCATGAGCGAGACGAACCCCGCTGCCCCCGCCGAGGTGGCCGCGCCGCACCGCTACACGGCCGCCCTGGCTGCCGAGATCGAGGCACGCTGGCAGGACTTCTGGGACGTCGACGGCACCTACGCGGCGCCGAACCCGAAGGGTGACCTGGCGGGCGACGCCGAGCTGGCCGCCCGGCCCAAGAAGTTCATCATGGACATGTTCCCCTACCCGTCGGGTGCGGGCCTGCACGTCGGCCACCCCCTGGGCTACATCGCCACCGACGTCTACGCCCGGTTCCAGCGCATGACCGGCCACAACGTCCTGCACACCCTGGGCTTCGACGCCTTCGGCCTGCCCGCCGAGCAGTACGCCGTGCAGACCGGCACGCACCCGCGCGTGTCCACCGAGGCCAACATCGAGAACATGAAGGCCCAGCTGCGCCGGCTGGGTCTGGGTCACGACAAGCGCCGGTCGTTCGCCACGATCGACCCGGACTACTACAAGTGGACCCAGTGGATCTTCCTGCAGATCTTCAACTCCTGGTACGACGACGAGGCCCGCAAGGCCCGCCCGATCTCCGAGCTGATCGCCCAGTTCGAGTCCGGTGAGCGCGCCGTGGCGGGCGACCACGGGCGCACGTGGAACCAGCTGACCGCCGCCGAGCGTTCCGAGGTCCTGGGCGAGTACCGCCTGGCCTACGCCTCCGACTCGCCCGTCAACTGGTGCCCCGGCCTGGGCACCGTGCTGGCGAACGAGGAGGTCACCGCCGACGGCCGCTCCGAGCGCGGCAACTATCCGGTCTTCAAGGCCAAGCTGCGCCAGTGGAACATGCGCATCACCGCCTACGCGGACCGGCTGCTGGAGGACCTGGAGGAGCTGGACTGGCCCGAGGCCATCAAGCTGCAGCAGCGCAACTGGATCGGCCGCAGCGAGGGCGCCCGCGTCGACTTCCCGATCGACGGCGAGCGCATCACGGTCTTCACCACCCGCCCGGACACCCTGTTCGGCGCGACCTACATGGTGCTGGCCCCCGAGCACCCGCTGGTCGACAAGTTCACCCCGGCCGCCTGGCCGGAGGGCACCCACGACGTGTGGACCGGCGGCCACGCCACCCCGGCCGAGGCCGTCGCCGCCTACCGCGCGCAGGCCGCCTCGAAGTCCGACGTCGAGCGCCAGGCCGAGGCCAAGGACAAGACCGGTGTCTTCGTCGGCGCGTACGCGACCAACCCGGTCAACGGCGACCGGGTCCCGGTCTTCATCGCCGACTACGTCCTGATGGGCTACGGCACCGGCGCGATCATGGCCGTCCCGGCGGGCGACCAGCGCGACTTCGAGTTCGCTCGCGCCTTCGAGCTGCCGATCCACTGCATCGTCGAGCCGACCGACGGCCGGGGCACCGACACCTCGACGTGGGAGGACGCCTTCGGGTCGTACGACGCGAAGATCATCAACTCCGCCAACGACGAGATCTCCCTGGACGGCCTGCCCGTCGCCGAGGCCAAGGCGCGCGTCACCGAGTGGCTGGCGCGCAAGGGCATCGGCGAGGGCACCGTCAACTTCCGCCTGCGCGACTGGCTGTTCAGCCGTCAGCGCTACTGGGGCGAGCCCTTCCCGATCGTGTACGACGAGGACGGCATCGCCCACGCGCTGCCCGAGTCGATGCTGCCGCTGGAGCTGCCGGAGGTCGAGGACTACTCGCCGCGCACCTTCGACCCGGACGACGCCGACACCCAGCCCGAGACGCCGCTGTCGCGCAACGAGGACTGGGTCAACGTCACCCTGGACCTGGGCGACGGGCCGAAGAAGTACCGGCGTGAGACCAACACCATGCCCAACTGGGCCGGCTCCTGCTGGTACGAGCTGCGCTACCTGGACCCGCACAACAGCGAGAAGCTGGTCGACCCCGAGATCGAGCAGTACTGGATGGGCCCGCGCGAGGGCCAGCCGCACGGCGGTGTCGACCTGTACGTCGGCGGCGCCGAGCACGCCGTGCTGCACCTGCTGTACGCGCGCTTCTGGTCCAAGGTCCTGTACGACCTGGGGCACGTCTCGTCCGCCGAGCCGTTCCACAAGCTGTTCAACCAGGGCATGATCCAGGCCTTCGTCTACCGCGACAGCCGCGGCATCGCCGTGCCGGCCGCCGAGGTGGAGGAGCGCGACGGCGCCTACTACTACGAGGGCGAGCGGGTCAGCCGGCTGCTGGGCAAGATGGGCAAGTCCCTGAAGAACGCGGTGACTCCGGACGAGATCGCCGCCGAGTACGGCGCGGACACGCTGCGCCTGTACGAGATGGCGATGGGCCCGCTGGACGTCTCCAGGCCCTGGGACACGCGCGCGGTGGTCGGCCAGTTCCGGCTGCTGCAGCGGCTGTGGCGCAACATCGTCGACGAGAACACCGGCGAGGTCACCGTCACCGACGCCGAGCCCGACGAGGACACGCTGCGTGCCCTGCACAAGGCGATCGACGGCGTGCGCCAGGACCTGGAGGGCCTGCGCTTCAACACCGCCATCGCCAAGGTCACCGAGCTGAACAACCACCTGACCAAGGGTGGTGGCGCGGTGCCGCGGTCGGTCGCCGAGCCGCTGGTCCTGATGGTCGCCCCGCTGTCCCCGCACATCGCCGAGGAGCTGTGGCGCAAGCTGGGCCGCACCGACTCGGTCGTCCACCAGGACTTCCCGGTCGCCGACCCGCGGTACGTGGTGGACGAGACCGTGACCTGCGTCGTGCAGATCAAGGGCAAGGTCAAGGCCCGTCTGGAGGTGCCGCCGGCCATCTCCGAGGAGGAGCTGGAGAAGGTGGCGCTGTCCGACGAGAAGGTCGTCGCGGCGCTGGACGGCGCGGGCATCCGCAAGGTGATCGTGCGGGCGCCCAAGCTGGTCAACATCGTTCCGGCCTAGAACGACGTCCGAACGGACGCCCGGGTACCGGAACATCCGGGGTCCCGGGTGCCCGGGAATGCGGCGTCGGGGTAGTCCCCTACGGGCAGGTTCGGGGTTTTTCCGGAACTCCGGACCTGCCCGCTGCGTTTACCGTGGAGAACACAGCGGCTCGCGCCGCATCCGGCGGAGGAGGAGCGCCATGGAAGTGATCACCGTGCTCGCCCTGTTCTTCCTGCTCTTCGTCGGCCTCGGCGCCTTCGTCACGATCAAGGCGCTCGGCGCCGCCAAGCGTGGCGTGGACCGCACGATCGCGCAGGCCAGACGCACGGTCGAGGACCACACCCTGCGTGCCAAGTCCTTCGCCCAGGTCGGCCCGGCCGGGGAGATCGCCCAGCTGCGGCTCACGCTGCGCACCTCGATGCGCGCCACCCAGGAAGCCCTGCACGCGGGATTGCCCGAGGACGAGTCGCTGAAGGAGTCCCTCGGCCTCTTCGAGCGGCTCGGCGCGCACGGCCGCGAGCTCGACGCCGACCTCAAGCGTCTGGAGTCCGAGCCGGACCGGGCCACGCTCGCCGCACGGCTGCCCGAGCTGCGCGGCCGCACCGAGCGCATCACCAAGTCCGCCGACTCCCTGCGCTGGGCCGCCCGCGACCGGGCCCGCCGCTTCTCCGACGACGAGCTGGACTCGCTCAGCGCCCAGATCGACGTCGAGGCCGGGGCCCTGCGCCACTGGACGCGGGACGAGCCCGCACCGGCACCCCCGCCGTGGCCGGACGCCCCGACCGCCGCCGCCGGCCCCGAGGCGCGGCGGCAGACCTGGCAGGAAACACCCGGCTCCCGCACCGCCGATGAGCCGGCGGGCCCGGCCATCACCCCGCCGACACCGCGCCCTTCCTATCCCTGGCAGAAGAAGCCGCGCCCCGAGAGCACCACATGACCGGTCCGCTTCCGGACCGGCGGACAGGGGCTGGGCTGCCACGTGAGCGCTACGGCAGGTAACCTCCAGCTCATGTCCCGCCATGTCGCTATCGTCACCGATTCAACGGCCTACCTGCCGCCGCGGACGATGGAGCGTCACGGCATCACAGCGGTGCCCCTGACCGTGGTCCTCGGCGACCAGGCACTCGAAGAGGGCACCGAGATCTCGACCCGTTCCCTGGCCCAGGCACTGCAGAAGCGGCGCCCGGTCACCACCTCCCGCCCCAGCCCGCAGACGTTCGCGGAGACCTACCGCAGGGTCGCCGAGTCCGGCGTGAGCGCCATCGTCTCCCTGCATCTGTCCGCCGAACTGTCCGGCACCTACGACGCGGCGGTCCTCGCGGCGCGTGAGGCACCGGTGCCGGTACGGGTGGTGGACACCGGGATGGTCGCGATGGCGCTGGGCTTCTGCGCGCTCGCCGCGGCCGAGACCGCGGAGGCCGGCGGCACGGTGGACGAGGTCGTGACGGCGGCCGAGAAGCGGGCCTCGGGCACCTCCGCCTACTTCTACGTCGACACGCTCGACTACCTGCGCCGCGGCGGCCGCATCGGCGCGGCACAGGCCCTGCTCGGCTCCGCACTGGCCGTCAAACCGCTGCTCCAGCTGGGCGGTGGCCGCATCGAGCTGCTTGAAAAGGTCCGTACGGCGTCGAAGGCGATCGCGCGTCTCGAGGAGATCGCGGCCGACCGGGCGGGTGGTGCCGAGGTCGACATCGCCGTCCACCATCTCGCCGCCCCCGAGCGGGCCGCCGCCCTCGCCGACCGGCTGCGGGAGCGGGTGCCCGGGCTGGCCGATCTGCATGTCAGCGAAGTCGGGGCGGTCATCGGGGCGCACACCGGGCCCGGGCTGCTGGGAGCGGTCGTCTCCCCGCGCTGACACCCCCGCTCCACGGGCTGCTGTCACTCGTGCGAGTGGTGGAGTTGTCCACAACCAGGCGGTGATCCACGGGAATTGACCAAGATCATCGTGAAGCGGCGAGATGTTCCATCCTCGTCGCATGGCACTTCGATCACAAGCACGCACCGCCACCCCGACCAGCGGACCGGGCCGTGGCCCCGCCTCCGACGGACGCATCCGCCGCCACCCCGCCGACCGTGGCCGCGCCCGTCACCGCGTCCCCGCACCCGCGGAGGAGCTGCGCCGCCGCGCGGAGCTTCTCTTCGGCGAACGAGCCGTGCAGTGGCGGGAGTCGGGGAACGCACCGCCGGAGAGGCAGCAGCCGGCGCGTACGGCGACGGAGGTGGGGGCGGCGCCCGGGCCGAGTACGGCGACGGGACCGGCGCCCGACGTCAGTAGGGCGTTGCCCGAGCTCACCGGGGTGCGCGTGCTGTCCACCGAGCCGGGGCCGGCTGCGGTGCCCGAGGGGCAACTGACCGGCCCGGACGACCGTTCGGACCCGGCGGAGCCTGTCCTGCCGGGCCTTCGGGAGCGGGCCGGGCTCGCTCTGCGGGAGCGGTTGCCGGTGTGGTTGCAGGCGCGGTGCGGGGTGGAGCGGCGGGGAGTGGTCGCACTCACCGTGGTGCTGGTGGTGGCCGCCGTGTTCGCCGTCCAGCACTTCTGGGCCGGGCGGACACAGACCGTGAGCGCTCCCCAAGTGGTGCGTGCCGAGGCGCCGTTCGCCGGGAAGGAGGAGGGCGCGAAGTCCGCTGGTGCCGTCAGCGCCTCGGCGAAGCCCGGCGGGGAGATCGTCGTCGACGTCAGCGGCAAGGTGCGCAGGCCCGGGATCCGGCGGCTGCCGGCCGGCTCGCGGGTGGCGGACGCCCTGCGGGCGGCGGGCGGGGTGCGGCCGGGGGTGAGCACCGAGGGGCTCAACCGGGCCCGCTTCCTGGTGGACGGCGAGCAGGTCCTGGTCGGCGCGTCCGCAGGAGCGGCGGCCGCCCCGCCCGGGCCCGGAGGCGGTGCGGGCTCCGGGCCCGCGGGGACGGGACCGGCGGCCCCGGTCTCCCTCAACACGGCCACCGCGGACCAGCTCGACACCCTGCCCGGAGTCGGCCCCGTGCTGGCCCAGCACATCATCGACTACCGCACCCGGCACGGCGGCTTCCGCTCGGTCGACGAGCTGCGCCAGGTCAACGGCATCGGCGACCGCCGCTTCTCCGACCTGCGGGCCATGGTGCAGCCATGAGCGGCCCCTCGGAGCAGCAGCCGCCGGCCCCGACCGACCTCCGTCTGGTGCCCCCGGCACTCGCGGCCTGGGCGACGGCTGCCCTGGTCCTCGATGCTCCGCCGGGCTGGAGTGCCGGCATCGCCCTTGCCTGTCTGCTCGCCGGAGCAGTCCTGCTGCCGGCCCGGCGGCGGGGGAGGCCGGGCGGACAGCGCGCCCGGTTCGCCCGGGCGCGTGCCCCGGTCGCCGCCGTGCTCCTGTGCGTGGCCGCGGCCGCCGCCTCCGCCGGGCTGCACGGGGCGGATGTGCGGCGCGGGCCGGTGCCCGAGCTGGCGCGGCGGTTCGCGACCGTGACCGCCGAGGTCGAGCTGACCGGCGACCCCTGGCTGAGCAGGCCACGGGTGCGGGGTGATCACGCGGCGCCCGTGGCGGTGCTGGCCAGGGCGGAGGTGCGGCGCGTGGCTGAGGGCGACGGGGCCGGGGCAGCGACGCGGACTCCCGTGCTGCTGGTCGTCGACACCGGCGTGCCCGTGCCAGGCGCACCTCCCACGGGTGACGCGACCGGTGTGCGGGGCACGAGCGGCGCACGCCCCGGCTGGCTCGGGCTGCTGCCGTCCACCCGGCTGCGGGTGAACGCCCGGCTGGCACCCGCCCTGACGGGCGGGGACCGGACAGCGGCCGTGCTGCGGGTGCGGAGCGGGCCCGTGCCGGAGGTCGTCGCGGGGCCGAGCGGGCCGCAGCGGCTGGCGGGGCGGCTCAGGGCCGGGTTGCGGGAGGCGACCGCGGGACTGCCGGCGGATGCCCGGGCGCTGCTTCCCGGGCTGGTCGTCGGTGACACCTCCCGGATCACACCCGAACTGGACGACGCCTTCAAGGAGACGGACCTGGCGCACACGCTCGCCGTCTCGGGCAGCAATCTCACGATCCTGCTCGCGCTGCTGATCGGGCCGCCCGGACTCGCCCAGCGCGTCGAGCGCCGGGGCCTCGCCCCGCGTCTGGGGCTCTCGCTGCGGGCCACCGCCCTGCTCGCGGGAGCGCTCACGCTCGCCTTCGTGATCGTGTGCCGGCCCGACCCCAGCGTGCTGCGGGCCGCCGCCTGCGGCGCGGTCGCCCTGCTCGCCCTGGCGACGGGGCGCCGCAGATCCCTGGTCCCGGCGCTCGCCACGGCCGTCCTCCTGCTGGTGCTGTACGACCCCTGGCTGGCCCGCAGCTTCGGCTTCCTGCTCTCCGTGCTGGCCACCGGTGCGCTGCTCGTGCTCGCGCCCGGCTGGAGCGAGGCGCTGCAGCGGCGCCGGGTGCCGGCCCGGCTCGCCGAGGGGCTGGCCGCGGCCGCCGCCGCACAGGCCGTGTGCGCGCCGGTCGTGGCGGTGCTGTCGGCCCGGGTGAGCCTGGTGGCGGTGCCCTGCAACCTGCTGGCCGAGGTCGCGGTCGCTCCGGCCACCGTGCTGGGGTTCGCCGCGCTCGCCGCGGCGCCGGTGGCGATGCCGCTCGCCAAGGTGCTGGCCTGGTGCGCCGGCTGGCCCGCCGGATGGATCGCGCAGGTCGCCCGGACCGGGGCGGCGTTGCCCGGAGCGGGAGTGGACTGGCCGGGGAGGTGGCCCGGGGCGCTGCTGCTGGCGGCGGTCACCGTGGCGGTCGTCCTGGCCGGCCGGCGCCTGCTGCGGCACCCCTGGTGGTGCGGTGCGCTCGCCGTGCTGCTTCTGCTGGCGGTGGTGCGGCCGGCGCCGCTGACCCGGGTGATCACGGGCTGGCCGCCGCCGGGCTGGCGGTACGCGATGTGCGACGTCGGGCAGGGCGATGCGACGGTGCTGGCGGCCGGTGAGGGGGCCGGAGTGGTCGTGGACACCGGACCCGACCCCGCGCCGGTCGATCACTGCCTGCGGGAGCTGGGCATCACCCGCATCCCCCTGGTCGTCCTGACCCACTTCCACGCCGACCACGTCGCGGGGCTGCCCGGTGTGCTGCGCGGCCGCTCGGTGGCCGCGATCGAGACCACGGGCTTCGAGGAACCGGCGGATCAGGCCGAGTTCGTGCGAAGGGAGGCGGCCGATCGGCACATCCCGCTCACCCGGGCCGTCGCCGGGGAGGAGCGCCGCAGCGGCCCCCTGGACTGGCAGGTGCTGTGGCCACCCGCCGTCCCGGCCCCGGGGCAGCCCGCGGTACCGGAGCCGGACGGACCGAACGACGCCAGCGTCGCCCTGCTCGTCCGGTCCGGCGGACTGCGGATGCTGCTTCTCGGGGACCTCGAACCCCCCGCTCAGCAGGCCCTGTTGCGTTCCCCGGCCGCGGCCCGGCTGGCGGGAGTGGACGTGCTGAAGGTGGCCCATCACGGCTCGGCCTATCAGGACCCGGACCTGATACGGCTGGCGGCCCCGCGGGTGGCGCTCATCTCCTGCGGCGCCGACAACCCCTACGGCCACCCGGCACCGGCGACAGTCGCCGCGCTGCGGGCAGGCGGAGCGGTGGTGCTGCGCACGGACCGGGACGGGGCGCTCGCGGTCGGCGGGGGCGGCGGGACGAACGGGGAGGTGCGGGTGGCCAGAGGCTGAGGGCGGGTGTTCGCCGAGACTGGGTGCATGAATTCAGCACAGGCCGACGCCTATCTCCGCCGCCTCGGGGCCGCCCGCCCGCCGCACCCCACCACCGAGGCCCTGCGCGAGCTGCACCTGCGCCACCTGCGGACCGTGCCCTTCGAGAACCTGTCCATCCACCTCGGCGAGGAGATCGTGCTGGAGGAGAAGCGGCTGCTGGACAAGGTGGTCGAGGGGCGGCGGGGCGGCTTCTGCTACGAACTCAACGGCGCGTTCGGGGCGTTGCTCGCCGCCCTCGGATACGAGGTCCAGCTGCTGGCGGGGCGGGTGTACGGGGACGAGGGGCGCCTCGGCATCCCGTACGACCATCTCGCGCTGCGGGTGCGGACGGCGGACGGCGGGGACTGGCTCGCCGACGTCGGGTTCGGGGCGCACAGCCACTATCCGCTGGCGTTCACGGAACGAGAGGACCAGCCGGACCCCGGCGGGCCGTTCCGGGTGACGGAGGCCGGCCCGGATCCCGCCGGAGTGCTCGGTGGCGGGGGCGGCCCGGCCGGGGCCCCGGACCTGGACGTCGTACGGAACGGAAAGCCGCAGTATCGGCTGGACACGCGGCCCCGCGCGCTCGGGGACTTCGCGGCCGGGGCCTGGTGGCACAGCACCTCGCCGCGGTCGCACTTCACCCGGTCCCTGGTGTGCTCACGGGTGACGCAGGACGGTGGGCGGATCACCCTCAGCGGCCGGACGTCGACGACGTCGGCCCCCGACGGGAGGAAGGAGACAACGGAACTGGGGACGGACGAGGAGGTGCTGGCGGTGTACCGGGAGCGGTTCGGGATCGAGCTGGGCCGGGTGCCGGCCGTGCGAAGTCGGAACGACTGATCCGCAGGGGCTGACCTGGCCGTTCGGCGTGTGGCGGGTGCCGGAGAATGGGGCGGTGAGCGATGTGAGACACGTGCTGGTGCTGCCCGACCGCGATGCCGCCGAGGAGGCGGCCGAGGCGCTCGGGGAGCGCTTCGCCATCGACGAGGAGCCCCGGCTCGTCCGGGACGCCCTGGCCGGCGAGGACGACGCGGAGGACGCCCAGTGGCTGCTGGTCCTGCACGACGCGGACGGACGCCTGGACCCCGCCGAACTGGACGCCTTCGCGGGGGAGTGGGACGGCTGGCGCGAGGAGCCGTGACCCCGGGGCCGGCTCCGGGGGGCGGTCCGGGACCGGTCGGGGTGCGCGGCCGGTTCGTTGTCAGTGCCGCGTGGGATGCTGTAGGCGATGGCCAGGAAGACTGCGAATGACGACCCTCTCGCCCCGGTGACCGTTGCCGTGGGCCAGGAAGACCTCCTGCTCGACCGTGCCGTGCAGGAGGTGGTGGCCGCTGCCAGGGCCGCCGACGCCGACACGGACGTACGGGACCTGACCCCGGACCAGTTGCAGCCCGGCACGCTGGCCGAGCTGACGAGTCCCTCGCTCTTCGCCGAGCGCAAGGTCGTGGTCGTGCGCAACGCGCAGGACCTCTCGGCCGACACGGTCAAGGACGTGAAGGCGTACCTGGGGGCGCCCGCGGAGGAGATCACCCTCGTGCTCCTGCATGCGGGCGGCGTGAAGGGCAAGGGGCTGCTGGACGCCGCGCGCAAGGCCGGGGCGCGGGAGGTGGCCTGCCCGAAGATGACCAAGCCTGCGGACCGGCTGGCGTTCGTGCGGGGCGAGTTCCGGGGGTTCGGACGGTCGGCCACGCCCGAGGCGTGCCAGGCGCTGGTCGACGCGATCGGCAGCGATCTGCGCGAGCTGGCCTCGGCGGTGGCGCAGCTCGTCGCCGACGTCGAGGGGACGATCGACGAGGCCGTCGTCGGGCGGTACTACACCGGGCGGGCCGAGGCGTCCAGCTTCACGGTCGCCGACCGGGCGGTGGAGGGCCGTACGGCGGAGGCGCTGGAGGCGCTGCGCTGGTCGCTGGCCACCGGGGTGGCCCCGGTGATGATCACCAGCGCGCTGGCCCAGGGGGTGCGGGCGATCGGGAAGCTGTCGTCGGCGCGCGGCGGCCGGCCCGCCGACCTCGCCCGTGAGCTGGGCATGCCGCCGTGGAAGATCGACCGTGTTCGCCAGCAGATGCGGGGCTGGACGCCGGACGGGGTGGCGGTGGCACTGCGGGCGGTCGCCGAGGCCGACGCGGGCGTGAAGGGCGGCGGCGACGACCCCGAGTACGCGCTGGAGAAGGCGGTCGTGACGATCGCCCGGGCCGCGCGGTCCAGAGGGCGGGGCTGAGCCTCGGGGCCTGTCCGGCCCTGGGCCGGAGCGGTGATCCAGTCGCCCGGTGGCCGTCGGCGAGGAGAATCGGAGCTGTCAGCCGTACATCGCCGGAACACTGGAAGGTGGCGATCGCCATGGCTGAACATCCGCACGCAGTCCTGGTCCGCAAGGCTTACGACGCCTTCTTCCGAGCCGACATGGACGCCCTGCGGGAGCTGATGACGTCGGACGTGACCTACCACGCGCCCGGCAGCCATCCGCTCTCCGGCGACTTCAAGGGCCGGAACGCCGTGATCAACATGTACGGCAAGCTCTTCCAGGACAGCGGCGGCAGTCTGCGTATCCAGCTGCGAAGCGTGTTCGTCGACGGCCGGGGGCATGTCGTGGCCCTGCATCACGCCACCGCGGAGCGCGGGGACAGGCGCTACGGGCAGGACGGATGCCTCGTCTTCAGGATCGTCGGGGACAAGATCACCGACATCGACGAGTGCGTACCGGACATCGACGGGAGCAACGCCTTCTGGTCGTGAGGCGAAGGCCCGGGGCGGTCATGCCGAAGGCCCCGCCGCCCACCCTGGGGAAGGGAGGGCACCGGGGCCTCGGACCAAGCTGTCGAGCCCGTTCCCGCGTGGCGAACGCAGGCCGCGAACAGGCTCTGGGGTGCCGGACGGGAGCGGATGAGAGAGGGCCCGCTCTGGGTCCTTCCGGCGGTCAGATCAAAAGGGAGTCTCAGCCCTTGAGGGACGTGACCTTGGAAGCAAGCGCCGACTTCTTGTTGGCGGCCTGGTTCTTGTGGATGACGCCCTTCGAGACGGCCTTGTCGAGCGCACGCGCGGCAACGCGCTGCAGCTCGGTGGCCTTCTCGACGTCACCCGCGGCAGCGGCCTCACGGGCCTTGCGGATCGCGGTCTTCAGGGAGGACTTGACGGCCTTGTTGCGCAGCCGAGCCTTCTCGTTGGTCTTGATCCGCTTGATCTGGGACTTGATGTTCGCCACGAAGGAGCCTTTTCAGGTTCTGGTGCGGGCCGCTCGGGTCCCGTACCGGTGATCCAAAATTTTCTGTTCGCGCCTCGCGCTGAGAGGGCATGAGGCACAGCCATCTACAGTACCAGTGGCCCTCCGGGCGGCCCAAAACGGTCTCCGGTCCCTTCGCGTGGGACCATGGAGACTACGTATCGATCCGACCCGAGGCATAAGGCGCCTCAAGAGACAGGACCCTGCGTGCCCGCGACCCCTAACCATGTGCCCGAGCCGAGCCGTACCGCCCCGGCTCTGATCCGCAATTTCTGCATCATCGCGCACATCGACCACGGCAAGTCCACGCTCGCCGACCGGATGCTCCAGCTGACCGGTGTGGTCGAGCAGCGGCAGATGCGTGCTCAGTACCTCGACCGGATGGACATCGAGCGCGAGCGCGGCATCACGATCAAGTCCCAGGCGGTGCGTCTGCCCTGGGCCCCGACCGAGGGCCCCGACCAGGGCACGACGCACATCCTCAACATGATCGACACCCCGGGGCACGTCGACTTCACCTATGAGGTCTCGCGGTCGCTGGCCGCCTGCGAGGGGACCATCCTCCTCGTCGACGCCGCCCAGGGCATCGAGGCGCAGACCCTCGCCAACCTCTACCTGGCGATGGAGAACGACCTCACGATCATCCCCGTGCTGAACAAGATCGACCTGCCGGCCGCGCAGCCGGAGAAGTTCGCCGAGGAGCTGGCGAACCTGGTCGGCTGCGACCCGTCGGACGTCCTGAAGGTCTCCGCCAAGACCGGCCTCGGTGTCGACGCGCTGCTGAACAAGGTCGTCAAGGAGATCCC
Organism: Streptomyces sp. BK340; assembly: GCF_007827595.1. Classification (GTDB taxonomy): domain Bacteria; phylum Actinomycetota; class Actinomycetes; order Streptomycetales; family Streptomycetaceae; genus Streptomyces. Next base: position 458,601 of record NZ_VISR01000004.1, read on the forward strand.
GGCGCCGGTCGGGGTCGCCGACGCACCGGCCCGCGCGATGATCTTCGACTCGGTCTACGACTCCTACCGCGGTGTCGTGACCTACGTCCGTGTCATCGACGGCCAGCTCAACAAGCGCGAGCGCATCAAGATGATGTCGACCGGCGCCACCCACGAGCTGCTGGAGATCGGCGTCAGCTCGCCCGAGATGCTCCCGGCGGACGGCCTGGGCGTCGGTGAGGTGGGCTACCTCATCACCGGTGTGAAGGACGTGCGCCAGTCCAAGGTCGGTGACACCGTCACCAGCCAGGCCAAGGGCGCCACCGAGGCGCTCGGCGGCTACAAGGACCCGAAGCCGATGGTCTTCTCGGGTCTGTATCCGCTGGACGGCTCCGACTACCCGGAGCTGCGCGAGGCCCTCGACAAGCTGCAGCTCAACGACGCCGCGCTGGTCTACGAGCCGGAGACCTCCGCGGCCCTCGGCTTCGGCTTCCGCGTCGGCTTCCTCGGCCTGCTGCACCTGGACGTGATCCGGGAGCGGCTGGAGCGCGAGTTCGGCCTCGACCTGATCGCCACCGCGCCCAACGTGGTCTACCGCGTGGTCATGGAGGACCGCACCGAGCACATCGTCACCAACCCGAGCGAATTCCCCGAGGGGAAGATCGGCGAGGTGTACGAGCCGGTCGTGCGCGCCACCATCCTGGCGCCCACCGAGTTCATCGGCTCGATCATGGAGCTGTGCCAGACCCGGCGCGGCACCCTGCTCGGCATGGACTACCTCTCCGAGGACCGGGTCGAGATCCGCTACACCCTTCCGCTCGCGGAGATCGTCTTCGACTTCTTCGACCAGCTGAAGTCCAAGACCCGCGGCTACGCGTCCCTCGACTACGAGCCCACCGGCGAGCAGACCTCCAGCCTGGTCAAGGTCGACATCCTGCTGCACGGCGACAAGGTGGACGCCTTCTCGGCGATCACCCACAAGGACGCCGCGTACGCGTACGGGGTGCGGCTGGTCGCCAAGCTGCGCGAGCTCATCCCGCGGCAGGCCTTCGAGGTGCCGATCCAGGCCGCCATCGGCTCCCGGGTCATCGCCCGCGAGACCATCCGCGCCATCCGCAAGGACGTCCTCGCCAAGTGCTACGGCGGTGACATCTCCCGTAAGCGGAAGCTGCTGGAGAAGCAGAAGGAAGGCAAGAAGCGCATGAAGATGGTGGGTTCCGTGGAGGTTCCGCAGGAGGCCTTCATCGCGGTCCTGTCCAGCGATGACAGCGCGGGGTCGGGCAAGGGCAAGAAGTAACCGACGGTAACGGCGGGCTGTGTCCGCAAACCGGGCACAACAGGGGCTCGTCGTGCGAAAGCATGGCGGGCCCCTACGCGTGCGTAGCGTCGCTCTGAGTGGAAAGTGACAGGCCGATGCCCCTTACGCAGCGGCCGGTCGCCCCTTACTCTGATCCCTGCTCGATAGTTACTCGCGAGTTAAACAACAAGCCCGAACCCCACCCGTGAGTTAACCCAGCCGCACCTGAGCCAGCCGCACTGTCGCGGGCCCCGGAGGATGTCGTGACCGACACACAGACCCTGATCGAGAACCGTCCGCCGTCCGTCGCGGCCCTCTTCCTGGAGCGCGTGGCGGCCACACCGGACGCAGAGGCCTACCGCTACCCGGTCCCGCCCGCCTCCGGCCAGGGGCCCGACGACTGGAAGTCGCTGAGCTGGGCCGAGGCGGCGCAGCGGGTGTACGCGATCGCGGCCGGGCTCATCGAACTGGGTCTGCAGCCCGAGCAGCGGGTGGCGCTCGCCTCCTCGACCCGCGTCGAGTGGATCCTCGCCGACCTCGGCATCATGTGCGCGGGCGGCGCCACCACGACCGTCTACCCGCAGACCAACGCCGACGAGTCCGCGTTCATCCTCTCCGACTCCGAGAGCCGGGTGCTGATCGCCGAGGACGCAGCACAGGTCGCCAAGGCGGTGGAGAAGCGCGCCGAGCTGCCCGCGCTGACCAAGGTCGTCGTCATCGACCCGGCCGGCGTCGAGACCGACGACTGGGTGATCACCCTCACCGAGCTGGAGCAGCGCGGCGCCGCCTATCTGGAGAAGCACCCCGAGCTGATCAAGGAGCGGGTCGGCGCGCTCACCAAGGAGCAGCTCGCCACCCTCATCTACACCTCCGGCACCACCGGCCGGCCCAAGGGCGTGCGCCTGCCGCACGACAACTGGGCGTACATGGCGAAGGCCATCGCCGCGACCGGCCTGATCAGCGGCGAGGACGTGCAGTACCTGTGGCTGCCGCTCGCCCACGTCTTCGGCAAGGTCCTCACCTCCGGCCAGATCGAGGTCGGCCACGTCACCGCCGTCGACGGCCGCGTCGACAAGATCATCGAGAACCTTCCGGTGGTGCAGCCGACGTACATGGCGGCCGTGCCGCGCATCTTCGAGAAGGTCTACAACGGTGTCGCGGCCAAGGCCCGCGAGGGCGGCGGGGCCAAGTACAAGATCTTCCAGTGGGCCGCCGAGGTCTCCCGCGAGTACGCCAAGGTCTCGCAGGACAACTTCCGCCGTACCGGCAGCCACGCCGTGCCGTTCGGCCTCGGCGCCAAGCACAAGGTCGCCGACGCCCTCGTCTACTCCAAGCTGCGGGAGGCCTTCGGAGGCCGGCTGCGCGCCTGCGTCTCGGGCGCCTCCGCGCTTTCCCCCGAGATCGGCTACTTCTTCGCCGGCGCCGGCATCCACATCCTGGAGGGCTACGGCCTCACCGAGACCTCCGCGGCCTCCTTCGTCAACCCGGGCGAGGCCTACCGCACCGGCACCGTCGGCAAGCCGCTGCCCGGCTGCGAGGTGCGCATCGCGGACGACGGCGAGATCCTGCTGCGCGGCCCCGGCATCATGGACGGCTACCACCAGCAGCCCGAGAAGACCGCCGAGGTGCTGGAGAGCGACGGCTGGTTCCACACCGGCGACATCGGCGAGCTGTCGCCCGACGGCTACCTGCGCATCACCGACCGCAAGAAGGACCTCATCAAGACCTCCGGTGGCAAGTACGTCGCACCGGCCGAGGTCGAGGGCCAGTTCAAGGCGGTGTGCCCGTACGTCTCCAACATCCTGGTGCACGGCGCCGACCGGAACTACTGCACCGCCCTCATCGCCCTCGACGAGATCGCCGTCCTGCAGTGGGCCAAGGACAACGGCCTGGAGGGCAGGTCGTACGCCGAGATCGTCGCGGCCCCGCAGACGGTCGAGATGGTCGACGGCTACGTCAAGCAGCTCAACGAGGGCCTGCAGCGCTGGCAGACCATCAAGAAGTTCCGGCTGCTGCCGCGCGACCTGGACGTCGAGCACGGCGAGATCACCCCGAGCCTGAAGCTGAAGCGGCCGGTGGTCGAGCGGACGTACAAGGCCCTGATCGACGAGATGTACTCGGGCACCCGCGAGGCGTGAGACAACCGTCCGGCCCCGGAAGGCACTTCGCCTTCCGGGGCCGTCGTGTGCCCGGAACAGGCGGAAAGGGCCCGAGTGTCAGACCCGCCCCATAGGATGCACACAATCCCTCCACATGTGGGTTCCGCCAGTTCAGCGAGGTGAGCGTGCCCGTGTCCGCCGCGACGCCCGACGACGTCGTCCGTCACGTCTTCCGCTATCTCGCGGAGGTCGGCGAAAGCCGCACCAGGCCGGTACGCACCCACGACGACGCCCGGCACCAGATGTGGTTCGCCGATCTGCCCGGGCAGTTCGCCTGCTTCCTCACCGAAGCCGTCCCCGGCGACACCCCGTTGTGGCTGCGGGCCGACCGGCCCGTACGGCACGACCCGCCCGCACCGCCCCTGCCCCTCGCCCACTGGCTGGACGGACGGGAGATCCACGACTCCGAGCGCCAGGAGCCGCCCGCGCCCCGCACCGAGGCGGACGTCCCGGCCGACGAGGTGTCGGCGGGCGGCAGTTCACGCACCGGGCACCGCACGGTCGTCCTCGCGGACCATCCCCAACGCGACGTCGTGCACGAGCAGTACGCCACCTGGTCGCGCCAGTGGGAGAGGTGGGCGGCGCGCGACCGCGTCACGAAACCGGTCGTCCGCGCCTACGACCGCCTCTACCGCCTGTGCGTGGACGCCTCCGAACTCGGCGAGAGCTTCGAACTCGTCGTCGGCTTCGGCCATCTGACCTGGTCCGCCCAGAGCGAGCCGATCCGCCGGCACCTCGTCACCTGCCGGGCCGTCATCGCCATCGACCCCGACACCGGGGCCATCACCGTCGGACCCGACCCCGAACACGGCAGCCCGGTCCTCGAGGAGTCCATGCTCGACGCCGGGCAGAAGGCGCGCGCCGAGATCCGCGCCCTGGTCCGCCAGGAGCTGGAAGCCGCCGGCGACACCACGGACGCGACGCTCGCCGACCAGCTGCACCGCGCGCTCAGGACCTGGACCATCGCCGCCCACGAAGCGGGCCGCTACGACCCCTCACCCGTCCGGCACCGTGCGACGGGAGACCCCGCCGTACCGGTCGTCGGCTTCGCGCCCGTGCTGCTGCTCAGGGAGCGCACCCGGCGCAGCATGCTCGAAGCACTGCGCGGTGTCGCACTGCACATCGAACAGGGCGCCGAGCCCACCGCACTGCTCCGCGCCGTCGCCGGAGCCGGCGGCGACCGCCCGCTGGGCGACCCCGGGCCCGGCACCCCGAAGGCCCGCGGCGCCCGGTCCGAGCTGTACTTCGCCCTGCCCTCCAACGATGAGCAGCGCACCATCGCCGAGCGGCTGGCCGACCGCGACCTGGTCGTGGTGCAGGGGCCGCCCGGCACCGGCAAGACCCACACCATCGCCAACCTGGTCACCGACCTGCTCGCCCACGGCAACCGCGTCCTGATCACCAGCCACACGGCCCGCGCCCTGAAGGTCCTGCGGGACAAACTCCCCGCCAGCATCCGTGAACTGTGCGTCAGCCGCACCGACGACGGAGCCGGGCAGCAGGAACTGGAACAGTCGGTCAAGGCCATCCTCGACCGGCAGGGCGACTTCTCCGCGCGCGCCTACCGCCGCCGCATCCAGGAGCACGAGGAGCGCCTCAGGTCCGCTCGCTCCGCACAGGCGCTCGCCCTCAAGTCCCTGCGGGCCCTGCGGGAGCAGGAGACCTACCGCCACCCGGCCGAGATCGGCGACTACGAGGGCACCCTGACCCGGATCGCCGAACGCCTCGCCGCCGAGCGCCCGCGGTACGAGTGGCTCGGCGCCGTCCCCGCGGAGTCGCCCACGCTCGCCCCCGAGGCCCTGACGGACCTGCGCCGCACGGCCCTCGCCTTCACCGGCCGGCACCGCGCCCTCGCGGCCACGGTCACCGCCGCGCTGCCCGATCCGGGGCGCCTGCCCACCGGACCTGCCTTCGCCGAGGCGGTCGAGACCGTCCGGGAGGCCGAGGCCGACCTCGCCGAGCTCCGCCAGGACGGCTCCGCCTCGCGCCTGGACGACGCCGTGTCCACCCTGACCGTCGAGCAGCAGGACCAACTGGCGGCGGCCCTGGACCGGTTCACGGCGGCGGCCGCCGTCGCGGCCACCCTGCCCGCCGACTGGGCCGCGGCACTGCGCCGCGAGGTCATGGCCGGGCAGGACCTCCAGACCCGCGACCGGCACACACGCACCGCGGCGGCCCTGACCGCGGTCGAGGGGGCGGCGGCGGCCCTCGGCTCCACCCTGGTCAGCGGCCTGGATCGGTACGACGTGCCGACGGCGCTGGGGCTGGCCGGCTCCCTGCGCGACGGCCTCGCCGCCGGCGACAAGCTGCGCGGTCCGCTCGGCCTGAAGACCCGGCTGCGCAAGGCGGTCGGCGATTTCCCCGAGACGGCGCGGGTCGACGGCCGCACCGTCGAGACGGAGGCCGCCGCCTCTGCCGTGGTGCACCGCGTGACCCTGGAACGGCACCTGCAGGACATCGAGCAGGAGTGGGGCGAGGGCGTCGAGGCCTGGCAGAGCGTCAACCGGCGCATGACCCGGCTGCGCCAGGACATCCACACCCTCTCCGCCCTCACCGCCCTGGCCGACCTGCGTCAGGACGTGACGCGCGGGGCGGCGCCCGCACCGGGGCTCGCGGGCGTCGACTGGGCGGACGAGGAGCAGGTGCACACCGTTCGCGCCGCGCTCCGTGCCCGCGCCGCCCGCCGCGCCGCAGACCCCGCCCGCGCGCTGCTCACCGACGCGCTCGACGTGCTCCGGGCCGCCGCCCGCGAGCGGGGCGCGACGGCGCCCGTGGAGCGGGCGCGCGCGGCGGCCGAGGCCCGCGACGCCGCCGCCTACGGCGCCGCGGTCGGTGAACTGGACGACCTGCGCGTGGCCCTGGACCGCAAGAAGGCCTGCGACGACGCCTACCGGGTGGTCGCTGCCGAACTCCCCGACCTCGCCGACGCGTTGGAGTCCACACCGGACGATCCCGCCTGGGACACACGCCTGCCGGAGGCGGAGGCCGCCTGGGCCTGGGCGGCCTGGCACGCCCGGATGACGGACCTGACGGACCCCGGGGCCGAGGCGCGCCAGCTGCGCCTGCTCGCCGAGGCGGACGCCGACATCCGCATCGGCCTGGAGCGGCTGGCGGCCGACAAGGCCTGGTTCAACTGCTTGTCCAGGCTCACCGACGACCAGGCCGTCGCCCTCACCTCGTACCAGCAGAACGTCCGCAGGCTCGGCAAGGGCACCGGCAAGTACGCGGCCACCTACCGCAGGCAGGCGCGGGAGAGCCTCCAGGCCAGCCAGGAGGCCGTACCCGCCTGGATCATGCCGCTGCACCAGGTGACCGAGACCGTCCCCATGGACCGCGCGGGCCGCTTCGACGTGGTGATCATCGACGAGGCGAGCCAGTCCGGGCCCGAGGCGCTGCTGCTCGCCTGGCTCGGCGCGAAGGTCGTGGTCGTCGGTGACGACCAGCAGGTCAGCCCGGCCCAGGTAGGCGTCGACCACGACGAGCAGTTCGCCCTCCAGCGGCGGCTGCTCGGCGAGCTGCCCGCCGCCCGCCGCAACCTGTTCACGCCGACCGCCAGCCTCTTCGACATCGCCTCCGGACTCGCCGGCGGCCGTGGCCGGCTGATGCTCCAGGAGCACTTCCGCTGCATGCCGGAGATCATCGGCTTCTCCAACGCGCTCTGCTACGGCGGCCGGCTGCAGCCCCTGCGGCAGTACGGCGCCGACCGGCTGCCACCGCTGCGCGCGGTCCACGTGGCCGACGGCTGGGTGGAGGGCAGCGGGCAGAAGCAGGTCAACCGGCCCGAGGCCGAGCGGCTGGTGGACACCGTCGCCCGCTGCATCGCGGACCCCGCCTACGCCGGTCGCAGCATGGGTGTGATCACCCTGCTCGGTGCCGGGCAGAAGTTCCTCATCGAGGACCTGCTGGCCGACCGGATCCCGCTCGACGAGCGGCAGCGGCGGCGGCTGCGCGTGGGCAACGCCGAGGAGTTCCAGGGGGACGAGCGCGACGTCGTCTTCATCGGCACCGTCGCCTCGCTCACCGGTCCGGACGGGCCGCGCCGCATCGGCTCCTACAGCAGCGCCCTGAACCGGCAGCACCTCAACGTGGCCGCCTCCCGGGCCCGCGACCAGGTGTGGCTCTTCCACAGCGTGACGCTCACGGAGTGGGGCGAGACCGACCTGCGGCGCGCCTACCTCGACTGGTTCTCCCGGCCGGCCGAGGAGCGGGACCGCGCGGGGCTCGGCGAGGTCCGCCCGGACGTGCCGCACGAGGCGTTCGACAGCCTCTTCGAGCAGCGGGTGTACCTGGCCCTGCGGGCGCGGGGCTACCTGGTGCGGCCCCAGTACCCGGCCGGCCGCTACCGCATCGACCTCGTCGTCGAGGGCGGCACCCGGCGCCTGGCCGTGGAGTGCGACGGCGACGCCTTCCACAACGAGGAGAACGCGGACGCGGACGCGGCGCGCCAGCGTGAACTGGAGCGGGTCGGCTGGACGTTCGTCCGCATCCGCGGCAGCCGCTTCTTCCTCGACCCGGAGAAGGCCCTCGAACCCCTGTGGGCGGAGCTGGACCGACTGGGCATCGAACGGGCGACGGCCGACGCCGGGAGGAAGCCCCGACCGTCCGACCCGGCCGCTCCGGCCCCGACAGCCGCAGTTCCGGCCGCGCCGGCCGCACCCGCAGCCGCCCCCAAATCCCGGCCCCGCACCGCCGTACGACAGCCCCGCGCATCCGTACCGCGGCCCCGCCCGGCGGAGGCACCCACCACCCCGGCCGTACCGCGCAGCACTCCACCCGCACCGCGCAGCACTCCGCCCGAACCGCCCGCCGCGTCACGAGCCACCCCCGCCGAACCCGAGTTGGTCTCCGTGGCCCGTCTCGACCGCGACGAGGTCAACTCGGCCCAGCACGCGTTCAGCCTGCGTACGACCGTGGCCGGTGCCGCCCGCTTTCTCAGCGACGCCGGGGTCCCGGGCTTTCCGGGCGCCGACGCCGTGGAAGTCCTGCGCGGTGGGCGGCCCGTCGCACGGGTGGCCCATGCCGAGGTGCAGGCGATGATCCGGGCCGCGATCGCGCGCGTCGACGTACCCGTCCTCGGGGACGACGGCCAGGTCGGAGTGGCCCGCTACCACGCACCCGGCACCCCCGAAGCCGCCCACGGCCGGACGACGGAGCTGCTGCGTGTGGACCGACGGCCGACGGGAGCCGGAGCCGCGGACCGGCAGCCCGTGGCCCGGAACGCACCCAGCCGCACGGCCGCCAGGGACACGCTGCCCGCCCTGCCGCGGCAGCCCGTGCGGACCACCGAGACGACCGCCGTCACTCGGGCCGCTCCCTCTAACGAGCGAACGTTGCCGCGCCTTCGGGTCGACCGGATCAGTCTGGGCGCCCACCGGAGGGTGCAGCGGGAACTCGAGCGGGTGCAGGACGTGCTCGACCTGCCGTTGCCCGAGGTGGTGGCCGTCGACTCCTCGTCCCGCAAGGCCCAGCTGGCCGACCACGAGAAGCGGCGCGAGGCGCTGAAGGAGCGGCGCAGCTTCCTGCGGGCCCTGCTCGACCAGGTTGTACCCGACCCGTCGTACACCGGCGGTGCCGTCGTCGTGCCGGGATGCCTCGTCGGCGTGGAGGACACGGACGAACCGGGGATCACTACGTACGAAATAGCGTTGCTCGCAGGTGACGAGGCGGAGCGGCTCAGCCCCGACTCGGCCCTGGGCAAGGCACTGTTGTGGCGCGAGGTGGGGGACGAGGTGACCTGGCGGACCGAGCGCGGCACGACGCTGCGCGTGCTCATCCGGTACATCGAGGACTGAGCCGAAGCCACGGCGGGACCGAGCCGAGGATGCGCGGATGCTCGGATTCCGCACATTTTCCGACCGTGTTCGAGCACACCCGTAGCACAGTTCTCACGGGTGCCTGTCCACTTCGGTAACTCAGCGCACAGGCGTGGGGTCGCTCTGTCACCCTGGCCGCATGGACATGGCGGCCATACCGACGCAGCGGGAGAGCGAGAGTCACGACTGTGGGGCACAGGGACTCGCCACCCTGCCCGGCAGTCCCCTCGCGCCCGGCTCCGCCCGTGCGCTGGTGCGCACCGCCTTCGCCGAGTGGGCCGGCCGTGGGCTCGTCGACCCCGTGAGGTCCGCACGGCTGGCCGACGACGCCACGGCCGTCGTCAGCGAACTGGTCACCAACGCCGTCGTCCACGCGGGCACGGAGGTGGAGGTCGACTGGCGTCTGGAGGAGTCCGGCGCCTTCGTGGTGGAAGTGCGCGACCACCACCCGGCGCGCGCGCCGCGCGACCCAGCGCGCGGCGAGGCGCCGTACGACACCCCCGAGTACGGGCGCGGCCTGCGCCTGGTCGCGACCCTCGCCGAGTCCTGGGGCGTCACCTACCGCACCGGCACCAAGACGGTGTGGGCGCGGCTGTCCGCCGACGGCGGGGAGGACCTGGACGGGCGCGCACCGGCCCACACCCTGGCGGCCGCCGAGGCGCTCGCGCCGCAGCCGCAGCGTCCCGGCGCCGACCGGGACTGGCTCGGCCGGGGCGCGCTGTCCTTCCTCGCCGAGGCATCCGACCTGCTCGCCGGGCAGCTGGACGAGAACCTGGTCACGGCCCTCACCGGCCAGCTGATCGTGCCCCGGCTCGCCGACTGGTGCGCCGTGTGGCTGGAGGACGAGGCGACCGTGCGCGGCGGCGACGGCGGCGCGCCGACGCGTGTCTGGCACGCCAGCGAGAACCGCATCGAGGAGCTGTCCCGCGCCCTGGAGAAGGATCCGCCCTGCCCGCGGGACGGGACGGGGGTCGCACTGTTCGAGCAGAGCCGGGAGTGGGGGAGGTCCGGCCCGGAGCCGTACCCCTGGCCCGGTGACGCGCTCGGCCCGCAGGACGCCCACGGCGCGGCGCTGGCGTACCGGCTGATCGCGGGCGGCCGCCCGCTGGGCACGCTGGTCATCGGGCGCTGCGGGCTGCAGCGCTTCCCGGACGAGGTCACCGGGCTCGTCGAGGATCTCGCCCGCCGGGTCGCCCTGGCCATCGGTGCCGCCCGCCAGTACGCCCGGCAGGCCACCATCAGCGCCGTCCTGCAGCGCGGCCTGCTGCCCGGCGCGGTCGCCGAGATCCCCGGAGTGAGCAGCGCGCTCGTCTACGAGCCCTGCGACAAGGGCGGCCCCAGCGGCGACTTCTACGACCTGTTCCCCGCGGGCGACGGCCGCTGGTGCTTCGCCGTCGGCGACGTACAGGGCAAGGGCCCGGAGGCGGCGGTCGTGATCGGGCTCGCCCGCCCCTGGCTGCGGCTGCTCGCCCGCGAGGGCTACCGGGTCGCCGACGTCCTCGACCGGCTCAACCAGCTCCTGCTGGACGACGCCACCGAGGCCGCCGACGCGGCCGCCCGCGCGCTGGTGGCCGGCGGGGCCCGGCCCGTGGCCCCCGGGGACGGCCCGCAGACCCGGTTCCTGTCCCTCCTGTACGGCGAGCTGACCCCGCACGACGGCGGCGTCCGCTGCACCCTCGCCTCCGCCGGACACCCCCTGCCGCTGCTGCTGCGTCCCGACGGCGACGTGCGCACCGCCGCCCGCCCGCAGACCCTGCTGGGCGTCGTGGAGGACGAGACCTACACCAGCGAGACCGTCGAGCTGGGCCCCGGCGACAGCCTGCTGTGCGTGACCGACGGGGTGACCGAGCGCCGCTCCGGCTCCCGCCAGTTCGACGACAGCGACGGGCTCGCGCGGGCCCTGTCCGGCTGTGCCGGCCTGAGCGCCGACCTGATCGCGGAAAGGATCCGTCGTCTGGTGCACGACTTCGGCGGCGGCCTGCCGGATGACGATCTGGCCCTGCTGGTGCTCCAGGCGGAGTAACCGGCGGCGTACGGGACAATGGAGGACATGCCTTCCGCACTTCCCGACGGCGAGCCGGTCCCCGACGACGGCGCGCTGCCCGCCACCGCGCTCGCCGGCGCCGCCGACCGACCCCTCGGGTTCTATCTGCACGTCCCGTACTGCGCGACCCGTTGCGGCTACTGCGACTTCAACACGTACACCGCGACCGAGCTGCGCGGCACCGGCGGAGTGCTCGCCTCCCGGGACAACTACGCGGACACCCTGACCGACGAGATCCGCCTGGCCCGCAAGGTGCTCGGCGACGACCCGCGCGAGGTCCGTACGGTCTTCGTCGGCGGCGGTACGCCGACCCTGCTGGCCGCCGACGACCTGGTGCGGATGCTGGGCGCGATCCGCGACGAGTTCGGTCTCGCGCCGGACGCGGAGATCACGACGGAGGCGAACCCGGAGTCGGTCGACCCGGCCTACCTCGCCACCCTGCGCGAGGGCGGCTTCAACCGGATCTCCTTCGGCATGCAGAGCGCGAAGCAGCACGTGCTGCGCGTGCTCGACCGCACGCACACCCCGGGCCGTCCCGAGGCGTGCGTGGCGGAGGCGCGGGCCGCGGGCTTCGAGCACGTCAACCTGGATCTGATCTACGGCACGCCGGGGGAGTCGGACGACGACTGGCGGGCCTCGCTGGACGCCGCGCTGGGGGCGGGGCCCGATCACATCAGCGCGTACGCGCTGATCGTCGAGGAGGGCACGCAGCTCGCCCGCCGGATCCGCCGGGGCGAGGTTCCGATGACGGACGACGACGTCCACGCCGACCGCTATCTGATCGCCGAGGAGATGCTGTCCGCGGCCGGCTTCGACTGGTACGAGGTCTCCAACTGGGCCACCTCGGAGGCCGCCCGCTGCCTGCACAACGAGCTGTACTGGCGGGGTGCGGACTGGTGGGGCGCCGGGCCGGGGGCGCATTCGCACGTGGGCGGGGTGCGCTGGTGGAACGTCAAGCACCCGGGCGCGTACGCGGCGGCGCTGGCGTCTGGCCGCTCACCGGGCGCGGGCCGGGAGCTGCTGTCCGACGAGGACCGGCGGGTGGAGCGCGTCCTGCTGGAGCTGCGGCTGCTGGAGGGGGCGCCGCTGTCGCTGCTGAAGGAGGAGGGGCTGGCTGCTTCCGGACGGGCACTGGCGGACGGACTCCTCCAGGAAGGCCCGTACGAGGAGGGGCGAGCGGTGCTGACGCTGCGCGGGCGACTGCTGGCGGACGCGGTGGTGCGGGATCTGGTCGACTGATCGTCGGGCTGGGTACAGTTCCCGGCCATGATCTCTGACAGACGGCCGGATCCGGACGCCACCGTGGTGCGGTACGGGTTGCGGTGGCTGCTGTGGACGCTGCCGCTGGTGCTGCTGCTCGGCGGGGTGGGCGTGCTCGGCCTGCTGGCCCTGATCGACCAGGGATTCCACGTCGTCGCCCTGGTCTGCCTGCTCGGCCTGGTCTGGGCCGGGTTCGCGCTGCGCACGGTGCTGCGGTGGCGCGGACTGGTCACGGCCCTCGACGCGAAGGGGTTCTGGGTCCTGCGGCATGGGAAGGCCGTGCTGATCCCCTGGGACTCGCTGGCCGGGATCGGCCTTTACTGGACGCGCGTCGGCCGGAGGCTGGTCCACACGATGGAGCTGTGCCCCCGCGGTGACATCGACGATGACGACCCGTTGCTCCGCGAGTTCGTCCGCGACACGGCACCGCTGCGCGAGGGGCTGCCCCGGCTGCGCTACCGCTTGGACGTACGGCACTTCTTCAGCGTGTACGACCGCGCGCTCCGCCGCTGGGCTCCGCCCGAGCTGTGGTTCGGGCGCGTCGAGCAGCCCAGGTCCTACCTGAGGCAGTCGGCCACCGCCGGGCTCACCCGGCCGGGGCAGTGACGAAGTCGATCAGTTCCTCCACCCGCCCCAGCAACTCCGGCTCCAGGTCCTTGTAGGACCCCACACGCTGCAGAATCGCCTGCCACACCGCGCCGGTGTTCTCCGACGGCCACCCCAGCGCCCGGCACACCCCCGTCTTCCAGTCCTCCCCGCGCGGTACCCGGGGCCACCCCGAAATCCCCAGCGAGGACGGCTTCACGGCCTCCCAGATGTCGATGTACGGGTGACCGACCACCAGCGCGTGCTCGCTCGTCACCGACTCGGCGATGCGCCACTCCTTCGTGCCCGGGACCAGGTGGTCCACCAGCACGCCCAGCCGCGCGTCCGGCCCGGGCCCGAACTCCGCCACGATCGCCGGCAGGTCGTCCACGCCCTCCAGGTACTCCACGACCACGCCCTCGATGCGCAGGTCGTCGCCCCACACCTTCTCGACCAGTTCGGCGTCGTGCCGGCCCTCGACGTAGATGCGTCCGGCGCGGGCCACCCGCGCGCGTGCGCCGGGGACGGCCACCGAACCGGACGCCGTACGGGTGGGCCGTACCGGACCCGAGGCGGGCCGCACCAGGGTGACCACCCTGCCCTCCAGCAGGAAGCCGCGCGGCTCCAGCGGGAACACCCGGTGCTTGCCGAAGCGGTCCTCCAGCGTCACCGTGCCCGCCTCGCAGCGGATCACCGCGCCGCAGAAACCGGTGCCGGGCTCCTCGACCACCAGGCCGGGCTCCGCCGGGACCTCCGGCACCGGCTTGGGCTTTTTCCAGGGCGGGGTCAGGTCCGGTGAGTACACACGAGGGCGCGGGCCCGAAGGGCCCTCGTTGGAAAGGCGGTGGCGGGAGACGGGTGGGCGCATTCGGATGACGATAGGAGAAGCCGCCGACCCGCACTCACGACACGCCGAAACGCGCTGCCAGCTCGTCGCGTTGCCGTCGTACGAACACCGCGTCGACCACCGCACCGTGACCGGGAACGTACAGAGCGTCCTCCCCGCCGAGCGCGAGCAGCCGGTCCAGGGCGTCGGGCCAGCGGGACGGTACGGCGTCCGGGCCCGCCTGGGGTTCGCCGGACTCCTCGACCAGGTCGCCGCAGAAGACGATCTCCCGGGTCCCGGAGACCGAGCCGGGGACGAGGACCGCGAGATCGTGGGCCGTGTGGCCGGGGCCCACGTTGGCCAGCAGCACCTGCCGGCCGTCGCCGAGGTCCAGCGTCCACTCGCCCGAGACCAGGTGGCGGGGAGCGGCCAGGGCGGCGACGGCCGCGGCCGCGTCCGCCTCCGGCAGTCCGTGCCGGACCGCGTCCCGGCGCAGCTCCTCGCGTTCGTACGCGAACACCGCGTCGGTGCCCACCGCCGCGTACGTCCGGACCCCGGCGAAGGCGGCCGTGCCGAAGACGTGGTCGAAGTGGGGGTGGGTGAGCGCGAGATGGGTCACACCGTGACCCGCCAGCTGCTGCGCCCACGTCCGCAGCCGCTCGCCCTCGGCCGGGCTCGACCCGGCGTCCACCACCAGCGCCGTACCGGCCCCGAGAACCAGGCCCACAGTGCAGTCCCAGCCGGGCAGCCGGCACCGGCCCACCCCGGGCGCCAGCCGCTCCCACCCCAGCTCTTCCCAAGTCACCGTCATACCGCGACGCTAGCGGTAGGGCAGGACCGACCTTGCCCAGTGAGTACCCCACGCCCGTACACTTGGCTGGGGAAGGCTGGCACTCGAACACGCAGAGTGCCAGGCGGGCGACCGGAAGAGCCGAGGGGACGACATGCTGGAGGTGCGCGCGAATGCTGAGTGAACGCAGGCTTCAGGTGCTGCGCGCCATCGTCCAGGACTACGTGGGCACCGAGGAGCCGGTGGGCTCGAAAGCGCTCACCGAGCGGCACAACCTCGGAGTCTCCCCGGCGACCGTGCGCAACGACATGGCGGCCCTGGAGGACGAGGGGTACATCGCCCAGCCGCACACCAGTGCCGGGCGCATCCCCACCGACAAGGGCTACCGGCTGTTCGTCGACAAGCTCGCGGGCGTCAAGCCGATGACCGGCCCCGAGCGCCGGGCGATCCAGAACTTCCTGGAGGGCGCCGTCGACCTGGACGACGTCGTGGCACGCACGGTACGGCTGCTCGCGCAGCTGACCCGGCAGGTCGCCGTCGTGCAGTACCCGTCCCTGACCCGGTCCACCGTGCGGCACGTGGAGCTGCTCTCACTCGCCCCCGCGCGGGTGATGCTCGTGCTGATCACGGACACCGGCCGGGTCGAGCAGCGGATGGTCGACTGCCCTGCGCCCTTCGGTGAGGCGTCCCTGGCGGACCTCAGGGCCCGGCTGAACAGCCGGGTCGCGGGCCGCCGGTTCACCGATGTGCCGCGCCTGGTCGAGGACCTGCCCGAGGGCTTCGACGTCGAGGACCGCGGTACGGTCTCCGCAGTGCTCTCCACCCTGTTGGAGACACTGGTCGAGGAGAACGAGGAGCGGCTGATGATCGGCGGCACCGCCAATCTCACCCGCTTCGGACATGACTTCCCCCTCGTGATCCGGCCCGTGCTGGAGGCCCTTGAGGAGCAGGTCGTGCTCCTCAAGCTCCTCGGCGAGGCGAAGGATCCGGGCATGACCGTGCGCATCGGGCACGAGAACGCCCACGAGGGACTCAACTCCACCTCCGTCGTGTCGGTCGGCTACGGTTCGGGCGGCGAGGCGGTTGCCAAGCTCGGCGTGGTCGGACCGACCCGCATGGATTACCCGGGAACGATGGGAGCGGTACGCGCAGTGGCACGGTACGTCGGACAGATCCTGGCGGAGTCGTAAGTGGCCACGGACTACTACGCCGTTCTCGGCGTGCGCCGCGACGCGTCGCAGGATGAGATCAAGAAGGCGTTCCGTCGGCTCGCGCGCGAGCTGCACCCGGACGTCAACCCGGATCCGAAGACCCAGGAGCGGTTCAAGGAGATCAACGCCGCTTACGAGGTGCTGTCGGACCCGCAGAAGAAGCAGGTCTACGACCTCGGCGGCGACCCGCTCTCCCAGGCGGGCGGCGCCGGAGCGGGCGGCTTCGGGGCCGGTGGCTTCGGCAACTTCTCCGACATCATGGACGCGTTCTTCGGTACGGCGTCGCAGCGCGGCCCGCGCTCGCGCACCCGGCGCGGCCAGGACGCGATGATCCGCATCGAGGTCGAGCTGGACGAGGCGGCCTTCGGGACGACCAAGGACATCCAGGTCGACACCGCGATCGTCTGCAACACCTGCAACGGTGAGGGTGCCGCCCCCGGCACGTCCGCCCAGACGTGTGACATGTGCCGCGGCCGCGGTGAGGTCTCCCAGGTGACCCGGTCCTTCCTGGGCCAGGTCATGACCTCCCGCCCCTGCCCCCAGTGCCAGGGCTTCGGCACGGTCGTGCCGACCCCGTGCCCGGAGTGCGCGGGCGACGGCCGGGTCCGCTCCCGGCGCACGCTCACCGTCAAGATCCCGGCCGGTGTCGACAACGGCACCCGCATCCAGCTGGCCGGCGAGGGCGAGGTCGGCCCCGGTGGCGGTCCGGCCGGTGACCTGTACGTCGAGATCCACGAGCTGCCGCACACGACCTTCCAGCGGCGCGGCGACGACCTGCACTGCACGGTCACGATCCCGATGACGGCGGCGGCCCTGGGCACCAAGGTGCCGCTGGAGACCCTGGACGGCATGGAGGAGGTCGACATCCGGCCCGGCACCCAGTCCGGCCAGTCGATCCCGCTCCACAACCGGGGCGTCACGCACCTGCGCGGCGGCGGCCGGGGTGACCTGATCGTCCACGTCGAGGTAACGACCCCGACCAAGCTCGACCCCGAGCAGGAGCGGCTGCTGCGCGAGCTGGCGAAGCTGCGCGGCGAGGAGCGTCCGCAGGGACAGTTCCAGCCGGGTCAGCAGGGGCTCTTCTCACGGTTGAAGGACGCGTTCAACGGGCGCTGACGCCGGCTGAAGCGGCGGCCGGGGGTCCGGGGGTTGGCCCCCGGGCAGGCACGGCCAGCCGGGTCAGCAGGGGCTCTTCTCACGGTTGAAGGACGCGTTCAACGGGCGCTGAGCCGTCGGCCGCGGGGTGCTTCGGCACCCCGTATGCCGGTGGCCTATGCCGCGGGAAGCCCGGATTCGGACTTGTTCGGAGGACGTGACAACATGCCGTCATGTCCTCCGCACTGACCGATCTCTTCCCCCACCCGATCGTGCAGGCCCCCATGGCGGGCGGTGTCTCCGTCCCGCAGCTCGCCGCCGCCGTGTCCGAGGCGGGCGGTCTCGGGTTCCTCGCCGCCGGCTACAAGACCGCCGACGGCATGTACCAGGAGATCAAGCAGCTGCGGGGGCTCACGAGCCGGCCGTTCGGTGTGAACCTCTTCATGCCCCAGCCCGAGTATCCCGGTGCAAGCACCGGCCCCACCGGAGCGGCCAACGCCGCGCCCCCTTCTGGCGCCGTCGAGGTCTACGCGCACCAGCTGGCCGGTGAGGCCGCCTGGTACGAGACCGAGCTGGGCGACCCGGACAGCGGCCGGGACGACGGCTACGACGCCAAGCTCGCGGTCCTCCTCGACAACCCGGTGCCGGTGGTCTCCTTCCACTTCGGCGTCCCCGGCCGGGACGTCCTCGACTCCCTGCGCCGGGCCGGAACCCTCACCCTGGTCACCGCCACCAGCGCCGAGGAGGCCCTCGCGGTCGAGCGGGCAGGCGCGGACGCGGTGATCGCACAGGGCGTGGAGGCCGGCGGCCACCAGGGCACACACCGGGACATCCCGGAGAACGACGGCTCCGGCATCGGCCTGCTGTCGCTGACAGCCCAGATCCGGGAGGCCGTGAACATCCCGGTCGTCGCGGCCGGCGGCCTCATGCGCGGCAGCCAGATCGCCGCCGTCCTCGCGGCCGGCGCGAGCGCGGCCCAGCTGGGCACGGCGTTCCTCGCCACCCCGGAGTCCGGCGCCAACGCCCTGCACAAGCAGGCGCTGACCAACCCCCTGTTCGCCCGCACCGAGTTGACCCGCGCCTTCTCCGGCCGCCCGGCGCGCGGCCTGGTCAACCGCTTCCTGCGCGAGCACGGCCCGTACGCCCCCGCCGCCTACCCCGAGATCCACCACCTGACCTCACCGCTGCGCAAGGCCGCCGCCAAGGCCGGCGACGCCCAGGGCATGGCGCTGTGGGCGGGTCAGGGCCACCGGATGGCCCGCGAGCTGCCTGCCGGGCAGCTGGTGGAGGTACTCCTCGGCGAGATCGATGCGGCGAGGACAGCGTTGTCGGACGGAGGTGACGGGCGATGACGGCTCCGGTCTTCGTCGTCGAGCACTTCCGCTCGGACGGCTACCGGTACGTCCTGGACGGGCCCGAGGGGCGGCACGCCGTCTCCGTGAAGCGGCTGCAGCCCGGTGAGGAGGTCGTCCTCACCGACGGCGCCGGGCGCTACGCGGAGTGCGAGGTGATCGGCGCCGAGGGCAAGGACCGCCTCATCGTCCACATGACCTCGGTCTCCGAGGAGCCGGAGCCCGCTCCGCGCATCACCGTCGTCCAGGCCCTGCCCAAGGGCGACCGGGGCGAGGTCGCCGTCGAGACCATGACCGAGGTCGGCGTCGACGCCATCGTGCCCTGGCAGGCGGCTCGCTGCATCACCCAGTGGAAGGGCGACCGCGGGCTGAAGGCCCTCGGCAAGTGGCGGGCCACCGCCCGCGAGGCCGGCAAGCAGTCCCGCCGGGTCCGCTTCCCCGAGGTCGCGGACGCGGCGACGACCAAGCAGGTTGCCGCACTTCTCGCCAAAGCCGACTTCGCCGCCGTCCTGCACTCCGACTTCGAGCACGGCAGCGCACCGCTCGCCACCGCCGAACTCCCAGCCGAGGGAGAGATCGTGCTGGTCGTGGGGCCCGAAGGCGGTGTCTCCCGCGACGAGTTGGCGCTCTTCGAGGAGGCGGGCGCGCGGGCCTACGTGCTCGGCCCCACCGTGCTGCGCACCTCCACCGCCGGCACCGCCGCCACGGCCCTGCTCCTGGGCCGCACCGGCCGCTGGTCCTGACCCGAACCCGGGGGAACACGATGGAACTCGCACAGGTACGGCTCCTCGTCACCGACTTCGCCGCCTGCTACCACTTCTACGCCGAAGTCCTCGGCCTCAAGCCGCAGTCCGGCGCCACCGAGGGACCGTACGAGAAGTTCAGCCCGCACGCCGGCTCCGCCGGGATCGCCCTGCAGGACCGCGCCATGATGGCCGAGATCCTGAACGAACTGGGCGAGCCGACCAACGGCCACCGTTCCCTGGTCGTCCTGCGCGTCGACGACCTCGACGCCTACTGCGAGCAGATCACCTCCCGCGGCGCAACCCTGCTCCACGGCCCGGCCCCCATGACCGACCGCATGCGCGTGGCCCACCTCAAGGACCCCGAGGGCAACCTGGTGGAACTGCAGGAGTGGCTGCTGCTGAGCGGCTGAGATCATCCGATGGTGACCGTCCCGAACTGACGAGTGACCGTAAGCGGCCTTCCCCCGTGCGCGGACCGGTGGCACGCTGCCCTGCATGGGGGTGTTGAGGCGGATTCGCTGCCGGGCGCGGCCCGTGCGTGTGGTGGGCGTGGCCGGGCTCGCCGTGCTGGCCCTGGGGGTGCTCGTGGGGTGCCGGCCGGGGGATCTCGGTTCGGCCGCGGTGGCGTACACCACCGACACGACCGCCACCGCCGAACTGAAACGGCAGCATGTGCACGTCAGTTGGCTCACCTGCACCGGGAACTACGGCAGCTCGGGCAGCCGTACGCCCGGGAGGGCGCCCTCGCCGACGCAGACCACCGTCGTCTCCGTCGACTGTCAGGGGCAGACCGACGACCTGCGGAAGATCACCGTGGTCGGGGTGGTGACCAAGGCCGTCGACGGCGCCTGCGTGCGCGGGGACCTGACGGCCCGGGTCGAGGGCAAGCAGGTGTTCCACGTCGGCGGGCTGGGCGACTGCAACGCCAAGCCGGGGCCGACGTACGCCCCGCCCGTCACCCACCGGCCTTCCGGCGCGCAGCCGACCGTCACGGTGACCGTGACCCGGACACTCTGGTGCAAGGGGGACCCGACCTGCTGGCCCGTGCAGGGCAAGTGATCGAAACCCAGGGCGCGGGCGGCGGTCGCTGCGTAGAGTGACGGGGTGACTAAGGGCGCTTCGACGGGAACCTCCGGCTACCTCCGATTCCCCCATCTCCACGGCGACTTGGTGACCTTCACCGCCGAGGACGACGTGTGGCTCGCGCCCCTGGACGGCGGGCGGGCCTGGCGGGTGAGCGCCGACAACGTGCCGGTGACCCACCCCCGGATCTCGCCCGACGGTACGACCGTCGCCTGGACCTCCACCCGCAACGGCGCCCCCGAGGTGCACATCGCCCCGGTCGCCGGCGGCCCCGCCGAGCGGCTGACGTACTGGGGGAGTTCGAAGACCCAGGTGCGCGGCTGGACCCCGGACGGCAGGGTCCTCGCGGTCAGCACCCAGGGCCAGGCGAGCCTGCGCCGCAGCTGGGCGCGGGCGATCCCGCTGGACGGCGGCCCCGCCGCCACGCTGCCGTACGGGCCGGTCGGTGACGTCGCGTACGGCCCGCACACCGTGCTGCTGTCCGCCCCGATGGGCCGCGAGGCCGCCTGGTGGAAGCGCTACCGGGGCGGCACGGCGGGCAAGCTGTGGATCGATCGTGCCGCCGAAGGCGACGAAGGCGCCGGCGAGTTCGTGCGGCTGCACGAGGAGCTGGACGGGAACATCGAGTACCCGCTGTGGGTAAGGACGGGGAGGATCGCGTTCCTGTCCGACCACGAGGGCACCGGAGCCCTCTACTCCTCCCTCGCCGACGGGAGCGACCTGCGGCGCCACACGCCCCTCGACGGCTTCTACGCCCGGCACGCCGCCTCGGACGGCCGCCGGGTCGTCTACTGCAGCGCGGGCGAACTCTGGCTGCTCGACGATCTCGACGGCGCGGAGCCGCGCCGCCTGGACATCCGGCTCGGCGGTGCGCGCGTCGACCTGCAGCCTCACCCGGTGACCGCCTCCCGCTGGTTCGACCATGCTGCCCCCGACCACACCGCGCGCGGCAGCGCGGTCGCCGTGCGCGGTGCCGTCCACTGGGTGACCCACCGCTCCGGCCCGGCCCGCGCGCTGGCCGCGCAGCCCGGCGTACGGGCCCGGCTGCCGCAGACCTTCCGCGCGGACGCCGAGGAATGGGTGGTGTGGGTGACGGACGCCGAGGGCGAGGACGCGCTGGAGTTCGCGCCCGCCACCGGCGTCGCACCCGGCGCCGTCCCGCGCCGGATCGCCGCCGGACAGCTCGGCCGCGTCCTGGAGCTGGCCATGGCCCCCGACGGCAGCCGGGCCGCCGTCGCCTCGCACGACGGCCGGCTCCTGCTGGTCGAGCGCGACACCGGCGAGGTCCGCGAGGTGGACCGCAGCGAGGACGGGGACGTCAGCGGCCTCGCCTTCTCGCCCGACTCCGGCTGGCTCGCCTGGTCCCACCCCGGCCCGCATCCGCTCTGCCAGCTCCGCATCGCCAACACCACCGACCTGTCGGTCACCGAGGCGACCCCGCTGCGCTTCCAGGACTACGCGCCCGCCTTCACCCTGGACGGCAAGCACCTAGCCTTCCTCTCCAGCCGTTCCTTCGACCCGGTCTACGACGAGCACGTCTTCGACCTGGCCTTCGTCGAGGGCGTCCGCCCGTACCTGATCGCCCTCGCCGCGACCACGCCGTCCCCGTTCGGGCCGCAGCGGCACGGCCGGCCCTTCGGGACCCCTGACAAGGAGGAGACCCCCGACGCCGAGGGCACCCCGGCGACCCGGATCGACCTCGACGGCCTCTCCGACCGCATCGTGCCCTTCCCGGTCGAGGCCGGCCGCTACGCCAACCTGCGGGCCGCCAAGGACGGTGTGCTGTGGCTGCGCTACCCGGTGCGCGGCGTCCTCGGCGCCTCCCGGGCCACCCCCGACGACCCGGATCCCAAGACCGAGCTGGAGCGCTACGACCTCGCCCAGCAGCGCCTGGAGCATCTCGCCGCCGACGCCGACCACTTCGAGGTCAGCGGCGACGGCAAGCGGGTGCTGCTGTGGACCGACAGCCGCCTCAAGGTCGTACCCGCCGACCGGCGCGCCTCCGACGACGAGGACAGCGACTCGAACATCACCGTCGACCTGAGCCGGATCCGGCAGACCGTCGACCCGGCCGCCGAATGGCGGCAGATGTACGACGAGACCGGCCGCATCATGCGGGACAACTTCTGGCGGCCGGACATGAGCGGCGTCGACTGGGACGGTGTCCTCGACCGTTACCGCCCCCTCCTCGGCCGCCTCGCCACCCACGACGACCTGGTGGACCTCCTGTGGGAGGTGCAGGGCGAACTCGGCACCTCGCACGCCTACGTCACCCCGCGCGGCGGCTTCGGCAACGGCGCCCGGCAGGGCCTGCTCGGCGCCGACATCTCCCGTGACGCGGACGGCGGTTGGCGCATCGACCGCATCCTGCCCGCGGAGACCTCCGACCCCCAGGCCCGCTCCCCGCTCGCCGCCCCCGGTGTCGCCGTGCGCCCCGGGGACACGATCGTCGCGGTCGCCGGACAGCCGGTCGACCCGGTCACCGGCCCCGGCCCGCTGCTGATCGGCACGGCCGGGAAGCCGGTCGAGCTGACCATCTCACCCGCCGGCGGGGGCGACCCCCGGCACGCGGTCGTGGTCCCCCTCGCCGACGAGGAGCCGCTGCGCTACCACGACTGGGTCGCCGACCGCCGCGCCTACGTCCACGAGAAGTCCGGCGGCCGCCTCGGCTACCTCCACGTGCCCGACATGCAGGCGCCCGGCTGGGCCCAGATCCACCGCGACCTGCGCGTCGAGGTGGCCCGCGAGGGCCTGGTCGTCGACGTCCGGGAGAACCGCGGCGGCCACACCTCCCAGCTCGTCGTGGAGAAGCTCGCCCGGCGCATCGTCGGCTGGGCGCTGCCGCGCGGCATGCGGCCGTACAGTTACCCGCACGACGCACCGCGCGGCCCCGTCGTCGCCGTCGCCAACGAGTTCTCCGGCTCCGACGGCGACATCGTCAACGCGGCGATCAGGGCCCTCGGCATCGGCCCGGTCGTCGGCACCCGCACCTGGGGCGGCGTCATCGGCATCGACAGCCGCTACCACCTGGTCGACGACACCCTGATCACCCAGCCGAAGTACGCGTTCTGGCTGGAGGGATACGAGTGGGGCGTCGAGAACCACGGGGTGGACCCCGACGTGGAGGTCCCACAGCGCCCACAGGACTGGGCGGCGGGACGGGATCCCCAGCTGGACGAAGCAATCAGGCTGGCACTGGAGGCACTGGAGGAGCAGCCCGCAAAGACTCCGCCGGGCTTGCCGACCTGAAGGGGCGCGGGGCCGTGTCGATATGCGGCTCCGCCGCGGGGCGCGAGCAGCCCCCACCGGCCTGCACTCGACCGACTACCATGCCCCCGTACTGATCACCGGCGAAAGCGAGCGCAGCGCAATGGCGGGAGAACCGCAGGACGACTGCCTGTTCTGCAAGATCGTCGCGGGGCACATCCCGGCGACGATCGTGCGGGAGACGGAGACGACCGTCGCCTTCCGGGACATCAACCCGCAGGCGCCCACGCACGTCCTGGTGATTCCCAGGGTGCACTACAGGAACGCGGCCGAACTCGCCGCCGCGGAACCGGCCGTCGCCGCCGACATACTGCGTGAGGCCCAGGCCGTCGCCGACGAGGACGAGTTGGAGAGCTACCGCATCGTCTTCAACACCGGCACCGGTGCCGGCCAGACCGTCTGGCACGCCCACGCGCACATCCTCGGTGGCCGTGGCCTGGAATGGCCCCCCGGGTAAGTCGTCGTGTCCGTACGTGAACTAGTGGTCCTCGGCACCGCGAGCCAGGTCCCGACCCGGCACCGCAACCACAACGGCTACTTGCTGCGCTGGGACGGCGAGGGCATCCTGTTCGACCCAGGCGAGGGCACACAGCGGCAGATGCTGCGCGCCGGGGTCGCCGCCCACGACCTGAACCGGATCTGCGTCACGCACTTCCACGGCGACCACTCCCTGGGCCTCGCCGGGGTGATCCAGCGGATCAACCTCGACCAGGTGCCGCACGAGGTCACCGCGCACTACCCGCGCTCCGGGCAGCGCTTCTTCGACCGCCTGCGGTACGCCACCGCCTACCGGGAGACCGTCCGCCTCACCGAGGCACCGGTCGACGCCGACGGCACCCTCGCCCGGACCGGGTCGTACACGCTCGAGGCCCGCAAGCTGTCCCACCCCGTCGAGTCCTACGGCTACCGGCTGATCGAGCCCGACGGCCGCCGCATGCTGCCCGACCGGCTCGCCGCCCACGGGATCAAGGGGCCGGACGTCGGCCGGATCCAGCGCGAGGGCCGGCTCGGGGACGTCAGCCTGGACGAGGTCAGCGAGGTGCGGCGCGGGCAGCGGTTCGCGTTCGTCATGGACACCCGGCTGTGCGACGGGGTGCACGCGCTCGCCGAGGGCTGCGACCTGCTGGTCATCGAGTCCACCTTCCTCGACGAGGACGTCGAACTCGCCGAGGACCACGGACATCTCACGGCCGGCCAGGCGGCGGCCGTGGCACGGGACGCGGGGGTGCGGCACCTCGTCCTCACCCACTTCAGCCAGCGCTACTCCGACCCCGAGGAGTTCGAGCGGCAGGCGCGCTCCGCCGGGTTCGAGGGAGAGCTGACCGTGGCGCACGATCTCCTGCGAGTGCCGGTTCCGAAGCGCGGATAAAACACGCTTACGATGCTTTGATGCCCCTCCCCAAAGCAGAACTGCACCTCCACATCGAAGGCACCCTGGAGCCCGAGCTGGCGTTCGAGCTGGCCGCCCGCAACGGCGTCGAGCTGCCCTACGCCGACACCGACGAGCTGCGCAAGGCGTACCAGTTCGAGGACCTCCAGTCCTTCCTGAACCTGTACTACGAGCTGATGGCCGTCCTGCGTACCGAGCAGGACTTCGCCGACCTGGCCGACGCCTATCTCGCCCGGGCCGCCGCGCAGGGCGTGCGGCACGCGGAGATCTTCTTCGACCCGCAGGCCCACATCGCGCGGGGCGTGGCCATGGGCACGGTCGTGGAGGGGCTGTGGCGGGCGCTCGGCCGCAGCGAGGAGAACCACGGCGTCTCCACGAAGCTCATCATGTGCTTCCTGCGCGACGAGTCCGCCGACTCGGCGCTCGAGACCCTGGAGGCGGCCAGGCCCTACCTGGACCGGATCACCGGCGTCGGCCTGGACTCGGCCGAGGTCGGGCACCCGCCGGTGAAGTTCCGGGAGGTGTACGAGGCCGCCGCCGCGCTCGGGCTGCGCCGGGTGGCGCACGCCGGTGAGGAGGGTCCGCCCGCGTACATCACCGAGGCGCTGGACGTCCTCGGCGTCGAGCGGATCGACCACGGCCTGCGCTGCATGGAGGACCCGGAACTGGTCGAGCGGCTGGTCCGGGAGCGCATCCCGCTGACCCTGTGCCCGCTGTCCAACGTCCGGCTGCGGGCGGTGGACGTCCTCGCGGGCCACCCCCTTCCGGCCATGCTCGACGCGGGTCTGCTGTGCACGGTCAACTCCGACGACCCTGCCTACTTCGGCGGGTACGTCGCCGACAACTATCACGCGGTGCGGGACGCCCTCGGGCTGCCCAGGGAGCGGATGCGCGAGCTGGCCCGCAACTCCTTCCTCGCGTCCTTCCTGGACGACGACGAGGAGCGGCGGGCCCGTTACCTCGCCGAGGTCGAGGCGTACGAGTTCGGGTAGGCGGTGTCGTACGCGGGCTGGGCGGGCACGGCCGGGGTGTCCAGCTGGATCTCCACCACGGAGACCGTCTTCCTGCCCGCCCGCAGCGCCACCACCGTCATCGGCACCGCCACCGCCAGCAGCCCGACGGCCAGCACCTCGCCCATGACCGGGAAGCCCGCCCACGCCGCCAGCATGCTCCCGGCCAGCGGGCCGGCCGCCGTGCCCAGGGACGCCGCCGAGCCGACGAACACCGCCCAGCGGCCGCGCGGGTCGAGGGACGCGGCGAGGCCGATGACGTACGACAGCACGACCGGGTAGATCGCGTTCCAGGCGATCTCGCCCCCGGCGAAGGACGTCAGGCCGGTCGCCGAGGCGCTGAGCGCGATGCAGCCCGCGATGAGTGCCGTACCCACGCCGATCGGGACCGCCCGGCCCAGCCGCGGGCCGAGCGCCCCCGCGCCCACGACCCCGACGAGGCCGGCGCCGAGCGCGACCGCGAACACCGTGCCGACGGTGACCTCGGTGAGGTGTGCCTGGTCGAGGCCGATGCGGCCGCTGACGCCCCACAGGGAGTTCTGCGCCAGGGACCAGCAGGGCATGGCGGCGGCCAGCAGCAGACCGGCGCGCAGGTGGGGGAGCCGGCCGCGCTCGATGGGGGTTCCCCCGCGCGAGCGTGTTCGAGCGTGGGGGAGGGTGCGGGCCGGGGCCGTACGGCCGGACAGACCGCCGGTGAGCGGCCAGACCGCGAGGGCGGTCAGCGCGATCGCGGCGAGGGGCTGTCCGTGGCCGGGGCCGAGGTGCGGGATCGTCAGGTAGAGGGCGCCCGCGAGGGCGGAGACGCCGAGCAGACCGAACGTGGTGACCCGGTGCGGGTCACGCTGCGCGGCGATGCCGCTGGCGGCGACCGCCGTGACCGTGCCGGACCCGAACCCGCCGACCAGCGCGCCCGCGACGACGGCCGGTAGGACCGAGGTGAGCGCGGCACCGCCGTATCCGAAGAAGGCGAGCGCGAGCCCGACCCGGGCGAGGGTACGGGCACCGATCCGCTCGACCCGGGAGGCCAGCAGGAAGCCCGCCGTGGCCGAACTCAGCAGCAGCGCACTGCCGATGGCGCCGGCCTGGGTGGCGGAGAGCGGAAGCCCGGTGTCGAGCCGGCCGACGGTGGTCGGCAGCAGGTACGGGGCGAGATACCCGGCCGTGAAAAGGGCGACGAGGGGCCAGGGCATGGAGCGGGGGGCGGACACGGGCGTTCCAGGGCAGACGAGAGCGGCGGCTCAGAAAAGAGGGGGGGATGGGCGCCGACCGTCGACGGACAGGAACGCGCGAGCAAGTTGTATCAATTACGCCGTTCGGGAAGAAGGTCGTCCGGCGTGATCCGGGTCACTTCATAGTTTGTGATCAGGGGGCCGGGGTAGGACTTCGCCTCCTCTCGGCGAGTTGGCTCGCGCCCCGCCGGATGCGCTATGGTTGATCACGTCGCGGTCGCCGGAACTCCCGGAGCCGGACAGTGCGTTGGTGGTCCAAGGAAAGACGCCCCGCTTCCTGCGGGGAAATGCAGGTGCAAGGCCTGCCCGGCGCTCCAGTGGAGCCCCATCCCGTTGTGTACGGGATGGGGCTCTTTTGTTGTTTCCCCCTGTTCCCTCATTGACTCCCGCGTGTCCGTGTATCTAGCCTCTGTTCTCATACATAGACAGGATTCATAAGGGGAGATGGTCTGGTGGGCGGCGACCCGACTCCGCAGGACGTGACGCGGCGGCTGCGGGAGGGCATGGCGCGCGGCGTGCTGTCCTTCCCGCTCACCGCCTTCCACGACGACGGCTCCCTGGACCCGGACGGTCAGCGCGCCCATGTCGCCGCGCGGCTCGCCGCCGGGCCCGGGGCACTCTTCCCGGCCTGCGGCACCGGCGAGTTCTTCTCGCTGGACGAGGAGGAGTACCGGCAGGTCGTCACCATCGCCGTCGAGGAGGCGGCCGGCCGGCTACCGGTGGTGGCCGGGACCGGATACGGCTGGGCGCAGGCCGCCCGGTTCGCGCGGATCGCCGAGGAGGCCGGCGCCGACGCCCTGCTCGTGCTGCCGCACTACCTGGTCGACGCCCCGCAGGAGGGCCTCGCCGCCCAGCTGGAGCAGCTCGCCGCCCGCACCCGGCTGCCGATCGTCGCCTACCAGCGCGGTCAGGTCGCCTACGATGCGACCTCGCTGCGGCGCATCGCGCGCATCCCGAACGTCATCGGCCTCAAGGACGGCCACAGCGACCTCGACCGCCTCCAGCGCCTCACCTTCGCCGCCCCCGAGGACTTCCTGTTCTTCAACGGCGCCGCCACCGCCGAGATCCAGGCCCGCGCCTACGCCACCGTCGGCGTCCCCGCCTACTCCTCGGCCGTGCACGCCTTCGCCCCCGAGATCGCGGGCGCCTTCTTCGGCGCGCTGCGGAGCGGCGACCACGGCACGACCGAGAAGCTGCTGCGCGACTTCTACGTCCCCTTCGTCGAACTCCGTGACCGAGCAGCCGGATACGCGGTGTCCCTGGTGAAGGCGGCGGCCCGGCTGCGCGGTGAGCGCGTCGGCCCCGTCCGTGCCCCGCTCGCCGACCCCTCGCCCGCCGACCTCGCCGACCTGTCGGCCCTCCTCACCGCCGGACTCGACCTCGTGGGAGCCTCCCTGTGACCCGTGACCTGACCATCGCCGAGGTACGCCTGACACCGATCCTGGTCGCGGACGCGCCGCTGCTCAACACCCAGGGAGTGCACCAGCCGTACACCCCCCGGCTGATCGTGGAGGTCGTCACGGCCGGCGGGATCACCGGGCTCGGCGAGACCTACGGCGACACCAAGTACCTGGAGCCGGCCCGCTCCCTCGCCGAGCGTCTCCCCGGACGCTCGGTCATGGATGTGAACGGACTGTTCGCGCTGGACCTCGCCGTGGACCAGGACCGGATCAGGGGCGCCGTGGACGCGGGAGGTCTGCGGGGCGTGCAGAGCGCCGACAAGCTGCGGCTGTCCGTGCTCTCCGCCTTCGAGGTGGCCTGCCTGGACGCCCAGGGCCGGGCGCTCGGGCTGCCCGTGCACGCACTGCTCGGCGGCAGGGTGCGCGACGCGGTCGAGTACAGCGCCTACCTCTTCTACAAGTGGGCCGGCCACCCGGAGGGCGTCACGGCCGAGCCGGACGACTGGGGTGCCGCCCTGGACCCCGCCGGAGTCGTCGCCCAGGCGCGGAAGTTCACGGAGCGGTACGGGTTCACCTCCTTCAAGCTCAAGGGCGGTGTCTTCCCGCCCGCGGAGGAGATCGCGGCCGTACGCGCCCTCGCCGAGGCCTTCCCCGGGCATCCGCTGCGGCTCGACCCCAACGGCGCCTGGTCCGTCGAGACCTCCCTGAAGGTGGCCAGGGAACTCGGGGACGTCCTGGAGTACCTGGAGGATCCGGCCCTGGGCACTTCGGCGATGGCCGAGGTGTCCGCGGGATTGAGAGGGGCGGCGCGAAGCGCCTCGGACAAGGGCGGCGGTGGGCGACGGGCGGGCGTCCCGCTCGCCACCAACATGTGCGTGACCACGTTCGGCGAGATCAAGGAGGCGTTCACCGAGGACGCCGTCCAGGTGGTGCTCTCCGACCACCACTACTGGGGCGGACTGCGCAACACCCAGCACCTCGCAGCGATCTGCGACGCCTTCGGCGTCGGGGTGTCCATGCACTCCAACACCCACCTCGGCATCAGCCTCGCCGCCATGACCCAGGTGGCGTCCACCGTGCCCAACCTCCACCACGCCTGCGACTCCCACTACCCCTGGCAGTCCGAGGACGTCCTCACCGAGCGGATCGCGTTCACCGACGGCAGGGTCGCGGTGTCCGACGCACCCGGCCTCGGCGTCGAACTCGACCGGGACGAGCTGGCCCGGCTGCACCGGCGGTGGGCCGAGGACGACGGCACGATGCGCGAGCGGGACGACGCGGCGGCGATGCGGGTGGCCGAGCCGCACTGGCGGACGCCGGTGATGCCTCGCTGGTAGCCGCGCCCCGGCTGGGATCTGGTGCACACTGACCAGATCCGCATCACCTCAGGGAGCGCACCGTGACCCCGTCCCACACGATCGCCGGAGAGGAACCGGAGCACCTCACCCGTGCAGCGCCCTGCCGGGTCCAGGTCGACCCGCTGGTCGCCCTGCGCGCACCGGACGATCCGCCCTGGGACGTCTACCTCACGGGCACCGTCTTCCTCGACATCATCTTCACCGGCCTGGACTCGGCGCCCGTGCGCGGCACCGAGTCCTGGGCCCGGGGGATGGGGTCCAGCCCGGGCGGGGTCGCCAACATGGCCGCCGCACTCGCCCGCCTCGGTCTGCGGACGTCCCTCGCGGCGGCCTTCGGGGACGACCACTACGGCGAGTACTGCTGGGACGCGCTGGAACAGGGCGAGGGCATCGACCTCGCCCTCTCGCGGACCGTGCCCGGCTGGCACTCGCCGGTGACCGTCTCCATGGCCTACGAGGGCGAGCGGACCATGGTGTCCCACGGCCACGAGCCGCCGCCGGAGGAGCCGGCACCGGACTTCCCGCCCCGCGCGCGTGCGGCCGTCGCCTCCCTCGTTCCCGGCACGCGCGCCTCCTGGATCGCCCAGGCCGCCCGCGCGGGCACCCGGGTCTTCGCGGACGTCGGCTGGGACGACACCGGGGCCTGGGACCTGGGCGGCCTACCCGACCTCGAACACTGCGAGGCGTTCCTGCCCAACGCGCAGGAGGCGATGCGGTACACCGGCGTGGACTGCCCGCGGGCGGCGGCACGGGCGCTGACCGAGTACGTGCCGCTGGCGGTGGTGACGCTCGGGTCGGAGGGGGCGTACGCGGTGGACCGGCGTACGGGGGAGACGGCCGAGGTGCCCGCGATCGCCGTGGAGGCGCTGGATCCGACCGGGGCGGGGGACGT
The DNA here is from genome assembly GCF_007827595.1 of Streptomyces sp. BK340. GTDB lineage: Bacteria > Actinomycetota > Actinomycetes > Streptomycetales > Streptomycetaceae > Streptomyces. The sequence goes on from NZ_VISR01000004.1 coordinate 489,387, forward strand.
GTTCGTGGCCGGGTTCGTGACCGGCACGCTGGCGGGGTGGCCGCTCGCCGACCGTCTTGCCTTCGCCGGGCTCACGGCGGCCCTGTCGGTGCAGGAGTTCGGGGGCTCGCTGTCGGCGCCGGGATGGTCGGAGATCGGGGCGTGGTGGCGGAAGGTGCAGTCCCTTCCGGGGCAGGACCGGGTCGCGTTGCAGAGGTTCGCGTTCCTCGACGGGCTGGTGCCGGAGGAGCTGGACCGGGTGTGGCCGTTGCGGCGGGCCGTGCCGACCATCGGTTTCCGCCGCTCCGGCTGACGTACCAGGGGGCTCCCGCCCGCTGGACCCCCGGCCCGTGCACCCCGCACCCGGCCCCGTCGGCCGGGAGGCGGCCCTCCGAAAAGCCCTACGGCCTTGTCAGTCCACCGTCGTACCCTGGAATCGCGAGGCCGCCCTCAGCTACGCGGCCGTGACGAGGAGGAACCGCAGGCCTACAGCGCCGGCCCATGACTCAGACACCCACAGCTCACACCTCCGCGCAGGAGCAGGCGAGAGCGCACCTCACCGTCCCCGCCCAGCACCCCATGGTGACCGTGCTGGGTTCCGGCGACTCTCTTCTGCGCGTGATCGAGAAGGCCTTCCCGGCAGCCGACATCCATGTCCGGGGCAATGAGATCAGCGCGGTCGGCGACCCTGCGGACGTCGCCCTCATTTCGCGCGTGTTCGACGAGATGATGCTGGTGCTCCGCACCGGGCAGCCGATGACGGAGGACGCAGTGGAACGCTCGATCGCCATGCTCAAGGCGAGCGAGGACGGGACGAACGACGGACCGGAGACCCCGGCCCAGGTACTCACGCAGAACATCCTGTCCTCCCGCGGCCGCACCATCCGCCCCAAGACCCTCAACCAGAAGCGGTACGTCGACGCGATCGACAAGCACACGATCGTCTTCGGCATCGGCCCCGCGGGTACCGGCAAGACCTACCTGGCCATGGCCAAGGCCGTGCAGGCCCTGCAGTCCAAGCAGGTCAACCGGATCATCCTGACCCGTCCCGCGGTCGAGGCGGGCGAGCGCCTCGGCTTCCTGCCGGGCACGCTCTACGAGAAGATCGACCCCTACCTGCGCCCGCTGTACGACGCGCTGCACGACATGCTCGACCCCGACTCGATCCCGCGTCTGATGGCCGCGGGCACGATCGAGGTCGCGCCGCTCGCGTACATGCGTGGCCGCACGCTCAACGACGCCTTCATCATTCTCGACGAGGCCCAGAACACGAGCCCCGAACAGATGAAGATGTTCCTCACCCGCCTCGGCTTCGACTCGAAGATCGTGATCACCGGTGACGTGACGCAGGTCGACCTGCCGAACGGCACGAAGAGCGGTCTGCGGCAGGTGCAGGAGATCCTGGAGGGCGTCGAGGACGTCCACTTCTCCCGGTTGTCGTCCCACGATGTCGTCCGGCACAAGCTGGTGGGCCGTATCGTCGACGCGTACGAGTTGTACGACAGCAAGCACGGCACCGAGAACGGCTCCCACAAGGGCGGCCATGTCAGGCCCGGTGCCAAGGGCTCCAAGGGGAAGTAGACCAGCACGACCATGTCGATCGACGTCAACAACGAGTCCGGCACCGAGGTAGACGAGCAGGCGATCCTCGACATCGCCCGCTACGCGCTCGCGCGGATGCGCATCCACCCGCTCTCCGAGCTCTCGGTGATCGTCGTGGACGCCGACGCCATGGAGCAGTTGCACATCCAGTGGATGGATCTGCCGGGTCCCACCGATGTCATGTCGTTCCCGATGGACGAGCTGCGGCCGCCCACGAAGGACGACGAGGAGCCGCCGCAGGGGCTGCTCGGCGACATCGTGCTGTGCCCGGAGGTCGCCACCAAGCAGGGCGCGGAAGCGCCGACGCAGCACTCCATGGACGAGGAGCTCCAGTTGCTCACCGTCCACGGAGTGCTGCACCTGCTCGGGTACGACCACGAGGAGCCCGACGAGAAGGCCGAGATGTTCGGGCTCCAGGCCGCCATCGTGGACGGGTGGCGGGCCGAGCACGGGCTGACCGGCCCGTCACCGGCGCCGACCGTCTCGTAGTCCGGGGGGCCGGTCTTCGCATGAGTCCGCAGATCGTGATCGGCGCGATCGCCCTGGTCGTCGTCGCCTGGCTGGCCGCGTGCGCGGAGGCGGGCATCGCGCGCGTCTCCAGCTTCCGCGCCGAGGAGGCCGTGCGCAACGGGCGGCGCGGCAGCGCCAAGCTGGCCCAGGTCGCCGCCGACCCCACCCGCTATCTGAACGTGGCCCTGCTGGTCCGCGTCGCCTGCGAGATGGCCGCCGCGGCCCTGGTGACGTACGCCTGTCTGCAGGAGTTCGCGGCCACCTGGCAGGCCCTGCTGGTCGCCATCGGCGTGATGGTCCTGGTGTCGTACGTCGCCGTCGGCGTCTCCCCGCGCACCATCGGCCGCCAGCACCCGCTGAACACGGCGACGGCGGCGGCGTACGTGCTGCTGCCCCTCGCCCGGATCATGGGTCCGATCCCGTCGCTCCTCATCCTCATCGGCAACGCGCTCACCCCCGGCAAGGGCTTCCGCCGCGGCCCGTTCGCCTCCGAGGCGGAACTGCGCGCGCTGGTCGACCTCGCCGAGAAGGAGTCACTGATCGAGGACGAGGAGCGCCGCATGGTGCACTCGGTCTTCGAACTGGGCGACACCCTCGTACGGGAGGTCATGGTCCCGCGCACCGACCTGGTGGTGATCGAGCGCTACAAGACCATCCGCCAGGCCCTCACCCTCGCCCTGCGCTCCGGCTTCTCGCGGATCCCGGTCACCGGTGAGAGCGAGGACGACGTCGTCGGGATCGTGTACCTGAAGGACCTGGTCCGCAAGACGCACATCAGCCGCGACGCCGAGAACGACCTGGTGTCCACGGCCATGCGCCCGGCGGTCTTCGTCCCCGACACCAAGAACGCCGGCGACCTGCTGCGCGAGATGCAGAAGGACCGCAACCACGTCGCCGTCGTCATCGACGAGTACGGCGGCACGGCCGGCATCGTCACCATCGAGGACATCCTCGAGGAGATCGTCGGCGAGATCACCGACGAGTACGACCGTGAACTCCCGCCCGTGGAGGACCTCGGCGGGGACCGCTACCGGGTCACCGCGCGCCTCGACATCACCGACCTGGGCGAGCTCTACGGCCTGGAGGAGTACGACGACGAGGACGTGGAGACCGTCGGCGGCCTGCTCGCCAAGGCGCTCGGCCGCGTGCCCATCGCCGGTGCGTCCGCCGTCGTGGAACTGCCCGACGGCCGCGAGCTGCGCCTGACCGCGGAGGCCGCGGCCGGCCGCCGGAACAAGATCGTGACCGTGCTGGTGGAGCCGCTCGGCCCGGCGGACCCGACCGAGGAGGAGACGGCGGAGTGACCCCCGAGGAGCTGCGCGCCTTCTGTCTGTCCTTCAACGCGGTGGTGGAGGACTTCCCGTTCGGCCCGGACGCCTCGGTCTTCAAGGTCCTGGGCAAGATGTTCGCGCTGAGCCGGCTGGACGCGCGGCCCCTGACGGTCAACCTCAAGTGCGACCCGGAGGACGCGGTCCGGCTGCGCAGTGAGCACGAGGGACTGATCATCCCCGGCTACCACATGAACAAGCGGCACTGGAACACCGTCACCGTGGACGGCGAACTCCCGGACCGCCTGGTCCGCGAGCTGATCGAGGACTCGTACGACCTCGTCGTCGCGGGTCTGCCGAGGGCCGAGCGGCTGCGGCTGGACCGGTCGTAAATGTGTTTGCCGGGCCCCTCTGACCCCGTGTCAGAATCCGGCGCATGACCTCTGTGCGATACCCGCGCCCGCTGCGCCCCGGTGACCGTGTCGGTGTGACCTCCCCCTCCAGCGGGGTGCCCGAGAAGATGAGCGGGCGCCTCGACGTGGCGATACGCGACCTGGAGGCGCGGGGGTACGACGTCGTCGTCGGCCGGTGCATGGACGGCTCGGGACACATCAGCGCCCCCGCCGCCGAACGCGCCGCCGAGCTGACCGAGATGCTGACCGACCCGACGATCCGGGCGGTCGTACCGCCCTGGGGCGGGGAGACCGCGATCGACCTGCTGCCGCTGCTCGACTTCGCGGAGATCGGGCGGGCCGAGCCGACCTGGCTGGTCGGCTGGTCCGACATGTCGACCCTGATCACGCCCCTGACCCTGCTCACCGGGGTCGCGACCGTGCACGGCAACAACCTCATGGACACGCCGTACCGGACGCCCGAGGGCCTGCTGTCCTGGCTCGACGTCGTGGCGGCGCCGCAGGGCGAGCCGCTCTCCCAGACCCCGCCCGGCCGCCACCGGTCCGGCGGCTGGGACGACTACGTCGGCCATCCCGAGATCCGCGACCTGACCCTGGACGCCGAGGGCACCTGGACCCGGCTCGACGGCACCGGTGACGTGGACGTCGAGGGCCGGCTGGTCGGCGGCTGCATCGAGACCCTCGCCAACCTCGCCGGCACGCCGTACCTGAGCACCTCGTCCTTCGCCGGTGACGAGGGGCTGCTGGTCTACGTCGAGGCCGCCGAGGACAACGCGTTCACCATCTGCCGCAACCTGCACGGCATGCGCCTGGCCGGCTTCTTCGACCGCGCGACCGCCGTCCTCGTCGGCCGCACCCACGCCCCCGACGGCCGCACCCTCACCCAGCACGAGGCCGTCCTCGACGCCCTCGGCCCCCTGGGCGTACCGATCGTCGCGGACGTCGAGTGCGGACATGTCGCTCCCCGCCTCCCGCTGGTGAACGGCGCCCGTGCCCGCGTGGTGCACACGGCCGCCCGGAGCAGGATCGTTCAGACCCTGGACTGACCTCGTCGCAGGTCCGGGCCGGTCCGTATGCTCGGGGCATGACCGACAGCAGCGCGCTTGACCCCGAGGACCGCAAGATCGTCACCCTGGCCCGTTCCGCCCGGGCCCGCAACGGTGTGCCCGAGGGGGCGGCCGTACGGGACGAGACCGGGCGCACGTATGTCGCCGGGTCGGTGCAGCTCGCCTCGCTGAAGCTGAGCGCCCTGCGGACCGCCGTCGCCATGGCCGTGGCCTCCGGGGCCAAGTCGCTGGAGGCGGCGGCCGTGGTGAGCGAGGCCGAGGGGATCGCCGCCGAGGACCGGGCCGCCGTGGCCGACCTGGGCGGAGCAGGGACGCCGGTGCTGCTCGCCGGGCCGGACGGGGCCGTGAAGCTGACGGTCCCGGCGGCCGCCGCGGAGTAGTCCGGATTTCATCCTTGCCGTCGTCTGCCTCTCGCGCATCAATGGAGCCGTAAGTTCCGACGATCCGTCAGATCCGCACCGCCGCCGCAGCGTGCCCGCACCCACCTGCTCAGGCCTGCCAGTTCGTCGGCGCACCTTCCGACCATCCCCACATGGCATCCCCACAGGGAAGGGAAGCGGATCCCCATGAGAGGCAAGCGCACGGCAACAGGTGCGGCGCTGGTCGCCGGGGCCCTCGCGGTCACCGGACTCGCCTTCGCGCCCACCGCGGCCGCCGTCACTCCCCAGACGGCGACCATCAACGCGAGCTGCGGCATCTTCGGCGGTGGCGCGGCCACGCTCATCGCCACCCAGAGCGGCACCTCGGCCACCATCACCCTCACCTCCACCGCGGTCAAGGCGCCGGTCGCGGTGGCGCCGGACTCCATCACCTCCAAGCTCACCCTGGTCAAGGCGAGCGGCGGCACCACCGTCTTCACCGGGACGAAGAACCCGGCCATGGCCGCCGGCGACCCGGTCACCGCCGGCCCGCTCACCGGCACCGTGGCCTCCGGTGACAGCCTGGAGGCGTACGGCGGCTCGCTGCAGATGACGATCTTCGGAATCAACGTCACCTGCAAGGCCACCGGCAAGCAGTCGCCCGGCCCGTTCGTCTTCGACTGAGCGACCCGAGCGACCCGAGTGACCTGAGCGATCTGTTCCGGATAGTTCCGGATCTCCCGGGGATGCCGCAGAAACTGATGATCCGTCAGTTTTCTGCGGCATCTCCATTGACTTCTCACGCGGGCTCCACATCAATTCCCCCTGTCGGCGCAGATGAGCCGCTGCGCCCGCAACCCTCAGGAGGGGCCCCCATGGGTTCGACACCCCGAAGATCCCGACGGTGGCGCTGGGCGTCACTGTTCGGGGCGACCGCCCTCGCGGTCACCGCGGGCGGCGCGCTGGCCTGTCCGGCCGGTGCCGCCGGTACGAACGTGGACTTCGCCACGCACTGCATCCCGCCCGCCGTCGCGGGCATCCCGCCGATCGACGGCACCACCACCGCGAGCGTGTCGGTGGACAACGCCAGCCCGAAGGTCGGCGACACGGTCACCGTGACCTACACCGTGGTCTCGGCCGCCGCCAGCAACCCCACCGACCTGGCCCTGCCGGCCGACATCATGACCCCGACGGGCAAGGTCACCCTCGGCGGAGCCCAGACCGGTGACGTCACCGTCGCCGGACCGAAGAAGAACCCCCCGGTGCCGGGGAAGGCCGCGTTCCCGTCCTTCTCCATGACCGGCACGTTCACCGTCACCAAGGCCGGCCGGATCACCCTCTCGCCGGGCGACTACAACATCCACACCAGCTACATCCTCGAACTGGACACCCCCTGCACGGTCACCAACCCGCCCGCCCCGGCGTCGCAGACCGTCACGGCGACCGACGGGACCCCGGCCAACACCCGCGCCATCTCGCTGGGTTCGGCCTCCGGTGACCCGGGTGCCGCTGTCACCGTCAACGGCAGCAACTTCACGCCGGGCGCCACCGTCACCCTGGCCGGGCGGGCCGGGGGCACCCAGACGGCGGACACCGCCACCGTGACCGCGGGCGCCTCGGGCTCCTTCAGCGGTTCACTGGTCGTCAACGACAGGACGACGACCGGGATCGTGGCCTACGAGGGCGGCTCCTGGAGCGCGGACAAGGGCGCGGGCCCCGCTGCCTACGTCGTCAACGACAACACGCCCGTCCCGGCCGGCAGCCAGAAGCTGACCACCACCGTCAAGGCGGGCACCCTGTCCATGTCCCAGGCCGGGGACGCCGTCGCGCTGTCGTCGGTCGACTTCGGCAAGGGCGGGGCCTCCAGCGGAGCCCTGCAGACGGTGACGGTCAAGGACTTCCGCGGCGGGCCCGCGGGCTGGTCCCTGACCGGCAAGGTCACCGACTTCACCGGCCCCGGCGCCAAGATCGACGCGAGCAGACTGAGCTGGACTCCCGCCTGCGTCACCAAGGCGGGCAGCCCCAGCACCTGCAAGGCCGGTTCGACGGGCACGGTGGGCACCTCGGGAGCGACCCTCGCGTCGACCCCGGACGCCACGCTCACCGGCGGTGAGTTCACCGTCGACGCCGGACTCTCCCTGGACGTACCGGCGTTCACGCCCCCGGGCTCGTACTCCGGCGTCCTGACCCTCACCCTCACCTGACCCAACCCCACCCACGGTGGCCGGGCGCCCGCCGCACCACGGGGCCGCACCCGCCCGACCGCCACGACCCGAGCCCATGGGGGGTCCGCACCCATGCGCAAGCCGTACGTCCTCCTCCTGAGCCTCGTCTGCCTCGCCCTGGGGGTGTCGACCGCACCGGCCCACGCCGCCGACAACGGCAGCTGGTCCGTCTACCCGGTCGCCTCCGAGGTCGCCGCCCGCCCCTACTTCTACCTCTCGGCCGACCCCGGGCAGACCCTCACCGACAAGGTGGCCGTCGCCAACAAGACCGGCAGGCCGCTCACGTTCCGGCTCTACGCGGCCGACGCCTACAACACCGCCCGCGACGGCGGGTTCGCCGTACGGACCCTGAAGGAGCGGATGCGCGGGGTGGGCGCCTGGGCGCGGCCGGCGCGATCACGCGTCACCGTTCCCGGCCACACGACCGTCACCGTGCCCTTCACCCTGCACGTGCCCCGGAACGCCGGACCGGGCGACCACCCGGGCGCGATCGTCGCGCTCGACGTGGGGGACCCCCCGCTCGAGCGAAGCCGAGAGTGGGGGAGGGTCGACCCCGGCAGCGGCAGGCTGGCGCTCGGTGTGCAGCGCGCCGTCGGCGCCCGGGTCTATCTCCGGGTCAGCGGGCCCACGCTGCCCGCGATCTCCGTCGAGCAGGTGCACCTCAGCCATCACCAGCCGCTCGTCCCCGGCTTCGGCGACAGCACGGCCACCATCGGCTACACCCTGCGCAACACCGGGAACGTCAGCCTCGACCCCAAGGTGGAGCTGAAGGCCCGCGGACTGTTCGGCCGTACGCTGCTCGACCGCGACCTGACCGGGGTGCCGTCCGAGCTGCTGCCGGGGCAGCGGGTCCGGCTCACCGAGACCTGGCACGGGGCACCCCAGCTCGACTGGGGCGACATCACCCTGACCGCGACCGCGCCGGACACCCGCCAGTCGGCGAGCGCCTCCTTCCTCGCGCTGCCGTGGCTGCTCGCCGCACTCGTGTTCGTGGCCGGAGCGGTGACCGGAGTACTGCTGGTCAGAGCGCGTCGGGGCCGCGCTCGCCGGTCCGCACCCGGACGACGGTCTCCACGGGCACTGCCCACACCTTCCCGTCCCCGATCTTCCCCGTCTGCGCGGCGCTGACGATCGCGTCGATCACGTCCTCGGCGACCGCGTCCTCGACCACGACCTCGATCCGGGCCTTCGGCACCAGGTCGACCCGGTACTCGGCCCCCCGGTACACCTCGGTGTGGCCGCGCTGACGGCCGTAGCCGCTCGCCTCGGTCACGGTCAGACCGTGCACACCCAGCTCCTGCAGGGCGGTCTTGACCGCGTCCAGGCGGTACGGCTTGACGATCGCGGTGATGAGCTTCATGCCTGGCTCTTGACCTTCTGGGCGGTGGGGACGACGGAGGAGGAGACCGGGGCGCCATGCCCCAGGACCCCGTGATCGTAAGCCGTCTCGGCGTGCACCGTAAGGTCCAAACCGGTGTGCTCCTGCTCCTCGCTCGCCCGGAAACCGAGCGCCCGGTCGATCAGCTTGCCGAGGCCGTACGACACCGCGAAGGCGTACCCCGCGACGACCACGACGGCCAGCAGCTGCTTGCCGAGCGGGGCGAGTCCGCCGCCGTAGAACAGGCCCTCGACGCCGCCGGTCATCGCCTTCTCGGCGAACAGGCCGATGAGGAGGGTGCCGATCACGCCGCCGACCAGGTGGACGCCGACGACGTCCAGCGAGTCGTCGTAGTCCAGCTTGAACTTCCAGCTCACCGCGTAGGAGCAGACGACACCGGCGGCCAGGCCCACGACCAGCGCACCGAGCAGGGAGACCGTGCCGCAGGAGGGCGTGATCGCGACCAGACCGGCCACCGCGCCGGAGGCGGCGCCCAGGGTGGTCGGGTGGCCGTCGCGCCGCTGCTCGACGAAGAGCCAGCCGAGCAGGCCGGTGCAGCCGGCGGCCAGGGTGTTGAGGAAGGCGGCCGCGGCCAGGCCGTTCGCGCCGAGCGCGGAGCCCGCGTTGAAGCCGAACCAGCCGAACCAGAGCAGACCTGCGCCGAGGATCACCATGGGCAGGTTGTGCGGACGCATCGCGTCCTTCTTGAATCCCAGGCGGGGGCCGAGGACCAGGCACAGGGCGAGGCCGGAGGCGCCGGAGGTGATCTCGACGGGCAGACCGCCCGCGAAGTCCAGCGCGCCGAGCCTGTCGTGGATCCAGCCGCCCGGGCCCCACACCCAGTGGGTGACCGGAACGTATACGAGGAGCGTCCACACCGGGACGAACACCAGCCAGGCCGAGAACTTCGTACGGTCCGCGACCGCGCCGCTGACCAGCGCCGCCGTGATGATCGCGAAGGTGAGCTGGAAGGTGGCGAAGAGGAGGGTGGGCACGGAGCCGTGCACGCTGTCCGGGCCGAGGCCGCTCATGCCGGCGTGCTCCAGCCCGCCGATCAGTCCGCCGCCGATGTCGTCGCCGAAGGCCAGTGAGTAGCCGGCCGCCAGCCACACCACCGTCACCAGGGCGATCGACACGAAGCTCATCATCAGCATGTTGAGGACGCTCTTCGTGCGGACCATGCCGCCGTAGAACAGGGCCAGTCCCGGAGTCATCAGCAGGACGAGGGCGGTGGCCGCGAGCAGCCATGCGGTGTCGCCGGTGTTCACGTGCGCGGCGGCGAGGGTCACGGGCGTCTCCAACGGTGTGGGGGCTCGTCAGAGGGTCACCGGTGTGCGTTTCCGGTTGCGTACGGGTGTGTTTCCGTGACGTTTCGTTGCGGACGGGTTTCCGGAAGCTCACGTGGGAACGGGATGCTCGCCACTGGTACGGCGCGGCTTCGTGGATCAGGGAGAATGGTCGCCATGAGCGTTCGTACCCAGTCATCCGAGCAGCCGGCCGAGACCGCCCACCGCGCCGGCTTCGCCTGCTTCGTGGGCCGTCCCAACGCGGGCAAGTCCACCCTCACGAACGCTTTGGTCGGGCAGAAGGTGGCGATCACCGCCAACCAGCCACAGACCACGCGGCACACGGTGCGCGGCATCGTGCACCGGCCCGACGCCCAGCTCATCCTGGTGGACACCCCGGGCCTCCACAAGCCGCGCACGCTGCTCGGCGAGCGACTCAACGACGTCGTACGGACGACGTGGGCGGAGGTCGACGTGATCGGCTTCTGCCTGCCCGCGAACGAGAAGATCGGCCCCGGCGACCGCTTCATCGCGAAGGAACTCGCCGGCATCAAGAAGACCCCGAAGGTCGCCATCGTCACCAAGACCGATCTGGTCGACTCCAAGACCCTCGCCGAGCAGCTGATCGCCATCGACCAGCTGGGCAGGGAGCTGGGCTTCGAGTGGGCGGAGATCGTGCCGGTGTCGGCGGTCGGCGACAAGCAGGTGGGCCTGCTGGCCGACCTGATCGTTCCGCTGCTGCCCGAGGGTCCGGCGCTCTACCCCGAGGGCGACCTCACGGACGAGCCCGAGCAGATCATGATCGCGGAACTGATCCGCGAGGCGGCCCTGGAGGGCGTCCGGGACGAACTGCCGCACTCCATCGCCGTCGTCGTGGAGGAGATGCTCCCGCGCGAGGACCGCCCCGCCGACCGTCCCCTCCTGGACATCCACGCCAACGTCTACATCGAGCGCCCCAGCCAGAAGGGCATCATCATCGGCCCCAAGGGCAAGCGCCTGAAGGAGGTCGGCATCAAGTCCCGCAAGCACATCGAGGCCCTGCTCGGAACCCCGGTCTTCCTGGACCTCCACGTGAAGGTCGCGAAGGACTGGCAGCGGGACCCGAAGCAGCTGCGCCGGCTGGGCTTCTGATTTCCTGACCGCCCGGCGGCGAGGTGGCGGTCAGTGCAGCTGGATCGCCTGGGCCAGCCTCGCCGCCGCGTCACTCACGGCGGTCACGGAGCCGGCCGCTGCCGTCATGTCGCGCAGGAAGCTGCGGATACGCCCGCCGTCGACGTGTCCGTTTCGGAGTTCGTCGGTCAGCTGACCGGCCTCGTCCTCGGCCTGCATCGAAACGGCCGGCATCGCGTCCATCAGTTCCTGCAGAAGAGCCTGGATTTCCGCGGTGTCCGAGTGCACGTTGTTGGTGACGGTGCCGTTGGTTCCGATGTAATGGCCCGTGCCGCCCACCGTTCCGATGCTGAAGCTGATTCCACCGGAGTCCTGCCCTTTCGGAGAATCAGACCTCTCCGGTGCCTCGCCCGCGTTCCCCGGATCCGGATCCGGATCCGCTTCCTGTCGATTTCGCCTGGACATTACTGACCTTTCCCTGAGGGCCGATATGGTGTCCGGTGCCTTCCACGCGATGGATCTGGAACGTGTTGTTGGTGATGATCTGTTCCTTGCGTTCCTGGAACTCGGACGTGTCGACACCGCGTTTGGTGAGGAAGTCGCCAAGGCAGTCGATCACGCTGCGCTGCATGCGCTGGAGGCAGTCCTGGGCGTCCAGCATTTCGAAGTAGTCCGAGATGTGAAGTCGGGACGTCCGTTCCCGGAAGCTCGACTCGGCGCCGAAGTCGTAGGCTCGTTCTCCTGAGGCGGCGCTGCGCTCGGCCTCCGCCCTCTCCTTTTCGGCCTGTTCGTTCTCCTGCTTGTCCTCGGATTTCCCGCCGGGCTCCCCCTCCTGCTTCTCCTGTTTCGTCGGCGCCTGCCAGGAGCCGGAGAGGAGGTAACGCCGCAGCAGTCGCCGGGTGATCTCGTCGCAGGCGCCGGCGACGGTCTGGCCCACCACGGGGTCGAGTTGGGCGTCGAAGAAGTCGTCGAAGGGATCACTCAGCCGCCTGAACCGTACGTCCAGGCCGGGCAGTGCGTGAGTGGCGATCTCCAGGGAGAGCAGCCGGCCCTGGAGCGATACGCGCACGAACATGGAGACCACGAGCTGCCCGCCGTTCAGTCGGCGTTCCAGGCACAGGTAGGTGCGGGCCCTCCCGGTGGGGTGCAGGACACCGGCCTCGATCCAGGCGTCGTCGACCTCGCTCGGCGGAGGCGCTGTGCGGTCGACCCAGGGAGTTCTGCCCGGAGTCGCGATGACGTCCCCTCTGATGTACAGCCGCTGTGCCACGTCGACGGCGTCCAGCCCCCAGGACGCCAGATTCGACATCAGGTGATTGTGTACGTCCAGCGTGGTGAACGTCGACGGGAGAGTCTTCGTGTCGCCGTCGCCGTCGGATGCCGCGATGCTCACATCGATCGGAGGCATCACCACATGTTCGACGGGTATCCCGCTGCCTATGAAGGGGTTGAGGGATGCGGGCGAGTAGACGATCAAGTTGGCCTTCTCCGCCGTGCTGATGCGTTCTTCTTCCCCTGAGTCAAGGGGCTCGAACGTTTCTCGCGGCTTTACGCCGACCCGCCGAAGGTCGGATGCGGAGGCGACTGTCTGAGTGACCGTCTTGTGCAGTGCTTTATAGCCGTACAACAAGGAGCCGGCGGTCAGCGATGCGGCCACGGCGAAGACCAGTATCCACCAAGGGCTGAAGAAGAACGCGGCGCAGAAACTCAACACTGATATCAGCGCGGCCGAGCCCGACGTCAGCCGGATCGCGTCCAGGGAGTCGGCGGCGTCCTGCCAGAGATCGCGAGCATGGGACGCATGGCGCCACACCGCGAGAAGATCGACGCCGAAGGAGGGGCAGTCCGCCTTCAGCCCTTTCGGCAGGATGTCCTCGCAGACCTGGGCGCGAAATTCATGATTGAGATGTGCGGCCATGCACATGGTGCGGGTCGCCCATGCCTCCGGCTCCACCGGAAGTTGTGGACTCTGGCTTAATTCCGGAGGTTCCGAAGGTTTCGGAACCTGGAATTCCGTTCGCTCCCCCATATGCGCCCCCCGAGGAACTTCGTGGCGGCTCCCAGGGTGCCATACCCGCTTTGTTTCCGACAATCACCCGTGCCCGTTCGGCCGTGAAGCCGGACGGTTCAGGAAAACATTAACTCGATGATCCGTGCGATTGTTTTCGATCTCGCATTCGAAGCGGGAGTTCAGTCCACCCCCCGTATCCGCCCCACCAGCACCGCCCCCGCCAGCCCGATCACCGCCGCCACCAGGTACAGCATCCGGTAGCCGCCGAGGTACGTCACTATCGGTGCCGCCAGGACCGGGGCCGCCACCTGGGGGAGGGCGTTGGCCACGTTGATGACGCCGAGGTCCTTGCCCCGGTCCAGGGCCTTGGGCAGGACGTCGGTCATCAGGGCGAAGTCGACCGACGTGAAGACGCCGAAGCCGATGCCCAGGAGCGCCGACGCGGCGACGGCCCCCGGCCAGGTCTGCCAGCCGGACAGGGCCGCCGTGGCCACCGCCATCAGCACGCCCGACCAGACCACGAACGGTTTGCGCCGGCCGACCCGGTCCGACCAGGCGCCGCCCGCCACGACCGTCGCCATCAGCGTCAGGCTGTTGACCGCCGTGAGGACGAGGACACCCCGGTCGGGGTCGGAGTAGTGCAGGCGGTCGCGCAGGTAGTAAAGGAGATACAGCAGCACCAGCGAGTTGCTGAGGTTGATCAGGAAGCGGGTCAGCCAGGCCCAGGCCAGGTCGGGGTGGCGGCGCGGGCTCAGCCAGAACGAGGCCAGGAAGCCGCGCCAGGACCAGGGTGACCGGTCCTCCGGCGCCAGGCGCAGATCCTCGTAGCGCAGTACGTAGGGCAGGACGCCCACCACCGTGAACACCGCGCAGGCCGTGTACCCGGCGCCGACCCCGCCCGCCGCCGTCGCCAGACCCGTCCCGCCGACCACGCCCAGGATCTGCGCCGCCCCCAGCCAGCCGCCCACCGAGCCCCGCTGGAGCCGCGGCACCCGGTCCGGCACGGCCGCGGTCACGGCGGCGAAGGCCGCGTTCAGGGTGAGCTGCACCAGGCACCAGCCCAGTGCCATGGTCCACGGCCCGCCCGCGCCCGCGAGCAGCAGGAGGGAGAGCGCACCGCCCGCCGCGCCCGCCACGATCCACGGGGTACGGCGGCCCCGGCGGGCGGTCGTCCGGTCGGACAGGGCGCCGAAGAACGGGTTCGCGAGCAGCGAGACCACCGCGCCCGCCCCCGTCACCCACGCCAGCATCGTCTCCTTGGACATCCCGGAGCCGGGCGCGAAGTCCCCCGCCTGGGAGGCGAGCAGGATCTGCAGCGGGCCGAACCAGCCCACCCAGATCGCCCCGTTGGCCAGCGAGAGCGCCGCCGTCCAGCCGCGGCCGACCCGTTCGACGGGCTCGGCGAGGGCCGCCGAGGCACGGGCGGTGGTCATCTCTGCGCCCGCAGCACGTCCCGGAACCAGTGGTAGGAGGCCTTCGGGGTGCGCCGCTGGGTCTCGTAGTCCACGTGGACCAGACCGAAGCGGCGTGCGTAGCCCTCCGCCCACTCGAAGTTGTCCATCAGGGACCAGACGAAGTAGCCGCGCACGTCCACCCCGGACTCCAGCGCCGCGTGCAGGGCGCGGACATGGCCGTCCAGGTAGGCGATGCGGTCCTGGTCGTCGACGCCCTCGTAGGAGCAGCCGTTCTCGGTGATGACGACCGGCGGGAGGCGGTCGCCGTAGCGGTCGCGGAAGGTCGTGAGCAGCTCCGTGAGCCCCTCCGGGACGACGGGCCAGCCGAAGTCCGTCACCGGGCGGTCCTCGATCTCCCTTACGGAGAAGGGGAGTTCGGCCGGCATGGTGAGGCCGCCGAACTCGATCTCGGTGCCTTGCGGGGCGCCCACCCGGGTCGGCGCGTAGTAGTTGACGCCGTACCAGTCGATCGGCTCGGAGATGACCTTCAGGTCGGCGGACACGTCGCCCGGCATCAGCTCGCCGATGCCCTCCGGGTAGGCGCCCAGCAGGATCGGCTCGGCGAACAGCCGGTTGAGGAGCAGGTCGTAGAAGCCCGCCGCCTCCTGGTCGGCGGGCTCCGCGGACGCCGGCCAGGTCGGGCCGTGGGAGTTGGCGATGCCGATGTCCGTCGCGCCGGTGGCACGCAGGGCCTGCACCGCGAGACCGTGGGCGAGAAGCTGGTGGTGGGCGACCGGGAGCGCGTCGAAGAGCAGCTGCCTGCCGGGGGCGTGGGCGCCCAGCGCGTGACCCAGCAGGGTGTGCTCGGCGGGCTCGTTGAGGGTGATCCACTTGGTGACGCGGTCGCCGAGGCGCTCGGCGACCACGGACACGTGGTCGGCGAACCGGGCCGCCGTGTCCCGCTCCAGCCAGTCCAGCGAGGCGGGCAGGTCCCAGTGGAAGAGGGTGGGCACGGGCCGGACACCGGCCGCGCACAGCTCGTCGACCAGGCGGTCGTAGAAGTCCAGGCCGCCGGGGGAGTTCACGCGGGGCCAGGAGACGGAGAAGCGGTAGGCGTCCACGCCGAGGCCGGCGAGGAGGGCCACGTCCTCCCGGTAGCGGTGGTAGTGGTCGCAGGCCACCGCCGCCGTCGAGCCGTCCTTCACCCGCCCCGGCTCGGCCGTGAACACGTCCCACACGGACGCCTCGCGCTCGTCGGCCGCGCCCTCGATCTGGTGGGCGGAGGTCGACACGCCCCACAGGAAGCCGGCCGGGAAGCGAGGGATCGGATTGCCTGCATCAGTCGCCATGGCCGGGATCATCCTTACCCCCGGTAACGGAAGTCAACGCCCCGGCGTGAAACCGCGGTTACGCACCTTCCTTCAGCACCCGGGAGATCAGCTCCCGCTCCGCCTCGGACAGTCGGGGGTCGGCCGCGTACACCGTCCGGCCGTCCACGGTGATCTCGTAGCTGAAGCCGTCCGGGACCCCGGCCGGGCGCACGCCCCGGCCGGACGCGAGGGCGCGTTCGGCCAGGGTGTGCCACTCAGGGGCGTCGGGCCGGCCCGAGGTGTCCACCTCGGCCCGGCGCTCGATGCCCGCGAAGCCGCCCGTGCGCCGCACTTGGATACGCATGGGTCACTTCTAGTACGGAACTACAGCGTCCGCACCCCCACCTGCTCCCACGCCTTCTGCACGGCCTGGAGTTCGTCGCCGGCGCCGAAGCGCTCGCGGGCCGCATGGACGGTCAGCGTGGCGAAGTCGGCGAAGGCGGCGTCCTGCTTCAGCTCGCCGCCGGTCAGCACGTCGTACCAGATCTGGCCGGCCTGCTCCCAGGCGTTGCCGCCGATGGCCGTGGCGACCAGGTAGAAGGCGTGGTTCGGGATGCCCGAGTTGATGTGCACGCCGCCGTTGTCGCGGCCGGTGCGGACATAGCCGTCCATGGTCGCGGGCTGCGGGTCCCGGCCGAGGACGTCGTCGTCGTACGCCGTGCCCGGCGCCTTCATGGAGCGCAGGGCGGTGCCGGTGACGCGCGGGGCGAGCAGGCCCGCGCCGATCAGCCAGTCGGCCTCGGCCGCGGACTGGCCGAGAGCGTACTGCTTGATCAGCGAGCCGAAGACGTCGGAGATCGACTCGTTGAGCGCGCCGGGCTGGCCGAAGTAGGTCAGGTTGGCGGTGTGCTGGGTGACGCCGTGGGTCAGCTCGTGGCCGATGACGTCCACCGGGATGGTGAAGTCCAGGAAGATCTCGTTGTCGCCGTCGCCGAACACCATCTGCTCGCCGTTCCAGAAGGCGTTGTCGTAGTCCGTGCCGAAGTGCACGCTCGCGTCCAGCGGCAGTCCCTCGCCGTCGATGGAGTTGCGTCCGTACGCCTTGAGGTACAGCTCGAAGGTGGCGCCGAGGCCCGTGTAGGCGCGGTTGACCGTGGCGTCCGCACCGGGTTCGGCGCCCTCCTCGCGGACCTTCGTGCCGGGCAGGTCCTGCTGGTGGCCGGCGTCGTAGATGGTGCGGTGCGGCTGGTCGGCCACGGCCCCGGCGGGCGCGGCGACGGCGGGTGCGCCGATCACCGTGGTCAGGCGGCGGTGGGTGCGCTGGTAGGCGTCGTGCTCCAGGGAGCGGCGGGCGGGTCCGGAGAGCGTGGGGTCCTCGTTCCGGGCGAGCCTGTCGAGGACGTGCGGCGGCACGATCGTGCAGAAGACGGGCTGGAAGCCCCCGTTGGTCGTCATGCCCGGCACACTTGCACTGTGTGATCCGACTGTCACTACTCGCAACCATGATTGGTGAAATACGGTGACATCGGGCTCACTCCGCGTAGTCAAAGTGGTATGGCGCACTTTTTGTCCGTTTTGCCCCCACGGTCCCGCATACTGATACGAACCCTCGCGGTGAGGCGTCGCTCGGCTAGCATGCGGAGCATCATGCGTTTCGGGCTGCTCCTTCTTAGCTGCCGCGGCGAGGGCCTGTAGTCGAGGCCGACTCCCTCCCCGCGGAGCTTGGCGTTGCGTCGTCGGCCGTCCTTCCGGACACCTTCCAAGGAGCCCCCGCATCATGGCCAACCGCCAGCAGCCCAGTTCCATGCCGATCCACAAGTACGGCCGCTACGAGCAGGTCGACATCCCGGACCGCACCTGGCCGGAGCAGCGTGTCACCGTCGCCCCCCGCTGGCTCTCCACCGACCTGCGGGACGGCAACCAGGCCCTGATCGACCCGATGTCGCCCGAGCGCAAGCGCCGGATGTTCGACCAACTGGTCAAGATGGGCTACAAGGAGATCGAGGTCGGCTTCCCGGCCTCCGGCCAGACCGACTTCGACTTCGTGCGCTCGATCATCGAGGAAGAGGGCGCGATCCCCGAGGACGTCACCATCTCCGTACTGACCCAGGCCCGCGAGGACCTGATCGAGCGGACCGTGGAGTCCCTGAAGGGCGCCCGCCGGGCCACCGTCCACCTGTACAACGCCACGGCGCCGGTCTTCCGCCGGGTCGTCTTCCGCGGCTCCAAGGACGAGATCAAGCAGATCGCCGTCGACGGCACCCGCCTGGTGATGGAGTACGCCGAGAAGCTGCTGGGCCCGGAGACCGAGTTCGGCTACCAGTACTCGCCGGAGATCTTCACCGACACCGAGCTGGACTTCGCGCTGGAGGTCTGCGAGGCGGTCATGGACGTCTACCAGCCCGGCCCGGGCCGCGAGATCATCCTCAACCTGCCGGCCACGGTGGAGCGTTCGACCCCCTCCACGCACGCGGACCGCTTCGAGTGGATGCACCGCAACCTGTCCCGCCGCGAGCACGTCTGCCTGTCCGTCCACCCGCACAACGACCGCGGCACCGCCGTGGCCGCCGCCGAGCTGGCGCTGATGGCCGGCGCCGACCGCGTCGAGGGCTGCCTGTTCGGGCAGGGCGAGCGCACCGGCAACGTCGACCTGGTCACCCTGGGCATGAACCTGTTCTCCCAGGGCGTCGACCCGCAGATCGACTTCTCCGACATCGACGAGATCCGTCGTACGTGGGAGTACTGCAACCAGATGGAGGTCCACCCGCGCCACCCGTACGTGGGCGACCTGGTCTACACGTCCTTCTCCGGCTCCCACCAGGACGCCATCAAGAAGGGCTTCGACGCCATGGAGGCCGACGCCAGGGCCAAGGGCGTCACCGTCGACGACATCGAGTGGGCGGTCCCGTACCTGCCGATCGACCCGAAGGACGTCGGCCGCTCCTACGAGGCGGTCATCCGCGTCAACTCGCAGTCCGGCAAGGGCGGTGTCGCGTACGTCCTGAAGAACGACCACAAGCTGGACCTGCCGCGCCGGATGCAGATCGAGTTCTCGAAGATCATCCAGGCCAAGACGGACGCCGAGGGCGGCGAGGTCACCGGCGGCGACATCTGGTCGGTCTTCCAGGACGAGTACCTGCCGAACCCGGACAACCCGTGGGGCCGCATCCAGGTCCGCACCGGCCAGTCGACGACCGACACCGACGGCGTGGACACCCTCACCGTCGAGGCCACCGTCGACGGCGAGGACACGGTGCTGACCGGCTCCGGCAACGGTCCGATCTCGGCGTTCTTCGACGCCCTGCAGTCCATCGGCATCGACGTACGCCTGCTGGACTACCAGGAGCACACGATGAGCGAGGGTGCCTCCGCGCAGGCCGCCTCCTACATCGAATGCGCGATCGACGACAAGGTCCTGTGGGGCATCGGCATCGACGCGAACACGACGCGTGCCTCGCTGAAGGCCGTCGTCTCCGCGGTGAACCGCGCCGCCCGCTGACCCACGCCGACCAGCACTTTCGGGGCCCTGACCGCTGTATACGGCGGTCGGGGCCCCGTCACTTATCGGCCATCGCACCCCTCAGGTCACGGACAGGTCTCGTACGAGGTACTGACTCAACCTCCTCGATGTGGCTAACATCACGCCAGCGCGGCGATGTTGCCGCGTCGTTACGGAGGTGCGACGTGCTGCCAGTACGGGGACGAGACGACCGTGCCACCCGGGCTGTGCGCCTCCTGGGCACCCGCACCGCATGGACACCCGTGGGGGACGGCGAGTTCTACTGCCCCGGCTGCGGAGGCGACCGCAACTACCAGCGGCTCACCGGCCGCCGCCGCTTCACCTTCCTCGGGGTGCCCGTGCTGCCGCGCGGGGCGACCGGACCGGTCGTGGAGTGCGCCGCCTGCCGCCACCACTTCGGCACCGACGTCCTCGACCACCCCACCACCCGCCGCTTCTCCGCGATGCTCCGCGACGCCGTGCACACCGTCGCCCTCGCCGTCCTGGCCGCCGGCGGCGCCTCCTCCCGTACGGCCCTGGAGAGCGCCGCCACCGCGGTCCGCGCCGCCGGCTTCGAGGACTGCACCGAGGACCAGCTGGCCGCCCTGGTCGAGGCCCTCGCCGCCGACACCGGCCGGGTCCTCGGCGGGCCGTGCGGCGCGAGCCTCGCCATAGAACTGCACGAGGCCCTCGACCCGCTCGCCCCGCACCTCGCCCCGGTCGGCCGCGATTCCCTGCTCCTGCAGGCCGCGCGCATCGCCCTGGCCGACGGCCCCTACACACCCGCGGAACGGGACGCACTGGCCACGATCGGCGCCGCGCTCACCATCTGCGCCGACGACGTGAACCGGCTGCTGGCCGCCGCGCGTACGCCGTCCTGACCCGTGCCCGTGACGTGCGTCCGATCGGTCAGCGCCTGATCAGACCCAGGTCGGTGGCGGCGGCGACGGCGGCGGTGCGTGAGTCGACGCCCAGCTTGGCGTAGACACGGGCCAGGTGCGACTTGACCGTGCCCTCGGTGAGGTGGAGCCGCCGGCCGACGGCCTGGTTGGACAGCCCCGCCGCGACCTGGGCGAGGACTTCCGTCTCCCGCCGGGTCAGCGCGGCGCCGGGGTCACGCAGCCGGTTCATGAGCCGGTCGGCGACCGTGGGAGCCAGGGCGGTGCGTCCCGCGGCGGCGGTGCGCACGGCGGCCGCGAGATCCTCGGGAGGGGCGTCCTTGAGGAGATAGCCGGTGGCGCCGGCCTCGATCGCCGGGAGGGTGTCGGCGTCCGAGTCGTACGTGGTGACGATCAGCACCCGGGGAGCGCCCGGCCGCGCGGTGATCGCGGCCGTCGCCTCGGCACCGCCCATTCCCCTGCCGAACTGCAGGTCCATCAGCACGACGTCGATGTCACCCGCGGCGGCGCGGACGACGGCGTCCTCGGCGGTGGCGGCCTCGGCCACCACGACGAGGCCGGGTTCGGTCTCCAGGACGGCGCGCAGCCCGGCCCGCACCACGGGATGGTCGTCGGCGACGAGGAGGCGGATGGCGGAGTCGGTCACGGGCGGGCCTCGGTCTCGGCGGGTGGGGCGAGGGGGAGCCGGGCGGCCAGGGCGGTGCCGTGGCCGGGGGCGGACTCTATGGTCAGGGTGCCGCCGAGCGCGCCGAGCCGGGCGCGCATGGAGGCCACACCGAAGCCGCCCCGCTCCGGGTCGGGCGCGGGCAGCCGGGCGGGGTCGAAACCGATGCCGTCGTCGACGACGTCGAGGGCGACATGGTCGCCGCACCGGCCGAGGGTGACCTCGACGGTGGTGGCCCGTGCGTGCCGGACGGTGTTGGCGACGGCGGACTGGGCGACGCGCAGCAGGACGACCTCGTACGGCGTCGGCAGCGGTGCCGGATCACCGCTGAGCCGGAACCGGGCGGTGAGCCGGTGCCGGGCACCGGTGGTGGCGCACAGCCGTTCCAGGGCGTCGGCCAAGGTGGTCCCCTCCAGGGCGGGCGGGGCGAGGGCGGCGACGAAGCGGCGGGCCTCGGCGAGATTGTCGACCGCGGCCTGCCGGGCCTGACCGACGTAGCGGGCACTGTTCTCCGGAGCGCCGGGCAGGGCCCGCTCGGCGGCGCGCAGCAGCAACTGGATGCTGGACAGGCCCTGGGCCAGGGTGTCGTGGATCTCCCGGGCCAGGCGTTCGCGCTCGGCCAGCACACCGGCCGTGTGCTGGGCCTCGGCCAGGTCCGCGCGGGTGGCGGTGAGTTCCTCGATCAGACGCCTGCGCTGTTCGCTCTCCCGGTACAGGGCCTGGTACCCCCACACCACGGCGACCGCGACGGCGGCGCCGAGCGCCGGGCCGATCGCCATGGCCGCGCCGAAGGAGCCCTGGTGGAGGGCGAACGCGGTGATCGCCGCGAGCGCGGTCGCGGTCACCGTGGCCAGGCCGGCCCGCCGCGGCAGCAGGTGGAGCTGGAGGAAGTACAGCGGGAAGGCGACCCACACCCCGTCGGCGGTCAGGCCCAGCAGCACCAGCCACACCGCGCCGACGGCGGCCAGCCACCAGACGGCGGCCCGCCGGTCGCCGCGGACACGGGGCACGAGCGGGCCGGCCGCGTACACCAGCCCGCACGCCACGGCCACGGCGGCCGTCGCCCCGGCGTGCGGCCGGCCCTCGGTCACGGCCCGGCCGGCGGCCAGGACGAGCAGGCCGACGATCAGCAGGTGCAGGCACCAGGACAGGGTCCGGGTGGTCGGGGTCAGGGCGGGAGCGGCGGTGTTCACAGTCCCACCAGCCTAAGGAACCGTTCCGGGCCCGGCCTCCGCCGAAAGTTACAACCCGCGCGCCGCCTTTCGGTCCGCGAAGTGCCGTCCGTCGCCGGATGCCCGGCCGGGGCACCGGAGGCGAGGCTGGGGCCCTATCGCATCCACACCGCCGGGAAGGGCAGGCCAAGGTGTTCGTCGCCTGGAGAGACCTGAAGTTCGCCAAGGGGCGGTTCGCCCTCATGGGAACCGTCATCGTGCTCATCACCCTGCTGGTCGGGCTGCTCTCCGGACTGACCGCGGGCCTGGGCCGGCAGAACATCTCCGCCATCACCGGCCTGCCGGCCGACAGGATCGCCTTCCACGTGCCCGGCGGGGCCCAGGAACCGTCGTACGCCAACTCGACCGTCACCGCCGAGCAGTGGCGGCGGTGGGCCGAGGTCCCCGGAGTCACCGGCGCCGAACCGCTGGGCATCAGCACCACCCGGGCCACCGCGGGCGACCGGAGCACCGGGGTCTCCGTGTTCGGCGTCCGGCCCGGCTCCCGCCTGGCTCCCGACGGCAGCCGGATCACGGGGCACGCGGCGGTGCTGTCCGGCACGGCCGCGGACGACCTGGGCCTCGAGCCCGGGGACGGCTTCACGCTGGCCGCACAGAAGCTGACCGTGGCCGCCGTCCGGGGCGACGCCTCCTTCAGCCACACCCCCGTGATCTGGACCAGCCTCGACGCCTGGGCGAAGACGGCTCCCCCCGCGGGCACCGGCGACGGCCCGACCGCGACCGTGATCGCCCTGAACACCGGCTCCGGCGCCGACATCGGTGCCGCCGACCGGGCCATCGGCACCAGAACGGTCCCGAAGGACGACTCGCTGTCCGCGATCGGCTCGTACGCCTCCGAGAACGGCTCCCTGCAGCTGATGCGCGGCTTCCTCTTCGCCATCTCCGCCCTGGTCGTCGGCGCCTTCTTCACCGTCTGGACCATCCAGCGCAGCGGCGACATCGCCGTCCTCAAGGCACTCGGCGCCTCCACCGCCCAGTTGCTCGGGGACGCCCTCGGCCAGGCCGCGGTCCTGCTGACCGGCGGAACCCTCCTCGGTACCGGCATCGCCGCCGGTCTCGGCGCCCTCGTCACGGGAAGCGCGGTGCCGTTCCTACTCACTCCCACCACGGTCCTCGTCCCCGCCGCCGTGATGGTCCTGCTCGGCGCGCTCGGGGCCGCCCTGTCCGTCCGCCGCATCACCTCCGTCGACCCGCTGACCGCCCTGGGGAGCGCCCGATGAGCCTGAACCTGACCGACGTCACCCTCACCTACCCCGACGGCGAGTCCCGCCTGACCGCCCTCGACCGCGTCACGCTGGACGTGCCCAAGGGCAGCCTGACCGCCGTGGTCGGCCCCTCCGGATCCGGGAAGTCCAGCCTCCTCGCCGTGGCCGCCACCCTCATCACCCCCGACGCCGGCACCGTCACCATCGACTCCACCACCACGACCGGCATGACCCGCGACGAACTGACCCGGCTGCGCCGCGACAAGATCGGCATCGTCTTCCAGCAGCCCAACCTGCTGCCCTCCCTCACCGCGGCCGAGCAGCTCCAGGTCATGGCCCGGATCGACGGCCGGTCACCGGCCAGGGCCCACGGCCGGGCCATGGAACTGCTCGACGCGGTGGGCGTCGCGGCCCAGGCCGGACGCAGACCCCACCAGCTCTCCGGCGGTCAGCGCCAGCGCGTCAACATCGCCCGCGCCCTGATGAACGGCCCCGCCGTCCTCCTGGTCGACGAACCCACCAGTGCCCTGGACCACGAACGCGGCGCCGCCGTCGTCGCCCTGATCACCCGGCTCACCCATGAGCAGGCCATCGCCACCGTCCTGGTCACGCACGACCGCACGCATCTCACCGCGGTCGACGAGGTCGCGGAGGTCCATGACGGACGCCTCCGTCTCGCGACGGCACCCTGCTGACCGAAGACCCGGAAAGGGGCTTGGGCCACGAGCCGGGGCGAGTGTTCCCCGGGACCATGGGATGTCCCCCCCGGGGCGGTCCCGAGCCCGGCCGGGCCCCGCTTGCCCGGGAGGCCCGGTCGACCCGCGCCCTCGCGATACTCCCCAGGGAGTACTCCGCCCGCCCGGCCACCCTGCGCAGTACTGCCGGACTCACCCCTGCGCCCGACGAACGCGCCCCGTTCCGGCGGAAGTCTGGAAGCCGTATCCAGACATCCGCTCCGGAGGGAGGGCCCGTTTCCATGGGGGCCGCGACAACACGTGGGAGAGGCGGGCGACGAGGCCTGCCCTGGCTGGTGCTGGGCCTGTGGGTGGTCCTGCTGGCCGTGGCCGGGCCGTTCGCCGCCAAGCTGACCGACGTCCAGCACAACCGCACGACCGACTACCTGCCCGCCTCCGCCGACTCCACCCAGGTGGCCCGGCTCCAGGACCACCTCCCGGGCGGCCAGACCACCGAACTGGTCCTCGTCTACCACCGCGCGAGCGGCCTGACCGCCGCCGACCGGGCCACCGCCGGCGAGCAGGTCGACGCCCTCGCCCACCGGCACGCCCTCACCGGCCGCACCCCGCAGGGCATCCCGTCCGCCGACGGCACCACCCTCATGTACCCGGTCACCAGCAACGAGCCCGGCACCGACGAGAAGAAGCGCGACGCCCTCGTCGACGACGTCCGCAGCATCGTCCACGACACCGGCGGACTCTCGGCCGACGTCGGCGGCCCGGCCGCCCTCGCCACCGACGCCTCGGGCGTCTACAAGTCCCTCGGCGGCCCGCTGCTCTACACCACCGTCGCCGTCGTCGCGATCCTGCTGATCCTCATCTACCGCAGCCCGCTGCTGTGGCTGGTCCCGCTCGTCGTCGCCGGTGTCGCCGACTTCCTCGCCCAGGCCGCCGCCTACGCCCTCAACCAGGCCTTCGGTACCGCCGTCACCGGCGCGAGCACCGGCATGATGACGATCCTCGTCTTCGGCGCCGGCACCGACTACGCCCTGCTCCTCGTCTCCCGCTACCGCGAGGAGCTACGACGCCACGAGCGGCCGTACGACGCGATGCGGGCGGCGC
This sequence comes from Streptomyces sp. BK340, assembly GCF_007827595.1. GTDB lineage: Bacteria > Actinomycetota > Actinomycetes > Streptomycetales > Streptomycetaceae > Streptomyces. The sequence continues at coordinate 514,594 of NZ_VISR01000004.1, forward strand.
TGCGCGGCTGCGGGCTCGCCGTCCTCGCCTCCTCCGGCACGGTGGCCGCCGGACTGCTGTGCCTGCTCGCCGCCGACCTCAACTCCAGCCGGGGCATGGGCCCGCTCGGCACGGTCGGCGTGCTGTGCGCGCTGGTTGCGATGCTGACCCTGCTGCCCGCCATTCTGGTCCTGCTGGGCCGCCGCCTGTTCTGGCCGCTCGTCCCCGCCTACGGCTCCACGCCCAAGGCCCGCCGGTCGCTGTTCACCGCGATGGGCTCCTCGGCCGGGCGCCGCCCGCTGACCGTCCTCGCCTCCGGCGCCGCCCTGCTAGGCGCACTGGCGCTGGGCGCGCTGAACCTGCCGGGGCCGCTCAAGCAAGTGGACACCTTCGTCGACCGGCCCGACTCCGTCACCGCCATGCAGACCGTGGCGAAGGCCTTCCCGGAGCAGTCCGCGCAGCCCATCGAGATCCTCACCCCGGCCGGGCGCGCCGACGCCGCCCTGGCCACGATCCGGGGCACGAAGGGAGTGGCGGAGGCGCGAGAGGGTCGTACCGGCGGCGGCTGGACCGAGATCACGGCAACCGCGTCCGCCCCGCCTCAGTCCGCCGCCGAGACCGCCACGATCAAGGCACTGAGGCACCGGCTCGACGGCTCCCACGTCGGCGGGTCCAGCGCCCAGCAGCTCGACCTCGCGGACACCAGCGCCCGCGACCGGCTGGTCGTCGTACCGATCGTCCTGCTGTCCGTGCTGCTGATCCTGATCGCCCTGCTGCGGTCCCTGGTCGCCCCGCTGCTGCTGGTGGTCGCTGTGGTCGCCGTGTGGGGGGCGGCACTCGGCCTCGGCGGGCTGGTCTTCGAGCCGCTGTTCGGCTTCCACGGCACCGATCCCGGCCTCGGCCTGCTGTCCTTCGTGTTCCTCGTCGCCCTCGGCGTGGACTACGGCATCTTCCTGATGCACCGGATGCGGGAGGAGTCGCTGCGAGGTCTGGATCCTGCCGCCGCCGCGTTGACCGCGCTGCGGACGACCGGCGGGGTCATCGCCTCCGCCGGGCTCGTCCTCGCCGCCACCTTCGCGGTGCTGACCAACATGGGGCTCGTCCAACTCGTCGAGCTGGGCTTCGTCATCGCGGTCGGGGTCCTGCTGGACACCTTCCTCGTCCGCACCTACCTGGTGACCAGCGCGAGCGTGGCGCTGGGCAGGGCGGTGTGGTGGCCGGGGCGGCTGTCCAGGGCACCGGAGGCGGCGGGCGCCGAGCGCGCACCGGAACCCGTGGGCTGAACCATCGGGCGCCCCTGCTCTCGGCAGGGGCGCCCGCCTACCGGAAGATGAACCCCGTGCAGGAAACCACCACAACGACGGGCCGCTGCCGGTCCCCGGGGATCCCGTCGGCGGTGCGCCGCGTCCCGGCGGCGGGACGGCCCCGCCAGGGCGAGCGGATCGTCGCGGCGGTCAACCGCGATCCCCTCACCGCCCCGCACGCCACCCGCAACGACGCCCTACTCGCCCTCGCCCTCGCCGTGCCGGCCGTGTGCCTCGCCCTGTTCACCGACCCGGGCCACCGCCCCGACGCGCTCGGCTGGGCGCTGCTGCTCGCCGCACACATACCGCTCGTGTGGCGGCGCCGCCACCCCCTGCTGGTGCTCGCCGCCGCGGTGGCCCTCATCGCGACGTACAACGCCCTCGACAACAACCACTCCGCGACGATCCCGGCCGGGCTCACCGCGCTCTACACGGTCGCCGTCACCAGTCGCCCCCTGCGCACCGTCCTGACGGGCATCACCGTCCTCACCGTCATCGTGGGCGTGATGACGACGGTGAACACCCACCATGCCTTCCAGGTGCTGCGCACCTCCGGTTGGGTGGTCGCCGTGCTCTTCCTCGGCGTCGCCGTCCGCTCCCACCGCCGGCACATCGCCGCGATCGTCGAACGCGCCGAACGCGCCGAACGCACCCGCGAGGAGGAGGCCCGCCGCCGGGTCGCCGAGGAGCGCCTGCGCATCGCGCGCGACCTGCACGATCTGCTCGCCCACAGCATCACCCTCATCGGCGTGCAGACCTCGGTCGCCGCGCACGTCCTGGCCGCTGATCCCGGCCGCCTGGACCGGGCCGCCGTCGCCAAGGCCCTGGACGACATCGCCGAGACCTGCCGCACGGCCCGTGGCGAACTCCGCACGACCCTGGACGTCCTGCGCGACCCCGGTTCCTCGGACGGCCGCGGCCCGCTGCCCGGACTGCACGGCCTGGCAGGCCTCGCGCGGACCGCCGCGGGTGCCGAGGTGGAGGTCGCGGTCACCGTGGACGAGGTGCCGCCCGCGGTGGGGGCCGCCGCCTACCGGATCGTGCAGGAGGCGCTCACCAACGCCGTACGGCACGGAGGCAGGGAGGACCTGACGGTGACGGTGCGCGTGTACGTGGACGAGGACGCCGAGGACGCCGGGAATGTCCTCCGGGTCCACGTCACTGACGACGGCGTGGGCGCCGGGGACGGCACGCCGGGCTACGGTCTGGTCGGCATGCGGGAGCGGGCCCGCAGCGTCGGCGGCACGCTGGCCGCCGGGCCGCGCGAGGACGCCCAGGGCTTCGAGGTGATGGCCGTACTGCCGTTGAAAGGAACCAGATGAACCCCGTCCGGGTACTGCTGGCCGACGACCAGGCCCTCGTCCGGGCCGCGTTCGCCATGCTCGTGGAGTCCGCGCCGGACATGGAGGTCGTCGGGCAGGCGGCCACCGGCCGCGAGGCCGTCGACCTCGTCCGTACCGAACGTGCCGACGTCGTGCTGATGGACGTCCGCATGCCCGACCTCGACGGCATCGAGGCGACCCGGCTGATCGCCGCCGACGAGGACCTCGCCGGAGTGAAGGTGTTGGTCCTCACCACCTACGACACCGACGAGAACATCGTGGACGCGCTGCGCGCCGGTGCCTCCGGGTTCCTGGTGAAGGACACCCGTCCGGCCGACCTGCTGGATGCGATCCGCACGGTCGCCGCGGGCGAGGCGCTGCTCTCGCCGGGGCCGACGGCACGCCTGATCGAGCGGTTTCTGCGCAGCCCCTCCGCGCCCATGACGGGCGGCCCGGAGTGTCTGTCGGACCGGGAGCGGGAGGTGCTGACGCTGGTCACCCGTGGTCTCAACAACGCTGAAATAGCTGAGGTGTTGGGGCTGAGCCCGCTCACCGCGAAGACCCACGTGAGCCGGATCATGGGCAAGCTCGGCGCGCGCGACCGGGCCCAGTTGGTCATCGTGGGCTACGAGTCCGGGCTGGTGATTCCGGGGAGCATGTGAGGCGTGATCCCGCTGAGCCGCGCTCTTCTCGTCGCCACCGCGTTCCTCACCCCGCTCACCGCCGTCCACCCGGCGCACTCCACACACGGCTGCGTCTCCTCCGTGCCGTACGCGGGCGGGCACGGCGGCTACGACACGTACCGCATCCCCGCGACCGTCGTCACCAGGCGCGGCACGGTCCTGGTCTTCGCCGAGGGCCGGCACACGAGCGCCGCCGACAGCGGCGACATCGACGTCGTCCTGCGCCGCTCCACCGACGGCGGCTGCACCTGGGGCCCGCTGAAGGTGGTGGCCGCCGGGCACGGGGACACCCGGGGCAACCCGGCCCCCGTGGTCGACCCGCGCTCCGGCGCCGTCGTACTGGTGACCTCGTACAACAGCGGGTCCGTGACGGAGGCTCAGATCATGCGCGGCGAGGTCACGCCCGAGCGGGGCCGCCGGGTGTTCGTCCAGCGCAGCACGGACGACGGCCGCCGCTTCACGCGCCCGCGGGAGATCACGGCCGCGGTGAAGCCGCCGGGCTGGCGCTGGTACGCGACCGGCCCCGGCCACGCGCTCGCCCTCACCCGCGGCCCGCACACCGGCCGCCTCCTCGTCCCCGCCGACCACTCCGCCGCCCCGCCTCCCGGCTCCTCCGACACCGGCCGGGAGCCCCGGTACTACGGCGCCCACGCTCTCTACAGCGACGACGGCGGCCGCACCTGGCACCTCGGATTCGTGGACGACACCTACGACGACGTGACCAACGCCAACGAGACCAGCGTCGCCCAACTCCCCGACGGCCGCCTGTACATCAGCTCCCGCGACCAGAACGGCAGCGGGCGCGGCCACCGCCTCGACACCTACAGCGCCGACGGTGGCCGGAGTCTCGTCCGCCCCTTCGCCGTGCAGCGCACGCTGAACGACGTCCCGGTGGTCGAGGGCAGCGTGCTCCAACTGCGCAAGGGCCCCTTGCTGTTCTCCGCCCCGTCGGTGCCGACCGCCCGCCGGGCGATGGCCCTGTGGTCCAGCACGAACGCCGGCCGGACCTTCACCAAGACGCTGACGCTGTCTTCCCGGTGGGCCGCCTACTCCGACCTGGTGCAACTGGACCACGGCACTGTCGGAGTCCTGTACGAGACGGGGATGACGGGGCCGTACGAGACGATCGAGTTCCGGCGGCTGTGGCTGGATCGGCCTGCCAATTGACCCACCCTTTAACCCCTGTTGATCCGACTGGCGTTGTCCGTACCGATCCATACATGTGAGCATCGAAGGTCGTTCGGTGAACGAAAGTGATTGAACGCGACAAGACACGTCTGGTGAGGGGGAAGGCGCTGTGGACAGCGCTGAGCCGACGGGATCGGCGGGTGCGACGGACGAGACCGGAGTGCATCCGCCCAGGTCGGCGCTGGCGGACATCGCCGAGCGGACAGTTGTGCGTACGGGCCACACGCCGCCGCCTGCCGAGCCTCTCCCCGTCCCCCAACCACCGCCGGACACCTCCTCGTTCGCCATCGCACAGCAGCCTGCCCGGACAGAGGAGCTGTTCACTCCACAACAGACCGCCCAACTCCGTGACCACCAGCGCAAGTTCCGGATTCGGCTGGGTGAGTTCCGGCGTCGTCGCGTCCTCGTCCCGTACGGGGAGAACGGTGCGGCTCTGACGGTGGAGATGAGCGGGGCACGGTGGCTGCTCGTATTCACCGACGAGGCTGCGCTGGCGCGGTATGCGAGGGCGCGCGGGGAGGGCGACCGGAGCTGGCGGTACCGGGAGGTGTGGGGTGCCGCGGTGCTGGATGCCGGTGTACCGGCGGTGGCCGGGACCGGGCTGCCGTGCGGGGTGTTGGTGGATGCCGGTGATGGCGAGCGGGGGTTGGTGCTGCCGCCGGTCGTCGGGATCGTGCCCGAGGGGGTCGCCGTGGACGGGCCGGAAATGGGCGCGGTCGGCGGCAGCGGAACCGGAACACGTGAGCGTGACGTGCTGGACATGGACTCCGGTGTCGAAGCCGGATGACTGACGGGGGAGGGACGGCAGTGACGACGCCGAGCGGGGGCGGGCAGCCGGATCTGCAGGTGCAGGGGCTGAAGTCGATCGCCGAGGGGATCAACAAGGCTCTGAGCGAGCTGGATTCGCTGGGCACGATGAAGGGCTGGGCAGGCGCGGGCCGTGGTTTCACCAGCCTGGAGATGGACGGCATGGACGTCGGTGACGACCATCTCGGCGCGATGCTGCACACCTTCTGCGAGCGCTGGCAGTGGGGCGTGCGCGATCTGATGGAGGAGGGCAACGCGCTCGCGGAGGGGATGGGGCTGGCGGCCGGCACCTTCCACCAGACGGACGAGTACGTGAAGGGCTCGCTGAAGGTCGCCTACAACTCCGTGGTCGGGGATCCCTTCGCCTCCAACGAGGTGGTGGAGAAGGAGAGCGTGGACCAGATCAACCATGCCGCGGCGACGACGGGGTACGGCGAGAAGGACCGCGACAACCTGGTGAACTCCGTGAAGCAGACGGGGAAGGGCATGCTCACGGACGTGGAGACGAGCGAGGGGGCGCCGGGCAGCCCGATCCCGATCACTCCGTCCATCGTGCGGGACGTGACGGGGACGGGTGACGGGAGCTGATGTCTCTCACGGGGAAGTTCAACAGCGCCCTGGGGTCGCTCAAGTCCGGCTACGACCACGTCAAGCGGGCGACGGGCCATGTCATCGACGAGGGCGCCCACGGTGTGGGTGACGCGCTCGACTGGGCCGGTGCGCATGGTGCGGCCGACAAGGTCGACGGCTGGGGTGACTCCACCGCGTCCAAGCTGGGCGCGCACGTGGACGAGCAGCAGCTGGACGAGACCGAGGACCCGAAGGAACTCATCCACGGCAACCCGGCGAAGCTCCGTGAGACGGCGGTGCACCTGCGGAACTTCGCGCAGTCCTTCGGCGCTGTCGCGACCGGCATGCAGCAGCTGGACTCGTCGGAGTTCAAGGGCGAGGCCGCCGACGCTTTCCGTAAGAAGTTCGCCACGCACCAGGTCAAATGGCGTCAGGCCGCCGAGGCTTGCGGTGAGGCTTCCTCGGCCCTGGAGAACTTCGCGCACACGGTGGAATGGGCACAGTCCCAGGCCCGGGAGGCGGTGGCGAAGTACCGCGAGGGCAAAGCCGCCTCGCAAGCCCACCAGCAGAAGGTGGAGACGTACAACGACGCCGTCGACGCGGGCAAGAAGGACCCCGGCCCGAAGCCCTCGGACCAGGACCCCGGCGACGAGGCCAAGCACGCGGCCGAACAGATCCTGACCGCCGCCCGACGCCAGCGCGACCACCTCGCCGCGGAGGCCGCCGACCGCGTCGAACTCGCCTTCCAGCACGCCCCGCACGAGCCGTCGGCCCTCAACCAGCTCAAACTCGACGGCGCCGACGTCCTGGATGCCGCCAAGACGGAGGACATGCGCTTCTTCGGCGGTTTCATGCGCGGGCTCGGCGACCTGAACAACCTGGCCCGCAACGCGAACCCGCTCGACCCGTACGCGGTCACCCACCCGTACGAGGCGCTCCAGGCCAAGGTGGAACTGCTGGGCGGCGCCGTCCACATGGTCACCCACCCCACCCAGACCGCCGACGGTTTGTGGAAGTCCTTCCTCGAGGACCCGGGCGGGGTCGGTGGCGAACTCGCTCCCCAGTTCCTGATCCCGGAGGCGGGGGCCGAGGAGGCCGCCGTCGATGGCGCCCGGGTAGCGGAGGACGGGGCGAAGGGGGCGGAGGGGGCGACGGTCGGCGAACGCGGGGCGACGAAGGGCGAGACGGCGAATTCCGAAGGGAACGCCGCCCGGGGCAACGCGGAGGACAATCCCGACTCCAACGCGCAGAAGCCAGAAGAGAAAAAGCTCTGCGAAGACCCGGTGGACGTCGCCTCCGGCTACATGGTGCTTCCGCAGACGGACTTGACCCTGCCTGCAGACCTACCTCTGGTCCTGCGGCGGTACTTCAATTCGTCTTACCGCTCGGGGCGTTGGTTCGGCCCGAAGTGGTCGAGCACACTGGACCAGCGTCTGGAGATCGACGCCCAGGGCGTGGTGTTCGTAGCCGAGGAAGGGATGCTCCTGACGTATCCCCACCCGGCACCTGGCCTGCCGGTCCTGCCGGAGCGTGGCCCCCGCTGGTCGCTGGACCGAGTCGCCGACGGCTACACGGTGACGGCCCCCGAGACGGGCCGGGTCTGGCACTTCGAGGACCAGACGGAGTCCCTGGCCCTGCTGCGGCAGATCGACGACCGCAACGGGAACTGGATCACCCTCGACCACGACACAGAAGGCACCCCTCGTTCCGTCGAGCACAGCTGCGGCTATCGCGTAAAGCTGACGGCACAGGACGGCCGTATCACCGGCCTGCACCTGGCACACAGTGACCAGGCCGAGGGCCAGACCGTACTGCGTTACGGCTACACCGACGGGCACCTCACCGAGGTCATCAACTCCTCCGGCTCCCCGCTCCGCTTCGAGACCGACGAACGCGGTCGCATCACAGCCTGGATCGACACCAACAACAGCCGGTTCACCTATGTCTACGACGGCCAGGACCGCTGCATCGAGCAGTGGGGCGAAGCCGGCCACGTGCACAGCCGATTTACCTACGGCGACCCGGATCCGACCACGGGTACCCACGTCACCACCCTGACCGACTCCCACGGTCATCAGACGCGCTTCCTGATCAACAAACGCTCCCAGGTCATAGCCGAGACCGACCCCCTGGGCGCCACCACGCAGTACGTGCGTGACCGCTACAACCGTCTGCTGTCACGCACCGACCCCCTCGGCCACACCACCGCCTTCACCTACGACGAAGCCGGCAACCTGACCGAGATCGTCCGCGCCGACGGACGCCGGACGACGGCCACGTACAACGAGCTCGGTCTGCCGACGAAGGTCGTGGGCACGGACGGGAGCGTGACCCGCCACGAGTACGACGCTCGGGGCAACCACACCTCCAGGACCGATCCCACGGGCGGTACGACCCAATACACCTACGACACCACCGGCCGCCCGACCGCCGTCACAGACCCACTGGGCAACACCGCCCGTGTCCACTGCAACCCGGCCGGGCAGCCCGTGGAGGTCACCGACGCCGTCGGAGCCGTCACCCGCTACCAGTACGACGCCTTCGGGCGCACGACCGCCCTCACGGACCCACTAGGCGCCACCACCCGCCAGGAATGGTCTATCGAGGGCAACCTGACCCGGCGCATCCACCCCGACGGCACCGAGGAACGCTGGACCTACGACGGCGAGGGCAACTGCACCACCCACACCGACCAGATCGGCGGCGTCACCTGCTTCGAATACACTCACTTCGACCTGCTGACCGCCCGTACCGGGCCCGACGGCGTCCGCTACGAGTTCGAGCACGACCCCACCCTGCGCCTGACCCAGGTCACCAATCCCCAGGGTCTGACCTGGACGTACGAATACGACGCGGCCGGCCGCCCGGTCCGCGAGACGGACTTCGATGATCGCGTCCTCACCTACACGCATGATGCGGCAGGCCGCCTTGTCTCAAGCATCAATGCTCTCGGTAATGTCCTGTCCTACGAGCGCAACGAACTGGGCCAGGTGATTCGCAAGGACGCGGCCGGCCAGGTCACGACGTACGCCTATGACCTCACCGACCAACTCGCCCAGGCCACTGCGCCGAACGGCACGACGCTCATGCTTCTACGCGACCGCTACGGCCGCCTGCACTCGGAAACGGTCGATGGCCGCACGCTGAGCTACACCTACGACGCCCTCGGCCGACGCACCGGCCGCACCACCCCCACCGGTGCCACCACCGCCTGGTCGTACGATGCGGCGGGGCGCCGGGCCAGCATGGTCGCCTCGGGCCGCGCCATCGACTTCACCTACGACGGTGCAGGCCTCGAACTCACCCGCCACATCGGCGGAACGATTACCCTGGCGCACACCTTTGATGAGCTGGGCCGTCTGACGACCCAGTCGGTGACCGGAGCCGCAGGCCACACAGTGCAACACCGGTCGTACAGCTACCGCGCCGACGGCAACCTGGTCGGCCTCGACGACCATCTCTCCGGCGGCCGCCGCTTCGACCTGGACGCGGTTGGCCGGGTGACGGCGGTTCACGCGTCCGGCTGGACGGAGCGGTACGCGTACGACGAGGCGGGCAACCAGACCGAGGCATTGTGGCCTGCGAACCACCCGGGCCACGAGGCGGTGGGGCCCCGCAGGTACACAGGCACCCGCATCACCCGAGCCGGCAACGTCCGCTACGAACATGATGCGCTCGGCCGCGTCACACTGCGCCAGAAACCCCGCCTGTCCCGCAAGCCGGACACCTGGCGCTACGAATGGGACGCCGAGGACCGCCTGACTGCGGTGACGACCCCGGACGGCACCCGCTGGCGCTACACCTATGACCCCCTGGGCCGACGGACCGCGAAACTCCACCTCGCGGCCGATGGTGAAACGGTCGTGGAGCGCGTCGAATTCACATGGGACGGCACCACCCTCTGTGAACAGACCACCACATCAGCCAACCTTCCCAACCCGGTCACTCTCACCTGGGACCACCAGGGCTTTCGCCCCCTGACCCAAAGGGAACGCATCACCGCAGTCGACGCGCCCCAGGACGAGATCGACTCTCGCTTTTTCGCCATCGTCAACGACCTCGTCGGAACTCCCAGCGAACTCATCGATGAACAGGGCGACGTTGCTTGGTGGACGCGTGGCACCCTGTGGGGAACGACTGCGTGGGCGGCCAACAGCAACACCTACACGCCTCTACGTTTTCCGGGCCAGTACTTCGACCCGGAAACCGGCCTCCACTACAACTACTTCCGCCACTACGACCCCGAGACCGCCCGGTACCTCAGTCCCGACCCCCTCGGTCTCACCCCGGCACCCAACCCGACCACATACGTCCACAATCCGCATACGTGGAGCGATCCCCTCGGGCTTGCACCGGAGGAGTGCCCGCTTAATCGCCTTCTATACGGCGCCCGTCCAGGGGAGGGGCTCCCCGGACCCGCCGGGGTAGAGATTCCGCGGCGCCCAACAATTCAGGAACTTGAGAACTTGACAATAAAGCATGGCGTAGAGTTCGCCGTCACATACAAGTACGGACCAGGACTCAACGGTGGCGGAGGAACGTACTATCTAAACTCAGGTACTGTCGGTGCGGTCCGTATACCCCTCGAACCGGACAGCATGTTCATCTATCACACTCATCCAGGCGGCACCCCATGGCCGAGCACTGGCGACCGCAACGTAATGGCAGCGCTTGAAGCCATTGGGTCACCCCAGCGGACCTCCGAGGTGATACCGGTAGGCAGTGGGGCGGCGATCCCCTACACTAAAAACCCTTTCATCCCTTGGGAGAATTAGAAAATGACAGACGGAGACATTGAGATTTACTCATATCTGTGGAACATGAAAGAATCCGAATGGGTTTTGGTGAAAGTGCAGGGCGCCTCACTGCCTGTGATCTACAATCCGGTCGACAGGCATGCTCTTATCATCGAAAACGATGATCATCTGGTTCGCGTAATAGACGCCATGAAGGCCTCGGGGATTCCCGTACTGGAGAAATTTCCCGACCACCGGGGCGGCGAAAGGTGACATGCAGGCGGATGTGGCTACCCGCAGGTGTCAGACGCAACTCGCGAAACCGGTAGAGGCTTGAACGGGCAAGCAGCCATGGTGTGGACATCTTTCGTGATCAACCCCGAGGGCATCACCCGCATCTATCAGGGCATCCCGCCGAGCCTGTCCAGGGTTCGCTTGCGCTAAGTGATGTTGGGCAGAGAGGGGTCCGAGACGGGGGTGCGTCCGGACCTCCCGGACTATCCTGCTCAGCCTCCACGGAAGTGGGCTGCGCAGGGCTTCAACACCGTCCAGATCGAGCTTGTCTTCGGCGGACTTCGCTCAATAACCCTGGACGGCTTCGACTCTGATGTGACAGCGGACATCTCCCTCGCAGCGGGCGACGGGATTTCCGTCGACATAGTGGCGCCCGGGACCCGTATTCGGGCGGTCTCGGACAGCGTCTTCGCTGCGGGCCTGTCCGCGTATGTCGATGGCACGCGGCAGACGTGAGCACTAGGGAGATGGAAACTTGTGAACGGCTTGGCGGCAGCGGGCCTGGAGTATCTGGGGATGTCCAGCTTGACCGTTGATGAATTTATCGTAAACTCCGATGCGCTGTGCGCCGCCTATGGGCACATGCCGAAACTGGAGGGGTGCATAAGGTTTCGATCACTCAACCTGAATTGGCGTGGGCCTACATTGATCATCCGCGCCGATCTCCCGCAGTTCCCTGATCCGGCACCACAGGACTGGGTGACTTCGGGCTTTGATACGGTCCAGTTCCATCTGAGATTCCTGGCGGTCCAGAATCTGGCCATCCACTCATGGGAGCCCCCGGCTCTCGGCTTTCTGGAAGCAGCTCCTCGACCAGAGGGAAGATGCCTTCAGGTTGACATTGGCGGCGACGGAATAAATCTGGCATTTGACTGCAGTGACTCGGTTACGATCGGCCATGTCAGTGCCTTCAGGGTCGATGTTGACGGCTCGGACCTGGGTTCACGTTCATTCGCAGGTCGAATCGACTCCCGTCGATACAATTCTCTGCCAGAGGTCTGGGAGAAGAGCTACTTTGAACGCATCTGAATGGCAGAGATTCCTTGCGGACCCACATTTTCTGGGAGAGTTCTACGCGGCCAGTCCGCCAACCCTCGACGAGTGTGAACTATTCTATGTTCACGTGGACGAGCGTGAGGACTCTGTAACTCTCGGATTCGACACAAGATGCCTTCCGTCGCACCCCGATCCGGAATGGCACGAGAAACCCTATAATCGCTTCGAGTTTCACCTGCTGTTTTCCGGAGTAGTGGATTTCCAAGTCGGCAAGTGGACCGACGTGGAGGCCCGGGAGGTCAACGTCAGGGCCACACCGGGGACGTGATTTCAGTGTCTTTGGGGCACGACGACTCCGGCATCAGTTTTCGCGCTTCATCGATGCGCTTGGTTCACACCCGTGTCTACCTTGCCGCTGACTCATGATCGGCCCCGAGAGGCAGAGAGCTTCATGTCGTTTGGTCCGCCGCCGGGGGCTTTCGGAACCCCAGCACCGTCTGCCTGGACGCCGCCGACGGAGATCGAGCAGGCCTTGTTCGAGGCCAAGTATCGCGAGGACTGGGCCGCATACTTCGATGTGCTCGCGCGGGAACCGCTGTATTACGAGATACAGCGCGACAAGGCAGACACCGACCCGGACAGGACGTACTCAGTCTTCGGGCACGATCCACGTGCCGGCGGCGCCATCTGGGCGGTGTACACCGTAGGCGTGCTGCCCGCCCCCGAACCGCATCGGGTCTTCCATCGCAGCAGGCTCGGGTGGTTCGCCGAGGCATGGAAGCCGGGGCGTCCGCCGTGGATCGTGGTCAATCCGGGCAGTCCCTGTGAGGCGTTCCTCCCGGCGGCGCCACCGCACTCCGGTGCATGGGCTCAGCATTACCGGACCAATGGCCTGCAGAGGGTCCCCGGCAGGCTGCTCACTCTCCGGGTCGGCGGCCCGCTGCACGGTTCCGTCGCCCACGGCCTCGCCTGCGGAGCGCTCCTGTGTGTCAGCAACGGCTCCGTCTGGAACGCCATGGCCTGGCATGGCACCGGCTATCTGAACGAGCTCAAGCGGCTTCGCGAATGGTGGGGCATCACCACCCGTGAGGAGTGGCAGGACTACCTGCGCGACCTCCTCGCGTGCGAGCAGCACAGCTCGGTCTGGGATTTCGCCCTCGGTCTGCGCCGGAGCATCGCCCGGGATTTCGGCGGGCGTGTCGACCTGGGGTACTGGCGGCAGGCCGCCGCCAACCTCATCCGAGCGAACTCCGAGGGTTCGGTCGTGGTGTCAGAGGACGGCGTCTCCAGGACCGAGCCCCGACCCGAATCCGAGGTCGAGGCCCGCGTCGAGGGTGTGCAGCGGCTCATCGGGCGTATCACCCGCTACGAGGCCCGCATGCGTGCCGACGGTGTGCTCGGTGAGAACGGGTACGTCTCGTCCGTCGACGCCTGGGATCTCGGCCGTGCCTCGAAGATGGCCCGGTGGGGGCTGGGGGCCCGGTTCTGCACACTTGCGGAGGCCGAGTCCACCGTCATCCAGGCGGGGCGCGCCGCCTCCCTGTCGTACAAGTCATGGCAGGACTTTTCCGCCGGCTACATCCTCGGGCGCTGTCTTCACTTCGACGACGAGGAGTTCGGGGACTGGTACCAGGACATGCTCGAGGCCCATCGAATCCTGATGTCCGAGGCCGGCAGCCCCTGGCTGAACATTCCGTTCCGGTGACCGCCCTGCCGGGCGGCCCCGTGCCCCCTCACTTCTCGGCGAACAGCTCCGCCGAGTCCGTGGCGTGCACGGCTCGCTGGGCCCAGAGCTCGAGTTGGTCCAGGTCCGTGCAGGTGCTCACTCGCTCGCGGACGGCTTCGGGCACTTGGATGCCGCGCCACTCCAGGATGTGGAGGATCATCTCGGCCTTGGCCTCAGCCCGGCCCTGCTCCAAGCCCTGCTCGCGGCCTTCCTCGCGTACCTGTTCTGCCAGTGGGTGTCGCCAGAAGTACTGGATCGCCGTCATCAGGTCCCTCCACATCTGCTTCGCCTGGGGGTCGGCCAGGCATGAGTCGACGAACTGCACGAAGACCGCGGCACTGTCGGGGTCGATGGTCCGCAGGGCGGATGCCAGGGACTCCAGTATGGCCGGAGCCTGCGGGCCGCGCCCGTGTGTCATGGCCGAGAGCACCGCAAGGGGGACGTCCCGTTCGGCCTGCCGCTCACTCGTGATCACCGGCACGTTGTCCGGGCCCAGCACCAGCGGACGTACCGTCAGCGAGTGCCAGTCCCGGAAGCCGAGGCGGATCGGGCGCGAGGCCCAGCGTGCCGTGGCGCTGCTCTGGGTGATGACGATGAGCACGGGCTCGCAGCGGTACTTCTCGTACAGGTAGGAGAGGTAGTAGGGCCAGCTGCCGCGCTTGCGGTCGTCCACCTTCCCCTGTGACTCCACCACCAGGAGATACGTGCCCTCGTCCGTCTCCGCCCGCAACAACGTGTCCACCCGACGCTCGACCGGTTCGATCTCGGTGAGGTCCACGTTCAGCGCCGCGATCTCGTGAGGTTCAGGGAAGGGCACGTGCAGCACCCGCTGTAACGCCCTCGTCAACAGGGCCGGGTCCTTCTGGAAGATCCGGTGCAGCGCCTCATGCGACGAGCCGACCATCAGCTCTCCTTACGTTCTAGGTGGGTTGGTTTCGGTCACTCGTAGGATCGAAAGACCCGGGGATGCTGGGTGTGGCTTTCAGCGCTCAGCCCACTGGTGGC